>CAVXAO010000011.1:0-707885 GCA_963759695.1 uncultured Solirubrobacterales bacterium
AGTGCTGCACTGGCCCCACAGGGTGGACTTCGACCTGCTGCGCGAGTGCGCCGCGGCGCTCCCCGGGCCCAGCGACTTCACCGCGTTCGCCCTCCGACGGAGACCGAGCACGTGCGCTTCTCGCGCGGGGTGCTCGCGGCCGATTGGCGACGGTCGGGGAAGCATCGAGTTCTGGATCGAGGCGGACGCGTTCATGCGAAATATGAACCGGGTGCTGGTCGGCACGATGCTCGAGGTGGCGGGCGGTCGGCGGTAGGTTGAGGAGTTCGTCTCGCTCCTGGACGGGCGGCCGCGAGGAGAGGCGGGCCCGACGGCGCCGCCCGACGGTCTGTACCTGGCCGGGGTCGGATACGGCGGCGAGCGGGTGCTCGCGGCCGCACACTAACGCTTGTGGATCAGCCTGAGACCGACCCGTTCACCGTGCGGCTCGAGCCTGCCCGCGGCCGGCGTCTGCAGCCGACAACGAGCGGCGCTCTGGCCCCCCGCGCGGTCCTCACTCTGCCCCGTGAGCATCGAGCGCTCTGAAGCCGCCTGGTAGCCGTCTTCAACGAGCGCTTGAGGACGTTGGGCACGAGACACGCCACGCTCGCGCCACCGACAGTGAAAAGTGACACCGTGCCGCCGACGTTGCCGGTGGCCAGCAACTGGCCGTCGGGGCTGAACGCGATCGAGTCGGAGATCGTGTTGGTTCCGGCGGAGAACGCCGTGCCCGAGGGCTCGACGGCGGCCGGGTCGATCGAGACGAGCCCCACGCCGCTCGAACCGGCACCGGCGTAACCGATCGCGGCGCCGAGCAGCTGTCCGTTCGGACTGAACGCCTTCGACGTCGGCGTGAATCCGAGATCGTCGACCGGAGCGAACGGTGAGCCGGCGATTGGCGTGGGCGGGCTCGGTGGGTCCACGCCCAGCACGGCCGAGCCGTTGACGAGGCGCCGAGCAGCTGACCGCCCTGGGTGAAAGCGACCGTGGACAGGTCCAGGTCACCGAACGGTGAGCCCGTGACGGCGCTGAGTGCCCCCGTCGAGGCCTCGACCGAGAACAGCCACAAGCCGTTCGGCCAGACCGCCGCGAGCTTCGACGCGTCGGCGTTGAACGCCAGCGAGCTCGCCGGCGCGCCCGCGACGGTCGGAAACGGCGACCCGGGCGCTGGCGTGAGCGCGTGCGTCGCCTCGTCGACCGAGAACACGGCCACGCCGCCGTCGGTGGTCGCGGCGGCGAGCAGGCTTCCGTTTGGGCTGAAGGCGAGCGCGGTCACAGCGCGACCGTCGCCGGTGGCGAACGGAGAGCCGGGCGCCGGGGTGAGCGCGCCGGTGGAGCTGTCCACCGTGTATTCGGAGATCTGCCCTCCCTGAAGCCCGATCGCGAGCAGATCGCCGGCGGGGTCGAACGCAACCGAGTCCGCGGCGGGGCTGCTCGGGAGCGCGGACGGCAGCAGCTTGAACCGCGTGACGGCGCCGCCGCTGTAGCGGATCGAGAACAGCGACACCGCGCCGTCGGCCGCCAGGCCCGCCAGCAGGCGGTCGTCTGGGCTGATCGCGACGGCATCGACGCTGGACGCGTTTCCGGTGGACACCGGCGAGCCGTTCGCGCGTGTCAGCGGCAGCTTCGATGCGGTCGCCGGCTGCCAACCGACCCCCGAGGCGTAACCCGTGTCCTGGACGCCCAGTCCCGCTGAACAACGTGTTAGCGAAGACGAGCTTCGGCTCCGCCGACGGCCCTGGAGGTTGACGACCTCGAGCGCGCTCTGGGTCCCGTTCTGGGTGAGCACGTTGTAGCTCGTCAGGAACGCGAGCTCCGTGCCGTCGGGCGAGTACGCCGGGGCGTACGCCGATGTCTTCGTCACGCGGTGCACATGGCGGCCGCTCGAGCCGATCGTGTACAGCGTCACGCCCCGCACGAAAGCGATCTGGTGGCTGTTGGGCGCGCAGCTCGGCGAGCTCCCCCCGCGGCGGGTCAGTCGCCGCACGGCGCCGCTCGACGGATGCAAGAGGTAGATGTTCCCGTTCCTCACGAACGCGATCGTGCCGTTCCCGCAGGGGGCCGGTTCCGATCCGCCGTTGCTCGTCAGCTGAAACAGACCACCGCCGTCGGTGGCGACCGTGTACAGATTCGGCGTCGCCGTCTCGGTGCTACGACCGTCGAACACGATCGCATTCCCCCCCGAAGGCAGAAACGCCGGATGCTCGTCGTCGGCAGTCTGGCGAGGCAGGATGCTCGGGTCTGAACCGTCACTGCCCACTATTTCGAGTTGGCCCTGATCGCCCTCGTCGTTCAGCGCGTTCGTCGGGACCAGCCGGCTGAACACCGCGGCCTGGCCGTCCGGGGAGTAGCTGGGGGCGCCGAACTCGCACGGAAGCGGGCCGCTCGTGCCGTCGCATACGGCGAGCGTTCGCGCGCGGGTCTCGACGGTGTCCGTCTCCTGCGGTCCTGGTGGGCCCCCGCCGTTGTCCGTGCTCGAAAACGACTCCCAGGCGAGCTCGCCATTCTTGCCTTTGTAGGTGGCGGAGGCGGGGGCTGCCTGGAAGGCGACGGCGAGCGGCACGAGGGTCGCGAGGAGTGCTATGAGGCGGCGGCGCATCGTGACCTCGAACGCCGCCCGCGGGGGAGAGTTGCGGTTTGCCCTGGCTCAGCCCAGCCTGCGTGGGTGTCCGGACCATCACTAGCATCAGAGTGGATGCGTGTCCTGCTCACGAATGACGATGGAATCGAGGCCGCCGGGCTCCAGGCGCTTCGCCGGGCCCTGCTGTCGCTTCCGGGGATCGAGCTGGCGGTGATCGCGCCCGACGGCAATCGCTCGGCGATGGCGCGGTCGATCACGACCCGGCGGCCCCTGTGGGTGCAGGAGGTCGACTTCGGCGACGGGACCGTCGGATACGCGACCGACGGTACGCCGGTGGACTGCGTGCGGCTCGCGCGGCTCGGCCTGATCGCGGGGTTCGAGGCGGAACTGGTCGTGTCCGGCATCAACCACGGCTCGAACCTCGGCGACGACATCACCTACTCGGGTACGGTCGCCGCCGCGCTCGAGGCGATCGTGCTCGGTCTGCCCGGGATCGCGGTCTCGCAGCAGTCGAGCTCGATGGAGCTCGATTTCCGCGCCGGCGCGGGGTTTGAGTTCGCGGTCGCGGCGTCGTTCACGGCTCGCCTCGTCGCCGAGCTCGAGGACGTTCCGCTCCCGGGCGGGACCCTGCTCAACATCAACGTGCCGGGCGGCGAGCCCGCTGGCGTCGAGGTCGCACGGCTCGGCAAGCGCGTCTACCGAGACGAGCTGGCGCTGGTGGACGAGGCGACGGGCGGCCGACGGCTGTACCGGATCTACGGCGACGCCAGTTACGAGCGCGACGAGACCGGCACCGATCTAGCGGCCGTCGCTCAGGGCAAGGTCGCGGTCACCCCGATCCACTTCGACCTGACCGATCGGGAGGGTCTGTCGGCGCTGCAGCGCTACAACCTGGCCAGGCTGATCGCGCCGGCGGCCAGCGAGGTCGAGGGTTGAGCACCGCCGAGCGCGCAGTCGAGCTGCGAAAGCGGCTCGACTACCACGGCTACCGTTACTACGTCCTCGACGATCCCGAGATCGGGGACGACCAGTACGACGTGCTGCTCGATGAGCTGCGGGCGATCGAGGCCGAGCATCCAGCGCTGGTCACGCCCGACTCGCCGACGCAGAGGACCGGCGGCGAGCCGGTATCCGAGCTCGAGAAGGTGCGCCACCCCCAGGCGATGCTGTCGCTGGCGAACGCCCGCAGCGCCGAGGAGCTGCGGGCATGGATCGCGCGGATGCGCAACCACCTCGCCCGGGAGGGGATCGAGGACCCGGCGTTCGAGTACGTGGTCGAGCCGAAGATCGACGGCCTCGCGATCTCGCTGCTGTACCGGAACGGTGAATTTGAGAGGGGGGCGACGCGCGGCAACGGGGAGATCGGGGAGGACGTCACCCACAACCTTCGGACGATCCCATCGATCCCGATGAGGCTCGACGGCTCCGATCCCCCGGCTTTCATCGAGGTCCGGGGCGAGGTGTATATGGCACTCCCGGACTTCGCCAAGCTCAACGAACGGCGCGCGGAGGCAGGGTTGTCGACGTTCATGAACCCGCGAAATTCTGCGGCGGGGACGATCCGCCAGCTCGATCCGAAGCTGGCGGCCGACCGGCCGCTGTCATTCTGGGCCTACGCGATCGGCGCCACCGAGGGGATCAGCTTCGCCACCCACTGGGATTCGCTGCAGTGGCTCAGAGAGCACCGTTTCCCGGTGCATCCCGATGTTGTGCGGTTGGCCTCCGAGGACGAGGTGGTGGCCCAGTGCCGCGCGTGGGAGGAGCGGCGCGGGTCGCTCGAGTTCGAGATCGACGGTGCCGTGGTCAAGCTCAACGAGGTCGAGATGCAGCGCCGGCTCGGGGTGGTCGGACGCGAGCCCCGGTGGGCGATCGCCTGGAAGTTCCCGCCGACGACCGCGATCACCAAGCTCAACGACATCGGCTGGAACCCCGGCAAGTTCGGCGATCTGCATCCGTTCGCGATGCTCGAGCCCGTCCATGTCGGCGGCGTGACGATCAAGCAGGCCACCCTCCACAACGAAGAGGACCTGGCGCGGAAGGACCTCCGCATCGGCGAGGAGGTGATCGTGCTACGGGCCGGCGACGTGATCCCGCAGGTGCTCTCGCCGGCGCCACACGTGGCCGAGCGCGATGATCGGCCCCCGCCGCCGCACCCGCCCGAGAGGTGCCCGGTGTGCGACACGCCGACCGTCAAGCCCGCGGATTCGGTGTTCACGCGCTGCCCGAATCTCGCCTGCCCCGGGCGGCGGTGGCAGCTCCTCACACACTTCGTCGGCGCGATGGACATCGACGGTCTCGGCGAGAAGCAGGTGACCCTCTTCATGGACCTCGGGTGGGTCAAGACCGCGGCCGACTTCTTCCGGATCACCGCCGAGCAGGTCGCAGAGCAGAGCGGATTCGGGCAGGTCTCCGCGGAGAAGCTCGTGCGCGCGATCGAGGTCTCCAAGCAGCAGCCGTTCGGTCGAGTGCTGTTCGCGATCGGGATCGAGGAGGTCGGCTACGTCACCGGTCGCAACCTCGCTCAGCAGTTCCGCACGATCGACGCGCTGCTCGCCGCCGGCCCCGAGGAGATCGAGCAGACTCAGGGAGTCGGACCGAAGATGGCGCACTCGATCCACGAGCAGCTCGCCGATCCGCTGATGCGCGAGCTGATCGAAGACCTGAAGGGGCAGGGCGTACAGTTCGAGGAAGAGGGGCCCCCGCCGGGTGAGGGCACGCTCGCCGGCCAATCCCTCGTGCTGACCGGAACGTTGCCGACGCTCACCCGCGAGGAGGCGACCGAGATGATCGTCGCCGCCGGCGGGAAGGTCACGGGTTCGGTGTCGCGCAAGACCGCGTATTTGGTCGCCGGCGACAGTCCCGGATCGAAGCTCGCCAACGCGGAGCGCCTCGGCGTTCCGGTGCTCGATGAGGACGGCCTGCGGGAGCTGCTGGCCTGAGCGGTTCGGTGGCGGCGGGCGGTCGACTCTCGGCCCGCCCTTTCTTGGCGTCGGCCCGCTAAACGGCGCTGGGGGAGGGGGATGGGGCGCCATCGCGTCCTTTCGATGGTGCACAGCACGACAATCGTGCGCCGGATGGCGAGCCCTGGCGGGCTATGCACGAGGAGTGTGCTCAGATCGACAGGGCTCGGATGTGGCGCCGGCGTTGACGCGCTATGCACCATCCCGGTGACACTCTCGACACACTCCCGGCACAAATCCGCCACATCTACCTGACTGAGCGCCCGAAAACCAGCCGGCGCCCCCACCCGCCACCAACCCCGCCACCGAGCCGACCGGTCGAAGGGGTGCATGCCGTCGTACTTGGCCAGCGCCACCGCCATGTTGGCCTCGACCTCGTGCCCGTAGTCGGGATTGGCCTGACTGTTCATGAGGAACGCGAACACGAGCTTGTGGCCGTCGCGCGCGGTGCAGTAGCCGACGAGGTTCGCGACGTCGTGCAGCGTGCCCGTCTTGCCGATGCAGTTGCCCTGGGCGGCTGTTCCCCGCATCTCGTCCTGGAGCGTGCCGGTCTCGCCACCGATGGCGAGCGAGTTGGTGAAGTCTGCGTTTCCGGCCATGCGCTCCAGTACGGTGACCACCTGCCGGGGCGTGGTGAAGTCTGAGCGCGAGAGGCCAGATCCATCGTTCAGCTGAGGGTGGACCCCGAACGTGGCCATCTCGGAGCGGACGACCGCGGCGCCGGCCGCTGTCGTGCCGGCGCCGCCGAAGCTGGCGCCGATCCCCTTGAGCAGCATCTCGGCGAAGAAGTTGTCCGATGGCGTGTTCGTCAGCCTGATCAGCCAGCTCACGCGCGGCGAGTGGACGACGGCGAGCTGCTGCGCGGATGGCGGCGTCACGCCCGTGTAGACGCGCGTCTCGCTCGGGACGTGCACGCCTGCCGCCTTCAGCGCGCTGACGAACTGCTGGGTGGCGAACAGCGCCGGCCGGCGCTGGAACGCGCTGCCTTGCGGGTTGGCGAGGCCGCGGTCGTAGATGAGGGCACTCAGCTGTCCCTCGACCCAGCTCGAGGCGTGATAGCCGTAGGGAGGCGTCCCGCGCAGAGAGTCAAAGTACGACTCGTCGCCGACGATCTTGCCGGTGAGCGACCTGATCCCGGTCGCCCGGATCAGGTTGGTGACGAGCTGCTGCATGGTCGCCCCCGTCCCGTAGGCGGAGCGGTCGAAGCTCTTTGACCCGAACGTGGGATCGCCGCCGCCCTTGAGATAGAGCGTGCCGTGGAACCCGCCGGCGAGGTCGAAGGTACCGACGCCGAAGACCCGCGTGCTCAACCGCGTGTCGGGCCCGAAGCGCAACAGCGCCGTGGATGTCGTGTAGACCTTCTCGACCGAGGCGGGCAGGCGCGGAACGCCAGGCGCCAAGGAGAACAGCGTCTGGCCGGTGGTCATATCGACCGCGTCGACACCATCGCGGCCGCCGGCCGCCCTCAGACCGGCTCGCATGGCTCTGCCGAGCGAGCGCTGAGCGGCGGCGGTGGACTGTGCGCTTGCCGCCGCCACGGCTCCGAACAGTGCCCCTGTTGCGGCTAGAGCCGCCACAAAGCCTCGCATCTATGGATATCTAACCGCTCAGAGCGCGGAAGGTTTCGGTTCTCGGCGTCATGCAGCCGTACAATCGACAGGCCGATGGGGAACGTCGTCAAGCTTGACACCGCTGCGGCGGAGCGTGCGGACGCCGGGTCGCGCCGATCGGCGGCGCGCAGCCGCTCGCGATCAGCCCTCGTGCTCGGCGGCGGCGGGTTCACCGGCGGGGTCTACGAGATCGGAGCGCTGCGGGCGCTCGATCTCCTGTCGGTGAATCGGACCGTCAACCAGTTCGACGTGTACGTCGGCACCAGCGCCGGGGCGTTCGTGGCCGCGGCGGTCGCCAATGGTGCCACGCCCGAGGAGATGATGCGGGCGATCGCGCGGCAGGGGCCGACGCCGTTCCCCGACGCGCGCGTCGGCTCACTGCTCAGGCCGAATTACTCAGAGTTCGTCGTGAAGGGGCTGCTGTTACCCGTGCGCCTTGCGCGGCTGCTGCGGATCCTGATCCGCGACCTGGGCCAGATCTCCGCCGTCGACCTCGCCGTCGGGCTGGCGGAGGCGCTGCCGTCGGGGCTCTACTCCAGCGAGGGGATCGAGCGGTACGTGCGGACGATCCTGTCCGGTCCAGGCCGGACCGACGACTTCCGCCTGCTGGGCAACGAGCTCTACCTCTCCGCCACCGACCTCGACACGTGCGAGCGGATCGTTTTCGGCGCCGAGGGGTGGGACGACGTCCCGATCTCCACCGCCGTAAGCGCCTCGACGGCACTGCCGATGATCTACAAGCCAGTCAAGGTCAAGGATCGCGAGCTGATAGACGGGGGGATCCTCTCGACGACAAACCTTGACATCGCGGTCGAGGCGGGGGCCAAGTTCATCGTCGTGGTCAACCCGCTCGTGCCCTACGTCAACGACTTCGACAAGAGCCTTCCGTCGGTCACGGGCTCGCGCGCCCGCCGGGTGTCCGACATGGGCTTCCCCCAGATCGGCTTCCAGGCCTTCAAGCTGCTGGCCTACCAGCGCCTGCACGAGGTCGCGCGACGATGGGAGGACCGCTACCCCGGTGTCGACATCATCCTGATCGAGCCCGAGCCCGACGACGAGCTGATGTTCCAGACCAGCGTCATGAACTACAGCTCGCGCGTCGACATCGCCAGGCACGGCTTCCAGTCGGTGACGCTCAAGCTGGCGCAGGACTATCCGCGGTTCAAGCGGATCTGCGCCCGCCACGGGGTCGAGATCTCGGCAACCCGGGTCCGGAAAGTGGTCAAGCACTTCGAGGCCGAGCGTGAGAAGACCAGGGCCTGGCGCAAGATTCTCGAGCAGACAACGTCGACCCTGCTGCGACAGTCTGCAGAGGGCTAGGGCACGACAGCTCGACCGCTCGGCGGGGCCGCCCGCCCGCCGGAGACCAAACAGGCCCGGCGCAGCCGGGCCGCTTAAGAAACTGCCCTCTTACGCGCTAGCGGCCTGAGGCTGCTGGATCGAGCCCGTGTACTCACGGAGGCTCGAGAGGAAGAGGGTCTTGTCGATCTTTCCGTTGAAGATCGGGACACCCAGTTCGACGCATTTGACGATTACGTCTCGACGCTCCAAATCGCACTCCCGGGCGAGTTCGCTGGGCGTCAGGTGATTGGCCATCGGTCCTGTCCCTCCTTTGCCGTTCGCTACATGGTTCACAAGTATGCCGTCTGGACCGGATGGCCTCAAGCCAACTCGCGCTTAGTGCGAGCGCAAAATGGGAAATACGCTGCTAAACGTCCGTCGAATAAACGCTACAGTTCAGTGAAGGAACCGGTAGGGAACTCCCGCATCTTGGTGGACGATCGTTGGTCATGTCCGCGCTGAGCACACGCCAGCTTTCCCCGACGTGCACGGACACCGAGCTGGTGGCTGCCGTGCGCCGAGGCAGCGCTCGGGCGTTCGAGGAGCTCTACTCGCGCTATCGGAGCCGGATCGGCGCATACATCCTGGGCATCGTCAGCGACCACGCGCGCGCGGAGGACATCGCCCAAGAGGTCTTCATCTCGGCGCTGCGCCGCCTGCGCGAGACCGAACGCCCGGTCGCTTTCAAGGCCTGGATCTACGAGATCGCCAAGAACGCCTGCATCGACGAGTACCGCCGCGTCGGCCGTGGCCGTGAGGTGCCGCTCGAGCCCGAAGACGACGACTCCGGCGACCAGCGGCGGATGCTCTGCGGCGGCCCGGCTCCGGACGCCGCGGTCGAGCGCAAGCAGACCCTCGACGATCTTCGCGGCGCCTTCCACAGCCTCTCGGAGCGTCACCACAGGATCATCGTCATGCGCGAGTTCGAGGGGCTCTCCTACAGTCAGATCGGCGAACGACTCGGCATGTCGCGCCCGGTCGTCGAGAGCACCCTGTTCCGGGCCCGGCGCCGGCTCAGCACGGAGTACGACGAGCTCGTCAGCGGGCGGCGTTGCGAACACGTGCAGACGCTGATCGCGACCGGCGAGTCGAAGTCGCTGCTGAAACTGGGCCTGCGCGAGCGCCAGCGGCTGGCCCGCCATCTCTCCCACTGCCAGCCGTGCCGACGCGAGGCCCGCCTCGCCGGCGTGGACGATTCTCTGTTCCATGCGCCCGGGCTTGCCGGCAAGATCGCGGCGCTGCTTCCGATCCCGTGGTGGTTGCGGTGGCGGCGGGGGGGCGGCCACCGCAACATCGCGGCCCGCGCTCAGGGGCACTCGGCCACGCTCCTCCAGCCACTTCAGAGCCTCGCGCGGTTCGGCGACGTCGTCGATCCCTCGTCCGTGATCGGTCGCGTGGCGACCGCTGCAGCGGCTGTCGCGGCGGCGCTCGCGGGTCTCGGTGGCGGCGTGGTGGTGGCCATTGCGCACCACGCACCGGCCCCGGCGCGAGTGGCGCCCGCGGTGAGCGCGCGCGCCACAACTCCCGCACCGGCGGCGAGGCGCAGCTCCAGCTTCAGAGCGCGCGCCGCCACCCCGCCGAGCGCTGCCGCTCGGCCGCGATCGCGCGTGCACACCGCCGGTGGAGCGCAAACCGGGGCGAGCCGGGGCGCCTCCGTCACGGCCGGCGCGGGCGCGCCGCTCGCCGGCGGCGGGGCGTCCACGGGATCGACGTCGCACGGTGCGGCCCCGCCTAAGCAACGCCCGCTCGGCATCTCCGTACCTCGCGCCAGCTCAAACCCGGCTGGTTCCGTGCTGAAGAAGGTCACAAAGCCTCTCTCCGGCGTGGTCACCAAGGTCAGTCAGCCCGTGTCCGGCGTGCTGAAGAAGGTGACTCAGCCCGTGTCCGGGGTGGTCAAGAAGGTGACTCAGCCCGTGTCCGGCGTCGTCAAGAAGGTGACTCAGCCCGTATCCGGCGTCGTCAAGAAGGTGACGAGTACGCCGCCGCGCTCCGAGCTGCCCCAGAAGGTCAGCGTGCCGGGGGTGGGGTCGGTGACCGTGCCGAAGGTCTCCGTCCCGAACCCCACCAAGCTGCTGAACCCCTGATCCGCGTTCGGCCGAAAGGGACGATCGTGCGATACTGGGCCGATCGGGGCGTGGCGCAGCCTGGTAGCGCGCACCGTTCGGGTCGGTGAGGTCCCCGGTTCAAATCCGGGCGCCCCGATATCAAGAAAGCCCTGCTAACCCAAAGGCTTTCTGTCTCTCAGTCGGCGTCTCGCTCAGGCCGTGCGGACGCCGATTCGGCCGTTTTATGACCAATGTGTGACCAATCGTGGCCTTCGACGAGCGCTTTGAGCCGCGTCCGCTCCTCCTCGCCACGGCGCATCGTGTGGGAGTAGACCCGCAGGGTGAAGGCCGGATCCGTGTGGCCGAGTTGCTGCATCACGTAGGTCGGGTCCTTACCGATCGCGACGAGGATCGACGCGAACGTGTGGCGCAGCTTGTGCGGCGTGATCCCGAGCGGAAGGGGCTGTGTTCCACGCTCCTCGACAAGCCTGTTCGCATGGGCGACGACCGCGTCGACGATGTCCTTACGCAGGTTGTGGCGGGAGCGCGCCTTTCCGGCTGAGGTGACGAATACGGGGTCGTTGGGCCCGGTGCGCTCGCTGGCGGCCTTGTGCTCGGTCAGGATCTCGCGAAGCAGGGGCAGCATGTCGACCTCGCGCATCCCGGCGTCCGTCTTGTCGCGGCCGACCTCGAAGCGCCCGTTGGCGAGGTCCAGGTCGCGCCAGACCATCGCCCCGGTCGCAGACGCCCGCCCACCCCCCAGCAGCAGAGGGGCGATCGCGGCGCGCCGGCCTGTTGTCAGGATCGGCTGTCGCTGTGTCCACGTGCGGCCATGGCGGTCCTTGACGTCGACGACGGCCTCGCCGCGATCGAGCTCCGCGGCCGCCTCGAGGAGGATCGCGATCTGCTCGGCGCTGTCCAGGTGCACCGGCCGCGGCTTCGAGGCCTTCAGGCGGCGGCGCTTCCCCACTGCGGGATTGCTCGGCAGGTGGCCGTGGTCGACAGCGACGGCGAGGATCTGGGCGAGCAGATCAATGTGCATGTTGATGGAGCGCGCCGACAGCGGTCGCGCCTGGCGGCGGTAAGTTCGGCCGCGGCGATCGACGTAGGACACCACCATCGGCGTCCCGCTCTCCGCGGCCGCCGTGATCTCGGCCGCCTCGTGCACCTTGCGCTGGCGGTAGCGGTCGACCTCGGCGACGGTGATCTGCGAGAGGTGATGGCCCTTGAAGAACGGGAGCAGGTGATTGGTGAGGTCGTTCCGGTAATGGTTGGCCGTGTTGGTCTCGACCTCCAACTCCTTGGTGGCGAACCAGTCGGACGTGAACTCGTGGAAGGTTGGGTCGACTCCCTGGGCCGGGGCCGGATCAAGCCGTGTCGGTCGCCAGATGCCGAGATCGACGTCGCGCAGCACAACGGCGAGCTCGCGCTGTGCCATCTGCATCGTCCAGCCGTCTTCCGGGCGGCCGAGCTTGATCACCTGGCGCTTGCCGTAGGCGCGGAACCGCAACGAGAAGCTGCGACGGCGCCCGTCGGGCTTGAGCACCTCTCCAGTCGCGTGGGGGGCCATCAGCCTTTGCCGGGAACTGTCATCGGGTTCAGTATGCAGATTCGCGGTGCTCACGGCGCGGTTGGAGTTCGACGCCGCTGGCGTGACCGCGCTATGTGGCTGCTTCTTGGCACCGGCCAGCCCGGGTGCCGCCGAGGCTCGCCAGGTGGGGGACTCATCGCCCGGTCGGGGTGCCGGTGGCGGGAGGCCTACCGGCTCTCGTGGCCGCGGACACGGAGCAGCTCGGAGCCGGAGGGAGTGCGGTCGGTGCGTGCGCGCCGGCCGCGGCGCGGCTTCGCGATCTGGGGCAGCTTCACCGGAGCCTGCTCGTCGACCTTGTCAAGAGCCGCGGCGACACGGGCTGGGGAGAACCCGAGCCTCGGCCGCCGACCGGAACCGAGGCGGACCGCGCCTAGCTCGCCGGCGTGCTCGTAGACCCAGGAGCGTGTCTTGCCATGGAGCCGGGCGATCTCAGCGGCGTCGACGAGCGGTTCGGCTCGCACAGGCGTCAGGCCGCTCAACCGCACGGCGAGTCTCTCGGCGAGCAGGTCTGCGAGTCGGTCGAGCGCCTCGTCGTCGTAGTTGGCCGGATCTCGGGCGGACATGGCGGTCGCGGTGGTGGTGCTGGCGGTCATCCCTCTGAGTCCTGAGGTATAGGACGAACAGACGCGAATCTCGCGGGCGCCGGAGGTAGATCCTTCGAACGGACGAGCCGTCACCGTGGGGTGGCACGATCCAGACATGCCCGAACTTCCACAGTTCCGGCGAGCGATCGGCGGTGAGGGCGTGATGGCCGGCAGGTCGATCGCCAATCGCTCGGAGACGGTCACCGTGTTCACTCCGCGGGGGCCGGTCGAGGTCGTGCGCCAGCAGTGGCGCTCCCAGCGTGCCGGGAGTCGATGGCAATGGGAATGGTTCGCACGGCGCGGTAGGCGGCACGACTGGAAGCAAGGGTCCACGGCGCGCGAGGCGATCCGCCAGGCGACGTTGCTGCCGCCCGGTAAGCAGCCAGGATGGCTCACCGCTGCGGTCGAGGAGGCGGAACGTGAGCTCAGCGATCACCCAGCCGAGCCATCGGCGGATCCGCCAGCGAGCGAGGACACCGATTGAATTACGCGCGTCGACAGCAGTACCGGCGGCTCTCGCGCGCCGGCCGGGCGGCTGTGGGGAGCCTTGCCGCGGCGCTGCTCGCGCTGGTTGTCGGGGGCGCCGGAGCGGCGCCGCTCGCCGGCCTGCTGCTCCTGACCGCGGTCGGGCTCGGCCTTTACGCCCGCCACTGGCTCGCACTCGCCGGTCGAAGTCGCGTGGGTGCTCGCTCGGAGGACGACGTCCAGCGTGCGCTTACGCCACTGGTGGCCGAGGGCTGGCGGCTGCGGCACTCGCTGCCGTGGCAGGGTCGGGGAGACATCGACTCGGTGGCGATCTCCCCGACCGGGATCGCCATAGCGATCGAAACGAAGACCAGAACGTATGACGGTCGCCATCCCGATCAGGTGCGCGAGCAGGCGGCGTGGCTGTCACGACGCCGGCGAAGGTGGGCGCGGAACGGCGCCCTGGGCGTCATGTGCATCGTCCGCGCGCGGGGCGTCGAGCGGGTCGAGCACGACGTTCTGGTGGTCTCGGTCGACCGGTTGGCGCATGTCCTTCGCGTCGCGGCGGGGATGCGTCCGCACGCGCCTTCACGCAGCTGATCGGACGGCGCGAGGCAACCGCGACTCGGCCGGTTATACGCTGGTGATTGATGACCGTCATCGGCTGCCTGATTTGTAACGCGCGCAATCGCGTCGGCCTCGATTGCCCAGGGGATCCCGCGATGTCCACGGTGCAAGTCCACCCTCCTGTGGGTCCTCGACGCGGACACCGGCACGTTCACGGCCGAGACGACGGCGTCCGGCTCTGTAGTGGTGGATTTCTGGGCGGCGTGGTGCGGACCCTGTCGGATGATCTCCCCCGTGCTTGAAGACCTCGCCAAACGACACGCGGGGCACCTGAAGGTCGTCAAGGTCGACGTCGACGCGAACCCAGGACTCGCCACCAGGTTTGGCGCGCAGTCCATCCCGTTGCTCGTCGTGATCCGGGACGGGAAAGAGGTCGACCGAGTTGTCGGCGCGCTTCCTCGCGCTGTGCTGGAGCAGCGGTTGCGGCCAGTGCTCGCCGCCTGAGTGTTGATCCGAGCTCGGCCTTCGTGAACCGGGTGTCTCTCCAGGCGCGGAGTTGCTCGAGCCGCGGGTCAATGAGGTCCGCGACCTGATTGCGAGGGTTGCAACGCATCCGCGCCGACTCGCCGGCGACCAGAGGATGCTCGTGGGCGAATCCGATTCGTACGACGGCGCCATCGGCCGGCCGGATCGTGACGACCGGATCGTCGCCGAAGCAATGGCAGCTCGTCCCGAGCTGACGAGTCCTTTCGTGGCGAAGCGCAAGCCCGCCTCGATCGTCTCAGGCGAGCAGAGCGATCGTCAGCTGTCGGCCGGTGCTAGCCGGCAGACAGGCCCGTAGCTAGCATCTTCGACTGACTCGGATTCCGCGCGGAGCAGGTGCGCGGCGCGCAGCGACGAGATGCGTGCGGCGCGAGGAAAGGGGGTCTCGACCCCTGGTGGCTTGCGGGGGCCCGAGGCACCGCGAGGGCAGGCACTCCGAGGAGATCGCGCGTCGCAATCGCCAAGGGTTTTCGGAACACGGGAGCCGTTCCGCCTCGCCGTCGATGACCATTGGCGAACCGGTGTGCACCTCCTCTCTCCCGCGGTGTAAGCGCACGTCAGTGCCGCATTTCGATCTCGCGGCACCGCTGGGGATCTCGAGCCCGGGCGGATCTACAGGGTGTCGACCGCGGCGAGCGCGTTGGTGATGGTCGCCGCCGTCCGCTTGAGCACCGCTTGCCGATGGGTACCCGAGCGACCTGGAGGCCGTGTTCGACGCCACGCCGAGATCCACGAGGCGGCGCTGGTCGCAAGACCATTGACCATCTCGGCGAATTGCCGTCACCGGCATCGTGGCCGCCCAAGCCGCAGGCGAACTCCCATGCGCCTGATCCGAGTCTTCGACGACCGTCTCGCGACCAATGGGCACCCCGTGAGGTCATCTTCCTCGACTCCCTGCCCCGCAACTGGCACCGCAAGGTCGACTGACACGGCGCCGCAACGCGTGACCGCAGCAGCCCGCCATCTCCACTCCGACATCCCACGAGCACCGATGTGCATCAAGATCACGCTCCGGGCGCGGCGGAAATTGATTTTCTGCATGCGGTAGCAGCGCTGTTCGATCTTGACCGTCGGCAGGATCTTGCTCCCGTCGCTGCTGGACGGTCCGTAGATCGCTTGGACCGGTCATCCGAAGCGGCATCGCAGGAGCGCGTCCGCTGACCGCAGCCGACAATGCCGCCGGGCGCTGGCATCAGCACGAGACGTGATGCTGTCAAATCGCCGGCCGGACGCGGCAGATTCATAATCAATTAGGCGGCGTGGTCCAACTCGATCACCCGCGAGGGCTGCTCGTCGATGACCTTGATCACGGTTCGCCGCAGGACATCGTCGAAGTACCAGGCGTTGACCTTGGAGGCATCTAGCTCGGTCATCCGCTGCGCGACGGTCCCGGCCGTGATCGGTTCCATGGTCGTCGCGTCGATGCTCACCTGGGCCACGGGCCCGGTCGCTCCGACCGGCTCGGACGGATCGTGGAGGACGGCGACTCGGAAATCCATCTCAAACGGCGGCGTGTATCCGTCGTGGACGCGCTCGACACTGATCACGCGCTTCGTCCCCTCGTACGAGTGGGTAATCAGTACCTGGCGATACTGGTCGGCGGCCTGCTCGTCTCCACCGTCGTGCGGCGGTCGCCTGGGGGCCGAGGAGCGACTGACGCCATCGGTCAGGTACATGGTGTACGTTCCCGCCGCGCCAGGATAAATGTTCAACGTGATCCGGTTGGGGAGCTGATCGTCGTTGAGTTGGCCTACGAACTGCTCGAGCTCGATCGTCGGGATGATGGCGCCGGCGCGGACGTAGAGCGGCACGAGAAATGCGATGTGGTCTCCATCGATTCCCAACGATGCGTCGAACTCACTGATCGTCGTCCCACCGTGGACTGGGTGGTCGAGCGCAAGCCGGTCGTCCACGAAGCCGTACCAGTCGCTGCCGGCCGGCAGATAGACGTTCCGCACGCCGCGACCGACCGACTGAGGGTCGAGAATCGGCGCGACGAGCAGATCCTTGCCGACGCAGAACTCGTTGTCGACAAACGCGGCGTTGGCGGCAAACAGCGTCTTGTCCGCCGGATCGGTGATGAACAAGGGGGGGGTGATCGGCATGCCCGTGAGGGTGTTGTCGAACATCGCGTCGTAGAACAGCTGCAGCAATCGGTAGCGCAGCCCGATGTAGTGGCGGCAGACGGGAACGACCATCTCGTACAGCGGTGCATCGGGCAGAGGCTGGCTGTTTGTCTGGAACCATTCGACGTACTGAAACGGCTCTTGGAACTGCTTCTGCCCCTTGCGCACGTAGTGGTTGCGGAACCAGGGCAGGAACGCGCCCGCCATTGTCCAGCGCATCAGCAGCTCGGGGCCGACCCACTCCTGGTTTGGCTCTTCCGGCGCGAAGCCGCCGATGTCCTGCCCCGACATCGATTGTCCGGACAAGCCGATCGCGAGCACCTGGGACACGTTGATCCGGAGGAAGTCCCACGTCGACGCGTTGTCTCCCGTCCACAACGCGGCAAACCGGTGCATCCCGGTGAAGCTGCCCCGGCCGACGATGAAGTTCAGCCTGTTCGCGCGCCCGGCGAGATTGTTGAGGCCGTGATAGGTCGCCTTGTGAAGGTTGTACGAATAGAGATTCCACACACGGATCGCCGTCGTCGCCGCCGAAGGAGCTCCGGAGAGCCAGTCGCTCGTCACCATCATGCGGAACGGAAAGCCCTTCATGTCTCCCCGCGTGTCGCGGATCGCGGGCGTGGTCATGTCCTGCCACACCATCTCGAGCCCGAGGTCATACAACCCTTGATACTGGGTTCCCCACCAGTCCCGGACCTTGCGCCGTGCAAGGTCCGGATAGTTGCCGGTCGTACCCAGCGTCCCGCCGTAGTTGACCTCGCCGATATACGGCCCGCCGCTGTCATAGCTGCTTCTTGGCTGAGCCGACGAGTCCGAGATCTGCTTCAGATCGCCCCCTTCGTATACCTCGTACACCTTCGCCGCTGGATCGCCGGCGTCCTCACGCGTGTCGAGCACGAAGAACCCTTGCGCGGTGCCCTGCTGGTGAGTCGCGTACGTGGGATCGACATCGCTGATGATCGGAGTGATGTTGGTGGCGCACTTCACCCCTTGCGCACGCAGTCCCGCAAACATCTCAGCCGGGTTGGGGAACCGCTCCTCGTTCACTGTGAACGTCTGGTAGTTATGCTGAACGTCGACGTCGATGTGCAGTCCGTCGAGCGGGATTGCGTTGGCGCGGTAGCGAGCGACGGCCCACTCGAGTGACCCTCGGTCCTCGTACCCGTAGCAGCCTTGGTGGTAACCCAGCGAGTAGCGCGGCTTCAGTCGTGAGCGGCCGACGAGCGAGGTGAACCGGCTCACGACATCAGCCGCCGTGTGGCCGAGGAAGACGTAGTAGTCGAGGTCCCCGAACCGCGTACCGAGCATGTATCGCGAAGAGTCGCTCTGGCCGATGTCCACGAAGACCTGGCCGGGGTTGTCAAGATAGATCCCGTAGACGCTGTCGCAGTCGGGAACACCGTTGAATTCCATGAAGAACGGGTCCGAGTGATAGAGCGGCTCGCGCTGGTCGAGCGGCCCAATGCCGTACACCTCGCGGTACTCGTAGTTATCGAAGTTGAAGTACGTGAGTTGTTCGTTCGTCTTGAGCAGCGACTTTCCGCCGTGCTCGCCAAATCCCACATAGGCCCCAGTCACGGGTCGCTGCACGCATTGGACGATCGCGAAGTCAGTCGCCCCATTGGGCGTGAACAGGATTGCGGGAGCAGCCGTCTCCCAGACCTTGTAGTCGACTGCGCCGGAATAACCGAAGATAGTAATCGCGAAAGGGTCGTGGGTCACTGCGACCCGCATGAACGGAGCCCCATCCGGGCCGGCGGTCACAAGCGTGATGCTCCCCGCATCGTCGCTGGCGTTGACCGCGAATGGGTCGCTCGTTTGAAGGGTCGCCGCGAGGTCGTCGAGGGTATCCATCACGATCGACCTGCTGTTGGCCGGGCTATAGTCGGTCGGAGCTACAGCGGTGGGGTTGAACCGCACGCGGAGGGTGTCACGCTGGACGAGGGTAAGAAGCGCAACCAGCGGCGTATTGGCGGCGCTCGTGAACGTGAGCGTCACGGTGTTGGTGGCGGCGTCCCAGGTGTGGCCCGTGGCCGTGGTGAGCGACTCCCAACCCTCAAAGGTGGCGAAGAAGTCTTCGACGCGCATGAACTGGTATGGATGTTGAGCCATAGACGGTCAAACCTCCTGAAAGTTCCCCATTGGTAGCTCCGGCATCGAACGTCGCCCGTATTGCGACGATCGGGTGCGCGTGAAACCGTAATTGATCGGACGTGCCATCAGGAAGAGCTGTCGCCCGTCCCGGGGTTTGCGACGGGGTAGATATTGATCCCGTGATTTCGCAGGTCTCCTACGTCGGGAGTCCGCGGACCCGCAGCCTGACTACCGCCACGGCGGCTCGCGGGTCGTCGGCGTGAGCGGAAACCGCGTGAAGCGGAGGCGGACCCTGGTCGACGAGCGGTATCTACGCCAGGTGAGCTGTAAGTGGGGATACGACGGTGCCGGACCGGTGCTGCTCGTGCAGGCCGTGGACGACGACGTCCCCGCTGAGCCGTTCCCGCGACCACAGAGAGGACGCGAGGCCACGGGTTCAGGCCCCACGCCTCGAACGGTCGGGGTTTCCGAACACGCGAGCCGTTCCGCTTCGCCGTCGATGACCAGAGAGTCGCCGTGCGCCAGCTCTCGCCCGTGCTGAAAGCGCAAGTTGACGCCCTGCTTGTGGATCTGGGGTTTCAGCAGCGGCGCCTAGTCGACGATCGCGATCATGAGCGCACGATCGCACGCCTCGAGCGGATCGACCATGAGCACCCCGCCAGGAAGCAGCTGAGTCCTACGCGCGCGGGAAGCAGGACGCGAATGACTCCCGCCGCGCGGCGTCCGGAAGTCGATCCACCACCGAACGGCGGTGGCAGCGCCCAGGCTTCCGGGGAGTATCAGCGCCGAGCGGCCAGCCCGCGTCCCACATAGGGCGTTCGCACACCTTTCGCACTCGCCCGGGCTATACGAACAGATGCGCGTCCGCCGGAATCGTTAGCTACGGGCCTGTCTGCCGGCTAGCACCGGCCGACAGCTCACGATCGCTCTGCTCGCCTGAGACGATCGAGGCCGGCTTGCGCTTCGCCACGAACGCAGTCCTCGGGGCTCGGCCCCTCCGGACGATCGCAATGCGCGAAAACGACTCGCCGCAGCCGGTTGCCGGCATACAGCTGCTCCGCCACGTACTCAGCTGCCTAGCCGCGCGCGGCGGACGGCTGCATTGCCCGGAGGATGCGCAAGCCGAACGGCGCGATGCCGGCGTCAGACGCCGCGCTGCTGCTTTTGTAGGGCATCGGGCTGCTGGTTCGCCACGCACTCAGCTGTCTTGCCGCGCGCGGCGGACGGCTGCATTGCCGGGATGATGCGCAAGCCGAACCGCGGGAGGGTCACCTCAGACGGCGCGCTGCTGCTTTCGTAGGACATCGCGCTGCTGGTTCGCCACGAAAGGGGGACTCTGACGCAACGGCGGAGAGTGGTGGATCGATCGATAACCAGAAGCGCCGACCTCTTCGCGCGAGGCCGGGCTCCGCATAGGCACGGGCGCCCCTCGGTGACGCTGGCGCAGCCCACCGCCGATGGCGCTAGATCGCTGCTGCATCGTCGCCGGACCGGCCACGAGATTCTGGCTGCTGCTCTGGTCACCGGCCGCGCCGGAGCAGAAGTCCCGGACCGTCGCGGCTTGGGCAACGAGGCCAGCCGGTGGTTTCGTGAACGGAGCAGTGCTGATCGCAGTTGCGCTGAGGCTTGTCCCCAAGCTGGGCTAGACGGATCGCCTCGCGGCGAAACTCCTCGGGATAAGGCGCCCGAGTTCTGGGTACCTGAACCTCTCTTTCCCCGGATTACGACCGGAAGCGTCCAGGTGTCGTCCAAAAACGGGGCAACTCCAATTGGGTAGCTGTTGTTTCGCGCACTGCTGGCGCGGAGCTGAGCGCGTGACGGGGTCCGCTGGCGCGAGCAAAGGGAGTCCGAGCAACGCGCACGGTCGCCTCGGCACTGCTGCTTGGCCTTGTTGAGCGAGGGGCTCTCGCTCAACGACGCATCGTCCAATGTCGGCGTTTCGACGTGCATCGCCTGCGCACGGCCACGCGGATTCAGCCGCGTCGGGCCCGTGATGAGCGCGCTACTGCTAGACCCCCAACGCCACACCGCCCGGCAACGCAGCGATGGTCTACCTCGAATGCGTCCAGCGCGACCCGCGAGCCGATCGTGCCGTCGGCATCGCCCGAGTCGTTGCTGATCCCAGTGTCGTGGCCGATCTCATCGAGCAGCTGTCCGCGGCGCAGGGCGCGCCCCGCAACCTGGGGTGTGAGCGTTTTTCGTGTAGGGCGGGATGAGGCCAGCATGGGTCGCTGACCGACGATCCAAAGCGGGTTATCGGGATTGGCGCATTCGTTCTCGGGCGCTGCGGAGGGCAGGCCCGACCGACTGGCCGAGTTGGCGCCGATTCCTGAAATGGCCGATGAAGCGCGGAATGTAGTTCAGCCACCATTTGATGTCTCGCACGGCAGGCGCCTAGTGGATGCGGAAGTGGTTGGTGACGGCGTGCACGTTCAAGAGCCCAAGGACTAGCAACGCAATCGCGACCGTGCCGATGAGTGCGAGCACAATCAGGATGAACCGCGCGATTCGGTGGGGCGCAAAGCGTTGCCGGCGATGTCGCCGCCGCCCGGGCCTTGCGTACGCCGGGAGCGGTTTGGTTGTAGCCATCCGATCCGGATACTGCCCGCGAGGACTACGCGAACGGCGAGTTTTCCGCTTAGGGGCGCAGCTCCGACTGCTGAAGGTTGATCCTGAGTCCGAGCTAGCCGAACGTGACTCGGAACAAGCTGCGCCACGGTTGGGTTCCTCAGCGCACACATCGCCCTTCACGCGCCCCGACCCCGGTCGCGGCGCTCACCTTGCTGCAAGATTCGGGCTGGGGGTTTCGCAGCTGGAATCTCAGCCGTGATGCGGCACCTTTCACGCGAGCCTGTTGATCGACGAGATCGACCGCCGGCTCGCGGGACGGGGTCGCTAACGTGGGTACCACGGTGATGACCGCGGAGCCGATGATTGCTCGTGGCGCCCACTACACGGCGCTGCTCGACATGATCGATCAGCGGGGAGCCACCAAACTGCACGCCGGGGAGCGGGAGCAGCTGCTCGAGGCCGCGGATGTCTTGCTGTTCGGCGAGCCTGACAGCGAGCAGACGGTCCGCTGGGCCGAGGTTCTGATCGAGGACTTGCAGACCAGTAAGCGGTGGTCAGTAGAGAGCTGTGATCAACTGCGCGAGCACCTATACGGCTGCGGCGCTCGGACCGGGGCATCATAGGAACCCAGCGCTCGGGCCGCCGAGCCTCGAACGGGGGGCCGGCCCTGTGCCTGTTCGGCGCTGTCGCTGGGGCAGTCGCCGCCGGGCGGGTTGTGCGTTGGCTCAGACGGGGGACGCCAGCGCCCGCTGATCAGCGCGAAGAGCAACCCACCGTCCCATAGGCGGTCTCGTAACCGTGTGCGACAAGGTCGACGTCGCAACGATCCGCTGCTCAACCGCGACAGAGCCTCGGGTCGATGTGATCGCCTCGACCGACGGCCTTGACGATCGGCGATCAGTCATTGACCTCCCGGCTTACGGTGCTCCTATCTACACGGCGGACGACGACCATGCAGGCTGCCGACGACGACACGGCGGGTTGCGTGGGAGTCGCTTCGCGTCTTCTCGGCTCTGCGCTCCGAGCTTGTCGAGCGCGACGCGTGTCGCGAGCAGCTCACCGATCGCGTCAGGCACACCGTGGGGTTACCGGAGAACGGCGACCGAGAGCCACGGACGACCAACGTCCCTGACCACGGTCACGACCTCAACCGCGTCCCGATCTGCGTGCTTCTGGTCCCGTCTGCTGAGGAGAAGTCAGCGGCGCGCGGCGCCGGCAGGCTGTGCAACAAGCCGATGATCCAGTAGGAGCAGCGCGATGGCTGGGCGGGTGGGCTGGTATGGTCGTGCGGTCACGTTGGGCAGCGTGCTCCACGCGTGTGGTGCCGGCGCTCGTAGCCTTTACTTTGTGCATTCTCGGCGTTCGCAGCACGTAACGAGGGGAGGAGCCGCGATGGCTACTGGAACGGTGAAGTGGTTTAGCGACGAGAAGGGCTTCGGGTTTATTACTCCCGACGACGAGTCAAAGGATCTGTTCGTCCATCACTCGGCGATCGTAGGCGGGGGCTATCGCTCGCTCGCGGAGGGCGCGAAGGTTTCCTACGAGACTGAGGCCGGGGAGAAGGGTCCCAGAGCCGTCAACGTCCAGCTGGTCTAGCGATCCCCGCGCGCCTAACGACGGTCACGGGTGCGCAGGCACGAGCGCTGATCGACAACAGAACGCGCCGCGCGCGACGTCCCCAGACAGGTCAGGGCGCAGCCAGGACGAAGCTGTCGAGGGGAGGTGTGTAGATGGGGGCGACGGGGTCGGCGCAGGGTGGCGCCCGGGAGCGGTTCGTCGTTGGGGAGGCTGAGCGGCGGGTAGCTGATCTGCTCCCGATCGACGTCGACCCGGTCCTCGCTCGTGCGATTGTCGAGAAAGTGCCGTTTTGGTTTCACACGTTCGCGCTGAACCGCGCTGAGGGCATCTACACGCCCGGCGCCGCGCGCGATCATCGCTACCGCGTCTGCTCGCTTCCCGAGGACTTCGCCGGAACGCGCGTCCTTGATGTCGGCTGCTTCGACGGTTTCTATGCCTTCCTCGCCGAGCGCCGGGGGGCCGAGCGGGTTGTGGCGGTGGATAACGAGCAGTATCGGCTGTGGGTCGCGTCTCGGTGGGGCGTTGAGCTGGAGGGCGGCGAGGGCTTCCGGGCCCTCCATGGCCTGCTCGGCTCGGCCGTTGAGTACCGGCGGATGGACGCGTTCGCGCTCGCCGGGCTCGAGGAGCGCTTCGACCTCGTCTACTGCTTCGGCATCCTGCACAGGGTCGAGAACCCACTCGGGCTGCTGCGCGTGCTGCGTGGGCGTACGGTGGACGGCGGCACGGTGCTGCTCGAGACCTACGGCGTCGACTCGGAAGATCGACACGGCCCGGCGATCCGCGTGTCCGAGCCCGGGGAGGTCTACGCGCGCGACGACTTCATCTACTGGGGGTTCACGAACGCTGGCCTGGAGCGGCTCGCCCGGATTGCCGGCTTCTCCCGCGTCGACTCGCTCAAGAACGTGGAGGTCGACGGCCACCCTCGCATCATCGGGCGACTGATCGCCTAGGTCGTGGCGCCCGGGAAGACGTTCCTCTACGACCTGTTCACAGGACGGTTGCAGGCTAGTAACGAGAACGCGCGCGCGCCTCGCGAGAGTTGTAGGAGTGCTCCCGGCGCTCTACGCCCACCGCCTCGCCCGCGCGTACGGCCCTGGCTCGTCACTCGCAGCGCTCCACCGCGCAAGCGGGCCTCCACTCGACGGCCTCGAGACGGACTGCTGCCTGACCGCCGACGGCGACCCCGTACTGCTGCACGACCCGCTGCTCGACCTCGGCACCACCGTGTCCGGCCGGGCGCACCAGCGCACCGCAGCCGAGATCCGCGCCGGGTGGCTTCGCAACCTCCTTATCCAGGCGCATAACCGGCCGATTTGACTGATCGGGCATCGCCGCGAGCTAGTTCCCTGGTTTCATGGCAGTTGCGACGAAATTTTGGGATGGGCGCACACAACCGCTCGCAACAGGAGTACTGTCGGTAAAGCGGCTGGCCCTGCGGCCAGAATTCTCGGCCCAAGCCCGAATGCCACCAACGGCGCTTCTTGCGCCACGAGGCGAGAGGCGGGGGTTACTGGTTTTGACTGCGGGGCCGTTGCGGTACTCCTCTATCGGCGTTATCCCACCGGCCCGGTGGCTTCGTCCCTATCTGATTGAACGCGCGGGGGTTATATCCCTCTTCCTTCCGCGCCACCCCAATGGAGGGACGGGAAGAGCTGAAGACCATCGTGCGGATTGACTACCTCTGGGCAGCGCGTAGGCGAGGAGAGTTGACTCGTGATCGCGGGTCGCTGCGGCTCTCGCTGGCAATTGAGGCCCGACGCCGTCTGAACGCCGGGCGAGCGGATGGCACCCGGACCAAGGCCGACCCGCACGGTCCGAGCAGCCTCCGCTACGGGTACCTGACGCAATCGCACGACTAGCGAGATCTCCTCATGAGCAACCGAACCACCCCCACGACCAACGAGTTGACCGGACCGCGAAGCGTCGAGGGACACGATGCGGCGCGAGTCCTCACCCTGCTCGGCGCTGATGACAGCGGAGCTGTGACGATGGCGGCACTGCGCGAGCACGGAGTCCAGGCGCCCGCCCAGGCCATATACGAGCTCCAGCTCGACGGCTACGAGATTGACCGCGTTCACTGCGAGAGCAGCGACCGGCACACGACAATCGGCTACCGCCTACGCACATCGGTGCCCAACGAGTCGCGTACCTGTGCGCCGCGCACAGGAGCCCTTGGGAGCTGATCGTAAATGCGACGCCGATCCTCGCGCCCTTCACCGCGAAGTCATCAACCGCGGCAGATCTCGCACCCGCCCACTCCCTCGCCCAGCACCCGGGAGCACCGCCGGTGATCTCGCTTGGCGCAGCCCCTGAACCTCGATCCCCACGTTGTCTAAACCCGCCTGAACCAGCTCCCATCGGACGGCGAGATCCAAAGGCATCACGCGGCTACGGCACGAAGTAGGCGACGCCAACTCCGCAGGCACCAGCACCCACTCCGTCGCTCGCACTAAGCGAGTCTGGATTCGACGGAGGCCCAAAGCGCACCAGGCTGACTGCTCCTCTGCGCCGACCCACCCGCGGCCCGCCGCACCGGACGCGGCTTCGTCGCCCACGCGGCTGTGATGGCTCGACTCCTGCTCCGGACGCTCGTCGGCCCAAAGCAGAACCGTTCGACCCGTCATTGGCAACCCACGACACAGACTCCGTCTTCGTGAAACGAGAAGTGAGCTTCCTGGCCGGCCGACGCTCGTTTGCACCAACGACGAGCGGGACCGATCTTCTGGCGGAGCGAGTAGCCGCATGCGTCTACCTGATATGGACGACGCCGTGAGCCAAATGCCAGCAACGGCACGGCAACAGGGGCGCATCCTGGTAGCTGCGCCGGTCTGCTCCTCCCTCGGTGCCCATCCTGCATCCAGCGCCCGGGTCTTGGGGCGCCTCTTCCTAGACGAGGCCGTTCGCGTAGGTGCGCGAGGGCTTACCTCTCGTTAGCGTATCCGCACCCCCGGCCATATGGACTGAGATGGACGCGCGTGTCAAGGGGCCGCTGGGATTGGGCCGTTTTCGTTGTCGGTACTGGGGTCATGGTGGTGGGCGGTGGGGCCGGGCGGCGGGTGCGAGCGCAACGACGACTGTCACTCTGAGATGCGCGGGTCGGGACCGCAGGACAGTGTCCGGTCGTGAGCTGCCTCGTACTAACGTCGCGAGTCGGAATCGCATAGACCACATCGAGGATCCTCCGGGCGGGTCGCACCGCGCCGCCCGGCCCCACCACGGGGAAAGGACTTCGGGTGCTAGGCGGCGGCCTCCTGGAGCTGATCGCGGTCGACGGAAGACGGGATGTTGGTGGCGCGGAGTGGTTGGTTGGTCATCGCGGCCCACAGGAACCCGACGAGCTCGCGAGCGACCGCGACGTTCGCGACGGTCGAGCGTTTGCCGTGGTCGGTGAGGTGCCGGTGGCGGTGATACAACCGGACTTGGGCGTGCCAGGCGCGCTCGTCCGGCGGCGGGCCCGCGGCGGGGAGTCGGGGTGCGTGACGGTAATGCCAAGCGGCCTCGATCAGCAGCCGGCGGGCGTGTCGGTTCCCGGCGAGGGTGATGTGCCCGCGGTGCTGCTGATCACCGGAGGAGTACTCGCTCGGGGTGATCCCGAGCCATGCGGCGAGCTCGCGCGGGTGCGAGAAGCGGGCGAAGTCGCCGATCTCGGCGATCAACCCGAGCGCCGTTATGGTCGCGATCCCGCGGAACCGGGTCAGGATCTGCACCTGGCCGCCCCACCGTTCGCTGCCGGCGATCTCGGCCAGGCGCGCGTCGAGCGTGGCGAGCTGACGCTCGATCCCGGCGACGTGGATCAGCAACTGCTCAAGCGCTTCCTGCGCGAGCGGATCGTCGAGCCGCTGACGCGCGAGCCAAGCGCGATGCAGCTTCGTCCACGCCGTCTTCCCCTCGCGGAAGATCCGACCGTGACGCAGCAACTGCTTGAGCACCCGGTTGCGAGCCGCCAGCCGCACGCCGCGCAGATCATCACGCGCGCGCAGCAGATCGCGGAGCCCCTCGAGCTCCGGCGTCGGCGGATGCACGAACCGCAACAACCCGGCGCGGTACAGCGACACGAGCTTCTTCGCGTCGCGGCGGTCGGTCTTCACCCTGTCCCCGGCGCGAACCGGGATCAGCGACGGCGCGACGACATCACACGCCACCCCGACCCTCGTCAAGAGCCGCCACAGCGCGAACCCGCCAGGCCCCGCCTCATAGCAGACCGACAGCCCCTCAGGGCCACCGAGCTTGTCGATGAACCGGCGGATCGCCCGCTCGGTCGTCTCGATCCGGCAGACCTCCGGCTTGCCGCCATCCGGCGGCAGCACCGCGGCGACGATCGAGAACTTGTGCTGATCGATCGACACCCACCGGCGGACTTCACCGGGATGCAGGCAAGGGGTAACGTCAGGCGTGGCTGGTCCTCCACGGTCGTATGCGGCTCTGGCCCTGCGGGCCCTCAACACCCCGCATTGTCAACCCGCGAAAGATGCGACGCACGAGGACCAGCCTCATGCGTCCATATGACTATGCAGCTCTGCGACGAACAACCGCGTGGGACTCCGTGTCTGCGTCCTCGCTCGTGGCGAATACGAGGTGCGGCGCCAAGCGACTGAACGAGACCTGCTCTCATGCAGGCGCGGTACTTCCGCTCCAGCGCGGAGGAGCAGTCGGACCGGTGCGCGCCGAACTGCTGCGTCTCGTCCGACAGTGATCCGCTCGGTTAGCCGTAGGCTCTCAATGCTATGTCAGCATCAGGCTGGCGACAGCACACGCCGCATCGCGCGGTCACATCTAGGCGGTTGATTGCGCCTCGACGAGAGCCGCCGAGCGCGCCTCGAAGGCCCCGTAGCCGTGCTCGCGCGAGAGCTCGAGCGCGCGGGCGGCATGCTCGCGTGCTCGAGCAGCATCACCTAGCCCGGCGAGCGCCTGGGCCCAGCCCATATGGGCGCGGGCTGCCCATAGAAGCAGGCCGTGGGTCTCCTGGAAATCGCACGCGAACGTCAAGTGCTCATCGGCCTGCTCGTGGTCTCCTATGCACGCAGCGAGGAGACCCAGCCACATGCGGGCGTGTCCGTAGCCGATGACGCCGTTCCAGACGACCTGGTCGGCCCAGCGCTCGATGAGCTCGTAGAGCATCGAAGCGGGCCCTGAGCTGCCGGTCTCCACGGCGGCGTCGGCATATAGCGCCAGCGCGGTCAAGCTGGCCGAGCTCGGCGCGACGTGCTCGAAGCGGTCACGCGCAGCCTGCTCGAGGATCTTCGCGGCCTCGGCTCCTCGATCGAGATAGCAAAGCATCGATGCCAGTCCGGCTCGCCAGGCCGCGATCGCTGGATAGGCGCTCACGCTCTGCTCCATCATCTCGACGATCTCTTGTGCGCGGCCTTGATAGATACGCGCTTGCTGCAGCGCGGCGGCGTAGACAAAGACGGCGTCGGGTTGTCCGGCCTCCTGCCCGATCTGCAACGCGCTCTCGAACAGGCGCTCGCCGGCGACCAGATCGCCGTGCATGAGCTCCCAACCCGCCGTGTTGAACGTGGCGAACCAGTTCAACGTGGGCTGGTCGAGCTCGTGCGCGATCAGCTGCATTCGCTCTAGCGCGAGCTTCGCGCGCTCGAGGCCCCCCCACTCGATGTAAGTGTTGAACTGGAAGTTGTGCGCCGAGTATCTGAGGGCAGGATCACCCACCTCGGCGGCGCAGCCAACGAGCTCCTCGACAAGACCGATTCGCCAGGCCAGCGTATCCGGTACTCGGATCGCCTCGGCTACGTTTCGGAGGACTTCGGCAAGTGTCCTCCTGTCCTGCGTGGCACGAGCCAGCGAGAGCGCCTCCTCGGCGAGCGAGCGACGCATGCCAAAGTCCGGGTCCCACTCGAGTTCCAGCGCCTTGATCGCGAGCAGTCGCGCGCGGCGCGCGCGATTCGGTGGGTCATCGAGCTCGAGTGCCCGCTCGATCGCCGCAAGCCGTTCGGTGTCGATGTCACCGAACGTGCTTGAGACCATTCCGCGGTTGTTCGCCAGCGCCGTCCGCGCGGCGAGCTCGGCGTCGGCCATCGTTGAGGCGATCCGTGCCGCATCGAGCAGCGTCTCGCGGTAGGCGCCATCGCCGGTCTGAAGCTGCGCCTCGCCGAGCCCGATCAGCGCCTCACAACGCTCGGCGCCGTCGACATCGCCGATCAGCTCAACAGCGTCGGTGAACAGTTTCACGGCCTCGGCCGGCGCGAGGCTCTCGAGAGCGCGCTGACCGGCCCTCAGGGCGTAGTCAGCCGCCTTGGCTTTGTCGACCGACACGGCAGCCATGCGCCAGTGAAGCGCGAGTTCCGACAGACGATCGCCCGGGTCCTCGCCGTACAGGTCCTCGAGCGCTTGGGCAACACGCTGGTGCATGCGCGCGCGGCGGGTGACGCCGAGGCCCTCATACAGCGTCTGGTTGATGAGCGCATGGGCGAACCGAAACTGGCCCACCCGCTCGTCGGACTCGGCCAGGAGCGAGGCGGCAACCGCAGCCTCCAGCTGGTCGAGCAGCTGGCTTTCGTCGATCTCGAGCATCGACTCGAGCAGCTCCACATCGAACACGCGGCCGATCACCGCCGCGAGCCTCAGGAGCTCGAGCGTCTTCTTGCCGAGCCGCTCCACACGCCGCTCGATCACCTCCCGCACGCTCTCGGGCAGCGCGATCGCACCCGAGCGCTCGACGCTCCAGCGCCCGCTGTCCTCGTCGAAGATGAGCGCCCCGGACTCCCAAAGGCCGCGCAGGATCTCCCCCACGAAGAACGGGTTGCCATCGGTCTCGGTCGCGATCTCCTGCGCCAGCTGAAGAATGTCCTCGTCGAGCTCGTGCCCGGCGGCGGACGTCATGATCTGGGCCACCTCGTCTGAGCCGAGGCCATGCAGGGCGATGCGCTGCACCCCATCGACCGATCGCAGGTCCGCGAGCACGGCTCCGAGCGGGTGATCCTTGCCGAGGTCAGAGTCGCGGTAGGTTGCGATCAGTTGCAGCGCCTCCTGCTCGGCGATGCGAACCACGTGCTTGAGGAGGGCAACCGACTGACCGTCGGCCCAGTGCAAATCGTCGAGCACCACGCACACGGGCACGCCCTGCGCGACCTGCTCGAGCAGCCCCGCGACCGCCGAGTACAGCAGGTAACGCTCGGTCTCGGGATCGGATGTCTGAGGCGCGGGAAGGTCGGTGATCCGCGCGGGCAGGTTGCGCGCGAGCCGGCACAGCTCTCCGCCGTGACGCTTGACGTGTTCGGCGATCAGCTCCTGCGGGGCGTGCTCGACGATCTGCGAGCAGACCTCGATCCACGGCTCATACGGTACCGCGAGCTCCTCAGAACACGAACCCCAGCACACGACAAACCCCTCGGCGTGCGCGCGGTGCGCGCCAAACCCTGAGAGCCTCGTCTTGCCGATCCCCGGCTCACCGCACAAAAGCACCACCTGCCGCGCCCCGTCGCGCGCGAGCACCATCGCCTCCTCGAGCAAAGCGCGCTCCTCGACCCGCCCCACATAGGAGACCGGCGGCGTCGAGCGAAGCAGCGCCGGCAACGGCCAGCGGCTCACACCGGAGGTCTCCTCGGCGATCGGCGCCCAGGACACTGCGAATGCCTCAACAGGCTCTGGAAAGCCTTTGAGCTCAAGCTCACCCGCCGAAGCAAACTCAACACCATCGCAACGCCCAGCGAGCGTCTTCGCGAGCCCCGAGACCAGAATCCCGTCAGACGGCGCCTGATCACACAACCGCGCCGCCTCGATCGACGGCATCCCAAAGTAATCCCCATCCTTGACCGTCGACTCCCCCGCACCCACGCCGATCCGCACATGCAACCCCTGCTCCGCCCGCCGATAACGACGCTCAAACAGCTGCTGCATCGCTACCGCACACCTCACCGCCGCAGACGCCGACGAGAACGCGACCATCAACCCATCGCCCGTGTTCTTGAGCTCCCTGCCCCCACAACCCGCGATAGCATCACGCAACAAGCCGAGATGCTCCTCGCGCAGCTCATCGGCGCGTACCGGGCCCACGGAGGTAGCCAGCCGAGTCGAGCCGACCAGATCGGTCAGCAGGATCGTCGCAAGCTCAACCGACTCCGCCACAAGGTCCCCCAAGGACAAGGCTCAACCGTGCAGCGAGGCTACCGATTTGGCGTAAGCCCGGGTTCCCGAAGACACGTGGGTGCACGCTCGCCACGGTAGGCAACGGCCGTCGACTGCTGGCCTCATAAGCGAGCGAGCGCCCGAGCAACGACCGCGCTCACGCTCGCTCAGGACGAGACCCACAAGTGGCATTCAGCAGATCCGTCGCTGCCGGCCTGCCATGACGATGCGGGAGCGCCGGTGACGCGCGATTCCGGAAACCCTCCTTTGCTGCTCCGACGAGCATCTCGTCGCCTCTGGCAGGGTGCCTCCCTTTGCACGGCAAGCAAGGCTCCGCGACGCGCTCCACCGACCCCGTCGTGCCTAGGTGCAGATTGATTACAAGGGCAGTTCCTCGCGCGCTTGCTATCCCGTGAATCCGAGCGGGAGGACGGACCCGAGACGCCCGCACCTCGGTTCTGCTTTGTCGCCGAGGCGGCACTCTCGCCGTGACTGCCGCTCGCCGCCGAGACCAGAAGCCTCCAGGGTTGCCTCACCGAATGCCTGCGGCGAGACAAGAGCAGGGCGCAGACCCATTGACGCGCGTCTGCCCTCCTCCTCGCCAGTCGCGCGACTCCCCGCTACTGCCGGACAAGGACCCGGGGGCGTGGCATGTCGACGATTCCGATCCTCTGGCGACGACGCTGGGCTGACCGGCCCGGCGTGATCGCCGTGTCGCCCAGGTGCGCAGATGATCGTGGTGGGTAACCGCGGAATGGCGGGCGCGCGGCGCGTCCTGGGCTCCGTGCCCAACCGCGTCTCACACCACGCCCCATGCGGGGTCCTCATCGTGCCCACTTCCTGAGCCTCGCACGCCGCGCCGGCGCGTCAAGCAAGCAAAACCGCGTGTGAACGCTACTCCGCCGCACCGACTTCGATTCTGCTGCCGTCGATGCAAACGAGCATTCCGGCCAGCACCGGTCAGAGTGGTGGATCGGGCTGCAAGCAGCGGCCAGCCTCAATTGTCTGAGACACCTGCTGTACCGAAATCCTCGTCAGACGGTGGCTTCCCGGGCTTGTAGCGTGACGGTGTGTCCGAGTGCTTCGAGTTGTCGGCGGGGTGGCGCAGGACGGCGGTGTTTCGGGCGTGCGGCTTGGTGGCCGGTCTGGATTGGGTCGAATCGTCCCCTGAGGGGTTTCCGTGCGGACGCGCCGGGGATAGCTGTGGGTCTCGTCGGGCGCAACCGCGCGCGGCTGTCGAGGATCCTGGTCGGGCTGCTTGGTCGGCCAGCCGTCTGCCCAGAGCCGGGCTCTGCGATGCTTAGTCGGCTTGCCGTCCAGTAACGAGAGAGGTCGACTGATGCCGGGTCCGTTGCAGGTGATCGCCGTGAGTTTTAGTCCCGGTTCTGACTTCCAGGGTCGGGTGTTGGCCGAGGTCGATCGACTCCAGGGTCGAGGGGTGTTGCGTCTGCTCGACGTGATCTTCGTCGCCAAGAATGAGGACGGCACGATCGAGCCTGTGGTCGTCGGCGGTGATGACGACGACCTTGGCGCTCTTCTGTCGAGCATCTTGCCGCTTGGTGGCGGGGGTGTTGTCGAGCCGACGGGGGACGTTGGCTCGTCGGGTTTTGCTCTGGTTGATGCCTGGGCGCTGGCCGAGTCTCTGTTGCCTGGGACGGCGCTCGCTCTGCTGCTCGTCGAGCACGGCTGGGCGCAGGCGCTCTTTGACGCGGTCGCTGAGTCTGGTGGGGCGCTGTTGGGGGAGGGCTTTCTCACCGCCGAGGCCGGGTTGGTCGTCGGGGCCGAGGTCGCGGCGGTGGAGGAGGCGGCTGAGGTGATTGCGGTCGCGCAGGCCGCCGAAGCCCGCGCGACGCTGGCCGCGATGGCGGCAGAGACCGAGGCAGCCGAGGCGATCGCAGCTTCAGAGGCGATCGTCGCCGGTGCGGCTGCTGTCGCGGTTCGAGCGTTGATCGACGCCGGCATAGTGCAGGAGGCCGCCGCCCACGAGGCCGTTGAGGCCTTGAACGCCGCCGGTCTGATCGTTGCGGCGGCCGACCAGGCGGCCGCGGAGGCTGTCGCCGAGGACGCCGCGGCGGTGCGGACCGTCGACGAGGCCGCCGCGGAGGCAGTCGCGCAAGACGCGACAGAGGTGATCGTCGCCGACCAAGCGGCGGCGGAGGCGGTCGCTGGAGCTGCCGCGAATGTCGCCGCTGCGTCGATCACCGTGGCTGAGGCGCGAGTCCTCCGCTACCTGCCCACGCGTTTGACCTTCGCGCTGATCGCGGACAAGCTGGGGATCTCTCGCTCAGCGGCAAAGGAACGAGCCGAGCGCGCCTACAAGAAGCTCGGCGTGCACAACCGCGCCGAGGCGGTCAACCGGGCCCGCGCGCTGGGGCTGATCGACTGACCCGCGACACCTTCCCTCGGGCAGCCGCGATACCGTCGGTTGCCGAGGCTATACACACGGCGCCGAACCGGACTTCTGGGACGGTAACCCGGTCCGCCGCACCGCCGCACAGCAGTTCGTAGACCCAAGCGCTCGATCGCGGTGCACGCCGGACTAATGGTTGCGAAGGCAGACCCGGGATGAGGCACCGCGCCCTCCCATGCTGCGTTGTGAGCGTTCCCGTACTGAGACCCGCGCGCCGGCGGGAACACGCCGACGCCGGCTCTAGTCTCTGGGGCGTGTCGAGTATCGGCGTGCTGCGCGAGGGCCCGCTGCACGCTGCGGATAAGGCGATGCTGGCGGCGCCGGGTGACCGGCTGGAGGTGTCGGTCGGCCGGTTCGTGATTGACCTGATCCGTGCTGACGGAGAGCTCGTGGAGGTCCAGGTCGGCGGCTTTGGCCCGCTGGGGGTCAAGCTCGACACGCTGCTTGACCGGCACCGTTTCCGGATCGTGCATCCTGTTGCGGCCGAGCGGCGAATCGTGCGTGTGGACGCGCACGGTGAGGTGCTCTCGATCCGCCGCTCCCCGAAGTGCGCGTCGGTGGTGGAGGTGTTCGACAAGCTGACCGCCTTCCCGTCGTTGCTGACGCATCCCAACTTGACGGTCGAGGTGTTGTTGATAGGCGAGGACCACATACGCGCTGCCGGCCCGGTGAGGTCGCGCCGGCGAACGCGCGACCCGGGAGGGCGACACCTTTCGTGAAGTGCTCGCCCGGATCGAGCTCCACGGCGCCGACGACGTCGTGCGGGCGCTTCTCCGCCGCTTCCGGCGCAGCCATTCAGCACCCGCGAGTTGGCTTCGCTGCTCGGCTGCAGCGTGCTGCTCGCTCAGCGGACCGCCTACTGCCTGCGGGCGATCAACATCATCGACGCGGCCGGCAAGCGCGGCCACACGCCGCTGCACCGGCGGACCTCTCCCGCGGCGAGATAGACCCGGCCCAGTGTCCGGTGATCGTTAGCTCGTGAGACGCGAGCGGCGCTGGTGCGTGATGCCCTCAACGGGTCTCCCTGAATTGGCTCGTCGATCCCGTGTGAGACGGCCGGCGCCGCTGGATCCTGGACGCCGTCGGCGCCACTCCTTGGGATGGCACAGCGTGTCGCTCGTGAGCGCTAAGCGCGAGGAGCGATCGCCCGCCGCCCCAATGCCCAGTCCACTACGCCGTTGACGGCGGCGGGCTCCCGGGCCAACGCTGGCCGGCGACCTCGAGCTCGCGGACCTTCAGCGAACCGCTCGTCTCGCCTCGCGCGATTGCAATAGCGACGCCTCGATCACGCCGGGTGTCGCCTCGGACGCGATCGATTGTCACGAACGCGATCGTCAGCGCGGCACCGTTGCGGACGACTGACTCGGCGACCAGGCGATCGCGGCGATCTACGCGGGCGCGCGATCGGATCCGCCCGAGAGCGATCGCCCACGGAACCTGGGTCTGGCTCGCCCGACAGTTCCCCAACCACCAGGCGCGTCATTGGCCGGCCCGGCCAGCGCTCTGGCTTCCGCTCCGGGCCGACGACCAAGAGAAGCAGCAGCTCCAACCTCGTGGCGGCTCGGGCGACATTGCAGAAGTGGAGAGCAACCTGCCAAAGTCGCCGGTGGCGTTCGATTTCGCCCGGAGCAGGCCAGCCGTCGTTTGGTCTCGTTCGGCTGTCTGCCTACGCATCAGGCCATCGAACCTGCCGGGCCTGTGTTCCGCGCGCCAAGGGGGCGCGTGCGCTAGAGGCCGAATGTCCGAGACCGCGCAAGAGCAGGTCTGCCCGGCGCGGGGTCTCAAGGGATCTGCGGTTCTCATCGGCGTTCGATCGGGAACCTTGCTCGGACTTCAAGCCTCTAGCCGGCGCCGGGGACGTTCCCCATTCCCCGATGTGAGGCGGGCCTGACTGGGGATAGTGGCGGGCCCACAGCTCTCCGCAGCCGCCCGCGATGCGCCCACCCTCGCGTTTGGGCGATGATTCGGGTCCGTGCAGGCGACGGCGAAACCCGAGGAGCACGACGTGGAGCGCGCAAACCATCGGCCGCATGTCGAGGGCCTTTCGGGTTCACGCCCGCCGGTACGTGGCGCCGCCCAGCTGCGAAAGCTACTGCGACGTGAGTTGCGACGGGTCGGCGCCGCCGACGCGAGCCTTTACATAGACGGACCGCGAGGCGTCGTTCGCGTACGCTTCCCAAACCAGGAGCGGGAACTCCACGTCCCCGTAAGCGAGGCGCTAGCGCTGCTCCGCACGCTCCCGAACGCCGCCGGCCCACAGGTGGCCCTCGACGCGCTGGCAACGGCGTAGCGTCAACGAACCTCAATCGAGGCGACCCCCTTCACGAAGGCCGGGGCATCTCACTGGCTCGGTTGTGGCCGACCGGGGCTTCTCTCGGCGGACTCGACAGCGCGGGCCGCGGGCCCAGCTCTCCTCCGGCGACGCGGATCGGAACTGGCACGGGCAGGGCCCTCGCTGCGTGCGGAACCTCGCCAGCGCCACGGACGATTGCATTCGCCTTCCCGCGCGCTCGGAGCGGACGACCGCTCCGGCGACGATCCACTCGTCCGGTACCCGGGTGGGCGGTGCAAGCGGACGTTTGGTTTCCGTCGTGATCGGGGTGCGTCCGCGCTCCAGATCAGCCCGATCCATCCGTTCGCGCCGATGTGCGCTGACGCCCGTTGAGGCAGACACGGTCCCGTCAACCCTCCTGCGCGGGCCGCGCCCTTGCCCGCGGCGGTCGACGTCGCGCGCTCCAGCAGCCGCTCCGTCCGTCGGACCGCGCCAGTCTGCCCGACCGAGTCGTCGTCTCAGGCGGCCAGCCGCCGGCGCGCCTTCGGCACGGATGGCAGGGCCGCCTTGGCCTTCGCCAGCGGCCGCGCGCGCACGTCGACGCTCGCCGACTTGGCCGCGATCGTGATCGCGTCACCCGTCGCCGGGTTGCGACCCTGACGCTTCTTCGTGGCTGGCTTGACCCGAACCGTGAGCTGCACGAGCCCGCCGAGCCTGACCTTCTGGGCGTCGCCAAGCTCAGCCAGGACAACCTCCTCCAACGCCTCGAGCGCCCGCTTGGCGTCTGCCCGACTGAGCTCCGCGCGCTCAGCCACCGCCGCCGCGAGCTGGGTTTGAGTCAAAGCCACAGCCACCCCTCCTCGTCGTGAACGTGATCGTGATCGGATTTAACATCGCCCGCCAGACGAACAAACATCTCAGCGTCATTCCTCAGTCTGAGCCCACGCGCGCGACGGGCACCCATCGGGGCGTACATCGGCGTTCCGCTGACCACGCTCGATGCTCGCCTGTACATCCCCTGCTGCGTCGCTCATGAGCAGCGACCGGCGCTGTGCGAGCGCGACGTGATGTTTCTCCGCGAGCTCGCCGAGACGGTCATTCGGGAGCGAGACGCGGCGCCGCGGGGGTAAGCCCAAAACAAACCACACCAAGCGAATCAAAACGACGGGACTGTTGGCGAGTACCGAACGCTCGCGTCGCGATCCGTGTGCAGACGAGCAGGGCGACTGGCGCGCGGCGGCGGCGGCGTGAGTCCTCGTCGTCCCGCATGACTGCTTGGCGGCGCCCTCGCTTCGCTCTCGAACCCTCGACGCTGAGCACATCGGCGCATAGGTAGCTTCCATTCGTCGCCACCTGGAAGCAGAGGGTTCCGGCGGCCCCGGCGACAGCGCCGGTCTTGAGCACGACCACAGTTCACGCGCTCGAGGTTCATGTGGGTCGCTCGCGTAGGCAGTGAGAAAGTGAATCCTCGGTAACGTTCGCCGGCGCTTACCACTGTGTCGCTGCGATCGCAGTGGAGCGGATCGTCGGTGTCAAGATCGGCGGTCATGCGGCCACGACGAAGTGGCGTGCCTCTGATGCGCGGCCTGCTGGCTGGAGCACGATGCGCAGAGGCGAGCGATGGCGAGCCGCGATTAGGGCCATCTCGCGCCGCCCGCGTGGGGCGTGACCACTTGAACCAGCGCGTTGTTCCTCGATCAAGGATCGGGCGTGCGGGCTGGGCGTGGGCTGTTGCGTCGGGCTCACCGATCCCGGCAATGGTGGGCTCAAACGTTGGTTGTTGGCGCGTAGATCCGCTCGAGATAGTCGTCGAGCATCCGACCGGTACAGAACGCGGGCGCGAGGGTGCGCATCGAGGCCCGGATGCGGGCGAGCCACGAACGCGGGAGTCCCCCCGGGTCGCGGTCGTAGAAAGCGGGTAGCACCTCCTGCTCGATGAGGCTGAATAGGGTGTCGGCGTCGCGGGCGTCCTGCGTTGCCGGGTCGGGGTCGACGTTCCCCGCGATTGCCCAGCCGTTGCTGCCGTCGTAGGCCTCGGCCCACCAGCCGTCGAGCACGCTGAGATGAAGGCCGCCGTTGATGACCGCCTTCATTCCGCTGGTCCCGCTCGCTTCGAGTGGCGGTCGGGGCAGGTTCAGCCAGAGATCGCAGCCACGCACGAGCCGCGCGGCCATTCCGAGGTCGTACTCGTGCATGTAGACGACCCGCTCGGCGACATGGGGTGCGTCTTTGAGCCCAAAGAGCTCCTGTACCACGCGTTTGGCGTCGTTGTCGCTGGGATGGGCCTTGCCGGCCAAGATGAACTGCACGGGCCGCTCAGAGGCCAGCAGCGCGAGCGCGCGGCCGGGATCGTGGATCAGCAGTCGCAGGCGCTTGTAGGTCGCGTTGCGCCGCGCGAACCCGATCGTCAGCACGTCCGGGTCGAACGCTCGGGCGGCCGCCTCGATCCCCGGGCGCGGCTGGTGCTCGGCGAGCCGATCGAGCCCGCTGCGCTCGCGGACGAACTGCACCAGCTCCGCGCGCTGCTCGCGCCTGGCCTGCCAAAGCTCGGCGTCGGGCACCCTTGCCAACGCATCCCAGGTCGCGCAGCTGCTCGCTTCTCGCCACCACGCCTCACCGAGGTGGCGGTCAAGTACGCGGCGCATTGCGGGCCCCACCCAGCTCGCCAGGTGGACGCCGTTGGTTACGTGGGTGATCGGCACGCGCTCGACGGCTCGCTCCGGCCATAACCCGCGCCACATCTCGCGGGCGACGGCGCCATGGCGGCGGCTGACGCCGTTCGCCGCGCGGCTCATTCGCAGGCTGAATTGCGTCACACCAAACGGCTCGGCGCCGTCGTCGGGACGATCACGACCCATTCGCACGATTACCTCAGGGTCGATTCCCAGCTCGGCCACGAGACCGTCGAGCGTGGCAATCACCTCCTCGCGCGGAAAGGTCTCATTACCGGCCGCCACAGGCGTGTGCGTTGTGAACACCGTGCGCTGACGGGCGGCCTCGAGCGCGGCCTCGATCGACGCTCCTCGCGCCACCTCGCCGCGCGCCAGCTCGAGCGCCGCGAACGCCGCGTGTCCCTCGTTCAGATGCACGATCGCCGGTTCGATGCCCAAGGCCGCGAGTGCCCGCACGCCACCGACGCCGAGCAGCGCGTACTGCGAGAGGCGCGTGATCGGGTCAGCGACGTACAGCTGCGAGCTCAGCCATCGCTGCAGACGACCGTTCTCGGGCAGATCGGCATCGAGCAGGAACAGCGGCACCCGACCAACGGCCACGCACCAGATCTGCGCCCTGACCTCGCTGTCACGGATCCGCACCGTGATCAACAGCGGCTGCCCATCCCGGGCACGCACCACAGCAGCGGGAAGCCGCTCAGCGTCGATGTCGGTCCAATACTCCTGCTGCCACCCCGAGACCTCGAGCCGCTGACGAAAATACCCTTGGCGATACATCAACCCAACAGCCACCAAGGGCAGCGCTCGATCCGAAGCCTCCTTGAGCAGGTCACCGGCCAGGGCGCCAAGCCCGCCCGAATAGATGGGCAGCGACTGATGCACGCCGTACTCGGCGCACAGGAACGCGATCGGCCGCTCCCCCGCTATCGGTCCGACGGGCGGGCGCCTCAAGTCCGCCGCAAAGACGTCCTCGAGCGACGCTACCCGAGCGAGCAGATCGGGATCGCCGACCGCCCGGTCAAGCGCCTCACCGGAAGCCTCCTGGAGCAGGCGAACGGGGTTCTCTCCGCACAGCTCCCAGCGACCCGCATCGATCGAGCGAAACACGTCCTTGCCGCCCGGGTACCAGCACCAGCGGTAGTTGTAGGCGATCCGAGCCAGCGGCGCGAGCGCGTCCGGGAGCCGGGCCGCGAGGTCGACGGCGCGGCGAGCAAGCTCCTCATCACCACATCGCATCACGACGATCATTCCAGGTCCGTCGGCCTCCACCCTCGCCGCCCCGCTGCTCGGCCGCTTTCATCGCCGGCTGACCGGTGGGCATCCAGCCTGGCCAGAACAGAAACACGCGGGTCGGAACCCGGCGCTCACCACGGCCTCGCGCCAATCGACCTCTGCCTCCGCCGCCGGCTCCGAGCAGAGCGGCACGAACACTCGTCCACCAGCTCACCCAACGCCCGGCGTCGCTCGCGCACGCACCGTCGGACCTGGTCGGACACCTCGACCCCGTGCTCGTCCCGCAGGCGCTCCCACACCCGTCGGCCGGTATGACGCTACTCAATGTGGCACGTCCCCCTCAGCGTCACCACCGACTGTCGCTCAACAATCAGGTCGTGCCACTCGCCCAGCTTCGGCGCCGGCCGCGCCTCCGGGAGCATCTATCGGTCGTGCGGCACCAGGGCGCATCCGAACCGGGCTGACTGCCATAACCCCCGTTGCCGCCTCCTCACCAGATCTGTGACGCCCCTGACCGCGAACGCGTCGACGTGCAGGCGCAAGCTCATCCTGCTTGTTAGAGGCGTGGCCCGTCCGGGCAAGCGCCGCGGCGCGTCCCGCTGTCGCTGGAGCCGCCGGACATCGGCCGTGTTGGGCTGCCCGCCGCGACCGCGAACGTGCGCAGCCGCTCGCGGCGCCTACACAGCGCCTCGGGCCGTGCGAGGTGGCGATCCGTGCGGCAGGGCAGGTCATGCGGGCACGATGCGGCGTGCTACCGGGTCGGCGGTCGCCCGCTGTCCGATGACCCCGGAACGAGCCAGATGACTGCTACCGGGGGCAGCGTCACCTCGGCCGAGTCGGGCTGGCCGTGCCACGGGATCGGCTCCGCTTCGATGCCGTTGGGGTTTCCCACATTCGAGCCGGCGTAGCGGGCGGAATCGGTGTTGAGCGCTTCGATCCAGTGGCCGGAGCGCGGGAGCCCGAGGCGGTAGCGCTCGCGCGGGACCGGCGAGAGGTTGGCCGCGCACACAAGGAGGCGTTCGCCGCCGCGGGCGGCGCGTGCGAAGGCGAACACGTTTGACCCGGCGTCGTTTGGCTCGAGCCACCAGAAGCCGGCGGGATCGTAATCTTGCTCGTAGAGCGCCGGCTCGTGGCGCAGTAGATGGTTGAGATCGCGCACGAGTCGCTGGACGCCGGCGTGCTCCGGCCGCTCGAGCGCGTGCCAGTCGATTGACCGCTGGTAACTCCACTCCTGCTCCTGTGCCAGTTCACCACCCATAAACAGGAGCTTCTTGCCCGGGTGGGCCCACATATAGCCGTACAGCGCACGGAGGTTTGCCAGCTTCTGCCAGCGGTCTCCCGCCATCTGCTCGTAGAGCGAGCGCTTGCCGTGCACGACCTCGTCGTGCGAGAGCGGCAGGATGAAGTTCTCCGTGAAGGCATACAGCAGGCTGAACGTGAGCTCGTGGTGGTGGTAGGTCCGGTAGACGGGATCGTGCTGGAAGTATCCGAGGGTGTCGTGCATCCAGCCCATGTTCCATTTGAAGCCAAAGCCAAGGCCGCCGAGGAACGTGGGGCGCGAGACCCCTGCCCAGGCGGTCGACTCTTCCGCGACGGATATCACCCCCGGCTCGCGACGGTGGAGAACCTCGTTGAGCTCCTGGATGAAGGCGATCGCATCGAGGTCCTCGCGTCCGCCCTGCACGTTGGGGCTCCACTCGCCCTCGTTGCGCGAGTAGTCGAGGTAGAGCATCGACGCTACCCCGTCGACCCGGATCCCATCGACGTGATACTCGCGCGGCCAAAAGAACGCGCTCGACTCCAGGAAGTTGCGGACCTCGTGGCGGCCGTAATTGAAGATCAGCGTGCCCCAGTCCGGGTGTGCTCCGCGGAGATGCTCATGCTCGTAGAGCGCGGTCCCGTCGAAGCGCGCCAGCGCCCAGTCGTCGCGCGGGAAGTGCGCAGGCACCCAATCAACGATCACCCCAATCCCCTGGCCGTGCAGGTGATCGACGAACTGCTTGAAGTCATCCGGCGAGCCGAAACGCGCGGTAGGGGCGAAGTAGCCGGTCACCTGATAGCCCCACGAGCCCGCGAACGGATGCTCCATCACCGGCATCAGCTCCACGTGGGTGAAGCCAAGCTCGGTGACATACGCTGAGAGCTCGTCGGCCAATTCCAGATAGCGCAGCGACCGGTTGCCCTCCAGCGGGTTGAGCCGCCAGGACCCCAGGTGAACCTCGTAAATCGACAGCGGCTGCTCATGCGGCGGCACCGCTCCCCGTTGCTCCAACCACTCCGCGTCACGCCAGACGTGCCGCGAGCGATGCACGATCGAGTCGGTGCCCGGCATGAGCACCGTGCGGAATGCGAACGGGTCCGCCTTCATCCGAATCTCACCGCCCTCGGTGAGGATCTCGAACTTGTACGCGGCACCTTCCACCACACCCGGTACGAAGATCTCCCAGATCCCCGACGCCCCGAGCACCCGCATCGCATGCAGGCGGCCATCCCAAGAGTTGAAATCGCCCACCACGCTCACCGCCCGCGCGGCCGGCGCCCACACGGCGAACGAGGTGCCCAACGCACCATCGATCTCGCGCACGTGGGCCCCTAGCCGCTCGTAGAGCTCCTCGTGGCGCCCCTCCCCGGCGAGATACAGGTCGAGCTCCCCAAGCGTCGGCGCGAATGCGTAGGGATCGCGCAGCGTATAGACGTTGCCGTCCGGGTAGCTCACCTGAAGCTCGTAGCGCAGCGGCAGCGTGGCACCGCGCACTAGCCCCTCGAACAGCCCCGCCGGGTGGCGCCGCTCAAGCAGCACGGACTCCCCGCCCTCCAGTCGCGCCAGCACCTCCTGCGCGTCGGGCCGGAAGGCACGGATCACGACGCCGTCGTCGACGGGGTGCGCACCCAGCACGTGGTGCGGATCCGAATGCCGCCGCGCGACGACCAACTCGATCTCGCCCTCAACCATGACCCAGCGCCCACCACCACCGACCCGCCCAGACCGCGCAGCGGACCATTACTCGACCCCTCGTCGTGGGCCCGTCCCCCGCGTCTGTCGACTCGCCGCGATCCTCCGGTTCACCAGCTCAGAACCGGACCGCTGCGCGAGGTCGCGGGTGCTGGCAACAAGGACATCAGCCGGACGCAGCGGCATCTACCCAAGCGCGGTCACGAATAAAGTCTTCGACCTCTGAGTCATAGCGTCGCACGATCCACAGTCGGTCCTCTCGGTTCGGTTGGCGAGATCCTCCCCGCTGGAGCGTCCGCGCGTCAAACACCAACTCCGGGACGGCGTCGCACCACCCGGCAGAGCGTAGCCGCCATCGGAACTTGGGAACAGCGCCGTGAAACGGGGCATGAGGACGCCGACCGGGAGGGCCGCGATCTCGCGTCGCCGCGGGGCGACGCCGCTGGCCGTGCTCGTGCGCGCGACGTACAACTACCGCTGTCCCTACTGCCCGCGGGCCATGACGTTCCACTTGCCCGACCTGGATCGGTCGACAGGAGCCCCCGGCGAGAACTCGGTCCGCATCCTCGAGGCGGCCTCCGCTGAGGCGTGCCACAGATCCGCCAGCGACAACAACGTCCTCGCCGGACCGCCTCTTGAAGCACGCCACACGCGGCGATCTCGCACATCCTCCCCCAAGCCCGCTGACTCCCCAGAGGTCGCCTGCGCTCCCACGCCGAATACAGGCGTGCCCCCGCTCGCTTGCCATCGGCTCCCGCGGGCTCGACGCCCTCACCGACGGCTTCCTCAACGAGTTTGCGTGCCTATCTTGGGCGTGCCCCGAATCTGAGTGACCGCACCGAGCTATGCGGTGGATTCAGCCTCAGGGATTACCGGGCGCGGACTGCCGGCAGGAACGACGCGTAGCTCCAGGAGAGGTTGCTGACGCTCTTCTCGTAGCCGGTCCGGGCGTCGAACTGTTCGCTGAGTTCGAGATGATCGCTGTGGAAGATGATCGCCTGCAGCGTCTGATCGCCGGCGCTCTGCAGCGCCGTCGCGGCCGCGGCCGGTGTTGTCGAGTCGTTGACTCCCACCTGGTTGAAGAACCCGGTGGAGTTGGCGTCGAGCGGGATCGCTCCGGAGGCTGTGATCGCGCCCGCCAGCCGGTAGCACAGCTCGGCGAAGTTGCACGTCGAGATGATCCAGGGGTGGTCGTCCGCGGGCTGATCGCTGTCGCCGTCGTATTTGTCCCCCGGGTAACGGCCGAGCAGCGGGCCGATGCCGTGCGCCTGGTCGGCTCCGTTGATCGGGTAGTAGTACTGCGACGACGGATCGTCCCACTGGCTGCGCAACAGGGCGGACGGTGGCAAGCAACTTCGTGTCGGTCACGGCCACGGCGCCGTACATCGCGGCGATCACGATGTCGATGTTGGGGTCGTACGGGACTCGGTAGTCAGGCGGGACAGGAACAGGGAGCATCGACTGGTAGTACTGACCGTTCCAGTGACTCTGAAGCGCGTTCTGAAGCCACGGGATGGCGGTGCTGAGCCAGCCCGGGACCGGGATCCCGAGGGTGTTGGCCGTGATCGCCTGAAAGCACTGCAGCTGCACGGCGCGGGCAAAGAACGAGGCGCCGTACTCCTCCTGCCACAGGTTGTACGTCTGGCCTTGATACGCGCCCTCGAGGAAGTTCAGATGCGCCTCGATCACGGCGTTTGCGACCGTCTGGGTCGCCTCGTCGAGCTGTGACCACAGCTGCAGGATCGCCAGCGTCTGCAGTGCCGGGCCGTCGGTCTGATCGGTCCAGTTCGGCCGTGGAGTCCCATTGATCAAGTGCGACGCACGATCGAAGTCGCCGCCCGAGTCCTGGCACGTCCGCGCGAACTGCACGTAATCGATCAACGGCTCATTGGTGGGGGGCGCGCCGTGGGCCAGCTCGATTGCGACCACGGCGGCATCGCGCGTCCAGTTGTAGACGTAGTCCTGGGACACATGCGCGGTGTTCTCCCACGACGGCGAGGCGAGCACGCACCCGGGCTGCGAGACCACACCCGCGTTGACGGGATCTTCGAACACGAATCCGTCCGACGCGACGTTGCGATACATCAGCCAGAACATGTACTGCGCGATCGTCGGGAGGCTCGATGGCGCCACCGCCGGTTTCACGAGGCTGTACCGCAGTCCGCCCATCTCGACACCACCCCTCTCTTGTTCACGGGAGCCCAACGCGCGAGGAACTGCGTGCAAGCAGGCGCAAGCCGCAAGCGGACAAAGAACAGACCCGCTGACCTAGAACCGGGAGGATCGGGATGACCGAAAAGCCCGCGAAGCCTGCCAGTACCCGCGTCGCTCGGCCAGTAGGTCCGACAGGAAGCGGCGCAAGCCCACTCACGGCGAGACCTCCGGGCGCGCGTACTTCATCCACCTCGAAGGGGGTGTCTGTGCCGAGCTCGAACACTGGTTTAGCGCGGGGCGCGAGTTGACGGCCGCGTGAAGCCTGTCGCGCGCGGCTGACCTTCGCCCGCGTAGCCAGTCCGAGGCCCGTGGGCGCACGCATATCGCGAAGCCCAGCCCTCGCTCTCGCGGACCTGCCATGCAGGTAGACGACGGTCGGGGGCCCGGCGGCTTCTCGTTGCCGTCTGAGCGATCGTGGTCGCGTTCATGTTGCCAACGGCTGAGGCTGCTAGTCGTGGCCTTGCGCGTGCAGCGCTTGGTTTAGGTGCGTGGCGGCGGCGTCAAGGTCGTGGTGGCAGCGCGGCACCCAGGCCTCGCCCCAGTAGAAGTTGCAGCTCGTCTGGGCGCGTAACACCCGCCATCGGGCTTGCTCTAAGAGCTGTGAGGTGGTGGCGTCGCCGTTGATCGCGTCACGGGCGGCGTCGACGGCCGCGCTGAGCTGCGCGACCCTGGCGAGGGCGTCGCGTTGCGCGATCGAACCGGTCCACTGGACGAAGCCCGCGCCGTGGTGATCGCCCGTATTCCACGCGCCAGGGTCGACGGTAACCCACCCGTGGGCGCCGTGCCGGTCGAGGTAGTCGCTGATGAACGCCGGACGGATACCGCCTGCCTGGCCCGCACGCACGCGCTCAACGAGCTCCGTGTAGAAGCCAGTCCAGAAGTTTGACCCCGGGGTGGTATTGCGAAACCAGCCGCCGTTGTCGCCGTCGGTCACGGTCGTAACCAGTGGCGGGAAGTCGCAGTGCTGGGTCCGCGCGCGCACCTCTTCGATGAACCAGCCAGCCTCCATGCCGGATTCTTGGGCGTTTGAGATATCTCGGTCGCGGACCACGACGACGATCTCCGCCTCGCCGACGCGCGCGCGGTGCGGACGGTAGCGCAGCTCCTGCCAGCTCATCGGCTCGAGGGGATGCACATGCTCGCTGTCGACAATCACCCACTCGTAGCCGTATCGCGAAGCGTGGGCACCAGATCCATACAGAACCCGAGCTCTGGCGGCCAAAAGCCGCGGAAATGGCGCCGGAATAGGTGCCGGCCGATCCCGAGCCAACGACCGATCTGCTCCTCGCGGTCTGCGGGTGCGATCAGCGGCAGCACCGGGTGGTAGTAGGCGCTGCCCAGCACGTCGATCGCACGCGTGTTTTGCAGATGCCACAAGAGCGAACCGCAGTCCACTATCCCGTAGGCACGCTCCTGAAATCGGGGGTTCGCCAGCGTCTCGAGCAGCGTGCCGGACAGCGACACGTGCACGCACCCGACATCTTCCAGTCCCCACAGCGAGCGCGGTATCCGGTCAAGCGCCCACAGGATCTCCTTCGCCTCCCACTCGCGCTCAGAGAGCAGCTCGTCGAGATTGCCGGCGGGCTGGTGTAGGTTCAGTACTAGCCCGAAGCCGATGCCTGTCAATGTCGCGACCCTTCCGATCTCAGAAGTCGTTGGCGATGATCTCGTTCGTGCGGCGCGCGAGCTCCGCCCCATAAGACGTCCACTCCCCCTGACCCCAGTAGCGAAAGTCGCTCGTCTCCGCTGTCAGCAAGTGAAACAGCGCGTTGCGGTAGGCGAAGTCGGTGGTCGGGATCGAGCGCGCGAGCACGCGCTCGTGGAACGCCGCGCTTGCGCGGTCCATCGGGACCAGCAGCGCGTCGTAGCCACGCACCCACGAGATGTCGTTGGTCCAGCTTCCGCCCTCCATGTGAAAGCGCCCGTCCTCGCGGCGGAGCTCCTCGATCACTGCCGCCAGCCGCTCGGGCCCATCGCCGGGGCTCATGCTGCCCCAGATCCGATGCTGAAACAGCGGCTGCAGGACAGGCAGATCACCCTCCCTCACGCTGGCCGCGAAGAGCCGCTCCAGGTACTCGGTCGCGTTGAGCATCGGAGTGGACGACCACGAGGATTCACGCACCACCTCGAAATACTTGGATGGGAACTCGTTCATCATCACCCCGCCGTTCTCGCCATCGGCGATCTGCGTGACCAGCGGCGGGACGCTGCGGCCGGCAAGCTCGCAGGGTCCGAGGCCGCGCGCCTCGTAATACGGCTGCATCTGAGCGACCAGCTTCGTGTCGCTGCCCTGCGTCTTCACGAGCGCGACGATGCTTGCGGTCTCGCCGCGCGAGCTCGTGCACACCAAGCGGTGGGGCAAGTGTAGATGCCGCACGCTCGCTCCATCCGGCTCCTCGACGGTGTGCTCCTGGACCAGCACCCAGCGGTAGCCGCACTCCTTCAACGTTCGCACGAACTCGTAGGCGACGTCGGGGTGGTTGGGCAGCGCCATCTCGGACGGCGAGAAGCCGCGCACCCGCGCGAGCGCCTCGAGCCCGAACAGCGCGGCGAAGTGCTGCTGCCAGGCCCGGACGTGCAAGCGGTAATCCTGGGTCGGTGTCGAGGGCGCGACCGCGTGACCCCACGGGCACCCCAGCCACTCCACCGCCCCCCGGTAGCGCGGCTCGACGGTGACCGTCCGCAAGGCGTCGAGTACGTCGTCGGCACCCATCGCGCGCAACCCGTGCAGCAGCGTGCCCGAGTACTCGAGCATCACGCGCGGCTGCGCGCCCTCGTCGATCAAATCGCGGATGAACTCGCCCATCCGCTCATAGCACCAGCGAAACACCGGCGCGTTGTGGTTATCGCCGACGTCGGGGTGCTCGAACATGTACTGGAGGTTGCTGATCAGCGCGGCCGTGCGCAGATCGTTCCCGCCGGCCGGGATCAGCGGCTGATGCATATGCAGCGCGATCGCGAACGCACTCTCGATCCCCGCGAACGGATCACCGCCCGCCGTAGCCCCATACACCGGGCTCGTGGCGGCGTCCGCGATCGTCTCAGCGATTAGCGCCTCCTCGCCTGAGAGGTTGGGCAACCCGTCGACGTACTCGGGCAGCTCGCGCTGGTAAACCGATGATTGCATCGTCCGAACGTTACTCACTTGTGCCTGACGTAGTCGTAGATATTCAGGTGGTCGTTGCCCGGACGCGCCCAGGAGCGGTCCATCCGCATGCCGTGGAGCCGTGCCGTGCTTCAGCGCGACTAGCTGCACCAAGCCGCACGGCTCGAACATGCTCGGCATCACCAAAAGGTCCGACCCGGCGTACACGAGGTCGCCGACGCCTACCCTGCCGGGAGGCGGCCGACGGCCGGCTGTGGCGGAGCAGGAATCAGAACCTCTTGATAGGTAGGGGAACATATGGCCGATGGTGGCGGTGGCCCTGCTGGCGGCAGGATTGATCGTCGTCCTCGTGACGGTGCTGCTGTGCCTGCCATGGCTGCATAATCGCCGGAGCGAGCCGCGAGGCTCGATCACCGAGGCGCAGGCCCGCGAGAACGCCGCGCCCCTGACAACGGCGATCTTGGCATGGGACCGTCGCGAGCGCACGGGCCGGTAAATGCCGCCCTCGACGCGTTCCACCCACGCGGTTTCACGACCTGCCGCGCCAGCCGAAATTAGAAGAGCGGCGCCGCAGGCTTCTCTGATCAAGCTACGCTGTGGTGCCGCCAACGCCGCCGACAATGAGTTCGGACCGCCAGCTTTGCGGGCGGGCCGCGTCCCAGATTTATCCAAGCGCGTCGACGCATCAGGACCTCTGGCTACTCGCGTGTCGCCCGCTGCTCGCTCGAGGATCGTCATGCCTACGAGTGGACAGACCGCCTCACCCTCGACTCGCTGTACGTGGTCCCAGGCCTCGCCGGGGCGCGCGGAGCCCCTGCGGGACGTCCGGTGAGAACGTTGACCGCGACGGCGTGATTGACGCTAGGTCGTGAAGCGAGAACGCCGTTGCGTACGCAAGACCCGATCGAGATCGCCGGGCGGCGCTGCGGCGTCTGCCGCTCCGCTGGATGGCGTCGGTTTCAGGATCGTCCGCCCGGCCGAACGGGAGGTCGTCATCTTGTGCGGCCGCTGCCGAGCCCGCTTCCGGGACGATCCCCCCCGGTCGCACGCAAGTCAGCGGCCCCGGTCAGAATCCGTCCCCGCTACGCCTGAGCCGCTCGCGCCGGCACACCAGCGGGGAGCGGAACTGACCAGCGCCCGGATCGCCTAGGAGCGGCACTGCGCAAGCTGCCTGGCTCATTCTCCACAGCGATGGCCGCCCGCACGGCAGGCCTCAACAACGACAAGGCGCTCGCCCGCCTGCAGGACTTGGAACGCCGCGGCGAGGTCCCCGCAGCCGTCGGCGCATCTAACGCACTCGTCGAAGTCGGCCCGTGCCGGCGGCGCCTACCTTGGAATGTAGGAGGCGTGCGACAGCGCCCACGCCGGCGCCTCAGTGTAGGCCGTTGCCGACACGCGGCGCTCGGAGTCACGGCGGATGCTCTCGTCAGGTAGGCCCGGCGCCTTGCGGCGCCGGGCCCCCTTCAGAACCGGACTGGCCCGTTTCCGAGCATCCGGCTCAAGCAAGCCCTGGTGGCTGGCGGGTGGTGTTGCAGTGGAGGTGGATGAGACGGGGTTCAGCGGCGTCCGAGTTGGCTGTGTTCCAGACGATGTCAATCGTCTTGCGAGTGGTGGCCAGCCAGTGCTCCCAGTCGCGTGGGGTTTGTGGGCGGTCTGAGGCGGCGAGGAGCGTGGTCTTGCAGATCGCGCAGCGTCCGTCCTGTTGGCGGTAGAGCCGTAGGGCGGTGCGGTTGATCGGCAGGGGCGCTTTGCGTCGTCGCCAGGCCCAGTAGTCGGCAAGCTCCGGGGCATCGGGTGATGATCGGTGCTTGACGATCTGGTGTCGGACGATGTTGGTCCAGGCGAAGCGGTGGAGGAAGGCGCCGCTGGTGCGGTCACCGAACACCCACCGGTCCTGCCTGGCCTTGTTGAACTTGCCGAAGTACCGGCGGATGATCCAGTCTGTCGGCTTGGTCGCATGGCTGAAGGTGGCCCACTTGAGCGTGAGCCTCCACAGGTAGTGATCCAGCTTGCCGAAGGCGACGGCGGATACCTGTGTCCGGTAGTAGGCGGCCCACCCGCGGATGATCGGGTTGAGCCGTTTGATCACCGCTTGAGCGTTGCTCCCGCGCAGGGAGCGCAGCTCGTCGCGGAGCCTTCTCCGGATTCGTCTGAGGGCCGCTTTGCTGGGTTTGATCAGCAGCTTGCCGCGGTATCGGCGGACGTTGAACCCGAGGAAGTCGTAGCCCTCGCTGAGCGACACGACGTTCGTCTTGTCGTCGTTGAAGGCCAACCCTCGGGGTGCCAGCCAGGCGGCGAGCCGGGCTTTGACCTCGAGCGCTTCCTGCCTGGTGTGGCAGTGCACGACGAAGTCGTCGGCGTACCTGATCAGCACCGGCGAGCCCTTCTTGGCGTGTCCGTCCACGCCATATCTGGCTCCGGCGGCTGTCTCCATCCCGTGCAGGGCGATGTTCAAAAGCGCGGGGCTGATTACCCCGCCCTGAGGAGTTCCCTCCTCGGTGCGGGACAATCTGCCGTTCTCGACCACGCCCGCCTTCAACCACGCGCGGACCATTCCCCGGGCGGGGAGGGTGCCGATCATGGTCAGAATGTGGTCGTGGCCGATGCGGTCGAACGCCCCGGCCAGGTCCGCGTCGAGCACCCACAGGCGCCTGGGGTTCTGCTTGGCGACCTGAAAGATCGCTTCGATCGCGTCATGGCAGCCGCGGCCGGGTCGAAACCCGTAGGACTTCGGCTCAAACCGCGCCTCCCACTCGGGCTCCAACGCGTTGAGGACCCGTGCCTGGTGGCAGCGGTCGATCAGCACGGGGATGCCGAGTGGGCGTTGCTTTTTCGTTCCCGGCTTCGGGATGTACACCCGTCTGACCGGCAGCGCCTTGAACGGCTCACGGGGATGCTGCACCCTGTCGACCAGTTCTGTCTTGGCCTCCCGGGTGAGCACCACCTCGCCGTCCACTCCTGCGGTCAGACGACCCGCGTTGCGCTCGGTCACCCGCCGCACGCTCACCAGCGTGTTCGACCGTGACCGGAGCATCAACTTCTGCAACCGGCGGACCCTTGGCAGGTCCCCCGCTTTGGATGCCGTGAAGATCCGCCGCCGCAGCCGCCGTACGTTCTCCTCGGCTTGGCGCCAGTCGATCTGGCGCCAGTCGAGGCTCGCGTCCTCTGGTCCACTCGCCGCGTCGACCGGGGCCGTCGCGGCGTCTAGCTTGTCCTCGAGTTCTGGGGGCATCGACTTCTTCCTCTTCACGGGCTCACCTGACCGCGTCAGCGCGCTTTCGCGCCCGGCCACACGGCGTCGATCTGATCGGACTTGCCGCGCTCGCGCTCGCCCTTACGGGAGGCGCCCATCACCTTCGGCGCCACCCGGATTACCCGCTCGCCCGCCGCCAGCAGCGCCTGCTCGAAGCGACGGGAGACCTGCCGGCAGTCCTCGATCGCCCACACCCGCTGCTCGTCCAGCCCGCGCGCCCAGCGGACCGCCGCCAGATGCCCGGACTCGTCCGCTTTGATCTCGCGGCTGCCGCGCGTGCGGCCGGTTCCCTGGTCGACCGCGGAGAGCGCGTGCGAGCGCTTGTGCGTATCGACTCCGATCACGATCATCTGCACCGTCCCTTCATTTGGTTGACCGCCGATGAAGCGGATCTCCGGCGGACAGACCTCTGTCGGGGCTGATGCCAAGCTCCTATCAAGTCACGCCGGCAATCCTCGGGCGGCGACGGGCGACACAACGGATACCAGCCATACCGGCCGACACCGCCGGCCGGTCGGCAGCCGGTTATAGAGTCAGCCCGCCGCCAGCCCGAGGACCTACCGGCCGAGTCGGACGTCACCGGCCCTCGGCTACGAGACGCTGACACAGAGGCCGGTTATCCACAGCTCGCCGGCTGGAGGACCGGCATCTGAGTCGTGGTTTCCCGATGCCTTTCGGCCACCGGCATTTCGCTTCTCGGTCATCCTGTTCCCGCCGAGGAGTTGGGCCCTCCTTGCGGTCGGCTTACCGGACCCTGGGGTCCGGACCTCGACGGGGTTACCGCGTTCCGCACGCACGAGCTGCGATCGGGGTGGGCGCCCTCTGTGCCCCGGGGACAGCGGTGCTCATCCCAGACCGAAGCCACTTCCCGGCCTGGCGCCTGCCGCTTCGCAGCGGCCAGTCCCTGCACCCCGCCGCACTTCCCATCGACGAGGATCTCGCTTAACGAGGCATCAACCAAGGGTTCACGCGTGTTCGCCCGTCCGATCTTCCCTCGCCTGTGGCCGCCCGGATGGAACGGGCCGCCCTTGGGCATCCCCCGGGCTTCGCACCCCGCCGACCAAGAGCCGGACAACGCACGCCAGGGCAGGGACAGGCCATCGAGCACGGACCTGGAACTACTCGCTCAACTCACATCCGTCGATCTCCAATCCGGTAGTTCTCTCGTAGCGTGCGACCTCGCGTCGCACGTGGCAGAGCACTCGTGGGCGAGGGTCGTGACGGCGGCATCGCAGCCCGGGTCGTCCGAGAAGCGGCCGAGGAATCGGGGACGACGATCACTTGCGCCAGTTTTGGGTCCCGTCCTGGCGATAGAAGGTCTCCGAGATCGACGACTCGTCGATTGCGAGTCGCGCGGAAACCTTCACCGACTCAACTACTAACGACTCTCCGTCGAACCTAGGCAAGTCCAGTCTGTCTGAACGACGGAGCGATGGGATGGTCGGGGAACGCCGATCGGCGCGCGCCGCAACGGTGTAGAGGTCAAGTGTCGAGTTCGTGTGAGCGTTGACGCCGGCGTTGGCGCACTTGACGGGGATGTGTGGGCGTGAGACGGTCGTTCTGTGAGGGTTTGCACTCGTGGGGATCTCTTCGCGGTTGAGTTGGGTCGTCTGCTGTAATGGCGTGTGCTGTCGGTCGGCGCGCGTTCGTCGTGCTTCCTGCGTGGGGTGATGCGCCGGTTGGGGGTAATGCGCGGGTTGGTCCGGTCGTGCTGATTCGGGTTTCAATCTGGAGCCCGCAGCGGAGCGGGCGCGGACCCCGGTCATCGACGGCGTCGGCCTTTCGTCTGCGATCAGACCGGATTCGACCCGGTCGGCGGAGCCTGGCGCGGGCTGGTGAGGCTCCGAGGCCGACTCGGGCGCCGTTGACGGCGGTGAGGTGAGCCGTGTTCGTGGTGATGGTGGCTTCGGAGTGCGCGCCGGTCGCGCAGGCCGGCGGGTTGGGGGACGTGGTGTTCGGGCTGACTCGTGAGCTGGAGCTGCGGGGTCATGCGGTGGAGGTGATCTTGCCGAAATACGATTGCATGCGGTATGACCGCATCTCCGGTCTGACCGTGACGTACGAGGATCTGTGGGTTCCTTGGTATAGCGGAGCGATCCACTGTACGGCGTGGTTCGGGTTCGTGGAGGGCCGCAAGTGCTTCTTCATCGAACCGCACTCGCAGGATCGGTTCTTCGAGCGTGGGCACCTGTACGGCTCGGCGGACGACGTGTTTCGCTTTGCCTTCTTGTCCAAGGCGGCGTTGGAGTTCATGTTGAAATCCAACAAGCGGCCTGAGGTGATTCATTGTCATGATTGGCAGACGGCGCTGGTGCCTGTGCTGCTGTATGAGATGTACGGGGACGTCGGGATGGGTGGTCAGCGCGTTTGCTACACGATTCACAACTTTGGTCATCAAGGGATCGCGGGCGAGGCGGTGTTGTGGGCCACCGGTCTCACTCGGCCGCATCACTTCTACGACTATGACCGCTTGCGGGACGAGTTCAATCCCTTCGCTTTGAACCTGATGAAGGGCGGGATCGTGTACGCCAATTTTGTTACGACAGTCTCTCCCCAGCATGCTTGGGAGGCGGAGAACACCGATCAGGGTCAGGGCCTCGGCCACACCCTGCACCTGCACGGCAGCAAGTTCGGTGGCGTGCTCAACGGTGTCGACTACGACGTCTGGAACCCGGAGATCGATCCGCTGATCCCGGCGCGATACGGCAGCGACCGGATCGACGGCAAGTACTTCAACAAGTTGGTGCTGCGAGATCGTTTCCTGCTCGCCGACGAGTTCAAGCCTGTGGTGGCGTCGATCGGGCGACTGGACCGCCAGAAGGGCGTGGAGCTGATCCGTCATGCGCTGTTCTACGCGCTGGGACAGGGGGCGCAATTCGTGCTGCTGGGAAGCAGCCCCGACCCGGCGATCGGCGCGGAGTTCTGGCGACTGAAGTACGAGCTCAACGACAATCCGGATTGCCATCTGGAGCTCGGCTTTAGCGTCGAGCTGGCGCATCTGATCTACGCGGGTGCCGACCTGCTGGTGATGCCGAGCATGTTCGAGCCGTGCGGGCTGACGCAGCTGATCGCGCTCAAGTACGGGACGGTGCCGATCGTTCGCGCGATCGGCGGGCTGGTCGACACCGTGTTTGACCGCGATTACTCCTCGGCCTGGGAGCGCAACGGCTACGTCTTTCACCACGCGGACCCGCCGGCACTGGAATCGGCGATGGCCCGGGCGATCGGCCTGTGGTACTCGTATCCAGCGGAGTTCCGCGAGCTCCAGCTCAACGGAATGCGGACTGATCACTCGTGGGCGCGGCCAGCCCAGGATTATCTGAACATCTACGAATACATCAGGCACAAATGAGCAAACGGAAGCACCGTGCTAGGGATCAGCTAGGCGCGTACGTCGATGGATTACCGAACATTTGCGGGTCTGAGAGCCCGATCGACAGGGGATTACGTGGCCGCGGCCAGGCGCGGTGTTCTAGGGTGAAGAGGCGGGCAAGCCCTTCGCGGGGGTCGATAGCGCTCGCGGGACCGTGGTCCATATGCACCAGCTGCGCCCGCGATTGGGGCGAGGGCGCTTGGACGGCCTCCCGAGCCGGCTCCGCCGCCGCCCAACAGAGATGGTTGCGCACGCTCTGTGAGCGTTCTGGAGAGGCCAATGGCGGACATTGAGCTTGCGCTCGTCTTCAACCTTCACCAGCCGTCCGGCAACCTCGAGCACTTGCTCGACACGCGGCAGTGGCAGGCCAGGGAGATTCTGTGGGCGATCGACCGGATCCCGCGCTCGCTGTGGCCCTACGAGCAGATCGCACGCGTGCACCTGTCGCTCTCCGGGACCCTGCTCGAGACGCTCGCCAGCCCCGACTTCCAACACCGCGTCTACGGAATCGTCGACTGTGGGTCACTGCTGTGGTACCTGCAGAACACCCGCATCATCGAAGTCCTCGGCACCGGCTACTACCATCCCCTGCTTCCGGTGATCCGTCCGGCCGACCGCGACGAGCACCTTCACCGCTGGCGAACGATCGGCGGCCATCTCTTCGCCCGCGAGCACTTCCCCGGGTTCTGGCCGCCGGAGCTGGGCTTCTCCATGGACCTGGTGCCCGCCCTGAGCCGCCACCACTACCGCTACGTGATCGTCGACAGCGAGCACGTTGACCCGCTCACGCCGATGCGCTGGGAAGAGCTACGCTACCGCCCCCACCTCGCCCAGTTCGGAGGCGAGCAGATCGTGGTCGTGGTCCGCGACCGCGAGCTATCCAATGCGCAAGAGTCGGGCATGGACGCAGACTGGTTCATCTCAGAGGTAGAGGCCCGCACCCAGTACTGCGACTTCCCCCCGCTTGTCACCACGGCCACCAACGGCGAGAACGGCGGGTGGTTTCGCAACACAACCCCCGGCAGCAACTTCTGGAGCGGCTTCCACGCCGGGCTGATGGAGAAGGTCCGCGCCGGCCACGCCGGCGGCATCCGCCCCACCTTCATCTCCGACTACCTCGAGCGCCATGGACCGCACGGCTGGGTGACGGTAGCGCCGGGAACATGGAACACCGGCACCGGGTTCGTTCAATGGACCGGCTCCCTGGCCAAGCAGCAGGCGCTCACCCGCGTCGGAGAGCTCAGCGAAGCGGTCCACGCCGCCCGCCGCAACGCGATCGCGATCGGCGCCGGCAACCCAGACCTATACCGCCACCTCGAGGACGCCCTCGCACTGGTCCTGCGAGCCGAGACGAGCTGCAACTTCTACTGGGGGGAAGCCTGGGTGCAACGCTGCCACGATGACCTCGACCAAGCCACCCAGCACCTCGAACAAGCCGAGAGACTGTTCCACTGACCACCCCGCTCGGTGCTCAAAGCGACGCCCACGACCACGACAGCCCCGCTCACAGCTCCAACCTCAGCAGGCCACAAGCATTGATCGCCAGCCACGCCCACCTATACCATCCGGCGGCGATCAACACGCAAAGGAGCGTGGTCCTGATGACTCCGGATAACCAAGCAAAGACGAAAACCACCAAGGCGGCGGGGAAGACCACCAAAGCGGCGGCGAAGACGCGGAGCCGGCCTGCGCGGAGTCACGAAGCGATCGCCAGACGCGCCCACGAGCTCTACGAGGCCCAAGGCGGCGGCGACCCCGTCGCAAACTGGCTCCAAGCCGAGCGTGACCTCTCCTCGCCCTGAACAGCAGCCATCCCGATCGCGGCCCCGAGCCTGTAGGCAGCGGTAGATCGCGATCCGTCAAACGACAACGGCTCAAGCCACTGCGGTCGCGCATCTGTGCAGCGGATGGCCGAGAAGCACCCGCGCGCCCGGCTCATCCACCGCCCGTGCACGCCTCGTGGCTGAACCAGATCGAGCTCTACTTCTCGATCGTGCAACGCAAATCGCTCACCCCGAACGACTTCCCCAACCTCCAAGCGCTCACCGAACGACTCCTCCCGTTCGCGGCGCATTACCGGCAAATCGCCCGCCCGTTCGAATGGACCTTCACCCGCCGCGACCTCCACAACGTCCTGGCCAAAATCGCCGACCGCGAGCCCCATCTCCGACTCGCGGCCTAACGACCCAAACTGCCGGACGGCTCTACTAGCGCCTTTGGTTACATCATCGGGCTATGTCGGCGTGCCATCGCCGGTTCCGCCGGACTCCTTCTCCGGGAGCTCGGCGACGATCGCCTCAAGTGGTAGGGTGTTCTTGGCGATCGAGGCGGCGTTCTGCAACCCGAGCGCGTGACCATCGCGGGGTCGATCACGCCCACGGCGTCGAGGTCGACGATCTCGCTGCTGAGGGCATCGAGGCCGTCGCCCTTTTCTTGGGTTGCGCACGTCGTTGACGATGACCGAGCCCTCGAGACCGAGGTTGTGCGCGATCTGGCGCGGCGGCTCTTCGAGCGCTCGCAGCGCAATCTACGCGCCGGTTTTCTCGTCCTCCTTCTGCACTGGAACCTGTCGAGACGGATGGCGTTGGCAGCCTACCGCAGTGCCGCCGTCGGGGACGATGCCCTGCTCGAGCGTCGCGCGGGTCGCCTGCAGCGCGTCCTCGACGCGGTCCTTGTTCTCCTTCACCTCGGTCTCGGTCGCCGCGCCGACGTTCACGCCTTGCGACACCGCCGGAGAGCGTCGCGAGGCGCTCTTGCGGCTTCTCGCGGTCGAAGTCCGAGTCGGTGTCCGGCGGGCCATTCGGACAGCTGGCTCAGCGGTCGCGCACGGGCCCGCTGCGTCTTTCGGCGTTTAGTGGTCGGTTTTGGAAGTTCCTTGATGAATCCGCCCCGATCATCTCCCCACGACAAAGGCTGAAGAGGGCCGGCGGGGCGCCGCAGACGTTGGACGAGGACCACTTGGCTTGGTCCTGCCCCTAGAATCGCCGGCTTGTGCGAACCTGAAGGGGGCAATCGGATGCATGGGAGGGTTGGCACGGGCTCGCGGACGATGGCTGACCTGATCGGGTTGGCGACGGCGCGGCACGGCGGCAAGCCGGCGCTTATGCACAAGGTTGACGGCGAGTGGGTCGAGGTGTCCTACGAGCAGCTCGAGGGGACGGTGAGGGAGTTGGCGCTTGGGCTCGTCGACCTGGGCATCGAGCCGGGAGACCGCGTCGCGATCCTGTCGCACACGCGGCCGGAGTGGACCTACGCGTGTTTTGCGACGTTTGCCGCCGGCGCGATCGTCGTGTCGATCTACCAGACGAACTCGGCGGAGGAGTGCCAGTACGTGCTGCATCACTCCGGGGCGCGGGCGGTGTTCGTCGAGGACGCCGAGCAACTGGCGAAGGTCCGCGCCGTTCAGGCGGACCTGCCGACGCTGGAGTTCGTGATCGTGATCGACCCGGCGGACGCCGACGAGAGCACGATCTCGCTCGCTGCGCTACGCGAGCGAGGGCGAGGGCGGGCACAGACCGAGCTCGAGGAGCGCCTCGACAGTGTCACGCCGGAGGCCGAGTGCCTGTTGCTCTACACCTCGGGGACGACCGGGCCGCCCAAGGCGTGCCAGCTGACGCACGGCAACTACCGTGCGATCACGTCTGCACTGGAGACGCAGGACCTGGTGCGCGCGGACGACTGCGTGTACCTGTTCCTGCCGCTGGCGCACGCGCTCGCGCTGATCGTTCAATTCCTGGTGCTCGATGCCGGCGCCACGCTCGCCTACTGGGAGAAGGACCCGCAAAAGATCGTCGCCAACCTGATGGAGCTCAAGCCGACGTTCTTCCCGTCCGTGCCGCGGATCTTCGAGAAGATCCATACGCTGGCCACGACCGCGGGCGACGCGCGAGAGCTCGAGCAGGCAACGCGGGTGGGGATGGCGGTGCGCCAAGCGCAGCATCGCGGCGAGGAGGTCCCCGCCGAGCTGCAGGCGGCGTTCGAGCGCGCCGAGCAGGCGCTCTACGCCAACGTGCGCAACCTGTTCGGCGGGCGCTTGCGCCAGGCGGTGACCGGCGCGGCGCCGATCGCTCCCAGCATCCTGGAGTTCTTCTACGCCTGCGGCGTGCCGGTGATGGAGGGCTACGGAATGACCGAGACCGCCAGCGTGGCGAGCGTCAACACCCCCGACGCGTTCCGGTTGGGGTCCGTCGGCAGACCGCTGCCAGGCGTCCAGGTACGGATCGCCGACGACGACGAAATCCTGATCAAAGGCCCGAACATCTTCAAGGGCTACTACCACGACGCGACCGCGACGCGCGAGACGCTGATGGATGGCTGGCTGCACACCGGCGACCTCGGGCGACTCGACGAGGACGGTTTTCTGTTCATCACCGGCCGCCAGAAGGACATCATCATCACCGCCGGCGGCAAGAACATCACGCCCGCGAACCTCGAGCACGCGCTGCAGCGCAACCGCTGGATCTCGCAGGCCGTCGTGATCGGCGATGGCCGCCCCTACCTCGTCGTGCTGATCACACTCGACCCCGACGAGGCGCCAGCGTTCGCACGAGAGCACAACCTGAAGCTCGACGAGCTCCATCGGTCCGAGTCGATGCGCGCTGAGATACAGACAGCGATCGACGAGGCCAACTCGCACTACGCGCCCGTGGAGCAGATCAAGCGCTTCGAGATTCTCCCCGAGGACTTCTCCCAGCCAACCGGCGAGCTCACCCCAACGCTCAAGGTCAAGCGCAGCATCGTCCAGCACAAGTACACCGAGACGATCGACGCGATCTACCGCAGCCCGAGCGACCACATCGCCGCCCAGCCACCTCGCTTAGGGAGGTAGGTGCAGAACGCACCGCCCGGCGACCAGGTCTCGCTATGTGGTGGCGGCCGGTTAGTTTTGAGGGTGCTGTAGTCGGTGCCGAGCGGGCTGAGCCGCTCGACGACTTTGCGCCCGATAATCGTTACACGGTCCCCGAGTAAGAGGGTCACGGTTCTCTACCGACCCCAACGCGCGCACTCTGGCCGAGCGCCTACGGCTGACACCGTTGCGCATCGACGTCCTCTTCGATTAGCCCGTCGTTGTCTACTCGGTAGCCCCCGAGGACTCGATCCGTAAGCTCCGGGCGATGGAGCCGATCACCGTACGAGAGGCCCAGCGGGGTGATAAGGAGGCGCTCGCGCGGATCCATGCCGAGGTAGCGCGGTACTACCTCGACCTCGCTCCCGACTATTTTCAGGTGCTCGAGCGCTTCGCCGAACAGCTCGCTAGCGAGACTCCGGCGATCGACAGCGCCACGCTGCACCTCGTCGCTGAGGCTGAAGGTCAAGTCGTCGGCGCGCTCGTCGCTCGGCTGCTGCCGCCAGAGGACGCAGCGAAACGGGAAATCACGCCGGAGCTCGGAGAAACCAGTCTGCGGATCGAGTATCTCGCCGTTGCGGCGGCAAGCCGAAGGCACGGCGTCGGGACCCACCTTGTAGAGGCAGCGGAGGCATGGGGACGAGCCGCTGGCGCGACGATCGCCGAAACAACGACCTACCACGGAAGCCCGCTCTCGGTTCCGTTCTGGGGGGAGCGCATGAGCTACGAGGAGCTGTCTGTGAACCTGCGTAAGCCCCTCTGACCGCAGCCGGCTCTCCAGCGCCGGCGACGACCGGGACGGTGCGCGTCTCGGTTCGTTTGCGGACGCCGCGGCCGCTCTCGCGGACGCGTTTGCCAGGGGCCCGTCCGGCTAACAGCACGCTGCGAGTGGGACGGGTTTTGCGCTCGATAACGGGATTTCGTTCCGTGGAGTCGGTTCGTTCGCGAAGGGGTGCCGACCGAGCGCTGTGAAGGCCTGGACGTCGAACGAGCGCGCGCGACGCTTGCTGGTTCGACTTGGTAGGGGTGCTCAGATCCCGGCGCGGCCGAGCCCCTCGCCGGCGTCCTCGCCAGACAGGCCGGCGTGCTCGAGCGCGTGCGGGCGCGTGCGAGCGATTCCGTAGCCAAGCAGACGGCCGTCGCTGTCGCCCGCGTAGACGTAGATTGACCACTCGCCGTCGCGCTCGTGACCGACGACCCGTCGGCCGTCTGACAGCGTGATCGCAAAATCCCGCAACGGCTCCGGGATTCCGATCACCGGGTGGCGACGCAGGTACTGAACGCTTCCACGATCACAGCGTACGGCCACCCGAGCCGTGCCCCGCCCGGGCTCAGTGACCCCCGAGCGAGACACCCACGCAATCGCTGCAGCGATCGACTGGCTCCCTCACCACAGCGCGCTGCGCCCTCACCGGTCCTTGCCAACACAGGTCGCGCAATCGTAAACAGCTCCCGCTGTTCTGAATATCCGGGTCGGCCATGGACATTGCAACGAAAGTCACGCAAAGCACCGCGGTTTCTCGTGAGCAGCCCGTGGGGTCGACTGTCGCCGGGCAGGTCCAGCAGCTCGGTGACCTCCCGGCGACGGCCGCAGAGCGCGCATCGAAGAAGCAAGGCGCCTGTCATCACCTGCGGCATCAACTCGCGGGACCGGGTACAGCGAGGAGTAGCGCGCCGGAGGCGTAGCGCGGCGATCCGAATGATTAGAACGACCCGAGGGCGCGCGGTCGCGGTGTGATCGCGCCTTGCGCTCAGGCGCGCGACCGTCCGCGAGGCGCCCCTCACGCGGTGAGCTTGCCGTCGGGCTTGAACGCGGGCTTGAGCTGCGACAGCGCCTCGATCGTTGTCTCTGGCCGGATGCCCTGGTCGCTCACGTAGGTGGAGCCGTTGACCTTGAACGCGAGGATCTCCCGCTCGAAGCGTCCCTCCTCAGTGGCGCGGTGCGCGAGCTGGTGGGAGCGCAGGGCCAGCTCGTCGAGCTCCGAGCGCGGGATCTCCCACTGGTCGGCGATCATCTCGGCCGACAGGCCCTGGGGGATCAGGTTGTGGCGCTCCATCAGCGCCGGCGGATATGGGGTGCCCACCTGGTCGACCCAGTTCAGGCTGACCCCCAGCGGCACGTGACCCATGTGCTCGACGCCGGAGCCGATGGCCACGTCGTGCACGCTGGCGGCGATCAAGGCGGCGGCGAAATTGACCGCCTGCTGCGCCGACCCGCACTGGCGGTCGACGGTGGTCGCCGGCGTCTCGATCGGCAGGCCGGCTTGAAGCCACGCGTTGCGGCCGACGTTCCACGACTGCTCGCCGTACTGCTGCACGCAGCCGGCCACTACATCCTCCACCTCAGTCGCCGGGATACCCGCGCGTTCGATCACCTCGGTGTAACAGCGTCCGAGCAGCTCGTTGGCGGGGTGTCCCTGTATGGAGGAGCGTGGAGGAACGACTGGGAATCGCCGACTAACCGACGACCCGCCCGCGGCGATCGCAGCTTGGTCCAGTCGCGACCCACCTGCATGTCGCAGCACCATGACGCACCACCGGGCAGCTGACAGCGATCACCGGCGCGCGTCTACCTATGCACAGGCTCGTCGCGAGTGGACAGTGCAGGCTCGTTCAGTGCAAGGCCTCCGAGCACCAAATCGTCGATGTACCGGACACCTGCTTCCATGAAGCACCGGCCGCCTCGATGCCAGCGCTGGGGCGGTCGTCTACTTCTCCTTCAACTTCACGGCGCGGCGAAGCAGCAGCAGGTCGCTGACGGCTCGGGCGGCGACAGAGCGGGTCGACGCCCGACCCACGCGGCGCAGCCGGAGACCGGATCTTGCCGCCACGCACCTCTCCGCGTTCTCTGAAGCAATGGGGCCGCTTCCCGTCTACGTTTCCGAAGCCACGCCCGCAGGCCGCTGCGCCCGTTCGGGGAGGCGCGACGCCGCGAATCCGCGATCGTCTGTCAGCAGCCGCCGGTTGTGGGGAGCACACAGTTCGGTGGTCGCCGGCGGTCACGGCCACGGGGGTCGGCGCGACTATCGGAACCGTGGCAAAGGCATAGCGAGACCGGAGCAGCCACGAGAGCCGAAGCAGTCGTAGCGCGCTCGGCCCCCCACGCCTGGATGTAAGACATTGCGACAGCGCGACCAGGTTTGCTGGCCGGCCGATTCCGAGCAAGCACAATCACGTCTTGCGTGGGTACCGGCCGTTCCGAGAGACCGCTGAGACCCCGGTCACCCGGTTGTCGCTTGGCCAGGCGTAGCAGTCATCTGGTCCGTGCCGGCACACGCGCTGCTCCCTATCGTCCAAGGGGGCAGTGGGCGTTAGCAAGGATCCAGCTGGCACGGCTCCCCATTTTTTCGTGGGAGCAGCAGTTGCCTTCGCGTGGCAAGCTTGCGGGGTGCAGGTACCCGTCGAGATCCGGGACCTAGCGCGCAGCGAGTTGTCGCGCGTCGGCGAGATCGACCGCACCGAGCGCATCGAAGTCCTCTTCGAGCAACATCGCACCGAGCTCGTTGCCCGGCGAGGGAGTTGGAGCGCGTCCGCCTGGGATCCGGACGGACACGGCGAACACTCCGTCGACGCGCAGCGCCAAGCGCTCATGCACTACGCCGACGCGGGCGGAATCGCACGTGGCGCGTTCTCGGACGGACGGCTGGTTGGGATCGGAGTGGTCGTGCCACACATGCGCCCCGCGATCGCGCAGCTCGCGTTTCTCCACGTGAGCCAGGAGTTCCGGGCCGCCGGCGTCGGCAGCCGACTGGCCGCCGACCTGGAGCTGGTGGCGCGCCGCGCTGGTGACCGTGAGATCGTCGTCTCCGCGACGCCGTCCGAGAACACCGTGCGCTTCTACTGGGGTCGCGGCTACCGGCCCATGGCGCGGCCGCTACCGGAGCTCCTCGAGCTGGAGCCCGAGGACGTCCACATGAGAAAGGTGATCTGAGCCACGGCTCATGTGGCGCGAGGGAGTCGGGGCAGTTCGGCGTCGTGTGGGCTACGCACCGGGCGGCGTGGGATGGCCGAGGACGTCGGCGAGAATCAGCTGGGTCTTTGTCGCACGAGCCGTCACTTCGGCCGATCGAGTCGCTCTTCCACTGCGACACCGTTTCCGTCGCGTACGAGGTCGGGGATTGGCACGACGCGCTCGGTGCGCAGTCGTTACTCGAGCCACAGACCTCATCGAGTTCGCCCGGCGTCACGGGTACGGCCACCACGAGGAACTCATCGCAATCATCTGCCGCCTCGCCTAGCGCGCCCGCATTTGAGAGTGTCGCATTGTCGCGCTGAGGGGGGAGCCGGTGCTAGCTGGATCCTCGCTAACGCCCACTGCCCCCTTGGACGAAAACGAGGCGTCCTCGCGCCAGCCCAGGCAGGCCGCCGCCAGGGCTGCTCCCTTTCGTCCGCAGCGGAAGCCAGCATCAGGCTCGTGGCAGTGCTGCTCCCCGATCTGATTGCGGAAGCGACGCCCCCCAGCGCCACACGCGCGCGGCGTGCCGGACGCGCAAGCACGGGGAACGTCCGGCTCAGCCGTCTGGTCTGAAGAGCTTGCTATCCGCCTGTGCGCACCGCCGCAGCTCCTCAGCGAGCAGGCGTCGCTGACGTTCTGTGAGCTCTCCGACGCGCTTGACCTCGCTGATCCCGTTGCGCGAAAGGAACTTGAGTGTCTTGGCTGTGCCCCAATTCCGCTGGCTGCCTAGCAGCTCTGCCACCGGCCACCTGCTTGCCTCAGCGGGACACTCGAGGATGACCTCGGTGGCGGACAGTTGTCCGGCGCGGATCCGTCGCTTGAGGTCCGAGCGCGCACGCCTGATCGCGTTCGCCCGCTCGAGCGCAAGTAGCTGCTGTGGCCGTCGAACCATGGTTTCAGTTGGCGGCACCACGTCCTGGCGCCCTCCATGGGCGCCGGTGATGCAAGAGCCTCCGATCAGCGGCCAGCCCGAGCAGTCCCTGCGTCCCCAATGGTCGGTTATGTCGAAGTACGCAAACATGCCCTTGATCCGCCGTGCTCGGCTTCCACCTGTGTTGGTGACTGTGGTCTTTGCCAGCTGGATCGGCAGGGTTAGCCGCCAGAGGCCGAGCTGGTCCGCGGGCGCTCTCGCAGCTCGCGCAATCGGTTGTGTGCGATCTCATAGGTGTCCCCGTGCCTGATGAAGCTTGGGTTGCGATTCGGGTCTGATGGTGGATCGCAGACCCTGCTGAAAGCTTGTGGAAACCCTGTTGCCGAGTTCACGTGCGTGCCGTGCCTGACTTACGATTGGCGCCTGGCCCAGGTGGACGAACCACAATCCATCTCTGGGGCCTGAAAGAGGTGGCGCCGCGACCGGTGCTGACGCGCGCCCTGTCGCATCCGCTCGCATCCGTCGCCAGTCGCAATCGCGCGCTCGACTCGGGGCCCACGTCCCTCGCTTCCGCAATCAGATCGAAAAGCGGCACTGGCCACCGAACCGCACGCTGGCTTGCGCCTAGGACGAGTTGGAGCAGCGCGTGTGCGGTACGGACCAGATGACCGCTACGCCTGACCAAGCGACAACCGGGTGACCGGGGTCTCAGCGGTCTCTCGGAACGGCCGGTACCCACGCAAGACGTGATTGTGCTTGCTCGGAATCGGCCGGCCAGCAAACCTGGTCGCGCTGTCGCAATGTCTTACATCCAGGCGTGCGCGGCCTGGGCGCGCCACGACTGCTTCGGCTCTCGTGGCTGCTCCGGCCTCACTGTGCCTTTGCCACGAAGGCACTCGTCCCGTCTCCGCCACCCAGACGATCGCCTTCGCGTGAAACCACTCGCCAGCACGATCGCCGCCCTGGCCCAGCAGAGCAAGCCCGACCTCGTGTCGCTTCCATTCCTGATGGGGACGAGGAGTACGAGTTCTTTCGCACGTGAGGAATCTCCTCTCGCGCGAGGTGACGGCGTCCGGTCGCCGATCGAGGACCGAGCTCGATCACGGGTGCGCCGCGAAGACATGGGCGACGGCGCCGCGGCTGAAGGTGGTGGTGCTCACGGGCTCGATGGTCAGCGGCGTAGTGAAGAGCCGCTCGCCCGCGCCCAGGATGACTGGGTGGACGACCAGGCGGTACTCGTCGATCAAGCCGGCCTGGACCAGCGAGCGGGCGAACCGCACACCGCCCTGGGCGAGCAGATATCCGTCGGGGCGCTCCTGCTTGAGGCGCGTCACGGCTGCGGCCAGGTCGCCGCGGGCGATCGTCGCGGGGCCCCAGTCGGCGGAGGTGAGCGAGTCGGAGAACACGACCTTGGGGATCTCGTTCATCGGCTGGGCGAACGGCCCTGCGGCCCCCGGCCAGAAACCGGCCCACTGCGCGTAGGTCGCCGCGCCGATGAGGTGCGTCGCGGCGTTGCTCACGGTCTCGAGCGTCCAGCGCGCGCCATCGTCGGAGCGCCCGGCCGCAGCCCAGTCGCTGTTCCCGTCGGCGGGTGCGACGTACCCGTCGAGCGAGACGGACATCTTCAGAACGAGTGAGGCCATGCGCTGCTCCCTTCCGGGGTCGATGACATGCCTTTATGGACTCCGCCGACTTCGGAAACTCAGCGGTGACGAGCGCGACGACAATTTCTTGATGCCGCGTGGACTCGACTGAGCACAGCGTGTCATGAGCGCCGTTGGCGTCGATGCGTAGGCCCGGACGTTTGCCGTCGACGACCTGGAAGTCGTCGCGTTGCCGGCTCGGACGTGGCTGAGCACTCCACCGAGCCCGCCGATGCTGATGATCGCATGGCCCGTAAGCAGCAGGCAGCCACCACGGGCCCTGGCGTGGCGAACCAGCGGCGCGATGTCCTACGAAAGCAGCAGCGCGCCGTCTGAGGTGACACTCCCGCCGTTCGGCTTGCGCATCATCCGGGCGATGCAGCCGTCCGCCGCGCGCGGCGAGACAGCTGAGTGCGTGGCGAAGCGCAAGCCCGCGCCGCGCCGCTCGAACAGTCTCCGAGTGCTAGCTGCCGTGCGGTGGCTCAGCTAACTCCGAGCAGATCCGCCGTGGCCGCTTGAGTGGCAAGTCAGGCGTCCGGCCGCTCGGCCTGTGGGCCGCTGCTCCCACGGGCTTGTGATCGGATGATCGGCCCGCTGGATGACCTGGTCATGCGACCTGGTGCCATCCCTGACTCCAGCCGTGACGGGCAGGTGCAGTTGCTGTCTTCCGCGCAGTTGATGCTCGCTACGAAGTTGAGATGAGTCGTGGCGATGCAGCCGTGCCAGCTTGGCGGTCAAGCGGTCGCGGAAGCGAGCGACCTCGATCACTTGCAGACCGTGCTCGCCCGCCGCGGCAACCTCGCCGGCGTCATCAGCGACGACGACGTCGAAGTGCACCGATTGCCCGTCGATCGCGATCGCACGAGCTTCAGCCACCAGCGACGTGCCCGGTGGGCTGGGGGCCACGTGGGTCATATTGATCAGCGTCCCGACGGTTACCTCCCCGGTTTCCAGGTGCGGATAGACGGCGGCCATGCATGGGGCTTCCATCAGACCGACCATGAATCCGGTCGCGAACACTGGCTGGCCGCGGCGGAATTCGGCAAGGGCGGGGAGCAGGTCCGGCACGGTCTGGTGCATCGGAACCGTGTAGCGCACGGTGTGCCGCGCTCCGATCACAAGGCCGGGTCTCATGACGTGTGCCCCCGCGACCACAGCTTGAAGCTCTCGCTAGCGGGGTGTGCAGCGAGATCGACCTTCAGCCCGCGGCCGAGGGCGGCCGCGCGCACCCAATGCGCGGTTCTGAAACGGATCAACATCGGAGGATCCCTCCGGTCGACTTTTCTTTGCCGGCGCCGCTTGTGCGCCGGCACGATGCCCTACGCCCGTATGAGACGCAAGATCCGACCGGCGTATTCCATTCCCGCCCGAGATTCCTGGTGGACGAGGATCGGATCACGCGACCACCGACGACGACATGCTGACGGTGAGGATTTGTCCGGCCTCGCGCTTCGGTCCTGGCAGGCGGCGGTCAAGTTGATGCGGGCGCTGTCGGGGTCGGAAGAGCTTGTCATTTGGGAGATCCCTTCTGATCGTTGCGGTGAGGAGTGGCTATTGGTACGGGCTTGGGTCCGATCGCGGAAGCGGGCGCGATCTCCCGTAATGCCCAGGCCCGGTGCCGGGAGCGCCGAGCAGCTCTGCCCGGTGGGCGTCTGCGATGAGTTTGGACGGCACGTGCACTCGACCGCTCCTTGTTTTTTTCGTCGGCCGAGCGGTTGAGTGTCCGCGCTTGTCGTTCACCGCCCCCGCCCTCGAGGCGGAGGGAGTTCGTGAGCCGACGAGCCGGTCCGCAGGGCGGCAGAACCGCGTCACTTGAGGCTCGTTGCGGGAGCCGAGGTACGTAGTCCGTCTGCGTCAGCCAGGTACTCGACCCCCGGTGGCTCGTGGCCGGCAAATGTCGGTGGACGCCCGTCTGGTGCTGCGTCCGAAGCTCTGCCCAAGGATGGTTGGCCGGGTCGATGAGACGTTGCCTTCCATTCGCGGCCGAACCAGCGCTTGATCCGGCTCGAGCCGAACTCGACCTTCTCCGCGGCGTACGTCTCGGAGGGTCCTGCTAGCGCGCCTGTCCGCTGATCGCCGAAGAACGTGACGTCGACGAGCGCGACTTGGTCGCGGCCGAACTCCAGGTAGCAGATCCCCCGGCCTCCGTACTGCGCCGGGGTGGTGGTGCCACGGATGAGCGCGGCGATTCGTTCGGCGGCCACCGCCGCATGGCCCTCGGCGAACACCCCGGCCCGGGGTGTTCCGACGGCCGCCACGTCGCCGACCGCGAACACGCCCGGGAACGAGGTCTCGAGCGTCAGCGAGTCGACCGGGATCCACCCGTCCACGGTCATCCCTGACTCGACGACCACGGCCGGCGCCCGGTGAACCGGAACGCCGAGGAACAGGTCGTAGGCCATCTCGCCCCCATCGCGCAGGATCGCCACCCTGCGCGACGGATCGAGCTCGCACACTTCCCGCCGAGGGTGCCACTCGATTCCCCGCTCGGCGAACGCGTCCACCAACGCCGACGATGCCTCGGGCGACGGCGGGATCGGCCGCGGGAAGTCGATGACCAGCGAGATCTCGCAACGGTCACGCAGCCCGCGCTCGACGAGGTGGTCATGCAGCAGCAGCGCCGTCTCGCTCGGAGCTGGTGGGCACTTGAACGGGGTCGAGAGGACCCCGATGATCACCCGGCCACCCCCGAAGGCCGCGAGCACGTCGCGCGCCGCGAAGGCGCCATCGACCGTGTAGAACTCGTGGCCTCCCTCCGACAGCCCGGGCGTCGCTGCAGGATCCAGGTCGGCTCCGAGAGCTACCACCATGACGTCGCACTCGAACGGTCCGGCGTCGGTCTCTACGCGCTTGGCGACAGGATCGATCGACCGCACGGTCGCCTGAACGAACCTAACCCCTGGTTTGACCATGTCGCGATATGCGTGCCGGACCCCCGAGGGAAGGGCTCGCCCGAACATGACGTCGAGCTTCGAGAAGCCGAACACGAACACGTCGCTCTGATCGATCAGCACGATCTCGACGCCGTCACCGAACTCCTCAGACAGCCTACTCGTCAGCTCCAGACCGCCGAACCCGGCACCGAGCACGAGAACGCGGGGGCGGGAAAGCGCCGAGACCCTCATCGCCCGCTCCCCTGCACCAGGTACTCCGGTTCGATGCTGGAGGGACCTGGCTTCGTCCTCGGAGACCGAGCCGGCGGTGATCACGTCCTCGCCCTGGCGCCAGTTGACCGGCGTGGAGAGCCGGTGCTCGGCGGTCAGCTGTAGCGAGTCGAGCACCCGCAGCATCTCATCGAAGTTGCGACCGGTGGTCATCGGGTAGACGAGGATCAGCTTGATCTGCTTGTCCGGGCCGATTACGAACACGTTGCGCACGGTTTGGTTATCGGCCGCGGTCCGCTTGACGGGATCGCCGTCCGTCGCCGCGGGCAGCATCCCGTAGAGCTTCGAGACGTTCAAGTCGCGGTCGCCGATCAACGGATAGTTGGGCGCCTGCCACTGGGCCTGTTCGATGTCGCCCGCCCACTCGGGGTGGTTGTCGACGGGGTCCACGGACAGCCCGATGATCTTCGTGTTGCGACGGTCGAACTCCGGCTTGATCTTCGCCATGTATCCCAGCTCGGTGGTGCAGACCGGGGTGAAGTTCCGCGGGTGCGAGAACAGCACCACCCACGAGTCGCCGATCCAGTCGTGAAAGCGCAGCTTCCCCTCGCTGGTCTCGGCCTCGAAATCCGGCGCGGTGTCGCCAATCTGAAGGGTCATGTGTGTAGGTCCTCTTTCTTTCCTGGTGGTAGGTGCGTGTTAGTGAGTGGCAGCTGGAGAGCCAGCGGGCTCGGGTGGGAGGAGCAGCTCACCGCTTGTGGTACGGCGGGCGGTGTTGAGCGAAGCTGTCATCCAGGCGCATCCGAGGACGGTGAAGAGCGCGACGGCGAGCCAAGCCAGGGCGTGGGAGCCGGTGTGGATCGCCAGCTCGCTGGTGCCGGTGACCGTCGTGCCGACGGGGAAGGTGAAGCTCCACCAGGTGAGACTGAAGGGAAGTTTGTTGCGGGCGGTCTTGACCGTGATGGCTGCCGCGATCGCCAGCCAGAGGAGCGCGAACCCGAGTACCGGGACCCCATAGACCACGCCCATCGTCTGCAGGGCTATGCCGTAAGGATGTGGCAGGACTCGGTCGGCCTGGGCGCCGAGGAGGTTGCTCGCCGTAACCGACTGGCCGAGTGGTCCGAGGACGATCCACAGCGTCGGGACGGTCTTGGCGGGGCCGGGACCGTGCCGCGTCAAACGGGCCCATAGCATCGTGATCACGGCGAGCGAGGCGATCAGACTGAGCCCGAACATCGCGTAGCAAGCGATTAGCAGCGTCACTCGCGGTTGGCCGGACGGCAGGTGCGCGATGAGCGCGGCGCCGGTGGCGGCCGACACCATCGGGGGGACGATCGGCATCAGCCATGATCCGAGCGTGTCGCTTAGCCGTAGTTCATGTCGCGTGAACATCAGGTACGGGACGATCACAGCGGCCGCCAAGCCGGTGATCGTGCCGGCGGTCCACAACACGAAGTCGAGGATCAATGCATCGTGAACGCCGATGACCCTGCGGCCGACGAGTAGCGCGCCCGCGCCGACGGTCAGCATCGCCATCGGCGGCGCGCCGTAGAAGGGTGCCATCGCCGGGCTGAGCGCGTGCCCGCGGGCGGTCTCGGGGTATCGGATCCAGTGCACGGCGGTCACGAGGATCAGCGCGACGAGGAGCGCCGCGGCGAGGATCCACGCGCCGACCGCGAGGCCGCGCTGCCCCGCGAACTGCCTCGGCAGCAACGTCGCTGCGATCGCGATGATCCCGGTGCCCATGACCGACGCGAACCAATTCGGACCGACGTACGCAAACGCGTCGCCCGGCGACTCCAGCGCCCAAAACGGTCGGTGGCTTGCCCTGTAGCGCGTCCGACGCGGAACGAGAAGCGACTGAGTATTCACGCCATGATCGTGGAGCTTCCGGAACGGCCTTACCAGTCGGATTTCGCCGCTTTTGTTTCCGTTCTGGAAACCTATTTGGCGTGTCCGCGCCAGGAGCCAATCCCCTATCGTCCGCGGAGCTGGCCGCGTTCGTATCGGCGATGGAGACAGGCAGCGTCCATGGTGCCGCCGACGCGCTCGGCCTCACCCCCTCGGCGGTGACGAAGCGACTGCAATCGCTCGAGCGCCGGACCGGCGTGATGTTGTTCGAGCGAGGGCGCCACGGGCTGCGGTCGACCAGCGGCGCGCGCGTGCTCTACCCAGACGCCAAGACCGTGTTGTCCGCGCTGGCGCAAGCCGAACAGGCGCTGTGCGACCAGCTCGAGGCGACCGTTCACGTGCTGCTGCTTGCCGCCAGCCACACGATCGGGGAGTTCCTCCTGCCCGGCTGGCTGGCGGCCTTCCGTCGACTCCACCCCGCGGCGCGCCCTCAGGTCGCGATCGTCAACTCTCCGGGCGTACTGTCCGCAGTCCGAGACCACACGGCCGAGATCGGCTTCGTGGAAGGCCTCGATCCGCTCGACGGCCTGCAATCGGTGGTCGTCCACCGCGACGAGATAGTTGCCGTCATCGGGTCCGCGCACAAGTGGGCACAACGGCGAAGCATCACCGCTCGAGAGCTGCCATCCGAGCCCTATCTCTCGAGGGAGGCCGGCTCCGGCACCCGCCAGATCGCCACCAGCGCGCTCGCGCAGGCCGGCGTCGAGCTCACCCCCTCGCTCGAGGTCGCCAGCTCCCAAAGCCTCAAGCGGGCGGTCACAGAAGGTGGATTTGCGCTCATGTCACGCCTGGCGGTCGCCACCGAGGTACAGGCGGGCACACTGCAGACATTGTCAATTCGCGGCCTCGACCTCACTCGCGACCTCCGCGCTGTCCGCGACGAGCGCAACCACCCGCGCGCTTCCACGGACACCGCCGCGTTCTGGCGATGGCTAACCCAGCTGTCACAGACCTGAGTGCTGACCGCTTACTACACGCAATGCGACCAGAGACCGCCGGCTCGGGCACCCACCGCCCTCCACCGCTCTTGCAACGGACCGTGTTCCTCGCCGCCACCGTAAGTCCCGAATTGCGCGGAACCCGAGACGGCGCCAGTCCGGGCGCTTGCACAACCTTTGTTAGCGATCGGGTCGGAGCCGAAGTACGTGGCGCGCTCAAGCTCGCGTCCGCAGCGGGCGGACAACACGTATCCGTGCCCGTCCACAGGCAGATGCTTTGCCGCTCAAGGGCCACGGCGGATCTGCTCGGAGTTAGCTGAGCCACCGCACGTCAGCTAGCACTCGGAGAGTGTTCGAGCAGGGCGTCGCGGGCTCGCGCTTCGCCACGCCAGGGCCAGTGGCGGCTGGTTGCTGCTTACGCGCGGGAGCGATCGTCTGACGGGGCGGGCGTTTGGGGGATGCGGGAGCGCGTCATGCGCTCCCGCTTGGTGTTCTACAGGGCAAGGCCGGCGCTGGCATGCATCATCGGCGCGCGCCGGGCGTGGACGGTGGAGATGATCTCCTCTGCGGAGATTCCTTGCAGGTAGGTGCCGGTCGTGGAGAGGTGCGAGTGCCCTAGCTGGCGTTGGATCAGCGGCAGCGGGATGCCCTCATGCAACAGCTCGACAGCGTGCGCATGGCGGAGCTGGTGGGGCGCGAAGCGCCGGCGGACGCCCGCCTCAAGTGCGATTTGGTGCGGCTGCAGCCTGGCGGCGCCGGCCGACCAGGCGTGTCCGCGCGTGGGTCCGGCGATCACGCAGAACAACGGGCCGACCGGCAGCGTCGCGCGCTCGGACAGCCACGGTCCGAGCGCTGACCACCCCCACGCGTCCATCCCGACCTGGCGGCGGCGATCGTTCTTGCCATGCCTGACCAGGATCGACCCGCGCCGTTCTTTCAGATCGGTCTCGTTGAGGGAGAGCGCCTCGTTGATCCTAGGCCCGGCACGCCAGAGCACGACGGTCAACCCGTTGAGGCGATTGCCGTACCGGGCGTGCCGGGCGTGGCGCATGACCGCGATGATCTCATCGACCGTCGGCGGGTCAGCCGCGTAGCGCTGACCCTTGTTCCCGGGCGCCCTACCGGCATGAAAGTCCGGCATCGTCGCTGGCGAGCGGCGGCGGCCGGCAGCATCGAGCAACTGCACAGCAGAGGACATGGCTCCCTCCCTTGGAGAGCTGGACGTTGACCACCCAGCTCTACCGCCTGCGAGCCCATCCATCGAACCTGCGATCCCTGTCGAGAACAATCGCCAGGACCGCGATCCCGATCACGCACTACCGCATCCTGACCAAGGAGCAGCCAGCCGCAACTGCTCGGCCCGTGGCAAGGGCATAGCGAGGCCCGAGCAGCAGCGAGAGCCGAAGCAGTCGTGCCGCGCCCAGCCCGCGCACGTTTGGACGTGGGCGATAGGAGCAGCGCGCGATTCGGCGGTCGGCGCCGTTCGTTGCGAGCTTGGGACCAGCATGGGCGCCCGCGCGGACTACTGCTTCGATCAGGGCGCTAGCATGGAGGCTGCAAGCACCCAATACGCGGACCTGGCGACGAGCAGGGCGCACACGTCGACGCTGACTCGGACCTGCTTTGGTGTGCGTGCGACACCCTGCTGTCGCCGAGCGGGTCGTCGGCGAGCCTGCGCAGATTTGGTGGACGTCGACGCGACGCGGCCGTCGGGGCGGGTTGGTTCGGGGTGAGGGTTGGTTGTGCTCTGTCGGCGCGTCGATTTGTTAGTCGCGGTTTGGGGGCGCTTTTGGTGTTGTGCGCTAGAAGATGGCCTCGACCTCGTCGATCATTGAGACGGCCTCTTCGATCGAGTAGGTGGCGTGGATCTTTACGGTGTTCCACTGCATGAGGCGGCTTTGGGGGGCGAAGGTTCTGACGGAATCGATGTCGTCCGCTTCGACGACGGCGAGGATGATGTGGTCGGGGCCGAAGATGCGCAGGGTGCCGATCTTTACGCCGAGCTGCTCGGCGAGTTGCGGGATCTGGCTGGCGCCCTGCTTGAGGATCTGCCGTGTCTGAGCGTTGGAGGTTGGGCAGAGGTCGGGTGGATGCTCGGCGATGAGGGCGAAGGTTGGCATGACTGTCGCTGCTCTTCTTTTGATCGTTTGATGCGAGAGTCCCAGCCGCCTATTTCGCGAACCTTTCGTCGAGCGTTCCAATGGTTTCGGCGTACGATGAGGGCGTGAAGCAGATTCCTTGTGTCTGTGGCCAGCTGGTCAGGGGCGAGGACGACGACGAGCTGTGGCAGAACGCGCAAGCGCACCTGCGAGAGGACCATCCGGATCTTGTTGGCAAGGTTTCGCGCGCGGACCTGCTGGCGCAGGCGGAGGAGATTCCTAAGCAGGGGTCGTAGCGCTCTCGCCGAGCAGGCGCCGGTGGACGCTTTGCAGGGCCGGGCTGGGTGCGACGCCGAGCTCGTCGCGCAGCAGCACGCGCAGCCGGTCGTAGGCGAGCAGCGCCTCGGCGACATTTCCGCGCCGCTCTAGCGCCTCGATCAGGATCCGATGTCCGGTCTCGCGGTAGGGGGCGAGCTCGATCAGTCGGCGCGCGGCGTCTTCTGCCTGGGGCAGCGTGGGGCCGCCGAGGCCAAGCCTGGCTTGCGCGAAGCACTCGAGCCCACGCAGATGAATCTCCTCGAGCCGACGCCGCCACTCGTCCAGCCAGGGGCGGTCCTCGCCCTGGAGCAGAGGCCTACGCGCCACGTGATAGGCGACGCCGGCGGGTCCCCAGGACTCGGCCCACTCGCCCGCCGCGATGTGGGACTCGGCACGGTGCAGCGCCTCACGGGCGGCCTCGACGTCGATGAACGCCTCCCGCGGCAGCAGGAGCTCGATCTCCGATCTCCCGGCCAGGCGCTCTGGACCGATGACGCTGCGCAGCTTCGACAGCAGCACGCTCAGGCTCGGATGCTGGTCCGGTGAGGCCTCCGGCCCGTAGACGGCCGTCAGTAGTTGGTCCCGGCTGATCCGTCGATCCCGGTTGAGCACCAGGTAGGCGAACAGGAGTCTGCCCTTCGGACCCGGTAGCGCGTGTTCGACGTGTCGGCCCTCCAGCTCGACCACGAGCCGGCCACATAGCTGGATTCGTGTCGCTCGCGCTTCGGCCATCGCGAACCAAGCTTAGAAAGGTCGACGAAAGGCCGAGGAAACGTCCGAACGCGACCATCGCCGTCCCAACGAGAGAACGGAGCGACGATGGCCAAAGAGTTCGAGTGTGAGAGGGACGGGGTCGTGATCCGCGGCGCGGACGGGGACGAGCTGGCGGCGAACGTGGAGCGCCACCTCGCGGAAACCCATCCCGAGCTGGTCGGGAAGGTCTCCCGCGAGGACATTGTCGCCGCCGCGACCGAGGCGGAAGCCACGGGCAGCGGACTTGTCTTGCGCCTGAAGCGGATCGTTCCCGCGCCGCCAGCGGCCGTGTACAGGCGCTCACTAATCCGCGGGAGCTCGCGAAGTGGTGGGGTCCCCGAGGCTTCACCACGCCGAGCGTCGAGTCCGATCCGCGCGTCGGCGGCAGCTACCGGATCGCGATGCAGCCTCCGGACGGCGACCTCTTCTACCTCTCGGGAGAGTTCCGAGAGGTCGATCGCCCTGTCCGTCTGGCCTACACGTTTCGGTGGGATCCGCCCGACCCCGACGATCGGCAGACAGTCGCCAGGCTGTCCCTCCGCGACCGAGGTGACCGGACCGAGGTGCTCTTGACCCAAGGTGAGTTCGCCACCGAGGAACGCCTCGCGCTGCACGAACATGGCTGGACCGACTCTCTCGGACGGCTCGAGCAAATGCTGGGCGAGGCGCCGGGCTAACCGCAATTCCTGCCGCAGCTCTCGCCCAGATCCGGGTGTGGCGCCGATGCCGCGCAAGCGGCTCGGAGGGAGCGTTCTGCAACAGACAAGACCCAGGAGGTCTCGAAATGACCGTAGTGACAGACACGATCCGCAACGGCGTGGACACCGAGAAGCTGTTCGCCACGCTCGACCTGATCAAGGAGCAGCCCGAGCTGGCAAAGTTCCAGTTCCGCGCCACCAACCGGTGGATCGACGGAGCGCACAATCGCTCGTCGATCAAGAACTTCTATGCCGCGGGCGGCGAGGATACGAGCCGGAGCGAGGCGTTTTCGATCGACGCGGGCGAGCCGGCGATCCTGCTCGGCACCGACACCGGCGCCAACCCGGCGGAGTACCTGCTGCACGCACTCGCCGCGTGCCTAACCACGACGATCGTCTACGTGGCCGCCGCACGGAAGGTCCATCTCACGTCGGTCGAGTCGACCCTCACCGGTGACATGGACGTGCGCGGCGCCCTCGGCGTCGACGATGAGCCGCGCAACGGGTTCGACCGCATCAGCGTGTCGTTCCGCGTGACCGGCGAAGCCCCGGAGGAGAAGCTGCGCGAGGTCGTCAGCCGCGCCCAGCAGCGCTCAGCCGTCTACGACATGGTCACCAACGGCGTGCCGGTCGCCGTCGTGGTGACGACCGACTAAAGCTCGCATGTGCCCGCCCGTGGCCTGGGCCGCGCCCGGCCACGGGTGGTGCGTGTGAGCGGACTGGAGCCACCACCATGCCCATCGAACTTGCAGCCCACACCCCGACCGGCGCCCGCCTGGTGACGATCGCTGACGAGCTATCGCTTCAGCTCGCGGCCCGCGCCGCCGAGCACGACCGCGACGGCACGTATCCGTTCGAGGCGATCGACGCGCTGAAGGCCACCGGCTATTTCGCCGCACCCATCCCGATTGAGCTCGGTGGCCTGGGCGTGTCGTCAGCGCACGACCTGGTCGTCGCGTCCAGCCGCTTGGCTCGCGGCGACGCGTCGGTTGCCATCGGGGTGAACATGCATCTGGTCGCGGTGCTGAACATGGTGCGCCGCCATAGCGTCGCGGTGGCGGCCAAGGCCGAGCGCCGCGCCCGCGCCTTCGCCGCCTCGCTCGAGCAGATCGCCCGCGATGGCGTCGTTCTCGCCGCGGCGATCAGTGAGCGGGGACAGGACCTCACGCGCCCCGGCACGGTCGCGACCCGCACGGGGTCCGGCTGGCGAATCGACGGCCGCAAGATGTTCTGCACGATGTCCCCCGCCGCCACCGACTTGTACGTGGCCGTCACCTACGCCGACGAGGAGGGCGTCGAGCGCTATGCGTACGCGATGGTGCCGACCCACGCGCCCGGCGTGGTCATCCACGACGACTGGGACGCGATGGGGATGCGCGCCTCCGGCAGCAACTCCGTGTCGCTGGAGGGCGTCGAGCTGCCCGAGGCGGGCGTGCGCGGCGGATTCGTCGCCGGCGACGTGCTGCCATACATGGAGCGCAACCTGCACTCCGGGCTGTTTCACGCCGCCGCCTCGCTCGGCATCGCCGAGTCGGCCGACGCGATCGCCCGCCGCGGCATCGCCGGGCGGATCAACGGCGACGCGCGCCCGCGTATGCAGGTGGCCGACAATGCGGTGGACCTCGCCGTCTCACGCGGTGTGCTGTCACGCGCGGCGCAGCTGATCGACGAGCACAGGGCGGCCAACCCGGCATCCGACGGCAGCGCCGATGAGCTGAGCGCCCTGTTCGCCGAGGCGCAGGCCGCCAAGGCGTTCGTCAACGAGGCGGCCGCACGCGTCGTCGACCGCGCCCTCGCGCTCTCAGGCGGCGCGGGCTACGTCAACGGGAGTCCTCTCGCGCGCGCCTACCGCGATGTCAAGGCCGGCACCTTCATGCATCCGCTCGGCGCCAACCGCGCCTATGACTACCTCGCCCAAGTCGCCCTCGGCGAACAACCCTCACTCCACTGACATGCTCCCCGCAACCCACACCCAACCGCTCACCACCATCGACCCGAGCGCGTTCCGGAACGCGCTCGGCAGGTTCGCGACCGGCGTCGCCTTCGTCACCGCCGCACCCGGCGGCGAGCCCAACGGATTGATCGTCAACTCCCTCTCCTCCGTGTCACTCGAGCCGCCGCTGATCTCGTTCTGCCCAGCCAAAGCCTCGCTCACCTGGCAGCGGATGCGGCGCACCGGGCACTTCGCGGTCAACATCCTCGGACAGCGACACGAGGAGTTCGCAAAGCGCGCCGCCCCCGCCGCCGCCGATCGCTTCGCCAGCCTCGACTGGGAACCCGGGCGCGGCGGCGACCCGCTCCTCTCCCACGCACTCGCCACGCTCGAATGCGAAATCGTCGCCGAATACCCGGCCGGCGACCACTGGATCATCGTCGGGCAGGTCGAGAAACTGCACACGCACGCAACCGGCGACCCCCTCCTCTTCTACGCCGGCCAATTCCGATCCTTGCGATACCCCGACTAGTCCATCGGTGCGCGGCGCCAACACCGGTTGCCGCACCGAAGGCAAGGGCCTCGGGCGCGTCGCCGCCCCGTAAATCGAGAGCACCCACCTGGTCGCTGAGTTCTACGAAAGACGTGTGCCACGACCCGGGCCTTGCTTCGCTGACGCCGCGGTAATTAGCGCCGCTCCGGCCAGAGCCCTCCTGCGCGCGGCAAGCAGAGACGAGCGGACTTGGCCGGGTGACGCGGGTCGGTCAATCGCCGGCGACGTCGTACTCGGCGATCACGCGTTCGGGGGTGACCCGCACTAGAAGCTCGCCCGGGACGGCGTTGCGCCTGCCGAACTCCTCGGCCCGGTCCTCGCCCGTGTAGCGGGCGCCGATCGCGGTCGCGAACCGCAGCACCTCGTCCAGGTCCTCGTGGACGATGACGCGTCCGCGCACGTGCACGAAGGCGTAGGGCGGGGCCTCGTCGTCGACGAGCAGGCCGATCCGCGGATCGCGCCGCAGGTTGCGGCCCTTGACCGAGTCCGCTCCAGTGGTGAAGAGGAGCTGCTCGCCATCGAGCACGAACCAAGCCGGCATCACATGTGGGCGGCCGTCTTGGATCACCGTCGCCACCTTCGCGGTCCGGGTGCGGTGGCCGAGAAAGTCACGGACCTGGTCGGTGGTCATCTCGCGGGCCATCGCCGAACAGCTCCTCGGTCTTGCCGAGAGGAGCTTACCCACGCGGGCCCGGGCCGGCCGGTCGCGACCGGCGAGCCACAGCGCGTGTCCCTCCTGCGGGGTGATGTTTGGCGGATGGTGGCGTAGAGCTCGGCGACCTGGCGCCGCCAGCCGGCGAGCTCGAGCTCGCCGGCGGTCGTCGTGGTTGGGGTCATGCGGGCTGCATGGACTTGACGTAGTTGACCAGGCCGGCGACGTCCTCAGGCACCAGGCGGCCGATCGCGCCGCTTGAGTAGACGCTGACGATCACGTTGCCGTCGGGATCGAGGACGAACCCGGTGGACTGCAGGTGCACTGGGTCGGCGTTGACGAATGCGCCGGTCGCCGCGTGGATCGCGGCAGCGTCCGCGCTGTGACCGACGGGGAACGTCAGGCCGTGCTTGGCGATCAGCTCGCGGGCGGTGGCCTCGTCGTCGACCGACAGGGAGACGACTTTGACGTCCAGGCCATCGAGCGTCTCGGCCTGGCGCTGGAAGGCGCGTAGCTGGGCGTTGCAGTACGGGCACCACGAGCCGCGGTTGAACAGGATCACGGCGAAGTGCCCGGCCAGCGCGTCCGGCAGGTCGATCGACTCGCCGTCGACCGGGGTGATCGTGATGCGCGGGAAGTGCTCGCCGGGGTTGAGCAGTGGCATCGTGTCGCGCTTCTTCGTTGACGTGGGGTAGTTCCGGGGGTGTCGCGAGGCAGAGTAGGGGCGCTCGACTGGCATAACAATGGGCCAGCAGCGCAAATCGATAGCCGTTCAGCTCATCTCCTCCTCGGTCGGTGAGCTGGACGGCGATAAGCTGTGGTCCTCGTGGATCCGCTCGCCGATGTGTTCGACCTCAGCCGCGTGTCGTGCGGCGTGATGGCCCAGCTGATCGCCCACGAGCCGTGGGGCGTGACCATCGACCCCGTCCCGGGCGCGGCCTTTCACGCGGTGATTGCCGGCAGTTGCTGGGTGCGGATCCCCGCGCGCGCGCCGCAGCACCTGATGCCCGGCGACGTCGTTCTCCTGCCTACCAACACGCCACACGAGCTGGTCTCGTCGGTCGACGCCCGAACAGATTCGCTGGTGCGATTCGAGACCGACATACCGCGCACGCCCGACGGCGACATGATTATCCAGGGTCCCGGCGCCGGGACGCGCATGCTCTGCGCGGCCTACGACTACGACCATCAGGTGGCTCACCCGCTGATGTCCCAACTGCCGCCCGTGCTGTACGTCCCGGCCGGGATGCCCGGCGACGACGGCGCCGTCGCCGCGACGCTGAGGCTGCTCGCGCTCGAGCTCGGCGGCCGCCCGCCCGGCTCCCGGGCCGCGGTCGGACGGCTGATCGACGTGCTGCTGATCCACGTGATGCGAACGTGGCTGCGCATCCAGGAGGACGACGCGACCGACGGGTGGCTGCTCGCGCTGCGCGACCCCGTGGTCGCCCGGGCGATGAACGCCATCCACCAGCGGCCCCGCGAGCCGTGGACGATCGAGTCGCTAGCCCGCGAGGTCAGCGTGTCGCGCGCAACGCTGGGCCGCCGCTTCGCCCACCTGCTCGGCGAGACACCGCCCGAGTACCTCACGCGCTGGCGCATGGACCTCGCCGCCCAGCGGCTGCGCGACACCGACGACACCGTCGCTGCGATCGCCGCCGCCGTCGGCTACCGCTCCGAATACTCCTTCTCCCGCGCGTTCACTCGCCACCGTGGGCTCGCCCCCGGCCGCTACCGGCGCCATACCCGCGCACGAGCGCTCGCCGCCGCATAGAAGCTCGACACTCGCAACGGCGACGATGTGCCGGAACGCTCGACCGAGCAGGCCCGAAGCCGACCTCGCCCCTGCCCCGGCCGCCAGCCCGCTCTTGCTTTCGCGCCAGCGCGGGCATGCTGCTGCCGCGACTGACAGACGCGCAACGCGCGGATCTCGATCATCTCGAGCTTCCGCCTGGGGCAAGAGGTGGCGGCCGACCGCCGAGATGCACACTTCCCGCGCATTCCGAGACTCTCGGCGCGGGCGCAATGATGCCCGTGCCGCAACGGATGCAGGTCACGACGGGTCGGCGTGCCGATGGTCACATGCTGCCGCTTCACGCGTAGCGCAGCAGTCTCGTCAAGACTGCTGCCACGGCGACAGAGCGGAAGACTGGTCGGCACTCGTGACACTGCCGTTGCTCGATCAACCGGGCAGTCTCCACTGCTTGACGGTGCTGCCGCTCTTGCTTCGAAGCGCACTCAGCAGTCCGTGCTGACGAACGCGTGCGCTGCTTATCCCGTCGTAGACGTACTTCGGCTTCTCGGCCAGGTACGACACGTAGGCCTTGCGCACCATGGCGGCCGTCCAACGGTTCGTACCGTGGGCCGGGGGGACACCTTTGCTGTTCAGAGCCTCGGCGATGTCGGCGAGGGACTTACCTTTCGCGAGCATCGTCCGGATCTGCGTCCGCCATCCATAGTCCCGGTTGTTACACCAGACGTGGGACAGCCGAACGTTTTCGGGGACGAGGTGCCCGCCGGCCGACTTAAGGATCGGATAGTGGTCGGGCGAGGGCGCCCACTTGGTGCGCGGCGTCCTGACCGGATCGAACGCGCCGCGCCCCTTGTGGTGGTAGCACTGCGGCATCTCGCACCTCAGGGCGAGGAGCTGGCCGCGCTCGGCCATCTTCACGAGGACACCCCTCACACCGAGCGCACGGAGCTGGTCCGCGACCGAGCTATCCGCGCCGCCGCCACCAGCTGCTGTCTTCGCCATCGAGTCACCCTTCCTCGTATTGGACTCACCGTAAAGAGCGAAGGGGCCCGGGTCGCCTCCATCGCCTCTTCGGACGGTGGGATGTCGGTTTCCAGGTTCCCCATGCTGGCAGTGCGACTTGAGGCGCACGTGGCGCTGCTCCCTTTGCCTCGCTGCGACAGGCCGACGCTCGTGTTCGTATGTGATTCGGCCGCACACCGCGGGGCTGGTTCAGTTCGCCGCGAACGCATGGCTCGAACGCGCAACGGCTACCGGCGGCTTCGTCGTGCTGAACTACGAACTCCGCGCCGACTGAGCCACGGCTCCGAGGCAATCGCCCGTGTCCGTGCGCGCCGGCCAGCGCCGATCGACCGGGCGACCAACGCGACGACTCACTTTCGCATCCGCCTGATAGCAGCAGCGCCGTTCACGGCCGGTCGCTGCTGGATTGGGCTGAGGCAGTCGCATAAACCCCGATGGGGTGAGTTTTCTTGTGCGCGAGTAACAACGCCGCGCTTTCTTCGGAGGCCGAATCAGTCCGGCGACATCCTCGACGGCCGCGAGATGGCCTTACACGGCGTCGGCCAAATTGGCGATTGTGCGCCGATCCAGTTGCCGGTGGTTTATGCGACAACCACGGCTAAACCCGGCAGTTAGGAGCCGGCGGCTGAGACTGCTGCTGCCACGAGAGGCTGGCCTGTGAATCAGACGGGGTGGCCAGCCGGCAACGTGCGCGCAGAAGCAGACCCGGCCATCGGTCCGGGCCTGCGTGGGCGCGTTCAGTTGTTAGCTGGGGCTGGTGAGCTCCCCGGTCGACGGGATGGTGTGTGCCGCCGGGAGGAGCCTTCCAGCTATGAAGCTGGCCTTCGCGCTCATGGCAGCAATCAACGGTTCCACAGGCTCCTGGGTCACGCTGTCGCACGGGCTCTAAATACCGCACCACGCCTCACCGGCCTCGGCCCGGCGGCACCAGAGATTCTCATCCTTCAGGGGTGGCGGCGCAAGGGGGCCCGCCCGGGACGCTGTTGCGTAAACCATTCAAATACTCACTGTTCAAGTGATGGTGGGAGAGATCCCCGACCAGGCGGGTTGATTTTCGACTCGCTCTCCCAATCACGAGCCTTGATCAGAGCCACCGACATGTGTGATCCCGTCGACCAATTAATGCACCGGGTTTCTGAGTGGTTTGTGCGACAGCCTCGCGACAGCAGTCTGCGTGTCGGTCCACGAGACGGCTCCTGGGGTTCCATTGGGGAAGTCTCGCGGTCGCGCTGGGGCTCCCGCGAGACTGCTCCGTTTAGCCCTAAGCGACAGCGCGCTTGGCGCAGCCCACCATCATTTGGTGCGCGCTGCAATTGCGCGCGGGCTGGTTCCGATTTCGGGATTCATTCTGCGATTGTCGGCTTTTGTAGGTTCGGAGTCGGACCGGGGAGAGAAGCAGACGTGCACGCTGGGAGGGCGACTCACTGACTTGCACGGCGAAAGAGCAGGCAGTAACGCGGCGTTCAGGGTTGCTGTCGGCTGGATTTGACGCTGCGGGTGGCGAGGATTCCTCTCGGCGAAGAGTTCGGGGAGTCCGGCTTGCTGCTGCGCCCTCGCGGGCCCATCGAGCAAGGACTACGGCTGTCCGAGACTCGCGAGCTTCGCGGCTGACGGCGCCTGAGCGACTGATGCGCTGCAGATGGGCTGTACGCCAAGTGAGATCGCCTAATCGGCCTTGGTCTGGCGTACCCTGACTCGTGCGAAGGCACGGATATGAGTATCACTGAGAGGGGCGTGATTGCATCGAGGCGTTGGCGTGAGTGAGGAAGCGCCTGTGGGCGAGTTGGTGACGGTTCTGTTCACCGATATCGAGGGCTCCACGCGGCTCGCACGGCAACTTGGCCCGGGTGGCTGGGAGAACGCTCTCGCTGCTCACCATCGGCTAGTGGGTGAAGCGATTGCTACGCATGGCGGGCGTGTGGTGCAGACCGAGGGTGATGCGTTCCTCGCATTCTTTCCGAGCGCGACCGCTGGAGTGCTGGCGGCGATAGATGGGCAGCAGCGCTTGGCGGGGTACGGGTGGGGCGCTGCGGTGGGGATGCTGAAGGTGCGGATGGGTCTGCACACGGGGGTTGTCGAGCGCCACTCCACCGGTTACGTGGGGCTCGATCTGCATCTTGGGGCGCGCGTCGCTGCGGCCGCGAACGGAGGGCAGATCCTGATGACGGCGACGGCTCGCCGCGGGATTCCCGAGTCGATCGAGACGCGTGATCTGGGGGAGCATCGGCTCAAGGACTTCCCGACGCCGGAGCGTCTGTATGACGTGGTCGTCGAGCCTGGCGCCGCGGTGATGCCTCCACGCACCGAGCCGTTGCGGCCGACGAACTTGCCGCCGCAAACCCGCCGCCTGGTCGGTCGAGATCGCGAACGGGCGCAGGTGCGGGAACTGTTGGACCTCGGTGAACTACCGGTCGTCACGATCACTGGCCTCGGCGGCATCGGGAAGACCCGGCTGGCGGTGGCTGTGGGCAGCGACCTGCTGGATCGCGCCCCCGGTGGCGTGTTCATCATTCGGCTCGCCGGGATACGGGAGGTCGGTGCGGTCGTCCCGATGATCGCCGAAGCGCTTGGTATTTCTGGTGATTCCGGGTTGTCGCTCTCGACGCTCGTCGCGCAGCGACTGAGCGGGCGGCGAACGATCCTCATCCTTGACAACTTCGAGCAGCTCGTCTCGGGAGCTTCGATCGTGACGGAGCTCGCGATGGCGACGCCTGAGCTTCGGGTCCTCATCACCAGTCAGGTGCCGTTGCGGATCGCGGACGAGTGCGTGTTCCCGCTCGGCCCGCTGGCAAGCGACGACGCGGTGAGCCTGTTCGCCGAGCGGGCTCGCTCCCGCGTCGGTGCGTTCGACCTCGGCGATGATGACCGTGCCGCGATTCTTGATATCTGCGAGCGGCTGGACGGGATGCCGCTGGCGATCGAGCTCGCGGCCGCGCGGGCGGGGTCCCTTGGCCCGCAGTCGCTGGCTGCGCGTCTGGAGAGCCCGTTGGCGTTGCTCACCCGCGGGGACCGCGACCTTCCTGAGCGCCACCGAAGTCTGCGCGCAACGATTGACTGGACGTATCGGCTGCTGGACCGTGGTGAGCAGGCGCTGTTCGAGCGGCTCGCGGTGTGTGCAGGCGCCGTCCCGCTGCCGGCGGTCGAGGCCATCGCGGAGAGCGGAGACGAGCTCGAGGCGCCCCTCGACGCGCTCGAGGCGCTCCTCGAGTGTTCTCTACTACGCCGTCAGGTAGATCGTCGCCTGGGAATGAGGTTTGGCATGCCGCAGGCCCTGCGGCCATTCGCGTTGGAGCGGCTGGCTGCTGCGGGCGCGGAGGACGCCGCTCGTGAGCGGCACGCGGAGTACGTGGCTACTGTCGCCCACGCCGCACGGCTGTGGAAGTGGGGCGCGACTCCGGAGCAACGCGCGGCGCTTCTCGCTGTGGCTGCGGAGATCAGGCCTGCGGTGGCGTGGGCGCGTGAGCACAGTCCGATCCTCCATGTTCGCCTGTGCGCCGCCCTGGCCCCCTACTGGGTCTATAGAGGAGTCATCTCCGAGGTCAGCGACGAGTTTCGACATGCCCGCGAGAGTGGCCTTGGCACGGCCGATCAACGGGCATGGATCACGACGATGCTGGCCAAATGCGAGCAGCTTCACCGAAACGGCGAGGCCGCGAAAGATCTCCTCGACGCCGCCCTAGCCGAGTGGCGCGAGGTCCCCGACGAGCAAGAACGCGCGATCGGCTGGGGCGATCTGAGTTGGGTCTCGCGATGGGCATCGCGTCATGACGAGGCACTCGCCCTGATGGAGGAGTCGGTACGGATCCTGCGCCGCACTGGTGACCGTCGGCTCATTCTCCGCGGCCTCATATTCGAGGCACACGTATTCGCCGACATGAAGGATGTGCCGGCAACGCTGGCCGTCGTCGAGGAAGCGGCCAAGCTCGCAGGCGATGATCCGACGTGGGAGCTCGATGCCATACGAGCAGATTGCGCCCTGTTCACCGAAGATTACGCTGGCGCTATCCGCCTCTACGGCCGAAGTCTTAGCTGGACAAGCGAGAGCGGCGAATCCCACCAGATGCTCATGGATCTGCGAGGCCTCCAGCTCGCCCTTGCCGGCGGTGGTTTCGCCGAAGCGGCCCTCGAGGTCGGCGAGCTCACGCGGCTCCGCGAGGAGGAAACCGGCCGCGCCGGGATGCCGCAGGACCTGGCTGGCGAGCTCGCCGAGTCCCTCACACGCGCCCGCGCACAGCTTGGCACCGACGCGGCCGACGCCGCTATCGCGCGAGCGCGAGCGACCGGCGCTGGTCAACGCATCGTGCGCGCCCTGGAACTTGCCAACCAAGCAGCCGGCCGCGAGCCGGAGATGACTGCCTAACTCGCGGATTCCAGGCGCCACTGACGCGCAAACGAGGGCCGGTTCGCGCTGTCGCAATGATCGAGATCCAACAGCCACGGCGAGACAGCCACTTTTGAGCACGGCGGCAGTCTGCCCGGCGGCGTCGCAGACCGCTCCTTCGCCACGGATTGGAAAAGGCAGCCGGGCCACCGGCGGCGCTGATGCTCGGGACGAGAACCAGCGTTGTCGTCGCGCTCGCCACACCGCTGCATCAGCCCGGCGTTGCAGAAGCCGGCACTGGTCGGGGTGGGACCTAACGGGATCCGTCGAGCGAGAGCGTCGCTCGGCCGACAAGCAGCACCCGGGCGTTAGCGTTGCCGCTAAGGTGGCGTCTCTTTGCTGCTGTAAATTCGCCGCGGGTTAGGTTCCCGGTGATGGTCAGTCTAGGCGGCTGTCACCTCCTCGGGCAGGGTTTGCTCGGTGCCGTGGTATCTCGCTCGTTTGAGGTGTTGGCGGTCGAGCGCGGTGAAGTGGATGCCGTTGGTCTGGTGGGTGATCAGCAGGTCGAGCACGGCCCAGACCAGGGTCAGGCAGCTGGTCTCGCAGGGGAAGCGGCCCATCACCTTCGTGCGGCGTTTGACTTCGCCGAGTGAGCGCTCGAGCAGGTTCGTTGAGCGCCATCTGCGGCGGTGCCGGACTGGGTATCGCAGGTGCACCACGAGCGCGTCGAGGTCGTCGGCGAGGCAGCGAGCGGCGGCGGTGAACCCGCCGTTGTCGAGGTCGTCGACCAGCGCCTGTAGTCGCTGCTTGGCGTCGGTCTCGCTGATCGCGTCATCGAGCGCTTGCCAGTAGGCGTGTTTGACGCGTTCGCGCTCGCGGTCGGGCAGCTTTGAGTACAGGTTCCGGGCGCGGTGGACACAACACCGCTGACGGTCTGACGCCGGCCAGCACTGCTCGATCGCCTTGATGAGGCCGGGGGCGCCGTCGGCGAGGATCAGCATCGGCGCGCCCAGCCCGCGGCTGATCAGGTCGCGGCCGAGGGTCTGCCAGTCCTCGAAGGACTCGCGCATCCCCAAGCTCACCGCCAACAGCACGCGCTCGCCGTCCTCGGTGAACCCCCACGCGACCTGGACGCCCTCCTTCGGCCCGTCCGGGCGCACGGCGATGAACGTCGCGTCGAGGAACAGCGCGACCAGCCGGATCTCATAGAGGTCACGCCGCCGGAACCGCTCGAAGCGTTCCTTGAGCTCCTCACACATCCGCGACGCGGTCGACTTCGACAGCTTCCCGAGCCCGGCCTGCTCGCACAGCGACTCGACGTCGCGCATCGACAGGCCGCGCACGAACGCGCCGATCACCAACGCCTTCAACGGCTCCGTTCGCAACAGCTTCGGGGTCCGCGGGAACAGCTTCGACGCGAACGTCTCGGCCGCCTGGCGAACCTGCGGGATCTCGATCGCGAGCTCCCCCTCCGCGGTCTGCACCCTCCGCGGACGGAACCCGTTCCGCAGCCCGCTCTCCTCGCCGCTCTCCTCGCCCTGATCAGGCAGTCGGCGCTCATACCGGGCGCGCCCCAACCACGCATCGAACTCGTCCTCGACAGCGCGCTGGATGATCAACCGCGCACCCAACCTCGCCAGCTCCGACAACGACTCGCGCGGGTTCTCACCCACCCCCACCGACAACATGCGCTCGATCCGAGCTTCTATCTCCGCCGACGGCGGTACGGTACGTCTCACGGCGTAGGCCTCCTTCATCGTCTTCGCAGGACTTGAGGGAACCTACGCCGTTGCTCCGACGACACCGCCGCTATTTACAGCACTTCTGAGACCTCGACTTTCGCCGTTTTGCTGCCGGGTCCCCGTGAGTTGGGGTGATCTGGCGGCAGAGGAGCATCGGCGGCTTCCCCGAACTCGTGGGTGAGCTATCAATGCCGCGGGGAGGTCGCCACAACCTTGCCGCGGCTCCCACGAGGAGGTCGCCGCCGATGCCGCAAGTTCCCGGTTCGCTGGCCGAGCTTGTGTCCCTCTTTGCCGGTTGTTTCACGCAGCCGACGTTTCGTACCTTCCGCGCGCTGCTGGTCGGGTTCATCGCCAGAGTCGGCGAGCACACGATCACCGGCTGCCTGGTAGCCGGTGGGGTCGCCGGCGACTGGCATCACAGTCGCGGGCACCGCTTCTTCTCCCGCGCGCGCTGGTCGCCGGACCGGCTCGGGCTTGCGCTGCTGGATCTGATCGTCGCGCGCCTGATCGATCCGGGTGCGCCGCTGTTGATCGCCATCGACGACACGTTGCTCAGGCGCTCGGGCCGGCGAGTGTGGGGAACGGCCTGGCATCACGAGCCGACCTGCAGCGCGCCTCCCCGTCGATTCGCGTGGGGCAATAACTGGGTGGTGGCCGCGATCGTCGTGCGGCTGCCGTTCCTGAGCCGGCCGGCCGCGCTGCCCGTGCTGTTCAGGCTGCAGGCCAAGCGCGAGGACAGCAAGCACGAGCTCGCCGCGCAGCTGATAGCGCTGATCGCACGGCACTGCACGGACCGGCGGATTGATGTTGTCGCCGACGGCCACTACACCGGCCCGACGCTGGTCTGCCAGCCAAACGTTACGCTGACCGCGCGGCTTCGCACAAACGCGGCGTTGCACGAGTTGGCGCCACCGAGGACCGGCAAACGCGGCCGCCCCCGCGCGATGGGAGCGAGGTTGCCCTCGCTCGCGCAGATCGCCGGTGACCCGGCCACTGCGTGGGAGACCGTGCAGCTGCACCGCTACGGGCAGACAGCGACCGTGCAAATCCATCGCTTGACCTGCCTGTGGTACCGCAGTCATCGCGACCGGCCGCTGACGATGCTGCTGGTGCGCGATCCGTCAAGAAAGGAGCCCTACGAGCTGGCGCTCATCTCCACCGATTTGGACGCATCCAGCGTCGAGCTCGTCGAGCGCTTCGCCTGCCGCTGGTCGATCGAGGTCGCCTTTGAGGACGCCAAGCAACTCGTCGGCGTCGGTGAAGCGCGCAACCGCACCGAGCTAGCCGTCAGGCGCACGGTCCCGTTCGGGCTGCTCTGCATGAGCCTGACGATCATCTGGTACGCGCTCCACGGCCACAGCCCCACAGACGTGGCCGAGCACCGCGCCCGCGCGCCTTGGTACCGCACGAAAACCAACCCGTCGACAGCCGACATGCTCGCCAAGCTCAGACGCACGATCATCGCCGCGCAATATTCCCCCGGTCGACTACGCAGCCCCTACCGGGAGAAAATCAACGCCATCCAACAAGCCTGGGCCGGAGCCCTCCTCTAAACGGCGAAAGTCGAGGAGACGCGACCTTAGCGTTGTGTCTCGATCGAAGCGCAAGCGAGCGCTCTCGCGACTGCAGCGTTGCGAGGCTCGCGGGCGATTTCGGCTCGATTTCGAAGCTGCCTCGATGCTCACACGCATGGCTTCTGAATTTCCTCACAAGAAGGCAGGCGGCGTCGCGGTGCTTGGCGCGGGCCACGTCGGCGCGGCCGTCGCCAACGCGTTGGTCCTGCTGCACGCGACGGACCGGGTGGTCCTCTGGGATCGCAATCTCGCGCGCGCCGAGGGGGAGGCGTGGGACATTGCTGACGGCACTCCTCTGCTTCACAACGTCGACGTGATCGCGAGCGACGATTGGGAGGATCTCGCTGGGGTGGAGGTCGTTGTTGTCACTGTAGGGGTTGCGTTCCGGCCCGCGCAGTCGCGGCTGGATGAGCGCAACGGCGACCTGGTCCGAGCCATCATCGAACAACTGAACGTCGTCGCTCCGGATGTGGTGGTGCTGATGTTGAGCAATCCGGTCGACGTGCTGACGCGGATCGCGCAGGACCACTCGGCGCGACCGGCGCATTTGATCCTGGGCGCGGGGACCGTGCTCGACACGGCGAGGCTTCGGCACGGCCTGGCGGCGATCCTCGGGGTGGATGCCCAGAACGCGCATGTTCACGTGATCGGGGAGCATGGCGACAGTAGCTTCACGGCCTGGTCGAGCGCGACGATTGGCCCGGTTCCGCTGCGGTTGTTTCCGCTGCCGTCTGGGAAGTCGCTGGCTGCGCTCAAGACGGGGTGCATGGAGCGTACGCGTCGGCGGGGACCGGACGACATCATGTCGCGCAAGGGTCACACGGACGCCGGGATCGCGGTGGCGGCCAGCCGGATCGTCGAATGCGTGGTGCGCGACCAGCGCCGGATCTACACCGTTTCGGTTCCCGCGCTCGCGGAGTACGGGGTGGGCGAGACGGCAGTGCTGAGCCTGCCGTGTGTCATCGGTCGCGGGGGTGTGGTGCGGCGGCTCGCGCTCGCGCTGGACGCCGATGAGCAAGCGATGCTTGAGCGCTCCGCGGCCGTGCTCGAGGGGGCGTACCAGAGCAACGAGATCTCCGAGCAGGTGGGAATCGCGGGCGAGGTATGACGGCGTTCGCTGCGGCGATGATCGGTGCGGACGCGATTGCGGATCTCGAGCGGCGGCTCAGCGGTGTGCTCGGGGCGGAGCACGTGCGGTACGACGCGTGGCGCTCGCCGTCTACGCAACCGACGCGACTCCGGTGCGCCGTGGCCGCCCAGATCTGATCGTCTTTCCTGCGAGGACGGACGAGGTCGCCGCGGCGCAAGACTCCCAGCCCGCCGTCGGCCGGCCTCCCCGGCTTGGCCACGCTAGAGGCGACGGACCGCGAGCGCCCGCCCGGCGCGCGCGCTCGGCGTCTGAGGGAATCACAATCCGCTGCGGTCACCACCTGCCAGCGCTCGGCCGCCGCTCGGCCAGTTACTGCGCAAGCGCGTGCCGACCCGCGATCTAACTCTCGGAGCCGACGAGTTGGGAGGGCGCGCTCTCGACCGCCGCACGCACCTGCTCCGCCAGGTGAAGGAGCGACGCCGGCGACCGAGACGGCGCTGCTCCTTTAATCCAAGAGAAGCCACGCCGCCGGCGTGACCGCGTTAGGCGGTGCGACGCGAGGTCGCACGTAGTGAGTGAACGCACGATTGGAGGATCGACTGATGTGATGTTGAGCGTGTAGTTCCAGGTCCGTGCTTGCTGGCCTGTCCCCTCCTCGACGTGCGTCGTCCGGCTCCTGGTCGGCGGGGTGCGAAGCTCGGGGAAAAGCCCAAGGGGTTCCCGTTCTGTCCGGGGGCGCCAGGCGAGGGGAAGACCGGACGGCTGAATTGCTTGAACCCTCGTTGATGCCTCGTTAAGCGGGCCTCGCCGACGGATTGTTGGTGGCGGGGATGGAAGGACTGGTCGCTGGGAAGCGGCAGGCGCCGGCCGGGCACGCCTTCTGGTCGGGATGAGCACCGTCGTCCTCGGGGTAAAGGGGGCAGCCACCCCGGTCGTAGCTCATGCGTGCGGAACGCGGGAACCCCGTCGAGGTCCGGGCAGCAGGTGTTGTCCGGTAAGCCGACCGTGAGGAGGGCCCAACTCCTCGGCGGGTATCGGATGACCGAGAAGCGAATGCTGGTAGCGGAAACGCGACGGGAAACCGGGACAGGATGGCCGTCTCCTCCAGGCGGTCGTGTCGGATAACCGGCCTCTGTGTCAGCGTCTCGTAGCCGAGGGCCGGTGACGTCCGACTCGGCCGGTAGGTCCTCGGGCTGGCGGCGGGCTGACTCTATAACCGGCTGCCGACCGGCCGGCGGTGTCGGCCGGTATGGCTGGTATCCGTTGTGTCGCCCGTCGCCGCCCGAGGATTGCCGGCGTGACTTGATAGGAGCTTGGCATCAGCCCCGACAGAGGTCTGTCCGCCGGAGATCCGCTTCATCGGCGGTCAACCAAATGAAGGGACGGTGCAGATGATCGTGATCGGAGTCGATACGCACAAGCGCTCGCACGCGCTCTCCGCGGTCGACCAGGGAACCGGCCGCACGCGCGGCAGCCGCGAGATCAAAGCGGACGAGTCCGGGCATCTGGCGGCGGTCCGCTGGGCGCGCGGGCTGGACGAGCAGCGGGTGTGGGCGATCGAGGACTGCCGGCAGGTCTCCCGTCGCTTCGAGCAGGCGCTGCTGGCGGCGGGCGAGCGGGTAATCCGGGTGGCGCCGAAGGTGATGGGCGCCTCCCGTAAGGGCGAGCGCGAGCGCGGCAAGTCCGATCAGATCGACGCGCAGGCGGTCGCCCGCGCGGTCGTCAAGGACGGCGTCGATCGCTTCCCGGCCGCGTACCTGGACGAAAGGGCGATGGACATCAGGCTGATCGCAGACCACCGGGAGGATCTGGTCAAGGAGCGCACCCGGATGCAGAACCGGCTGCGCTGGCACCTGCTCGAGCTGTGCCCCGAGATGGAGGCCGAGCTCAAGCGCGGCGCGCTGTCCGATCTGCGCGCTTTGGAGCGCCTCGACCGGCGGCTACGGCATGACCGACGCCTTGTCGTACCCGATGATCGGCGACAGCGCCGTCACCATCATCACCGAGCGTTCAATGTTCTTCTTCAGCTTCGGCTGGTTGAGCTCGGCGCCTTCGATCATGAATTCGCGGAAGTGGTCGCACATGTCGGCCATGATCAGCGCCGAGTGCGGGTAGTTGTTGATCAGGATCGGTCGGAACGCGTTCAGCTCGAAGTTCCCCTCCGAGCCGCCCATCGTCAGCGCCAGATCGGAGGAGATGATCTGGATGCAGACCATCAGCATCGCCTCGGCCTGGGTCGGGTTGACCTTGCCCGGCATGATCGACGAGCCCGGCTCGTTGGCGGGCAGGATCAGCTCGTGGATCCCGGTCCGCGGGCCCGAGCCGAGCCACCGCGACCGCACCGCTGGGTATCGCCGAGAACGATTACCAGGGCCGCCTCGCGACCTGGCGCGAGTGGCAGCCGGTGGCTGAGCTGGCTCAGGGAGACGCCCATTAGCTGCGCTGCTGCGCGGATCCGGCAGCGCACCGCGGCCACGGCCCGCCCCGAGCCCGGCGATCGCCGACGGCCGCGGCGCCACAGTTCTTCTTTAGCGCGGCCGCGTTCAAGAGCGGCAGTCGCCGGCTGGGTGCTCCGCCGGCGACGAAGCGACAGTGTGATCGACGGCGTCGCCGTTAAGGCCGGGTTCTCGGCCGCTTGCCAGCGGCGGCACGAGGTGCTAGCCCTTCGGCGCAGTGGACCGCGACCCCGTTTGGTCCAGTCGTTTTGTGCGAGCAAGGAGGACAGCAATGAGCGTCGAAGGCGGGCAGCTCGAGGGCGGGATCTCACCTCCACAGGAGGGCGCGGAGTGGCACATTCTCGGCCACACCTACTGGAACCGGGCGTGCTGCGAGTCCACGTTCGCGTTCGAAACGCTGGATCCGCCAGGCACCTTCGTGCCGCCCCACGTCCATCCCACGCAGGATGAGTTCATCGCGATCCTCGAGGGCGTGCTTGAAGTTGAGCTCGACGGGCACCGCCACAAGGCGCCGGCGGGCTCGCTGGTCAAGATGCCGCGCGGCATCCCGCACGGCTACTTCAACACTACCCAGGAGCCCACGCGCTGCCTCTTCTGGGTCTCCCCTGCCGGCCGTCTCAAGGAGCTATTCGACCAGCTCCACGAGATGACCGATACGGACGAGGTGGTCCGCGTTTCCGCCGAGCACGACGTCGAGTTCCTGCCCGCCCCGGAACCGTAGGGCAGCGCTCTAGCGTCATCGCCCGTCGGCGAAACCCCGTAGCTCGATCACGGACGGGGCGACCGCAGCCGCCGTCGTGTCCGCTCCCGTCAGGAACGGCGACCCCCGGCACCGGCGAGAACGCTGGCGCCCTGAGCGCACAACGCTCAGCGCCAGCCAACAGTCCCAGACCACACCGGTCAACGCCGCAGCGCGGCCGGGCGACCGAAGACATCGCCTCATGCCGACGTCGGCATGATTGGTCTAATGCCGACCGCGTCGTCATGCCGATGTCCGAGTTGAGTCCCCCACGGCCCGGTTGTGAACCCCGTGGCGAGGTCGGCATCAGAACCCGGACGGATCCAGGACAGCGGCCCTCGCCGCCGCGCCGGTTCGCGACGGCGTCAGTCGCTGGCGGTCGATTAGCGACTGAGCTGCGTGCGGATCATCCGGATCTCCCGCACCCCGTCCTCGACCTGGGCCGTCCCATCGGCAACGAAGCCCTGCTTGCGGTAGAACGCCTGCGCACGAGGGTTCGGGTCGGCCACCCACAGCGCCACCGACTCCTCCGGATCGACGACCGCCTCCAGCAGCGCCGGCCCAACACCCGTGCCGTGATGAGCTGCATACACATAGAGCACGTACAGCTGTCTCGCCCACGCCGCCGCGGCGTCCAGAGGCGGGCCCGATATGGCGATCCCGACCAGCTCGCCATCCCGCTAGGCGACAACCACGCGGTTCTCGCGATAGCGCTCGTCGGTCAACCCGGCAGTCCAGAACCGCTCCCAAGCAGCCAGGAAGTCCGGGTCATCGAGCACCGCGTCCGACTTGAGTCCCCGATAGGTCTCCTGCCAGCACCGCACATTCACGCGCGCCATCTGCGCGACGTCCTCGATCCGAGCCGGGCGAACAGTCAGCGAGGAACTCACCACCGAATCGTAGGCCTCCGACCCGGCATGAACCTCGCAGCATGGCGGACACTTCCACCCGTGTCGGCGACGAAGGAGGGAGTGTCGAGTCGCGAGTGGGACACAATCACGGCGTGGTTCCCGACGTCGTCAGGGAGGCGGTCCGAGAGTTTCTCGGTCGCCTTGATCGGGCGCTTCCGGCGCGGATCGAGGGCTTCTACATCGTGGGATCGGCGAGCCTAGGCGCGTTTCGAGCGGGCCGCAGCGACATCGATTTCGTTGCGGTCGTCGACCGACCGCTGGAGCCGGGGGAGCTGAGAGCGCTTCAGTGGGCGGCGCGGCGCAGTTGGACTGTCTCGGTGTGCCGAGATGGGGTGCTATGCCATCGATGGCCGCTGGTCTGCAATGGCATCTATGTCACCGGCGAGGATCTGACGCGGTCTTCGCTCAGGGTCTCGCCGATCGCGGCTCACGTCGCGGGCCAGTTCTCGACGCACGCTGGCTTTGATGCCAACCCCGTGACTTGGCAGGTCCTCGGGCGCCACGGCATCGCGGTCCGTGGGCCGCACCCGAGGAGCCTGTCCGTCTATGTGGATGAGCTGGAGCTGCGCGCCTGGACGCGGGAGAACCTCAACGACTACTGGCAGCGGTGGGTCGAGACTGTGTCGCGTCGATCCTGGCCGCCTGTTAATCCTGCATTTCGTCGGGGTGCGGCGTGGGGTGTCTTGGGCGCGCCCCGCCTGCATTACACCGTCGCGACCGGCGAGGTGATTAGCAAGGAAGCTGCGGGTCGTTACGCGCTTGAGCGCTTCGGGACGAGCTGGCGGGCGGTCATCGAAGAGACGCTCGCCTACTGGTCCCGTTCCCCTGGCGGCCCCACGCTGACCCCCAAACGACGCCACCAGGACGCCCTGCGCCTCGTCGCGACGGTCATCGCCGACGTGAACGGTCAACCGCCATAACTGCTCCCATGAAGCGTAAGTGACCCCCCGGCGCCGTGCCGATGTCGGGGTTCTCCTTTGCGATCGGAAAACGCTGAAGCAGCAGCGTCGCCGTCGTGCGGCCGCAGCGGCGACAAAGGAGAAGTGAAGTCGAAGCCGCTGGACACGGTGAGTCTCCCTCGACAATCAGTGGCGACGTGGGGGGTGGTGTGAGCTGTCGGTCCCGGATCGGTGCGAAGGTCAGCCACCGTTGCCGAGATGCTTGCTCTGACGCGTGAGGACACCGCTCGCGGGCTTAAGCTCCGAAGACCCCGAAACGAGGAGGGTTCAGCCGATGCTCGCGAACGTCCCTGCCTGCGCAACTCTTCCGACCACTGACCTCGAACGCGCCAGACGCTTCTACGGGGAGGCGCTGGGGCTGGCCGAGGGGCCTATCAGCGTCAGAGGCGGCGTCTTCTTCCAGGCGGGCGCTGGAACGATTATCCGGATCTACGAGCGCCCGCCCGGGCACACGCCGGCTGAGTACACGGTCGCGGGTTTCCTGGTCGAGGACCTGGAGCAAGAGATCTCCGAGCTGCGCTGTCGAGGCGTTAGGTTCGAGGAGTACGACCTGCCGCACCTGAAGACGGAGAACGGCGTCTACACCGACGAGCAGCGTGGTGCCAAGTGCGCAGGGGTCAGGGATCCGGACGGCAACATCCTCGCCCTCACGCAGCTACCGAATCGGTGAGTCAGCCACCGCGGGCGCGCGGGCGGATGTCGTTCGCTGCGGCGAGGCAAGCAGCGTCTCGGCGGTAGGCGAAGTGGAGTCGATGATCCCGTGTCTATCGATTACGCTCGCTGGTGCAGAGCGAGCGTGGGGAGCCAAGATGAGCGAGCTAGCAGGCGTGAATCACATCGCCCTTCTCACCAGCGACATTGATCGCCTGGCCGCGTTTTACGAGCAAGTCTTCGGAGCCGCGAAGGTGGTCGATTTGCCGATACCTGAGCCGGAAGGTCCCGGTCGCCACGCCTTGATCTTGATCGGCGCCGGCGCCTCGCTGCACGCATTTGAGTTCTCGCGAATCGCACCGCCTCCCGCTGCTCCGATGTTTCGGCGTGGCCGCATCGATCATTTCGCGCTGAACGTTCCTGACGCAGAGACATTCGAGCGACTCCGAACGCAACTAATCGCGAGAGGAAGCACCGACGGGACCGTCACCGACTTCGGCGTCATGCGTGTCCTGACGTTCACAGATCCCGACGGGCACTCGGTTGAGCTAGCGCACTGGGTCGGCGGCCGCGACCCAAGCGAAATCGAGATGTCAATGGCGAGCGACGACGAACGCGCCGCCCAGCGGACCGCCAGTTCCGCGAATACGGCCGATAAGCCGCTCCGTCCGACCCCCTGACGCTAACCAGCACCATCGACCCTCCGCCCTGACATGACACATCTCGGGCGTTTGCTCGGCATACCTCAGGCTTCTGGTCACACGGACCACTAGGCGCGAGGCGGGCCGCCGCGGGCCGTGCTCTGGCTGCTCCTTCGGGCCGGCGAGCACCCAAGGCAGGAGCCGCTCGGTCGTGGCCGAAATGACGACAAAGGAGGTGTCTACTTGGGACGTACGAGCTGGTTCTTCGCGGCGTCGCTGAGCAATGGTCGGCGCTGCTCCGATTAGCCCCTCTTGGAGACCGACGTCAAGACCGCCAACGGCTCCTGGCCGGCGCTGAAGAAGCTCGGCTCCTGAGCGCAGGGTCGTCCGCCAACTCCCGACGCCTGACCCGGGTGTCCACACGTTCTCTGCCGACCCCTAAATGGCAGATCAAGCTGTGCAATGTCTGCTATGCCGGGTGGGATCGCCGGTACGTGCCGAACCGGAACCGACGGCCCCTCGCGGATGGCACTCGTGGGGGGCTGTTCTTGCCGGTGGGACCCGTCATCCGGGCAGCTCGGCTGGGGCGGCACCCCGATCTTGGGCCCGCACATCGAGGTGCCGCCCAACTAGCCTCGAAGCGCCGGTAGTGGGCTGAGGTCGGGTCGGGGGAACGTCCTGAACGGCGACTGTGCGCCACGATAGTTGTAGTGACGAAGATCACTAACTCGGTGCTGAGTCAGTCGTATCGTTGACCGCGCTAGCGCCACGGATATCGCGCAGTGCAGTGGCGCAGGGGTGAGTCTGCCATTAGGAGGCGACGATGCCGGAGACTAGGTGGCGGGGTGAAGCGCGTCCCGCAAGCGCGAATGACGACGGTCGAGCGGACGCTCGGCGGAACGCGTTGTCAGTGAGAAACCTTCGGCATCCCCGGGAGGGGTCTCGGTTCATGCTTGCCCTCGTGCCGAGCGTCGCGACGCTCGTTGTCGTCCCCGTCTGCATCTACGCGGCCAGCGGCGTGAAGGCCGTGGCGGTTTTCGTCGGAGCCGTGCTGGCGGTGGTGGTCTCGGTCTGGGTGCTGATCCAAATATCTCGAGCGCGCCTGCTCGGCGGAGCGATCAGAGTCACCTCAGCCAGCTTTCCGGAGGTGCAGGCCGTGGTCGACGACGTTTGTCATCGACTGGATTACCGCGGACACCTCGAGGTCTGGATCGTCGAGAAGGTGGATGGCCAGGTCACGCTGACCAGCTATCTGGGAACGAAGATGATCCTCATCGAAGGCGGGCTCGCCTCGGACCTCGTGGCAGACGACAAGCGCGCGCAGCTGACGTTCTTGATCGGCCGCTTCGTCGGCGCCTTGAAGGCGAAGCACCTCCGGCTAACGCCTCTCCAGGTGGCGATCGCCAGCATCAAGAGCCTGAAGTTCCTGAACATCTTCATTCTTCCCTACGAGCGCACGATCGTTTACTCAGGCGACCAGATCGGGATCGCTTGCGCTGGCGGCCTGGGCGCGGGCCTAGGCGTCATCAACCGGCTGCTCGTTGGAAAAGAGATCGCTCCCGAGCTCGGCGCCGAGGGCGTGCTCGAACAGGCAGACGAAGCTCGCCGCGGAGTGCTCCCGCGTCTTGCACAGCTGACATCCTCGTATCCGCACCTGACAAACCGCTATCTGAACCTCCTGCGGTTCGGCGAGCAGTTCGACCGCCGCGACTACCAGGCGACGATCGACACGATCGGTCCAGAGATGCATGCCGGGCTCGTTTCGAGCAAGCCGATCTCTCGGGGTCGGCTTGCGCCGTGGCTCGTTGGCGTGCCCTCGGTCGCGATCGCCGGCGTGCTCGTGGCGGCGGTGGTGGTGAGCGGCGGCGGCTCGTTTGATGCGACCGCTGCGTCGACGTCGTCACCTACCGCCACGAGCGCCGTCACGAAGTCGGCTCCCACGCCGGACCCGGTGACCCAGTCGGTGTCGTATCTTGCCCAAATCGTTGATCAGTCGAGCGTCGGACGACAGGCCGCGATCGCCGGTGATTGGCAGCTTGCCATCGACAACCGCCAGCAGATGCTGGCGCAGCTAAAAGGGCTCAAGCTCACCCCTCAGCTCACGCCCTTCCGCCAGCTACTGACCGCTGCGCTTAGTTACTCGCTGCTCGCCGATCAGGCGCTAGCAGCCTGCGGCGGATCAAGCGACTGTCCGCAGGGCGACTACTATGACTCGCTCGCGACGACGAGCAAGCGACAGTTCCTTCGGCCCTTCAATCGCGTGCTGCGCGCGTATGGCGCCCGCCAGTACAGCGAAACGGACTTCTAGCCAGAGCAGCGAGGCCGGCTCGGCGCGCTCCTCAATATGGGCGACACTGCGATCGTCCGTTCTGGATCGATGCGACCCCGCAGCGCGCTTTCGGAATCGCCCAGAAGGAGGCGCCCGGATCGAGGTTTGCGACGGGCCTGAGATGGCCGAGAGGGCACCGCGCCGGGACAAACGCAGACTGCCGCTCTCACGAGAGGGTGTCGCAGAAAGGGGTTTCCGTCCGCCTCGTTTAACACAATTCTGGTATGCCGCAGAACTTCATTGAGAGTCGTCGTGACGAGGGGTTTTTGTTGCCGCCGGACGTGCGGGAGTGGTTGCCGGACGATCATTTGGCGTGGTTCGTGATCGACGCCGTGGGTCGGATGGATCTGTCGGGGTTCTATGGCGCTTATCGGGCGGATGGTCACGGCCGGGCGGCGCACGAGCCGTCGGTGATGGTCGCGCTGATCTTGTTCGCGTTCGCGACCAACGTGCAGTCCTCGCGAGCGATCGAGCGTCACTGTCGCCAGGACGTGGCTCACCGTGTGATTACCGGTAATTTTGATTCCGGATCACGCGACGATCGCGAGATTTATCTGCCGCCATGAGCAGGCGCTGGGTGAACTGTTCTCCCAGGTGTTAGGGCTCTGCGATGAGGCTGGGTTGGTGGGGTCCGGGGTGGTCGCGATCGACGGCACGAAGCTGCACGCCAACGCGAGCCGAGACTCCAACGTTGACTATGACGGGATCGCGCGGGAGGTCATCGCGGAGACGATCAGAACTGATGAGGCGGAGGATGAGCGTCATGGCGATGCGCGCGGGGATGAGCTTCCGCCCGAGCTGCAGACCGAGGAGGGTCAGCGCCAGTGGCTGGCTCGCCATCTGGAGCCGCACGCTGCGGAGCGCGAGCTGGAAGCTGGGGCGGATGCGGCAGAGGAAGAGGCGCCAACCGGTCATCAGTTCGATGCCGAGCGGATCGTGGCGCGGGTACAGGGCCGCGAGGGGTGGTTGCGGGAGGCCAAGCGCCAGCTTGACCAGGATCGGTGGCGTGAGGCCGAGCCGGTCCCGCGGTCGCGGTCTGAGCGCTTGCGGGAGGCGGGCCGGCGGCTTGAGCAGGATCTTGGGGCTCAGCGGCGTGGGAACGAGGCGTATCAGGCGTATCGCGCGCAGGGGCGGATGAAGGACGGCCGCCGCTTTGGGGGCCCACCGAAGCCCTATCAGCCGCCGTCAACCCCGCAGGGCGAGGTCAACCTGACCGATCCCGACGCGCGGGTGATGAAGGCGTTCCGCGGCTACGTGCAGGGCTACAACCTGCAGGCGGCGGTCAACGAGCAGCACATCGTCCTGGCCGCTGAGATCACGGTCGAGTCGGTCGACTTCTCGCAGCTCAAGCCGATGGTCGACGCCACGCTGCGGGAGCTCGAGCAGGCCGGGATCCGCGAGAAGCCGCGGGCCGCGGTGGCTGACGCGGGGTACTGGAACGAGCAGCACATGGACGAGGTCATCGGCGAGCACGGCATCCCGGTGCTCATCCCACCTGACTCAAGCCGGCGCACGGGTGAACGACCCGGCTGGACCGGCGGCCGTTACACCTTCATGCGCCGCGTGCTCGAGACCGACCTCGGTGAAGCGCTCTACCGATTACGCAAACAGACCGTGGAGCCAGTGATCGGTCACACCAAACACAACCGAAAGTTCAATCGCTTCCACCGACGAGGCCGCAAAGCGGTGCGCACCGAGTGGCGCCTACAAATGATGACCCACAACCTCACCAAGCTCCGCAATCACCAGATAGCCACTCCGGCGGCCTGAACCGCCCCCCACGAGATCACACCGCCCCACACAACGGGCCCAGCACCACCGACGCCCCTACCGCCGGCCCGTTCCAGCCCCACCCACGAACCTTTCCGCGACACCCTCACGAAGACCCGGGCGCGTCGGCCGGCGAGCGCGGCGCCGACCGCACTGCTGCTCTTGGTCGGCGGGTGAGCGAAGCGGGAGCCAGAGCTTAGTGGCCGCTGAGGCGACAAAGCAGCAGCCGCGTGTGTGGTGCGTCAAGCCAACACTCACGCTCGGTTTTGGGCGGAGGAGTCGGCTACCGTTCGGGGCGCCGGCGACTGCTCTTGCTGGCCGAGCAAGAGCGCGCCGGCGTCTGCGGCTCGCTGCTGGTGGTCGTCCAACAGGATTATGTGGTGCAACATAAACATCATTAAGTTCACCCGGTGGTGTAAACGTGCCGCGAGTACTGGCGATCGCCGTCGTTGACATGTAAACGACAGCTATTCCGTGGGGTGGAGCCGATGGGTGAGTGCGGTGTGGCGGCGGCCGGCGCCGGGGTGCGGACGGCTTGGGCGTGCGCGCGGCGGGATTCGGCGAGGACGATGGGTTTCTTGGCCCGGTGATGCCGGCGTAGAGCAGGTTGCGTTGCAGCGTCATCCAGGACGAGGTGGTGAGCGGGATCACAACGGCGGGGTATTCGCTGCCTTGCGAGCGGTGGATGGTGACGGCGTGGGCGTGGGCGAGTTCATCGAGCTCGGCGAAGTCGTAGTCGACCTGCTCGTCTTCGTCGGTGAGCGCCGGCGTCTCAGTTGAAGGGCCATTCCGTCTTGAGATACACGAATTCGGGCCGTCCCTTTCGTCGCTGCCGGCGCTCGATTCAAAGCAGCAATCTGGTCGAGCCGGAGCGCGCTTCGGCTGTCTGCGAATCCAACCTTTCCGATGCACTAAGCGTCTTCTCGGAGGTCGTCGCAGGCGAGAGGATCCGCTGGCCGGGCGAGGGTATTCGGGCCGTGCGAGGCGCCACGCGTTCCGAGGGGCGACCGTTTGCGATTACTCATATCAGGGTGGAAGCGCCCGGAAGTGCGGCGCCGCATGCGCACGTCTCGGCGGCCCGCTTCATTTTTCCGCACGCATCGCAGCGCACGATCGCTTGATTTCGGCGAGAACGAACACGCAGAACGCTCTACTGCTGCCGACTCGGCTTTTGCCTACCTGCTGAGGAGTGAAATCAGGCGCCGATGGAATACGTCCGCAGAATTTCCCGTCTTTCCCTTTTGGACCGAACAACAACACGAGCTGGAGGAAGAAATGCCGGTCACACGTCCGCATCGCCTCAGCCGGTGCCGTTCAGCGGCGCGGACTCATAGATCGCAGGTCCCCTACCACGTCAGCGCCCGGCTGTGAGGGACCGCATAGAGCCGCCGACCGCGCTCCTCCACGGCGGTAGCGGCATCGGCCAAGCGATGAAGCGGCCTCGCGGATCAGTGGGCCATGCTTCGGCCAGCACGGCGGAGATCCAGCGGAGCGTTGGGCGCTACGAAGTTGGTGAGGTGATCGGCCGGGGTGGCGCGGCCGTGGTCTACCTTGCCCACCAGCGTGACCTTCGCCGCCAGGTGGCGTTGAAGGAACTCGCTCCGTTCTACGCGGTCGAGCGGGAGTTTGCCGAGCGGTTCGTCGAGGAGTCGCGGATGATCGCGACTTTGAATCACCCGAACGTCGTCACTGTGCACGAGTATTTCGAGGACGTAGGGGTTCCCTACATCGCGATGGAGTACTTGGCCCGGGGGTCGCTGCGTCCGTTCATCGGAAGGCTGGGGATTGCAGAGATAGTGGGCGTCCTGGACAGCGTGCTGGCGGGGCTGGCGCATGGCGAGATTCGCGGGATCGTCCACCGGGATCTGAAGCCGGAGAACCTGCTCGTCGCCGACGACGGACGGGTGAAGATCGCCGACTTCGGGGTCGCGCGGGCGATCAACAACGCCACGCCGCGGGGGGTCGTGACAGCGTCCGGCACGACGATCGGCACGCCTGCTTACATGGCGCCGGAGGTGGCGCTGGGGGGCACGCTGTCACCTGTGATGGATCTCTACTCGCTGGGTATCGTGGTCTGGGAGTTGCTAACGGGTCGGGTCCCTTTCGAGGACAGTGGGAGCCCGGCCGCGGTCCTCTACCGGCAGGCGTACGAGGCCGTGCCGCCGGTGGAGGCGGTTGTGCCGGGGATCGACGGACGACTAGCCGAGTGGCTGGGGCGAATGCTCAGGAAGCGCCCGGAGGACCGCTTCGAGAGCGCGCAGGACGCGTGGGATCGGCTGGAGGACATCGTGATCGAGCTGCTCGGTCCGCGATGGCGGCGCCTCGCGCCGCTCGCGACGGTGCCGACCGACGTGGGGCGGGTCCGCTTGGCACCCGCAGCCCACGTGGCCGCACCACCTGTACCCTCCGCGACGGCCGCTTCGGCGGGTGGTGGCCTGCGCGGCGGCCGAAGGCGAGGCCGGGGCCGGTGGCGCTTGCGCCGGTCAGGGGAACCCTCATCGGTTCCTGCGGAGCTCGCTGTCGAACCCGTCGCCCCGCCGGCGTCCTCCATGGCTCCGATCACGATCCAGCGACCGGGTCGGCGCCACCGGTCGTCTGAGATCGCGTCCGGCCCGGAAGCGAACTCCGCCGTGTCCGCGCCTGAGAGCTGCGCTCCCGTCATGAGGCGCGGCAACGGCCGTGCAGGCTGGCCACTCGCTCGTGGCGGCCGTGATCACAACATCCGCAAAGGGTGGATTCCGCTCGTTGCCGGGCTCCTCCTGGCCACTGTCCTCGCCGCGCTGCTGGTTAGAGAGCTGCCTCGAAGAACCACGCCCCCGGCCGCTGTCGCCGTGACCAAGCAGGACGTCAGCCGTCTCAACGCAACCGTCCAGCTGTTCATCCTTGGCAAGCGTCTGTCTCACGTCGAGCACAAGTACCGGGCGGCCGCCGCAAACCGCCGGCTCGTCCTCGACCAGTTGATGGCTCTCCACGCGCCTCGGCCGCTGCGGGCTGCAGCACAGACACTCACCCAAATGACCGCCGACTCGCTGTCGTTCAACGTTCATATGGCCCGCGGAGAGATCGCCGTCGGGCGTGCCCCAGACGCCGCCCACAACGCATTGCGCCCTCGGTTCGTGGACGAGTTCAACCCATACACGCGGCGCTACCTCGCCCTGACGTACGAGGCCATGGATCTCTAAGGACGCCGGGCCGAAGACGCGGAAGAAATCGGCTCCCCATCCCGCGCCGTTCGAGCGTCGTCCGGGCGGACAATTGACAGTGCGTCGACCGTACCGCTTTGGATGAGGGGGCGGCCGTCGTTGACCGGCCGCGCTTCCTATCGCAATCGAGGCAAGAGCGACAGCACCACTCAAGCAGTACCAACGGTCCCCATCGGACGATCAGCGACGCTCTGGATCGAGCGGGCGGGATGTGTCGCTTAGTTCGACAACCAGCAGCGTCGACCACGCCGCCGAACATGAGGAATTTACCGCCTCGCTCGCTGCGAGCCAGACTGCCGCATTCCGTTTTTGCCGAGCAGCAGATCGCCTTCCCAGTGACCCGGGACCGCACGGTCGGCAACCTCGGCCGGGCGCTCGGAGATCATCACCTTGTTCGGGATCTGGCCTTGCCCCTGATGCTTGGAGCGCTGCTGCGGCGGGCGGCGTAGATGTCTACCACTGCGCAACTGCTTGCACAGCTCGCGCCGCAGCGCCCCACGCGACTGGACGAACAGCGACAGATAGATCGTCTCGTGCGAGACCCGCATGGCAGGATCATCCTCGTAGGTCCCACGCAGCCACTGCGAGATCTGCTGCGGCGACCACTTGCGCTCAAGTTTCTCCTCGACGACCCCGCGCAAACGCGAGTCGAGCGCGAGCTTCGACAGCTTCGGGCGACGCGCACGCTTCCACGTCGCCCTCTCAGCACGCTGCGCGCGGTAGCGCCTACGACCGCCGTTGCGGTTGACCTCCCTCGCGACCGTCGTGTGCGGACGACCAATCGCCCGCCCGATCGCCCTGAAGCTCTCACCACACGCCAAGCCGCGCGAAACCTCCTCGCGCTCCCCCAACGACAGACACCGCTCGGCGCGCTTGCGCGGCGCCGGTCGCACACCCCCAGACCCAGCAACACACGCAGTCACGTTGTCCCTCGCCATCCCTACCTCGCGCGCGATCGCGTGCAACGAGTACCCCTCGACCCACAACTCCCACACCCGCTCTCGCCGCCACTCCGGCCACCGTCCCATCACCACCACCCTTTCGCTCGGCCGGCAGCCAACCAGGCCCACCGGACGATCAGGCGGTGCACAACCTTGAGACCACCCGAAGACGGGGCCACGTCGTAGCGGACTCAGTTGGCCGCCCCACTTCTGCTCCGGGTCGGCGGCCAGCCGAAGCGGAAGCGCCGATCTCGCGGCCGGGTCGGCGACGAAGGAGAAGTGAGCGCAGACGGGGGCGAGACGACCAAGATCGTTCCGAACGGCGACTGGGACCTACTTGGAATCGTAGGCCACGCCGCCGTAGTTTGTGGCATCGGTGTAGTCAGTTGACCCGCTAGGGCTCTTGATTCCGTACCTATCGAGGAGGAATTGACCACCCGCGGCAACCGCCGCGTTGCATGCAACCGAGCCGAAGCCTGCGGTGACCGCGTCGCACACAGTACCCACGAGAAACCCTGAGGTGTCTACGCCGGTTTGCTGGATCTGCTGCCCGCAGGCAACGCTCGACCAGCTGCTGCTGCAGGTCGTGATGGTCGTACCTACGTCGTATCCGAGTTGCACTCCGACCGCGACATCCTTGCCAACCGCCTTGAGGACCGGCTTCCCTCCCGACACGACCTCGGCGGCCGCGTCCGACGCCACGCTCCCGACGGCGCTCCACGCCGCCGTCAGCGAGAACTCGCCGGTGGGATCTTCTAGAACCGTCGGCTGATTGCCTACATAGCTATACAAACTAATTGCCGGGCTTTTCGGATCCGCCGTTGCGGGATCTTGCGCGGTGAACGTGCCGCTCGTCGGGTCGTATTGCCGCGCCTGGAGGTGGTAAAGGCCAGTCGGGTCGAGGTACTCGCCTTCGTAGCGGAGCGGGATGCTCGGTGCGCCGCTTTGCGTAGTCGCAGCGAGTTGGTTGCCGAACGCGTCGTAGCTGTAGCTCGCCTCGGTGGTGCCGTTGCCGGCGGTGACGGCGACCACGGAGCCTTGGGCGTCGTGCGCGACATAGTAGTCGCCACCTCCCGTGTTCATCGAGATCAGGCCGTTGCCATACACGTATCGTCGCGTCGTGGTCCCGCCGGTCTGTTCGACCGCGAGCAGCGGGACTGAGTTGTTCGTGTCGTACACAAAGTGGGTTGTTTGCCCGCCTGTCGTAGTGGTCGCTCGGTTTCCGATCCCGTCGTAGGCGTAGGTGGTGCTGCTCGGGCCACTGTTGACGCCGAAACAGCAGCACTCGCACGACTAGCCTGGCGAGCTCGTGACACTGCCGCTCTCGGACAAACGCGAGAGCAATCGCCGTTCCAGCGAGATGACTGCGTTGATCGAGCAGCAGCGCTCACGCGTCGCTCCTGCTTCACTGGGCTGCGACAGCGCCTGGACGGTAGAGCTCGGCGGGTAATCGTTCCCACCTCTCAATGGAGGGAGCCATGTCGTCTTCTCAGCCACTGCTTGACGCTGCCGGCCGACGTCGTTCGCCGGCGACGACGCCAGGAGCGTAGCGGGATATCCCCGCGCAACAAGGGCCAGTCTTACCCTGCGGATCCGCCGACGGTCGATGAGATCGTCGCGGTCATGCGCCAGGCCGGGACAATCGCCACGGTCGTCGCCTCAACGCCTTGATCGTGGTGCTTTGGTGAATTCAACTGGTCGTCGCAACGCCCGACGTTGAGGAGTTGCGATGCCCAGGAGAAACCGTGTTCTAGATCGTGCTGTTGCGGCAGGGACGCGTGGCGGCGGACGTCCGCCTGCTGGGCGTCGGGAGCATCGGGTCCGGTTCTGGGAGGCGATAGCACGGGGGGCATCAACGGTCGATGCTTCCGCGGGGGCGGGTGTCTTGCCGAGCGTTGGTGTCCGGTGGTTTCGCAAGGGTGGCGGGATGCCGTCTCTCACCCTCGCGCCGGTGTCGGGGCGTTATCTGTCCTTCACGGAGCGGGAGGAGATTGCGGTCCTGCTCGCTCGTGGTTCTGGGGTGCGGGAGATCGCGCGTGCGCTGGGTCGTGCGCCGTCGACGATCTCCCGGGAGCTGCAACGGAACGTTGCGATCCGCACGGGCCGGCCCGGGTATCGGGCCTCGACCGCGCAGACGCATACTGACCGTCGCGCTCGACGCCCGAAGCGGGCGAAGCTCGCTGTGAACCCGGAGTTGCGGCGCTATGTGCAGGACCGCCTCGCCGGGGAAGTGCAGCGGCCCGACGGGAGTGTTGCGGGTCCGTTGGTCGGCTGGCGCGGGCGGCGTCAGGGGCCGCGAAAGGACCGGCGCTGGGGACAGTGTTGGAGCCCGGCTCAGATCGCCGGGCGGTTACCTGTTGACTTCCCCGATGATGAGTCGATGCGTGTTTCTCATGAGGCGATCTATCAGTCGCTGTATGTGCAGGGCCGCGGAGCGCTGCGCCGGGAGCTGACCGCTTGTCTTCGGACAGGCCGGGCGCTGCGGGTTCCCAGGAACAGGACCTCGAGGGGCAACAGGAGCTTCGTGACTGACGAGCTGTTGATCAGCGAGCGGCCTGCTGAGGTTGATGACCGTGCTGCTCCGGGTCACTTGGAAGGCGATCTGATTCTCGGTTTGGACCGCTCTGCGATCGGGACTCTGGTCGAAGCCTCAAGCCGGTTCACGATGCTGCTACATCTCCCGCCGATCGAAGGTCACGACAGCCCCACAACGAAGAGCAGCCCGGCGCTCACGGGCGCTGGCGCCTCGGCCGTTCGTGACGCCATCGCCGACACGATCACGAGCCTCCCCGAAGCGCTTCGGCGGTCCTTGACCTGGGACCAGGGCATCGAGATGGCCCAACACGTGCAACTACGGCTCGATACCGGTCTGCACATCTACTTCTGTGATCCACGAAGCCCGTGGCAGCGCGCCACGAACGAGAACACCAACGGGCTGTTGCGCCAGTACTTCCCAAGAGGCACCAACCTCGCCCGCCACAGCGCCGAGGAGCTCGTGGCTGTCGCGGCGGCGTTGAACGGTCGACCGCGAAAGACACTCGCGTGGAAGATGCCCGCCGAGGTGCTCACCGAGTACTTGAGCGCCGCGGCCTAACCGCCGCCTGCAGCATCCAACGCGCGTGACCTGCCGGACTGCGGCATCCCTGGTTCCCCGGGGGGTGACCGGATGGACGCGCGCGGCTATCGCCGCTCCGGCCCGCCCTCCGGGCGAGCCTCCACGACGACAGCCGCGCCATCAGGCGAGCCCAACCGTCACCTTCAACCCTTAGGATCACCGGCCACACCCTGTTGCGACGACCGGTTGAGCTCAGGTCGATCTGTCTCGCGCCAATCGCCTTCTTCGATCCCGTCGATTCCAGTAGTAGGAGCTCGCCGTGGCCGGGTTGGTGGCTTCTGCGTCGTCGCCGTTGGGGCACTCTCGACGCGGCTGCTGCTCTCCGTCGAGGATGTCGCGCAAACTCTTGTCGTCATACGAAGGTGAGCAGACATCCGCGCACTCGCCAAGCCCACATACCGGCGGGAGCGGGATTGAGAAGCCGCAACCGAAGGCTAGCCTTGTTAGGGACCAATACGGTCGCTTTCGCCGGCCAGCCTTCCATGCTCCTGGCATCCGCTCTTACAGTGTCGGTGACACGGGCGATTGCTGCTCCCTCGGTCACGAGTCGCTAGCAACTCTTGGTAACGAATCTCGCCCCCGCCAGATTTACACGACAACCTCCGCAGAAGGCAGCTCTTGCAGTGACTCCCAGCAGCTGGCCTTCCCTCGCCACGGCTTGTGGAAGTCGACGCCCGACTGCCGTGCTAGTGGTTCCTCGCGCCGGTGTCTGGCTCGCCACCGTCCCGCCGACCGCGCGTGGCTGGCTGGCCGGGCGTGTCAAAGAGGTTCTCCAGGCGCCCGAGCGTGCTCGGCGTGCCCATCGCGTTGATGATGTCGCCAGGTAGCAGCACTGTGTCGCCCGGCGGCTGAGGGTGAAAGGTGGAGTCGCGGCGCAGGCCGACGATCATCGCGCCGCCGCGGATGTCCCCGATCGTCTGTCCTGCTCCCTCGCAGCCCTCGCCGACGACGAGCTTCTCAAGCCGGTATTCGGCGTCGACGTCGATCACGCCGCGCAGCTGCGGGTGCAGAGCCAGCCGCGCCATCTCGGTGCCGCTCGCCTTGTAGGGCGAGATGACACGATCAGCACCGGCGCGTTTGAGCTTCTTCTCGGAGTCCTCAACCGCGGCTCGAGCCACGATCGGGATGTCCGCGCGCAGCTCGCGTGCGGTGAGTGTGATGAAGATGTTCTGCGGGTCGGAGTCTGCGCATGCGATGATCGAGCGCGCGCGCGCGATCCCAGCCTGAATCAGCACAGCGTCGTGGGCGGGGTCGCCCTCGACGAAGGGCACTCCGAGGCCCTGGGCCATTTCGCGGTTCTCGGGAAGCGGGTCCACCACCAGGCACTCAGCGCGAGCGGCAAGAAGATCACGCGCCACTTGGCGTCCCACGCGGCCGAAGCTGCAGATGATGTGGTGATCGGTGAACGAGTCGATCATCCTGCGCGTGCGTCGGGCGGCGAGCACCTCAGCGAGCTCTCCGCCGACGATTAACTCGGTCAGCGTCGCGAGCCCGTAAAACAGCGTACCAACGCCTAAAACGATCAGCAGGACGTGGATGATCTGCCCCGCGAGAGTGTGCGGCTGGGGGAAGCCACCGACCGTCGCCGCAGTGTCGAGCGCCCAGCGGAACGCGTACCAGCCCCCCACCCCTTCCGCCAGCACCAGCCCGACCGTACCGAGACCCAGAAATCCTGCAACGATCGCGCCGAGCACCGCAACACGACGCGCTAAGAGCAGCAACTGCGGGTGTGTCGCCGTGCTCGACCTGGCCCATCCGGGGCGCGGCAAGAGGTGAAGGTCAGGCATGATCATCCGTCCTGCGACACGATGGATCCCGCGGCGACCGGCCGTGCGCGCCTTATCCGGGCCGGGGGCAGACTCCTGATCGGCGTGCAAGACTCAAAGAGTGAAGTGGGGCTAGGCACGGCGACACGTGGTTGAATGGATCAGCTTCGGTGCGCGCATTGTGGCGAAGTCATCGGAATGTAGGAGCATCCGGTCCGACATTCAGCTGATCTTCACGCAGCCCTAGGCGCAGGCGCGGCTGCTCGCCGGCCTGGGGCTGCAGAGCACCCGGTACTTGTCGCGCTCCTGAGTCTGACTCTGAGCCTGAGCCCGAGCGCGCCGGACGAGTCCTACCCCGCTCCGGCCGACGCGGTCGCGCCACTCCCGTTGGCGACGACGTACGGATAGTCCTGCTTGGGCCGGATCGGGGCCGAGGCGGACGGTCGGGATTGGCCAGATCCGAACCTCGACCCTCGCCCACGCGGGCGCTTCCCCTCCGTCGCCTCGGCAGCTGCGTCAACGCCGCTGCTGCTCTGGGAGCCAGCCGGCTCGAAGCGGAAGCCGCGCACCGCACCGGCTACGTCTTTGAGGCGCTGGGGTTTCGCGGCAGCAGCAGCCCCGCCAGCACACCTTCGACTCCTGGTCGGGGTGATCGATGAACTCGAGGCGTTCCCGCGGTCTGTTCTCTGAGACACCAATTAACGAAATGGAGACGAGTCCTGAGATGAGCGCGATCACCGACCTCTTCGCCGGCGTCGCGGTATCCGATCTCGATGTCAGCATCGATTGGTACACGCGATTCTTCGGGCGGCCCCCGGACCATCGCGTCGGGGACGAGATCCTCTGGGAGATCTACGAGCACGCCACCCTGTTCATCGAGCCGAACGCGGCACAGGCCGGCAGCGGGCGGATCACGCTCGGTGTTGCTGGGCTGGACGCGCTCCTTGAGCGTCTCGCCGCCCAGCACATCGAGCACGAACCGCTCGAGACCTATTCAAATGGCGTTCGCCACGTGAAGGTCCCCGATCCGGATGGGAACGCGATCGCGTTCGCCGAGTCGCCCAACGCCGCATGACCGAGGCCTCGATCCTGGTCGCCGGCGCCAGCCCAACGATGCTCCCGTTGCAGCCGCAGACGTGGGAGTCGTTCTCGAGACGCGCCGGGGACGATCGTGGTCTTCTCGGCTCGCGCCGCGCGACTGCACCACCCGACGCCCGACCCCGCAAAACTGGGCCGGAGAGTCGTCCATCCACGGCACCGGCGCCGGGCGTCTATTTTTGCGCCGTCAGTGGCTGTCCGGCACGTCCGAGACAGTTCGCCGCTGTGCCGACCGCACCAGGAGCGACGGTCGAAGCGCAGCCCGAGAAGGTGTCAGGTGAGTGATCGTGTTAGTAAGCGTCGCCGCGCCGCGCCGCGGCGCTTGCTCGACACTATCGCGAGCAGCACAACCTGACGATCGCGGAGATCGCCCACCGGCTGGGACGCGCAGAGGCGACGGTCAAGGCGTACCTGTACGACCCGTCCTATGCTAACAAAAGACCTAGAGATAGCCCCACGCGCTAACGCCAGCCTCGGCGCGACGCGCGCCGCGTTCAGACCAACGCAATAACAGCCCCTATCGAGCGAGCCGCCCACCTGCTCGCGCGCCCACTGCGTGAGCGCCGGCAAGCTCGTGGAGCAGATCTTAATGTAACTCCGTTCCGTGTCTGGCACGGGGGTGCCGGCCTGGCTTCGACGACGCGACAGCCCGGTCCTCCATAATGTCTCAAGAGCGTTCGTGAGTGCTTTGGTCGCGAGAGGGGCCGCGGTGGGCTTCGCTTGGGGCGACGTGTGGGACCAGTGCCGGGTGGCTGGTCCTCCAGTGGTCCCGGCGCGGTGCGTCAGCGTCAGCTGTTAGCTGGTGTTCCTGCGGAGGCGGTTTCTCGTGGGCCGCTGTCGGTGACCGGATCGGCGGCGATCGCGCTGGAGGCCGTGGCGACGCCGGCCGGAGCTGGGCGTCGAGCGGTGGGGGCCGAGTCGGCGTTGGGCATTGAGCTCACGGGCCGCGAACGTCGGCCTTCAGCGGCACTCCCAGGCCCGCGACGTCGATGTTGTGGACACGATGAGCGGCAAGGCACGTTGACTTCCCGCAAGTTTGGTCGACGGGCCTGGACCGTGGTACTGGCGTGGGCCCGTCAGGTGATCCGAACTGGCGTGCCGGGCAGTCGAGTCGTTCCGATCTTGTGCACGAGCCAGTCGATCGTGTCATTTGACAGCCGAATACATCCGTGGCTGCGAGCGGATCCGAGCGGATCGAGCAGGCTCGCGCCTCCACGGCCATGGATCCCGACGGTGCCGTCGCCACCATCGAACTGCTGCAGCACGTCGCTGTGGGCGGCCAGTTCGAGGACCCAGCTGCCAAGAAAGTCCGTGGGATGCCATCGGATCGCCCAAAGCACCGCGAACAACCCGACGGGAGTCGGTGTACTCGGCTTGCCGACGACCACCGGTACGGTGCGAACCGCTGATCCGGCACGGAACAGGGTGAGCGTGCGGTGGGCTGTCGATACGGCTATTCGCCAGCGGGTCTGCTGCAGGAGAACGTTGTTGGCGTTGATCCAGCCGGCAGCGCCGTTGGGTCGCCAGGGAAGCCGCACGCGCACCCAGCATCGATCATCGGCGACACGGGCGCGCGCAACGACCAGCAGCCAGGGACCGTCGGCCGGAGCTGTCCAGCGCGACGGTCGCAGGTGCTTACCGGGTAGATGGTAGAAGACCGCCGTGCGTGCCTCGATGCCGGCGCGCCAGGCGACGGCGTTCGTTGGTGCGCCGACAGTCGCGTGGCCCAGCACCCTTAAGCACGCGGTGTCCTTGGCGTTCGCGTTTACGCTCGGGAGGACGGCGAGACACGCGGTCGCGGACGCTAGCACCACGAGCACGGCCCGCCGTATTGCCCTCATCGCGACGGAACACGATAGCTCACGGGCGACGTGCTCCCTCGGCGGTCACGCGGTCGCTGCGCGAAGCGATAGTGCGCGGGTGGGGCAATCTATGGCACTGCTGACCTGGAGGGCGGCATCGCGCCGACCGGGACGCTCACGTTTCGGCTTTACGGCCCTAGCGACCACGAGCTGCTCGGGCGGTGGGTTGTTCACTTCGAAGGTGAGCGTCGATGGCAACGGGCCATATATCTCCCAGCCGTTCATACGGACCGACGCCGGCACATACCGCTGGTCGTCACGTTGACTCCGAGACGATTGTGGTGATCTCGGCCCCGCCCACGCTTTTCGCCGCTGCCTGAACCGCGGTGGGGATCGGCCGGGCGATGAGCGGCATTGCCGCCCTGAGCGGCGGGGCGCACCTCACCGGCACGATCACCTTCCACGCCTACGGTAGCTGGCGGCGGCGGACGATCGCGCGGGTCGTTGTTCCCGCCCTTGTGGACGCTGCTGCGCTTGAACCGCCGGACCCAGGAGCGCGGGCCGCGGCCTGCCGCGCACGTGGTGCGCAAGCGCGGTCGGCGAGGTCCCTATTTAGGTCTGATGAACAGGCCCTTCACGGACGATCCGGCGGTCGACAACGGCAGTCTGCGGAACGACCCCGGGTACCTATTCACGTACCTACGCAGACGTCCTCCGCAGGAGGTCGCTATTCATTGTTAATCCCCCCAAAACCGACCCATTGCGATCGCATCAAGATCCCACTGTTTGCAACCCTCCAGGCGCCTGAACAGCTATTCGCGTCGAATCGTTGACAGTCTCACCCGAGTTGAGGTAAGGTCGTCGGATTACGGCTTTCTCGGCCGCGCGTGACGCTCTCCAGAGAGGGGGTTGCTGTGCATGGTTTCAGGGTTACCGGTTCTGCCCTGCCGCGGAGGGCGATTGTGGGGTTGCTGGCCTCGTTCGCCGGCTTCGCTGTGCTTACCTGCGGATCCGCACTGGCGGATACCGTCACAACGAACTTCGAGCCGCCCGCCTTCTCCACTACCGCCGAGATCCCCCTCGGGATCGCCCCCCCCGGATCGGTCAATGGACAGGGTGGCTGGAAGAGCGCTGTCCCTGGCGACATCCCCTCTCTGCCGCACGGGTATGACCAGGCAGTTGTCGCTAACAGTGGCGCTCCCGCCGCGTTCGGGGCCCAGTCATTGCGCATTTCAAACGCATACGCCCCGGACCCGGGTACTTTTCCTCCCGAGTACCACTTCCAGACGTATTCCGCGCCGACCATAGACGCGGCGGGCCAGGATCTGGCCAATACGGAGTACACCGCCCAGTTCTCGTTCATTTCCGTTCATCCCAACGAGCAGCAGCCTGGGCTCCAGATAACCGTCAGCCCCGACAACGGCGAGGGCGGACGGATGTCCTACGTCGGCCTGCTCGACACGCCGGCCGGCATTGAGGTCACCTTCTATGACACCAACCCGGCCGGCGAGTGGGTGCCGTATAACCTCGGCACCCTGCCCCGTGACGTGCCGCACACGATCAAGATCTGGATGAGGCTAATCCCCGGCCCGAATAACGATCTTGTGCGGATCTCGATCGACGGTCAAGATGCTGGCCAGTGCTTCACGACGTGGGAGAGCTCCTACGGCGCCAACGTCCCGACCAGCGACCGCTTATTATTCCTTTCCGGCAACAAGCACGGCGATGACCTTAGCCTTCTCGGTGGTGGTTACCTGTTTGACAACGTGTCGGTCACTACTGGCGGCGCTGGACCACCAGGTTGCGACCTACCGATCGAGAAGCAGGCCGACGTGCGCACGGTGAGCCCCGGCGGCCACGTGCGCTATCGGCTCACAGTCCGCAACCGTGGCCGTCTCAGCGACCGCGACCTCTTGCTCTGCGATCACATCCCGCGCCACACGACGTTCGTGAGCGCCGACCGCAAGCTGCGTCGCGTCGGCGGCCGGCGCTGTCTATTCATCCCGCGCCTCGGTCCCGGCCAGCGCGCCAGCGTCCACCTCCTGCTCCACGTCAACGCGAACGCCCCCCCGGGCAACTTGGACAACATCGCCGACATCGAGCCTGATCTACCGGCGGTCCTGCCCCCGGCACCCCCGAGCACAATGGTCCCCGACGTGCCGGGCAAGGTGACGAACACCCCGCCGGTCATCAAGAAGGTCAAGAGCGTCGTGAAGGTCCGGGCAAAGCGGGTCCATCCACCACCTCCGATCGTTACCGGATAGCGAGCGTCGCCCGCCATCGGCTTGTCCGGACGCGTGGGGACGCGGAGCACCTCTTCGACCCGGGCTGCAACCGCGGGCTCGTTGGCGAGATAGCCAAGCTCGCTATCGGCCTCGAAGGTCGAGAACTCTGTCGTCGCCGACTCAAGCTTCGTCGGCGGCCTGGCCGGTGTAAGCGCCTGGTCTTCAGCGCGTCCGGCCTAGACCTGGCGCTCCCACCGCGTCGTGCCGCGTAGCACCTCGGCGACCGGCCGCTGGCCAGGCGGGTGCCGAACGGGCGCCGCAAGCACGCGCGGCCACCAATCATCGACGACAGCGCCTCGAGCCGTGCATACGTGTAGCAGTCGCGCGACAGGGGCAACCGGGAATGTCGCCAAGGCTTGCCAGTTCGCGTGAATCCGAGCGCCAGCATCGACCCGGGCGGCCTCTCTTCGCTGCTGCATCGTCGCTCATGCGGCCACCTGGACCGTCACTGCCGCTCCGGTCGTCCACAGCCTCGGAGCAGCAGTCGACGAGCGCCCCGGGCCTGCCGCTGATGTGGCCGCCTGTTCGTGGATGCAGAAGTGACAACCTGACGTCGGTTGCCGCGCATTGCGCAAGCCGGCGCGCGACTGCACCGTCGCCGACCGCCGCGGCCAGTGCCTATGCGGAGCCAGTGTGGGGGGTTGAGTGGGCGGTGATCTTGCAGTGGCTGGGCGTCAGGCTTGTTGCTGATCGCGCTCGCCGGCCTTCTCAGCCGTTCTTGAGCCTGGGCGCCATAGGCTGACGAGCCCTGCGACGAGCGTGACCAAGAAGATCTGGCCGGTCAGCATCTCGAACACGGTCAGGATCTGGCCGATGTCCCCGGACGGTACGAGGTTGCCGTAGCCGGTCGTGGTCAGCGTCGTGTAGCTGAAGAACAGATAGTCCCGGGCCGACGCGTTGGAGACACCTGCGAAGACGTTGCCGGCCTGCAAGCGTCCCAGCGAGAGGAACAGAAAACCGAACAGCAGGCCGAGCAGCGTGTACACGCTGATCGCACCGAGGATCGTCCGGAAATCGACCTGGGCGGAGGGCAGAACGCGGCGCAGGATCGTGACCGCCGCTACCGCGAGGAGAAGCGCGTCGACGATGAAAGCGATGCCCAGCAGAGCGTCTGAGGAGATCGCTCTTGCGAGCGCGGTTGCGATGACTGCTCCCAGCGCAGCCATAGCCGCAAGCCGTACCCGCCCAAGCCGCACGTCCGAGCTCGTCAGCGCGATGATGGCCGTCAGCCCCGCGACCGCGATCGCGGCTACCCGCCCGGCCCAGCCCGTCGGTGGCAAGGTCATTGTCACCACGAAGGTGGTGAGGATGAGGATGAGAACGAGGCCGTAGGCATCGCCGATCCGCTGCACGAGCTGAAGTCGGGTCTCACGGCTCGGTCCACGCGCGAACCGCCGCGCGCGCCCGGAATCTGATCCTTCAACGGGCACAACCGAAGATTCGCGCTGGTACGGCGCGTCCCTGCCCCGGCCGCCGGTGCCCGCGCTCGCGCGCGGCCGTCAGCCGTCCTCGTCGGATCGCTCGTCGCCGGCTTCCCGCCCGTTCGGCACGCCGGGGCGCTGCCCGAATCTGACCGCAATGTGCTGCCTGGGATCGAGCTGAGCAGCGTGCGCCGGGTCCCGCAACGCCTGTCTGTCCGCCTAGAGCAGCTCCCCGCTCAGCGAGCGCGGCCGGAGCCTGCGGGCGAGCACGACGTTGAGCTTGGCCGCAATCAGGATTAGCTCCGAAGCGATCAGCAGCCACGAGCAGGCCACACATGGCAGCGAAGCCCCCGTAGGTCTGGCTGCTTCCGGCCAGCTCTTGCGTCACGTAGACGCCCCCGAGCGCCTGAAGCCCCGGCCAGCAGCCGGTCGCGAGCAGGGCCCCGGGAAGAACGTGGCGAGTCGTGACCTGAGCCGTGATGAGCAAACGGAACGGCACAGCAACAGGCCTCGGCGTCGTCTAGAGCCTTCTGGCTTGAGCGAAGATCGCCTCGCGCGCGGGGACCACGGTCACGGCGTCGCGCGCGTCGACGCGACGTTCCCTGACTCGTATGCAACGAAGTCCGGGTCGACCCCGTTGAGGGACACACGACCGCCCGCCGCGATCGACGCCCAGCGTCTCGCGCTCCCATCACGGCCCTCCCGTTCATGCTCTTGGGAGCGGTAGTGTGCTTTTGGTTGTCGCGCTGAACGGGACGGTGGAGCGATGCTGCGGCGGGTTGGTGTGGCGATCTCGGTGGGCCTGGCGGACTCGCTGAATCCCAGCACGGTCGGACCAGCGCTTTACCTGGCCACGGTCCGAAACCGCGTCTGGCGGGTGACGCAGTTCGCGATCGGAGTGTTCAGCGTCACTTTCGCCGGCGGCCTTGTGCTGACGATCGGGCCTGGGAGGTTGCTGCTCGGGCTGGTTCCGCATCCCCAGGGAACCGTCAGGCACGTGATCGAGCTTGTCGCGGGCGTCGTTCTGCTGATCGTCGCGGTGGCTCTTTGGCGGGGGCGGCGGAGCCTGGCACGCCGCGAGCTTCCAGGGCGCAGCGGCGGTGGCGGCTCCGCGTTGATCACGGGAGCGTCGATCGCGGCGGTCGAGCTGCCGACCGCCGCCCCGTATTTCGCGGTTATCGCGGGGATCGTGGCCTCGAGCGCAAGCGTGCCGCAGGAGATTGGGCTGCTCGCCCTCTACAACGTAGCCTTCGTGCTGCCGCTGCTGGTGATCGTGGTGGTCATCGCGTTCGGCGGGGAGCGCGCCGACCGATGGCTCCAGCAGGGCGGAGCGTGGCTGCAACGTCGCTGGCCAGTGGTGCTCGCAAGCCTGCTTCTGTTCGTCGGCAGCGTCTTGGCCGTACTCGGCGGGACCGGCCTTGTCAGGCAATAGCGGTAATCACGCGTCGTCCGGGTCACGTTCGGAGCTGCCACCGCCGAGACCCGGCCGGTCGGGCCAAGCGCATGACGTGCAGAAGGCGACGTCGCAGCCGTGTCAAGGGAGCGCCGCGATCCGACCCGCGGCCACCACGAGGTTCCCAGGCCGTCCGACCGGCTGTGCTCACCGGTCGTCTAGACGGGGGCGCAGCGTACGGCTCCCGTTGACGAGCAGTCCGGGCATCACCAGGATGTCGGGGCGTTGAACATCGCCAGCGACCAGGATAGATAGGCCGGGACGACAGCAGCTGGGCAACCGCGTTGACCGCGGCCGGAGCGACCCCGACCCTCCGGGCGAGCTGGTGCTCCGCGAGAACGCCGAACCCTGCGAGCACCTGGACCGCGCTGATCAGCATCATCGTCCACCCCAAGGGATTTGAGATCGCCGACCGTGCAGCTCGCGTGCCTGGCGCAGAAGTGTGAGAGCCCGCGCCGATTCGATCGATCGGGTCAGCGTGCCGCCCAACGTCAACATCACCCCGGCGAACACGACCCAGCCGTAACCCTCGTCACCCTCGCCGAGGCGAACGGCCTGTGCCTCGGCCATCTACCGTCTGCACTGCTTCCAAAGCTCATCGTCTCCGCCTGGTTCGCATCTGTAAGCAGGTGTCCACGCGGAGCGTCCCGGTTGCCCAGGTCGCTGCCGCACAACGCCGTCGCCCACGCAACCGGCCAAATACGCCGGATCGCACGAACAACGTGTCTCACGGCCGCACGGGCCCAACCATCGGGCCTGCCGGTAGCCACGAGCAACGCTGGCCTCACCGCGGAGCACAGCGAGGCCTGCCGGTTGCCCTCTCTGGGGGCAACCTCGGACCGAAACCGCCGCGTCGGTCCTAGCCGATCCTCGACGTCCCCGACGGGCGCTGGTCGCGTCAACGGGTGCGCCGTGAGCGGTCTGCGAGAATGGAACGCGATGCCAACACGCTCGCGATCCACTGACGAGCAGCTGCTGACGCGGCTGTTGGCGCCTCCGGATCTGGACGATGGAGTTCAGTCGCTCGGTTACTGGCGTCAGCGAAGCCGGCACCTGCCGTGGTACCAGATGAGCGCGCGGCGCGAGGCTGCGCGGATGACCATCCGCTGGGAGGAGCGCGTCGGCGCTGCGCTGGTCGCGCAGCGCGGGGCGCCGGCCTCGATCCGCTTGTCTGCCGGTCTGCTCCTCGCCCGGACGCGGCTGGGGCGTTGGACTCGGCGGGCCCGGATCGCCCTGGTGGCGACCGCGACGCTCGCGCTCGCGCTCGTGGCCGTTCCCGCCGCCGCCGCGTTGGCGTTCCTGCTGCACGCCCTGTGATCCAGCCGCCGGTTCGCCCTAGCCAGCGGCGAAAGGCATGCGGTTGCCTCGTGATCGGGCTAGGCGACTGCGAAGTCCGCGAGCTATCCCTCCAGCAGGGCGCGGCAGCGGGTAGGCCAGGTGCTCAAAGCTTGAGTGAACCGACTCGTATCGTGAATCCGACTCGCGTGCGCCCGTTCGGCCGGTCTCCGATTCATACGATTCGGGCGATGCGTGCGGAGGGCACGACCAATGACTCGTTCACTTTTCAGGAGGATGACCAATGCCTCGATTCATGACGCGGCTAGTAGACGCGTCCGGAAGTTCTGATCGTTAGGCGGCGAGCGCGAGTTGGGGGTCGTGCTGGTCGATCCGGTCGATGAGGCGGTTGAGGTCTTGGCGGGTGAATGTCCACTGGAAGGGGCGGGCGAGGTGCCGGTAGTGTTCGCCGAAGCGCAGTAGCCGCTCGGCGAGCGCGTCGAGGGTGGTGAGGTCGTTGGGAGTCAGCGCTTTGCGTTGCACGATCGAGAAGTACAGCTCGATCTGATTCAGCCACGACGCATGCACCGGCAGATGGATCAATCTGGCTGTCGGCCAGCGGTCCTGCATCCGTTTGATCGAGGTCTTACCGGCATGCGAGGAGCCGTTATCCACGATCCAGTAGACGGTCCGGGCGGAGGCATAGGGCTCTGCGGTCATGACCTGCTCCACGAGCCGGCCGAACGGGTCGATCCCGGTCTTGGGCTCGACGCGATCGAACAGGTTCGCGTGGTGGACGTCCCAGGCGGCGAGGTAGGCGAGTGTCCCGCCGCGCTCGTACTCGAACTCGTAGCGGCTCGGGCGGCCCGGCCGCGGCGCGCTCGTCTCATGACGGCGGCCGAGCGCTTGCAGCTGGCTCTTCTCATCGGCCGAGATCACATACTCGTCCGGACGCAGGCGCTTGCCGTCGAACACGCGCGCGTACAGGTCCAGGGCTCTGCCGGCCTTTGCCGCGAACTCGGGATCGCGCCGGTAGATCCAGCACTGCTGCTGCCACGGCCGAATCGCGTCCTCGTGCAACCACCGCCAAATCGTCGACGCCGACGCGTCGCAGACCGCGAGCTCGATCACCAGCCGGTAGAGCTCAGTGCGCGAGAACCGTCCCAGCGGCAGCCCGTAGCGGGCCGGCAACTCGCACGCGACCGCCTTCACCGCGGCGACCTGCTCCGGGGGGAAAACGACGCGGGCGACCCGCGCGCGGCATATCTTTCAAACCCTCGAGCCGCTGCTCGGCGAACCGTCTTCGCCACCGACCCACCAACCCCGGCGAAGTGTCAAGCCGCGCAGCGATCTCGGTGTCCGCCAGGCCCTCGGCCGCGTACAGCACGATCCGCGCGCGCTGCACATCCTGAAATGGCAGCTTCTCCCCCCGGGCGCGACGCTCAAGCACGACACGCTCCTGCTCACTGAGCTCGATCTTGTGACGGGCTGGGCGCGCCATCGCTACATAACTTCGCCCCGCGCAGCCCGACTCCTTCAAACAGGTTCCAACCGATACTTCAGGACGCATCCACTAGTTCCCCTCTATGGCACCCAGTCCTTACGGGTCACGGTGGCTTGGCGCAAACGACGAATTCAGAGATTCAAGCTCGAGTATGCGAGGCCCCCGTTGCTCCGGCGTTTGATCGAAGCCTTGAAATGACAACTCACCGGTTCATTGTCCAGATTCCCGCAAAGGACACTCCCTCGCGAAGCGGACCTGACCAGCTGGTCCACTTTTCAACCGGCCTTGACACTCGGTTCGTTGCTCGGAGCAGTCAGGACCGATCTCCCCGACCCTCTCGCCCATCGCCAGAGCGAGCGTCTGGATGTGCGGCGGAGTCGAAGTCCTACGTTCGACCTGGAGGAAGACTTGTCGCGAGCACAAATCCGCAACCTAGACGGATCACGCCATCCTCGGCCAGCCACTTCCGCCGTTCACGGGCTACAACGGCTCGCCGTCGTAGTAGTCGAGATTCTCGCCCCGGCGGACGCGGACCTCGTCCCTGCCGTCGCTCGAGTTGGTCCACGCGAAGATCGTGTCGGAGTCGGGATAGGTGCAATAGCCGACGGGATCGTTGGTCGAGAACATCACCATTCGGGCCGTCGCCGCTCCGTTGTTGGTCGTTTGGTGCGCGCCGGCCGGACCGACGGGAAAGGCGGTGATGTCTCCGGGTCCGAGCACGTCCTCGCCGTCCGGGTGGCGCAAGGTGATCTCGCCTTCGAGGATCAGGAGCCATTCCTCCTCTGACTCGTAGTGATACGGGCATACCGCCTTACCCGGCGGCACCTCGTAGACGGTCGCGCCCATTCGGCTCGCGCCGATGCTAGAGCCAAACTGGTTGTTGCCGCTCGCGTAGCGTTCGGGATGGTTGTCGTTGTACTCCACCGGGCCGTTGAAGATGTTGAATTTGTGCATCGCGCGATTTCAGCAGGCCGGTGCTGCCTACGACAACCGTTCGTGGAGTCGGTCAGCCGATGACGTAGCCGCTGGTTCGTGAAACCGAGAATGAGCGGTCAGGGTCGCAGCGGTCGCTCGCGCCCCCGGATTCCGGCATAGCGAGCGCGGGATGCGAGGGCGTCGCGGTCGCTGCTGGACACGGCCTTGCACAGGTCAGTGCGGGCACTGGCGACTCGCTCAGCGCTGCTGAGATTCGTCCTCAGCGGTGCTCTCGTTCTCAGGTGCGTCGCGCACGTGCATCGACACGATCGAGCAGTAGCCAACAGGACGGACGTTCCGCTGTACGATTCGGTCGAGCGTTCCGGCAAAGGAAACGATGATGAGCCTCGTCAGGAAGGTAGCGCTCGCCGTATTGCTGAGCGCGGTCACGATGGTCGTCGCCCAGGCGTCAGCAGCAACCGACGGCGGCAGGTTCGTACGGTGCTCTTGGCGTGTCAGCGACGGCTACCCCTACCGTGGTCAGGGCACGCAGGTCGGGCACGTGACGTGCGGAAAACCGTTAGGCAAGGGTCGCTATCACGGGAAGTACACGGACACCGCGGACCCTCCGACAGCCGGCGAGACTACCTCACTGAGGCTCTCCTTCAAAGCCGGGACGGTGCGCGGCAGCTACCAGCTCACCGGCGTCCTCGAGACGACGAAGTACCACGGCACGCTCACCATCACAAGCGGGACCGGCCGGTTCAGGCATGTCATCGGAACAATGCAACTCAGCTGCATCGCAACGGTGCCGATCGTCAGGTGCAAAGCATCCGGCACCCTAGCTGGCATCTAATTCAGCCTGCTGCTCCCTCGGAACGGACCAGCCGGTACGCGCGTCGCCCACGCTAGCTTTCTCGGACGAATCTGAGAAGCGCCGGCCAGCAGTCGGTGTCCAACCTGTGCGTAGATAGGCACGGACGGTTGGCTCGCGGCGAGGACGTCGGCACCCACAGTTTGCGCCGTCGCCCAAATCTGATCGAGGACGCTGGCGTTGCGAGCACCGGACGCGGCTCTTTGTCGCCGCACCAGCGGCGACGCCGGGACTCCTGCTTGGGCTGGCCGGCGGCCGAGAGCAGAAGCGACGGTGCGGCTCGTCTCGGTGGACGACGTGGCCGCTGGTTCGTGACGGCAGTCTTTGGTCAGCACGCTTGGGGGATTCGTGCCGGGCCGCGAGGATCAGCCCTGGGCTGATGTTTACGCTGGTGTGGATGGGCGGCCGAGAACGGTTTGATGTTCCGTTCGTCGGCGAGTTCGCGGCAGAGTTCGTCGACCCAGGCGGGTGGGAAGGTGAGGCGCCGAAGGAACTGCATCGCGCGCGGACCGTGCACCAGCTACCGTCTAAACGATTGACATATATCGATGAGCGATATATAGTGGTCATATGAATAAACGGCGTACGATGCAAGAGTCGAGCTTTCTCATCCTGACCGCGCTAGCGGGCGGCAGCCAGCACGGTTACGGCATCGTCACCGACGTCGAGCAGATCTCCGACGGGCGGGTCGAGCTGAAGGCCGGGACGCTGTACGCGGCGCTCGACCGGTTGACCGCCGAGGGGCTCATAGAGCCCGACCGCGAGGAGATCGTCGACAACCGCCTGCGCCGCTATTACCGGATCACCCGTGATGGCGCGGAGCGGCTCGCCGAGGAGGCGGACCGCCTGCGCGCCAACGCGCACGTCGCTCTCACCCGCCTACGTCCAGGGGTCGCGATCTCATGACCGATCACAGTCCGCTTGAACGCCGCTACCGGCGGTGGCTGGCCCTCTATCCGAAGTCCTTCCGTGCCGAACGCGAGGACGAGATGGTCGCCGTGCTCATCCAGGGCGCGGATCCCGACCAGACCCGTCCGCGCGTCCGGGAAGCGGCGAACCTCGCTACGCACGGCCTGCGCCGGCGCGCAAGCGGGGGACGCTTCCCGAGCAACTGGGAGCGCGCACACGCGAACGTCATGTTCCCGGTGCGCATCATCATCGCGCTGTGGCTCTGCCTCCTCAGCACGTTCCTGATCGTCTATCACCGCGGCGAGCTGTGGCTGCTGCTGCTCGTCCCGGCGATCCTGCTGCACCTCTACATCGCCTATCGCATCCGCCCCAGCGCGATGCTCCGGTAGCGAGCCGCTTTCGCTTTAGCCGCTCGGCGACGCGGAGCAGCAGCCGGTCGTCCACCGGGTCTGGGCGCCCCGGCTGCCGCTTCCGATCCAGAAGCGTTGATCGGCTCGGATCCGGCAGCCCCACACTTCCGCTTCGCTCGCCGGGCGAGCAAATGCAGCGGCGCGGGGCTCGACATTGGACCACTGCGTCGTCCCCCGGGAGCGTGTCGCCGGACTCGATGCGGGCGCACGCGTCCAGTCCACACCCTGCGAGAGCGACACGCGATGCACGGGACTGGATACCAATCGCCCCGAGACCACGCCGCGTCAGTTTGGGTTGACAAACGTCTGTTGTCAATCTAGACTGACGGCCATGAACGCCGAAGACATCGCCTCCGCGATCGCGTCCAACGACCCATCGCTGGGACTCCGCGCCGCTCTCGCTCTGCACCGGCTCGCGGAACGCGTCGAGGCAGACCACGTCGCGAGGGCCCGCCAGCAGGGGTGGTCCTGGCAGCAGATCGGTGACGCGCTCGGCGTTACCCGCCAATCAGTCCACGCCAAATACGGAAAGCGACTCCCATGACCAAGCATTCGAAACCAGCCCCCTGGTATCTCCCCTGGAGCATCTACATCGACGCTCGCGAGGAAGCACGGCGCCGCGGTGACCGCAAGGTCGGCACCGAGCACCTGATACTCGGGCTGCTCAGGGAACCAGTCCTGGCGCAGGCCCTCGGATGCGACCTACAGACAGCCCGCGACGCGCTCGACGCGATGGATCACGATGCGCTCGCCGCAGTCGGCATCGGCGCTGCGTTCAACGCACCACCGATACCGATCGACGAGCCGATCAAACGTCCGTCGAGGCCGACGCTCAAAGCCGTCTTGCGGGACCATTTGCCAGGGACACCTGCAGCCAAGACAGCGCTGGAGGAATCGAACAAAGAGATACGCCGTAGTCACCGCACGTTCCCGCAACAGCTGCTCCTAACCGTCCTCGAGCTCGAGCCGCCAGATCCCGCCGCCGAGCTGATCGCCGCGCTAGGCGTCGATCGCGCGGCCGCGCGGCAACGTCTCGGCGTGGAACGCGCCGCAGCGTAGGCAGACCAGCACCGAGCAGCGAAGGGGTGGAAGCGAGTCGCTGAGGCAGCCGTCTCGTGCGCCCGGACGCCACTGTCGCTCGCGCCGTAAGCCAGCAGCGCTGAGCTGTCTGCTGGATCTGAGCAATCGCGCCAGCCCGAGCAGAACCGAGCCGTTCAGATGCCTCGGCTTTCGTGAAACCGGCAGCACGGCGATTGATCCGGTAGGCGATTAGTTTCGCTGTGGTCTGGAGTCTGCCTATCAACCACCGACTCGAGCAGCTCGTGTTATCCATCCCGGAAAGGAAGCAGCGCATGGTCTCACTGGTCCTGAAGATGTCCGTCTCGCTCGACGGGTACGTCGCATCACTCGACGGGAGCGCCGGCTGGCTCGCGGCGGGACGCTCCGATGACTCCACGAGGTGGGTGGTCGAGACCGTGAGCAACGCCGGCGCGCACCTCATCGGTGCCGCCACCTATGCGGAATGGGCCGGCTACTGGCCCACCGCCTCCGGCCCATTCGCCAAGGCGATGAACGAGATCCCCAAGGGTGTGTTCTCGAACTCGCTCACATCCGCCGACTGGGGCGAGACGGAGATCGCCACCGGAGACCTCGCCGAGGCCGTCAGGCGACTCAAGCAGCAGCGCTCCTCTGACGGATACCTGCTCGCCCAGGGCGGGACACGCTTCGCCCGATCGCTGGTCGAGACCGGCTTGATCGACGAGTACCGCCTTGTCATCCACCCGGTCGTCCTGGGCACGGGCGAGCGGATCTTCGCCGCACCGCTCACCATCGAATCGGTGAGCACCACCGTCTTCAGGGACGGAGCCGTCGCCCACGTCTTCGCCGCGCACCCGTGATCGAGCGCGATCGGCAACCCAGGCAACGGACGCGCGTCCAGCACACTTCCCCGTTGTCGCCCAGGGGGCAGTCGGATCAAGAGTGCCGCTTCGGGCAGCCGTAGACCCCGAGCAGAAGTCTGGGCTGGCCTGAGCCGAGCGAGTCAGATGCCTCGGTCTTCGCAAGGCCAGCAGTGAAGCCGCTCGGCGACGATGCGCTCTGGAAGCCTGCGCGATGATTCCCGGTTGCCCCTGGGGTCTTAACGCCCGGGTGTAATCAACGACGCGGCCGCTGGGCGGCGTAGAAGGGAGTCAGGTGATGGGAGACCAGGTCGTTCACGTCGAGGTGGTGGGCCAGGACCCGGACAGGCTGCGCGCCTACTACGGCGAGCTGTTCGGGTGGCAGTTCGGCGCGCCGATGGGCCCGACCGACTACACGGTCCTCGAGAACCAGGAGGGAACCGGGGGCGGGATCGGGAAGGCGCCGGATGGCTACCCGGGTCATGTGACGTTCTACGTCCAGGTGCCCGACGCCGAGGCAGCGCTGGCCAAGGCCGAGAGCCTCGGCGGGACGCGGATGATGGGACCGGACGAGGTCCCGGGCGCCGGCATCGTGATCGGACTGTTCAGCGACCCCGAGGGGCACACGATCGGCGTCACGTCGCAGGCGTCATAGCTCGAGCCTGACCGGCAGCGACTCAAGGCCGTAGATCCCGGAGGCCGAGCCGAACTTCGGCTCGCCCTCCGGGGTGACGGAGCGCGCACCCACCCGTTCTGCAAGGAAGGCCAGCGCCTCATGCACCTCGGCGCAGGCCAGGTCGGCCCCGACACAGTGGTGTATGCCGGCACCGAAGGTCAGCGATCGCGATCGCGGCCGGTCGGTCGCGATGTCGAACGTGCCCGGCTCGATCGCGTCGCGATTAGCGTGCCAGGCGGAGACGAGGACAATCGTCCCGCTCGGGAAGGTCGCCGGTGAGCATCCGGTACAGGAGTAGCGCTGCCGAAGCAGATTGCCGGTTCTGGCAAGCAAGACACCTCAGCCGAGTGCGGGGTGTTGTCCACTCGCCAGCAACAGTGCTCGTTGTAGGGGCAGCGTCGCCTCCGCTCCAACCGATGTCATGGGAGCGATCCGAAGGTCCATGGGGGCACTGCTGCTTCATCGCCGACGCAGAACCCAGGCACGGGCTGCCGCTTTGGCCGGCTGGAGATCGAGATTGAGAAGTACGGAGAGGCCAGAACCGAGCCGGTGAGACGGCTCGGTCTTCGTGGAAGTCGTGATGGCCGGGCCGGCCGCCCGCGGGGAATGAAAAGGGCACGCAGCGGCCAGCCCTATCGCCACGACGCGAGGCAGGCTGTACCCCGCGGGATGCCGGAAGTCCGCTGCGTTTTCGTGCATTTCGAGCGTCGCGGTCGATTCTTTTTCGGTACAGGAGAAGCGTCGCCTTGAGCTGCTGCCGGGTCGCCTGCTCGCGAAGGCGAGCCCCCAACTCGACGGCACCGTCATCGTTTGTGGGGACGCCGGTGCATAGGCACAAGTAGGACGTCGGCGAGTCGCTCATCTGTTGAGATTCGTCCCTTGCGCGAGCTCCGTCGGCGCCATCGTTGCGACCCCGTTCGTGCAACTGCAGTCTCGCACGCGGCTGGGAGCGGCTGTGTGACGGTGCCGATGCGGACAGGGCTCAGCGCCGGCGGCGACGGTGGCTACGCGTCCCCGCCGACGGTGCGCTGCCCGCGGGCGGTCCCGACCGGAATGAGGCCTCTTTTACCGGGCCGCGCCGGAGACCAGCCGTTGGGTCTCGTCGTCGGCGGTGGGCTCGAACTCGATGATGTTGTCGAGTTCGGTGCCCATCGCGATGTTGGTGACGCGCTCGAGGATGACCTCGACGATGACCGGCACGCGCTGCTCGCGCATCAGCTCGCGGGCCTGCTCGAACGCCGGCACGAGCTCGTCTGGGTCGAGCACGCGTATCGCCTTGCACCCCATGCCTTCGGCCACTTTGACGTGGTCCACGCCATAGCCGCCGAGCTCGGGTGCGTTGACGTTCTCGAATGACAGCTGTACGCAGTAGTCCATGTCGAACGCGCGCTGGGACTGCCGGATGAGGCCGAGGTATGCGTTGTTCACGACGACCTGGATGTAGGGGATGTTGAACTGCGCCCCCACGGCGAGCTCTTCGATCATGAACTGGAAGTCGTAGTCGCCGGATATGGCCACGACGGTCGCTTCCGGGTCGGCGACGCAGACGCCGAGGCTGGCTGGCACGGTCCAGCCGAGTGGACCGGCCTGCCCGGCGTTGATCCAGTGGCGGGGTTTGTAGACGTGCAGGAACTGAGCGGCGGCGATCTGTGAGAGCCCGATGGTGCTGACGTACCGGACGTCGGGACCGAAGGCGCGGTTCATCTCCGCGTACACCCGGTGGGGCTTGATCGGAACGTCGTCGAAATCGGTGCGTCGCTGCAGCGTTCGTTTGCGGTCGCGGCACTCCTCGGCCCACTCGGTGCGGTCCGCGAGCCGGTCTTGGACGTGCCACTCGGCGGCCGCTTCGACGAATAGCTCGAGCGCGGCCTTGGCATCGGACACGATGCTGTAGTCGGGGGCGAACACGCGGCCGATCTGCGTCGGCTCGATGTCGACATGCACGAACTTCCGCCCGCGCCTGTACGTGTCGAGACCGCCGGTGTGCCGGTTGGCCCATCGGTTGCCGATCCCGAGCACGAAGTCGGAGGCGAGCAGCGTCGCGTTGCCGTAGCGGTGGGAGGTCTGCACCCCGGCCATCCCGGCCATTAGCGGGTGGTCGTCGGGGATCGCGCCCCATCCCATCAGCGTCGGGATCACCGGCACGTCGAGTATTTCGGCCAGTTCGACCAGCAGGTCGCTCGCGTCGGCGCTGATGATTCCGCCGCCGGCGACGATCAGCGGTCGCTCCGCCTCGTTCAGCATGGCGAGGGCCTTCTCGACCTGGGCGCGGGTCGCGGCCGGCTTGTAGACCGGCAGCGGCTGGTAGGTGTCGGCGTCGAATTCGATCTCGGTCATCTGCACGTCGATCGGGAGGTCGATCAGCACCGGGCCGGGTCGGCCGGAGCGCATCAGGTGGAACGCCTGCTGGAACGCCCCAGGCACCTGCGCGGGCTCGAGCACGGTCATCGCCAGCTTCGCGAGCGGCTTGGCGATCGAGGCGATATCGACGGCCTGGAAGTCCTCCTTGTGCAGCTGTGCCACCGGCGCCTGGCCGGTGATGCAGAGGATCGGGACCGAATCCGCCGCAGCGGAGTAGAGGCCCGTGATCATGTCGGTGCCCCCCGGCCCGCAGGTGCCGATACACACCCCGATGTTGCCGGGCTGCGCGCGGCTGTAGCCGTCAGCCATGTGCGAGGAGCCCTCGTCGTGACGGGCTAGGATGTGATCGATCCCGCCGCTGGCCCGCATCGCGGCGTAGAACGGGTTGATCGCAGAGCCGGGTACGCCGAACGCGTGTGTGACGCCTTCGCGCTTGAGTATCTCCACAGCGGCGCGGGCGGCGGTCATTTTGGGCATGAGATTGTCTCCTTAGGTGGTCAGCGTGAGGGCGGGTTCACCGATCCCGTGCTGAGCGAGGTCCTCGGCGAGCGAGACCGTGGCTTGCGTCACCTGCTCGCGGGCTTCGATCTGCTCGAGCTTGGCCAGCAGCGTCTCCGCCATCCGGATTGAGGCGGCGTCCACCAAGCGTCCGTCGAGCGACACGGCGCCTTTGCCACAGGCGGCGGCCTCCTGCATCGCGGCGATGATCCGGTGGCTCCTCTCGACGAGGTCGGCATCAGGCGTGAAGACCTCATTGGCGAACGGAACCTGAGAGGGGTGGATCGCCCACTTGCCCTCGTAACCGAGGACCGCGGCGCGGCGAGCGGACGCCAGGTAGCCATCGACATCATTGAAATCGCCGAATGGTCCATCAATCGGCCGCAGCCCGCGGGCGCGGCAGACAACCGCTATCTGCGACAACGCGTAGTGCCACTGGTCACCCCAGTGCAGGTGGCGCTCGGCAGTGCTATCGGAGTCGGTGAGAACCGCGTAGTAGGGGTTGGCGCCACCGATCGAGGTCGTGTGAGATTGCAGCGAAGCCGCGTAGTCGGCCACACCGAACACCATCGCCTCCATCCGCTCGGGACAGGCGCGGGCGATCTCGTCGCAGTTCACCATGCCCATTGCCGTCTCGATCAGGACCGCGATCCCGATCCGACGCATCCGCCGAGTCGCATCCTCGATCTGCGTGAGCAGCGTAGCCACGAACTGGATGTCGCCCGCGCAGCTGGCCTTCGGGATCATGATCGTATCCAGGTGCCGCCCGGCCGCCTCGACAACCTCGACGATGTCTCGATAGCAATAGTGCGTGTCGAGGCCGTTGATCCGCATCGACACCGAGCACCTCGACCAGTCGAGGTCGTTGAGAGCCTCGATGATGTTGATCCGTGCCTGCTCCTTGTCGTCGGGTGCGACCGCGTCCTCCAGATCAAGCATGACGACATCCGCGCCGAGCTCCGGCGCCTTCTCGAGCATGCGAACGTTGCTGCCGGGTACCGCAAGCTCACTGCGGTGAAGGCGTGAGTTTCTAAAGCTCATGAGTGTGTACGAATGTCACGTGCGAATTCATGATGCCTCCGGGTGACTGTCGGATCGCCCCGCGCGTTCCGGTGTGCGAGCCAAGGTAGCCCGGACCGGGGGCGCTCACCACGTCGTTTGACGTCCTCGTTACGAACTCTGGCCACGCCTCGAAAGGGTCGTCCCATTGGCGGCAGTCGAAGTACTCACGTTCTTGAAGTCCCTGTCCGAGTCCGAGCGATCTGCACTGCTGGGAAGTGGACACGCGAAGCGGTGGCAGACCGGCGAGTTGCTCGTGCGCCGGGGAAATCGTGCCGACAGCGCGATCATTCTGCTCAGCGGGCTGGTGAAGATCCACACGCCCACGGCCGGCGGCGACGAGGTCGTGCTCGCGTTCGCCGGCCCGGGAGACCTGTTGGGCGAGGTGATCGCGGTCCGCGACGCCGCCCGGTCGGCGAGCGCAACCGCAATGGAGCAGGTGGACGGCGTAGTGATCGCCGTACCCACACTGCGGTCGTGCGTGAAACAGCCACCAGCACCAGTCGACCAATCCGGGCCTCGTCGGCGCCGACTCGCCGCTGACAAGCGAGGTGACCAAAGCGGCTAGCAGCGGATGCTCGGAATTTGGTGTCCTGCGGGCCGGCGCGGGCGTAGAGTTCGTGTCGACCGGGAACTTCTCGTAGGGGGCCGTGTGGCCGAGTCGGTTGAGCTGGCGACGATTTGGTTGGTCGATCTGGTCGGGTCGACGAGGTTGGCGTCGTCGGTCGGGCCGGTGCCGCAAAGTGACGAGGAGAAGCTCGCTACGCGTTGGTCTAGTTCCCCAGCTCGTCCGTCTGAGGAGTCAGGTCGGCGAATGCGTCTCCTCCCGCTCGTGGAAGGGAAGCAGTCGCCACGACCTGCCTTTGGCTACGACCGGGTGCCGAACCAGAATCGGCGTTGGGGCTGCTTTCGTGTCCGGGCTGTACTTCCGAATTGCGGATGGCGGTATCGACGGCAGGCGCGGCTTGCGCATTTCCTTCGTTTCGGCGGACGCCGTCGATTCAAGAACCGCTGCGGACCCGAGTGCCCAGCTAAGGGCGTCCAGTCAGCTGCGGAGGGTCGAGCCGGCAAGCGGGGTCGGCGGCGCCCTACGCAATGCAGGGACGAGCGACCTCCGCCGGCAAGGCGCCGTGGCTCTAGAGGCGATATCGGGCGATTGCGCGGCTGGGCGGCAGGCGCCCTCGAGGGGGTACCGAGCTCCACGGGGCGTAGTCTTGCCTGGCGGGTGGCGTGCGAGCTGCCCAGTCAGGTGCCAGTAGCACCCAGGCCTTCGTCCTCATCAACGTTGACCACCCACCGCAGGGTGCCAACCCAGGGACTAAACGAGCGCGCGCAGACCCTACATTTTATGGCGTCACCACACGAAGACCGATCGAGGTCTTCCCCAACGCAACCAGGAGGTAGCCATGGGCGCCACCGAAGCACACGAGCATGCGCCGTTCATCGACTACGAGAACCTGCCCGCCCCGACGGAGGGCATTGTCGTCACCCAGTTCATCACCGTGCGAAGCGTTGCTCGGTCCCGCGCGTTCTACTCCGAGGTCCTCGGCGGCCAGGTGGTGCTGGAGGAGAACCCGTGCATCGTCAAGCTCGCCAACTCATGGGTGCTGATGAACCCGGGCGGTCCCCCGACCCCCGACAAGCCCGACATCTCGGTCGTGAACTACGAGCCCGGGAACACGGTCTCGAGCTTCATGAACCTGCGCGTCGCCGACATTCAGGCGTGTTATGAGCAGTGGAGCGCGAAGGGGGCCGAGTTCGTCACGCCGCCGATCGATCGCGGTGCTGAGATCCGCTGCTACATGCGAGATCCTGACGGCTACATGATCGAAGTCGGCCAGGCCACCGGAGTGCTCCATGGGCAGCTCGCCAGGAAGCGACCTGAGGACTTGCCCGGCCAAGGGCGACGGGATCACGAGGCGCGCCGAAGGCGACCGCGGCCGTCGCTACGGCCAAAGCAAAGGAGGAGCAGGTGACCGTTATTGGAGTTGGAGCCACGGCGAGCGGCGACAATGCCGCGATTCGCGCGTTCCGCGTGAGCGTTTCGGAGCCGGACCTCGGCGAATTGCGTCGGCGTATCACTGACACACAGTGGCCCGAACGAGAACCGGTGATGGACGACTCGCAGGGCGTCCCGTTGGCGATGGCTCAGGAACTTGCACGCTACTGGGCCACCGACTACGACTGGCGCACGTGCGAGACGAAGCTGAACGCCCTGCCGCAGTTCATCACCGAGATCGATGGGCTTGACATCCATTTCATCCACGTTCGTTCGCGGCATGACGATGCGCTCCCGCTGATCGTGACGCACGGATGGCCCGGGTCGATCGTGGAGCAGCTAAAGATCATCGACCCGCTGACCAATCCGACCGCACATGGCGCCAGCGGCTCGGACGCGTTCCACCTCGTGATTCCGTCGATCCCGGGATACGGGTTCTCCGGGAAGCCGACGACTGCCGGGTGGGACCCCGCGCACGTCGCGCATGCCTGGGTAGAGCTGATGAAGCGGCTCGGCTATGCGCGGTTTGTGGCACAGGGCGGAGACGTGGGCGCGTTTGTCTGCGACCGAATGGCCGAACAGGCGCCTCCGGAGTTGCTGGGCATCCACTCGAATTTTCCGGCCACGGTTCCGCCTGACGTCTTCAAGGTTCTACAGGCTGGGGACGCGTCGCCGCCCGGGCTGTCCGAAGAGGAGAGGCGCGCGTACGAGCAGCTGCGCGCCGGGGCTTCGCACCGCGCCTACGCCCTCATGATGGGGACGCGCCCGCAAACGCTGTACGGGCTGGCGGACTCCCCCGTCGGCCTCGCCGCCTGGTTCGTCGATCACGGGGACGGCACCGGTCAACCCGGGCTCGTCGGCCAGGTCGTTCAGGGAAAGCCCGTCGGCGAGCTCACACGCGACGACGTCCTTGACAACATCACCCTCTACTGGCTGACGAACACGGCGGTCTCGTCGGCTCGTCTCTACTAGGAGAACAAGGTCCCCACCTTCCTCGCCGTCGACGTTTCGGTCCCGACGGCCATAAGCGTCTTTCCATACGAGCGCTACCAAGCCCCCCGTAGCTGGGCCGAGCGGGCCTACCACAACCTCATCTACTACAACCAGCTCGACAGAGGCGGCCACTTCGCCGCCTGGGAACAGCCAGAACTGTTCGCAGAAGAGGTTCGCGCAGGCTTCAGGCCGCTGCGCGATAACTGAGCAGCCGGGCACGGCAAAAGTGCAACACCCGCCCACGAGAGCGAGCCGGCCCAAGCGTTTCGGCACGGCGCCGGCACGACGCCGCTGCGGGTGCGACGACGAGCGGCACCGCCATCCAGCGACGCGACGAAACCTTGCTTTCCGGGCAGGAGAAGCGCGAGACTCGTCAAGGATCATTCGCAGGGCCCGAAGCTGGCGGTCATGCAGGAACTCGCCCGCTACTGGGCATTCGGCCACAACCGAGGAGCGATCATGGAGAAGCGCTCAGGCATCGACGCGGTTCACAACTTCTGGGAGCAGGTGTGGCAGTCGCCCCAGAACTACGACGCCATCGACGACCTCGTCGTCGAGGACTTCGTCATCATTTCCGGGGGCCGCAGGATCGAAGGTCGCGAGGCGTTCAAGAAGTGGGTCGAGGGCTTCAGCGCGGCCATCGGGAACTTTGATTCCGAGATAGTCGACTCTTTCGAGAACCATGACGGGTCCCGGGTCGCCGCGACGTTTACGATCACTGGCACAAACAACGGAGCCTTCGGCACAAAGCCTGACGGCAGCCCCATCGAGATGACCGGCATCGTAATCTCGGCCGTGCGCGACGACGGAATGCTGCTGTCCAATCAGGTCGAGCGCAACGCCTTTGAGGCGTACACGCGGTTGACAGCCCGTTGAACGGACACGCGAGGAGGGCTCGCGCGCCTCGGCGCGCGCCGAGCATCACCGGCGGCCGAGAGTGCTCCCGCGGACGGTGTCTGGCGTGAAAGGCTCGACACGAGCAGGTGGTCCAGATCATGACCAGCGCGGGTGGACTCCCGTCACGCTCGGTCGCATCCACGATTCACGAGGCCAACGCGGATCAATCGACGATGGGATCGGCGTGCGGTGCGCCGAAATAGGGGAACTCATCGAGGATGTTGGTCCTAGCGACAGTCGCGCCCTGGTCGATAGGAGTGTTGGTCTGCAGCGAGAGCATCACGTTCTCCACGTTGTCCGTCATGGCGCGACCGTTGAAGCCTGCGAAACCGAACGAGGCCGCCGAATCGAGGACATAAGGCAAGGTGGTCGGGAACAGGCGCTCCACCACACGCTGTGCGTAGGCGGGCGGGTCGTCGGTCGAGCCCGCCAACTGGATGACGGGCGGGAGGGCGTCCGCGACGATCCGGGAGAAACGTGGCACGTCCGCAGAGGGAAGGGACCGGTTGTAGTCGTCCTGCACTGCGGGGTCCGTGATGAACATATGTGTCATCAGCGGCAGGCCCCACCGGGACACTTGCACCTCGGGCGCGTGTCCGCACAGCGACACCGTGACCCACGCGCGCACCGTCGCGGCCGGGTCACCGATCGACTGCGCGGGCACCTCAATCACGATGGCCGTGACGTTACGGTTTTCGAAGTAGTTCGCGCCGTCGTGAAACAAGTCCGGTGCGAATTTCCCCGCGGCAAGTGCGGCGCGGAACGCGACCAAAGCTGGCACGTTCGCAGCGAACAGATCCGGGGCCAGGCCAGCGAAGATCCGCACACCCGCGTCGCCCGCGACGATCCGGCCGGTATTGCCCGAAGCGACGACCTCGCCCCCCGTGCCCTCTGCGGCATCCCTCCCGGTGGCCCGACGCACCTCGAGAGTTTGCACGTGCCGGCCTTCGCGCCCCTCGCCTTCGGCATGCCCAACCTCACCGAAGCGAACCTTGAACGTCACTTCCTCGTGAGCGTCATCGTTCACATCGAAACGGAACGCGTACAGGCCCTCCTCGTGGAAGGTATCCGGCGCCTTGGTTCCTGCGTTCGGGTTTACCGTCATCGCCATGACCGTGGTACCCGCCTGGCCGCGGAAAAGATAGAAGTCACAGATGTTGAGCCGCGGGTCTTCCCTGGCGATGGCGGTATCGAAATGATGAGACATTAGTTAAAGATGACCTTTCATCTATTTTGCCTCGGGCGTGTTGCGCCTGCAGTCCACGACAGAATTCTGACGAGTCTGCGGACTATCGGCGCGCCGACCCGTCGGACTGGCGCCCTCACTCGCGTTGGGCAGCGCTCAGGCTGTGTGTTCGTCGTCGTGGTGGCTACGCGAGCGCGACGCAGTCGACTTCGATGTCGAATCGTCCGGTCCACTCGGGAACAACGACGAAGATGCGCGGTGGGAGCTGATCGGGGAAGTAGCGGCGGTACACCTCGTTGGAGGCCCGGAAAAAGTCGGCGCTTGAGCAGAACACGTTGACTTTCAGGATCTGATCCATCGAGCTGCCCGCGGTCTCCAGGCAGGTCTTCATCTGCTCCAGCACGAGCTCTGTCTGACGCTCGATCCCAGCATCGACGATCTCGCCAGTCTCAGGGTCAAACGGGGGCATTCCGGAGACGAACACGAGTCCCGCTCCGCGTGCAACCGCGGCGGTCGGCGCGTTCCAACGCTCCAGGTAGGTCGAGTACGGCTCGACGCGGATGATTTCGCGGCCCATGATCTCCTCGTCCGGGTCAGGCGATCCACTGGATTGCGGGTCTTGACCGAGATCCTACGCGTCGAGGAACAGCACGACCAGCTTGACGTCGTAGAGCGAGCGGCGACAAACGCCTCGAAGCGCTCGCCAAGATCCGCGCAGAGCCGGGACACCGTCGAGCGCGGGGTCTTCCCCAGCCCGGCCTCTTCGCACAAGGACTCGACGTCGCGCATCGACAGGCCGCGAACGAGCCCGCCGGACGATCAGCGCCTTCAGCGGGTCGGTTCTCAAAAGCCGCTTGCAGTGCCAGTTATGAAGCAGCTTGGAGACGAACGGCATCGCCTCGCGAACCTGCAGGACCTCGATCCGCGGCTCACCCCCGCCGTCTCAACGCGCCGCGGGCGAAACCCGTTGCGCTTCCCCGGCGGCCCGTCAGGCCGGCGCTCATAGCGAGCCCGGCCCAACCAGCTATCGAACTCCTCCTCGACCGCCCGCTGGATGATGATCGCCCAAGCAACCGGACCTGCTTCCGGCTCGGGACGCGCCCCCCCGGACCAGTCGTCACCTGCCGCGCTTGGCGTGGAAACCGGGCACGCATATGTCAACGTGGCAGCACGTCGGCTGCTAGTAGACGCGTCCGGAAGTTCTGATCGTTAGGCGGCGAGCGCGAGTTGGGGGTCGTGCTGGTCGATCCGGTCGATGAGGCGGTTGAGGTCTTGGCGGGTGAATGTCCACTGGAAGGGGCGGGCGAGGTGCCGGTAGTGTTCGCCGAAGCGCAGTAGCCGCTCGGCGAGCGCGTCGAGGGTGGTGAGGTCGTTGGGAGTCAGCGCTTTGCGTTGCACGATCGAGAAGTACAGCTCGATCTGATTCAGCCACGACGCATGCACCGGCAGATGGATCAATCTGGCTGTCGGCCAGCGGTCCTGCATCCGTTTGATCGAGGTCTTACCGGCATGCGAGGAGCCGTTATCCACGATCCAGTAGACGGTCCGGGCGGAGGCATAGGGCTCTGCGGTCATGACCTGCTCCACGAGCCGGCCGAACGGGTCGATCCCGGTCTTGGGCTCGACGCGATCGAACAGGTTCGCGTGGTGGACGTCCCAGGCGGCGAGGTAGGCGAGTGTCCCGCCGCGCTCGTACTCGAACTCGTAGCGGCTCGGGCGGCCCGGCCGCGGCGCGCTCGTCTCATGACGGCGGCCGAGCGCTTGCAGCTGGCTCTTCTCATCGGCCGAGATCACATACTCGTCCGGACGCAGGCGCTTGCCGTCGAACACGCGCGCGTACAGGTCCAGGGCTCTGCCGGCCTTTGCCGCGAACTCGGGATCGCGCCGGTAGATCCAGCACTGCTGCTGCCACGGCCGAATCGCGTCCTCGTGCAACCACCGCCAAATCGTCGACGCCGACGCGTCGCAGACCGCGAGCTCGATCACCAGCCGGTAGAGCTCAGTGCGCGAGAACCGTCCCAGCGGCAGCCCGTAGCGGGCCGGCAACTCGCACGCGACCGCCTTCACCGCGGCGACCTGCTCCGGGGGGAAAACGACGCGGGCGACCCGCGCGCGGCATATCTTTCAAACCCTCGAGCCGCTGCTCGGCGAACCGTCTTCGCCACCGACCCACCAACCCCGGCGAAGTGTCAAGCCGCGCAGCGATCTCGGTGTCCGCCAGGCCCTCGGCCGCGTACAGCACGATCCGCGCGCGCTGCACATCCTGAAATGGCAGCTTCTCCCCCCGGGCGCGACGCTCAAGCACGACACGCTCCTGCTCACTGAGCTCGATCTTGTGACGGGCTGGGCGCGCCATCGCTACATAACTTCGCCCCGCGCAGCCCGACTCCTTCAAACAGGTTCCAACCGATACTTCAGGACGCATCCACTAGCGATGGCGTGAGAGCGGAAGTCCGCCGCGCCGAACACGCACTTCTCCTCCGTCGCCGCCAGGGAAGCCGGCAAGCGGACTGCCGCTCTTGGCCCGGCCGGGCCGAAGGAGCAGTCCGGCCACCGGCGAGGCGCGCCAGCCTTGGTGCCGAGGGTTCGTGAGACCAGCGCTGGCGTCGTTGGCGAGAGCCTGGCTGGAAAGACACGACAGGATCAAGCGACATGTCGACCATCACGCCGACGCTCGATCGCCGTACGATGGGGTTGCTCCCGAGCGTTCTGATCGTCGCGTGTCGAGCCGCGCGGCGCTTCGCGCGCACACCGCAGCTGCGGCTGCTGCCTGGAGATCGGTCACTGCATGTGCGTGCCTATACGCCGACGGCGGTCGAGCACTGATTACAGCTACCCGGCCGCGGGTGCCGGGTCCACTAGCGGCTACGCGTAGGATGCGTAAGGTCCGCCACCGAGGAGGGTTTCATGGTCGTCGATCCCGCCACCACCACCGGTCAATTGGTCGACCTCGATGACGTCCGCGAGCTGGGACAGCAGCTCCGCGTCGATTCGATTCGGTGCAGCACCGAGGCTGGCTCGGGACATCCGACGTCGAGCATGTCGGCAGCCGACCTGCTTGCTGTGCTCGTCGCCAGGCAGCTGCGGTATGACTGGGACAACCCTGCCGAGCCAGCCAATGACCATCTGATCTTCTCCAAGGGTCACGCCTCCCCGCTGCTGTATTCGGTCTACAAGGCGGTGGGCGTGATCTCCGATCAAGAACTGATGACCGGTTACCGGCAGTTTGGCTCGCGCTTGGAAGGTCATCCCACGCCACTGCTCCCGTGGGTGGACGTAGCGACCGGCTCCCTCGGGCAGGGGCTGCCGGACGGCGTGGGCGTAGCGCTCGCCGGCAAATATGTCGATGAGCTGCCGTTTCGGGTGTGGGTGCTATGCGGGGACAGCGAGATGGCCGAGGGCTCGATGTGGGAGGCGCTCGACAAGGCTTCCTACTACCACCTCTCGAATCTGGTGGCGATCATCGACGTCAACAGGCTCGGACAGCGGGGGCCGACCGAGCTGTCGTGGGACCTCGACGCCTACGCGCGCCGCGCGGAGGGCTTCGGGGCCAGCGTGCTGCAGGTCGACGGGCATGACGTCGCCGCGATCGACGTAGCACTGGCAGACGCGGGCGCCGGCGCCGGAGATCGGCCGACGGTGGTACTCGCACGCACTCGGAAGGGCCACGGCTTTTCCGAGGTGGAGGATCGGGAGAACTGGCACGGCAGGCCGCTGCCTCCCGAGATGGCCGAACGAGCGATCATCGAACTCGGCGGCGAGCGCCACCTGACGGTCAGGGGCCCGGTGCCCGGGCCCTCAGGTCGGCCGGCGGCCCCGGATCGAGGGGATGCCGAGGTGGCGCTACCTCGATATGAGCTCGGCGCCAAGGTCGCGACGCGAAAGGCATACGGCGAGGCGCTGGCGGCGCTCGGTGCCCGCCGGGACGTCGTTGCCATGGACGGCGAGGTGAGCAACTCCACGTTCGCAGAGGACTTCGCGAAGGCTTACCCGGAGCGATACTTCGAGATGTTTATCGCCGAGCAGCAGCTCGTCGCTGCCGCGGTTGGCTTCAGCGTCCGGGGTTACGTTCCGTTTGCCTCGACGTTCGCCGCGTTCTTCACCCGCGCGCACGACTTTCTGCGGATGGCGGCAATCTCGCAGGCTAACATTCGGCTCGCCGGCTCCCACGCTGGCGTGGAGATCGGCGCGGACGGCCCGTCGCAGATGGCGTTGGAGGACTTGGCGATGCTTCGCGCGGTTCACGGCTCCACGGTCCTCTATCCCTCCGACGGGACGAGTGCCGCCGCGTTGGTCGGAGCGATGGCCGAGCGCGAGGGGGTCGTGTACATGCGCACAACCCGTGGCGCGTACCCGGTGCTCTACGAGGCATCGGAGGAGTTTCCGATCGGCGGCTCGAAGGTGCTGCGCGCCTCCGGTGAGGATCACGTGACGTTGGTCGGGGCCGGTGTGACCTTACACCAGTGCCTCGCGGCCGCTGACGCCCTTGCCAAGGAGGGTCTAAACGCTCGGGTGATCGACCTCTACTCGGTCAAGCCGGTCGATACGCCAACGCTCCTCGCCGCGGCGAAGGAGACGAGCGGGTTGGTGCTGGTTGAGGACCACCACCCGGAGGGAGGACTCGGCTCCGCGGTGCTGGAGGCGCTCGCTGGAGCTGGACACCTCGAGATGTCCCTCGTGTCGTTGGCGGTGCGCGATCTGCCCGGATCCGGGACGCCGGCAGAGCTCATGGATGCGGCCGAGATCTCAGCGGCTCACATCGTCGACGCCGCCCGCTCGCTCGTCGCCTCCCGAACCGGAACATAGGGCGACCGCGACCCGACGAGCGCGCGATCGAGATCCACTCCGACTGCCCGCGGAGACTTGGGCGAACCAGGAAGAACGCGGCGTTCCACCGTGGTCTGATTGGGCTTGCGCTGGTAGCGCAGCTCGGCCCCTATGCCGCGTTTCTTAGAGCCGGTGGCTATCACCGCAACCAAATTCGCGAGAACATTTGAGCGCGCGGAAAGAAGGCACGTCGATTCTCGCGCCTGCGCGCGCGTCGAGGCGCCCGCCTTGTCGCCGGCCAAGCACCGCTGATCGCACTTCCGCTTCGACGGATCGCGCCAGCGAAGCAGCGTCGCCGAGAGTGCCGCCTTGGCGACAAAGGAGAAGCGGCGCGCGTTCTCGGCGTCCTCGGGGCGGCGTGCTGACCAGCGCCACCGTCGGGCACTTGATCGCTTTGCGGAGGGCCAGCGCCTGTTTAACGTCGCGCCATAGATCAGGAGGCTGCGCGGACTCCCGGTACCGCACTGGGCGCATCCGGGCGCCTCGCCTGAGGTGTTGCCAGCCGGAGTGCTAGTGAGCCTGGCCGATCGATCCCGGGCCGCGTGAGGGGGCGCTGAGCCCCTGCTCGCCCGGAGGGTGGGCCACCCGGTCCGCTAGCGCCCTGGCGAGCTCGAAGAGGATGTCCGCCGCTGCTCGCGGGTCCGATTCCTTCATCTCATCGAGCCAGCGCCGCGTGACCACCAGCACCTGACCATCTGTCTGTGCGGTCACCGTGGCACTTCGCCGGTGAGTGCTGGCGAAAAAACCCACCTCCCCGACCACCTCGCCAGGACCGATCGTGCGCAGGTGGTGGTCGTGATCGGCTATTGCGATTGCTCCCTCGATGACGACGAACAGCTCACGTTGAATGACTCCTTGTCTCGTCAGCACCTGCCCGCCGCGCACCGAGAGCAGGAAGCCGTGGTCGACCAGCTTGCGTACAGTGCGCTCGTCGAGCGCCTGAAGAAAGGCCGAGTGATCGTTGTCATCACGGACCCGCTCGAGGATGGCTTCGCTGTTGAACTGCAGCGGGAGTGCCGCGGGGTCAAAGAGCTTGCTCCAAGCCGCGATGGCAGCGGCATGACGGCCCGGTGGCCAGCAGCACGCATCGAGCACGGGCGCGAGTGGAGAGTCCAGCCGCTCGAGCCCCGACGAGTCGCAGAGGAGGAACACCAGCGGCACAGTCAGACCGTCCACGCCGGGAACCAGTGGTGCGGCATACGGCCGAAAGCCCAGACGCCGATATGAAGCGACGAGGCCGCTCAAGCAGATGAGGAAGCAAGCGTCGACGCCATGCTCGGACGCTGCGAGCTGAAATGCCGCGCCGATGAGCGCTTGAAAGCCGGAGCCGCCTCGCGAGTTAGGGTGCAGCATGACCCGTCCAATCTCCGCCGTGCCCATCCCCTCAAGGCCCGCAAAGAGATCCATCGTGAATCGACTGCGCACATCGAAGGGGGGCCCGCCCGGCCCCCAGCAGCGGATGCGCGCGGTTCCGGTCAGCAAGCCGTCGGCGTCCGCGATGTACAGGATCGTTGTCTCGTTCTCGTCATCCTCGGCGTCGCGCAACGATCCCCGCAGGGGATCGACCGTGCCGACCCCGCGTCCAAGCTCGTCGACGTAGATCGAGTAGCGGAAGCGAAAGACACGCTCGCGTTCGCTGTCGAGGGTGGCAACCCGCACCTCACCCATTCGGCGAGCCAGCTCCGGCGACCGCGAACGGAGCGTCTCACTCACAGTGACGAACTGGCTCATGTGGCTGGGCCTCCAGAGATCCGCCAACTTGACGCCGGGGAGATCGCCAGCACCCGAGGAATCATAAGCGGGCGTGTGGCGCCTGATAGCGTGGCGCGCTGATGGATCGCGCTGGGGACCCGCTGGGATCGTCAAAGGAGACGATGAGAGGGATCGGCTACCGCACAGTCGACATGCTCGTCGAGCAGCTGACCGATGGTGCGGCTCCGGCGCTCCGCCGCGAAGGCGCTGACCAGCTGCGCCGCCGGTTGGTCGCGCCAGCTCCCGAACGGCCACGCGAGTGGGATGAGCTGCTCGATCAGCTCGTGCGGGATGTCCTCACACCGATGAGTCGGCTCGCGCACCCGGGCTATTTCGCTTTCATCCCTGCATCGAGCACCTTTGCGGGCGCGCTCGGCGACCTGGTCGCCGCCGCGCTGGATATTGACGTCGGCTCATGGATGTCCGCCGCCGGCCCGAGCCAGCTCGAACTGGTGGTGCTCGATTGGTTCAAGAGCTGGATCGGATATCCGCCACAGGCGGCAGGGATACTCGTCAGCGGCGGCTCGGCGGCGAACATCACCGCACTTGCGTGCGCACGCGAAGCGCTGGTCGGCGCGGGATCGGAGCGCGCTGTCGCCTACGTCGCAGATCAGACCCACTCCTCTGTGGCTCGCGCCGCGCGGCTGATCGGCTTCCGCCCCGATCAACTCCGGGTGCTGCCGACCGACGAGAGTCACCGGCTTCGGGTCGACGCGCTTGCAGGCGCGGTGCAGGCGGACATGCTGGCGGGCCTCCATCCACTGATCCTCGCCGCCAATGGGGGTGCGACGAACACGGGTGCCGTCGATCCGATTCACGCGCTGGCCGACTTCTGTCACGAGCACGGCATTTGGCTGCACGTCGACGCGGCGTACGGCGGGTTCGCGTCGCTCTCGGAGCGCGGCCGCCGCCTACTGGCTGGGATCGAGCGAGCCGACTCGGTGACCCTCGACCCTCACAAGTGGCTCTACCAGCCGATCGAGTGCGGGTCGCTGCTCGTGCGCAATGGCCAGCTGCTCCGGGAAGCGTTCACAATCAACCCGGACTACCTCGCCGATTACAAGAGCGACGAGGTCAACTTCTCCGACCTTGGTCTCCAGCTGACACGCGGCGCGCGGGCTCTGAAGATCTGGCTCTCGATCAACTACTTCGGCCTCGATGCCTTCCGTCAGGCGGTTGACCGCGCCATCGATCTGGCGAAGGACGCGGAAGACCAGGTCCGTCAATCGCCGACGCTGGAGCTGCTCTCACCGGCGTCGCTCGGGATCATCTGCTTCCGCCGCAGGTTCGAAGGTGTGGAGGACGAGGAAACGCTCGCGCAGCTGAATGCGCAGCTCGTGCGAGCGTTCGAAGCCACCGGACGTGGCCTGCTGTCCTCGACGAAGCTGCACGGCCGCTACGCAATTCGGCTCTGTGTGATGAACCACACAAGCGGCCCCATGGACGTCGAGACGGCCCTGTCATGGTTCGCCTCCGCTCCCGCGCCGAAGCGGACGACCGCGGTCTGGGTGCGCGAGTATGAGGATCCGGCCGCGGACCTCAGCGGGGGCTGGGGCGATGCGGGCACGTTCGACGGTGAGACCGTCCGGCGGCTGCCGCTCTTTGCCGGGCTCGACGATGGGGCATTGGAGGTCGTGGTCAAGTCAGCGCGTGAGCAGCTGGCCGAGCCTGGTGAGGCGATCATCACACGCTGGCAGGGCACGCGGCACTTCTACACGATCCTCAGCGGCCGGGCCGAGGTGCGAAACGACGAGGAAGTGCTCGGGGAGCTTGCACCTGGCGACTACTTCGGCGAGCTTGCCGCGCTGGACTGGGGGGCTGGGTTCGGCTACGTCAGGACGGCGCACGTGATCGCGATCTCTCCCGTGCGCCTGCTCGTTCTGCCCCAGTCCGCTCTGAACGAGCTTCTCAGGCACGCCCCCGAGCTGGATCGCCGGCTGCGCGAGTCGGCACGCGAGCGTCTAACCCGCATGTGATGTACCGCGATCAGCCGACGCGATCGCCGTGGCTGGAGCAGCTTGCCGACGATCGCCCGCGGCAACCGCTCCAGGCCGACGCCACCGCCGACGTTGCCGTGGTCGGGGCCGGAATCGCGGGTGTCGCGACCGCCTTCTTCCTCCTGCGCGGCACGCCGTACAAGGTTCTGCTGATCGAGCGCGATCGCGTTGCCCGAGGGGCGACCGGCCGGAACGCCGGTCAGATGACCACCTACTTCGAGCGGCCCCTGTCCCAGATCGCCGAGCAGTTCGATGCCGAGCGGGTGGTCGAGGCACAGCGAGGGTTCGATGGCGCACACGAGCTGTTCGACATCATGGTCGCGGAGGCGGCCGCGACCGTTCGGGTCGAGCGCTTCGTCGGCCACATGGGAATGTTCAACGCGCACCACGTCGAGGTACACCTGCGCAACAACCTCATTCGCCGGCAGCATGGGTGGCGCGTGGAGACGTTCGTCGTTTCAGAGGACGCGCCGTTTCCGATTCCAGCCGAGTTCGACGGGCTTTACGAGGTAGTTCCGCAAGCACGTGTGCGCGAACTGCTCGAGATCGACGATAACCGCTACTGCGCCGTTCTCTCTGACACCAAAGGATGCGCGAACAGCGGCCTGTTTGCGGCGCAGGTACTCGACCATCTCGAGTGCCGTCACAGCGGCCGGTTTCGGTTCGTCGATCACACCGATGTCGCCACCATCAACGTTCGCGACGACGGGGCGCTTCTCCGCGCCGGCGGCCACGACGTCGCGGCGCGGTACGTAGCTCTGTGCACCAATGGCTTTGTCGACCACATCGTGCGCGATCCGGCCGGCTCGCCGATCCGCCTCGCCCCCGACCAGGAGATCACGGGACGCGTCGCATACATGACGGCATTCGTCGAGGACGAGCCCCGTCCGCCCACGGCGATGAGCTACATCCGCAACATCACGATCGGCGGGGATACGGCGTACGCTTACGTCACCCGACGCACCTATGACAGGCAGAACGACACCGTCACGCTGACCTGCATGGGCGGGCCCGAATCCCCGTTCCATCAGCCGGTCTACGACCCCGACGCGCCATTCCCCGGGCAGCTCCTAGCCGAGATGGACGAACGCGTGCGGCCGTTCGCCAACGCCGCGCGACCGCAGGGCCAACAATACGACTTCCACTGGCACGGCCTGATGGGCTACAACGACAGCGGCATCCGCGTCGTCGGGCCCCATCCGCACCACTCGACGCTGCTCTACAACCTCGGCTGCAACGGCGTCGGTTTCCTGCCATCCATCTTCGGAGCGCACCGGTTGAGCCAGCTGCTCGCCGGTCAAGAGCCGCCGCCGGGCATCTTCGATCCTCGCTGACTCGCAGATCGCTGCAGAACTTGTCGGGCTGACCGGTGAGCCTCAAGCGGCAGCGTGCCAGCACGCGCCTCCGGATGGGACTGAGCCAGGCACGGTTGGAGGTAAGGCTTGGCAAGCTGATCCAGAACGAGAGCGAACAGGGTGCCCATCAGATTCTCAACCCGACCGATGAGCCGGTGACGTTCCTCGCGATCAGCAGCCATGGCCGCCCGACATCGCTGTGTGTCCCGACTCGGGGAGGATCAGCGAGGCCGAGCGACGTCCCGACGGTGGCGGTCTCAGACGCGTCTTCCGCGCAGACGACGCGGTCGACTACTGGAACGGCGAGACCCCACCCGATCTCACATAGCCACTGGCCCTCACCAGCCCCGACACAGCCGGTGTCGCAACAGGCCCGATCCAGTACCTGCTTTGGTCCGAAGTGGCCGCGAAGCGGAAGGGGCGTCGGTGCGCTCCGCACCGATCTCGGCGATCCCGTGGTCGCCGTTGCACTCGTCGGGCCGGGTCGCGTGCCGGCGACTGGTTTCCCGGGAGAGCGCTCGTCTAGTCCCCCAGAGCGGGTTACGCTTTCAGCCGTGGCTGAACCGCCCGAGATTCGGTACGTCAGCTGTGCCGGGCGGGAACTTGCGTATCAGGTGGTGGGCTCCGGGACTGCCGGTTTTGTGGTGTGCCTGGACATCCCCGCACACCTGGACCTGATGTGGACCGATCCTGCGTGGGGTCAGCAGGTGGATCGCTTCGGTGCTGCGTGGCGCGCGGCGTTCTTTCAGATGCGCGGCATCGGGCAGTCGGAGCCGGTCGAGCGCCTGCCGACGCTTGAGGAGCAGGCGGCCGACATCGCCACGGTCATGGATGCGGTCGGGCTGGCCCGCGCGCAGATCTCTGCGGCGGGCGCGACCGCGCCCGGCGCGGTGGTGTTTGCGGCCGCGTATCCGGACCGCGTCGACGGGCTTGTGCTGGTGTGTCCCTACCTATCTATGCCCCTGGCAGACGACCCTGACCTGACCGGCTGGGAGCCGGGCGCGGCCCGTCGCTGGGCCGAGTGGTGGCTTGAGAGCGCCGACCGTTGGGGCAGCGGCGTCATGGTTGACGGCTGGGACCCGGCGATCGCCTCGCCGCGCGTTTACCGCCAAGCCGCCCTGCTCGAGCGGACCGCGGCTAGCCGGCCCGTGGCGAGGGCGTACATCGAGGCCGCGATGCGGACTGATGTGTCGCGTATCGCCGCTCAGGTGCACTGCCCGGCGCGGGTTCTGCACATGCCGACCAATACGCTGCCCGAGGCGGTGAGCCGGCACGCTTCAGAGCTGTTCCCGGCTGGCGAGCTTCGCGTTCTGCCGCCAAGCGAGCCGGGTATGTCCTTCGCCGAGACCTTCGTGGTGGTCTGGGAGCACAACGCTGAGCTCGTCAGCGGCCGGGCAGCGACGCCGTCGGATCGCCTGCTGGCAACGGTGGTGTTCGAGGATGTGGTCGGCTCGACCATGCTTCTCTCAGAGATCGGCGACGATGCGTGGGGCAGGCTCCGCGTCCACCGCGAGCGTCTGGTCCGCGACTGCGTCGAGGACCATGGCGGCCGAGTCATCTCCACCGCCGGTGACGGCTCTATGTGCACGCTCCCGGGCCCCGCGGTCGCGATCCGCTGCGCGGAGCAGCTGCACGAGGTCGTACGCCCACTGGGGCTTGAGCTACGGGTCGGTGTCCACACCGGCGAGTGCGAGCGGATCGGCAACGAGCTGTCCGGCCTGGCGGTGCACGTCGCGGCGAGGATCGGTGCGGCCGCCGCGCCCGGCGAGACGCTCGTCTCGAGGACGGTGAGCGACCTCGCCGCCGGCTCAGGCCTCAACTTCGCCTCACGCGGAATCCACGAGCTGAAGGGGGTACCCGGCGACTGGGAGCTGCTCGCGGCCACCGGCAGCATAGCGGTGCCAAGCGTGCCCGCACAGCCCCCCAAGCCGCGACTCAGCGATCGGCTCATCGTCACCGCAGCGCGCCGGATGCCGCGCGTTCTGACCGCAGTTAACCGCCTGGACTCTGCTCGCTCGCGCCGCCGTTCCTGAAGGGCTCTCCCGAGCGAATACCCGCGCGCGCAGGCGTCCGCCCAGCCTTCATCAGCGACGTCCTCGTCGCCAGAGAACTCTCGGCCCTTTGGTTTCGTTACGAAGCAGCCGCCCTGTGCGGTCCATAGTGCACGACTCGCATCGCGTGCATGCACCGGCGTGCCCGGGCGCTCGTTCGGAGGCAACCGGCACTCGTGCTTTGTCAGCTGCGGGACTCGCTCGCCGGACGCTCGCAACCACCGGCAACGGGGGCGTTCGCCTCTGTCGGCACGTCTTCTGCCTTCCCCAATCAGCGGGCAGTGCTGGCGCGGCGACTAGACGAGCGCTTTGCCGAGGATCTGAGAGGAGGTGGAGCGCAACCACAACAACACAATTTGCAGGGCTTTTCCATCTGCGGGGTGGGTTTCGCCCATAATTCGGGTCGGTGAGGTCCCCGGTTCAAATCCGGGCGCCCCGATCTGCGAAAGCCGCGCAACCGCGCGGCTTTCGGCGTCTCACAGCCGGTCCGTGGCGACAACCTGGCGACAATCGCTTAGCCAGCGCCCCTCAAGATCCGGGCGCTGTCGCATTTAGCCGCCCGTTGGGACAGCGTCGCCCGAGCGCGCCTTGCGGCTGGTCGGGAAGAGCTGGTGGGAAGATTCGCGGGGGCTCGACCGTCTAGGGAACGGGGCGTAAGCTTCGCTGTAGTGGGCCGCCGCCGGGGCGTGGCCGCTCGAAGCCGGGGATTTGATGTCGGACGCGTTCCTTTCCTACTCACGCCAGGATGGCGACTTCGTGCGTCGGTTGGCGGGGGCGTTGAACGAGCGTGGCAAAGACGTGTGGGTGGATGTCGACGGGATCCGTGACACGGAGCGCTTCCCGGAGGCGTTGCGGCGGGCGATCGAGTCAAGCGACGCGTTCGTGTTCGTGATCTCGCCCGATTCGGTCTCATCGGAGTTTTGCGAGCAGGAGGTGGCGCACGCGGCGGGGCTGAATAAGCGGATCGTGCCGCTTGCTCTGCGGAAGGTGCCCGACACGGAGCTGCCGGAGGAGATCCGTTTTCGCAATTGGATTCCGGTAGATGGTGAGGTCCCGTTCGACGCTGGCGTCGACCGCGTGGTGGCGGCGCTTGACACAGATATCCGGTGGGAGCGCCAGCACACCCGCATGACCGTTCGGGCGCTTGAATGGGACGCTGCTGGCCGCGATAAGAGCTTTCTGCTGCGCGGCGCGGACCTGGCCGCCGCGGAGCACTGGCTCGCTGCCGGCGCCGGCAAGGATCCTGGTCCGACGGCGCTCGAGAGCGAATACGTGGTCGCGGCGCGGGCGGCCGCGACGCGGAGACAGCGCAACCTGGTGGCGGTGAGCCTCGGCGTGGCGGTCGTCTCGATCGCGTTGCTGGTGTTCGCGCTGATCTCCCGCAGTGACGCCATCCACGCCCGCAATGACGCGATCAACGCCCGCAACACGGCCAGGGCACAGGCCCTGACCTCCGACGCCGAGAGACTCGGAGCGGAGGCGTTGAGCGACCCGAACGTGGACCACTCGTTGCTGCTGGCGGTAACCGGGGTGGAGCTCCAGGATCGGCTCCAGACGCGCAGCGATCTGCTCGCCGATCTGCAGCAGCACGCCGCCCTGCTCCGTTTGATCCGCCCGTCCAACATGCAGATCAACGCGCTTGACGTCAGCCCGGACGGACGGCTGCTGGTCGTTGGCGATGCGTCGGGCACCGTCAAGTTCATAAATCTCGCGACCTGGAGGACGCAGGGGGCGCTCGTGCGACTCCACGCGCCGATCGGGCAACGTGACCTGAGCTTCTCTCCCGACGGCCGCACGGTGATGGCCCTGGCGAACGGTACCGACCGTTCGGAGCTGTACGCGATCGACGTGGCCAGTCGCCGGGCGCGGCGGATGCTGTCGTGGACCGGGCCCCAGCCTGGGGACGTGATCGATTTCGACGCCGTGGCGTACTCGCCGGACGGCGCGGAGGTGGCGGTGACAGAGGAGGACTGGCCCGCCGGCCTGATTCCGACGGCTTCGCGGCTCGTGATGCTGGACGCCTCGACCGGGCGTGTCCGCTGGCAGCGGCGCTACCCGCTGCGCCCGGGTCAAGCGGATCCGCACCTCGTGTTCACCGCGGCGGGCATGCTGCTGACCTCCGCGCAGCAGGGCGACACGCTGATCTGGGATCCGCGCACGGGCCGGATCGTGCGCCGGTTCCCGCTGGGTGGACAGCCCGCTCTGGCGCCGGATGGCCGCACCGTGGCGCTCGGGCAGAACAGTCCGTCCTCCGGAGACCAGAGCGCCTCGGTCGTGCTGCTCGATCTGCGCACGGGAAGCCATCGGGCGCTGCTTGAGAACCTGCCCAACAACTGGATCCGGAGCCTGGCGTTCACGCCCGGCGGCTCGGAGATCGCCGGCGCGACGACCGGCGGGGTGCAGGTCTGGGATGTCGCATCGGGCAAGATCATCTTGAGCCCTGTGGCGCAGGCGGGCACGCACTCCCTTTCGGTCCTCGACCCACACACCGATGTCCTCATCTCGGGCCAGCAGGACGGCAGCGTCACCGCGTTCGACCTCTCCGGCGCACGCAGCCTCGGGCGCGCCTTCCGCTGGAACACCCCCGAGCAGTCGTGCGGCTATGCCCCCTGCATCGCGGTCAATCGCCAATCGTCGCTAATGGCGACCGACCAGGCTAACGGCACGGTCGCGGTCGTCGATCTGCGGACGCTCCGCTTGGTACGGACGCTGCCCACCCACGACGGTAATGGCGGAGCGGCGATCTCGTTCATGCCCGACGGACGGACGCTCGTCACCGGCGGGGCCAATCGGCAGGTCGGTTTCTGGGACGTGGACAGCGGCCGTGTCACGCGCACGCTGCGGTTCGCACAGCCGGTATGGTGGGCCGCTGCCAACCCCGACGGCAGGCTCCTGGCCGTCCAAACCAGCTCCGGCGACGGCTCCAAAAACCGCGTCGAGGTGGTGCGGATCGCCACGGGCGCGGTGCTCCAGAGCCACACTCTGCCGAACGGGCCATATGGCGTGGAGTTCACTCACGACGGCCGCGAGCTCGTGGCGCTGGGCTGCTGCTCACCGGGTATCTCCGGGTCAGCGCTGGTGGCGTGGGATGTTCGCACCGGCCGGCGGCTGTTCGAGCTGGGCCCCAGCGTGAACGCCAGCGCGTTCGACATCGCGCCCGGCTCGGAGCTGCTCGGCGTCGGTACGGAAGGTGGACAGGTCCTGTTGCTCGACCCGCGCACGGGCAGACGGACCGAGCCACCGATCCAGGCCGCGACGGGCGAGATCCTCTCGGTCTCGTTCTCGCCCGACGGGCGCAGCTACGCGGTCTCCTCGCTTGACGGCACGGCCAGCGTCTGGGACCTACAGTCCGGCACGCGCCTGGGTGACCCGTTTCCCCCGTACCCCGGGGCCTCTCCAGCGGCGCTGTTCGAGCCCAACGGCCGGCTTCTGATCGACTGGCTGTCAAACGCGATCGAGTGGCCGATGAACGTGAACACATGGGAGCAGTTCGCGTGCCGCGTCGCCGGACGCAACCTCACCCGCGCAGAATGGCACTACGCGTTGCCCGATCGCGCGTACCGCCCGACTTGCCCTCCTACGACAGGATGACGACGGCGACCCGCTGACGGCACCGACGGCCGCTCGTACGTAGGAGAAAGATGTTCTCCTGGAAGCGCCTCGCCAACACGGCGACCGGATCGAAGCTCCGAGCCACAGATCAGCAGCGCGACGGCGGGGTAGCTCGTGCTCTGGCCAGAGGCCGAACCGTTGATGTCCGACCCCGCGCCGAGGTACCGTCGCGCCAACGAAGCAGGTCATGACGACCCGCCATAGCGAGTCGCGCAATCGCCAACAGCAGGGGCCCGTTCCGCCGCACCGGCGACCCTCCTGCAATTCCGCAGTCAGCTGCGTGCTCGTCGCCTCAGCAAGCACCTCGGCACCGAAAGCGGCAGCGTCCGCGGCCCCGCGGAGATAGCTGTTGTGATCGAAAACCGACAGTGGGGATGTGAGGGTTCCGCCAGGCTTCGGCACTGATCCGCGTGGCCACGGCAAGAAAAACCGCGAGAATCGAGCCGGGGTGACCGGACAAAACCCTCCTGGCCGACCGACCGCACTCACGCCCGCCGTGCGCGACCAGCTCCGTACGATGGTGCGCGCCGGAGTCACGCTCGAGGCGGCGGCGACGGCCGCCGGCGTCAGCCCGCGGTCTGTCCGGCGCTGGCGCGCCCGCGGTCAGCTTGACCTCGGCCAGGCGCTTGCCGAGGGCGAGCTGGCGCTCGTCGTCGCAGTGGGCCGTGTGGCGCCGCGTTCGTGGCGCGCGGCGGCGTGGATGCTCGAGCGTGAGTTCCCGGAGCGGTGGGCGCCCCGTCAGCGCTTGCCAGCGGCGCGCCGCGATTGAGGCTCGCCCTCGGCGAGGTCGACGTCGGCGGCGCCGTTCTCCGGCGGCAGCGGGTCCGCGAGCACCGCGAACGGGTAGCGGCTCGCCTTGTCCGGGTTTTCGACCGTGGCTGGGTTCGCGATCGCGCAAGCCGCGCGGAACACGACTCGGAGCGCGACGGTGTCCTGCTGCAGCAGGTTGGTGATGACCTTGCCCTGGTCGTCGCTGATGACGCCCTCGGTCGCGACCGTGTAGGTGATGTCCTGGCGGATCGCGCAAACGAGCATTTGGAAGTCGCCGACGAGCGCTAGGTTCGGCGCGGCGACGAGCGGCGTGTATGCGATCGGCAGGTCCCACGCTTGGTTCGTCGACCCTTCGCCGAGCATGTCGCCCAGCGAGTTGCGCGCCTGCCGCAGAAGCCGCCGCAGCCTGGGCGCGCCGACGTAGTTGTCGGGCGCGAATCCGTCATCCTCGACGATCCCCAGGATGGCCTCCAGGTCGCTGTAGACAGCGCCCTGCTCTGCCGTCGCGCCTGCTTGCGCGACGTTGCCGGCGCTCGTCGCGCCCTCGAGCACGCTTGGTGGCCAGCTCGCTGGCCGCTCGATGCCCAGCAGCGCCGCCGCGTCCAACTTGGAGCCGATCGAGGCCGCGATCGGGTCGCGCAGCTCGGTCCAGATGTTGAACGTCGAGTCGTCGAACACCGATTGCGGGATCGGGACGATCGTCGCGATCTCTTCGGCCACAAGGTCGAGACCCTCCCACGCCGCGGCCGTGGTCTGCTTGAGCCCGGTGTCGCCGCCGACCCAGTACGCCTGCGGCAGTGCCGACAGAAACCTGCACGACGTTACCGCCGAGTTCCCGGTGGGCCGGCTGACCGCGCTCGCCGGGCCGTCCGGTGCGGGAAAGACCGCACTCGTCCTGGATAGTCTCATCCCGGCCGCCCGGGCCGCACTGAGCGGGTCGGCACCGCTCCCGCATGTCTGCCGCCTGGACCTGGGCGGCATCCGCCAGGTCGTCCGGGTCGACGCCTCGCCGATCGGCCAGAACTCGCGTTCAACGCCAGCGACCTACAGCGGGGCGTTCGACCAGATCCGCCGCGTATTCGCCGACTCCGGGTACGCGCGGCGGCGACGCTGGAAGCCCGGTCACTTCTCGTTCAACACCCGCGAGGGTCAGTGTCCGACCTGCCGCGGGCTCGGCGACATCGACCTCGACGTTCAGTACCTGCCCGACATCACCGTCCAGTGCCCGACCTGTCACGGGGCCCGCTTCAACAGACGCCACTCTGGCGGTGAGGGTCGACGGTCTGACCATCGCCGACGTGCTCGGCCTGAGCGTGGATGACGCTTTGCAGCGGTTCGCTCACCGGGCCCCGATCATCGCGGCGCTGCGTCCCGTGAGCGAGGTCGGTCTGGGTTACCTGCGGCTCGGCGAGCCCACGCCGTTCCTGTCCGGCGGCGAGTCGCAGAGGCTGCGGATCGCCACCCGGCTGCGCAGCAGCCAGCGCGGCGCGCTCTACGTCTTTGACGAGCCGTCCACCGGCCTGCACCCGCTCGACGTAGCTACGCTCGTCGGCGTGTTCGACCGGCTGCTGGACGCCGGTGCCACGATCATCGTCATCGATCACGACCTGGACCTGCTTGCCGCTGCGGACCACCTCATCGACATGGGGCCGGGCGGCGGTCCGGACGGCGGGCACATCGTCGCGGCAGGCACGCCGGAAGAGGTTGCGCGCGCTCCAGGCAGCGTGACCGGCCCGTGGCTGGCCGAGCACCTGGGCCTTCAAAGAGCCCAGCCAGCCCGGTGAACCGCGAGCTGAGTGGAGGCGGTCGGGAGCGTAGGGTGCGAGGGCGTCGCAGTCCTCGTTGGACACCGAACGCGCGGGCGCGGCCGTCGTGTCGGAGATAGCCGCCAGCGCCCCCGCGGGCCCGATGAGCGTGTGGTGATCGTGACCTCGTCCCCCAGCTGAGCGGCGGCGGCGAGCTGAACCGCGAAAATCCCCGCTGCTGGCCTCAAGTCGCTGCTTGCATGAACCGTGCGGGCGTGATCGGAAGCTCTCTGAATCTGATTCCGACGGCGTCGAAGACGGCGTTGGCCACCGCCGCGGCCACCCCGGTGGCGCTGAGCTCGCCGATCCCCTTGGCTCCCAGCGGGCCGGCGTTGTTGTCGACCTCGTCGACAAACGAGACATCAATTTCAGTTGGGATGTCAGCGTTGACGGGAAGTGCGACGCCCGCGGGGTTCTGGGAGTGCCAGCGGCCCAGTTGCGGCTCGAGCACGCTTCTTTCGCTCGTGGCCATGCCCCACCCCCAGACGATCCCTCCGATCATCTGCGAGCGTGCGGTGCGCTCATTGATGATGCGTCCGGCGCTGTAGACACCCGTGGCCCGGCGCAGCCGGACATTGCCAAGCGTCTCATCGACGCCCACTCGGCCGGCCATCCAGCGAGCGCCGCGAGGCGGTCGCGGACTGAGCGCGCACAACCCGAGTCGCCGCAGCCGAGGGGTACGCCGCGCTCGGATCGCTGGATCTCAACGTCGGCGATATCGACGCGGCGGTGCGGGATTCGCCCGTCCTGGGTGAGCAGGTCGAGGCGGCCGCGCGGAGCGGGCAGCCCGAGCCTGCTGCTCTCGCGCTTCGACAGCTCTCGGAGTCCACCCGGGCCAGTGGGACCGACTGGGCGGCCGGGATCGAGGCGCGGTCCCGTGCGCTCCTGAGCGAGGGCGAGGTCGCCGATGGCCTCTATCGCGAGGCGATCGAGCGGCTCGAGCGGACCCGCGTCCGGGTGGAGCTCGCCCGCGCTGCCCTCCTGTACGGCGAGTGGCTGCGCCGCGAGCGCAGCCGGTTCGACGCCTGCGGGCAGCTACGTACCGCTCACGAGCTATTCACGGAGTTGGGCATGGAAGCATTCGCGGAGCGCGCGCGGGTCGAGCTCGAAGCGACCGGCGCGCACGCCCGTAAACGGACCGTCGAGGCGCGCGACGACCTGACCCCTCAGGAAGCACAGATCTCGCGTCTCGCGGCCGAGGGTGCTACGAACCAAGAGATCGCCGCGCAGCTGTTCATCAGCCCCAGCACCGTCGACTACCACCTACGCAAGGCGTTCCGCAAACTAGACGTCAAATCCCGCCACCAACTCAAACAGCACCTGCTCCAGCCAGACGCAGGATCGGAACCGTTGGCTCGGGGGAGCTGACCGTCGAACACCGCGTCTTCGCTCGCGCGATGAAGCGGCGCGCGCCTCCGGCGGCGGCCGGTGGAGACCGAGGCCACGTCGCAGCCCTCCGAGCGTACCGCGAGGACCAATGGGAAAGGTGATAGCGCGGCGTCGCGGCGATATCAATGAGTCCTCGCGAGTCGAGCCGCGAAGTCATGCCACGCGACCGCGAGGAGTATCTAAGGCGCGGCGGGTCGCTGGCCTGTTCCAAGCTGCCGGTCTTGGGTTGTGTAAGGCGGAAACGCGACTGCGAACGGCATCGCGATCGACCACTTCTTTCGCAGGCCGTCCCCGTGTTGCGCCCTCAGGATGCACGTCCGTCAAGCGGACGCGCTCGCCGTCGTTCAGCGAGCGGTACCCCTCGGCGTCGATGTTGCTGAAGTGCGCGAAGACGTCGCTGGGGACATCTGGGGAGGTAAGAACGCCCCAGCCTTCATCCTCGTCCCAGCGCTTCACGAGATTCCTTCGACCACCCGTTGAGCTTATCCCTGCACTCGATCCGTCGCGCCTGCTTGTCGATGGAAGCGGGAAGCGTCTCCCGCGGTATGAGTCGATAATCGCGCGGTGATCCGAGTGTCGCCGCCGGCGCTGATTCTGGCAAAAGGGACGTGGCTGAGGGCAAAGATGTCCGAGCCGCTTTTGACGGCACTTGGGACGTCGTCGCCGGCGGGTGACGAATTTCTTCTCGGGCGGCTGACCGTAGCGGCCTGCGCGGGCTGCGGACTACCGGCTTCAGGCGCCGTCGTTCCGCGTGCGCCGCGGTCGGGCTTGCCGCGGGTGGCTGTTTGACGCAGGTATCTTTGATCACCGGATGTCCGCGGCTCCAAATCGTCGTCTGCGCCACCCGCAGCGGTTACCGTCCGGTCGTCACGGTCTGCCGCGCAGCTTCGTCGTCTCAAACCAGCGCGAGCGGATCCTCGATGCGGTCGCAGACGTGGCGAGCCTGGCGGGTTACGCGGCGATGACGGTGGAGGACATCATCGCGACCGCCGGCGTCTCCCGGCGCACGTTCTACGACAACTTCCGCGATAAGGAGGAGGCATACCTGGCCGCCTACGACGCCGCCGTGGCACAGGTGATTGGCCTCATGCAGGAGGCAATCGCTCAGAACGACACGTTCCCAGGCCGCGTTCGCGACTGTCTCGCGGCCGGTTTGGAGTTCGTTGCCAACGAGCCGCGATTCGCCGACATGTGCATCGTCGAGGCACCGGCCGCCGGTAGGCAAGCGATCCAGCGCCGCAACGGCGCGATCGGCGCGGTGGCCGCGCTGCTTCACGCGGCCCCGGAGGACAGCACGAAACGACCGCGACCCCCGGCGCTGGTCGCCGAGATGATCGTCGGCGGCGTCTACGAGGTGGTGTACGCGCGTGTGCTACAGGGCCAGACCGACGAGCTGCCGAACCTGCAGCATGACCTCGCGTACTCGGTGATGCTTCCCTACATCGGACACGACGCCGCGAAGCGAGAGGCTGCCAAGCCTCCGAGCAGCCGTGAGCACAGCCGATCGGCGCTGTAGGCGGCAAGCGACTTGCGCCAAGGGTGCCTCGCTCGGTTCGGCCGCTTGTGAGCGATGCGAGTAGCGGGACGACACTGGAAGCGTCTGGTAGTTCGGCGATCTGGCGTGCCACCACGGACGCCGCGGCCGTGATCGCGGGGTCGCCGATCACTTCGTCGAGCGCGGCGTCCAGATCGGTCGGGTCGCACCGGCGGCCGACCCCGGCGCGGTGACATGCGTCGGGGTGGGGATCTCCGCGGCTTGACGACGAGCTGTGGCTGCGGCAGCTCTAAGCCATGGCGGCCAGGGTGGGCGACCGCTGCAATGGGCTTACTGGAGCAGCCCACGATCTGGAAGGAAGCAGTTCGCCACCCCTCGGTGTTCAATCGTTACGACCGCAATGTCGCCGCACCAGCGGCGCCGCTCGGACTGCTGTCACTGAGTTCGCCGGCGGCCGAGGGCGGACGCCATGGTGCCGCTCGTGTCGTGGACGACCTGGCTGGTGGTTCGTGAAACGGAGCAGTGTCGGCTCGTCGGCGCCTCACTGCCCCGTAAGCATCACTCTGACGCGGTCCGCGTCAGTCCTCGACTGACACGTCGGCCGCGTTTAGCGTCGTCGGTGTTTGCGGTCACAAGCAGACTCGTACCGCCGCGCGCTAGTTGAAGAGGACGCTGAAGCTCCGGTCCGCTGGTGCCCCGGTGACGTCGAAGGTCTTGACTTCTGCCTGTGTGCCCAGCGGGCACGGGCCGAACGGGGTCGTCGACGCCGTGACAAATCCGCTTGTAAAGCTTGAGTCGAGCGTCGCGACGACGTTGTTCGGCGTAAAGCCCAGGCCACTAAAGCAGTAAGCGCCCGGCCCAGCTCGGGAGACGTTGCCGGCGGTGAGATGCTTGACTGCTCCGGAGATGCTGACGCCGGTACTGGATCCGGCAAACGCCCCGTAAGCGACCGCGCTACCCGGGTCGCCCTGATCCCCCTTAGGCCCTGTCCCGCCGGTCGCCCCCCGCGGACCGGCGGGCAGCTGACCCGCCGCGAAGTCCCGGGAAAGCAGCGTGTGCGCCCTCACCTTCGACGCGGTAACCGCGCCCGCCTTGATCTTTGACGAGGTCACCGCGTTCTTCTTGAGCTGGCTTGTGCCAACGCTGTTTCTCGGGAGCGTCATGGCATAGGCCCCTCCACCGAGCGCGATGAACAACGCCAGCACCGACACGACGTTGGCGAACGACAGATGACAGCGAAGCCTTGCCAGCATGTGGACCTCCCCAGTCCTAGACGTAAGGCGAGCGCCGAATCTAACCGGGCTGGCCGACTTAATCTACGTCGTGCTCCAGCCGCGGTTTTAGACGAGTGCGTGCGATGATTCCGCCGCGACTCGCCGTGGCCCTCGCTGCCTCGTCGATCGACCGGCGGCGGCCGATGTCATCACAGAGGCGGTTCTGCTTCGTCGCCGACACGAGTCCGGTCGCGGCGCTGCCGCTCTCACTGTCCGCCAGGCCGGCGGAAGTCAGGTCGCCGGCGCCATGAAGCTCGACGCGATCTGGTCGTTCGTGGAAGCAGTTGTCTGGTGCATCGGCCATTTGGTGCTCGAGAACTTCACAAGCCAAGGATCAGCGGACAGGCGCCCGCAGGCTCGCTGCTTGCATACATTGTTCGTCGCATAGCTGCAGCGGTGGTCGACCGACACGTATTTTGAGTGCGTTGGTTTCGCGCGTGCCCTTGGGACCCACGCCCAATTGCAGTTGTTTTTGAACGGCTGCTTGGAGTTAGCCGGGTGGTCGCGTTGCGGGCGAGCGTGACCGCGTCAGCCGATCTGCGAAGCGGCCGCGATGCGGGTCGATCGGCGCCTGGGGCGGGCGGGGGCCGGCGGGCGGGTCGGTGTGGCGCGGTCGAGTAGTTGGGCGAGTTCGTGTTCGATGCCGTCTGCAAGGGTGGGGATGTCGGTTGCGTATTTGCCGTCGCCGGTGATGCCGAAGCCAAGCGTGCCGTCGTAGGAGCAGATCGCGACGCCGATGCGCACGTCGAGGGCGAGCGGGACGTAGGGGAAGATCTCGAGCATCCGCCGGCCGCACAGGTATTGCGGCTGTTGAGGGCCTGGGATGTTGGTGGTGACGGTCTGCAGGCGACGTTGAGGCACGCGCGCGAGGGCGCGGGCGGCGAGTGCGACCAGCGGCGGTGGGGCCAGGCCCGACAGCTGCGTGAGCGCGCTGCCGGCGGCGGCCTGTCCTGAGCGCTTGAGCGCGTCCAGCTCGATCGTGATCGCGTGCAGGTGCTCGACGGAGTCCTGCAGGCCAACGGGTAGCTCGGCGAACAGCGCCGAGACGCGATTGTCGGATGTCCCGCGGGCGTCTTGCGTGCGCAGCGAGAACGGCACGAGCGTGCGCACCATCAGCTCGGGGGGTTGGGGTTCGCCACGGTGCAGCAGCAGCGCGCGAAAGCCGCCGCTGACGGCGGCGAGCAGAACGTCGTTGACCGTGCCCCCCAAGGCATGGCGGATCGTCTTGACGTCTGCCAGGTTTCCGCGCGCCTGGACCCATTGGCGCTCGGCGCGCAGCGGCCCGTTAAGCGACCGCGCGCTGCTGGCGCCGAGGAGCCCGCGCAGCGAGCTCAGACCAGCGGCCAGCGTGATCGCTTGGCGCGCGGTGTCACGCGGCGCCCCCAGCAGCGCGCGCGCTTGCCGCAGATGCCGTGCGGGGCCAGCCCCCAAGTTCGCTCAGCGTGTGCGCGAGCACGCTCGCGCTCGAGGGCTCGGGCGATGGCTGCCAGCGGTCGGGGGCCGAAGCGGGCGTGCGCGGCTGGGGATCTAAGAGCACCGCGAGCAGGTCGCCCGCGGAGATCCCGTCAACCATGCAGTGGTGAAGCTTGCAGATCAGCCCCCAACGGCCCGCGCCGGCACCCTCGATCACCCACATCTCCCACAGCGGCCGGCGGCGGTCAAGCGGCTGCGCCATCACCCGGCCGATCAGTCGGCGCAGCTCCGCCGCGTCGCCGGGGCGTGGCAGCGCGGTGTGGCGCAGATGGTAGGACAGCTCGAAGTGAGGATCCTCCACCCACATCGGCCGGCCCAGCCCCCACGGCACCCAGCGCACATGCTGGCGGTAGCGCCCCAGCAACGCGAGCTTGCCCGCGATGACCTCGGCGAACTCGCCCGCGGCCGGCGCGGGACCCTCGAACAGCGCCACCGCGCCGAGATGCATGTGACTCACGGCGGTTCCTGATCGACGTCGCTCCCGGCGCCGCCGAGGGGTTCTCGCTCGAGGGCCTCGAGGGGGTGCATTTCATCTCTCGCGCACCGTGACAACGATCGCGGCGCTATCGACGCCGCCCCGCTCAACCCACTGGGTCAGCCTCCTCCTCCAGCAGCTTGGTCATCGCGCCCAGCCCGACAGCAACCGACAGCGACAGCAGCCCCTCCTTCGCTGCCCCAACCGGCGACCGCCGCGGCTGGTAGCCAGTCCCGCGACAGGGCGCGCAAAGACGATCAATTCAGGGTAGTTCAGGACCCCCGATCGCGGCCGGCAACGATTTGACACGATGATGACTGCGTGCCGTCCCGGCGCCAGCCAACCGATGAGACCAGGAGCGTCACCATGATCGATCGCATCCGTCACGACATACAGCAACGACTCGACCAGTTGCTCGCCGAGGCCGACAAGCTACGGCACGCGCTCGCCGCGCTCGACCCCCGGGAGCGCTCTGCGCCCAAACCGAAAACGACGAGGTCACAAGCGATCGCGAAGCCGGCTGCGAAGACGCCGGAGGCTGCAAAGCGGGCCCCCACGCCGACCCGAACACGGACTGCCAGGACGACGAACCGCGCCAGCGCGTCGACGCGAGCGACGTCAGGTGTGACCAAGGCGAAGGTGCTCGCCGCGCTGTCGAGCGATGGGGCGTTGACCGCCGGCGAGGTCGCGAAGGCGACCGGGCTCGCACGGCCGACGGTCAGCACGACCTTGTCAAAGCTCTCGAAGACCGGCGAGGTCGTCAAGGCGGACCGCGGCTACCGCCTGCCGACCACCGATGGTGGGAGCGCAATCGCTGTCGAACCGGCGACCACGCCGACGACTCCCGGCGCATAGACACCCTCACAACGGAGCAGATTCTCCACAAGGAGTTGACTGCCGTGCGGTTGACCTTCGGGTCTGCGACGGCTATCGACCGCGATAGGCCTGGCTTGCATAGCCCCAAGCGCCAGCACAGAGCGGCGCCCCGACCTACTCTCGCCATGCCGCAGGGACCTGCGTCTGGCCCGTGGCGCGTTCGACCGGACACCAAGGCTCTGGCCAGACTGCCGTCACTGTCGTCGACGCGGCCACGGTGGGGCGGCTCCTGCATCGGCGCTTGATCGATCGAAGGAGAAGTCGCGCAGCCCGCCGACGTGCCGGCCATGCTGTGGTTCTGGTCAGCTGCCCTTGATCAGTCGTGCTTGAGCGGCCTGGTAGTCGGCGGGGCTGTGGTCGATGCGGGCGCCGGGGTGTCGGGCGGCGAGGCTGAGGAGCTGTTGATTCGCGGACGTCGCGGGAAGCACCCGATATTCGCTGTAGACAGTGGTAATCGTGATGGCCCGGCTCCGGAAGACCTGTTTGATCGGGTAGTAGGTGCCGGGTGCGACGTCGTATTCGTATCCGTACGGGCCGTGGATCGAGATGAGTTTGATCGCTTTGCGGCCGTCGATCGTCGTCGGTCCCGCCACTTTGAGTCTCCCGGCTTTCAGTTGCGCCTGAATCTCGGCGGTCGTGGGGGTCACGCGGAGGGCCGGGGTGATCTTCATCCGGTAGGTGCTCGGATGGTCGGGGCGGCCGAGGATTTGTACCTGCGACGTGCCGTTGCGCAACGCTCGGGCTTGTGCAGCCGTGATCGTCAGCGGCGGCGGCCGATGGGCATTCTCTTGTGCTGCCGCGGAACCAGGCGGTGCGCCTGGCAGCTTGGGCTGCGTGTAGATGAAGGTGCCCGGTTTTGCGCCACGGGTGATGTCAGGCCCGTACTGGCTCGAGATATAGACGGTGTTGGTGGTCGGATCGTAGAGCTCGTTGTTGCCGTTGACCTCGCCGATCTGGACTCCATGGGTGACACTGGGCCCTCCGAGGTTGACCTCATTTTGCGGGCCCCTACCGACCGGCGTTTCGGTGATTTCCTGGTTACTCCAGCGACCCGTCTGTATGCCCTTGGGCGGCTTGAACCCCGGAGCGAATTTCAGGAACTTCGGATTGGTCTTCTGCACGTTGCTGTCGAAGTCGATGACGATCGATCCTGGCGGGTGCGCCAGCGCGGCGGCCGCTCCGCGCAGGACTGCCGCGTCTGCGAGCTGCGGTGCGGTCGGACCCTGCCCCGAGAGCACTCCGGTCACGCCTAGGACGAGCGTTGCCAGTACGCCGGCCACGACAACCAAGGTGAGCACCGGTCGACGCACGGAGCGGGGAGATCCTGCAATCAGGCCGCCTCGGCGTGCCTTTGGCGGTGCGGGCGTCGCGACGATCGCTGCGGCCAGGTCGGCCAGCGTCTGCGGACTCGCCGCGCGAGCGGCGTCGGCGTCGCTGATCGGGTTCAGACGGCTGACCGGGTTCTGAGGCCGGGTCGTACTCATCAGACAGTTCCTCTCATCGAAATCATGTCGTCCGCGTGCCCGGGTCGGTATTCGCGTGCACCGGGATGCTTTGTCCCCGGCGCCTCGACAACCCGAATCGGCGAGCCCTTGGCCGCACGCGCGGGCGGCGCACCGTCTGGTCCGTGACCTTGAGATGCGGCGATCGCGGCTCGCAGCCGCCGGCGCGCTCGGTGCAGGCGGATCCGCGCCGCGTTGCGCGAGCAACCAAGCACCGCCGCGACCTCCCCGGCGCTCAGCCCCTCCCAGGCCTCCAAGGCCAGGACCTCCCGATCGCCGTCAGCCAGCGACCCAAACGCGGCGGCGAGGTCCGCCAGCTCACCCGAAGGGGCTACGGGCGCGTCCCGGCCGGCCAGATCGCCGCGAAGGCGCTCGGCGAGCTGAGTGCGGCGACGCTCGCCGCGACGATGGTTTGCCAACACCCGACGCGCGACGCCGTACAACCACAAACGCGCGCTCGCGCCAGTCGGCGCATCGTCGACCCGACGCCAAGCGACGAGGAATGTTTCGGCAATCACGTCGGCAGCGTCGTGGGTGCTGTCGGTGCGCCTCAGGACGTAGCCCAACACACAAGCCCGGTGCTCGGCGTACAGCGCCTCAAAGCGCCGACGGCGCGCGTCGACGGCGAGGTCCGGCAGATGGGCGTCGTCTCTCATACCACGCTACATGTCCACCACTCCAACAAGCATTTCAGCCCGCCCCGAAACCGGGGTTGAGAACCGGCCGAAAAGTGATCAAGCGCCCAACTGTGGCGATCAACCGCACGCCACCCTCGAACACGTTAAGAACGCGCGTCGCTTCTCGTTTCTCGCCGGACCGGCCGCCACCTCGTCGCTTCCGCTCCGAGCGACGGTTGCACCGGAGCACTAGTGCGATCCTGCCCGGGGTTGGCCCGCATCCCGCCTCGTCGTTCGTCGTTGGACGGAGAACTCCCGTGGTTAGAGCGTCTTGAAGTACCGCGTCACCGGGAGGGCCTTGAAGCCGGCGCTTTCGTAGGTCGCGCGGGCCGCGGCGTGCCCGGCGTCACCGCCGGTCTCGACCATCGCGGTGGTCGCGCCCTGGTCGTGGAGCCAAGCGGTTGCTGCTTCGGTGAGCGCGGTCGCCAGACCTTGGCGCTGGTGGCTGGGATCGACGGCGACCATGACGATCTCGCCCATCACCGCACCGGGTGACAGTAAGGCCGTTGCAAAGCCTCGGCTGATGCCATCGACTGCGGCAACCCACGTGCACGCATCTTCAGCTTCGATCGTCTTCCTGACATCGGCAGCCTGCCCTTGGCGCCAGTCCTCGCCCCGCAGCGCGACGAACAGTTTTGACCCCAACACCGACCGAAGCGAATCGAACACCGGCTCCCAGGCGCGCACAGCGAGGGTTACGAGATCGTCAGCATCGGCCGGGACGTATGACCGGATCTCAAAGTCCACGAGAGAGATCGTCGCATGAGAGGCTTCCGCTCAAGCCGCACCTGCCGCTTCGTTTGGACACCGACCAGGAGCGGCAGTCCGGGCGATGCTGCCAACGCCGGCTGAAGCTGCCGCAGGTTCGTGGATGCAAGAGTCTGGTGGACCGGGTACGGGACCGCGGTGGCTTATCAGGATGTGGTGACTGCGTCCGCGGGCGCGGCGCTGAGGCCGGGAGCGGGCGGGCGACGATGCGTCGCGCGGCGCCGGGCCGCTCGTGGTTGAGCAGCGCGGAGTTGGCGATGAGCATGGCGCCGGTCAGGGCTTGGCGCCCGAAGTCCGGGCACGCAGACGGAGACGTTCTCGAGCACCCGTGCGACGGGACAACTGCAACGGCGGTCCGCACGGCGGCGTCAGGGGCGGTGGTCCGGGCGGCGGCTAATCCGACCGAGCCCGCGATGGCAGACGCCAGATCCGCAGGATGTTGTCCGGCAGGCGAACAGAGAACCGCCCCGAGGGAGAGGCTTTCGCCAGGGTCTCCCGCACGTCTCGTTCATAGTCCTGCTGGCGATCGCCGAAGAGGTGCGGCGCGGTCGAGGAGGTCGAGAACACCGCGGCCACGACGTCATCGATGGTTCGTTCGATGACTCTCTGATCGGCGACAGGCACCGTCTCAGCAGGCAGGAACCCGGCATGCTGGAACACTCCGTCCTCGCCGGCGGGCGAGGTGTTGCGAATGCTCTGCCCTGCCCGCCGGTCACTGCCCAGATAACGGCGCCGTAGCTGATCGAGGGCGTCGTCGGGCCGAGGCGGGAACGGTAGCGAGCTCCGCCCGGTCTCGGCTGACAGCTCGTCGGCCCGGTAACCGGGCGCGTCGACCTGCACCACTGCTCCGCCAGGATCGAGCATCGCCGCGACGGCCGTGGCCACCCGGGGCCGGTCCATCCAGTGAAACGACGCGGCGAAAGTCACGACCCGGAAGCGGCCCAGGCCGGCAGGCAAAGCTTCGGCCCGCTGGTGTACCCAGGTGGCGTTCTCGATGCCTCGCTCGGCTGCCGCTCGGGCCGCGTAGGCCAGCATCTCCGGATCGGGATCGAGGCCGACGACCGCTTCGAACAGCTCCGCCAGTCGCAGGGCTACCGTTCCCGGCCCGCATCCGACGTCGAGCAGCCGTCCTTGCCCGTCAAGGCCCAGGATCTGGGCGAAGGCATCAGCCAGACCGGGAGCGTAGGGCAGCCGGCCTTGCTCGTAGTAGCCAGCGGCTCCGGCAAAGAGGGACTCGTCCCAGCTCCAGGTCTCCCAGCCGTCCATCGCACCTCGCACGCAGACCAATCACCGACCGCTGAGCAAGATAGCGACCCAGCGCCACCGGGTAGCGACGGACATCGCTTCGACGTACACGACAGCTTCCGCTCAGTCGCCCACGCAGCCTTGAAGCTCCGGCTCCCGCTTAGCTCGGTGGGCGACCAAGAGCAGGAGTCCCCTAGGCGCCGAGGCCGCCGTCGACGTGGCCCTGATTCGTGAAGGCAGGCACCGGGATAGACGCGACGGACAGCATGTGCAGCCGTGGCTGCACCGGAGCGACCGATCGCAGTGGAGATGGCCAAGCTGATCTATGCGGCGATCGCCTCCCTCGACCCCCGAGCCATCAGAAGACCCTACCGCCCTTGGGCCTGCTCCAGGTTCGAGTGGTGGGGGCCGGAGAGCCAGTCCGCATCCGGCCCCAGCCGCGCGTCGACCGGTTCCTCTCCTCGCCGCAGCGCGTCGATGTAGGCACGATCGGCGGCGAGACGGGCCGCCACCTCGGGACCCTCGGCAACGGCGCCGTGGCCGGGGACCAGGACATCGACGTGCCCGACGGCCTCTCCCAGCCGGTCGAGTGCCGTCTCGTAGGCGCCCACCTGATCGGGCTGGCGAGGGTCGAGGAGCGGGATCAGGGCGTCGGAGAGCATGTCGCCGGCGAGAAGGACGCCGCGGTCCGCGAGGAGGACCGCGGCGTGGCCGACGGCGTGCGCCTGATGCTCGATGATCTCGCCCGGCACGGGTCCACCGTCCGCGGGCAGCGGGGTGACGAGTCCGAACAGCTCGAGAGGGATGCCCGAGGCGCTCTGCGCCGCGATCGCCTGCCCCCGCTCTCGGCCTTCACTGGCAGCGTGGGCACCGGCGGCGGTGGCGTAGCGCGGCACGTCGCCGAACCGGGAATGCCAGAGCAGGTGGTCCCAGTGAGGATGGGTGGAGAACCCGGCGACCACCGGATCGCCGAGCCGGTCCAGGTCATCGGCGAGCTGGTTCAGATCCGAACCAGCGATGCCGGGGTCGACCAGGATCAACCCACGCTCCCCGCGCACTGCGATGGCATTGCTCCAGACCCACTCGCTCTGCCGGACCCAGACACCGTCGGCCACCTGAGTCAGCATCGGTTCACTCTGTCAGGTATCTCCGCCCGGGCGCAAGCGGAGAGCCGACCCGCACTCGTTGCGCGTCATCGTCTCCGCCCGCCGGAACTCGTCGCGAGCCTCCTCGATGCCCCCGAGCTTCAGCGGCAGCTGCGACCTCAGGTCCGACACCCGGGTCACCGATCCGCCGCGCGTCGTACGTGCTTCTGCTTCTTCGTGCGTGCAAGCGGAAGCCGAGCTCGGCAGCGATCGCAACCTCGAGCCGTCGCTGGCCACGACCCTCGGGTGAACGGTGGCGCTATCGGTAGGCGAGCTGCTCGCCGTCGGGCCTGGCGCCGGACGCCGACCTCCGCTGCGCGGAGGGGAGAGCGGCGGGCCGCCGCCGAATGCAACTCCGCGTGCTCCCCTGTGCGTGTCCACCGACGCCTTGATCGAACTCGAGCAGAGCGGAGGCGAGGCGCTCGCTATCGCGTGAATCCGAGTGCCAACAACGACCTGGACGACATCTGCTCACCGTCTAGCAGCGCTCGAGCTCGGCTGCGCGCCCGTCGAGCACCAGTCAGCCACGCTGCTCAGCGCGGACGCAAAGCTCTGCCAACAGCCGGGTCTTGCCGATCCCCAGCGTGCCCGACCGCTGTCGTTCTTTGGTCCTCATCGTTGATGACCGAGCCGAGCCTACTCTAAGCCAACACGACGCTGAAGCCCGGGCGCGGAGGTTCAGAAAAGCGAGGTATGCGGACCACAATCGAATGCTCGTGAACGCCGCGTCGCGGTCCGGCAGTTGCGGTTGGAGCCTTGCCACGGTGTCGCGCCGTGGCAAGGCTTCGCATTTGTCTCTGGCTCCAAGGCCGCTAGGCCCTCAGTATCCGTAGCCGCCTGCGGGGGCTGCCGCAGCGGACTGTGAGCTACTCGTGGTGTTCGTGACGGCGTTGCCGTTCGGCCCGAGCACATACCAGAGGGCGCCGAACTCGTTCAGGTGCTGGCCGCGGGTGCTACCCGGCTTGGAGTCGCCCACGTAGTAATAGAGCGGGTGGCCGTTGTAGGTCACCTGCCGGACGCCGCTCGGGCTGGTAATTGTGCCGATCTTTGCTGCCTGTGCTCCATTCTCGGCTTTCACCGTGCTGGTGGAGGTGAACCGCGGCCAGACGGCGAGACCGGCACCGGAGAGGTTGCTGACGTTGGCTTTGTCGCCCTCGAACAGGTAGAGCGTGCGGCCGTTGGCGTCGACGAGGGTCTTGCCCAGCGAGGTCGCGCGGACTCCGAGGGCAGAGCCAGCAGCGGTTTGCGACGGGCGCGTCTGGGCGCTGCCGCCCCCGGTGGCCAGGATGATTACCGCGATGCCAGCGATGAGGATGGTGAGGCAGGCGGAGGTCAGATATTTGATGTTCATGAGCGTCTACTCCTTGGGGATGGGATACCTACCCCGAGGGCACGCACCCCGACTAAATCGGGGGTTTGTTCGGGGTCTACAAGAGAGGATGCCTTTGACGGCTGATCCTTCCCGAATCTACGACTCCGTGTAGTTGAACCTTCGGCTGCGGACCTTCATGACACCGTGACCTTCTGTCGGCGGCGTCAGTCGGGCCGTTGCCGTGGATTGGGTCACGCGCTGAAGTCCGCGCAGCATTGCCCTGAAGATCGCGTTGTGCACGGGGTAGAGCAGGTACCAATAGGCGATCCCGACGTATCCGGCGGGATCGAACACCGTCGTCTGGCGTATCTCGGTGCCGCGGCCAGTGGCCTCCACGTCGAACTGCAGCCATAGGCGTCCGGGCATCTTCATCTCGGCGGCGAGCAGGAGCCGGCGATCCGATTGGACGCGCTCGACGCGCCAGAAGTCGACCGGATCCCCGACGTGGAGGTCCTGAGGGTGCCGTCGCCCTCGCCTCAGGCCGTCGCCACCGCGAAGCTTGTCGAGCAGGCCTCGTACACGCCAGAACCAATCCACCGCGTACCACCCGCGCTTCCCGCCGATTTTCTGGATAGGAGCAAACGCCTCGTGCGGGCTCGCGGGCACACGTTCCACACGCGAGCTGACCAGCCGCCGTCTCACCGGAGTTCCGCCCCAGCGCGACGACGGCGTCGCCGCGAGCACATCACCCCACGACGTCTCGGCAAACTCGTGGTCCTCGCCCACGAGTGCCCGCTTGATCGCCTCCGAGAGGCCGCGCGGTTTCACCGCAAAGGCTTCGCGGGCGGCAGAGTCACGTACGACGGTCTCGTTGCGCAGACTCTCGACCATCGCGGCGGCGACGCGTCCGTACATGGGTGTCAGCATGCCGAGCAAGATGCGCGACGCGCGCAGTGTCGGTCCGGGCAGGGGCACCACCCGACGGCGTAGTTTGCGCTGGCGCGCGTACTCGCGCATCACCTCGGCGTAGGTGACGCGGTCATCGCCTCCAATCTCGAAGATCGCGCTACGCGGGGGCAAGTTGAGAACTGCAACGAGATACTCGACGAGGTCTTCGATCGCGATCGGCTGGGCGGCGGTCTCGACCCCCTTTGGGGCCGGGATCGCCGGCAGGCGCTCCACCACCGCTCGCACCGTCTCAAAGGAAGCGCTTCCCGCGCCGATGACGATAGACGCTCGTAGCTCTGTCGTTGGCACTCCGGAGCCCCGCAAGATCTCGCCGACCTCGTGCCGGCTGGCGAGATGCGGAGACAGATCCCCGCCCGACCCGAGCCCGCTCAGATAGACGATGTGGCGGACTCCTGCCTCTCGCGCCGATTTAGCGAAGTTGGTCGCGGCGCGCCGATCGAGCTCTTCGAAGCTCCCCGGTGCATCCATCGAATGCACGAGGTAGTAGGCGACTTGAACGCCGCTCATCGCGGGTGCGAGCGATTCGGGCTGCAACAGATCCCCTGCCACGATTTCCGAGGTGGAGGCGACGCGCCGCGCTAGGAGGCTCGGCCTACGGGTGAGGCATCGCACCCGGCGGTTCTGGTATTCCAGTCGTCGCAGCAGGTGGCCGCCGATATAGCCGGTCGCGCCGGTGAGGAGGATACGGTCACGCTCGCCCCCGATAATGGCGCCAGGTTCAGAGCACATGGGCGAGGAGTCCGGTCGCCAGGCCATAGAAGAAGACCGCCGCTGTCGGCGTGAACCCGAGCCACTGGATCTGTGTGATCTCGTCCCGCATCTCAGGCCGGCGCGTGACGGACTCAATGACACCCTTGAAGATGAGGCCGATGCCATCGCCGGCGCCGACTGCCCCAAGCCCGCCGCCGATGCCGATCTCAAGCGACCGCAAGCGTGACTGGCGGTGCCGACTGCAGCAGGGACGCCGCCGATGCCCAAGCGTCATGCGGCGCTAGGGGTGTCTGTGGTTCGGCGGACGGGGGCGGCGCGGAAAGCTGTGCGTCGGGTGGCGACGGAGGCGCTGATTGCGTCGAGCCAGGCGTCTACTTCCTGTTCGCCGTGGTACGCGATCAGCAGGGTGGCTGGCGTGGTCATCGCGAGCACCTCGACGACCCGGGGGAAGCCAGCGAGCAGGCGGTGACGGACGGCGGGAAAGTCGATCTTCATCGAGAGGCCGGGAATCGTGATCTCGTATAGCTTCCGCATCGCTACGGCCACCACGTCTCGGCTGCCGGGATGGCAGGTCGTTGGTTGATAGGCTCGCCGGCCGGCGGCACGCCGGATCGCTCCGGCGGGGGTGCCGCTCCCGGGCTGCGCGTTCCGGTCCGCGCGCGGATCAGGAACAGCATCAGCGTCGCGATCGCGACGGCGTCGGATGCGATCGCGAGCACGATCACGAATCGGTAGCCGTGCTCCATGAAGCCGAACAGGGGTGTTTGCTCGCTGATCAGCAGCGCGGCGAGTCCGCCAGCTGCGACCCCGATGCCTGCGAGCGCGGCCAACTGGTCGAGCACCTTGCCGCGGCGTCCGAACCGAGACCTGACGGGCGCGAGGAAAAACAGGCCCAGCGCGGTCGCGGCGATGAAGTTCAACAGGAACAGCGGGCCGATCGTCGGGATGCTCGAGTAGAACCCGTAGTGGTACTGCTGGTAGTGAACGCCGCCGATGACGAGCAGCGCGACGGCGCCGAGCGTCCGCGTAACGGTAAGCGACGGATTGCGGGTTCGTTCAGCCATGGGTGACCTCCGTGCCGTCGCGCGTGATGACGTGCCACGAGGCGCCGAACTGGTTGAGGCCCTGGCCGGTGACGTCGCCGGGCTTGGTGTCGCCAGCGAAGTGGTACAGCGGGTGGCCGTTGTAGGTCACCTCGGTCGTACCGTCCGTTCGCTTGGTGGTGCCGAGCAGCGAGGCGAGGACTCCCGGGCCTGCCTTCGGGGCACCGGAGACCGCGAGTGGCGGCCACAGGCTCGCGCACGCCCCGTAGCACGTGCTGGCGGTTGTCGTGTCGGCAACGAACTCGTACAGCGTGCGGCCGTGGCTATCGACGAGGATCTTGCCGAGCTTGGAGGGCGCGAGCGTGATCGTCGGGGCGGCGCCGCCGGCCTCGCTAGCGGCGGTTCCCGAGTGACCGCTCCCGCCGCCGGAACCGCCGCAGCCGGCGATCGCGACGGCAGCAACGACAGGTGCGAAGGCGAATAACGCTGACTTCTTCATTGCGCAGAGCTCCTTTTCGGTGTAGATGGTTGGCAGAGCTGTCCACGATGGTGCGTAGTAGATGCTCCTACTTCCAATGACGCTTCAGGTACAAAGAACTTCCCGTCGACCACGGCAAACCTCCGAGCCTGCGTAGTAGCGTCGCTTCGAAGGGCCGGCGGAGTGCGCGTGGAGCCGCCGGCTAATCCGTGGGTGCTGTCACAAGCTCTGCCGGGGCGCGGCGTTTCGCGCGTGCTGGATCGACGAACGGCGCGCGTCGCCGATCGACGCGAAGTCGCCGGTGTGCCGTTGCACTGTACGTGCATCCGATGGCGCCCAGGACCGCAGGTACCGAGAGGGAGATGCCTCGGTACAGGAGTACTGCAGCGGCGGCTGGTAATGCGGGCGCGCCGTACAGCACCAGGGCTCCGATCAGGCCTCCGTCGACGGCGCCGAGACCGGCGGGAAGCGGGAGCGCTCCCGCGAGCGACCCGACCAGGTATCCCATCACGACGACGCCGAGCGGCGGCGTGTGGCCGTAGGCATGGAAGGCGGCCCAGAGCACGGCGTTGTCGAAGGCGTAGTAGGCGAGCGCACCACCGAGCTTCCAGTTGCCGGCGGTGATCAGCGTGCGGGCTTCGCTGACGCCGGCGCTGATCGCCGTGGCTGGCGCGGCCAGCCAGCGGGAGAACACCCCCCGGCGCGGCGATGGTGGCCGGCGGCTGGACGAGTGCCCCCCGAGCCACGCGGCGGCGAGTAGCCCGACCGCGATCAGCGCCGGAAGGATCGTCAGCGCCGCCTGGTGAGGGCCGCTTGCCAGCCCGAGCCACAGCAGGGTTCCAAGCGCCGCGAGCGCGATCGCGACCGGCGCGTTGATGAGGACCACGAATGTGATCGTGGAACGAGTCAGCTGGGAGATCGACGGCTTCTCGTTGCTCGCTGACCAGGCGCCCATGGTTGGCCCGACCAGTCCTCCACCGGGCAGGATCGTGCTCGCTCCCAATGCGCGCAGGGCCGCGGGGACGCTGCGCCGCCAGCTGATCGGCGCCGCGAACACCAGCTTGAACAAGACGACGAACCCGACCGCCGACAGCAGCTCCAAAGCGCCGGCGATCGCGATCCAGTCGCCACAACCGCGGACCAGTCGCGCCGGGACACCGGCGAGCGCCGGGACGGCGAGAAACGCGGCGGCTGCCGAGGCGACGAGCAGCGCGCTCCACAGCGGCCAGCGAGACGACCTCTGGGCCGTCGCTACGGGCGGATTGGCCGTCTCGCTGGGCATCGGATCGACTGCTACGAGCGCGAGCCGGCCGCCTCGACGGCTCGCGAAGCGGTCACCGGCCGACGGCGCTTATCACGACGGTGGACGAGCGTCGAAACGCTCAGTCCGGCCGCGCGCCCGCCGACGATGCTGAGCAGAAGTCCGGTGGTTAGTTCGCTCAGCCAGGCTGAGTGGTTGGTCGCGTAGCCGAGCAGCCACGGGCTCGCGGCGAGCCAGAGGCCGGCCGCAACCACCACGAACGCGGCCGGACGTAGAACCACGATCAAGAGCGTCAGTGGCCCGAAGGCAAACATGAAGAAGACGTGGCTGGCGACGGCAGCGCCGCTGGTGGCGTAGCCCCAGACCCAGGGGCCGAGCGCGACCCAGAGCATCAGCGCTCCGGCGGCGACGTTGAGCTTGTCGAGTCCGAGCGATGACAGTTTCATACGTGGTGGTGACAGCTTCAGTTTCATTCGGTTACCTCGGGTGATGGATGGGCAAAGAGGACGTAGAGCAGGTAGAAGGCCGGGAGCACCGCGATCAGGACGGCGACACCCGCGATCACGAGCGCTGTCAGGGCGGGCGGTGTCGCGGCCGCGGCGTGGATCGTCAGGCGGGTTCCGATCAGCCGCGGCGATTGTGCGATGAGCCAGCCCCAGACGATCGCGCCGGCTGCCAGCATCGTGGCGCCACGCGCGAGCAGGTAGCGGCGGCGCGCGCTCGCGTAGAGCGAAATGAGCGCGGCCAGCAGGCCGATCAGAAGCAGCGGCAAAGCGGTGGTGGTGAGGTTGTGCCACAGCGCCGGGGCTTTCCACGCGGCGGCAAGCAGAGAGAGCACGCCGAGGGCGAGCACGGACGCTCCTGTCTGCAGGCCGCGGCGGCGGAAGCGCTCCGCGAGCATCGGCTGTCCCGTGCGCGCGAGCCTGTTCGTGATGAAGGTCGCCGCGAGATGGGCGCACAGAGCGACCGCGAGCAGCCCGACCACGCCCGCGAACAAGCCCGTCCAAGGGAGCGACGAGACCGTGGCCGGGCCGCGAGCCGAGCTCGAGACCTGCGCCAGCGCCGCGGCCGAGGCGCCAAACAGCAGCGGCGCGGCGACGCTCGCGGCGCCGAACGCCCGGCCGAGCGACCTGGCACTACGCGCCTGATCCCCTGCCGCTTCCGCGCGCAGCCCGAAGGCGACCCCACGCACGACTATCGCCATCACGGCAAGCGTGAACGGCGCCAGGAGGACCGTCCCGAGGGCCGCGAATCCTGTCGGGAAGGCGGAGAACAGGATCGTGATCGCGAAGATCAACCAGACGTGGTTCGCCTCCCACAGGGGTCCGATCGTGCGCGCGATCGCAGCACGCTGCTCCGGGCTCTTGCCACAGGTCAGGTCGAGGATCCCGCCCCCGAAATCGGCGCCGGCCAGGATCGCGTACGCGGTCAGGACGAAACCCAGACCGATCGCGATGACGTCGGGCAGGCTCATCAGGACATCCTCAGGATCGGGCGCGCCAAGAACTCGGGGCTGCCCGTCGAGACCCGCCGCACGCCCCACAGCGTCACCGCGCTCAGCGCGATATAGAGCAGCGTGAACCCGGTAAAGGTCGCCCCCAGCCCCGATGCGGTGGTGATCGCGTTCGAGGTTCGAAACACTCCATAGACGACCCACGGTTGGCGTCCGAACTCGCTCACCAGCCAGCCCAGCTCGTTGGCCAGGAACGCCAGCGGCCCCGCGGCGGCCAGCGCCAGCAGCGTGAACCGGTCCTCTGGACCGGGGCCGTTGCGCCGGCGGCGCAGCCAGTACCAGAGGCCGAGCAGGACTAGGCCAGTGCCGATGCCGACCATCCCAATGAACGCCAGCCGCGTCGGCCCCGCCAGCGGCGTGCGATCCGCCTTCGGGAACGTGTCCAGCCCCCGCACAGGCGCGTTGGGCTTGTCATAGGCAAGCAGGCTGAGCAGGTTCGGGACCTTGACGTTCAGCACGGTGGTGGCGTGGCCCGGGAGCGGGATCCCGCCGACGTTCAGGCCGGCCCCCGTCTCGGTATGGGTCACGCCCTCGATCGCGGCAAGCGTCGCCGGCTGGTGCTGGGCGACGGTGCGACCGAGGAGGTCGCCGACGCCCATCTGCAGTGGCGCGATGATCGCCGCCAGCGCCAGCGAGACCGTAATCGCCTTGCGGTGATAGGAGTCGCGCCGGCCACGCAGCATCCCGACCGCGTACACGGCAGCGACGCCAAAGGTGGTCGCGAGATACGCACCGAGGACCATGTGAGAGGTCTCGGTCGCCCAAGCCGGGTTGAACATCGCCGCCAGAACGTTGACGTGCGTCACGCGACCATCGACGAGCTGAAACCCACGCGGCACGTTCATCCACGCGTTCGCGGTGACAATGAAGAACGCCGACGCCGCCGAGGAGACCGCGATCGGGAACCCGCACAGCCAATGCAGGCGTGGCGAGAGACGATCCCACCCGTAGAGATAGATGCCGACGAAGATCGCCTCGAGGAAGAAGGCCGCACCCTCGAGCGAGAACGGCAGACCGATGATGCCTCCGGCAAAGGCCATGAACCGCGGCCACAGCAGCCCCAGCTCGAAGCTGATGATCGTTCCCGACGCCGCCCCCACCGCGAACAGGATCGCGAACACCTTCGACCAGCGACGCGCTAGCGCTCGCCAGGTCGGGTCGCCCGTGCGCAGATGCATTCCCTCCGCAATCAGCATCATCAGCGGCAATCCAACTCCGAGGACCGCGAAGAACAAGTGAAAACTCAGCGACGTCCCCATCTGCGCACGACCAGCCGCCAAATGACCGACCGCACCAAACGCAAGCGCGGACATCATCGCCTGCTCCGGGCTGCATGTGCGTCGGCGGCCATCCCGACCGCCGGCGCGTCGGTGAAAGTGTCGGCTACGAGACAGAGGCGTCTCATCTGACAGTCTCCTTTACGGTTTTCGGGCCGGCACAACCCGCTCAACGACGCAGCGTAGCAGATCTCCCGGGCCTGACTACTACGCTGCATCGGAGATAAATTTCTTTGCCCCACCGGCGCGCTGCTCCTCGCCGCGTGGGACGTGCCGCGCCGGGGTGCGACCGCCGGAGCGGCCGCACCCCGTCTTTGGGGGGTCTCCCGCTAGTGTGCGGGAGCGGTGGGAGGGGAGGCCACCGAGTGAACGACGGTTTCAGCGGACATGCCGAATCCATGGACCGCGCCACCGACTTTCCTCGCGGCGGCAAGATGGAAGGGCGGGCCGGTCTTACCGTCCATCCGATTCAGTCCGTCCATCCGATCCAGTCTACTACATCGCATCGTTGATAGCCGCATTCCGAGCCTTTGATCGCGGCCCCGGGAGACCAGAAGGCGCTGGCGCCGGCGCTCGCGCTCGCTGAGAGCGCGTGGAGTCGGCTGTCTAGGCCTTGCGCGCCAAGCGCTGGAGAGCGCGCCGGCGTGAGGGGTCCAGGCTGGCCATCTGTTGCGCGAAGTTGCTCAGCGCCACATCCCCGTATTGAGCGACGAGGTCCTCGACCTGCGCGCGTGCCCGCAGCGCCAGGTACTCCTCGCGGCCCTGACTGGGCGCGTAAAAGTCGGTCTTGCCCTCGCGGCGGCGGACGAGCATGCCCTTCTTGTGCAACCGGGCCATAATCGTCATGTAGGTGGTGTATGCCCGTTTCTTGCTAGTGCGCCTATTGAGGGCATCCATCACGGCTCGCACCGGCGCTTCCCCTGATCTCCAGAGCTCCTCCATGACTTCGGTCTCGAGCTCGTGCAGCGGCGGGGGAACTGGCTCGGACTGTGACGTCTTGGCTCTTCGAGCGGGCATCTACGACGAAGTGTAGCAACCTTCGAGGCCGATGGCGGAGATTGGTCGGTCCGCTGCGACCGTTCGGCGTCATGTGCGACCTCTCGGCCTGATGTACTACTGTGCGTCATACGAGCTCTGCGGACAAAGCTGACGCCCGACGTGCACTTTATGAACATCAAGAAGACCCGCGCTGGGCGGCCGAGGCGGCCGACCTCCTACTTGCTGCGCCGGCGCTGCGACCCGCCAGCGGCATCTCCAGTTGACCAGTTTCGCGGCTTGTGCTTTGGCTCGGTGGGCAAGCGCGACCAACTCGCTCTGGAAGGCTTCATAGCCGGGCAGGAGCCTTCCGCCTGCGGGCCGCGGCCCGAGCCGCCCTATCGGTACCGGACCGACCCGACCGGCTAACAGTTAGACGAAGCAGGTTCAGGCGTTGGTCGTCTACGATTGCGGGTAGGAGATGACGCCACCGAGCCTCAGACAGCGAGCCAGCAAACCGGTCGCGCCGACGGCACCTGGGTCCAGTCAGGATCGACCTGCTGCAACCGCCGCAGAGTCCGGCCTAGCTCAGGATCGGCCCGCCGCGACCGCCGCCGCCCGCGTCTCGCGCGCCAGCCTCGTGCTGGGAGGACTGGGGCTGGCGTCGGCGATCTTCGTCGTCGCGAGGTTGCTTGAGTCTTGGCGGGTCACTTCGCGCACGGCCTCGCATCAGATCTCGATCTTCGGCCAAAAACTCAGCTACCCGGCGGCCAACGTCGACGCGATCGTGATCGTGCTTCTAGCCGGTCTGGGATTGGTCGTCACCGCCCGGGCGCTGGCCGGCGCGGTGCGAGAGCTTCAAGCCTCCAGACGCTTTCATCGGTTCCTTGCCGGCGAACAGCCGCACGCTTTGCACGACGCTCTGCTGATCGACGACGCGCAGCCGCGAGCTTTCTGCGCAGGCCTGCTCCGACCGCGGGTATATGTTTCCACCGGCGCCCTGTCGCTTCTCGATGACGCCGCCTTGAGCGCTGTTCTGGCACACGAGCGCCAGCACGCACGCCGCCGCGACCCGCTGCGACTCGCCGTCGGCCGCGTGCTTGCCCGGGCTCTGTTCTTCCTACCCGGGCTCGGCGACCTCGTCGAACGTCAGCAGGCGCTGGCCGAGCTGAGCGCCGACGAGAGCGCGGTCAACGACCTCCCCGCAAATCGGTCCGCCCTCGCCCGCGCGATGCTCAGCTTTTCCGACACCCCAGCGGACGGTGGCTCGGCCGGGGTCGACCCCGCCCGCGTCGACTACCTGCTCGGCGATCCGCCCAGCTGGCGGTTTCCCGCCCTCCTGTGCCTCGTCGCGACCTCTGTCCTCGCCCTCTTGGTTGCGGTCGCCGTGCTCGCCGGACAAGTAGCCAGCGGCTCGGCCACGCTCGCGCTCCCCTTCCTATCCCATCAGCCCTGCATCCTCGTTCTCGCCGCCATTCCAGCTGCGTTGGGCGTCCTCGCGGCGAACTACCGTCGCCGCCTTCGGCTCCGGCCGGCACCCAGCGCCACGCCGCGCCCCGAGCTGCCCGGCTGAGGGTCGGGCGCCGCGAGCTCTCCCGAAGGCCAGCCGCGCACTTCAATCCGTTTCGGGAACTTTTTCGCGTAGCCGGCGTCTACCTGAACTGAGAGCGATCTACGCTCTCGCGTCGTAGATTGCTTGCACAGTTGACTCGAGTGTTGCCCTGTCGGTTGGAGCGATCAATCATGAAACTGAAGAAGTTCTCGCGACGTCCCGTACATCACTCCTGGATCAGCGATGCCGTGGACGGCGCGACTGGAAATTCGTGCTCGCTCGATAGTCGCAGGTTCCCCCGACTGGTGGCCAGCACTTCGAGCGACGGGCAAGCAGCCAGCAACTCGGCCACCACCATCGCGGCGGACGCAACGTGCTCGAAGTTGTCAAGGACGAGCAGCATCCGCCGGTCGAACAGAAACGACGCGACGCGATCCACCAGACTCACCGCACCCGCCTCCCGCAGCCTGAGGGCCTGGGCGATCGCCGCCGGCACCAGTGCGGGGTCACGGACGGATTCGAGCGCGACGAAGCATTCGCCGTCCTCGTAGCCGGACGCGAGTTGCGCCGCCACATGCCGGGCGAGACTGGTCTTCCCTACCTCGCCAGGGCCGGTGAGCGTCACCAGACGCACATCAGCACGGCGCAGCAACGCGCACGCGCTTGCGGCATCACCCTCGCGACCGACCAATGACGTCGGTGGGCTAGGAAGTAGAGTGCCGGTGCTGATTACCACGAGTGGCCTGTCGCCCGATCACATGAGCACGCCCCGCCTAGAGACTAGATCCCAGCCCACCCGCGGGCAACTGCCTCCCGCGCAGGCACTTGGGACGGCCTATAGCCGCGCGATCTCCGCGATCAGGCGTCGATAGCTTGCGGCGGCAAGCTCCTCGCGGTCCAGCGCTGCCATGTACGCGCTGAACGCGAGCGCCCGGTCGCCGCTTTCGGCACGGTTCCAGTTCTCGTATGACGATGCGACCGCGGCGCACTCCTCCCGCCAGCTCACGTAGTGCTCGATCAGGGCTGACCGTCGAGGGGGCCACCGCCTCCGAACCTGCATCGTGTGCGCGATGCGCGGCGGACGTTACCTGCGTCAGGCGGCGCGGGCAGGGGGGAGCGTCGGCCCGCGCTGGGCGGTCTCGAAGGTGGAGGTGTTCTGTTGCCGGTGGCCGGCGCGTTCGGCGTGGATCAGCGTGGCGGCGGGGGCGAGGGTCAGGAGCGCGATCACGAGCGCCCAGAGAAATGTGTGATCAAACGCGGTCGCGACCGCTCCGCTGATTCGGACGCGTTCGGCGTTTGGGAGTGGCGTCAGGAGCCCTCCGGCGGCGGAGTGGAGCGACGAGAGAGCGGCTGTGCCCTCGTGTTGGAGGATGACCGCGAGCAGGGTGGTGCCGATCGACCCGCCGACTTGTCGCAAAGTGTTGAGCGCGGCGGTGGCCCGCGGCACCTGTGCTGAGTCGAGGAGCTGGTAGGCCGCGGCGACGGAGGGTTGGACCGCGGCGCCGAGCCCCATACCGCGGACGAAAAGCACGGCGGCGAGCAGCGGGTAGGGGGTGTGTGCGGTGACGAACATGAACGGCACGGTGGCTACGGCGAGCAGTAGGCAGCCGGCGAGCACGACCGGGCCGCCTCCTATGCGGTCGGTCAGGCGGCCGCTGATCGGCAGCATCAGCGCCGCGCCGATCCCCTGCGGGGCGAGCAGCAGCCCGGCGTTCAGCGCGCTCTGCCCGCGGTCCACCTGGTAGTAGAGCGGGAGTATTAGCAGCGTGCCGAACAACGCGGCGCCGAGGAAGAACGTGGTGGCGGCGGCGGCGCTGAAGCCAGGCGAGCGAAACAGCCGAAGGTCGATGAGCGGGCGGTCGACCTGCAGGCTGTGCCTGGCGAACAGGCCGACCAGCGCGATCCCCGCGAGGATTGGGCCCAACGCGATCAAATGAGTGATTCCCCCGTGGGTCTCCGTCTCTGAAAGGCCGAACACGATTCCAGCAAGAGCAGGACATAAGAGCGCGGCTCCGAGCCAATCGAGCTTGCCTGCGTCGGCGCGGCCGGCGTCCGGTTTGAGCACGCGCGCGGCGAGAAGCATCGCAGCGCCAGCGATCGGAACGTTGACCACGAAGATCCACTGCCAGGAGGTGTTGTCGACGATCAGACCGCCGATGATCGGACCGAAGATCGGCCCGAGCAGAATCGGCACCCCAACCGCGGCGAGCGCGCGTCCGACCCGCCGCGGCCCGGCGCTCTGCGCGATCAGAGTAAAACCGACCGGCATCAGCATCCCGCCGCCGAGGCCCTGGAGGATCCGGAAGGCGATCAGCTCATCGGCCGAGCTCGCGAGTGCGCACAAGCCCGAGCCAATCGCGAACAACGCGATGGAGGCGATCCATGTGCGCTTGGAGCCGAACCGCTCGGTGAGCCAACCAGACAGGGGGATCACGGCCGCCAGCGACAGCAGGTAGCCAGTCGACACCCACTGAATGCTGCTCAGTGGCGAATGCAGCTCCCGCGAGAGCGTGTCTAGCGCCACGTTGACGATTGTCGTGTCGAGCACGGCCATGATCAGCCCGAGCGTCGCGACCCCCGCCACCACCAACGTCGCGCGATCCAGCCCGCCCGAGAGCCAAGCCCCCGGCGACCAGGCCCCCGACCCGCTACGAGCGCTCGGCTCTGACCCCCGCGTCGTCGTTGCCGGGCTGCCGCGAAATCGGGTCCGAATCATCTCTGAGCAGTGGTCGGTGCCACCCTGCCGGCCGGCGTCATCGCGAGCCGATTTCCCAGGCCGGTCGGCCACGTGGCTCGACAGCGTCGTGCTCGCTCGAGACGAGCTGGCCGGCGCGCCGGACGAGCCCGGCATAGACCTCAGCGGCTCGCTCCTCCCGGTCGAGCGCCGCTATATACGAGCTGAACGCGGACGTAGCATCTGGGCCCGTCTCCCTCACCCAGGAGCCATACGCCTCGCTCACGCGAAGGCACCTCGCGCCAGCTGACGTACGCCTCCATCAGCCTGTCCACCAATCGCTTCTGGCTCAACATGTTCATCGCGCATCTCCTTCTGGGTTGTTGTCTTGTTCGGTTTCCAGCCTGTTCAACGCCTTGTGTCATGTCTCCGGCGTGGATCGGTGAGCTGCTGGGATCCGATCCTCGGGGTCGTCGTCGTGGGCCGGGCTAAGAGAGCTCTTGAATTCTTTGAGTCCCTGGCCGAGGGCGCGGCCGGCTTCGGGCAGTCGTTTGGGCCCGAGGATGACGAGCGCGACGGCCAAGACGATGAGCAGGTGGGTGGGTTGGAGGATGCTGGTGAACATCGTGCTGTCCTTTGCTGGGGCGGGGACCGGCCGCGGGGGGAGAGGGGCCGCGGCCAGTCCCGTGGGCTGAGGGCGCCGAACAGGCGCGCCGTCTTTTGGGCTAGTGGACCTGACGCTCGGCGGCGTCGGCTTGGCGAGCGAGCTGGCGCACGGTGCGGAAGAACTTCGCCGATTGGCCCTCGAATAGGCGATCGGCGGTAAAACCGTCGATCGCCGCGACGGCGCCGCCGTTGCGGTCAAGGGTCGGGCGCACGACCGAGCAATCGGGCAAGTTCTTGTGCAGGAACTCACACGGTTCGGGGAGGATCAGGTTGGTCTGGTTGAGCTCGCCGCCCTTGGCGTTGAGATCCGGGAAGGTGACCCCAGTCTCGGGGTCGGTGACCCCGGCCAGCGGCTGTGCCACGGCGTTGCCGGCCTTGTCGTGCCAGAGCGAGAAGTGGTTGGTCTCGACTCCGCCGATCGAGACGATGATTCGCAGGACTTCGAGGCTGCTCGCCTTCAGCGCCATGATGCTGTAGAGGCTGGAGCCGCCCTGCTCGATGAAGGCGAAGTGAAACCCCGCCGTGTTGGCGATCGCCTGCATCCGCGTCTCCTGGGCGCCCACCGGCGGGACCGGCGCCGGCAGGCCCGGCGGGGTGTCGGTGTCGTTGAGCGGAACCGCCGGCTCGCGCCGGATAGAGACCGCCTGCGGGAAGCTTGCACCCAGGTCGGGATTCTTGTCGAGCGGTAACGCACATACCAGCTGGTATCGACGTCGAGCGACTGCAGATTGGTCAGCCGGCCTTTCTGGCGCGCGCCGGTAGCCTTGCTGCTCGGCAACGTCCGGAACTCATCGAGGTTGACCGGCTTGGCGCCCTTGGAGCGCAGGTAGGCGTTCAGGAACGCGGCATGGCTGATCTCGTCGTCGGTGTTATCGGCGATGTACTGCGGCATGTCGCTGTCGAGGTTCGACAGCGCGGCCATGTACGCCGGATTGCCGCCGTTCACCCCGCCGAGCTCGTTGTACTGCTCCCACAGGTCGCTCTCGATCAACTCGGCCGCGGCGAGGAACCGAAGGATCGCAGCGTCACCCTTGGTCAGGGCGGCGCTTCCCGCGATCGCTTGGCTCGCGAACAGGGCACTGCCCGGCAAGGCGGTGGCACCCGCCAAACCCACCCCCTTCAAGAACGAGCGCCGCCCAACCACGCTCCGCCACTTGGCCTCGAGGTCCTGATCGACAGGCGCCGGACCCGACGCGTCAGCCGAAGGGCCGACCGAAACGTACGGCTCGTGTGTGTTATCCATTTTGCTTGTCATCTTTTGCTCCTTCGAATGGTTGGTGGTGGTTGGACGGGTTTGGCCTAGTAGCCACCGCCACCGGAGACCGCACCGCCACCCGAGCTCGAGGCAGGCGCCGACGCCTGGGTCCCCGACGGGGTGAGCGCGAACCAGGCGGCGCCGAACGCGGTGACACCCTGCCCGTTGACATCGCCGGGCTTCTTGTCCTTGATGAACAGGTAGAGCGGGTGGCCGTTGTAGGTGACCTGCCGGTTGCCGCCCGGGCGGGTGATCGTTGCGAGCTTTGAGGCGGTCAGTCCGGTGCCGGCGGTCGGCTTACCGTTGGACAGCAGCGGCGGCCACGCCGTCGCACACGCGCCCGCGCACGCACTCGTCGTGCCGACGTCGGCCTTGAACAGGTACAGGGTGCGACCGGTGGAGTCGACCAAGATCGATCCGAGGCTGCTATTCGCGACGCCGACTGTCGCCGAGGCGCCGCTCGAGGTCTTCGGCGTCGCCGCCGTCGCGGCACCGCCACCGCCGCCGCACGCAGCGACGGCCAGAGCGACAAGCGGTATCGCCGCTGCGCCGGCAAGGAAAGTGAGGGGCTTGCTGCGTGTCATGTCACTCCTTTAGTTGGGAAGATCGACAGTCGCACCGAACAGCGGGGCTCGAATCACGCAACACGTAGTCCGCGACCAGAAAACCTCGTAGTCGACGGGTCGTAACGGCTCGCGCAGTCGCCCGAATCGGGGCTGAAACGGTTCACCGCCGGTGCCAACATCCGTCGTTGCCCACTGGTAGCCCGCTGTCGAGCGGGAGCTCAGGGCTTTGTCTTGATCACCTGGCCGGACGGCGAGAGTACGTACCACAGCCCGCCGTTGATGTTCAGGTCTTGTCCGGTGGCTTTGCCGGTGGCGGTGTCGGAAACGAACGTGTACAGGGGCCAGCCGGCGTAGGTGACGACCCGGCGGCCTGCCGGGTCTGGGTCACTTGCCAGCAGCGATTGCTTGACCCGCCCCGAGGCGATTGGCTTCTGTCCCTTGGGCAGGAGGGCCGGTGGCCATACCTCGGCACAGGAGGCCACGCAGGTGACCTTCTGATGCTTGTCGGGGGCGTAACGGTAGAGCGTGCGTCCTTGAGCGTTGACGAGCACGGGGCCAAGCCCTGGGATCGTCCTGGTCGAGATTTTCACCCCGGCCTTGGCCGGCGCGGGTGCGCTGGTGGCTGGTGGCTTGGTTGTGGCGGCGGGGAGCGTGCCGTGCGCGCCGAGTCGATAGGCGATGATCAATCCATGCCCGGTGGGGCCGGGGAAACTTGCTGCTGTGAGGACGGTGTCGCCGACGACTGCGACCGGCGCGTTGGTCTCGGACGAGAGACTCGTGTGCGAGAGCTCGGCGCCGGTGGAGGCGTTGAACGCGTACAGCGTCCCGTTGAACGTTGTCGTGAACGCGACGCCGTTTGCGAGCGTCACTCCACCGTAGGGCGAGGACGGGAGTTTGTCGTCCCACTCGACCTTGCCGGTGGCCTCGTTGACCGCGACCAGATCGCCGGTCGCTGTGTTGAACGGGGCGGGTTTAAGGCTCGCGATCGACGGGCCGGTGTAGGTCACGGGCAGGTTGTTGACGGCGGCGAACACGGTCGTTCCATTGGTCGCGAGCTGAGACTCGATCCCGCCGAAGTCCCCGGGTTCGACCATCTCTGGGGTGTGGAGCCTTGAGGCCTGGCCGTCCTCGGCGTAGATGTGGTCGTTGTCGTGGCCGTTGTGCACGCCGACCGGGCGCTTCCAGACCAGCTTGCCGGTCTGGGCGTTGACCGCGACCAGGATCCCGGCTTTACCGCCGTCGATGACGAGCTGCTGACCGCCGGCGGTGGCGAGGATCGGGGAGTTCTCCATGTCCCAGTCATAGATGTCGTGCGGCGTCAGCTGGTAGAACCACAGCAGCTTGCCCTGCGGGCTGAGCTTGACGATCGAGTCGGTGTAGAGATCGGGGCCGGGGCGGCTCGAGCCCCACGGGTACTTAGCGGTGCCGGGAAACGGCGCGGGGTTCGCGACGCCGAGATACAGATTGCCTTGATTGTCGTCGGGGGATACCACTGCCCGCCACCGGAATTGATGTCGGTGTGCGCCGAGGACCACAGATTCGTCGGAACCTCGTCCCACTTCCACTGCTTCGCGCCGTTCGAGGCGTTCAGCGCCCACAGGATCGCCTGACCGTTACCCGCGCAAAAGTTGCTCGCGTTGCCCGGGACGGTCGAGACGTACACGGTGCCGTCGTGGTAGCCGGGCGGCATGTCAATGCCCTCGTGATCATTGCGGATCAGCTTCTTGATCCAGATCTGCTTGCCCGTAGAGGCCTGGAGCGCAAAGGCCGACGTTTCGGTGGCCCCGAACACCACTCCATTAGCGATCGTCACGCCGTTGGGCCCGATACTGGTTGAGTCATACTTCTTGGTCGACAGGACCTTGCCGGTCTGCAGGTTGATCGCCTGCACGTTGGATTGAAGGTCCTGCGTGTACATCACGCCGCCGGATACGACCGGTGTCGCCGAGTACCCGCCGAATTGGGTGGTTGCGGTGATCGGATCGGTCCACGCGACTCCGAGTGTCGAGACGTTCGACGCGCTGATCGGACCGCCGACATCCCGTGAGTTCTGGGGGTTGGCACCGGGCAGGCTCCAAGTCCTGAGCGCGGAGGTTGGGTGCGCCGGGGCGGTGGTGGGAACGGCTGTGCTGCTCGTCTTGCCTGCGCTGCCGCAGGCGGCCACAAGCCAGATGGTCGCGGCCAGCACGCAGAATCCGGCGAGCCGTCGAGAGTCAACGGGGACACTTGGTTGTCGGTGCTGCGAGGCGAGGCTGATCAGCCTTCCAGTTGGAGTGTTTTCGGGTATCGACATGTCAGTCACTCCGTCGGGTTGCGAGTCGAGCACGGCAGGACAGTCGTCGCTCTCGGCGGCGTCGGACGAGCATCTGGCTCTCCTTTGAGGTGAGTCGAGGACGCGTCATCTGATCTCGTTGCCGGCCGGTGAGACCACGAACCAACGGGCGCCGAACGCGGTCAGCCCTTCGCCGTTGGTGTTGCCAGGCTTCGCGTCTCCGATGAAGCGGTAGAGCGGGTGGCCGTTGCAGACCACCTGTGTCTTGCCGTTCGACCGCCTGGTCGTTCCGAGCTTGGAGGCCTTGACGCCGCTGCCGGCTGTGGGCCTTCCGGTCGCGAGCAGCGGGGGCCAGTTGACGGCGCAGCTGCCCGAGCACCTGCTCTTTCCGCCCGTGTCCTTCTTGAACAGGTACAAGGTGCGGCCACGCGAGTCGACGAGGATCCGCCCCAAGCCTGTCCGGCGAACTCGGACGGTCGGTCGCCGACTGCTCCGAGTCACCGAGGCGGCGTTGACCGAGGGTTCGATTGCGACGGTCGGGTGCGTCGTGCCGGCGGCTGCAACGTGGGCGCCGGCGACGACGGTCACGGCAACAAGCGCTATCACCGTTGCGCTGGCCAGGAAGCTAATCGGTCTGCTGCGAGTCATCGTCGCTCCTTGGGTTGGGGAGCAACAACAGTCGCAGCGATGAGCGGTTATTCGAATCAGGCAACGCGTAGTCCGCGGCCGGAAATCTCGTAGTCGGGGGGTCAGAACGGCTGGCGCGTGGGGTCTGCGGAGGACGTATCTTTGCGGCGTGCCCACGTCGAACCATGCACGTAGTCGCGGGCGTGTCGACTGGAGCGCGGGCGCGCGGTATGGTCGGTGTTGCATGGTCATCGAGGGGCCGGCGGAGGTGTTGCACGGCCGGCGCGAGGAGCGCGCGGCGCTGGAGCGGCTGCTTGCGGCGGTACGCGGTGGGCAGAGCCGGGTGCTGGTGGTGAGCGGCGAGCCGGGGGTTGGTAAGACGGCGCTGTTGGAGTCGGCGATCGGGTCGGCGTCGGGGTTCCGGGTTGTGCGGGCGGTGGGTGTGGAGTCGGAGATGGAGCTCGCGTTCGCGGCTCTGCAGCAGTTGTGCGCGCCCATGCTCGATCGTCTGGAAGGTCTTCCTGCTCCCCAGCGGGATGCGCTGGCGGTGGCGTTCGGGCTCCGTGCGGGGGACGCGCCGGATCGGTTTCTGGTCGGGTTGGCGGTGCTGAGCCTATTGGCGGAGACGGCCGAGGAGCAACGCTGCTGTGTGTGGTTGATGACGCGCAGTGGCTTGATCGAGCCTCGGCGAAGGGCGCTTGTGTTCGTGGCGCGGCGGCTGTTGGCGGAATCGGTCGCGCTTATGATCTCGACGCGTGACCCAAGCGAAGAGCTCCAGGGATTGCCGAGGCTAGCGGTCGAGGGTCTGCGTAATGGTGATGCGCGCGCTTTGTTGGGCTCGGCCTTCGAGAGTGCCGTTGGACGAGCGGGTGCGGGAGCGGATCGTCGCGGAGACGCGCGGGAACCCGCTGGCGTTGTTGGAGTTGCCGCGGGGGTTGACGCCGGCTGAGTTGGCGGGCGGGTTCGGTTTGCTGGACGCGCCGGGCCTATCGGGGCGGATTGAGGACAGCTTTCGGAGGCGGTTTGCGGGGCTCCCCGTCGAGACCCAGCGGCTGTTGTTGGTGGCGGCGGCGGAGCCGGTCGGCGACCCGGTGCTGGTGTGGCGGGCGGCCGCGCGGCTCGGGATCGGGGTCCAGGCGGCGGCCGACACCGACGGGCTGCTCGCGATCGGCGCGCGGGTGACCTTCCGTCATCCGTTGGTCCGCTCGGCTGTGTATCGAGCCGCCTCGCCGGAGGACAGGCATACGGTGCATCGTGCGCTGGCGGACGCGACCGACCCTGAGGTCGACCCCGATCGCCGCGCCTGGCATCTTGCGCAAGCGACGCCGGGGTTCGACGAGGACGTCGCGGCCGAGCTCGAGCGTTCCGCCGGCCGCGCGCAAGCCCGCGGAGGCTTGTCGGCCGCCGCCGCATTCCTGGAACGAGCGACCACGCTGACGCTCGACCCGGCGCGCCGGGCGGAGCGCGCACTAGCCGCCGCTCAGGCCAAATACCACGCTGGTGCTCTCGACGTGGCACTTGGATTGGTGGCCATCGCAGACTCGGGGCTGCTTACCGAGTTCCAGTACGCCCAGGTGGATGTGCTGCGCGCACAGATCGCGTTCGCCGTGAACCGCGGCCGCGACGCCCCGCCACTGCTGCTGAAGGCCGCGAAGCGGCTCGAGTCGCTCGACGCGAGGCTAGCGCGCGAAACCTACCTCGACGCGTTGACCGCGGCGGTGTTGGCCCACCGTCTGGCCACGGGCGTCGGTCTCTTGCAGGTCGCCGATGCTGTCCGTACTGCCCCGCCGGTGCGGCCGCCGCGCGCATCCGATCTGCTCCTCGATGGCTGGGTGTTGCTGATCACCGACGGCTACCAGGCCGGGACGCCGGTGTTGACGCGGGCGCTGAGGGCGTTTCGCAGCAAGTCCGTCCCCAGGGACGAGGAAATCCGCTGGCTCTGGCTCGCTTGTCACACGGCTTACGAGCTCTGGGACGACGAAACGTGGCATGTGCTTTCCGAGCGCCTGGTCGAGCTCGCCCGCGAAGCCGGAGCTCTCGCCGCGCTTCCGATCGCCCTGGACGCGCTCTCTTCCTGGGCCCTATTCGCCGGAGACTTCGCGAGGGCGACTTGTCTGGTCGAGGAGGGACAGGCGATCACCGAGGTGACCGGGAGCTATCCGACGGCGTATGGCCCAGTGTTGCTCGCCGCCTGCCAGGGCCGCGAGGACCGCGCCACCGCGCTGATCGAATCGAGCAGCCAGGAGGTGGTGCGCCGAGGCGAGGGAATGGGGCTAACCGTCATTCAGTGGGCCAGCGCGATTCTCCACAACGGCCTCGGGCGATATGAGGACGCGCTGACTGCGGCCCGACAGGCCAGCGAGGATCCCCATGATCCTCCCCGCGCGCTCCCGGAACTAATCGAGGCGGCCATCCGTTGTGGTCTGCCAGAGCAGGCTGCCGATGCCCTCAAGCGGCTCTCGAATACCACTCAGGCCAGCGGCACCGACTGGGGGCTCGGAACCGAGGCATGTTCGCGGGCGCTGCTGAGCGACGGCGAAGCCGCGGAGCGGCTTTACCAAGAGTCGATCGAGCGGCTCGGTCGGACCGGTGTTCGGCTTGCACTCGCACGCGCTCATCTGCTCTATGGCGAGTGGCTGCGCCGGGAGCGCCGCCGGCTCGAGGCGCGCGAGCAGCTCCGCCACGCCCATCGGCTATTCACAGAGTTCGGCATGAAAGCATTCGCCGAGCGCGCGCGTCGAGCTTCAGGCGACCGGCGAGCACGCGCGCAAACGGATCGTCGAGACGTGCGACGACCTGACCCCCCAGAAAGCACAGATCTCGCGTCTCGCGGCAGACGATGCACGAACCAAGAGATCGCCGCGCAGCTGTTCATCAGCCCCAGCACCGTCGACTACCACCTACGCAAAGCCTTCCGCAAGCTCGGAGTCAAATCCCGCCACCAACTCAAACAGCATCTGCTGCAGTCGGGTGCACACGCCGACACCGCGGCTCGGGGGAACTGACCGTCGAACACGGGCGTCTGGCTTGCAACAACTTTTCAACAGTGATCGGCAACGACCTGATGTGTCGGCCCGTGGCGTGGTACACGGACGAAGACTACGTCGACGTCGGGCACGTCCGCGTTGGCCTTCCGCGAATCCCGCGGCGAATGCCCGCACCAGCTTCCCCACAGCGTCGTGGATGGCGCCGCTCAGCGACGTGGCCATTCCCGAGCCACCCGAGTAGGGCGCGGGCGGCAGGTCGCTGTCGCCGATCTCGACATGTACCTGGTCGATGTCGAGTCCGAGTAATTCGGCCGTGACCTGTGTCAGTGTCAGTGTCCGCCGATATTCATGTCGATGTGATGATGCGCCTACCTCCTCGGCCGAACGGCGGCGATCCCCTTTAGTCAGACGTTCGCCGGCGCGCCGTTCACGAGTGTCGGCGGTCGAGGTAGCGGTGCGTGCGCGCCTGTCGCTCCCTACCTCGTGTCGGAGCTAACGAGGCGAATCGCAGTCCTGCGCACAGTGTTGCTGTCGATTGCGAAGCCGATGCCGGGTGCCTCGGCGCCCATTTCGGGATCGACCGCGGCGAGGGTAGGGATCCCGATCACGTGACCGGAGAGGTCCACGAGCGCGCCGCCCGAGTTCCCGGGATTGATCGCCGCGCTGGTCTGGATGACCGAAGAAAGAGTCACGCTGTCTGTTTCCGGCACGCTGCGCCCGACGGCGGAGACGATGCCCTCGGTCACGCTCGAGCGCAGCCCGAGTGGGTTCCCGATCGCAAGCGTGAGGTCGCCGACCTCGACGTGAGCCGAATTGGCGAAGGTCGCGGGGCGCGGTCGCGCGCCTGTGATGCGTATCACCGCGAGGTCCATTCCGGCGTCTCTGCCCACCAAAGTTGCGGGGTGTTCGTCGCCAGAGGCAAGCGTGACCACGAAGCGCGTCGCGTTGTCCACGACGTGCGCGTTCGTTACGACATCGCCTCGAGCGTCGAACACGACGCCCGAGCCAAGAGCCAGCGGTGTCCGGATCTGCACGACCTCGGGCGAGACCGTTCTGACGATGCTCACAAAGCGCTGCTGCAACGAGCTCGCCTCATCCGTGGACGCTACCGGCACACTGGAGATCGGGTCGCCGGCAGATGCGGCGCTGCCGCAGCCGGCTGCGAGGGCCGCTAACAGAGCGACGAAGAAGAAATGCGGAGGTCTTCTCACGCGGCTCATCGTGAACTAGCGTGGATCTTCTGAAGGCCGGTGCCGTTCACGAGCAGGAAGGCGACGAGGAACACGGTGGCGGCAACCTCTGCCATGATCGCGACCACGATCGCCATTCGGTAGCCGTGCTCAACGAAGCCGAACAGCCCGCTGCTCTCTGAAACGAATAGCGCCGCGAGCGAGAGGAGACCCAGCGCGATCCCGCCGACAGCAAAGATGGCGCGGACGGCGTCGGTGTAGCGCCCTGTCACGCGCCGACCTGGGGCGATCAACCCGGCCGCGATGACGACCGCCGCTATGAAGTTCAAGAGGAACAGGGTGCCTATTGTCGGCACGGTGGAGTAGTCATCGACGGAGTACTGCTCGATGTGGGCAATCCCGGTCGCCAACACCGCCAACGCGCCGAAATGGCGCGCGGCTTGGGCAATAAGCGAGCGGCGTCCGGTGCCGAGCCAGGCGGGGCCGGTTCGATGCCTGGGTGGTGAAAGTACAGTCATGGTGATAGTCCTAGGAGGTCGTGAATCTGGGGTTTGACGCAGCGACGCGAGGTCACTCGCTTACGCGACAAAGCTCGACACGGCTCGCTGTAGCGTGGCGGCCTGCCGGTCCCACAGCGCGGTAGGCGCTGCGGCGACCACCACCGCGCTCGAGCCTGGACCCGACACGAGGCAGGCGATCTCGCGGTAGCTGGCCTTCGAGGTCGTGTAGGTATCGATCACGCAGGCCCCGCGGCCCGAACGAAAGCGTGCGTTGGTGGTTGCTGCGAGGAGCCGCTCGCTGCGGTCGCCCTCGCCTTGGTTGTGGTGCGGGCGAAAGCGGCTCCAGTCTGCGAGCGTCTCGGTTCCCTGCCTGGGTGTCGCGTTGAGATAGCCGTCGATTTGCTCGCCGCCGCCGAGAAGGGCCACCGAAACCGTCCCGGGATCAGTCTTTATCAGTGTCCATCCCGGCGGGTAGGCGAGCATCGCGCCGCCCGGTGTCCGAGCGACGTTCCAACTGCTCGGCGTCGATGCCGGCCTCAGCCACGCGAACGGGTTGGACGCGCGGCCGGAGGCCGATCCGCCGCACCCAGCGAAGGCCAGGACGAGCGCCGCTCCTACGGCGACGACGACCAGGCCCACGGACACGCGCGTCCGTCTCATCGCTCAGACGTTCCCGTCGCCGTCACTCGGCCCGCCGTTGTTATCGGAATCACCGTCGCCGCCGTTGTTCTGCGGAATCCCGTTGCTGGCAGGCGGCGCCGGCTTCGCGGCGGGCGGCGCCGGCTTTGCAGCGGGGGGAGGCGTCGGTTGCGGCGCGGCCTTCGGAGCCGGTTGGGGCTTCGCCGCGGGCGGGGCGGCGGGTGCGGCCGCACGCGATGACGATGAGTCGCCGCCGTGGCCTGCTGGCTTACTCGAAATCTGATTCCCGGCAGGAGACACCGCAAACCAGGCGGCGCCGAACGCGGTCACCCCTTGCCCGTTGACATCGCCGGGCTTCTTGTCCTTGATGAACAGGTAAAGCGGGTGGCCGTTATAGGTGACCTGCTGGCTGCCGCCCGAGCGGGCGATCGTTCCGAGCTTTGATGCGGTCAGTCCGGTCCCGGCGGTTGGCTTGCCAGTTACCAGCAGCGGCGGCCACGCGGTCGCGCACGCGCCCGCGCACGCGCTGCTGGTGCCGGAATCGGCCTTGAACAGGTACAGCGTGCGGCCGGGGGCGTCGACCAGGATCCGCCCCACGCTGCTATTCGCGACCCTGACGGTCGCGGTCTGGGTGCGCGTGGGCGTTGTCGTGGTATGGGACGGCGCCGGAGCTGGCGCCGCCGTGGCGGCGCCGCCTCCGCCGCAGGCCGCGACGGCCAGAGCGGTGAGCGGTATCACCACCGCGCTGGCGAGGATGGCGATCGGTTTGCTGCGAGTCATGTCGCTCCTTCGGTTGGGGAGACCGACAGTCGCAGCACCCGGCGCTCATCGAATCACGCAACGCGTAGTCCGCATCCGGGAACCTCGTAGTCGCGCGGGCAGGACGGCGTCGCGCAGCTAGCTCGGGTGCCGATTCCCGCTCTTTGCCCGCACGTAGGCGGGCTAACAGCCGCGTGCCAGCCGCTCTTGGCAGGGCTGTGTCAGCTCTGACAGTCGCTGTAGGTCGCGCGCTGCCGCCTCCTCGCGGTCGACCGATACGCGGTATGCGAGGTACGCGCCCGCCCGTTGCGGCGGGCTCGCGTCGAACCACGCGCGTAGCGCGTGTTCTGAGTCGAGCTCTGCCGCGACCCACGTCATATGCGCGTCGTCCAGCACACGGACGGCGATCACCGCCTGGTCGTGGTGGTTGCTGCGCCTGATTTTCGCTGGCTTTGCCATGAGATGTTCCTAAGGCTTGGTGGAGTAGTCGACGCGAGCGTAGGTGCTCTGTGGGTTCGCTCGAATCACTGAACGCGTAGTCCGCGACCGGAAGACCTCGTAATCATGGGCGTGTCGACTGGACAGCCGGCGCGCGGCATGGTCGGTGTCGCATGGTCTCTGAGGGGCCGGCGGAGGTGTTGCACGGCCGGCGCAGCCGCCGAGCCGCTCTATCGCCAGGCGATCGAGGCGCTCTTCACGGAGTTCGGCATGGAAGCGTTCGCCGAGCGCGCAGGGGCCGTGCGGGTGACGGCGACCCTCCGGATCGTGTGGAATTGGGGTCTGGGATTCGGTCTCGCGAACGGCGCTGGGTGCCTTCGCCTGAGAGGCTGGTCGTTTTACGCAAACAGGGTTTGCGTTTCGCGACCAGGCTCGGTTCTGCAACCAAGCGGCTCGGCCGCGAGCGCGCCGCCACTCCGTCGTCCGCGGCATGAGTAGCCGGGAGGTCGGGGTTCACCGCGGCGAGCGTGTGGACTCTTTCGGCTCGCCGGGGACAGCCAACGATCTCGCTAAGCGCCGGCGTGCCCGATAAAGCCGGGTGGTGACGGTGGCCTCGCGAACCCGAAGCGATCGCGCCGCCTCACGGTAGGACAGCCCGACCAGGTCGATCGCGATCAACGCATCGCGGAATTCCGCCGGCAGCGTCGAGATGAGCGCGTACAGCTCACTCGACTCGACCCGTGACTCGGCCCGGACCGCGCGGGGATCCTCGAGCAGGTCCAGCTCGTCGGGCAGGGGCGAGGTCTGCGGGCGACGCGTCGCGGCACGCCGCTGACTGAAGAATGCGTTCCGCAGCACCCGCAGCAGGTAGCCGATGTCGTCCTCCGATCGAAGAAACCGTGGCTTGCGAAGGACGACTGCGAACGTCTCCTGCACGAGGTCCTCGGCATCCTCGCGCGAACCGCACAACCCCCATGCTGCTCGGTACAGCCGGTCGATGTGATCCCCCAGCTCCTTTGGGTCCAGCTGACGCTCGCCGCTCATGCCCTGGCGCGTAGGATAGGGACAGGTGGCCGTTGGGCCGTGGACGGGAGGCGGGGTCAGCGACCGCCAACCGGGGAAGGGCTTCCGGCGTTTGGGCGTCCAACAAGCGGAACACCGACTCCGGGAGGAGCACCCTGATCCGCTTCCTTAGGCCAGGTCTGGCAAGGTGAGGCCGGTGCAGGCCGATGCCCACGCCTTCTGGCTCCGCGCGCCCGGCTGCGGGGAGATCCGACCGGTCACACTGCCCCAGCCGGAGCGGGACGAGGTGATGGTACGCACCTTGCGGTCGGGCGTCAGCCGCGGCACCGAGACGCTGGTGTTCCGGGGCGGGGTCCCGGCGACACAGTACGCCGCCATGCGGGCGCCATTTCAGGAGGGGGACTTCCCCGGTCCGGTCAAGTACGGCTACCTCAACGTCGGCACGGTGGAGCAGGGACCGGCGGAGTTGCGCGGCCGCACCGTTTTCTGCCTGTATCCGCACCAGACCGCCTACGTGGTCCCGGCCAGCGCGGTGCACGTCGTGCCCGAGGACGTGCCACCCGCTCGTGCCGTTCTGGCGGGCACTGTCGAGACCGCTGTCAACAGCCTCTGGGACGCCGCCCCGCTACTCGGTGACCGGGTCGCGGTCGTGGGTGCCGGGATGGTCGGCTGCTGTGTCGCGCGCCTGCTGAGCCGGTACCCGGCGGTGCAGGTGATGCTCGTCGACGTCGATGCCGGCCGGGCCGCCGTGGCGGCTGCGCTTGACGTCGACTTCTCGCTCCCGGCCGGGGCCGCCGACGGTCGCGACCTGGTCATCCACACGAGCGCGACGTCCGCGGGGCTGCAGCTGTCGATCGACCTCCTGGCGCCGGAGGGGATGGTCATCGACCTCAGCTGGTACGGCGACGAGGAGGTGCGGGTTTCGCTGGGCGGCGCGTTTCATTCGGGTCGCCTCGGCATCCGCGCCAGCCAGGTGGGCACCCTCTCGCCGGCCCGCAGCGGGCGGCGCACGACGGCCGACCGGCTGAGACTCGCACTCGAGCTACTGCGCGATCCTGCCTTCGATGCGCTTGTCACCGGGCAGGCTCGTTTCCGCGAGCTGCCCGATGTGATGGCCCGGCTCGCCGATGGGAGCCTGTCCGCCCTCTGCCACACCGTCACCTATGACGAGGGGTAGATCGTGTTCAGCGTGACCGTACGCGATCACATGATGGTCGCTCACAGCCTGCGAGGCGAGGCGTTCGGTCCGGCGCAGCGGCTGCACGGCGCGACGTACGTGGTCGACGCGACGTTCCGGCGCTCCGCCCTCGACGCCGACGGGGTCGTGGTCGACATCGGGCGAGCGGCCGAGGAGCTGCACGCCGTGTTGGCCGATCTCACCTACCGCAATCTCGACGCCGAGACGGCGCTCGCGGGCATCAACACCACCACCGAGGCGCTCGCCCGGGTGATCGCAGACCGCCTTGCGGAAAGGGTGCACGCCGGCGCCCTCGGCGATAGCGCTCGGGACCTGGAGGGGCTGGTCCTGACGCTGCACGAATCGCACGTCGCTTGGGCGAGCTACGAACGGCCACTGTGAAGAGGGTGCACGTCGTGGTACCGCGCGGCGTCGACGATCCGACCCGACCGAGTGGAGGTAACGCTTATGACCGCCAGATCTGCCGTGGCCTGCACTCGCTCGGCTGGTCGGTCCACGAGCACCCCGTATCCGGCGGCTGGCCGCGACCCGACGCGGCGTCGCTCGCCGCCCTCGCCGGCGCCGTCCAGCGGATCCCGGATGGCGACGTCGTGGTGCTCGACGGACTGATCGCTTCGACGGCGCCGGAGGTTCTCGTGCGGCAGGCGCGCCGCTTGCGACTGGTCGTGCTTGTGCACATGCCGTTGGGCCACCGCCCGGCCGATCACGCGGCCGACGACGTGCGGATCCGCGAACGCGCGGTCCTTTCGGCCGCCGCAGCCATCATCACGACCAGTGGCTGGTGTCGACGCCGGCTTCTGGAGCTCTACCAATTGCCCGCCGACCGGGTGCACGTCGCCGAGCCCGGAGTCGATCCCGCCGAGTTGGCCATCGGGACCGACGCCGGCGGCTCGCTGCTCTGCGTCGCGGCGGTGATCTTCGACAAGGGCCACGACGTGCTGCTCGCTGCGCTTGAGACGATGTTGGACCTGCCCTGGCACTGCGTCTGCGTTGGCAGCCTCGACAGGGATCCGGTGTTCGTGGACTCTCTCCGCCGGCGCGCGCTCGATGGCGGGCTGGGTGACCGCGTGCACTTCGCCGGACCACGGATCGCCTCTGATCTCGATCGCAGCTACGCCGCCGCGGACCTGCTGGTATTGGCGTCGCGTGCCGAGACCTACGGCATGGTCGTCACCGAGGCTCTGGCCCGTGGCCTGCCGGTCCTCGCGGCCGAGGTCGGGGGGCTCACGGAGGCGGTCGGCTACGGCGCTGATGGGATCCGGCCGGGGCTGCTGGTCGCCCCTGAGGACCCTCCGGCACTCGCCGCCGCGCTCCGAGCGTGGCTCGAGGACACCGAGCTCAAAGCGCGGTGGCGCCGGGCCGCCCGCGAGCGGCGCAAGTCGCTCCGCAGGTGGCCGACCACCGCGTCCGTCGTCGCAGGTGTCCTAGCCGAGGTGTCGCGATGACCGCCCCGGCTATCCGGGTGAGCAGGGAGTGGCTTGCCCTCCGCGAGCCCGCTGACGCGGCGGCCCGTGCCAGTGACCTCGTCGAGTACCTGGTGCGCCGGCTCCCCTCGCCCCGACGCTGGGTGATCCACGACCTCGGCTGCGGCACCGGCGCGATGGGCCGCTGGCTCGCTCCACAGCTGCCCGGGCCACAGCACTGGGTCCTGCGCGACCGCGACGGGGATCTGCTGGAGATCGCCGCCGCCCGCCCCCCCGGCCCGGCCGCCGACAGAGCAGCCGTCACGGTCGAGGCCAAGCACTCCGACATCACCCGGCTGCGTCCGGAGGATCTCGCGGGCGCAACCCTCGTCACCGCCTCGGCGCTGCTGGACGTCCTGACCGAGGAGGAGTTGGCCGGACTGGTCAGCGTCTGCGCCGATCCAGCATATCCGCTGCTCTTGACTCTTTCCGTGGCCGGGCGCGTGGAGCTGTCCCCGCCCGATCCTCTGGATCGCCGCGTCGCCGCCGCCTTTGACGCCCACCAACGCCGCGTGACCGAGCGGGGCCGTCTGCTCGGCCCGGACGCCGTCGCGCGCGCGGGCGAGGAGTTCGGCCGACGGGGGGCCGAGGTGATCGTCCGGCCCAGCCCCTGGCGGCTCGGCGCCCGGCAGGCCAGTCTGGCCGCGGAGTGGTTTATCGGATGGGTGGGTGCCGCCCGTGAGCAGCAGGTCGAGCTGGCCGCCGAGACAGACGTGTATATACGCCGCCGCCTGGCGCAGGTTGCGGCCGGACAGCTCGCGGTCACGGTGGACCACGCCGACGTGCTGGTCCTACCCCGCTGACGTCGGGATGTCGAGCGTGTGCGCTCCCAGTCCGGCGTCGTGAAGGGCGTAGGCGTCGAGCTTGGCGTAGAGGCCGATGCCACGGCCCTCCTGCCGCAGGTAGAACAGAAAGCCGCTTGAGTCGGCGATGCGCTCGACGGCTCCGCGCAGCTCGAAGCTGAACACTCGGGCGGCCGTGCCGAACCCGTCGGCGAACCGAAGCGGCACCGGCAACTGGGTGTGGATCGTCGCCGGGGGCAGGGGGTGCAGCATCTGGTCCGGGCGGTCAGTCGTTCTGGAACCGCGAGGAGAGCGCGTAGCGCAGCAGCACCACGTCCCCGATCTGCCTGACGTCCGCAAGCGTCGCCCGACGTCCAGGGTTCCACGGAAAGCGGCCATCGCCTACGAACCGTGGGGCCCGCGAGTCGCCCACGAAGAAGGGGGCGACGATCAGCTGCAGCTCATCGGCGAGGTTGGCGGTCAGAAACTGCGTGTGCACCTTGCCGCCACCCTCGACCATAAGGCGTTCTACGCCCCGGTCGCCGAGGTCCTCAGTGATCCTGCGCATCTCGATCGGCTCGCCACCGTCGACCACGGTCGCCACCCCTCCGAGTCGCGAGCGGGCGTCGAGAACCCGCGGACTCGCGCAGTAAACGAGCTTCTCGGTCTCGCCGGTGGTGAAGAAGTCGGCGCATGGATCCAACTCCAACCGCTCGGTCAGTGTGACCTTGATCGGGGATGGCGGGAGCCCGCGACCCGTCCGCGCGTCGCGGCGGCTCTTCGACCGCACGAGCAGCCGCGGATTGTCGTTTCGCACCGTAGCCGCGCCCACCAGGATCGCGTCGCAGGAAGCGCGCACGGCGTCGACCCGATCGAAGTCGGCGTCGTTGGACAGCTCCAGGCGCCGCGGCGCGGGGCTGTCGAGGTAGCCGTCGATCGACATGCCACAGCTCAACAGGGTGTAGGGGCGTTCAGGCATGTGCTGGTCGCTCCCGAAGCGGCAGTTGGATCGGCTCCGGAGGTCGGTTACGACGGAACCATGCCATGATGAGGACGGCGGCGCCGGGGAGGCTGGCCACGAGCACCATGACGCCGTAGATGACCGCGGTGGCGACCCCTTTTTGCGCCCCCAGCCCCGCCGCGCCGAAGGCCCACGCCGTCACGCCCTCGCGGGGCCCCCACCCACCGAAGCTGGGCAGGACCATGGCGGCCATCGCGATCAAAGCTATGGGCAGCATCCGCGACGGCGGCGCGGTTATGCCAGCCGTCCGCGCGGCGAGCAGGAAGGTGGCCGCGTGGCCGGCGATGGCCAGCGCAGATGCGATCGCGATGCTCGGCCACACCCTCCGGGCGAAGAGTCCGTCGCGGAGGTCGCCCGCCGCTGCGCGACGGAGTCGCCCCCACGCAGACCGGGCGCCACGGGGCCGCGCCCGGGCCAGGAGCAGGATGCCGGATCCCGTCACAACGATTGCGATTGCCACCCAAGGCATGTACGACTGCACAGGCGACGGGAGCCCGAGAAGCACGACGACCGTCAGGAGGACCTGCACGACCTGTCCGGCGAATCGTTCCCACGCGACCGACCGCAATCCGCGACCGACATCGCTCACGTCGCGACCGTGGCTGATCCCGCGGTGTACGTCGCCCACGACGCCGCCGGGCAACGTGACGTTGAGGAACAGCGCCCGGTAATACGCCGACACCGCCGCCGGCAGCGATAGATCGAGCCCGAGACCACCGGCCACGATCTTCCACCGCCAGGCAGCGCACACCGTGCTCAGTGCCGTGAGGCCCGCTGCTGCCGCCAGCGCCCCGCCGTTGACCGTGCGAAGGCCGGCGAGAAACGGGCTCGTGCCCAGGCGCCAGACCAAGACCGTGAACACGAGGGCTGACCCCACGAAGCGCCCCCAAGTCCAGACGGTCCGGCTCATACTAGAGCCCCCTGAGCGCGAGGGTGCTGCCGCCGAGCGGGCCAGCGGGCGGAACTCGACCAGGGCCGACGCTCACGGAACGGGGTCTCGAAGACGGACGCGAAGACACGCGCGAGCAGCCGGACAGTCGCTGTGGCCGAGAATCGGGGACCGCAGGTGTCGAGGTGGGGTGCGTCGACCCTCTCGCATCCTCGGACCCTCGATGAGCGACGACTGCGCTCAGTGCCACTTCCGCGTTCATTCACGGCTGTGCATTCACGACGAGCTAACGGGACGCCGGTCGCGAGTCAAACGCGGTGAGGAAGCGGTTGCGGAACGCGTTCATCGGCCACACCGGCGCGTGCGGATTGGGCCGCAGGCCCGGACCCCAGCCCCAGCTTTGGATCTGCTTCAGCACCTTCGGGTCGTGAGCGATTATCGAGATCGGCACGACGTGGTTGGAGTTATCCCCGCTGACGATCGGCAACGGCTGGTGGTCGCCCAGGACGATCATCACGAGATTCTTCTTGCCGTAGTGCCGCACGAACGACGTCAGCGTGTTCAGGGCGTAGACGATCGACGTGCCGTACGCGGCCTGTACGCGCCGGGGGGTGCTCCAAAACGAGCCCGTCTCGTGGATCATCGGAATCCGGTCGTAGATCGAGCCGTTGCCGACCTGGTTCCAGCCGACCATCTCTGGGATCCGGTTCCACGGCATGTGGCTCGACACCGTGTCGACCTCCGCGAACAGCGGCTGCTTGTGAGGCTTCGCGAGTTGGAGGCGATTGAGCGCCGAGAAGATGTACTGGTCGGGCATCGACGCATAGGTGAAGGTGGGGCCGTGATAGCCGACCTGATAGCGGTTGTAGATCGTGTCCCAGTGGTAGAACGCCTTCCCCTGTGGCCACGGGCGGTCGTTCGATGGATCGTCGTCGACGGTCCGCCACCCGGCCTGCTTGAACGCCTCGGCCAGCGTGAAGCGCTTGGCCGATATCAGCTGGTTGTAGCGATCCTGGTTGTCGACCCAGAGTCCCGCCTGCAGGCTCGAGTGCGCGAGCCAGCTGATGCCGCCGTACGTCGCCGAGGTGAGGAAGCCGCTGCGAGAGGAGAAGCCGGCGCTCTTCAGCCGCCGGTCCCCCTCGGCCAGCGCAGCGTCGACCTCCGGCGAGAACGAGTCCCCCTGTACCGCCTGCTGGCCGTAGGCCTCCACGAACACGAGCAGGACGTCCTTGCCGCGCAGTGCGGTCAGCAGCCGGTTGGTGGGAATGTTGGCCATGGGGTCGTGCTTGATCTCGGCGGCGAACACGCTCTGGTCGTGGATGTCCGCCCGAACCGCATTTACCTCGTCGATGAACAGACCGGCCGAAAGCGTGGAGGCGATCGGCGTGTGGGAGATGAGCTGAGCGCCGAGCACCCAGCAGAGTGCCCCTACAGCGCCGAGCCCCGCGACCGCCCGCAGCGCCCAGCGGCGGTTGTCGGAGGCAACCCGGGTCAGCCGCAGCATCGCCAGCGTCAGAAGGACGGCCAGTACGACGGTGCCGACAACCGAGCCGAACTCGATCAGCTTCGTCTCCGTACCACCGACCAAGGAGCGCAACGTCTCGATCCCGTTTCCGAGCTGACTCGTGTCTCCAAGCGGGTCGTACGGCCGGTCGTAGAGCGTGAACACCTCGTAATTGATGACCTTCAGGACGACCACCACCGTGAGGACCAGTCCAAAGCTCACAGCCAGGATGCGTCGCGGGGTGCGGGGCAGGAAGGCAGCCAGTGCGACCAGGACGAGCAACTCGAGCGGGATCCTGAAGAACCCGTTCATCGTGAGCTCTTTCGGCTCGTAAGGAGCGACGAGGGCGACCCACACGAGCAGGGCGCCGAGGATCGTGAGCCCCAGGACAACGCCTTTCCGCACACGCCTGTTGCTAGCGGGAGGGTCGGCCTTGTCACCGGAGCTGGGCGTCACGATTCGAGGGTGTGCGCGGTACCGGTTGCCCCGCAGCCACTGCACATCGCGACCAAATGACTCCGCGAGTAGGACAAGGGCGACGACGAGCGCGCCCTTGGTAACGGCCGGCGGCAGGATGTTCGCGGCCGCCACCGTCAGCACGATCCCCTGCGTCGCGGCGACAAACTTGCGCCAGTAACGCGGCGGCAGCGGCTCGCGCATCCATGTCAGCGCCCACCCGGCGACGAGGAACGCGTAGCGTGCCGCGCCGATCGCGAGCACCCACACGCCGACCGAGCGAGCGACGTACACGCTGAGGACGAGGATCAAGAACGCGTCGACTTCACCGTCGAACTGCGCGCCCAATGTCGCCGTCGTACTGGTTTGTCGCGCCACCCGTCCGTCTACGAAGTCGAGCGCGAGTGCGAGCGCGGTGATTGACACCAGCAGCGTGACCGGAGCGGGGTAGGCGAACGAGTCCGCGACCAGCGCGGCGACACCGACGGCGAGCGACGCCCGAGCAAGCGTCACCCAGTTGGCGGCTCCCAGCCCATCGGAGCGGTGGCGGGAGAGGCCATGAGCCAGAGCGGCGGTCATCATGACTCCGCAGGTGAGTCCGACGACCCAGCCTCCCGCGGTGAGGCCGACGGTCGCGGCGAGCGCGGCCAGCAGCAGCGCCTGGGCGATCAGTCCGGTCAGCGGTCCTGCGTGAACCGCGTGCATGCGTTCCGGCCGCGGCGCCCTCAGTGAAGGTGCGCTTGCCTCCATACGTCCCAATGACGCCGCAGCCATGCCAACCCTTCCCGGACCAAGGGCTGTCATTCTTCGGACCGTGAATGACGGGGTGGTTCAGAGGTACCCGGCGCACCGGCTCGCGCTGACCTTGCCGTGAAGCAGGACGAGCGCGCCCCGTTCATGCGGGCCCTCCAGCGGGCTCGCGTTGCCGCGTACGCCCCCGGCGAGTTCGTCGAGCAGGAGGGTTTCATGCGTGCCGGAGAGATTCTGGCACTCGCGCGCCAGGCCGGCATTGCAACCGGAACCTCCGTCCTCGATCTGTGCTGCGGAGTGGCCGGTCCCGGACGGTGCATCACTGAGAGGCTAGGTTGCGCCTATCTTGGGGTGGACTTCAGCGCCAGCGCCATCGAGATCGCACGTGAGCGTGCGGGCGATCTTCCCTGTCACTTCGAGGTCACCCGGATCCCCCCTATCCCTCACGGCCCGTTCGATGTTGTGCTCCTGTTCGAGACGATGCTGGCCTTTCCCGAAAAGGAAGCGCTGTTTCGGGAGATATCCAGGGAGCTTGCCGCTGGCGGGCGGTTCGCCTTCACCATGGAAGAGGGCCTCCCTCTCACCGCAGCGGAGCGCGCGAGGATGCCCGACGCCGACACGGTTTGGCTCACACCTCTGTCGGAGATGCTCGCCTGCTTGGAGCAGGTCGGGCTCGTTGTCCGCTGGCAGGACGACTGCAGCCGGTCTCACCGTGCCGTGGCGGATTCGCTGATCGACGCATTTGCCGCCGATGCTGCGGACATTGCCGCGCAGATCGGACGCCGGGCACTTGATGAGCTGCTAGCCGCCCATCGGCTCTGGAGCGACTGGCTCCGGGAAGGACGGCTCCGCAAGCTCGCCTTTGTTGCGGAGAAGACGGGGACGCCGCTCAGCCCGGCGGCCAGATGATGTAGTCATGGTTGTGGGTGGAGGTGGGCGCGGACCAGCAGGACGTCATGGTCGGTGTGTGTGGCCGTCAGCACCTCCGCCGAGGGCGAGCGGAGCTCGTCGGTTCCGTAGACCTGCTGGCTCCCGGGGTCCTGATGGCCGGACCCGTCGGTTGACGGCGGTGATAGCAGGCCCGGACGGCAAGCCGACCACGGCGGCGGTGGACCACGAAGAGGTGCGCCGGATGCTCCGCAACACGGAGGTGGTGGCAGCGACCCGAGCTGGTGGTCCAACTTCGAGCGCCAGCTCGCGTTCCACGTTGCCAACCGTGACCGGGAGAGGCGACAGCCTGCCCGTCAACGGCTCATGCGGGCAAGAAATCGACCAACAGCCGGCTCACCTCATGGGGCGAATCTAGCTGCATCCAGTGGCCGGGGCCGTCGAGGCGCTCGTAGCGCCAAGTGCCGGCAACATAGCTCGCGGATCTGGTCATCTGGCCCTCGCTGAGCGCGGAGTCTCCCGAGCTCCACACACCCATCGTCGGAGCCTGTACCGGTGGCAGCTCCAAGCGCGAGTGAAGAAAGCGCTCGGGGGTCATGTTCGCCCGGTAGTAGTTCAGGCCTGGGGTCAGCGAGCCGTTTGCCTCAAGCTCGCCGATCGCCGCGTCGGTGTCGGGGTGGTGGCCCCATGCCCGGAAGTTGGCCCAGTTGTTCCCCGACAGCCACTCCTCGGCGATTCCGGCGAACTGGAAGAGCAGCATGTACCACGACTTTTCGTACTGCTCGAAGCCATCCGCGAAAAAAGTCGCCGGATGCCCGACCGACAGCGCCACGAGATGGTCGACGCGGTGGGCGCCCATCAATGCGGTAGCCCAGGCTATGCCCGCGCCCCAGTCGTGGCCCACGACGTGCGCTCGCTCGGCGCCGGCGGCGCTCATGACAGCGAGCACGTCACCGACCAGCACGTCCATCCGATAGGCCGCCACCTCCAGCGGCTTGTCCGATCGGCCATAACCGCGCAGGTCGGGGACGATGACCTGGAATCCAGCCTCAGCCAGAGCCGGTACCTGATGGCGCCAAAGCCTCCCCGAGTCCGGAAAGCCGTGCAGCAGCACCACCGGCGGACCCTCACCGGTTACGTCGTACTCGATACCCACGCCATCGACGTCAACGCGCACGGTCACCTCCTGTGGATGTCGGCAACGAAGCACCTCGCTGGGGAAGCCTGGCCGCGAGGCGCCCGGTCCCGTCGACATGCTCCTCGCAACCCTACGCCGGATGTGCGAGTCATGTCACCTCGGTTCCTGAAGGTCAGGCGGTCCGCATTCGACATCCTCGGCGATCCCGTCCGCCGGCGAATCCTTGAGCTGCTGGCCACCGGCGAGCGCGGCGGGGCGACCGACCTTGACGCGCATCGGATGCGGCGAAACGATTCGGCTCTGCGGGTCGTAGCCCAAACCCACGTTGCCTCTGAAATCGCCCGGTTGCGGGTCTCGATCGCTCGCGAGGCCGCTGACGGTTGACAAGACGCTGAACGACCATCCGTCCGCGTCCGATGATGACTATCCGCGGTGGGGATGGGTCGAGCACAGCGAGCTGAGTCGGCAACTCGACGCTCTATACGAACGTGTGGCTCGCGCGCCATCCAGGAGTCAAGGTCGGCGGGGGCTGCGTGCAGAGCTCGCGACACTTCTGTTCTTTGCCGAGACCCTGCGGACCGATGCGGAGACCTGGCGGGCAGCGCTTGAAGACGGGCTCAAAGAAGTCGAGCGTAAGGAAACCGCAGCACGCGAAGAGCGGGAGAGATTGGCGGCTGAGCGCGAGGCGCTTACACGACGGCGAGACAGTCTCCAGTGCACGATTGATGAAACGGCCGGACGTATCGCGCACAAGAACGGCGGCGATTGTCGGAACACGCTGCCTGTCTTCAGGCTTGGTGAAGCGCTCACGGTCTGCTCCGTGGTTGTCTTGAGCTCGAGGAAAAGGTTTCAATCTCAACCACACTGGCTCGTGACGCTCAACGACTCTCGTGACCAGGTGCGAGTCAGGCGCATCTGCTGAGCGATTCGTGCGACCGATTGCGATCCAGGCGCCGCGCTAGCGAGGTCGGAGAACCTCGCAGGACGTGCGCCGCCGTATCGCGGCCGCTTGGTCGCGTGAGAACAGCCTCACGACACGGCGCCGTGGGCGGGGCGGCACCATGATCGCGTCGCAGTCAAACTCATTGGCGCCTTCGGCGATGGCCCGGTGACTCGGACCGAAGAGCACCGTGAGTTCGGCGTCCGCTTCCACAAGTCGCGCTGCCCGTTCGAGATCCGCCCGTGCCCGATCGAGCAGGACGTCGTTCCACACACTCGTTCCCCGCGGCCAACGCGTAACCCATCGCAATGGTCGCTCCAACTCCACAACAACGGCGATCGTCAACCGGGACCGGTCTCGCTGCGCCAGCAGATCGCCGGCGACGACCGCCTCGTCTCCCTCCGACGTTCCGTCGTAAGCCACAAGCAGGTGACGGTAGGCAATGCCGCGCAGCGTAGCGGCGCACACGGCAGCGGGCAGCGGCTCGACTCGGTCGATCATTGCGACAGTGGCATGGACCTGGGGGTGGAACGAGCACGTATAGCTGGTGTGCGCAAGGTTCTGGCGGCGGTTGCAGTGGTCGCGATTGCGGCCCTGGCTGCGGCGGCGGCGGCCGGTGGGGATCGCAGCGCTGGGCGCGTGAGCGTTCCGGCACGGCTCAGCGCCAGCGTGCCGGCCGGCTGGCACGTCCTGCGCGGCTGGCTGAGCGATGTGACTGATCCGGCGCCGCGGTTGGCGGTGGCTTCATTCCCGGCCAGGCTTTCCCGCCACACCTGCGAGTGCGGGTTTCCGAATGTCGTCGGCTTCCCCCGCGACGGCGGGTTCATCTTCGTCTGGGAGTACCTGCACCCCACACGCTGGCAGCTCGCCCGTGCACCAAGTCGCCCCGTCCGCTTCCGTCTCGCGGCCGGCGGTGGATTGCGCCAAACGTGCGATGGATCCAGCGACACGTTCGGCTTCAAGGACGCGGGGCGGGTCTTCCAGGTGGAGGTCTACGTCGGACCGCACGTCGAGCTGGCGCTCCGCGAGCAGGTGGCGGCGATGCTCGACAGTCTGCGCGCAGCGCCCGACGCCTGACCCGCCTCCTCCTATGGGCCAGGGGCAACTTCGCAACAACAGCGGCGAGCTGTGATTGCCGTGCTCGTCGTTCAGAGGGCAACCCGCGAGCCCATGATCACCGTGCGGTCGCCTGGCAGCCCGAAGTGATCGATCGCGCTCGATGCATTGCGGGCCATCGCGATGAACAGGTTCTTCCGCCATGGCCGCATGCCCGGATCGTCGGTCGGTGTGATCGTGATCCGTGACACGAAGTAAGAGGCGTGCTCGAGGTCGAGGTTGCGATCCAGTAGCCCTTGCTTGCGCGCCTGCGCCAGTGCCGCCGGGATGTTGAGCTTGTCGTGGTAGCCGAACCGGACAGTCAGATGGACGACCTTGAAGCGGCCATGGCCGAGCACCTCGACCGCGCACCTGTCGACGGTCTCGACGTGTGGAACGCTGACGGTGTCGACCGAAACGATCACGACCTTCTCTGGAAGCGTGTGGGTATGCTCGACGTCCGCGCGAAGCGCCAGCGGAGTGGTGTCCTTATCGCGACAGAGGAAGACGGCGACGCCGGGCGCCCGGACCAGCGGCGGCTGCCTGGAGGCCAGACCATCAAGGAACTCGTTCAGTGGTCCCTCTTGGGCGACTCGGTTCCTGCTGACGATTACCTGGCCGCGGCGCCAGTTGATCATCACGATTGATATCAAGACCCCGACCGCCAGGGGCAGCCACGCGCCGTGCTCGACCTTCGCGATGTTCGCGCTGAAGAACGCGACTTCCACGGTCAGGAACAACACTGCGATCGGCGCCAGCTTTCGCTTGGCCGTGCCCCAGAGCAAGCGCGCGACGGCCAGGAACAAGAGGGTGTTGAGGATGAACGTTCCGGTCACCGCGACGCCGTAGATGTCGCCCAGCTTGTTGGAGGAGCGGAACACGAGGGTTAGTGTCAGGACGCCGACACACAGCAGCCAGTTGATAACCGGGACGTAGATCTGGCCCTCGACCTTGGATGTGTGCAGAACCCGCAACCTGGGGAGGAAGCCAAGCTGCACGGCTTGCTTTGCGACGGAGAAGGAGCCCGAGATCACGGCCTGGGAGGCGATCACCGTCGCGACGGCGGCGAGGACAACCATCGGCCACAAAGCCCAGTGGGGGGTCATCTGGTAGAAGGGATTGAACGTGCTCGTGTCCTTCGCCAGGGCCGGGTGGTGGAGGATGAAGACCCCCTGGCCCAGGTAGTTGAGTACCAGCGCCGGTAGCGCGAGACCGAACCAGCCCATGCGGATCGGGGCGGCGCCGAAGTGTCCCCGGTCGGCGTATAGGGCCTCAGCACCGGTTACCGCCAGCACCACGCCTCCGAGCACGAGGTAGCCGGCGGCACCGTGATCCACGAAGAACCGGACGGCCCATGTCGGAGAAAGCCCTTGGAACACCGCCGGGTCCTTGACCACCTGGCTTAGGCCGATCAGCGCGATCACGGCAAACCAGACGAGGAGGATCGGCCCGAACAGCCATCCGATCGTTCCGGACCCGAACCGTTGCAGGATGAACAGACCGAGCAGGATCGCGACCGAAAGCGGCACGACCAGGTGAGCCAGCGCCGGAGTGGCGACCTGAACTCCCTGTATCGCACCGAGCACCGAAATGGCGGGCGTGATCATGCCGTCGCCGAAGAACAGGGCAGCGCCGAAGATCCCGAGCGTCACCAGCAGCGCTCCATGGACGACCCTGTTGCGCTGCAGGAGGGCGGTCAGCGCCATGATCCCGCCGTCACCGCGATTGTGCGCGCGCATGATGAAGCCTGCGTACTTGATCGACACCACGACCATCAGCGCCCAGAAGATCAACGACGCGATCCCGTACACGGTGGCGGGCGTGATATGCGCCGTGGCCTTGTACGAGCTGAAGATGGCCTGCTCGGTGTACAGGGGGCTGGTGCCGATGTCCCCGTACACGATCCCGAGCGCACCCAGCACCAGGACCGCGCGGCCGGCCTGAGTGATCACGTCTCGGTTGGTGTCGGCCAGTGCTTCGAACCGCTTCCGCGTGGCCTCCGACTCTTGTGCGGAAGCGCTGGCCGCTCGCGGAGCGACGTACCCGAGCTTATGGGCAGCCTCGTTGAAGCTGCGCTTCACCCCGCTCGTGCCGGCCGCCTGGCCAGGTTCATCTGGCGCGGGCGAATCGGTCTTGTGCGCCGCCTCGTGCAAGCCACGCCGGCGCGATGTGGTCATCCCCGACTCTCCTCGCGAACGCGGACCGGGTCACGCGCGCGCGGTTCGAGCGCAGCGGCCGCCGCGCGCAGTTGGCTTCCCAGGGCTCCGGGTTCGATCGGCCGGTACAGCGGACTGATGCCGTCGGTCAGCAGCGACTCGAGCATCGCGACCCCCTGCGGACTGACCGGCTCCGAAGCCCGCAGTCGGCGGTCCAGGGTCGCGATCACAGTACGCGCAGCGTTCACCTCGCGCCAGTCCGGTGCGACCGCTGCGCTGAGACCATGCGGAATGGCCTCGGCATCACGGACTGCCCTCGCCAGCCCGGCAGCGACCCGCATGCGGTAGCGGCGGCCGGTGAGCCGCTCGCCCCTGATCGCGAGGAGCGCGCTGGCGCCCGGACTCGCGCCGGCAGCTAGCTGCCGGTCAAGCTCTCCAGCGTGCCAGCTGGCGAGCAGCGAGAGACGCAGGCGTAGCCATCGGCCCCCTCCCTGACGCAGCGAGAGATGCCCATACGAACTGCGCTGGAGGTCGGCAACTGACATGTCAAATGGATCCACGTCACATGCTCGCCGAGGCTCCGTCAAGGCGGCGCTAAGAAACCGCCGGCCACCGTCAAGATTTCGTCAACGCGAGGCTGGTCGCGAAAGGCAAGGCTCCCCTCGGACGGTTGACTACCATGGGCGTGTGAGCGGCCCGAGAGTGCTCGGTGGGGTGGTGCATAAGATGCCCGCGGACCTGCGTGAGGCGCTGATCGCCAATGCCACGGCACTCGATGCCTGGAAGGACATCACCCCCTTAGCTCGCAACGAGTTCATCTGCTGGGTCGAGGACGCCAAACAGGACACGACCCGACAGCGCCGCATTCGGCGGACCCAGGAGGAGCTGGAGGAGGGCCAGCGCCGGCCCTGCTGCTGGCCGGGGTGCAAGCACCGCGACCGCACCGGCAGATAGCGCCCGGCGCAGGCGGTCTCACCGACCCAGAGCGAGCCCTCGATCACTGGTTTCTCACGCTTCCCGAGCTCCGAGCACGAGCCAGAAATCAGTCCTGTTGTGGGTGGTGTCCGCCGGAACGCCGCACCGTGTGTCGTCGGGATCACCGTCGGGCGAAGTCGTGTTCATCGCCGATCACCCCACTCGCCCGGATTACCTGGCCGTTGACCCATCGGCCGTCCTCGCTGACCAGGAATGCAACGAGTTCAGCGACGTCCGCGATGGCGCCGGGACGCTCGAGCCCCAGCGCGATCGCATTGACGGTGATGTTCCGAGCTCTTAGCTCGCGGGCGAGCACGGGCGTAATGGCGTCCACCGCGCTCTTGCTCGCCGCGTAGGCGGCATACGACGGAAGCGCCAGGCCGACGACGGAGCTTGAGAAGTTCACGATCGCGCCCCCATCCCGCAAGTGAAGCGATGCCTGCTGGTTGACCACGAACGTTCCCCGCACATTGACTCGCTGCAGCGCATCGAACGTCTGGAGGTCGTAGCCCGTGACCGTGCCGAGGATCATCCGGGCGGCGGCGTGCACGACGACGTCGACACGCCCGAACGCGTCGATCGTCTCCGTGAATAGGCGCTCGACGTCGAGCGCGTCCGCGATGTCGGCGCGGACCGCGACCGCGGTGCCGTTCGCCGCGAGGATCTCCTCGACAGCCGCGTCCGCTTCGGGCTGGCTGTTTATGTAGTTGATGACAACCGAGTAGTCCCCGATGGCCAGCTTGCGCGCGATAGCGCGACCGATACCACCCGATCCTCCCGTCACGATCGCCACGGGCGCTCCCGAGGTGTCGTGATGGTTGGTGGACATGTTGCTACTTTGGCCGCGATCACCCGCGGTCGCACTAGGGGATGTCCCGGGTGGCACCACTGGTTTTTTGACGTGCTATCGACTGGGTTTAGGCTTACGGAATGGCCGTCCAGCGCCCGCCGGTGTTTCTGGGCCGGTCCGGGGAGCGCGATGTGCTGGACCGGCTGCTTGAGACTGCCCGCGGGGGCCAGAGCGCGGTCCTACTGATACGGGGCGAGGCCGGCATCGGCAAAACGGCGCTCGTCCGGTACGCCGCCCGGCAGGCTGCTGGGTTCCGAGTGGTCCAGATCGCGGGCATCGAGGCGGAGATGGAACTGCCGTTCGCGGGACTGCATCGCCTGTGCACACCGATGCTCTCCCGGCTCAACGCGCTACCAGATCCCCAGCAGAACGCCCTGCGTGTGTCCTTCGGCCTCGCGTTCGGCGATGCCCCCGACCGTTTTCTCATCGCTCTGGCCGCCCTGACCTTGTTCGCCGAGGTTGCCGGAGAGCGACCACTGCTGTGTCTCGTCGATGACGCGCAATGGCTCGACGCGGCCACCTCTCAAGTGCTCGGATTCATCGCCCGACGCCTTCTAGCGGAGTCAGTCGCGCTCGTATTCACCGTTCGCGAGCCGAGCGACGAGCGCGAGCTTGTAGGTCTCCCGGAACTGTCGCTCGGAGGACTTCAGGATGACGATGCGCGCGCCTTGCTGTCGTCGGTGATTCCCGGCCGGCTCGATGATCGTGTCCGCGACCGTCTGATCGCCGAAACTCGCGGCAATCCGCTGGCGCTGGTGGAGCTCCCGCGGGGCAGAAGCATCGGAGAGCTGGCGGGGGGATTCGCGCTGCCCGACGCGGGAACGCTCCCGAGCCATATCGAGGACCACTTCCGACAACGGATAGCCGCACTGCCCGAGGCGACGCAGCGACTGATGTTGCTGGCGGCGGCTGACCCGGTGGGGGACGCCACACTCCTGTGGCGCGCTGCGGGGACGCTCGGCGTCGAGCGGCAGGCGGCGGAGCCCGCGGCCGCAGAGCATTTGCTCGAGATCGGCGCGCAAGTTCGGTTTCGCCATCCGCTCGTGAGATCGGCGGCGTATCGCGCGGCGCCCGCGACGGCCCGGCGCGCGGTTCACGGCGCGCTCGCCGCCGCTACCGATCCTGAGACGGATCCCGATCGTCGAGCCTGGCATCGCGCGCACGCGGCGATCGCCCCAGACGAGGAGGTGGCTGGGGAGTTGATCGATTCCGCGAGCCGTGCGCAAGGCCGCGGCGGCATCGCCGCAGCCGCTGCGTTCCTGGAGCGGGCGGTGACGTTCACGCCAGACCCTCGTGAGCGGGCGTCACGAGCCATCACCGCAGCACAGATGAAGCTCGGGGCGGGAGACCTTTCGGCCGCGGGGTCCCTGCTCGCGGCTGCGGATGCGGGTCCGCTCGATGAGCTTGGGCAGGCCAGGGCACAGCGTTTGCACGCCCAGATCGCCTTTGACGCGCGACGTGGCAGCGATGCGCCGCCGCTGCTCATGCGCACGGCCCAGCGGCTCGAGTCACTCGACGCCGAGCTTGCACGAGAGACGCATCTGAAGGCGCTGGTGGCAGCGATTTACGCCGCCCGTCTCGCCACTGACCCCGGCCCGGCGGACGTTGCCCGAGCGGCTTTGTCGGCGCCGCTCGGACCCGAGCCACTTCCGGGCGGGCAACTGCTGCTGCTCGGGCTGGCGACCCGGTTGACAGATGGGTACGCCGCTGCCGCTCCGATGCTGACGGCCGCACTGCGTGCTTACCTGGCCGAGGAGCGGCGCTTGGACTGGTCGTGGGTCGCCTACAGCCTCGCCGCGATGGACCTGTGGGACGACGACGCGTGGCTCGAGCTGGCCTCGAGTCAGGCCGAGCTGGCGCGCGCCACGGGAACGCTCATCTTGCTCCCCTTTGCCCTCGACTACCTCGCGATGTTCCACCTCCAGGCCGGAAACCTGTCGCTGGCATCTGCCCTTCTCGAGGAGGCCCAGAGCCTCGACCTGGGGGACCGAGCCGAGACGCTGCCCTACATTCCGCTGCGGCTCGCCGCGTGGCGGGGGGACGCCTCCACGGCGTTGATTCTGGTCGATGTGATGATCGGCGGCGCCCACCGCCGGGGTGAGGGATGCGCAGTCACGGCCGCCGAATACGCCACCGCAATTCTTTACAACGGCCTTGGCGAGTACGAGCTTGCCTTCGAGTCTGCCCAGAAAGCGGTCGCGGCGGACGAGATCGCGACCTCGTCGTGGGCGTTGTGCGAGCTCGTCGAGGCGGCCGCGCGGAGCGGGCGGCATGCGGTCGCACGGGAATCCCTCGATCAGCTGTGCGAGCGGACGAGTGCGAGCGGCACGACATGGGCGAAGGGAACCGAGGCGCGCGCGAGAGCGCTGCTCGAGGACGGCGAATCGGCCGAGCATCTGCACGGCGAGGCGGTCGACGCGCTTGGACAGTCCCGGATGGCAGCGCACCTTGCTCGTGCCCAGCTGAGCTATGGCGAGTGGCTCCGTCGTGAGAACCGACGTGTCGACGCCCGCGAGCAGCTCCGCCGGGCGTATGACGTTTTCGCCACGATGGGAGCGAATGGATTCGCAGATCGCGCGCGACGAGAGCTGCTGGCCACCGGCGAGAAGGTGCGCAAGCGACGAGACGACACCCGCGATGAGCTCACGCCCCAGGAAAAACAGATCGCGAGACTTGCCCGCGAGGGTCGCACCAACCCGGAGATTGGTGCCGAGCTGTACATCAGCCCCCGGACCGTGGAGTGGCACCTGCGACAGGTTTACACGAAGCTCGGCATCAGCTCCCGTAAGGGCCTTCGTGACGCGTTGCAGTTCCCCGACCGGGAGACGACGCCGGCGTGATACAGGATCCCGCCCGGGGCACTTATCAGGGTATTTCACGGGCGCGACCGGGGTGCCGAAGCGCGAACGTAGTGGCTACAACCGATTCAATGCGGCCAAGAATGACCAGCAACCACGCGGGGATTCACTTTCAGGTGACATCTCACTCCCAGGAGGACCATGACGACGACAACCACAACCACTCCCACCCGTGGCGAGCCAGAGCTTTGACCGGAGCGACCTACACCATCGACGGCGGCCAGCAATTGGTCGGGTGAGCCCGATGGATTTTCTTGTCGAGTTCGAGATCAACGTTCCCGTCGGAATACCTGAGTCAGAAGTCACGGCGCGGGAGGACGCGGAGACGGCAGCCGCAGCCAAGCTCGTGGATCAAGGACACCTGATTCGGCTTTGGAAGCGGCACGTCGGCCCCGGCGAGGGCCGACCGATCGGGTTGTACCGCGCCGAGAGCGAAGCGGACATGGACGGCCTGCTGCGCGCGCTGCCGCTCGATGAGTGGATGCGCGTCACGGTGACCCCGCTCGAGCCCCATCCGAACGATCCATCGGTCCGGCGATGCGTTCCGCGCGACCGTCAGCAGGCAGGCACGAGCAGTCGCCTTCCCGAGCCTCGCCTGACCCAGGTCTACAGGTTGGAGGCGACTCTCGCCCGACCGCTGGAGCTCGGGGAGACAGCCCAAGGCCACCGGCGTATCGTGCCCCTGACGGGGGGTACATTCAACGGTCCGAAGTTGAGCGGGAGGCTGCTCCCGGGCGTGAGCGCCGATTGGCAGATCATCCTTCCGGACGGCACCGCGCTCGGCGACATCCGGTACGTCCTGCAGACCGATGGTGGGGAGCTCCTCTACGTCCAGTCGCAGAGCATCCGCCACGGCAGCCCGGAGGTGCTCGCGCGCCTGGGGCGTGGCGAGGACGTCGATCCCAGCGAGTACACGTTTCGAACCTCAACCCGGATCGAGACCGCCGCGGCCGACCTCGCCTGGCTGAACAAAGGCATCTTCATGAGCGTGGCCGGCCGCCACGTCGACGGCGTGATCTACGAGACCTACCTCGTAGCGTGAACGAACCGCCGCAGCCAGTCGCGATCATCACGGGTGCGGAGCGGGGCATCGGCGCCGGTCTCGCGTCCGCGTTCCGTCGTGTCGGCTATGCGGTCGTGGCCACCTCGCGAACGATTCCCGCCTCCGACGAGCCCGACCTAGTCGCCATCCAAGGCGACATCACAAACGCCGATACGTCCCGGCACGTGGTAGAGCAGGCGCTCGAGCGGTTCGGAAGGATCGACACCCTGATCAACAACGCCGGGGTATACATCGGCAAGCCCTTCGCCGGCTACACGAGCGAGGACTATGCGGCGATCACCGCGGTGAACCTTGCCGGGTTCTTTTACATGACGCAACAGGCGATCGGGCCGATGGTCAGCCAGGGCGCCGGCCACATCGTCAACATCAGCACCAGCCTCGTCGATTACGCCGACAGCACGAGGCCCTCGGCGCTGTCCTCTCTGACCAAGGGCGGTCTGGTCGCCGCGACCCGATCGTTGGCGATTGAATATGCCGCTCGGGGTGTGCGTGTCAACGCGGTCTCGCTCGGGGTGATCAGGACCCCGATGCACGATCCGGCGTCGTACGAGGGTATGGGGGCGCTTCACCCCCTCGGCCGTGTGGGCGAGATCAGCGACGTTGTCGACGGGATCCTGTATCTCGAGCGCGCCTCTTTCGTCACCGGCGAGATCCTCCACATCGACGGCGGACAGAGCGCCGGACATTGATCGTCCGAACGACGTAGGCTACCCGGGGACCGGAGGCGCCGGCGTCATGACAGGAGTGACTAATGAACTCCATCGATGAAACCCGGGCGAACACCGTCACCCTCGAGTCCGGTGACCACGAAGCACGCATGCCGGGGACGCTGATCTACGAGTACTGGCCGCAGATCACGCGGGTGGTCGAGTACGGTGCCTCGGCCGACGCCGTACTTTCCGGCCAGACCCCACCGGCCGAGGGTGCCCGGTTCGACTTCTATCTCGAGGGGCCGGTCAGCGGACCGAGGCTCCAAGGGACGTTCCGGGGCGTGGACTACATCTGCTTCCGCGCCGACGGCCGCGCCGAGCTCCACATTCACGGGGAGATCACGACCGAGGACGGCAAGAAGGTCGCGTTGGAAGCGGGTGGCGCGGCGATTCCGGAGGTGGGCTCCTCGGTGCTCCAGCTCCGCGAGCATGTTTCCCTGATCAGCAACCACCCCGAACTCTCGTGGGTAAACCCGATCGAGGTCTGGGCCCGCGGCGCGGTCGACGTGTCTAGCAGACAGGTCCACGTCAGGGCATACGCCGTCTGAGAGCGCCGGCGCGCAGCACGAAGCTGGTTAAGTCAACGCCAGTGCAAAAGATCCAGGACCAACAGAGGAAGAATTGGGCTCCGCATGGGCGCACGGCGCCGGGCACCGACCATGGGCCCGTCGTCGGACGGCTGCTGTCGGTCAACGTCGGCATGCCGAAGGACGTGTCGTGGCAAGGGAAGACCGTCTTCACGGGCGTCTTCAAGGACCCCATCGCCGGTCCACGGCGCGTTGGCAAGCTCAATGTCGAAGGCGACGGTCAAGGCGACCTCGCGGGGCACGGCGGCGAGCAGCGTGCCGTGTTCGTCTACCAGATCGACTCGTATCGGTACTGGGAACGCGAGCTCGGACGGGACGACTTCGTACACGGGCAGTTCGGCGAGAACTTCACCGTCGAAGGGCTCGGCGACGACGAGGTCTGCATCGGCGATCGCTACCGGATCGGCACCGCCATCTTCGAGGTAACGCAACCCCGGGTCACCTGCTACCGCGTCGGAATTCGCATGAACGACCCGCGCATTCCCGCCTTGCTCGTTTCACACCATCGCCCAGGCTTCTACTTCCGCGTGCTCGAAGAGGGCGACGTACAGGCGGGAGACAAAATCATCAAGCTCGCTTCCGGTTCCGAACAGATGTCCGTCGCCGAGGCCGACGCGCTGCTCTACCTCCCCGGGCACACGCATCAAGAACTGGCCCGAGCGCTCCGGATCCCCGCCCTCAGCCCCGGCTGGCAGGCCTCGTTCCGAGCTTTGCTCGAGGGAGAACCCGGTGGCGGCAACGCCGGGCTCGCGGTAACAAGCCCGCCTCCTGCCTGGCCCGGCTTTCATCAGCTGACCGTCACCGCAATCACCCGCGAAAGCGAATCGGTGATCTCGATACGACTCGAGGATCCCAAGGGCGCATCGCTACCGGCCGCCCGTCCAGGCCAGTACCTCACGTTGCGAGTCCAGCCCGACAAGCAGCACAGGTCGGTGCTCCGCAACTACTCGCTCTCCGGACCGCCCGACGCCGGTTACTACCGGATCACCGTCAAGCGCGAACACGACGGCGCCGCCAGCGGCTATCTGCACGCTCGGCTCGCCGTCGGCGATCAACTGGACGTCGCGGCGCCGCGTGGCACCTTCATCCTCGACGGGACGGATGCACCCGTGCTCCTGATCAGCGCCGGGATCGGTGCCACCCCAGTTCTCGCCATGCTTCAGGCGCTGGCGGAAAAGCATTCCGATCGCGAGATCTGGTGGCTGCACGGCGCACGCAACGGTCGCGAGCACTCGTTCGCCGCCGAGGCCCACAGTCTCCTCGCCTCGCTCCCGAACGTACATACCCACGTGTACTACAGCCGTCCCGATCCGGATGACGTCGAAGGCCGCGACTTCGACAGCGCGGGCCGTCTGACCGGGTCACAGTTCGCAGAGCTCGAGCCGCCCCGCGATGCCCAGGCGTACCTGTGCGGTCCCGCACCTTTCATGGACGAGATCAGCGCCGCTCTGGCGGCGGTGGGGATCGACGCCTCATGCATTCACACCGAACCGTTCGGACCCGCCCCGGGCCTGACGCCGGGCATCGCCGCAACGCCCGCGCGAAGGCCGCATCCACCCGCCGGCCAACCCGGAAGCGGCCCAACGATCGAGTTCGCCCGCAGCAACCTCGCCATCCCATGGAGCAGCCAATACAGCAGCCTGCTCGAACTCGCCGAAGCATGCGACGTACCCGTTCGGTGGTCGTGCCGCACCGGCGTCTGTCAGACCTGCGAGACCACGCTCATCGCCGGCGATCTCGGATACAGCCCCGACCCGGTCGAACCCCCGGCGGACGGAAGCGCGCTCATCTGCTGCTCACAGCCACGCGACGACGTGGTGCTCGATCTGTGACCGATCTGGCCGGAGCGGGCCCGGATCGAGGCCGCGGGTGCGCGTACCAGGAAGCCGCAGAAGGATGATCGACCGCTAGGAGAACGACATGCAGATCACCAGAAGCTCCATCGGCACTGCGACGGGACCGAGCGAGTGGTTCACCGGCGGCGTGTACGTCGACACCATCACCGCGCCGACGCCGCCGTCGCGCCTGCAGGCAGCCAGCGTCCACTTCACGCCTGGCGCTCGCACGGCCTGGCACACGCACCCGGTCGGGCAGACGATCTACGTCCTCGAGGGGGTCGGCCGCTGCCAGCGACGCGGTGGCCCGGTCGAGGCGATCCGCCCCGGGGACCGCGTGTTCTTTGAGCCTGGCGAGGACCACTGGCACGGTGCCGCACCCGACCGGTTCATGACCCACCTCGCGATCCTCGAGGTCGACGAGCACGGCAACGGCGCCACCTGGGGCGAGCACGTCACAGACGACGAATACAACGCGCCGCCCGCCGCGGACTGAACCGAGAGGGCTTCTCGCCACAACGCCAACGGGCTGTTCAACGTCCTGCCGGGGCATCAGGCTCGGAGACCGGCTCACGGGCTGCCGCCTTTCGCCAACGGAGCGGCGATGTCCGTCCGGAGTCGGTGCTGCTTGTCAACGGGAATGAGACGTCGATAACGAGTCCGCCCTGCGCTCGCGGACGCGTGATGATCTCGGCGCGGTGCGCGTCGGCGATCGCTTGGACGATCGAGAGGCCCAGTCCGTGTCCGTTGTTGTGGTGGGTACGGCCGCCGTCCAGTCGTTGGAAGGGTTGGAAGAGCCGCTCGATCTCGTCGGGCGGGACGGCGGGGCCGGTGTTCGCGATCGACACGAAGGCGTGACGATCGCGGGTCCCGGTGGTGATCTCGACATGTCCGCCTGGCGTGTTGTGGCGGATCGCGTTGTCGGCCAGGTTGGCGATGAGGCGCTCGAGCAGTCGTGGATCGCCGGCAGTCGGCGCTGGGTCGATCGTGGCGCGAACGTCGAGGTCGACGCCGGCGAGCTGTGACTCGTGGGCGAGCAGCGCCTGGAAGGTGAGGGTCGCAAGGTCGACGCGCTCGCGGCGCTCGAGCCCGGCTTGGCCGCGCGTGAGTGTCAGCAGCGCGTCCATCATCTGCTCGAGCTGTCGCTCGGAGGCGAGCACTCGCTCGTGTGCCGTGCGCAACGAGGTGAAGTTCGCGTCCGGGTCGGCGAGCGCGACCTGGATCAGCGCTCGCTGGCGTGTCAATGGCGCGCGCAGCTCGTGCGAGGCGTTTGCGACGAAGTGACGTTGCGCCTCGAATGCAGCGTCGAGCCGCCCAAACAGGTCATCGAGGGTGTCCCCGAGTTCCTTGAGCTCGTCCTGCGGGCCATCGAGGGCCAGGCGCTCGTGCAGACTGGTAGAGGAGATCCGTCGGGCCGTGCGGGTGATGGTCCGGAGGGGTTGCAGCATTCTGCCGGCAACGAGCCAGCCGGCCAAGACGGCGAGTACGGCCACGACGGCCAGAGCGATTCCCGAGTCGACGAGAAGCTGGTGCGAGTCGGCGGCGCGCTGTGCGGCTTCGACGGACCCTGCCCGGACCATCTGATGCGCGGCCTGTGCCAGCTGATTCACGGCCTGTGCCAGCTGATTCTGATCCCGTGCGAGCTGATGCTGGTCCTGCGCCAGCCGAGGCAGGGCCCCCACCAGCTGATAGGGGCCTTGCACCCGCGGACGCGCGGAGAAGACCAGCTGATGCCGGTCCTGGGCCAGCTGATACTGATCGTGGGCTAGCCTCGACAGAGCCTGAGGGAACTGAGGCAGCTGGACCGCTGTGTTGGCGGGGCCGTAAGCGATCGCCGGTAACGTTGGCTTCTGCTGGAGGTGCTGGATTGCGGGAGCGCGAGGGACCTTCGGTAAGTGTGGCTTTGTGTATTCGGTCGCCCGGTCAAAAAGGACGTAGGTGGTGGCCAGCAGCACGGCGCCGGAGAGCAGAAACAGCCCGCCGTACAGGAGCGTCAGGCGCATGCGCACGGTCCGGCGCGGCAGCTGTCGCCCGAGCGCGAGCTGGGTGATGCGACGGTTCAGCCCCGCCGCGATGCTCATATGCGGTAGCCGGCCTTGGCGATGGTCTGGATCACGGGCGGGTCGCCGAGCTTGGCTCGCAGTCGGCTGATCGTGATCTTGACGGCGCCCGTGAACGGGTCGGCGGCCTCGTCCCAGACGCGTTCGAGCAGTTCCTCGGCGGAGACGACCCGGCCTTGGGCGGCGAGGAGCAGCTCGAGCACGCCGAACTCCTTGGGGCGCAGCGCGAGCGGCCTACCGGCCCGGTGCGCGCAGCGCCTGGCGGTGTCGAGCACGATGTCGTCATGTTCGAGCACCGGAGGGATGCTCGGCTGTGCACGACGGGCCAGGGCAACGATCCGTGCGACCAGCACCGGGAAGTCGAACGGCTTTGCCAAGTAGTCGTCGGCGCCCAGCCCGAGCCCGTGGATCAGGTCGTCGTTCGTTGACGCGGCGGTCAGCATCAGCAGTCTGCTGCGGGCGCCACCTGCGACGAGCCGGGCGCACACCTCGTCGCCGTGAAGGCCGGGTAGGTCGCGGTCGAGCACGACCACGTCGTAGCCGTTGACGAGCGCGCGTGCCAGGCCAACCTCGCCGTCGAGCGCGACATCGACCGCCATGCGCACGTGACGCAGGCCTGCCGCCACCGTCTCGGCCAACTCCTGATCATCTTCGATCACCAGTACGCGCACCGATGCTCCTTCGCCAGGACGGTAGCGCCGCGAGGTTTCAAGACGGTTTCGGTCATCTCCGCCTCGCTCGGTCTCCGGTCGAGCGAAACCGTGCCGAAACCATCCGCCGCGTAGAACTGGAATCGCAAGCGGAGCGACGGCACTCAGCAGACGCGAAGGAGACCAGATGCCAGACCGCATTCATCGAACGGAGCTGCCCCGATTCTCGCGAGCGCGTCAGCTCGCCGTCGCAGCGGTCGTGAGCGGGGTGTCGGTAGCAGGATGCGGCGGAGGCTCTCCGAGCGTGGCGGGCTCGCGCTCGACCGGGGCGAGCGCCGACCCCCCGGGGGCCCTCGTGTTCGCCAAGTGCATGCGCGCCAACTGCGTTCCGAACTTCCCCGACTTGAGCAACAACGGGATGCGGATCGAGGCCAGCGGGCGAACGATCTCGGTCGACGGCGTCTCGGTCAACGCCCCTGCGTTCACCGCGGCTCGACAGAAGTGCCAACAGTACGTGCCGCACAGCGACGTGAGCCCGGCGCAGGCCGCGCAGCAGCGCCAGAGTGGGCTGAGGTTCGCGCGGTGCATGCGCAGCCACGCCGTGCCGAACTTCCCCGACCCGGAAAGTCATCACCGGCACCGGTGACAACCAAGTGGCCGACCTGCGCGGGGTCAACCTCCAGGCGCCCGCCGTCCAGTCCGCCGCCAAGGCCTGCGGCGGCTTCAACCCCAAGGGCCCATGAGCGGCAAAGCGCCCCCCGACTTCTTGCCGGCCTGCTGCTGGCTTGCGGCGCCGGTTTCCTCGCCGGTAACAACGCCCACTGATGGAACCAGAGTCGTAAAGGCCGGGCATCTCACGAACCCTTAAGCAAGCTCTCAGCTTCGGGCGCGGCTCGCTCAGGTTGCGGTGCTCCACTCGAGTTGTGGCGCCTAACCTGGCATGACCGTGACATACCGTCGCGCCCGCATAGGCTTTGGTGATGGATCCTCGCGGGTTACCGAGGCGCGGAGCCGAGGATGAACGGGCACTGATGGAGGCGACTGAGGTCTGGGGCGGGCGCGTGCTGGTCGTGGACGACGACCCGGACGTACGGGAGGCCGTTGAGACTGCGCTCGAACTGGAGGGCCACCGTGTCACGACCGCGACTGACGGTCTTGCGGCGTTGAAGCGGCTAGGACGCGCGCAGTTCGACGCGGTGGTGCTCGATGTGCTGATGCCGAACCTGGACGGCCTCGAGGTATGCCGGCGCCTGCGAGCGTCCGGAAACCGGACGCCGATCTTGATCCTGACGGCGCGCGACTCCGAGCAGGACACGATCCGCGGCCTGGACCTCGGCGCGGACGACTATCTGGTGAAGCCGTTCGGATTGGGGGAGCTGCTGGCGCGCGTGCGGGCGCTGCTGCGGCGGACGCGTCCGGTGGGCGAGGATGCGCCGCTCTGGTTCGCCGGGCTCTCGCTCGATCCGCAGACACGAGAGGCTTCCCGTGCTACACGCAGGCTCGAGTTGACGCGGACCGAGCACGCGCTGCTCGAGCTGTTTCTGCGGAATCCACGCCAGCTGCTGACGCGGGAGCTGATCATGGAGCGGGTCTGGAACTATGACTTCGGGCCGACGTCGAATCCGCTCGAGGTGTACATCAGTTATCTGCGACGAAAGACGGAGGCGGGCGGCGAGCCGCGCCTGATCCATACCGTGCGCGGGGTCGGCTACACGCTGCGAGAGCCGTGAGCCTGCGTGGGCGGTTGACGGTCGCCGGGGGCGGCGCGGTGTTCGTCGCGCTTGCGATCGCCTCGTTGGTGATCTATTTCTCCGTGCGCTCGAACTTGATCGAGCAGACCGACGCCTCCTTGATTCAGTCGGCCCAGAACGTCGCCGCGAACTGGCTGGTCGGGAACGGGCCGAAGCCGGCGGGGTATGCGAAGACGCAGAGGTCCGCTTCGGAGAGGCCCCTCTTTGGCACGAACGCGTCCGGCTATTTCCAGGTGATCCCGAACGTGGGCACCGCGTTGAACCGGGAGCTATCGGTGGTCAGGCGACTGAAGAGCCCTCTCAAGCAGAGCGTCGTCCCGTCCGACGGGTTCGTACCGTTTATCGGCATGGACGCGTCGGTGGCGAGGGGACTGGCGCCGCCGTATGTCCGGGACATTCGCTACCAGGGCGTGGCGATGGCGCTGTACACGATGCCCCTCTCATCCGCGAGCGACGGGCTTGTGCGCACCGCGCGCCCGCTGACCGAGGCGAACGCGACGATCGCCCGCGTCCGTTGGCTGCTGTTCGCCCTAACGCTCGGTGGGGCGCTCGCGGCGGCCCTGCTCGGCCGCCTGGCCGCGAACGCGGTGCTGCGCCCCGTGCGTGCGCTCGCCGGGGCGGTGCGCGAGGTGAGCGCGACGCGCGACCTCAACCGGCGGATCCCCGTCAGCGGCCGGGACGAGCTGGCAAGCCTCGCAGCCGACTTCAACACGATGCTCGCGGCCCTCGCCGAATCGCAACAAGCTCAGCAGCAGTTGATCGCGGACGCCTCGCATGAGCTGCGAACCCCTCTGACCGCACACCGCGCGAACATCGAACTGCTGGCGCGGCCGGACCTGCCCGTCGAACAGCGCCAGCGCGTGCTCGGCGCAGCCGTCCGGGCGGTGGAGCGGCTCTCGGCACTTGTCGGCGATCTCATCGTGGCCGCCCGCGATGGTAGGTCCGTCGATGCACGCGAGCCGCTCGCGCTCGACGAGCTTGTGGCGGCCGCCGTCGAGCGGGCGCAGCACAGGGCGTCGAGGCTGCACTTTGAGAGCCGGCTGGAGCCCTACCGGTTCGTCGGGGCCCGGTCGCGCCTGGAACGCACGGTCGACAATGCTCTCGACAACGCAATCAAGTGGAGCCCGCCCGGCGGTACCGTCGAGGTCCGGCTCGCCGCGGGGACGCTAACCGTGCGCGACCACGGGCCCGGCATCGCCGAGGCCGACCTACCGCATGTCTTCGACCGCTTCTACCGCGCCGCAGCCGCCCGCGCCCTGCCCGGCTCGGGGCTCGGGCTCGCCATCGTCAGGCAGACCGTCGACGACCACGGAGGCAGCGTCACCGCCGCCAACGCGGACGGCGGAGGGGCGCTCCTCACGCTCCGCTTCGACGGCGACGGCCGATAGACACTCTCTTAAGCAAGCTCTCAGCAACCTCTCATACGTGGCGGCGATCCGTTCAGGTTGCGCTGGTGAGCTTGCCTCATGACGAATCGGGCACTCATCTTCACCTGCGTCGTCGCGGTTGCCGCCGTCTCGCTGCTCGCGGCCGGCTGTGGCGGCCGCTCTCCCACGACCGCCGCTACGACGACGACGGCGACGCAGAACGGAGCGCTCGCCTACGCAGGGTGCATGCGCTCCCACGGAGTACCCAACTTCCCCGACCCCACCAGCAGCGGAGGGAACCAGAAGGAAGCCGTTATCAGCGCGCTACAGGAGGTCAGCAACTCCCTGGCCCAGGCGGCCCAGACAGCCTGCATGCACGTGAACGGGGGCAGCCCAGGCACAGGCCCGAGTGCGGCGCAGAGTCAAACGCACACCGCCGCGATGCTGGCGTTCGCCCGGTGTATGCGGCGTCGCGGGTTCGCCAACTTCCCGGACCCGACCGCCCAGGGCCAGTTGAGCCCGCAGATGGTCACCGCCGCCGGGATCGATCTTCATCAGCCGGCGGTGCTGAACGCCGGTCTGGCCTGCACGAGCGTGACTCATGGCGTGCTGACGCGAGCTGCCGTCGAGCGGGCGGTCAATGGAGGATGACCCGTCGATCGCTACCGGCTTGGTCCACGCGGGGGCCAAGAACGAGGTGCTGCCCGCAAGGAGAGAGGAAACCGGGCGGAAACCGGTCGTCGCGTAGAACCGATGCTGCACACACGAAGGACACCAGACGGAGACCGATGCAAGGCAGCATCAATCCACACCGGGACAGCGGTTCACGACCAGCGCGCCCGCTCGCCCTCCCAGCATCCATGAGTGCGGTCCTGGTGGCGGGACGCGGGGGACCCTCTTCCGGCCCGGCCGCGGCGACGGTCGGTGACGCGAGCACCTCGGCGGGGAGTGCGGCGAGAGTGGGCTCGGCACCGGCGTGTAAGCAGGCCTTGGCCGCGTGCCGCGCGCCGCCACTCGGCCTTCCGCACTGATGGGAACCAGAGTCGATGCAGGCAACGTCATGGGCAGCGCGCCCGCCTCCCGCCGGCGACGGCTGGGGCTGGCACTGGTGCTGCTCCTCGCGGCCGGCGTGGTCGTGGCGATCGTGATCGGCACCCGCTCGCCCTCGCCGCGGGCCGCCGGCAATCCCATCGGTGCGGGCGGCGCGGCCATCGTGCAGCGGCGCGACCTGGTCGAGACCGACACCGAGTCGGGCACGCTCGCCTACGCCAACCCCCAGACCGTGTACAACCGCCTCAGCGGCACGATCACCTGGCTGCCGAACGTCGGGCAGCTGATCAGGCCGGGGCAGACCCTCTACACGCTCAACGGGCGCCCGGTGGTGCTGCTCGACGGATCGCTGCCGGCCTACCGGGCTTTGAAGGCCAAAGACAGTGACGGCCAGGACATCCTGCAGCTCAACCAAGACCTCGTGGAGATGGGGTTCGCCGATGGCCAGATCACGATCGACGATGCGTGGCAGACGGGCACCACCGACGCCGTCGAGCGCTGGCAGGCATCGCTCGGCGAGAAGCAGACTGGCAAGATCGCGCTCGGCCGGATCGTGTTCCTCCCGGGTGCCCAGCGCGTCACAGCTCTGGATACCACCTGCGGGTCGACGGGCGGCGGATCGACCGGCGGCTTGGGTTCGGGCAGCGGCACCGCCCCGACTAGTGGTTGTGGCGTCTCGGAGGCGAGCGCGACCGTACCCGCATCGCACCCCGAGTTCGTCGACCTCACCACGTCGAGCACCACGACTCTGACGACCACGACGTCCACGACCACGACGTCCACGACCACGACGTCCACGACTCCAACGACAACCACGACCACCACACCGAAGAGCACAAAGCCGCCGTCCGGGCACAGACCGGGCGGTTCCGGTAGCGGCAAGGGGTCGCGCAGCGGCAGCAGCCACGGGTCACGCCACCGCGGCGGCAACGGGTCGGGTGGCGACGGCGGCCGTGGCTCCGGAAGTGGCAAGGGCTCAAGCGGTTCGGGTAGCGGGAGCGGAAACGGTTCCGGCAGCGGGAAGGGATCCGGGGGTGGAGGTGGCTCGGGCAGCGGCAAGGGGTCGGGCGGCGGCAGCAGCGCGGCGAGCGCGTCGGCGATTTTGCAGACGACCTCAACCAAGCTCGTGGTCACGGTCGACCTGGGCGCGAGCGTGCAGTCGGAGGCGAAGGTCGGCGAGCGGGTGATGGTCGAGATGCCCGCCGGCAAGATGGTCAACGGCAGGATCAGCGCGGTCAGTTCGGTGGCGCAGCCCTCGACCAGCGGCAGCGGCGCCGGCGCCGGCTCCGGGAACGGGAGCGGGAGCGGCGGCGGCCCATCGGGGTCGACGATCCCGGTCACGATCGCGCTCGCGGGCAACCACTCAGGCGCGGGGCTCGACCAGGCGTCGGTGAGCGTGACGTTCGGGCAGGCGAAGGCGAACAACGTGCTCTCGGTGCCGGTCACGGCGCTGGTGGCGACGGCGGGCGGCGGCTATGCGGTGCAGGAGGTGGCGGCCCCGTACAGGCTGATTCCGGTGAGGACAGGGCTCTTCGCCGCGGGCTATGTGGTGATCTCAGGTTCTGGCGTCCACCCAGGGCTGCAAGTGAGCGATTCGCAGGGATGAGCGTCGCGCTGTCGCTCAAGGGTGTGAGCAAGGGGTATCCGGGCGAGGTGCTCGCCTTGCGGGACGTGTGCGTTGAGGTGACGGACGGCGAGCAGGTGGCCGTCGTCGGCCCGTCGGGGTCGGGCAAGACGACGATGCTGACGGTGATGGGCACGCTCGAGCGGCCGACGAGCGGCGAGGTCCGCGTCGCGGGCCACGACGTCGCCGGCCTCTCTGACGCCGAACTGGCCGGGCTGCGGGCTCACCAGATCGGGTTCGTGTTCCAGGGGTTCCATCTCCAGGACGCCATTACGGCGTTAGACAACGTTGCGCTCGGAATGCTGTACACGGGCATGGCGCTCAAACAGCGGCGCGCGATCGCCAGGGAAGCGCTGGAACGGGTCGGTCTGGGCCATCGCTTGATGCACCGCCCGCCGATGATGTCCGGCGGCGAGCGCCAGCGGGTCGCGATCGCGCGCGCGATCGCCAAGCGCCCGGTGATCGTGCTCGCCGACGAACCGACCGGCAACCTCGACTCCAGATCGGGCGCCGAGGTGATCGACCTTCTGCACGAGCTCGCGTTCGACGGCGCCACGCTGGCGCTGATCACTCACGAGGAGACGATCGCTGCGGGCTTCGCCCGCCGGATCCAGATGCGCGACGGCGAGATCGTGAGCGACGAGCGCCAGTGACCGCCTCCACCGTCCCAGTGGCCCGCCCCGACCGGATCGCCCCGGCGCGGCTGCCGTTGAGCCAGCTCGTGTCTACGGCACTGCAGGCGTTTCGCACCCGAAGGTTGCGGGCGGCGCTGTCGGCGCTGGGGATCGCGATCGGGATCGGCGCGATGGTCGCGGTCGTCGGCGTGTCCGCCTCCGCACAGGCGAACCTGATCGCGGAGATTGACGCGCTCGGCACCAACCTTTTGACGGTCACGCCGGGGCAGACGTTCCTGGGCGCCAACGAGGTCCTGCCCGCCATCTCGGTGCCGATGATCGGCCATATGCAGGACGTGCTGTCAGACGCGGCCGTCTACCAGGTCCCGAGCGCGAACGTGTACCGCAACCCGCTCGTCCCTTCCGCCGAGACCGGCGGGATCGGCGTCGACGCGGCCGGCGAGGACCTACCCCACGTGATAAGCGCCACGATGACCTCCGGCCACTTCCTGGACCCGGTCTCAAATCGCTTCCCGGAGGCCGTGCTCGGCGCCCAGACGGCGAGCATCCTCCAGATCGACCACGTCGGCGGGCACGTGATGCTCTATCTCGGCAACACCTGGTTCACGGTGGTGGGGATCATGAGCTCGGCGACGCTCGACACCTCGCTCGACTCAGAAGTGTTCATCTCGCTGCCGGTCGCCGAGCGGATGTTCGCGGTCCAGCCGAACCCGTCCGAGATCTACGTACGCGCTAACCAGAACCAGGTTCCCCAGGTGTCAAACCTGCTCGCCGCGACCGCCGACCCCCAACAGTCCGACGGGGTCGACGTCTCGAGGCCGTCGGACGCGCTCGAAGCGAGAGCCGCCGCCAAGGGACAGTTCACCGCGCTGCTCGCCGGTCTCGGCGCGGTTGCCCTGCTGGTCGGCGCGATCGGGATCGCGAACATCATGGTCATCAGCGTGCTCGAGCGCCGCGGCGAGATCGGCCTGCGCCGCGCACTCGGCGCCACCAGACGGCACGTCTCAACCCAATTCCTCACCGAATCCTCGCTGCTGGCCGTGCTCGGCGGGATCGCCGGCCTGATTATCGGCGCCGGCGCGACCGCGATCTACGCCCAGGCAAAACACGAGCCATTCGTCATACCGCTGTACGCGCTGATCACGGCCCCCGCCGCCGGACTCCTCATCGGGGCGATCGCCGGCCTGTACCCGGCGATGAAAGCCGCCCGCCTCAGCCCAACCGAAGCGCTACGAACCGCATAACTCGATGCGGCTCTTGAGGAAACCGATCTCGGCGGCGTTGTCGGCACGGTCGATCGCGGCTTGGTAGGCCGCTATTGCCTCGCGTGGCTGGCCAAGGCGTCGTAGAAGGTCCGCTCGGATCGCGTGGTACTGGTAGTACTCGGTGAGGGATAGCCGCTCGATCAGTTCGAGCGCCTGCCGGGGGCCACGGAGTTCCCCAACCGCGACGGCCCGGTTGAGCGCCACGACCGCGGTCGGGGTGAACGTCAGGAGCAGGTCGTAGAGCGCGAGGATCTGGTTCCAGTCGGTTTCGGTTGCCGTCGGGGCTTCGCTGTGGACGGCGTTGATCGCGGCCTGGAGCTGGTAGGGACCCCGCTGGTTTTGCCGCAGGCACCGTTTGACAAGCGACTGTCCTTCCTCGATCAGATCGCCGTCCCAGAGGCCGCGATCCTGTTCGGGTAGCGGTACGAGTTCGCCGTTGGCCGTGGTGCGCGCCTCGCGTCGCGAGTGCAAGAGCAGCATCAGCGCCAACAGCCCGAGCACCTCGGGGTCGTCGGGCATAAGCTCGGCTAGCTGACGTCCGAGGCGGATCGCCTCGGTGGCGAGCTCCTCGCGGATCAGGCGCTCGCCCGAGCTCGCGACATACCCTTCGTTGAAGATCAGGTAGACGACGGCCAGCACCGGGCCGCGACGCTCAGGCAAATCGGCCTCCGTCGGCACCCGGTACGGGATCCGGGCGTCGCGGATCTTCCCTTTCGCGCGGACGAGTCGCTGCGCCATGGTCGACTCTGGCACGAGGAACGCTCGCGCGATTTCGGCGGTGCGAAGCCCGCCCAGCAATCTGAGCGTCAGCGCCACCTGAGCCGTCCGGCTCAGCGCTGGATGGCAGCAGGTGAAGATCAGACGCAGCCGGTCGTCCTGCACCGGGCTCTCCTCGAGCGGCTCGTCGCGGGCGTGCAGCAGCGCCGCCTGTACGTGGCGGTCATCGCGCGAGGCCTCTCGGCGCAGCCGATCGATCGCGCGATTGCGAGCAGTCGTGATGATCCAACCCGCCGGCGCAGGCGGCAGGCCGCGCTCGGGCCAGCGCGCGACCGCTGCGGCGAACGCTTCCTGCACCGCTTCCTCGGCGATGTCGATGTCGCCGAACACGCGGGCCAGCACCGCCACCGCCCGCCCGTACTGCGCGCGGAAGACACGCTCGATCTCCGAACGCGTGACCGCCGGCACGCGGCGGTCAGTCCTCGAGCTCGCCCTGGAACGGACGCACCTCGATCGGCAGCGTCGTCGCCCGCGCCACCTTCCGCCCCCACGCCAGCGCCTCGTCCAGGCTCTCCGCCTTGAGGATCACCAGACCGCCGATGTGCTCCTTGCCCTCAACGTAGGGCCCATCGGTCATCGGCATGTGGTCGCTGCGGGGGTCGAGCACCGTCGCGGTGCTCGACGCGTGCAGCCCGCCGGAGAACACCCAGGCGCCCGCGGCGCGCATGTCGTCCTGCACCGCCCGCACCTCACCAGAGATCTTCTCGAGCACCTCGGGGGGCGGTACGGGCCCGTCGGGCTGGTAGATGCTCAGTAGGTACTGCTTCATGCCCACTCCTCTCGCTCGTTACTCGCGCTCACGCTCGTAGGTGCCGATCAAGACGCCCGTGCTCGCGGTGGTGCTGTGGACGAGGCGCAGCGACGCTTGCGTGCCTCCGGCAAACAGCCGCCGTCCGGTGCCCAGGACTAGAGGAGCGATCATCAGCAGGTACTCGTCGATCAGATCGGCGACCATCAGCGAACCGATGAGCACGCCGCTACCCATGATCACAAGATTCGCGCTCGAGCTCTGCTTGACGTCCGCCACGACGGCCGGTACGTCGCCGTGCAGCAGAGTCGAGTTGGGCCAGTCGAGCTTTGTCGCCGGGTTGCTCGACGCGACGTATTTGCGAGTGTCGTTGAGCGCGTCCTTGAACCGGCCGCCGCGGGCGTTCCATGAAGCCAGCAGCTGCTCGTAAGTGCGCCGCCCGAACAGAAAGGCGTGATCCCCGCCCATCCGCTCGCCCATCTTGGCGACCATCGCCTCGTCGCTGTACGGGACGCCCCAGCCGCCGTGCTCAAACCCATCCCGCGTGTCCTCGTCGGGGCGGCCCGGTCCCTGCATCACGCCGTCGAGCGTGACGGCATTCATCACGATCACCTTTCCCATCTCCCGTCCTTTCGATCTCAGCAGCGGCACCTAGACGCGCCGCTGGGGATTCCCGAGGCCAGCGTGATTCCGGCCTCTTACCCCCTACACGAACACGGACAGCCGAAATCGACACCGCCACCGCGGCGAACGCGACTATCGCTTCACGGCCGTGCGGCGGCTCGCCGCCGATTGGCCCGGCGGTGAGACCGAGGGCGATCCCGGCGGGCGGGGTGTGAGGCGCTGGTTCGGTGCTGTGAGGTCGTGCCGTCCAGGCCGTGCTGGAGGCCGAGTCTCGCCGCGAGCTGGCGGACGTCGGGTCGCTCGGCCGGCGCGACGAGCGTGATGCCGATGCCCTTCGCCCCCGCGCGGCCCGTGCGGCCGATGCGGTGAACGTACGTCTCGCTGTCGGCGGGCGGATCGAAGTTGATCACGTGCGAGATTCCGCTGACGTCAATCCCGCGAGCCGCCACATCCGTGGCCACGAGCGTGTCGACCGCCCCGGCCTCGAAACGTGCCAGCGCCTGCTCGCGCTGGCGCTGTGACTTGTTTCCGTGCATGGCGACGGCTTGGACCCCGTGAACGTGCAGGCGCTTCACGAGCCGATCGGCCCCGCGCTTCGTTCGCACGAACACCAGCGCAAGGTCCCGCTCGCGCCGCAGTTCGCCAACGAGGACGTCGATGCGATGCTCATCTGGGACCTGCAAGAAGCGGTGCTCGACGTCGGTGCTGGCGCGGCGCGCCGCTGGTCCGCGCTCGTGTACCACGGGTTGACGCGTGTACTGCTTTGCCAGTCGACCGGCGTCTCCGTCGAGCGTCGCGGAGAAGAACAGCGTCTGTCGCGTTGTCGGACACAGCGCGACGATCCGGTCAATGGCTGGGCGAAACCCTATGTCGAGCATCCGGTCTGCCTCGTCCAGTACCAGCATCTGGACCTTGTCAAGCGTGAAGACGGTGCGAGCGAGGAGGTCCTCCAGGCGCCCCGGAGTCGCGACCAGCACATGCGAACGGGCTGCGTCTCGGGCCTGCTTGACCAGACCGACGCCGCCGTACACCGCCGTGACGCTGAGTGCGCGGGAATGTGCGATAGCGCGAATGTCAGCCACGATCTGAGTGGCCAGCTCGCGCGTCGGCGCGAGTACGAGAGCCGATGGCCGGGGATGTTCGGCCTCGATCCGCTCGACGAGCGGAATGCCGAAGGCGAGCGTCTTGCCTGAGCCGGTGGGCGATTTCACGAGCAGATCGCGCCCATCCAGAGCATCGCCGATCACGTCGCGCTGGATCGCGAACGGCTCGGTGATTCCTTGCTGGGAGAGTGCGCCGAGGACGGCGCGCGAAACGCCGAGATCGGCGAAGGACTGCGTAGACATCGAGGACTCCTTGGCGGCAGTTCGGGCCGCGAACGATTCGGGAGGCTATGGCTGACCCGAACCGCTGATTGCGGGACCCAAGCGAGCTGCCTCGCGGCCGACGGCGTCGACCGCTGGAACGAACGTAGCAGGTCGAGTCGCTACCGCTCGGTCAGACCGTGCCCGCGAAAGCCGTGCTCACGCAAGCGGTGCTCGCGCACGAGATGGTCGCGGAGACGCCGCTCGGCGAGCTCCAGGCTCCGCTCGAGCTCTCGCGATCGCGCGTTCGAACCCAGCCCCCACCGGTACAGCTTGGCTCGCAGCAACGAGAGACGGTCGTGGTAATAGCGCACGTCCGACCGAAGCGATTCGAGTTCGCCGCTCGAGCTCACAAGTCGAACTCCAGCACCGTGTACGCATTGCAACCCAGGATCTCAAGAGTTCCCCCGCGGCCACCGGCGTCCGGCTCGCGCCACACGACGAACGGCTGATGGGGGCCCATATCGAAGATCGCCATCACGATGCCACCGCGCAGCGGATCGGGCATTCCAACCTCAGTGACGCAGTCGAGGCTCCCACGGCGGGTCCACAACTGCAAGATGCGGCGAGCACTCGGGCGACGCCCCATGTCGAGCTCGATCTGTTTGCGCATGGCTCCGTACGCCCGCTCGACGACCCCCATGTCGGGGCTTAGCCCCGGGATGAAGAATGCGGTCACGACTACAACCCGCGATCGCGCGCGTCCTTACTGAGCGCCGCTCCCATCGCCGCGGGTTGGATTTGCGCGTCGAGCTGGGCGATCAATTTCCCCTGGCGCTCAAATTCACGGTGCACGGAGTCCTGAAGCCCCTGCAACAACTGCTCCAGATGCGCGACTCGAGCTTGCAACGCGCGAATCTCATCGAGCTCCGGACGGATAGTGGAGGCGCTGGGCGGGTTCTCCGCCGCTGCGGTCAAGCGGCGGACATGCCGGATCCGCGCAATCAGCCCCTCGCGGTCGTTCATGCTCACCACCGGCGGGAGCGCTGGGGGCGGACGACCGGCCTAGGTGGATACCGTCGACGCTCCTCCTCCGTCATCTGGCGGATCACGAGATCGCCGCTCTCGACCTGCTGACGGACCAGGTCGAGCTTGGCCAGGCGCTTCTCCTCGGCTCGCTCTCTTGATGTCTTCACCGCGTGACCTCCGTGCGGTGCGAAGCCCCAGCTTCCGGAAAGCCACGGTTGCGCATCGGTCTCCTTCCCTAGCCGGCGCGGTGACACGAGATCGGAAAGAGATTCGCTGCGTCGGCGAGGAGAACCTCACGAGCGACGATGGCGCCCGCAGATTGAGCGTAGCACTCCCCGAGGTGGCCTTCGCGGCTCTGGCGCCATACACTGATCGGACGGATCGTCTCGTTCGAGGCGGTGCCGCTGGGGTGACGTGCGGCCCGAGACATCGTGCTTCACGACCCGAGGCGCTGACTGCGCTTGAGACCTGGACCACACACATCTGGAGCGACGTGTCACCGCAGCCGACGAGACGTGTCACGGAGATAACCGTCGTTGGCGGTGATCGCTACCGCGTCCAGGGCGATGTCAGGGATGTCGAGCGGAAGATTCTCGACGCGGCCCGTGGTTCGCTAATGGAGCTCAGCTGGCTGGTTGAGGCCGAAACGGGCGAGAACCTCGCGATCAACCCCGAGTGCGTGGTCATGCTTCGAGCAGTCGAATAACGCTTCCGGGCCCGATGCTTGGCCTTACGCTCCTCGTTGCATCGATCGCGATCGCCGACTCGATCAACCCATCGACAGTCATCCCTGGGTTGTGGCTGGCGACCGCGCCCTCCGGGGGCAGGCTGGCCAGCTTTACGCTCGGCGTGTTCACGGTTTATCTGGCGGGGGGACTCGTGCTCTTATTCGGCCCGGGGCGGGTCATCATCGGCGCTCTTCACCACGCTCATGGCCCGTTCGAACACGGCCTCGAGGCAGCGGCCGGAATCCTGGCGCTCGCGTTCGCAGTTTTTCTCTGGCGGTCACGCACCAGCAGGGGTGGCGGGCCGTCTCCACGCCGCTGCCGCACGCGAGCGTCCGCGTTTGCGCTCGGGGCAGGGATCATGGCGATCGAGCTCCCGACGGCGTTCATCTACTTCGGTGCAATCTCGGCGATCCTCGCGGCGCGTCCGGGGGTTCCGTTCGAGATCTCACTAGTAACCATGTACAACGCGCTGTTCGTCGCGCCGCTCGTAGCGATCCTCGCGGCCCGCTGTCTCGTCCGCACCCCGACAGATCGATGGATCAGATCAGCCGAGGCGCGCCTGCGATATACGGGTCAGGTGGCGCTCACCGGCGTGGCGGGCGTCGGAGGCGCCGCACTTCTGGCGATTGGACTCAGCGGACTCTTTGTCCTCTGAGGCCGATCATTCACCCCACCTCGCAGAGGCCGCGCGCGTCACATCTCTTTTGTGACCGGTAACTCTCCAGGGTGCTCTGTTTCGGTCGATGACGCGTGCTTCGCGGCGTCCTTCTTTGCCTGCTTGTCGAGCCGGCGCTGGCGAAGCTTGTGTTCGCGAGCAAGCTTCGCCATGGTCGTCTTCTTTTTGCCGCGCGAGGCCATGCGGGCTAAAGCGGCTTGACGTTCGCTGCCGCCGGACCCTTCGGCCCCTGCTCGGTCTCGAAGCTCACCTTCGCACCCTCGGCCAGCGATTTGAAGCCGTTGCCCTGGATCGCGCTGTGGTGGACGAACAGGTCTTTTCCGGAGTCATCCGGGGTGATGAACCCGTAACCCTTATCGTCGTTGAACCACTTCACCGTTCCTGTTGCCATGTTGCTTTCCTCCGGGGGTATGTGTACAGCGAAACACGGAGGACGTTGCCAGGCAACGACTGCGGAAACGCGGAACACCTGAATTAGTCGAGCTGAAGCTCAACCAGAAACTCAAGTCTAGCGCGAACAGCTGGACCTGGAGCGGCGAGATTCGTGGGCACGACCTTGGAAAAGGAGTACGGTGGTGTTCGAGCTGGCCCTGCGGCTGGCATCTTGCGCCCGGGCCCGGTTGCCACCGACGGTGCGACAGCACCGCGAGGCGGGGAGCGTGGGCTATTGGTTGGCAGACTGCGGGGCCGGTCCGTTACGCGGATCGGTATCGCGATAGTTGCCCTGCCTGCCCCTGCTGCGGGGGAGGAAAACGCCCATCGCGAGCGGCGATGAGCTACGCTGGTCTTCAGCGAGGCTTGCCGGCCGCACCGATTCGGGGCAGCGGGCTTGTCTCGGGCACGGAGGCACTCGCGCTCGTGGCGGCCCGGTGGCGGCTTGCGGGGGCGTTGCACTCAGCAACGTTCATCCTCGCATCGGAGCAGCGCATGTCTCATACATTGGTTGGTCGGCCGGAGCGTCTCGCCCTGTCTGTCTACGCGCAGCCCCGAGTCGGCCGAAGCTTGCTTCAGCTCTCTACCTCGCTGGTGCCGTACTTGGCGCTGTCGATCCTGATGTATCTGACGCTTGGCATCTCTGAGCTCGTGACGCTCGCCCTTGCGCTGCCGGCCGCCGGCTTTCTGGTACGCACGTTCGTCGTCTTCCACGACTGCACGCACGGATCGTTCCTGCCTTCCAAACGTGCAAACGCTCACGTAGGCCGCGTCCTCGGACTGTTCGTTCTCTCGCCGTTTCGACGTTGGCGCCACGACCACGCGGTTCATCACGCGAACTCCGGCGACCTCGATCACCGCGGCGTCGGCGACGTCCCAACGTTGACCGTTTCCGAGTATCGGGCGCGGTCGTGGCGGGGCCGCCTCGCCTACCGAACGGTGCGACACCCGGTCGTGATGTTCGGTCTCGGGCCTGTGATCGCGATGATGGTTGGGCCGCGGATCGCAACGCGAGCTCAGCGGCCGCGAATGCGCCACAGCGTGCTCGGCACCGACCTCGCGCTGCTCGTCATCGTGGCTGGACTGTGCTGGTCGATCGGATTGGGCAACTTCCTGCTCGTGTGGTTGCCCGCGGCGATGCTCGCTGGTTCGGCCGGAATCTGGTTGTTCTATGTCCAGCACCAGTTCGAAGGGGCCTACTGGGAGAATCCTTCGGACTGGAACTACGCCGACGCGGCACTGCGCGGCAGTTCTTATTTGAAGCTGCCCAAGGTCCTCCAGTTCTTCACCGGCAGCATCGGGCTGCATCATGTCCACCACCTCAACGCGCGCATTCCCAACTACAACCTCCAGCGTGCGCACGACGAGAACCCGATCTTCCACGACGTGCCGACACTGTCGTTGTGGGACGGCCTGAAAGCAGTGAGGCTGAAGCTATGGGACGAGGACACCGGAACGCTCATCAGCTTTGCCCAATCGCGCAAGACACCCCCGCGGAGCGACGCGCTGCTTCCCAGCCACTGAGCATCGCTCTTGCTCGTGGACGGCGCTACGGGATCCTGACGCGACGAGAAGGTCGGCGAGGGCCGGATCAGGGCCCAGCCCGGCAAGTTCATGATCGCCGGCGAGGGGCTGTGCATTGGCCGCGACGGCGGCGAGCCGGTCACGAGCGATTACCCGGGTGCCTACCCCCACGAGTTCACCGGTGGCACGATCAACCGCGTCGCGGTCGACGTCAGCGGCGAGCCGTACGTCGATCTCGAGCGCGAGGCCGTGGCGATGATGGCTCGCGAATGACAGCGCGAGCCCGTTAGCCTCAGTCCGGCTTGGTGGCGCCGGCGGCCGACTGCGCGTCGCGCTTGGCTCGACGCTCTGCGGCTTCGCGCTTGAGGTCGCTCTGCTCGTTGGCGATCGCTGCAACCTGCGCAGCGTGTCGTTCTCTTGAGCTAAGCCGGCGTGCGGGCGGTCCCGCCGAGACGTTGACCCTGTTCTTGCCTGCCATCACTGCTCCTCCGGGCCGTGTGCGCTGCGAAAGGCGAAGGACGCTGGCGGGCGACGAATGCGCAGACGCGGGGCACTGCTTTCAGCTGAGCACACGCTCAACCTGATGTCAGTCTAGACCTATGCGCTGACGTCGGCGCGCGGCCAGGAAGCCGCGACCGGATCGAGCAGGAGTTCGCACCAGACGCTGGTCGTGCCGAATGCCACGCCCGCGACTCCCCAGGCCACGGATAGCGCGTCCACGAGATGCAAGCCAAAGTGGCCCGGTGTGTCGGGATCGCGCGGAAGCATACGAGGCGCCAGTCGTGTACCTGGGTCGATCACGCTGATTCGCAGCCGATCTTCGAGCGTCATGAGCTCGACGGTCACCGCCTGGTCCTGGCCGACGTTTGCGTGAAGCACGCTGTTGGTGACGAGCTCGCTGACGATGAGCGCGGCATCCATGGCGCGGGTCCGATCAACCTGCCCATCGAGCCGTGCGAGCACCGACATGCGAGCGCGCCATGGGGCGTCCGCGCCACCGCGAATCCGCATCGAAATCGGCCCTCGCGAGTCCGGTCGGTCGGATTCTGATCTCGTCATGCGACCGCCTGCCCCAGTCATAGGGCCACCAGCGGAGGCTTTGAGTGCAGACCCCCGCCGGCCGTGTCGCGCGGATCGGTTCGCCAGCCGTGCGCCCTTGATTCGAGCGCACGGCTAACGAACCCGGACAGCCTGACCGATCGGGTCACGGCGTCCTCTCTCGGCCCGGTCCACCACGGACAAATCACGTCGTGATGTTGCACCGGCACGCCCCCAGGCGACGGGCAGGCCCACATCATTACCCGTACTGCCGGCGACTCGCGAGCGGCCAGGCCAAGCCCGCCGTCCGCACGCAGACCAGGGAAAGTCGCATCCCAAGGGCGTGCAGTGGCGAGGCTTGCTGTATTCGTTTCGCGCGCGGACGTGGATTTACCCATGAGCGTCCCGGACCAAGATGGTCAGAAACTCGTCGTCACGGACCGGGCGATGACGGCCGAGCATGCGACCGTCCAGTTCGCTCCGCGCTGCTGCCAACAACCCCCACGCCATCAATGATCGGCGTGCTGAGTCGTCGCGAAGATCATACGCCCCGGACCAAACCATGTGGCCCCCATGCCAGCGCTCCCGGGCGCCAGTATGCTTGGCACTCGCAGCTTTCGCTCGGGTGCTCTTCCTCTCTCGACCCGCATAGACCCTCACCGCAGACGAGGTAGACCTGGAGGCCCGGCGTGTTGGGATCTGACGAGCGCCTATCTGGAGGGGGCTGAGCGCGGCGCTCGCGAACGAGCTCGGCAAGATCGTGGCCGACTTTACCGGCCGGGTGGCCACGCGGTCGCGGGCTTCATCCATCAGGACCTGGTCGTGGGCGTGTTCGAGGACGGTGCTACGAGGTCCGAGCGAAACCTGGTGGCCGCGAGCAAAGCCGAGCTCGTCCGAGTTCAGCGAGACGCGCTGCAACGCGCGATGGGACCGCAGCTGATCGCGGCCGTCGAACGTCTGACCCGCCGCACCGTGCGAACGTTTCTGAGCGGCGGCGACGAGGACAGCGAGTCGGCCATCGAGGCGTTCGTGCTCGAGTCCGAACCGCCGGGAGCGTCCGCGCCCAGGGACGATTGACAGTCCCGCGGGACCCGCAGTACGCTTCGATGAGGACAGGGTTCGAGCGAGGGGTCGTCCCATTCTCAGCCAGGTCTCAGGAACCTGAAGCACCGGACGGTCGAGGTCTCGCGGGCCTCGGTGGACAGAGGAACGAGCAGATGGAAACGGCTGCAGGAGAAAGTCCGTTAGGACCACTCGCCGGCGGGAAGCTGCTGGCAGCGATCTCCAACAGCATCGTCGCGATCCTTCGCGAGCACTACGGTCGCGGGCCGATGAAGGCCAAGACATATGCCCTGGACGACATCATCGTCGTGGTCATGCGAGGCAGCGGCTTCACTGCGCTCGAGAAGACGATCATGGACAGCGGCCATCCTGGCCGTGTGGTCGCGCTCCGCGAGGAGTTCCAGCAAGTGATGGCCGAGCGCTACAAGAACACGATCGAGCAGCTCACCGGCTGCAGGGTCGTCGCGTTCCTCTCCCAAGCGCACGTCGAGCCCGACATCACGATCGAAATATTCTTCGTCGACGGACCTCTGCCCGGATTCGGCGCAGTCGAAGTCACCGAACTTGAATAACCGCCTCAGCCGGAGCCCGCACCGGGGGTCCGCATTGAGGCCGTTCTGGCCGGAGTACACTCTGAGTTAGGCCATTTCACCGCTTGTGCGAAGCGACTTCGCGCAGAGCACCGTCGGCCACTAACTCCGAACGGCGATCTCACGGACAGTTTCGTCCCCAGCGACGGAAGCGCCGTTCTCCTCTTGAGCGGTCGGGCCGGGCGCTAACGCGCATATCGGAAAGGACCCACTCATGCCTCTATTTTTTTTCACCGTTGAGCAGCAGGAGCGCGCCATTGTCGAGCGGTTCGGCAAGTTTGTTCGCGTCGCCGGACCGGGGCTTCAGCGCAAGTCGCCGTTCGTCGAGAAGGTGGCCGGCCGGATGAGCTTGCAGGTCGAGCAGCTGAACGCGGATATCGAGACCAAGACTCGGGACAACGTGTTCGTCGTCGTCAAGCTTGCCATCCAATACATGGTCGGCGGAGACCAGGACCAGGTCAAGGACGCGTTCTACAAGCTCGACGACCCCGAGGTGCAAATGAAGTCGTACGCCTTCGACGTCGTCCGCTCGCACATCCCGACCATGGACCTCGACGAGGCGTACGCCGACGCCGACACCATCGCCAAGCACATTCAGGACACCCTCCAGACGCAGATGGCTGACTACGGCTACAAGATCATCAAGGCGCTGATTACGAACATCGAGCCAGACCAACGGGTCAAGGACGCGATGAACAACATCAACGCCGCCCGCCGGAACCAGGAGGCCGCGACGGCCCAGGGCGAAGGGGACAAGACGCTCCGAATCAAGAAGGCCGAGGCGGAGTCGGAGTCGATGCGCCTCCACGGCGAGGGTGTCGCGGCGGAGCGAGAGGCGATCGCCCGGGGCCTCAAGGACTCGCTGGCCATCCTCGCCGATGAACAGGGCATCGACCCGAAGGAAGCGATGGGACTCGTCGCGCTGACGCAGTACATGGATACGATCCGGTCCGTCGGCGAGCACGGCAACATGACCACGCTCCTGCTACCGCATTCGCCCGCCTCGGTCGGTTCCTTGATGGACCAAGTTCAACAGGGCATGCTCACGGGCAGCCTCGCTGCGGATGCTGCAAACAGCGGCGGCAACGGCATCCGGGGAGCCCGTGCTCAGTCACCCCAGGTAGCTCCACCGCCCGGAGGTAAGCGGTCCTAGAAATCGAGCAGGAGGCACGCGCATGGTCGGCGGCAGCCAGAGCATGGTCGCGTTCCTCGGCGTTCCCGCCGACCGGCGCCTGTTGGACGAGGACCTAGTCAATCTGCCCGATGCCGAACAGCATCGCGAGCCGGTCATCTCGACCCACCAACATGACCGGCTCGTCGCGGCCGGATCGTTCGCAACGGGGGCCACCTTGATCGGGGGCGCAGCGCTGCTGCTCTATGGCGGCTGGCAACTTCTGTTCGGTGGCGGAGGCGCGGTCGGCGCCGTGCTCGCGTTGATCGGACTTCTGTTGGTCGCTACGCACTGGGGGTGGGTGCACGTCGCCGAGTACATCGGCCTGACCATCGACGGACGCCAGCAATCGGCTGCGGACGACCGCCGCCAGGAATGGCTGGCGAGGATTGAGCCCTATCCGCGCTTCAGTGTCTCGACGAGCGTCCTCGACGATGCATCGACGCGGGTCGAACGGGTATTGCATCAGCCGGTCCTGACCCCGCAGCACACGTTCACGTTCGTCCGTGAGCCAGACGCCGAGAAGACGTTCGATGCCGATGCCTCGGCCGAGGTCATCGCCACGGCTGTCGAGACTATGCGCCGCCAGGCCCGGCTCGAAACCGACCGTCTCCGGGAGCTCTGGGAAGCGGCCTCGAGCGCGTACGTCGCAGCGTTGCGTGGCGCCGAGGACGACCAACAGCGACTCGTCGCGCAGCGCGCCGCGGCCACGGCCCTTTCTGAACACATCAACGCGTCGCTGCTCGACCCCCCACTGGTCGAATAGGAGCCCCGCTTCGGTCAACTGGCGGGTTGGCTCGGCCCCGGTAGGCTGGCGTGCACACCAGCGACAGGAGAGCGAGATGCGAGCGGACGAGGGCGCCGAGCTGCGAGAGGCGCTTAAGGCGTTGCAGGACGCGCGTAAAGCCGGCGACGCTCATCGCGCCGAGACTGCCCTCGAACGTGCTCTGCTGACGATGTCAGCCGACGGCATCGACACGGACGAGCAGACCGTCGCCGCCGCCGTCAGGCTGCTTCGAGTGGCTGACGACAACGGCACGACTCGGCTCGAGGTCCGCGATCAGGGAATGACCCACCGCCGGTGGTTCGAGGTCAACGCGAACGGGGAAGCGAAATGGGGCGACCGGTGAGCGCGCACCGCCTGTCATCCTGCCGCCATGATCCGCCTCGACGTTCCCGGCCGCGACGATCTCGTCGGCATCCGCGCGGCGAACCCGGGGCCGTTCACACTGAGCGGGACCAACTCGTGGATCGTCGGGTCACGCCCGGCGTGGCTGGTTGATCCCGGGCCGGCGCTGCCGACGCACATCGAGACGGTCGTCGCCGAGCTCGAGCGGCGCGGCGGACTCGGCGGCATCGCCCTCACCCACGGCCACGCCGACCACATCGAGGCGGTGCCGGCGATCCGCGAGCGGTTCCCTGAGGCGCCGGTCGCGGCCGCCCGAGGGTCCGTGGACGTCGAGCTCGGCGAAGGCGAGGTGTTCGGGCCGCTGACCGCGACCCGCACGCCGGGGCACGCGCCGGATCACCTCGCGTTCGTGACCGGCAACGCCGCCCTCACGGGAGACGCCGTGCTCGGCGAAGGGAGCGTGTTCGTGTTCCCCGACCCGGGGGCGCTCACCGGCTACCTCCGGGGACTCGAGGGGCTCCGGCGCCGGCGGGTCGAGTTGCTGTGTCCCGGGCATGGCCCTCTGGTCCTCGACGCGGACGCGAAGCTCACCGAGTACATCGAGCACCGGCTCGTCCGCGAGCGGCGGCTCATCGCCGCGCTCGACGGCGGGAAGCGCACCGTCGACGAGCTGCTCGACGACGTCTGGGACGACGCGCCGGAGACGTTACGCCCGGCGGCCGCCGTGACGCTCGCGGCCCACATGGACAAGCTCGAGGAGGAAGGGCGCCTCCCGAAGGGAGTCGAGCGCCCGCGCATTCCGGCTCTGAGCGAGCCCTAGCGGGCGTTCAATCCCTGCTCCCGGCGGCGAGCCGCCGGCGCGCGAGTTCCATCGCAGCGGTCAGCGGCGTCGCCCCGCTCCCCTCGGCGTCGGTGAAGATCTGTCGGAGCGTGTCGCCGACGCGGCGGGCGCGCCGGCGGGCCGCCGCGATGTCATAGCGCTCGAGCTCTTCGGAGATGTTGATCAGGCCGCCGGCGTTGACGACGAAGTCTGGCGCCCACAGCACTCCCCGCGCCGCGAGTACGTCTGCGATCCGGTCGTCGGCGAGCTGATTGTTGGCGGCGCCGGCGATGATCGGGCACCGCAGCCGCGGGACCGTCTCTTCGTCGAACAGGCCCCCGAGCGCGCAGGGCGCGAGTACGTCGACCTCCGCCTCCAGCGCGCGCTGCGGAGTCAACCAGCGCGCTCCGAGCTGCTCGGCCAGGCCGCGCTTGCCCTCATCGACGTCGGCCAGGACCAGGTCGGCACCGGCGCGGGCGCAGCGTTTGGCGACGCGGGAGCCGACGTGACCGAGCCCGATCACACAGATCGAGCGTCCCTTCAGTGAGTCAGCGCCGAAGACCCGCTCGCAGCATGCCCTGACCGCGTACTCGACGCCCAGCGCCGTGAACGGGCTCGGATCGCCGGATCCCCCGCGACTGCGCGGCAACCCGACGACGTGCTTCGTTCGCTCGGCGATGACGCTCATGTCGCGGGAGGAGGTGCCGACGTCCTCGGCGGTGACGTAGTGACCGCGGAGCGACTCCACGGCGTCCGCGAAGTCGAGCAGCACGGCGTGGCGTCGCTCGCCGGAGAAGGCGACGGGCGCCATGATCACGCCCTTGCCACCGCCGAGGGGGAGGTCGGCAACGGCGGCCTTGTAGGTCATTGCCCGGGACAGTCTCAGCGCGTCGCGAAGCGCCGAGCGCGCGTCGTCGTAAGTCCACATCCGGCAGCCGCCGAGCGACGGGCCGCGCACCGTGGAGTGAATCGCGATGATCGTGTAGAGGCCAGACCGGCGCCCGCGACGAACGAGCACCTCCTCGTGATCAAGCCTCTCCAGGTACCGGTCTATCGCGGTGTCAGCTCGCGCTTGTTCCGCCGGGGGTCGACCCGCCCGATCCTGAGCCAGTTGCGCCGCTAACGTCACCGGTGCCCCCGCTACCCGTGGCTGTCCCCTGGCTACCACCCGATCCCGTCGCTCCGGTGCCGCCGGTGGTCGGGTCCGACGAACCCGTTCCGCCCGTGGTCGCCGGCGTCGAAGTGGCCGCGGTTCCCGTCGCCGCTCCCGTCGTGTCGGTTGGCTGGTCGGCGCTGGTCGCAGTCGTCGAGCCACCCGCGTCACCCGTACCGGAGCTCTCGGTCCCGGTGTTCGTGCCGTGGGTGGCCTTGACCGGCTGCATGTCGGCGAAGCCCCCGAGCGAAGCGGTCGAAGGTGTCGTGGCCTTGCCCGTCTTCGTTGTCGGCTGGCGAGACCGAGCCGGTGCCGGCGCGGCCGTGGGATCGGCGGGCGGCGAGGCGACTGCTGTCTGCACCGGCTGGGTCGGCGCCGGTCCGGCATAGACGATCGGGCCGCTCGTCTGCGAGGCCTGGTAGGTCGAGGTCGACGACGGGTGAACCGGTTTCGAGGAAGCGACCGTGCGGTGGTGGCTGTGGTGGGCGACCGGCGTGATCGAGTGCTGGATCTCGACGGCACCGCCCGCAGTCACGACCGCGGCGGCGAGGATCGTCGCGACGTGACCCGCCCCGGTGGCGAAGGCTCCGACGGAGGCAATCGTGCCGCCCGTCCCGGCGGCACCGGCAGCGGCGCCGCTGCTCGCAGCCGCGCTACCGCCCGCTCCCCCGCCGAACCCGAGCAGCTTGGCCAGGACGCCCAGGGGTCCGAGCGCGGGCAGCAGAGCGGCGAACTGCCGGCTCGTGCCGCGCAGGTGCCCGCGGAACTCGCGACAACCGGCGCAATCTCGCAGGTGGCGGCGGGTCATCCCGGTCGGCCGGACGCCGCGGTCGTAGGCGATGATCAGGTCCTCGCGCACCTCAGAGCACGACGTGTCGCGTGCCTCGGCCGACTGCGCCAACCCGACCCGCGCGCGAACCAGCAGCGACTTCACCGCCGGTACCGAGATGGTGAGTGCGTCGGCGATCTCGAGGTAGCTCATACCCGCGAGCTCCCGCATCAGTAGCGCCGAGCGCTGCTGTCCCGGCAGTCGCCGGACGTCGGCGATCAGGCGCCGCAGAGCCTCGCGCTGCTCGGCCTCGGCGATCGGGTCGTGCAGCGGCGGGCGCACGAGCTCCATCAGCTCCGGGCCGGGCGGAGCCGGGCGGCGGAGCTCGTCGATGCACCGGTTGTGCGCGATCCGATACAGCCAAGCTCGCAATGCGAGCTCCCGGTCGTTCGCGCGGAGCCCTCCGAACGCGCGGACGAACACGTCCTGGAGCGCGTCCTCGGCGTCCTGGCGCGAGCCCGGCAGCATCTGCCGCGTGTACGCGAACAGCCGCTGCCGGTAACGGTCGTAGATCACGCGGAACGCCTCGTTGTTGCCGTCGCGGAACGAGGCCACCAGCTGCTCATCGGAACGCAAGCGCAAGAGCGGCGCCCCGATCGAGATTCGAGTCCGCGCCAGGCTAGCCGGTGCTGGGAATGCGGAGGCTTCCACGTTGACCCTGGTCGATCACTCTAACGCGTGATCGGCCAGAAAGTTACGTTACGCGCTGATCACGCCAGCGAGACCATCACCTGCTTGACCTCCGTGTAGTCCTACAGCGCGTACATGCTGAGATCCTTGCCGTACCCCGACTGCTTGAAGCCGCCGTGGGGCATCTCCGACGCCAGCGGAATGTGGTCGTTGATCCACACGCAGCCGAACCGCAGCGCGTTGGAACATCCGGGTGCCGGCGCTTCTCCGCCGCGGCCCGCTGCGTCTCGGTTGCCGGACCGGCGATAACCTCCTGAAAAGCACGATGGACCCAACATCCGGGATTGGAATTCCGGTGGCGTTCGGCGCGGGACTGATCTCGTTTTTGTCGCCGTGCGTCTTGCCGCTCGTACCGGGCTACATCTCGGCTGTCGCCGGGGTGACTCCCACGGAGATCCGCGCTCGCCGCGTGATCGGACCGACGCTGGCGTTTGTGGCCAGCTTCTCCGCGATCTTCATCGTCCTTGGCTTACTCGGCCAGCAGGCGCTGCACGGCGCGCTGACCGGCCCGGCAGCGCTCAAGGTGTCGGGGGCGATCGTGATCGCGATGGGCGTGATCTTCGTGCTCGCGCCGTTCGTCCCGCAACTGAGCCGGGAATGGCACGTGGGCAAGCTGATGGAACGGGCCGGCAAGAGCGGGCCGGTGCTCACGGGCGCGGCGTTCGCGCTCGCCTGGACACCATGCACGGGCCCGACGCTCGGAGCGATCATCACGGCCGCCGGCGCCTCGGGCTCGGCGATGCGCGGTGCGTTCCTGCTCGCGGTGTACTGCGCCGGCCTCGGGGTCCCGTTCCTGATCACAGGACTCGCGTTCGGCAGCGCGACCTCCGCCTTCGGAGTCGTGAAGCGCCACTACCCGGTCGTCATCGGAGTGGGCGGGCTGGTGCTCATCTCGATGGGGGTACTGATCTGGACCGGTGAGTTCACACAGCTGAACATCACGGTCGATCACTGGTTGCAGAGCCTGGGCCTGCCGAATCTGAACGCCGACACCTAGCGTCCCAGCGTGTATTAGGCTAGCCTAATGGGGTGCTGCATTAGGGCACCCTAATACCCATGTCCTTCGCGCAGACAGTCGCCCTCGGAGCCCTGGCGGGGTTCACGATCTTCCTCGGTCTCCCGGTGGGCCGCCTCCAGCTCCTCGGTCCCCGCGCCCGGGTGGCGCTGGCGATGTTCTCCGTTGGCATCCTGGCGTTCATCTTCGTCGACGTCCTGTCGAACGGGATCGAGATCGTCGACACGGCGCTGACCGGCGTGAAGCATCACCAGCAGTCGGTGGCGTATCTGATCTGGCTGGTGTTCCTGCTCGCTGCCGGTTTCTGCGCGGGAAGCGCCGGGCTTGCCGTGATCGAGCGGGTGATGCGACCGTCGGGGCGAATTACTCCTCCGATCGCCGGGGCGGCAGCCGCTGTCGCGATCGGCCCATCCGAGGCCGATGCGCTCGCGCTCGAGATCGAGGCGGCGCGCCGCCGCGCGCTGCGAACAGGCCTGACGATCGCGGGGGCGATCGGGATCCACAACTTTGCCGAAGGGCTCGCGATCGGGGTCTCCGCGCGGTCGGGAGCGATCAGCCTGGCGACCGTCCTGATCATCGGGTTCGCCCTGCACAACGCGACCGAGGGGTTCGGGATCGTCGGCCCGCTCGGGGATGTGAGGCCGAGCTGGAAGTGGCTCGCGGTCGCCGGCTTGATCGGAGGCGGACCCACGTTCCTGGGCACGATCGTCGGCTACGAGGTCACCAGCGACCCGCTCGAGCTCGCGTTCTACGCGATTGCCGGTGGCGCGATCCTGTATGTGATCGGCGAGATCTGGAACGGGATGCGCCGCTACGGCTACCGGGAGCTCGGCCTGCTGATGGTCAGCGCCGGGTTCATCGTCGGCGTGCTGACCGATCTCGTCGTCACGTACGGCGGGGGCTGAGGCGCCAGGTCCGCCTCCGCCAAATCGGCGGCGAACGGCGAACCCCCGCCGCAGGACGTGCCATTCCCGACGCTCAGGTCAGCGGTGCCTCCCCGCAGCACCACCGTCCTGCCGGTGTCGAAGTGCAGTCGCAGAAGGCCCTGGAGCTGTCCTCCGCCCCCCTGTGGGTCACCCTGACAGGCCGTATCGCGGGTGAAGGTCAACTCGCCCGTTGCGGCCGGCGCATGGCCAGTCACGCGGGCTGAGTCGAGCGTCGGCGCGACGTCGAAGATCCCCGGGCCGCCGGTGAATCCGACCGAATCGACGGTGAGGACGTGCTTTCCGATCTTGCCGAGGGCATCGATTACGACGAGACTCCGGCCATTCGGCTGCGCAAGCGCGCCGATGATCGCGCCACCGGTGAACGCGGTCAAGGTGATCGTCTGCGAGCTACCCGGGGGTGCTGGGCAGCGCTCGTGGATCGGTCCCTCGAGCGTCGCCGGGAGCCGGACCCGCGAAACGCGCCCGAAGAACTTCGGGTCGATGGCCAGACGCAGCGTGCCTGTCACGGTCCCGGACTGGATCAGCGCGCCCCTGCCTCTGCAGCCCGGGTCCCGGTGGCGCCTGAGTCTGCCGCGCTTGTGAAACACGAGCCGGATCGCTCCCGATTTGCCGAGCCGGGCTGACACCGATGCGGAGGAAAGCCCGCGCGCGGCACGGCATCGCGACTTGACTGGGACAACGCCGTGGTCCTCTTCGGCCCACGGATGGTGCTTGGCGAAATTGATCTCGACCAGCGAGCGGTGCTTCCCGCAGTTAAGCGCGTCGATGTGCAACTGGTAGCCGTGGCGCACACGAAGCGATGCGAGGAACAGCGCTGACCCGGTAGAGGGCGCGGCCACGGCCGGCGCCGCCATCGCGCCGATCGTTGCAAGCACTACCCCCACGCGTACGACCCCCTTAAACATCTGCGGAGACTGTAGTGGAGTCGGCGACCGGCGGGTGCTACTCGTCCTCGTGGCGCTCTTGCCACCGCAGTGCGGCCGCCTCGGCGCTCGCGGAGTGGCGGTTCGGGACGACTTCCTCGTCCTCGGGCACCGGCGACGGCGCCGGGTGATCGGGATCCTCGTCGGGGTGCTTGTCGCCCCAACGCGCGGCGGCCGCGTCAACGCTGCGCGAGTGGAAGCCAGCGCGCTTACCGAAGTCGTTCTCGTCTGACATTTCCCCTCTCCTCTGTCGCTGCGCAACAGCCTAACGCTTTACGCTCCCAGCGCCATGAGTCCGAGCATTCCGATCCCGCCGCACGACAGTCCTTTGCGCGGCGGGTCGGCGTTTCCAGCGATCGCGGATTACGGTTTCCTGTCGGACTGCCACACCGGCGCGCTGGTAGCTCCCGACGGCAACGTCGAGTGGCTGTGTTTGCCCCGATTCGACTCTGCGAGCGTGTTCGGCTCGCTGCTCGACAGACGCGCCGGGGGCTTCCGGGTCGGCCCCTATGGGATCGTTGTGCCGCTGTCGGTGCGCTACGTGCCGGGGACGATGGTGCTCGAGACGACGTGGATGACCCCATCGGGCTGGGTCGTCGTCCAGGATGCGCTGACGATCGGGCCGTGGCACGACGCGCGCTCCGACGCCACCGGTCACACCCGCCCACCGACCGACCACGACGCCGACCACATGCTGGTGCGGACGGTCGAGTGCACCCAGGGCGAGGTCCAGGTCGAGGCCGTGTGCGAGCCGATGTTCGAGTACGGCCGCCAGCCGGCCGAGTGGCACATGGTGGGCGACGGCTGGAGCACGGCGCAGGCGACCGATGGGACGACGACGATCCAGCTGACGTCGGATCTGCGAATCGGGATCGAGGGCAACCGCGCGCGGGCGCGGCACACGCTGTCCGAGGGCGAGCGGCGGTTCGTCGCGCTCGGCTGGTCCAGGGGCCTGGACGGGCCAAGCGACCTGGCGGACGCCCGCGATCGCCTGGAGATGACCGCGCACTACTGGCGCAGCTGGTTGGCCGGCGGGCGCTTTCCCGATCACCGCTGGCGATCGCACCTGCAGCGCTCGGCGCTCACGCTCAAGGGTCTCACCTACACCCCCACCGGCGCGACCGTCGCGGCCGCGACGACATCGCTGCCCGAGACGCCCGGCGGAGAGCGCAACTGGGACTACCGCTTCTGCTGGATGCGCGACGCGACGTTCACCCTGTGGGCGCTGCACGCACTCGGGTTTGACTGGGAAGCGGACGACTTTATGCAGTTCGTCGCCGATCTCGGGCGCGACGGCGACGGCAGCCTCCAGATCATGTACGGCCTCTCCGGCGAGCGCGATCTCGAGGAGAAAGAGCTCGCCCACCTGACGGGGTACGAGGGCGCGGTCCCGGTCCGGACCGGCAACGGGGCGTTCACGCAGCGCCAGAACGATGTGTTCGGATCAGTGCTCGACTCGGCCTATCTGCACACGAAGGTCGGGGGCCACGTTCCGCAGCGTCTGTGGCCGGTCCTGCGTGATCAGGTTGCCGCTGCGATCGACGTTTGGGACAAGCCCGACCAGGGCATCTGGGAGGCCCGCGGGGCGCCCAAGCACTACGTCTCTTCGAAGCTCATGTGCTGGGTCGCGGTTCACCGGGGGGCGAGGCTGGCGGTGCTGCTGGGCGAGGGATCGGTCGGCGAGCAGTGGGAGCAGGTGGCCGCGAACATCAGGGCGGACATCCTCGAGCACGGGATCAGCGACCGGGGCGTGTTTCGCCAGCACTACGAGACCGATGCGCTCGACGCTTCCACGTTGCTGATCCCGCTGGTCCGCTTCCTGCCTGCGACCGACGGCCGGATCAGGGCGACCGTGCTCGCCATCGCCGACGAGCTCACCGAGGACGGATTCGTCCTGCGCTACAGGGTCGAGGAGACCGACGACGGGCTCAGCGGCATCGAGGGCACGTTCCTGATCTGCTCGTTCTGGCTGGTCTCAGCGCTCAGCGAGATCGGCGAGGCGGCAAGGGCGAAGGCGCTGTGCGAGCGGCTGCTCGCGCATGGCTCGTCGCTGATGCTCTACGCCGAGGAGCTCGATGCCCGGACCGGCCGGCACCTCGGGAACTACCCGCAGGCGTTCACCCACCTCGCCCTGATCAACGCCGTTCTCCACGTGATCTCCCAGGAGGAATCAGAGGCGAGCTGAAGCGTGCCGCGCGGCGAGCACCACGGTCGCGACGATGACGCCGCCGAGCACCCCCTTTCCGACCACGGAGCTGACCGCGCTCCACGCCGTTCCGGAGACCATCCCCACGAACACGAAAGCGGCGGCCCACAGCGCGCACCCGAGCGCGGTCAGCCCGATGAACGGGGCGAGCGGCAGCCGGCGCGCACCGGCGGGGAGCGACACGAACGTCCGCGCCAGTGGCAGCAACCTGGCGATGAACACCGCCCGCATCCCGCGGTCATCGAGCATGCGATCAGAGCGCGCCAGGAGCGCTCGCGCTCCGGGGACGTCGTCGAGCACGTGCGTCGCTCCGATCGCGTAAGCGATCAACGAGCCGACGAGGTTTCCGGCGGTCGCCGCGAGGATTGCGAGCGGCAGGCTCATCAAGTTCTGACTTACAGCAAACCCGGAGAACAGCAGCGTGACCTCGCTCGGCACCGGGATGCAGGCGCTCTCGGGGATCATCAGCAGGAACACGCCGAGGACGCCGAGCTGTTCGATGATCGTGGTCATGGCCGCTTTCGGTGGGGTGGGCCCGGCGGTCCTGGCGGTCTCGGCATACCGGGAGGTGGCGGCGGTGGCGCGCCCGGAATCGGCGGCCGGGGACGGCGGTAGCCGAGCGCCGACTGCACGCTGGAGGGCCTCCACCTGGCCCCGCCGCGCGGTGTGGGGACCCCTTCCTCGTTGAGCTTGGCCGCGATCGCCTGGAGCGTCAGCCCGCGTTCTCGCAGCTCGGCGATCCGCCCTGCCAGGTCCGGCGAGCGGGCGCCAAGACCGGGTCGGCCACGAGGACCGCCCGGGCGCTCCGCGCCACGATCCCAGCTGTCGATCTCCCGCAGCAGCGACACCATGCGGCCGCCCTGCGCCGTGCCGGTGTCGAGACCGACGTCGCAGGCGATCAGGTCGGCGCCGGCTGCGGTCAGCCAGTCGAGCAGCCGGATCAGGTCCGTCAGCGATGCGGCCCCGGCGCGGAGGCGGGGGAGCACCAGCGCGTCTGCCTCGCCGGCGGCGATCCGCTGCAGCGAGGCACCGACGCTCGGGCCCTGAGCCGTTGAGACGATCCGTAGATTCGTGGGTAGTCTGAGTTCATCGAGCGATTCTGAGGACCCGATGTAGACGATTGCGGTTCTGCTCACACTCCTATTGTACGCAAAATGATTTGCGTACAAACATCGGTGGTGTCAGCTAGCTGACCAACCGCTCCGCGCGCGCCGCGTCGGCCATCCCGCGCAGGGTCTCGAGAGCGTCGTGCTCGGGCCGCCACCCGAGCTGGCGCCGCGCCCGTGAAGTGTCCATCAAGACCGGCACCCGGACCGCCTCGATCCACTCTGCCGCGGCGGGTACGAACGGTACGCGCGCGACGAGCTCCGACGTCGCGTCGAGCGCGATCTCCGGTACCGGGATGCTGTACCAGCCGAGTGCACGCGCGAGGTCCGTCATCCCCACCGTGCCTTCGCCGGCGAGGTTGTACACGCCGGGGTCGCCCCGACCGAGCACGGCGGCCCGGAACGCGGCCGCCACGTCGTCGTGGTGTACGAGCTGGAACTCGACACCCGGATCCGGCAGCACGGGCTTCAGTACCGGCATCAGCTCGAACGCGCGGATCAGGGGCTCGGGCAGCCGTTGGGAGAGCTGGACATAGGGAATGTTCTCGACCAGCGCGAGCGCATCGGGCCCGGCGACGATGCACGGGCGGAACACGTACGTAGCGGTGTCCGTGCCGTCGACGACCTCGCGCAGGACGCCCTCCAGCTCGGCCTTTTGGCTCGAGTAGTAGTGACGTTCGGTACCGCGGAGCGGGGTGTCCTCGGTCAGCAGCGGCGGGTTGTCGGCGTGGAAGCCGTACGCCGCGACCGACGAAGCGTAGACGAGCCGTTTGGCTCCGCCGCCGACGGCCGCCTCGAACACGTTGCGCGACCCCTCCAGGTTGACGCACTGAGTCTCCTCGCGGCCGCCGATGATCACGAACGCCAGGTGGACGACCACATCGGCTCCGGCGACGAGCTCGACGACCGCGTCGCGGTCGAGCACGTCCGCCTGCCGGTACTCGGTCCTGCGCAGGCCTGCCGCCGCCGGGTCGAACGGACGACGCGCCATCGCCACGATCCGGCGGATGTCCTCGCTGCGATCCAGCACCCGAAGCAGCGAACGGCCGATGTCTCCGGTCGGTCCCGTGATCGCGACGGCCAACCCGTCGCGCTCGGCCTCGCGGGCCGCGCTCATCCCGAGCGAGGCTCGTCGTACCCGGGCTCGCCCGGCAGCACGATCCGGGCGGTCTCGCCCTGGAGGACGACACGCGGCTCGACCGGGAGTACCTCCCGGCCCCGAGCGTGGTCGATCAGTTCGTCGACCGACCCGAAGCGGGAGAGCTGCTCGAGGTGGCGGATCGTCGGAAACACGAGCAGCAGCTCCCCACGGCTCCTGGCCTCGAGTGCGGACTCCGGCTCGTACCAGCGCTGGTCGACGATCTCGGCGCCGTCGACGTTCGGACGTTCCCCGGGGGGAAGCCTGGCGAGGAAGAACCACGTGTCGAAGCGGATCTTCACCTGCGCCGGGGTGATCCAGCGCGAGAACGGGACCAGCTGCTCGGGACCGTCAAGCCGGATGCCGGCTTCCTCGACGAGCTCTCGGATCGCTGCCGTCCGAACGGCGGTGGGGCCGTTGCCTTCGGCCCGGTTCACCGCGCCGCCGGGGAACACCCAGGCGCCGCCCATGAACCGCGATTCGGGGTTTCGCTGCACGAGCAGAACCTCGAGCCCGTCGCTGCCCCCACGCAACAGGATCACGCTCGCAGCGGGCCGCGGGACCGTCTCCACCCCGGCGTTCAGCTCCTCTCCAGGGCCAGGCCGTTCGGTCTCCATGGAGCGACACTACCGCGCCCGTGAAGTGTGGTGCCGGCGCTAGGCTTCGGCCCCGTGAAGTGGATCTGCGAGTCGTGCGGCTTCATCTACGACCCCGAGGACGGAGATCCCGACGGCGGCATCCCGCCCGGAACCCAGTTCGAGGACATCCCGGAGACGTGGTTCTGCCCCGTGTGCGGAGCTCGCAAGCGGGACTTTTCTCCCTACGACGAATAGGACCGCGACGAGCTGACCACGGCGGCGGTGGTGGACGCCGTCGTCGACGTTACGCCGCGATGTGCAGCCGGCCCGAGGTCGCCTCGGCGATCGCGGTCGCCGTGATCGCGACCAGCCGGCGCAGCTCCGAGTCGGGGATCGAGAGCGGCGGCATCAGCACGACGACATCGCCGAGCGGACGGATGATCGCGCCGCGCCGGCGAGCCGCCAGCACGACGTGGTGTCCGACTCTCACCTCGGGCGGTTGCTCGCACAGTTCGATCCCGACCATGAACCCCCGCTGGCGGACTGCGGCCACGCCCGGCAGAACCGCGATGCGCTGCTCGAGCAGCCGGCTGAGCAGCTCGATCTTCGGCTGCAGGCGTTCCAGCGTTTGCTCGCGCTGGAACGTCTCCAGCGTCGCGATCCCAGCGGCGCACGCGAGCGGGTTGCCCGTATACGTGTGGCCGTGAAAGAACGTCCGGGCCTGCTCGGGCGCGCCGAGGAAGCCCGCGTAGATGCGCTCATTGGTCAGCGTCGCCGCGAGCGGCAGGTAGCCGCCCGTGAGGCCCTTGCCGACGCACAGCAGATCGGGCGCGATCCCTTCCTGCTCGCAGGCGAACATGGTGCCGGTACGGCCGAACCCGGTAGCGACCTCGTCGCAGATCAGGAGCACGTCGTGGGCGTCGCAGCATTGGCGGACGGCGCGCAGATACCCATCGGGCGCCATCAGCATCCCCGCCGCTCCTTGCACAAGAGGTTCGACGATCACCGCGGCAACCTCGCCGCGATGCTCGCCCAATAGCTGCTCCAGATGGCCTGCGTCGCCCGTTCGCGCCTGCCAGGCATCGAACAGCAGCGGCTGGTAGAGCGAGTGGAACAGGTCGATTCCGCCCACGGAGACCGCGCCGATCGTGTCTCCGTGGTAGGCGTTCTCCAGGCAGATGAAGCCCCTTCGCCGCGGCTCGTCGCGCCCGGCCCACCACTGAAATGCCATCTTCAGCGCGATCTCGACCGCAGTCGAGCCGCTGTCCGAATAGAACACGCGGCTGAGCCCCTCTGGCGCCACCTCGACCAGCCTCTCAGCGAGCTCGATCGCGGGTTCGTGGGTGAGGCCAAGCATCGTCGAGTGTGCAACCCGAGCCAGCTGAGCGCTGATGGCGGCATCGATCGCCGGGTGCCGGTGTCCGTGGACGTTGCACCAGAGCGACGCGACTCCATCGATGAACACGTTGCCGTCGGTGTCGTACAGGTTCGTGCCCTCAGCGTGATCGACGACCAGCGCATCCTCCTCGCACCACGCCCGCTGCTGGGTGAACGGGTGCCACAAATGGCGGCGATCTGCCGCGACTAGCTCCTCGGTGGTACGCACCGGCGTCAACGTATCTCGGGGACCGGTCGGAATGGCCGGCCGGGCGCCGTCAGCGGATTCGGGCGGCCGGTCTGGCAGCCTACGGGCGCGATGTCCCCGATCCGCTCACGCTCCAGACCGAGCTCCGCGCTGCTGGCGGCCGCCCTGGCGATCGTCGTCGCCGTGCTCGTGGTGGTCGCGCTGGTGGTCTCCTCCTCGTCCGGAGACCACCCGTCACGCGGGCCGGTCGAGTCGATCTTCCAGGACGACCAGCTGCTGCTGTACTCGACCCCGCAAACGGTGGCCAAGACGCTCGACACGCTCCGCGCTCTCGGCGTCGATCGAGTGCGCGCGACGGTTCTGTGGCTGGCGCTCGCGCCGGCGGCTACCTCGACGACCGAGCCGAGCAACTTCCACGCTGCGGATCCGGCCGCCTACGGCGCAGCGTGGGCTCCCTACGATCGGCTCACGAGGCTGGCGGCGGCACGCGGGATCGGCGTCGACTTCAACGTCACCGCTCCGGGCCCAGTGTGGGCGATGGCCCACTCGGCGCCGGCCAAGTACGCGACGCACTACCGCGTCAATCCGACCGACTTCGGCCAGTTCGTGGCCGCCGTCGGCACGCGGTACAGCGGCACCTACGTGCCCCCCGGAAGCTCCGGGAAGCCGCTGCCGCGGGTCAATTACTGGTCGATCTGGAACGAGCCCAATCAGCCCGGGTGGCTGGCCCCGCAGTGGGGATCGGTCGGCGGCGCCAAGGTGATGGTCTCGCCTGGGCTGTATCGGGCGAACCTCGACGCGGCCTACGCCGCGCTGACGCGAACCGGCCACAGCCCTTCGACGGACACGGTCCTGATCGGCGAGCTGGCACCCGAGGGGAGCGAGGCCACGACCGCGGAGAGCCCGATCCCGCCCCTGCCGTTCCTGCGGTCGCTTTACTGCCTCGACTCGAACTACCAGCCGCTGCGTGGCGCGCCCCGCGCCGGCGCGGGCTGCCCCGCGAACGAAAGCCCGAGCGCGTTCGTGAGCGCTCACCCGGCGCTGTTCCAGGCTACGGGCTTCGCCCACCACCCGTATTCGTTCTTCCTGCCGCCCAGCGCTTCGATGAGCGATCAGAACTTCGCTCCGCTGTCCGATCTCGCTCGGCTCGAGACCGCCCTCGACCGGATCTTCGCGGTCTACGGCGCCCACCGCCAGCTCCCGCTGTACCTGACGGAATACGGCTACGAGACCAACCCGCCCAACCCGTACCGCGGCGTCAGCCTGGCCAGACAGGCCCTCTACCTCGACGAGGCTCAATACATGGCGTGGAAGGATCGGCGCGTCCGGGCGATGGCCCAGTTTCTGCTCGTGGACTCCGCGCCCGACCCGAGTTTCCCGAAGGGCAGCATCGGCTACTGGTCGACGTTCCAGACTGGCCTCGAGTTCCTCGGCGGCGCCCACAAGCCGTCGTTTGACGCCTACCGGCTGCCGATCTACGTCCCGAACCCAGTCTTCCATCACGGCGGATCGGTGCTCGTCTGGGCGATGCTGCGACCGGCGGCAAACGACACGACGCAGAAGGCACAGATCCAGTGGAGCTCAGGCGATGGCCACTACCGGTCGATCGCCTCGGTGAGCGCGAACGATCCGAGCGGGTTCCTGACGACGAACGTGGCGCCGCCCGGGACGGGCGCGTTGAGGATCCAATGGGTCTCGCCGGCGGGGACGACGTTCGACAGCCGCTCCTCCGCCGTGCGCCAGAGTGGGTAGGCGATTCGGGGCGCTAGCCCGAGTGCAGCCAGTCGTCGAAGTCCATCGCGCCGTCCCGCGACCGACGGCCGGCCTCGCTCCAGGCGTGGCGCCACCTCGCTGCCCAGCGCGGATCCCAGCCGCGCCACCACCAGAGCGCGGCGAGCGCGCCGACGAGCGCCAGCACGGCGGCAAACGCGGCCATCAGCACCATCGTGGCGGGCAGGGACGCGCCGGTCGCGGCCGTGACCGGGCCTGGCCTCAGGGGCGGGACCGAGACCTGACTATGGGCGGCGGGATTCGCGCCCCGCCTCGCTGGGGCGCAGGCCCCGCTGGCGCGGTCGGAGAGGGCGGTCTGCACGGCGGCCGTGAAATCGGCGAAGTACTGCTGGCCGTAGGTGTTGACGCCCTTCAGGGCGGTCTCGAGCTGCTGACTCGAGAACTGACACGGCGGCACGGTCGCGTCGGTCTCGTACACCTGGAGCACCTGCGTATAGATGTTCGCCCGCGCCATCGATGGCGGAAGCGCCATGAACGCCAGCGCGGCGGCGACTCCCAGGACGCGGAGACGGAACACGCGCGTGAAGTTAGCGCAGCACTGCCGGCCTCCCGGACACGCGCCTCCTCGCCACTTCACGCGATCCACGCGTCGAGTGGCAGGAGCCCGCCCGCCGTCGCGAGGAGCTCCGACGCCGGTCGGCTTATGTACGGGAGCGTTGCCACCGGCACCCCGCCGAGCCGCTCGATCGTTTCCCAGTTCGAAAACTCCAGCCGGCTCGGCGCCTCGGGCCACGGCGTCAGCACGACGCCGGCGACCGCGAGGTTCGCCTTGCGGGCGGCCTCGAGCGTGAGCAGGGTGTGGTTGATCGTCCCGAGACCAGGACGCGCTGCAATCACCAGCGGCAGGCCGACGTCGGCGGCGAGCTGGCGGACGTCGTAGTTGTCCGTCAGTGGGACGAGCAGCCCGCCGACACCCTCCACGACGAGCACGTCGTCGCCGCGCGCGGCGCGGCTCACGGCCGCCCGGAGCTTCTCGGGGTCCACCCGGAGCCCCGTCAGCTCCCCGGCCAGGTGAGGGGAGACGGCGGGTCCGTACGAGAACACGGTCGTGTCCTCGGGCAAGGTGCCGGCGATTCGCGCCAGCAGCTCGTGGTCGTGCGGCCATTCGGGCCGGGTCGGCTCGTCGAGCCCAGTGATGATCGGCTTCAGCGCGCGGACGGGGACGCCGCGCGCGTGCAACGTCGCGACGATCGCCGCCGCCACGACCGTCTTGCCCACCCCCGTGTCGGTGCCGGTGACGAAGCAGCCGCGCAAACGCGTGTGCTACGCAGCCCGCCTCTCGGGCTGCTCGAAGTCGAACACTCTCGTGGGGCGCGACTCCTCCCACTCGAGGTCATCCTCCCCCTCGATCAGCGGCAACGCGCGTGTCCGCGGCTCGAATCCCTCGGCGCGGGCGACCTGGGCGAGCGTCCGCGCCGCGCCGCGAAGCTCCTCCTCGCGATGGGAGGCCATCACCGACAGCCGCAGCCGCGAGCTGTCCGGCGCCACCGTTGGCGGCCTGATCGCCTGCGCGAACACCCCGCGACCGAGCGCCGCCTCGCAGACGCGCATCGCCAGGTTCGTCGCGCCGACGACGAGCGGGACGATCTGCGTTCGAGAGCCGCGAATGTCGAACCCCTCCTGCTCGAGCGCGTCTCGCAGCACGCGCGAGTTGGTCCGGAGCCTGTCCACGAGGCGGGGCCGGGTCTCGAGGAGCTCGAGCGCGGCCAGGGCGCCGGCGACGGCGGGCGGTGATGGGGCGGTGGAGAAGATGAATGTGCGCGCGGCATTCACGAAGTAGCGGCCGAGCTGCCGGTCACAGGCGACGAACGCGCCGTAGGCGCCGAGCGCCTTTCCGAGCGTGCCCACGATCACGTCGACCTGGTCCTCGAGTCCGGCATCCGCCAGCGCTCCGCGTCCGCCCGGGCCGAGGGCGCCCGTGGCGTGCGCCTCGTCGACAAGCACCCGGAGGCGGTGGCGGTGGGCGAGCTCGACGATTTCCGTGAGCGGCGCCACGTCGCCATCCATCGAGAACACGCTGTCGGTGACGATCAGCGCCCCCCGTCCCTCGGCCTCCCTGATGCCCCAGGCGAGGTGCTCGACGTCGCCGTGGTCGTAGACGAACACCTCGGCGCGCGAGAGACGGCAGCCGTCGATGATCGAAGCATGGTTGAGCTCGTCGGAGAAGATCACGTCGCCCGGCCGCGCCAGCGCCGCGATGGTGCCGGTGTTCGCGAGATAGCCGGAGCCGAACAGCAGCGCGGTCTCGCGGCCCTTGAACTCGGCGAGCCGCTCCTCGAGCCGGCGGTGGATCGTCATCGTTCCCGACACGAGCCGAGATGCGCCGGCGCCGACCCCCCACCGCATCGCGGCGTCGGCGGCGGCCTCGCGGACGCGCGGGTGATCGGCGAGGCCGAGATAGTTGTTCGAGCACAGCAGCAGCACCGGCTTGCCGTCCAGCAACACATGTGGGCCCTGAGGGCCGCTGACCAGCCGGGTGCGACGGTGAAGGCCCAGGGCCTTCAGCTCATCCAACCGCGCCTCGATCTCCAGCATGTACGGCGAAACATACGGCGGGGGGCGGACGCGTCCTTCGGGGCGGGGCTTCCGTGGGCGATCCGGGCTGGGGCTACCGCATTTATTGGCGGCTTTGCGGGCGGTCGGCTCGGTAGACGGCGGCAGGGAAGGGGGCGGGTCGGGGTTAGTCGCGGGGTGCGGCGGGTTTTGGCGCTGGATGGCGGTTATCCCTGCCGAATCGGGCGTTTCATGGTGCACAACACGACAATTCCGGCGCCACGGGCGAGCCCTGTCGATCTATGCACACTCCTCATGCACAGCTCGACAGGGCTCCGATCTGCGGGCGGTGTTGTCGTGCTATGGAAAGCGCCGGGATAAACCGGCATGGAGAAGGAGCGGAAGGAGCTCTGCATCGAGGATTTAGCGAATCACGGTGGCCCTGAGTCATGCGTCGGCCGTCCGCGAGGGCGGCGGCGAAGCGTTGACAGGGGTCGTGCGGGCGGGGCTATTGAGCCGCGAAATGACAATTTAGTTCGGGGTGCCGACGCTCTCATAACAGGCGGAAGGCCATGTCGCTGGCGGCGTTATCGCGAGTCGCTGGGGAACCCCGCGCGGTCGAAGAACCCAGGCACGTACGAAGGTCTTCATGCGCGAGAACCGGGAGATCCCGCGGTCACTCGTCCTATGGTCAGGGGCGGGTCGCGAGGGGAACGCTGAGGCGGTAATCCCTCGATGCACGAGCGCGGGAAGTCAGACAGGCTCGTAGTACCGGCGAAGCCGCCGAACAAGCCCGCGGGTGCGGGGGCGGAGGTGGTGGAGGGAAGGGGCCTGCCCGAGGGGAACACGGCCAGGGAAACACGTCCCGGACCCAGTGCCGGGGAGGGCGTGTCAAGCGATCTGGATCGTGTGCGCCGGGTGGCGCGAAGGGATGGTGGTGTGCGGTTCACCGCGCTTCTGCACCACGTGAGCGTGGATCGCCTGCGGATGGCGTACTGGGGGTTGAATCCCAGGGCGGCGACCGGGGTGGACGGGGTCACGTGGCGGGAATACGGGCTGGATCTCGAGGAGAACCTTCGGGGTCTGCATGCTCGGGTTCACAGGGGCGCTTATCGGGCGAGGCCGACTCGGAGGGTGTTCATCGCCAAGCCGGACGGGCGGCTGCGGCCGCTCGGGGTCGCTGCGTTGGAGGATAAGCTCCTGCAGCGGGCGGTGGTGGAGGTGTTGAACGCCGTCTATGAGGGGGACTTTCTCGGTTTCTCGTACGGGTTTCGGCCGGGGCGCGGCCAGCATGACGCGTTGGACGCGCTCGCGGTCGGGATCGGTCGCAGGAGGGTGAACTGGGTGCTCGACGCGGATATCCGCGACTTCTTCGGCTCGCTTGACCGGGCGTGGCTTGAGAGGTTTCTGGAGCACCGGATCGCGGACAGGAGGGTCCTTCGCCTGATCCAGCGATGGTTGAAGGCGGGGGTCATCGAGGACGGGGAGTGGTCGAGCGCGGAGGAGGGAACGGCCCAGGGAGCGTCGATTTCGCCGCTGCTCGGGAACGTGTATCTGCACTACGCGTTTGACCTGTGGGCCGAGCGGTGGCGGCGGCGGCACGCACACGGGGACGTGATCCTGGTGCGGTTCGCCGACGACTTTCTGGCGGGCTTTGAGCATCGTGAGGACGCCGAGCGGTTCCTGGCTGACCTGCGTGAGCGGTTGGCGGGGTTCGGCTTGGAGCTGGCGGCCGAGAAGACGCGGCTGATCGAGTTCGGGCGGTTCGCCGCCCGAAATCGTGAACGTCGCGGCGATCAAAAGCCTGAGACGTTCGAGTTCCTGGGGTTCACGCACACGTGCGCGACGACCAGGCGCGGGCGGTTCAAGCTCAAGCGGACCACGAGCAAGAAGAAGATGCGAGCGAAGCTCAGATCGGTCAAGACCGAGATGAGGCGACGACGCGATCTCCCGATCCCCATCCAAGGACGCTGGCTCGCCAGCGTCCTGGTCGGGCACTATCGCTATTACGCGGTACCCGACAACAGCAGAGCGTTGCGGGGGTTCCGCGAACGCGTCATCCAACACTGGCGGCGGGCGCTTTCGCGCCGCAGCCAAAAGGGACGCATGACGTGGGAGCGGATCAAACGCTACGCCGAGCGATGGCTACCTCAGCCCCGCATCCTGCACCCCTGGCCCAACACGCGCTTCGACGCCAAAACCCAAGGGAGGAGCCCAGTGCGTTAGACGCGCACGCTGGGATCTGCGCGGGGGGCGGCTGGCAACAGCCGTCCCTACCGCGATCAGCTTCCGAGGGCTGAATTCGCCAGTTTGGGCGGCCACCTGCGTAGTCGGACGGCAGAAGCCAACCATCCCCTCCCTCCCTGCTGCCTTTCTACCTGGCGGTACGCCACCCGAGGCCCCGCCGGCTCACCCCGGCCACCGAGCAAACGAACCGACGCCGCCTATGCCGCCCGCCTCCGCCCCCGATTGGGCGCCCCGTCCGGGCGCGCCGGCACCGTCCTCTTCGCCGCAAACCGCAGCTGCGACAACGGATCCCACAGCCGCACATCGAGTCCCGACGGCGCCGGATCGAGCGTCTCGGCCACGACGTCGGGAGTCTCGCCCTCCAGCCAGCCCGAACGATTGTCGGGCCGCGGGTTGGCGCCGTTGTCCAGCTGGGGCGCGACGTTCAGCCCGAGCTCCGAGAACATGGCGCGATCGTGCTCCGGGGTGTTGCCGAGCGTTGTCAGGAAGTTGCCCATCATCACGCCGTTGAGGCCGGCCCGGACCGCCATCTGATCCAGCGCGCCCAGGTTCTCGACGCGGCCGCCGCACAGCCGGAACAGCGCGTCGGGCAGGATCAGACGGAAGATCGCGATCCACTTGACGACCTCCCACGGATCCATCAGCTCGCGGTCGCCGAACTTGGTGCCGGGGCGGGGATTCAACAGGTTGATGGGGACGCTGGTGGGGTTGATCGCGGCGAGCTGGAAGGCCATCTCTACGCGCTGCTCGCGCGTCTCGCCGAGATTGAGGATCCCGCCGACGCAGGTCTCGAGTCCCGCCTCGCGCACCGCTTCGATCGTCCGCACCCTGCCCTCGTAGCGGACGGTGGTCGAGACCTCGGGGTAGTAGGACTCGGCCGTCTCGACGTTGTGGTGGACGCGCTGTATACCGGCCGCGCGCAGCGCGCGAGCCCGCTCGACCGACATATGCCCGATCGAAACGCAGCGCTTCAGGTTCGTGTGCTCGGCGACCAGCCGGGCGCCTGCGAGAACCTTCTCGAAGTCGCGCCTCGAGAGCCCCTGGCCCTGCGTGACCATGCAGAAACGATGCGCGCCGGCGGCCTCGGCGGCGCGGGCGTGCTCGAGGATCTGCTCGGGCTCCATCATCGCGTGCATCGGCGTGTCGGCCTCGGCGTAGCGCGACTGGGCGCAGAAGCCGCAGTCCTCAGCGCATCCGCCCGACTTCGCGTTGACAAGCGAGCACATGTCCGTCGAGTCGGCGAACCGCCCGACCCGGACGCGCCACGCCCGCTCGACGAGCTCTTCGATCTCCTCGAGCTCCTCGAGCTCGCCCAGGCGCAGCGCCTCCTCGGGAGTGATCAGCGGGGGCATCGCGGCCGGAGGCTATGCCCCGGCGCGGACGGAGACTCAGCGGCCCTTCCATTGCGGGCGGCGCTTCTCGGCGAACGCCCGGACGCCTTCGCGGAAGTCCTCGGAGGAAAAGCACGCGCGCCGCAGCTCGAGCAGCTCCCGCTCGACGTCCGGGGCGATCTCGCCACGGGCGTCCAGCACGGCGCGGATCACCCGCTTGTTCCCGACCTGGGCGAGCGGGGCGTTGCCGGCGATCTCGACGGCGAGCGCCAGCGCCTCCTCGGCGAGGCGACCCTCCTCGGCGACGGCGTTGACGAGCCCCCAGGAGCGCGCCGTGCGGGCGTCGATACGGCCGCCGACGAGGAAGAGCTCGCGCGTCCGCGCCGCCCCGACGATGTCGATGAACTTGCGGATCCCGGTGTGGGAGTAGACGAGGCCGAGCTTCGCCGGCGGCATCCCGAGCGCGATCGTCGCCGCCGCGATCCGCAGATCGCACGAGATCGCGAGCTCCAGCCCGCCACCGATCGCGTGGCCATTCAAAGCGGCCACGGTCGGATACCGATAGGCCTCGATCGCGTCGATCGCCTCGGCGAAGGGATGCGCGACCAGCCTCTCGGCCTCGTCGGCGAACACCTCGCCGCGCAGATCCCCGATGTCGTAACCGGCCGAAAACGTCGTCTGCTCGCCGGTGACGATCACGCACCGCGCGTCCAGCTGGGGCATCGTCGCGGTGAAGCCGTCGAGGATGGCGTGGTCGAGCGCTCCCCGCTTGCCCGGGTTGGAAATCGTCAGCCGGGCGACCCCCGGCGCCGGCTCGTCGACGAGCAGCCGACCGCTCGCGCCCTCGTTCTCCGGCCTACCCGAGGACAACTAGCGTGTCGCCCTCGGATACGGACTGCCCCTCCTCGCACCGGATCTCCTTGACGATGCCGGGATCCTCTGCCTCGACGGGCATCTCCATCTTCATCGACTCGAGGACCACCACTGTGTCGCCCTCCTCGACGTTGTCGCCGACCTCGACCTCGATCTTCCACACGGTCCCCGTGATGTGGGCCTCGACCTCGGGCAAATGACGCTCCTTTGATGCTGGTGGCGTTCGGGGCGCCAGCATATGTCACGGCCGCCGGGAGCGGCGACGAACGCGTCGGAGCTCCGCGGCCACGAGCGCGCTCAGCGGACGGCTGTTCGCCAGCTCGTACCGGCGGGCATTGCCGGGGCGCTTCTGGGCCCAGCCGTACCACGCGTCCTCGCGGATGAAGTGGGTGAACGACGGGTGCTGCTTGACGAGCAGTTCGAACACAGCCAGCAGGTGTGGCTCGGTCCGCTCGCTCTCAGAGATCGGGCCCAGGGGCAACCCGTCGCCGCTGGGCACGATCCACGGGTTGCTCTCGTAGGTCCACTCGAGGTCGTCCATCAGCAGCCAGCCATCCGGACGCAGCAGCTTCTCGATCAGGACGACCGCGAGGCCGTCGACATTCCAGTTCTTCGAGCCGTCCAGGTAGCAGAAATCGTAGACCGGCTCGCAGTTCCCGAGGCTGTCGCTGGCCGCTTCGATCTGCTCCTTGAGGAACCAGTTGTAGGAGCTGTGGGCGCGGACGATCGTCACCCGGTGGGCGAGGCCGGCGCGCGCGAGCACATCCTCGGGCGAGGGGTCGAATCCCGCGCCGCTGTGGTCGACCGTCGTCAGCTCGCCGGCGCCGTTGGCCTCCAGCGCCGCCGCGATGTACGCGGCGGAGACGCCGTGCGCGGTCCCGAGCTCGAGCGCGTGGTCTGGGCCAGTCTCCCGGATGTGTTCGTACACGCGACGCCCGAACTCGGGCGTCATGAACGGAATCCCGGCGATCGAGGCCGCGACCTCGTCGAACTCCATTGGGTGATCTTGGCACGCCGCACGCTACGACAAGCTGGACCCTTCGAGCGCGCGCGCGGCTGAAGCCAAGAGTAGGCTGAGATCGTGTCTCATTCCGACGGTGCAGCGATTGACATGGACCTGCTGGCGGCGTCGCTGCGCGCCGACGCGAGTGACCTGAACGCCTTTGTCGAGAGCCTCGCGACCAAGCTCGAGGACGCGATTCCGGGCAACGTGACTGTGGAGCGGTCGCGGCGCGGGATAATGGGGCCGAAGCTCGTGCGGAGGATCGCCGTCGACGCCGCAGACCAGCGGCTCGAGTTGGTTCGCGGGGCGGGTGAGTCGGTGCAGACGACGGGCTGCCGGCTCTCCGGCGGGATCGTCCTCAAGCGCGACTCCCTCGACATGGACGCGTGGCTCGCAGCGCTAGGCGCGATACTCGCCGACGAGGCGCAGCGCAGCAGACAAACGCGGCAGGCGCTCGAGCGCCTGCTTATGGATTAGTCACCGAATTTACGACTAGCAACATCAGGAGGAACACACGATGGGGTTCTTGAACAGAGGCGACTCGGACGACGCCAAGCAGGCTGAGGAGTCGGTCGCGGTCGAGAACGTCGCGCCCGAGGACGCTCCACACGCGGCCTCGTACGAATCCGGCTCGCTGGCAGGGATCCCTGAGTCAGGCCGCCACCGAATCCAGCGGATGAAGGAGGACGTGGGGCGGGGTTTCTTCACCAGCGATTTGTCGATCAACGAGTTCCTGCTCGTCAACCAGTCGGGGTTCGAACCCCTCGGGCTCGTGCTCGGCAGCTCGATCTACCACATCGGTTTCCAGCAGGCCAACTGGAGCCGGAACCAGGAGATGGGCGTGCTCACGCAGGCCATGTACCACGCGCGCGAGCTGGCGATGACGCGGATGGAGGAGGAGGCCGACCAGCTGGGCGCGGACGGCGTCGTCGGCGTGCGCCTCGACATCGGCCGGTACGAATGGGGTGCCGAGCTGGCCGAGTTCATCGCCGTGGGCACCGCCGTCAAGCATCGAGGCGGCGAGCTTCACCGCGCTCCCAACGGCCGGCCGTTCACGTCCGATCTGACCGGCCAGGACTTCGCGACGTTGCTGCGCGCCGGGTACCGTCCGGTGGGCATGGTGATGGGGAACTGCGTCTACCACGTCGCGCACCAGGGGCTGCGTGCGGCATGGCGCCAGGTCGGTCGCAACACCGAGATGCCGAATTACACCCAGGCGCTGTACGAGGCGCGCGAGCTGGCGATGGAGAGGATGCAGGCCGAGGCCGACCAGCTCCAGGCCGGCGGCATCGTCGGGGCCCGGATCCTCCAGAAGAGCCACGGCTGGGGCTCGCACGTCATCGAGTTCTTCGCGATCGGCACGGCCGTTGTGGCGACAAGCGACGAGCATCAGATCGAGACGCCGGCGCTCGTGCTGCCGCTGTCGGGTTAGGTGGCTGCCCGCGATGCCCGACGTCGAGCTTAGGCCCCAGGTCTACAAGGACCCCAGGCCGAAGGAGTACTTCGACCAGTTCCATGAGCTCGTGCGCTCGCACGAGCCGGAAGCGAAGGTCTATGAGCCGGTTCGGATGGCCACCGTGCTGTGGGCGCTCATCGCGTTCCGAGCGCGTGGCTACGGAAGCCGGAACGTGCCCAACGGCCCGGTGATCCTCGCGCCGAACCACGCGTCGTTCATGGATCACTTTTTCACGGGGATGTTCATCAGGCGACGGATCCAGTTCATGGGCAAGTCGCAGCTGTTCAAGGGCGTCGGCGCGTGGGTCTTCAGCCACGGCGGCGTGTTCCCGGTCCGCCGGGGCTTCCACGACGAGGATGCGTTCACGACCTCGTTCGAGATCCTCGAGCGCGGTGGCGCGATCGTCATGTACTGCGAGGGCGGACGCTCCCGGACCGGCAAGCTGGCGGACCAGGTGCGTCCCGGGATCGGCCGCCTGGCGCTCGAGTCGGGGGCCCCGGTAGTGCCGGTGGCGATCCTCGGCTCGTATCAGGTGCGTAATTGGAAGCGGCTCCGGTTCCCGAAGGTGATCGTCCAGTACGGGACGCCGGTTCGCTTCGAGCGCGCCCCGGACACGACCCGTGAGCAGCAACAGGAGGTCGCCGACGAGATCTTCAACCGGATGAAGGCGCTCCACGCCGAACTCGAGCGCCGGGGGCCCCGAAGCGCCTTGCAGGCCTCGCGGGAAAGCGCAAAACGAGAAAGGGCAGGACGATGAGCACAACCACAGAGATCGTCACCGGCGTCGATTTCGTCCCGCTCTCGACGCGGGACATCGAGGCAGCGGCCGAGTTCTACGGCAAGACCCTCGGCCTCCCGCGCGCCGTCTATTACCCGGAGCGCAGCTTCGCCGAGTTCGAGACCGGCAACCTCACCCTCAGCCTGATCGATGGCGAGGCGGTGGGGATCGGGCATCACGTCAACCGCAACGCGATCGCCCTGCACGTGGACGATGTCGAGGCGGCTCGGCGCACGCTCGAGGAGCGCGGCGTCGAGTTCCACGGCGAGGTGCTCGACACCGGCGTCTGCCACATGGCGTTCTTCAACGATCCCGACGGGAACGCCCTGATGCTCCACCACCGCTACGCGCCACGGGTGACCGAGCAGTAGGGGAGGGGGCGCCGTTTTGGGTGGGCGGGCGACCCGGTCAACGGCGCTGGGGAAGGGCAGGGGGACCGGCGGGATCGGGGGCCGTTTCGATGGTGCACAGCACGTCAATCTTGCGCCGGATGGCGAGCCCTGGCGGCTTATGCACGAGGAGTGTGCTCAATGCGCCAGGGCTCGGATCTGGCGCCGGTGTTGACGTGTTACGCACCATCCCCGTGACACCCTCGACACGCTCTCGTCACAAAGTCGCAAAGAAGGCCCGTACGAGCGCAGGGTTGGGCGCCTGAGGAGGTCGATCACGGGCCGAGAGTGGACCGCCCCGGCTCGGACAGACCGCAACCGCCCCTACGCCGTGGCGACGGCCGCCGCCTCGCCCAGGCCCAGCTCCTCGATCGCCGCCTCGCGCATCTTGAACTTCTGCACCTTGCCCGTGACGGTCATCGGGAACGAGTCGGCGAACTTCACGTACCGGGGGATCTTGTAGTGCGCGATCTGGCCGCGGCAGAACTCGCGCACGTCGTCGGTCAAGAGGCTCGAGGCGGGTCGCGTCACGACCCACGCCATCAGCTCTTCGCCGTATCGCGGATCGGGAACCCCGATCACCTGGACGTCCGCGATGTCGGGATGGGTGTAGAGGAACGCCTCGATCTCCCGCGTGTCAGGAACGCGTTCCACGGTCCGCTCCAGGTTCCGCGCAATCGTCTCTCCGAGTAGTGGGTCTGGGCAAGCGCCGTGGGCGTAGGACAGCATGACGTTTCTCCTTCCTCGTCGTGTTCGATGCTAGAGCGTGTGACCAGAGCCCACCTGGTTCGTCTCTAATACGGTGTGGGGGCAGATTGACCGTTCTGCGTGAGGATCTGCTGCTGGGGATGGCGATCGCGCTGGGGGGCGGGGTCCCCGCCACGATCCGCGACGCCCTCACCGGCGCCGGCGCCAGAGTGGAGGAGCTCGAGTCCGGGCTCGACGATGAACCGGCGGAGGGCTGGGCTCGGGACCACGCGCCTCTTCAGGCCCTCGTCTTCGATGCGCGCCGCGCGTTCGGGGCCGGGGGCCCCGAAGCGTTGCGAGTGACGCTCGAGCGCGCGTGGGGGTCGACCCGCGCGCTCGCCAACGGCGCGTTCATCCCCTCGGAGAAGGGCGCCAAGATCATTCTCGTCGCGCCGGCGGCGGGCGCCGGCGATCACGTCGAGGCCGCCCGCAGTGCGCTCGAGAACCTCGCCCGGACGCTGTCGGTCGAGTGGGCGAGGTACGGGGTGACGGTCACGGCCGTGATGCCCGGTGAGCGGTGCAGCGATGCGCAGCTGACCGAGCTTGTCGGCTTCCTCGCCTCGCCGGCGGGCAGCTACTTCAGCGGCTGCCGTCTGGATCTGGGGATCGTGCCGTTCCCCGATCCTCGGTAGCGAGCGTGTACTTCATCTCGGCGTCCTCGTGCGCGGGGGCGTGCATACCGGCGCCCACCGGCCGGAGCAGTCCGGTCCGGATCGCGTACGCCCAGGCGGGGGCGAGCTCTTCCTCAGGCAGCGAGAGCTCCCAAGCCACGAGGCCGAGACTCGCTGCCCCGAATTCTCGGACCGTGTCCAGGATCTCGTCGAGCCAAGCTACTTGCATTGAAAGAGGGGTCTCCGTTCTTCGTTTCCCGGGGTCCGGGACTACAAACGATCAACGCAGGAGAGGTACCGCTTCTGACTCGCCCTCTGGAGAGATCTCATACGGGGTTCTTATTGATCCCTCACGCGTTTGCGACGGGCGTGAGTGAACCTACCGCCACAACCGAGCAGTACGCAACCGGAGGAACGACTATGACACCCGACTCATCCCCGCCGCCTGCGCCAGGGCGTCGGGACGGCGGATCGATCAGGCGGGCGCGCGCGATCCGAACGCGCATGATCAGGCGCCGCGTCGCCACCGGCGCGGTGGCGCTCTTCCTTGGGGCGTGGGCCTTGATCGCGGTCGAGCTCGTCATCGGTCACGACCCCGCGCTCGCGGCGCGCAAGGCATCGACGGTGGCATCGAGCTCGGCGCAGCCGGCGACGTCGACGTCGTCCACGACCGCGTCAGACGGGACGACGGCGTCCAGCGCCGGCGCAACGACCAGCTCAAACAATTCGAGCGCCACGAGCAGCGTCACGACGAGGCAGTCGTGAGCGCCACCGCATCCTTGGTCGAGCACCGCGACACGTTCTCCTGCTTCGGCTCGGAGTGCACGGTGATCGTGTGTGGCGAGTCCGGGCGCTCCGACGCCGCCGCGGCCCTGTCAGCCGCGAAGCGGCGGCTGCTCGAATGGCATCGCCAGTTCTCGCGCTTCGAGCCCGCGAGCGAGCTCTGCCTGCTGAACTCGGATCCGCGTGGGACCGTGCCGGTCAGCCCGATGATGCGCCGGATCGTTGCCGCCGCGGTCGATGGCGCCGAGCGGACGGCCGGACTCGTCGACCCGACGCTCATCGGGCAGCTCGAGGACGCCGGATACGAGGCCCACTTAGAAGGGTCCGGGATCGGGGTTGAGCGGCTGCTTTCGCTGGCGCCACCGCGGTCGCCGGCCGGGCCCCGGCCGGACGCGCCGTGGCGCCGGATCGCGGTCGACGCTCGGGCGGGCTCGGTGACTCGACCGGCGGGCGTCAGGCTCGACCCCGGCGGAATTGCCAAAGGCGTGTTCGCCGACGAGCTCGCCTCGATGCTGGCCGTCCACGGCGCCTTCGTGGTCGATTGCGCCGGCGACATGCGCCTCGGAGGCAGCGCCCGCACGCCCCGATGCGTGCACGTCGCGAGTCCGTTCGACGACTCGACGCTGCACACGTTCGAGCTCGCGACCGCCGCCGTCGCCACCAGCGGTATCGGCAAGCGGAGCTGGACCCGGTCCGACGGGCGCCCGGCCCACCACCTGCTCGATCCCGCCACCGGCGAGCCGGCGTTCACCGGCGTCGTTCAGGCGACTGCGTTGGCGCCGACCGCGACCGAGGCGGAGATCCTCAGCAAGGCCGCGGCCCTCAGCGGGCCCGAGCGAGCGGCCGACTGGCTCGAGCACGGTGGCGTGATCGTGCTCGAGGACGGCAGTATCGAGATCGTCTAGATCGATTCCTCGGCCCACGGGACGACGACCGCGTCCTCGTGAGGCGAGTCACGCGCGACCACGTACTCGGCCGGCTCGGTGTTCGACACGTTCTCGAGGATGTGGGTCTCGCGAGGCGGCACGTACACGAGATCCCCGTGCTCGAGCATCAGCTCCTGCTCGAGGTGGTCTCCCCACTTGACACGGAGCCGCCCGGACAGCATGTACACGGCGCTCTCGCACCCCTCGTGGTAATGCGGCCGCGACTGCGCTCCCGGCGGCACGCGGAACACACCCATGTAGATGTTCTGCGCCCCGGCGGTCGTCTGCGAGATCTCGGCGCCACCGACGACGCCACGCGGGACGTCCCGGTCGGTGCTCGGCTTGACGACCCTCATCCGTCCAAAACCACCGTCATCGCGGCAAGTCTACCCCTGCTCGTGCTGGGCCACCTCGATCTGCAGCGGCGGTTGAGCGGCCGCCTCGTGGTCGACCTGAAGGGTGGTGTGGCGGATGCCGAAGCGGTCCTCGAGCAGCCGCTGCAACTGCCGCCGGCGGTCGTGGCAGTCATCGCCGGCGCGCACGACGACGTGAGCGGACAGCGCCGGGAACCCGGAGGTGACCTCCCACACGTGGAGATCGTGGACCTCGACCACCCCCGGCTGCGAGGCCAGCACGTTGCCGATTTCGTCGGGGTCGAGGCCCGCCGGGGCAGCCTCCATGAAGACCCGTCCCGATTCCCTGAGCAGCCCGTAGGCGGCGTACAGCATCACGGCCGCGATCAGCAGCGACGCGATCGGGTCTGCCCGCGAGAACCCCGTGGCGATGATCACGATCGCGGCCACCGCCGTGGCCACGAACCCGAACAGGTCGGTGAGGATGTGGCGGTATGAGCCCTCGACGTTGAGGCTCCGCTCCGCCGCGTCCCGCGGAGCGAGGATCCGCGCCACGGTCAGATTGACTGCGATGCCGACGAGCGCGACGATCAGCACCACGCCGCCCTCGACCGCCGGCGGCGAGACCAGGCGGACGATCGCGCCGTAGATGATGAGCCCCGAAAGGACGAGGAGCGTGACGCCGTTGGCCTGAGCGCTGAGGATCTCGGCTCGTCCGAGCCCGTACGTCATCGCTCCGTGCGCCGGGCGGGTCGCGAGCCGCGCGGCGGCCAGTGAGATCGCCAGCGCTGCGCCGTCGGTGAGCATGTGGGCGGCGTCCGAGAGGAGCGCCAGCGAGGACGCGAGGATCGCGGCGACGATCTCGCCGGCCATGAACAGGGCGATCAGCGCCAGCGCCCATTTCAGGGCTCGGCGGTCGGCCTCCCTGGAGATCGAGTGGCTGCCGGTGTGGGCCGAGCTCGCGTCGTGAGCGTGGCTGTGCGGCACTAGTTCACAGATGGGTCCGGGGGCATCCGCGCGACCAGCGCGTAGCTGCCTCCCTTGCGCGTCAGCACTGTCGACCACAGCTCGTGCGGCTCAGCCGTGAACGGGTCCTGGAGCCGGGCCGATTCGGTAATCCAGTCGCCCCGCTCGATCTCGGCGTCGAGTTGTCCTGGCCCCCACCCGGCGTGGCCCACGAACGGACGCCCGTTCCTCACACCGGAGGCCATCTCATCCGGGGACGTGGCGGTCCCCAGGACACCCACGTCGTCGAACGCCAGCAGCGCGGCGTCGCTCGGGTCCTCGAACTCGGCGAGCACGATCACCGCCGACGGTTGAACCGGGCCGCCGATGTAGAGCCGGTCGTCGAGGTCGACGAGGTCGACCAGCTGGGGGACGGCGTCGCCGACCGTCGTCTCCGAGGGCCGGTTGAGCACGAGTCCGAGCGCGCCCTCCTCGGTGTGCTCGACGATCAGCACGACCGTGCGCCAGAAGTTCGGGTCAAGCAGCGTCGGGCCGGCGATCAGTAGCTGTCCGCGGGCCGAGTCCATCGGGCAATCGTGGCACCAGTGTCTAGCCGGGCGGCCCGGCGCTCATGACGACGCCGTGCAGCCGAATTTGATGTTGCCGAGGGTCGAGCTGAGCAGGGGCGTTATGTCGTAGGCCCGGTCCGCGCTCGGGATGCCCGTCGGCTGCTGCGGGCCGTAGTCGTACAGGTCCATCGTCATCCCCACCCGCAACCGCTGGTCGGCGACGCACTCGGCGAAGGCGAGGCTTATCCGGCGCACCAGGTTGTCGTGTCCGATCCAGACGTCGATCGGCAGTGAGTGCCCCCCGACCGCATCCTCGAGCGTGGAAATGCCTCGCGCGGCGGCCGCGCGCTGAGATTGAGGCACGAGGTCGGGATAGCGCGCGAGGTCGATCACCGCGTGGTAGTGCGCGGTGTCGACGCCCCGGACGACCGCGCTGCCGACGCGGGTGGTCGAGGAGCTCACGGCTCGCAGGTAGTCGACGAACTGGCTTGGATCGGTGCCGGTGGGCAGCGAGCCGAGGCCCATCGCGCCGAGCATCCGGCTCATGTCGAACTTCAGCCAGGGCTTGCCGCCGGTGAGCTTCGTCATCTGGGGGATGCCGGCGGCCCTCAGGTAGAAGGTCAGGGCCGAGAACACCTCCGTGAAGCTGAGGCGATGGCCGGCGACCGTCTCCGTACTGGTCAGCTCGCCGGTCCGGTTGGTTCGGTCGAAGGCGCCGCTCATCGACGTGGTCGCCGGGCCCGCGGGGGTCCTCACCGACACGACTCCGGCGAGCTTGTAGCCCGGCACGTGGGCGGTCGTGTCCGCGGCCAGCGCCACCGGGCCGGAGGAGGCGATCGTGTGGCTCGAGGACCCGCAGCCACCGACCACGATCCCGATCACCACGGCGGCCGCCGCCGCAACGGACCCGAGTTTTCTCCCCACGGCCTTGATGCTACCCACCGCCGTCGGTCGATCACACGACATCGGTCACAGACCGAACGAGCGCCCGAGGATCTCCTTCATGATCTCGTCGGTTCCGCCTCCGATCGGCCCGAGCCGGGCGTCCCGAGCCGCGCGCTCGAGCGGCGAGTCCGAGCCCTGAATCTGCAGGCAGGCGTCGATCGCGTCGAACGCGGCGCGCTGCGTCGCGAGCTTGGCGATCGTCACCTCGCGCACCGCAGCCTCGCCGTTCACGTAGCGGCGCAGCGCGGCGTACGTCACGTCGCGCCCGGCCTCGATCGCCACCGCGATCTCGGCCAGCCGGTGCCTCACCGCCTGACCCGTGGAGTGCTCGCGGGCGAACTCGACCGTGGAGTCGAACGCTGCCTGCATCCCGCCGACGGCGCCGAGCGCCATCAGCAGCCGTTCCCACTGGAAGTTGGCCATGATCAGATAGAAGCCGCCGTTCTCCTCGCCGAGCAGGTTCTCCTCGGGGACGAACACGTCGTCGAAGGTGATCAGCGCCGTGTCTGAGGCGTGCCAGCCGAGCTTCTCGAGCGCGCTCGACTCGACGCCCGGGCCGCGGTCGATGATCAGGAACGAGATGCCGTGGTGGCCGCCTTCCTCGGTGGTCTTGACCGCCGTGACGAGGGTGTCGGCGCGGACGCCGCCGGTGATGAAGGTCTTCGATCCGTTGACCAGGTAGCCGCCGTCGTGTCTGACGGCCCGGGTGCGGATCGAGGCCACGTCGGAGCCGGCGTCGGGCTCGGTGATGGCGAGCGCCGCGATCTTCTCGCCCCGGATCCCCGGGACGAGGTAGCGCTGTTTCTGCTCTTCGGTGCCGAACCGCCAGATCGGCGGCAGGGCGATCCCTGAGTGGGCGCCGATCCCCGCCGCCAGGCCGCCCGAGCCGCACCGCGAGAGCTCTTCGACGAACACCGCGTCGGCGATCGGATCGCCGGCGCCACCGTACTCGGGTGGGAACTTCAGCCCGATGTAGCCGAGCTCCGCGAGGCGCGTGAACACCTCGCCCGGAAACCACCGCGCCTGCTCCCACTCACGGGCGCGGGGTTGTAGCTCGGTCTCGACGAACCGGCGGACGGCCCTGCGGAACTCCTCGTGCTCCTCCGTGAAGGGAGGGAGAGGACGGCGCGCATGCGCGCCGTCCCCGGGTGGCGCATGCGCCACCCGGCCGGTCGGTGCATGCACCGACCGGGACATCGTCAGAGCCCGTAGCTCCGACCGATCACATCGAGCATGATCTCGTCCGTGCCGGCGCCGATCCGGTTCAGGCGCAGGTCCCGCCACGAGCGCTCGATCCCGTACTCCTTCATGTAGCCGTTGCCGCCGTGGATCTGGATGCACTCGTCGGCCACCTCGACCGCGATCCGCGCCGAGTAGAGCTTCGCCATCGTGATCTCGCGCACCGGGTACTCGCCGTTCTGGAACCGCCACGCGGTCGTGTAGACCATCTGCCGTGCGGTCTCGATCTTGGTCGCCATCTCCGCGAACTTGTGGCGGATCACCTGGAAGTGGCCGATCGAGCGGCCGAACGCCTTGCGCTCCTTGGCGTACTCGAGCGTGCGATCGAACACGTGCTGGGCGCCGGCGACCGCGCCGGCGGCGCCGATCAGCCGCTCCCCCTGGAGCTCCCACATGATGTGGTAGAAGCCCTTGCCGGGGGTGCCGAGGACCGCGGACTCGGGGACGCGGACGTCCTGGAAGGCGAGCAGCGCCGTGTCGGAGGCGTGCATGCCGAGCTTCTGCAGCCGCTTCTCGCGGATCACGCCGGGGAGGTCCATCGGCACGATGAACAGGGTGAAACCGTCGTAGCCCGCGTCCGGGTCGGTCTTCGTGACCAGCACGATCGCGTGGGCGCGGTGGCCGTTGGTGATGAACGTCTTCGAACCGTTGATCACGTACTCGTCGCCGTCCTTGACCGCGCGCGTCTTGATCCCGGCCACGTCCGAGCCCGCGTCGGGCTCGGTGATCCCGATGCACAGGATCTTCGTCCCGGCGATCGCCGGCGCCGCCCACTGGCGCTTCTGCTCGTCGGTGCCGAACGCGAGGATCGGCGGCATCGCCATGTCGGTCTGCACGGCGAGCCCCATCGCGAGGCCGCCGCAGTGCGCGTGCGCGATCTCCTCGGCGAGCACCAGGCTCGTGTAGTAGTCGCCGCCCTGGCCGCCGTACTCCTCGGGCTTGTCGAGCCCGAGGAACCCGAGCTCGCCCATTCGCTCGAACACCCAGTCCGGGAACGTCGTCTCTTCCCACTCCTCGGCGTGCGGCTGGAACTCCTTGATCACGAACCGGCGGATCGACTCGCGGAGCTGCTCGTGCTCGTCGGTGAAGATGAAGTGCTTGCGGCTGGTGGCGAAATCGGGCTTGAGTACGTCTTCGGTTGTCATGTCCGGGACCGTACCGAGCGAGGCGGGCAAAGTAAACAGTAGAACTTCCTACTTTCTACTTGTATGTGCGAGGATGCCGCCATGTCCTACGAGACGCTTCGCTATGAGGTCGACGACGGCGGCGTGGCGACGATCGCGCTCGATCAGCCGGACACCCGGAACGCGCTCTCCGACCAGCTGCTGGGCGAGCTCATCGCCGCGCTCGAGGCCGCCCGCGACGACCCCGACGTTCGCTGCGTGGTCCTGACTTCGACCCACGACCGGGTGTTCTCCGCCGGCGCGAACCTCGGTGGCTTCGCGGCCGACGTTCCCCTCGTGCACAAGCACTTCGGCACCGAGAAGTTCCCGCGCCTGTTCCGGCTGCTCGCCGAGCTCGGCAAGCCGTCGATCTGTGCCGCCGGCGGCCACGTGCTCGCCGGCGCGCTCGGGATCGCGCTGGCGTGCGACCTGATCATCGCCCGCGAGGGGGTGCGGTTCGGGACGCCCGAGATCAACGTCGGCGTGTTCCCGTTCATGATCATGGCGCTGATCTATCGCAACGTTCCGCGCAAGGCCGCAAACGAGCTGCTGCTGCTGGGCGAGCAGATCTCCGCCGAGGAGGCGGCGCGAATCGGGATCGTCAACCGGGTCGTCCCGGCCGATGAGTTCGACGCCGTCGTGCGCGAGTGGGCTCTGAAGCTCGCGGCCAAGTCGCCGGTGATGATGCGTCTCGGCAAGGATGCGATGTTCCGCCAGCAGGACATGGCGCTCGCCGACGCGCTCGACTTCCTGCGCTCGCAGCTGACGATCGCCTTCTCGACCGAGGACATCCAGGAGGGGGTCAAGGCGTTCTTCGAGAAGCGCGAGCCGGAGTGGCGGGGGCGGTAGGGGTTGGGAGATCTTCTGCCATATACGCAGAATATTTCCCAAACGCCCTTCGAAGGGGCGCCTTGACGCGCCTGGCAAAGTAGGAAGTGGTACGTCCTACTGCTTACATGGCCGCCACCGACGCCCCGACCTCCAGCCTGTTGCGCCCGCTCGCCGAGGACCTGCGCGAGCGCCGGGAGCGGATCAAGCTCGGCGGTGGCGCTGAGAAGATCGAGGCGCAGCACGCCAAGGGCGCGCTGACAGCTCGTGAGCGCATCGCCCTGCTGACCGACGACGGCACGTTCGTCGAGCTGGGGATCCACGGCCGACCGCACTTCTCCCAGAGGGCGATGGAGGGTCGCCAGGCGCCGGCGGACGGGGTGATCACCGGCTATGGGAAGGTGGACGGGCGGCTGGTGGCGGTGGCGGCCTACGACTTCACGGTGATGGCGGGCTCGATGGGGATGACAGGCGAGCTGAAGGTCACCAGGCTGCGCGATCTGGCGCTGACCAAGCGGATCCCGATGATCTGGCTGCTCGATTCGGCCGGCGCGCGGATCCAGGAGGCGGTCGGGTCGCTGTTCGCCGGGAGCGGCCACCTGTTCCGCGAGGAGGTGATCAACTCCGGCGTGATCCCCCAGATCGCCGCGCTGATGGGGCCGTGCGCGGCGGGGACGGCTTACATCCCCGGGCTGGCCGACTTCGTACCGATGGTGCGAGGACGCGGGTCGATGGCGCTCGCGGGACCGCACCTCGTGCGTGCGGCCGTCGGCGAGGACGTGACCCAGGAGGAGCTCGGCGGCTCGCGCGTGCACTGCCGCAAGTCGGGGGTGGGCGACCTCGAGGTCGAGTCAGACGAAGCCTGCATCGCCGCGATCAAGCAGTACCTCGGGTTCTTCCCCCAGAGCTGTGAGGAACTGCCGCCGACCAGACCGACCGAGGACCCGATCGACCGCGGCGATGACGAGCTGCTCGACGTGCTCCCCGAGTCCAACCGCAAGCCCTACGACATGTACGACGTGATCCGCCGGATCGTCGACGACGGCGTCTACTTCGATCTGAAGCCGCAGTGGGCCAAGACGATCATCACCTGCCTGGCGCGGTTCGGCGGCCGGCCGGCGGGGATCGTCGCCAACCAGCCGCGCCAGCTCGGCGGGATCCTCGACAACGACTCCGCCGACAAGGCCGCGCGGTTCATCAACCTGTGCAACGCCTACGGGATCCCGCTGGTGTTCCTGATGGACGTCCCGGGCTTCATGGTCGGCACCAAGGTCGAGGAGGCCGGGATCATCCGCCACGGCGCGAAGATGCTGTACGCGACGGCGAACGCGACGGTGCCCAAGATCACCGTCGTTCTGCGCAAGGCCTACGGCGCCGGCTACTACGTGATGTGCGGCCGCGCGTACGAGCCCGACCTGATCGTGGCGTGGCCGAGCGCCGAGATCAGCGTGATGGGCGCCGAGGGGGCGGTCGAGATCATCTTCCGCAAGCAGGTGCAGGAGGCCGAGGATCCCGCGGCCAAGCGACAGGAGCTGATCGACGAGTTCCGGAAGATCATCGACGTCTACGTGGCCGCCGGCAACGACATGATCGACGACGTGATCGACCCGCGTGAGACGCGCGCGACGATCTGCCGCGGTCTGGAGATGGCGGCAGGCAAGAAGGTCGAGCGGCCGTTCAAGCGCAGCGGCGTGGTGCCGGTGTGAGCCTCTCCGACCCGGCGATCATCACGTGCGCGATCTCGGGCGCGATCGCCAACCGCGAGCAGTGCCCGGCGATCCCCTACACGCCACGGGAGTACGCCGCCGAGGCGCGCCGGATCGTCGACGACGGCGGGGTCCACATCCACATCCACGCCCGCGCCGCGGACGGCACCCCGAGCTACGAGATCGAGGACTTCCGCGCGATCCGTGACGCCATCCGTGGGGAGGTCGGCGACGCCGTGATCATCAACTTCTCGACCGGCACCGTCGGCGTCCCCGTCGCCAAGCGGATCGCCTATCTGGAGGCCTGCCGCCCGGACGTCGCGGCTTTGAACATGGGCTCGATGAACTACGCCAAGTACTCGCGCAAACGCAAGGACTTCGTGTTCAAGTTCGTGTTCGCCAACCCGTTCGACGAGATCATCGAGCTGCTCGAGGCGATGGGCCGGCTGCAGATCAAGCCCGAGCACGAATGCTTCGACATCGGACACGTCGCGTCGCTGGCGCCACTTGTCGATATGGGGCTGCTCGAAGCGCCGCTGCACGCCGACTTCGTGATGGGGGTGGTCGGCGGCATCCCGGCGACGGCCCGGAACCTGGCGGCGATGGCCGACAACCTCCCCGACGGGACGCATCACTGGGGCGTGATCGGGATCGGGCGCGAGCAGTGGACGATGGTCGCGGCGTCGCTGACGCTCGGGGGCTCGGTCCGCGTCGGGCTCGAGGACAACTTCTACCTGCCCGATGGCACGATGGCCGGATCGAATGGGGACCTGGTCGCGAAGGCGCGCCAGATGGCGCAGGACGCGGGACGGCGGCCGGCGACGGTCGAGGAGGCGCGCGCGTTGCTGGGGATCGCGAGGTGAGCCTGCCGCTCGAAGGGCTACGGGTCCTCGACCTGAGCCGCCTGCTCCCCGGCGGCTTCTGCTCGCTGATGCTCGCCGACTTCGGCGCCGAGGTAATCAAGGTCGAGGACACGGGGATGGGCGACTACGTCCGGTGGTCGCCGCCCTACTACGACGGCGCGGAGCAGACCGCCCGGGGCGCGCTGTTCCTCGCGCTCAACCGCGGCAAGCGCTCGATCCGGATCGACCTCAAGACCGAGGCCGGCAAGGAGGTGCTGCTCCGGCTCGCGCGCGACGCCGACGTCCTGCTCGAGTCGTTCCGGCCGGGCGTGCTCGACCGTCTCGGGGTGGGGTACGAGCGTTTGCGGGCCGAGAACCCGGGCCTCGTCTACTGCGCGATCACCGGCTACGGCCAGGACGGCCCGAACCGCGATCGCTCCGGGCACGACATGAACTACCTGGGGCTGAACGGCCTTCTGGGGCTGACCGGCGAGGCGGACGGTCCACCGATCCAGCCGGCCGGGCAGATCGCAGATATCGGCGGCGGGGCCCAGATGGCCGTGATCGGGATCATGGTCGCGCTGCGCGAGCGCGAGCGCTCCGGCGAGGGGCAGTTGGTGGACTGCTCGATGTTCGACGGCTCGCTCTCGTGGCTGGCGCTCGTGGCGGCCGACGCGTTGGCGACCGGACGGGCCGTACGCCGGGGCGAGGTGCAACTGGCAGGCGCGCTGACGTGTTACCGGCCCTACCGATGCGCCGACGGGTACGTGACGCTCGGGGCGCTCGAGCCGAAGTTCTGGCGGGCCTGGTGTCTCGGGGTCGGTCGTGAGGACCTCGTGGACCACGCGTTCGATCCGCCGGGCTCACCCGCCCACGTGGCGGTCTGCGAGGTCTTCGCGAGCCGGACCCGCGAGCAGTGGCGCCAGTTCGCCTCCGAGCACGACTGCTGCCTGGAGCCGGTGCTCGATCTCGACGAGGCGCTCGAGTCGGAGCTGGTCAGGGCGCGTGAGATGGTCGTGGAGGTCGCGCAGCCCGGCGCCGAGCGGCCGGTCAAGCTACTCGGGGCGCCGGTCAAGCTGAGCCGGACGCCCGCCGACCCGGCGCGGGCGCCGGCGCCGGGGCTGGGCGAGCACACCGACGAGGTGCTCGTGGCCGCGGGCTACACGGCCGAGGAGATCGCGTCGCTGCACGAGGCCAGCGCCGTCGCAGGGCCGGCGGGCTCGGTGCAGGGCTCATTCATGGCGACATGAGTAGCCGGATGACTCGCGCGGCCCCCTTACAGGCGAGCCTGGATGGCGAGCGGGGGCCCGGCGCGAGCGGTTTGCTCAAGATGTCCGAGCTCGCAGAGCTCTCGGGCGTGAGCGCCGGCACGATCAAGCACTACCTGCGCGAGGGGCTGCTTGGAAGCGAGGATCAGGTCGTTCGGACGAGCCGGAACATGGCGTACTACCCGCCGGAGTTCGTCGCGCGGATCCAGCTGATCAAGCGTCTCCAGGAGGAGCGCTACATGCCGTTGCGGGTCATCCGCGAGGTGATCGCCGAGGATCCGGACCGCGCCGCGCGGCTGATCGAGCTCGAGGACCGGATTCTCGAGCGTGCGATCGCGGCGCGCGAGACCGGTCGGATCTCGCGGGCGAACGTGCGCGAGACCTACGACGTTCCCAGGAACGTGCTCGACCGGCTCGAGGAGATCGACGTCCTAACGCCCACGGCGCGTGGCTACGACGCGGATGACGTGGCGATCATCCAGGCGATCTCCCGGTTCCGAGCCGGCGGCTACGAGGAGGCGATTGGCTTCACCGTGTACGACACGCTGCGCTACCGGGAGGCCCTCGCCCCGCTGGTCGAGGACGAGGTTCGGGTGCTGCTGCACCGGCTCGCGGGCAAGGTAGATGTCGAGCGCGCGGTCGAAATCATCGCGTCGGGGGCCGAGCCGCTGCGCGAGCTGATCGGGGCGATGCACTCGAAGCTGCTGCTCGCGGCGTTGCGGCGCGCTCACCACCACGCATCGTGAGCTTCCATCACGCCGTAGCCCTCGGCGAGCTGCGCCCCGCCCGGGAGCTCGCCGGTGAACGTGCCGAACGGCTGGCGGTAGACGCTGCGCACGAGGACCAGGTTCTCGCTGCGCTCACGCACTGCCTCGGCGTGGAACCGGAGCCCATCGACCGCGGCAAGATCGTCTGAGAACGTCGCCGGGCCGGCTTCGCTGGGCTCTCCGTCGAGCCACACGGTCCGCTCGCTTTTGGCGGGGGGGTCGTTGACGCCCACGACCAGGTTCCAGGCGGCCGCGCGACCGTCGCGGGTCACTCCGACTCCGGCGCACCACCGCCACTCGGTGTGGCGCTCGTAGTAGGCGGCGGTGTCGTCGATGATCGCGCGCTCGTCGACCACCCGCGGCTCGCCGGCAATCGCGATTCGGCCGTGCGCCCGGATCCCACCCTGCTTACGCGTCCACGCGTAGCTCTCACCGGACGGGCAGATGGTCTCGACTCCCGCGTCCTCCTCGAGCGCCAGATCGAGCTGCACGTCCCGCTCCATCACGCGCACGCGCCCCGGGTCGAGCCTGACCCTGCCACGTCCGATCGTTGTGCGCTCGTGGAGATGGCCGCTGGTCCGGTCCCACACGGCCCAGAACGCCTGGCGCGCGGGGCCGATCCTGACCGCCGCGACGCACGCCATCAGTTCCGGGCCGAATATCCCGACGTACCGCCACGCCTTCAACGGCCGGCCGCCCTGGCGCGGCGGCATCGGCGCCGGCGGGAGCGCGAGCCGCGAGAGGCCGGGCGGGCGGGGCGCGCCGAACGAACCGCGGTAAGGGAGGGTGGCTTGCGGGGTATCCTTCACAGGCAGGTTGACTGACCGGTCAATCGGAATGTTCCCGTGATGAAGCGAGGCCGCTTGCGCGCCGGCGCCGTCCAACTCAACGCGACGCAGGACACAGATCGCAACCTCGAGACAGCCGACCGGCTCGTTCGGGAGGCGGCTGGGCGCGGAGCCCAGCTCGTCGCCTTGCCGGAGAAGTGGAGCGTACTGGGCAGCGAGGAGCAGATGCTCGCCGGGGCCGAGCCGCTCGATGGCCGCTGCATCAGCTGGGCGCGCGCGACGGCGCGGGAACTCGGCATCGACCTCGTCGCCGGCTCGATCGTCGAGCGCGTCGCGGGACACGAGAAGGCCGCGAACACGAGTGTCCACGTCGGGCCCGACGGCGAGGTCCGCAGCGTCTACCGCAAGATCCACATGTTCGACGTCGAGGTGGACGGCGTCGTCTACGCCGAGTCCGACTACGAAGAGCCCGGCGATGAGCCGGTGATCTCCAGGCTGGCCGACGGGGCGGCCCTGGGGATGAGCATCTGTTACGACCTCCGCTTTCCGGAGCTGTACAGGATCCTCGCCGTGCGCGGGGCGGTGGTGACGGTCGTCCCCGCGGCTTTCACGCTCGCCACGACCCGGGATCACTGGGAGGTGCTGCTGCGAGCGCGCGCGATCGAGAACCAGTGTTTCGTCGTGGCGCCAAACCAGATCGGGCGGGACGGCGCCGGTCACCGGGCCGGCGGCCGGTCGATGATCGTCGACCCGTGGGGCCTCGTCCTGGTCGGCGCGCCGGATTACGAGACCGCGATCGTCGCCGATCTGGACTTCGACGCGATGCGCGATGTCCGCCATCGGCTGCCTTCGCTCGCGAACCGCCGCCCCGAGGCCTACGCGTGGCAGAAGGGGCACTAATGGCCTCGCCAACCAGCGCGACCGTCGACAAGCGCCGGGTGATCCTCGACGCCGCCGTTCGTGTGTTCGCCCGTCAGGGATTCCACACGTGCCGCGTATCCGACATCGCCGACGAGGCCCAGGTGGCCTACGGGCTCGTCTACCACTACTTCTCATCCAAGGACGAGATCCTCGACACCCTGTTCCTGGAGCGCTGGGACGTGATGCTCGCGGCGATCGCGGAAGCCGACGCGACACACCTTGCCCCGCGGGACAAGCTGCGGGCGATCGCCGGGTTCATTATCGAGTCCTACCGGCACGACCCCGACCTGATGAAAGTGATCATCGTCGAGGTCACCCGCGCCGCCAACACATTCGGGCGTACCCATCTGAGCAAGATCCGCGACGCCTACGCGCTGATCGCCGGCATCGTCGCCCGCGCCCAGGCCGACGGTCAGTTCCGGGCCGAGATCACGCCCGAGTTCGCCGCGCAGGCGTTCTACGGCTGCGTCGAGCAGGTCTTGACCGGTTGGATCTTCGAGGTCGAACCGGTCAGCAATGACGAACTCGAGCAGGCGAAGACGTTGATCGTCGAGACGATTTGTCGCGGGCTGGAGGGGTAGAACCGGTTGCACGCGTTCCGACGCGACCGCCCTAGCCCACACGGAGTCTGATTGAATCTCGCATCGATGACCGAAAGCCCCCTGGTCAAGCGGTTGATCTGGTCGGGCCTGCTCGCCGGCTTGGGTGCTCTCGCGAGCATTGCCTCGACGCGGGTCGCCAGCCTCGTCTGGCGACGCATGTTCGGCGAAGACCCGCCCGAGTGACCGAGCAGCCCCAAACTCCCGAGCCGGCGGTGCCCGATGGCGTGACGCCGGCGGAGCCCGCTTCGGAGCCCTCGTCGCCGATTGCTTCGGCGGCCTCGTCGACCGCTTCGTCGTCGACGGCGGAGAGCTCGTGGGCGACACCGCCCGAGCCCGTCCGCGACTCGGCTGCGGCTGACGCGCCGGCCGCGATCGAGCCCGAACGACCCGAGATCGCGGTTGGCGCCGCGTTCGCGGGCGGCTTTGTCCTTGCGATGATCCTCAAGCGCCTTGCCCGGTAGAAACGGACAGCCTGAGAACCTGGCCACGACAGTGGTCGAGGTCTCCGAGCGAGTGACGACGCTCGTACGCGAAGAAATCGAACTCGCCAAGGCCGAGATGACCCAGAAGGTGTCGAGCGTCGCTCGCGGTGCCGGAGCGGTGGCCGCCGGCGCGGTGTTCGGGGTATTCGCGGTCGTTTTCCTGCTGCTCACGATCGCCTGGGCGATCAACGACGCGACCGGTGATCTGTGGCTGGGCTTCCTGATCGTGTTCGTCGGTCTGCTGCTGCTCATGGTCGGCGCGTTCCTGTTCGCCCGGCGGATGCTTCGCGTCGGAGCTCCGACGCCGACGATGGCCATCGACGAGGCGAAGAAGATCCGGGAGACCGTCCAGCGGGTCGAGCGGGAGGTCTGATGGCGACGCGGTCACGGACGCCCGACGAGATTCGCGCCTCGATCGAGCAGAACCGTCTCGAGCTCGGTAGCTCGCTCGAGCGGTTGCGAGTCGAGGTCGTGCGGGTGACCGACTGGCGCTCGCAGCTCCGGCGCCACCAGAAGCAGGTCATGATCGGCGCCGGCGTGGCGGGATTCGTGCTCGGCGGCGGTCTGGCCGCGATGGGCGCGTTGACGTTCGGGCGACGGCGCCGCTAGCGCTACCCCTGGGCGCGGGTACGGGGCTCTACCGGCGGTTGGTCACGCTCTAGTTCTAGTGGTGCGTGATCAGAATCGCGCCCGGCGCCGGGGCGTCCGCCGCGGATGGCGCTCGTGCGGGGTCCACTTGCTCGGCCTTTCGCTCCGCGTGAGCCGCCGCCCGGCACATGGCAAGGACAACGACGAGGATCGCGATCCATGCCGCCAGGCCGATCAACAAAACGGTCAACAGACTCATAGAGCCACCAGAAAAGTCGCGACGCATCCGCTGCGCCGCTGCTTGCACCGGACATGATCGGTGCCGAGCACGCAAAATCACGCGTTTTGCAGCTTCGATGGAGTTTCCAGACCCCGGATGCGCTACAACAGCGAGCTGGAGATCGCTCCGGCGCCCAGCAGGCCCGGGCCGACGTGCGTTCCGATCACGGGGCCGATCTCAGAGATCACCTGTGGCTCGCACCCGAATATCTCGGTGCCGCGGGCGGCCAGTGCCTTCGCCTGATCGGGAGCCTGGATGTGCTGGACCATCCAGCCGTCGGCGCCATCCTCGTGGCGCGAGCGCAGCAGATCGACCATCCGCTCGAACGCCCGTCGCGACGTCCGCACCCGCTCGACGGGCGTGATCTCCGATTCGACCGTCAGGATCGGTTTGATCTTCAGCGCCGATCCGAGCCAGGCCTGCGCGCCGGCGATCCTCCCCCCGCGGCGCAGGTACTCCAAGGTGTCTATCGCGAACCACATCTTCAGCGAGGCGCGGGCACGCTGGACGCGGTCGACCACCGCGGGCAGGTCGGCGCCGTCGCGAACGGCCGCGGCCGCCGCGAGGATCACCAGCCCTTCGCCCCCGCACGCGGTCGCGGAGTCGAACACGTGAACCCGCTCGGCTCTCGTGCCGAGCTGCTCGCGCGCCTGCGCGGCTGCGCCGACCGTGCCGGACATCCCTCCCGCCAGGTGGATCGAGATGATGTCCTTGCCGTCGTCGAGCAACGGCTCGTAGACCTCAAGGAAGTCACCGATCGAGGGCTGTGAGGTGGTGGGGAGGAAGGCCTCGGTGCGGAGGTACCCGTAGTAGCCGTCGTAATCGGTGATATCGCTCTCGCGCTGCGCCTCCGAACCCCAATGGATGTAGAGGCTGACCTCGTGAATGTCGTGCTCCGTGAGCAGCTCGCGGGGCATGTAATGACAGGTATCGGTGACGATTGTGACGGCCACGGGGCGCACCCTAAACGATTAGTGGCGGGTAGCCTCAACCGACGGCGGTGTGAGATGGCGACGCTCTACCGATGCACGACGCCCACGAACTGGCTGTGTCCCTGCGGCAAGGTCGCGCGCGCCCTGAAGCGCGACGGGATTGCGTTCACCGAGGTGCCGGTCCCACAGCGTCGCTCCCGGCGCCCGGAGGTCGAGGCGCTGACAGACCAGCGTCGTGTGCCCGTGCTCGTGATCGACGGCGAGGCGATCTGCGATTCGCGCCGGATCGTCGAGCACCTGGAGTTCCTGCGGACCCGCGGGTGACGGGGCGGTCAGAGCCGGGGATCGACTGCGAGCTTGCGTGCCGGGCCGCCGACGCTGCGGGCGAGCGCGTCGGGGAGCTGCTCGAGCACGATCGTCTCGCCGAGCAGCGATTGCCAGTCGAGCACGCCCGCGGCAAGAGCATTCAGCGCCCGATCGACCTCGGCGGGCGCATGGTGGAATGAGCCGCGGAGCTCGAGCTCGTCGTAGTGGATCCGCCCCGGCGGCAGCGTCGCCTCGGTGCCCTGCGGGCAGCCCCCGACCAGCACCACGGTGCCGCCGGGAGTGGCCGCGCACACCGCCGCATGCCACGTCTCGGGCCGTCCGACCGCCTCGAACACGAGGTCGTGGCGGCCGAGCGCGGGTTCTCCGCGGGCTCCCAGCGCCGACGCCTGGGCGCGTCGCTCGGCATGGCGGTCGGCGACGGTCACGTCGCGCCCCTCCGCCAGCAGCAGCGACGCGAGCATCAATCCCATCGGACCGCCGCCGAGCACGCCGACGTCCTCGGCGTCGCTGCCTCGATCGACCGCGTGCAGCGCCGCCGCCAGGGGCTCCGCCATCGCCGCCGCCGGCGCCGGCAGGCCCTCGGGGATCGTGTGCAGCGCGTTCGCCGGGGCGGCGATCCGCTCGGCGAAGCCACCCAGTACCCACGTCAGCTCCCGGCAGATCTGCGGGCGGTCGGCGCGGCACGGCTCGCAGCGCCCGCACGCCACCGAGTCCGAGACCAGTACACGCTCTCCGGTGTCCAGCCGCACGCCCGCGGTCTCGTGGCCGAAGCCGCACGGGTAGGGCCCGAGCGCGCGGTGACCGTGGCGCCACATCTTTACGTCGGTGCCGCAGCTCGTGGCCGCCTCGACCTCGACGATCACCTCGCCATGGGGCTCGGGCACCTCCTCGACGCGCAGGTCCTCGGGACCGTGAAGAATCGCAGCCCTCACCCGGCCTTCCCTCGCCATCCGGGCTCGGCTGATCTGAAGGCCGCGTGAGTCATCCGCCTGGAATCACGACCGCTTTCAGCGCCTCGCCCTGGCGCTGGAGGTTGAGCGCCGTGGCGGTCTGCTCGAGCGGGAGCCGGTGCGAGATCAGCGGCTTCGGATCCACCTCGCCGCCGGCGATCAGCTCGAGCGAGGCGCGCATGTCGCTGGGGCCGGCCGAATAGCTCGCGGTGATCGTGAGCTCGCGCAGGAACAGCGTCGTGCCGTCGAGTCGGGGCGGCGCATCGGGCGCGGGCGGCGCGTACAGGCAGAGCGTGCCCCCCGGGGCCACCGCCTCGGCCGCGGCCGCGATCGCGTCCGGCTTCGGCGTGCACACGATCGCGACGTCGACCAGTTCGTTGCCGTGGCGCTCGGCGCCGGCTTCGAGCGCCCGCGCGAGTCGGTCTGGGCGCGGCTCGCGGACCCACACGGCCTCGACCCCGCGGGCGTGTGCGGCGGCGATCGAAAGCAAGCCGTTGACGCCCGCACCGACGACGAGCAGCGAGTCACCGGCGCGCAGGCCGGAGCGGTCATGTGCGCGTAGCACGCAGGCGAGCGGCTCAACCAGGGTTGCCTCGACCGGGTCGAGCTCTGCCGGGAGGACGAGCAGTTCGGCCACGAGCTCCGGCATCAGGCGGACGCGCTCGGCGAACCCGCCAGGGTCCAGGCGCGTCGCGCGGAACCCCTCACACATCGTCTCGTGGCCGCGGCGGCAACGTCGGCACTCCCCGCACGGGGTGTGATGGTGGATCGCCACGCGGTCGCCGACGGCGACGTTCTTGACCCCCTCTCCGACGGTGCGCACGACGCCCGTCGGCTCGTGGCCGAGCACCGCGGGCAGCTTGGGCGCCACGTACCAGTCGGTCACGTCGGAGGCGCACACGCCGCACGCGAGCACCTCGCAAACGACCTCGCCGGGTCCGGGCTCGGGATCGTCGAGCTCCTCGATGCGGACGTCGTCGGCACCGAACGAGCGGGCGACTCTCATCTCGTCGTCAGGGCCGCCACCGAGCCTGCGTCAACCGGCTGGGCGACGCCGCGCTCCGTCACCAGCGCCGTGATCAGCGACGCCGGGGTGACGTCGAAGGCGGGGTTGCGACACGGCGTCTCGGGCGGCGTGACGTTTACCGACCCGGCGGTGCGGACCTCGTCGGAGTCGCGCTCCTCGATTGCGATCTGGGCGCCGGTGGGGCAGTCCGGATCGATCGTCGAGGTGGGCCCGGCGACCACGAATGGGATCTGCGCCGCCCGCGCCGCGAGCGCGAGGCCGTATGTGCCGACCTTGTTGGCGACGTCGCCGTTGGCGGCGACCCGGTCACAGCCGACGATCACCGCGTCGAGCTCGCCGCCGGCGATCAGTCCCGCGGCGGCGGAGTCGACCGCGAGCTGATGCGGGATCCTCAGCTTGCGCAGCTCGTACACGGTCAGCCGTGCACCCTGGAGCAGCGGCCTCGTCTCGGTGGCGATGGCGGACTCCAGTGCGCCGCGCCGCCACAGCTCGTCGATCACCGCGAGCGCGGTGCCCCGTCCGGGCGCCGCCAGCGCGCCGGTGTTGCAGTGCGTCAGCACGCGTTTTGAGCCGGCGAGCAGCTCCGCACCGTGCGCCGCGATCGCCTCGCTGGCCGCCTCCTCCTCGGCGTGGATCGCCTGCGCCTCGCTCAGTGCGGCCTCGGCTCGCTGGTCCGGTGGCGCCTCGAGCACCGCTGCACTCACGCGGTCGACGGCGTATGACAGGTTGACGGCCGTCGGCCGCGACCGCTTGAGGAGCTCGCCCGCGCGATCGAGCGTTTGGGGGGATGGGTCGCGGCCGCACTCGAGCGCGATCCCGTACCCGGCGGCGACGCCAATCAGCGGCGCGCCCCGGATCTGAAGGCGGCGGATTGCGTCGGCGACATCCGACGCCGAGCGGAGCTCGAGCTCCTCCTCGCGCCAGGGAAGGGCCGTCTGGTCGAGGGCCCAGAGCGTCAGGCCCTCGAACCGGAGCGCCACGACAGTGGCGCCGACGGTGCTCACCCCAAACGGTTCTCGATCGAGAGCGGCGGAGCCTGCTCGGTCTCGGGGCCGTCGGCCGCGCCGTTTTCAGCGGGTGCGTGCTCGAGGCCCAGCGCGTCCTGAAGCTCGCCGGACTCGTACATCTCGGTGACGATGTCACAGCCGCCGACGAGCTCGCCGTCGACGAACAGCTGTGGGATCGTCGGCCAGTTCGAGAGCGCCGAGAGCTCCTGGCGGATGCGCGGGTCCGGCAGGACGTCGACCGCCGCGAACGGCTTGCCGAGCGACTGCAGGATCGCGACCGTGCGGGCCGAGAAGCCGCACATCGGCTGTTCGGGCGTTCCCTTCATGAACAGGAGGACCGGGTTCTCGGAGATTGCGCTCTGAATCGCTTCGCGCATGGGGTTCGTGGCTTCTTCAGTCATGAGGTGGTCTCCTGTTCGGGAGCTTTGGTCTGGAGGGAGAGGGCGTGGATGCGGTCGCCCAGCTCGGCGCCGAACACGCCGTACACGAGCCGGTGCTGGGCGATTCGGTTAAGTCCCTCGAATGCGGGTGCCGATACAACCGCATTGAAGTGGTGCCCGTCGCCGGTGACATCGGCACGGGCGCCGGGAATGCCGGATTCGATCCGTTGTTTGAGTTCCTCCGTGCTTACGGACACTCCCCAAGCGTAGCGAGGTCCCGTCGCTATACTGAATGAAGCATGATCACACTCACCGATAAGGGCGCCCAGAAGGTGCAGGAGTTCTTGGCGGGTCAGGCCGCGGTGGCCGAGACGGCGGGGCTGCGGGTTGGAGTGCGCGGGGGCGGTTGCTCGGGCTTCCAGTACGCGCTCGCGTTCGACGAGCAGCGGGACGGCGACACCGTCTTCGAGGACAAGGGCATTCGCCTCCTCGTCGACCGCCCGAGCCTGCCCTACGTCAAAGGCTCCGTCATCGACTTCGTCGAAGGTCTTCAAGGCGCCGGCTTCAAGGTTGACAACCCGAACGTCATCGCGGCCTGCGGCTGCGGCTCCTCGTTCCGCGTGGCGGACGAGGAAGAGGTCTCGGCGGTCTAAGCGCTTTCGCGCCGGCGGGTGCCGGCGAGTTGGGCTTGGTGGCTGTCGACTCTCGGCAGCCCCGATCGGCGGCGGCTGGATAAACGGGCGCTGGGGAAGGGGTCGGTGAGGGCGCCGGCCGGTCTCCTGAGCCCGTGATCGGCCTCCTTGGGCGTTCACGCGAACAGATGTGGCGGGTTTGTGACAGGACGTCACGGGAGTGTCTCGGGGATGGTGCATAGCGCGTCAACACCGGCGCCGGATCCGAGCCCGGTCGACCTGCGCACACTCCTCGTGCACAACTCGACAGGCCTCGCCATCCGGCGCGGGATTGTCGTCTTGTGGAAAGCGCCGGGATAAACCGGCATGGAGAAGGAGCGGAAGGAGCTCTGCATCGAGGATTTAGCGAATCACGGTGGCCCTGAGTCATGCGTCGGCCGTCCGCGAGGGCGGCGGCGAAGCGTTGACAGGGGTCGTGCGGGCGGGGCTATTGAGCCGCGAAATGACAATTTAGTTCGGGGTGCCGACGCTCTCATAACAGGCGGAAGGCCATGTCGCTGGCGGCGTTATCGCGAGTCGCTGGGGAACCCCGCGCGGTCGAAGAACCCAGGCACGTACGAAGGTCTTCATGCGCGAGAACCGGGAGATCCCGCGGTCACTCGTCCTGTGGTCAGGGGCGGGTCGCGAGGGGAACGCTGAGGCGGTAATCCCTCGATGCACGAGCGCGGGAAGTCAGACAGGCTCGTAGTACCGGCGAAGCCGCCGAACAAGCCCGCGGGTGCGGGGGCGGAGGTGGTGGAGGGAAGGGGCCTGCCCGAGGGGAACACGGCCAGGGAAACACGTCCCGGACCCAGTGCCGGGGAGGGCGTGTCAAGCGATCTGGATCGTGTGCGCCGGGTGGCGCGAAGGGATGGTGGTGTGCGGTTCACCGCGCTTCTGCACCACGTGAGCGTGGATCGCCTGCGGATGGCGTACTGGGGGTTGAATCCCAGGGCGGCGACCGGGGTGGACGGGGTCACGTGGCGGGAATACGGGCTGGATCTCGAGGAGAACCTTCGGGGTCTGCATGCTCGGGTTCACAGGGGCGCTTATCGGGCGAGGCCGACTCGGAGGGTGTTCATCGCCAAGCCGGACGGGCGGCTGCGGCCGCTCGGGGTCGCTGCGTTGGAGGATAAGCTCCTGCAGCGGGCGGTGGTGGAGGTGTTGAACGCCGTCTATGAGGGGGACTTTCTCGGTTTCTCGTACGGGTTTCGGCCGGGGCGCGGCCAGCATGACGCGTTGGACGCGCTCGCGGTCGGGATCGGTCGCAGGAGGGTGAACTGGGTGCTCGACGCGGATATCCGCGACTTCTTCGGCTCGCTTGACCGGGCGTGGCTTGAGAGGTTTCTGGAGCACCGGATCGCGGACAGGAGGGTCCTTCGCCTGATCCAGCGATGGTTGAAGGCGGGGGTCATCGAGGACGGGGAGTGGTCGAGCGCGGAGGAGGGAACGGCCCAGGGAGCGTCGATTTCGCCGCTGCTCGGGAACGTGTATCTGCACTACGCGTTTGACCTGTGGGCCGAGCGGTGGCGGCGGCGGCACGCACACGGGGACGTGATCCTGGTGCGGTTCGCCGACGACTTTCTGGCGGGCTTTGAGCATCGTGAGGACGCCGAGCGGTTCCTGGCTGACCTGCGTGAGCGGTTGGCGGGGTTCGGCTTGGAGCTGGCGGCCGAGAAGACGCGGCTGATCGAGTTCGGGCGGTTCGCCGCCCGAAATCGTGAACGTCGCGGCGATCAAAAGCCTGAGACGTTCGAGTTCCTGGGGTTCACGCACACGTGCGCGACGACCAGGCGCGGGCGGTTCAAGCTCAAGCGGACCACGAGCAAGAAGAAGATGCGAGCGAAGCTCAGATCGGTCAAGACCGAGATGAGGCGACGACGCGATCTCCCGATCCCCATCCAAGGACGCTGGCTCGCCAGCGTCCTGGTCGGGCACTATCGCTATTACGCGGTACCCGACAACAGCAGAGCGTTGCGGGGGTTCCGCGAACGCGTCATCCAACACTGGCGGCGGGCGCTTTCGCGCCGCAGCCAAAAGGGACGCATGACGTGGGAGCGGATCAAACGCTACGCCGAGCGATGGCTACCTCAGCCCCGCATCCTGCACCCCTGGCCCAACACGCGCTTCGACGCCAAAACCCAAGGGAGGAGCCCAGTGCGTTAGACGCGCACGCTGGGATCTGCGCGGGGGGCGGCTGGCAACAGCCGTCCCTACCGCGATCACCATCGAAAGGGCGCGCACGCGCCCGTTCCCTATCCTTCCCGGCGCCGCTTACCGGGCCGCCCGCCAATCAAGGCTGCGGGCGCTGCAAGCGTCCGCGGGCCGAGAGTCGATCGCCACGAAGATCAAACAGGCGTCGCCTGCAACGAGCGCCACAGAAAGCGGCACGCCAGCGTCCGGTACGGCCGCCACGGCTCCGCGATCTCCTGGAGTTCCGGCGTGGTTGGAAGCTTCGGAAGCCCGTAGCGAACCATCACCGCGCGCCGGATCCCCAGATCCCCGACGGCCAGGACATCGGGCCGGCCAAGCTGGAACATCAGAAACAGGTGGGCACTCCACTCGCCGATTCCCTTGACCGCTACGAGCTCGGCGATGACGTCGTCGTCGGACAGCGTGTCGAGGTGCTCGAGGTCGAGCGATCCGTTGACCACGTGCTCGGCCAGCGAGCGTAGGTAGCGCACCTTTGCGTGCGAGAGGCCGGCCGCGGTGCGCAGCTCGTCGGGATCGTCGGCGAGAACCTCCGCCGGCGTCGGCGGCCGGCCGCCGAAGCGGTCGGTGAGCCGCCCGTAGATCGCGCGCGCCGAACGGGTCGACAGCTGCTGGCCGACGATCGAGCGCACCAGCGCGCCATAGGGGTCGCGCGGCCGGCCGGCGCGAGGGTCGCCGAGCCCGTCAACTCCGATCTCGGCGATCACGGCACCCAGGACCGGGTCCGCAGCGCGCAGATGCTCGACGGCGTCTGCTTGGCGCTTACGGCTCGAAGGCAACGCTCAGGTGACAGCGATCGTCAGTGCGGCGCCGTCGAGCGCTCCGAGAGCGCGCTCGACGGAGCACGAGATGCACGTGAACGTCGGCGTGTCGCGGAGCGTGTAGGAGCTCGATTCGGTCGTCCGCAGCCGCTGCACCAGGTCGAGGAAGTCGGCCGGGTTGTCGGTCTCGAACGCGACCACGAACTCCTGGTCGTCGAGTCCGAACGAATAGCTGGTGTTGAGATCGACCGACGGGTATTCGCGTCCCAGCTTGATGTGCTCCTGCATGATCCGCCACCGCTCTTCGGCCGCCAGCGCGTACCAACCCCGTGTTTTCACGAACGGATAGACGAAGAGGTACTTGCCCTGTGCGGGTCGAACTTCAAGGCGCGACTCATCCGAGTACTCGGATGGCTTGGTCATCGCCAGGAACGAATACGGCACCGTGCACCACTTCATCAGCCCGCTCTGCGCGAGGACCACGTGGAACTCGTGGATCCGCTCGAGGTTCTGGGCCTGGCTGAGGAGCATCATGTCGGCGTCGCCCCGCGTTCCAACGAGCGAGAAGGCGCGGAGCAAGTGGCCGTCGGCGAAGTCCTCGCACGCCGCGATGAACTCGCGCTTGTCCTCAGCCCGCCGTTCGTCGTCGAGCCGGCGCCACGCGGGATCAACCTTCAGGAACGTGTATTTGACGAAATGGCGTACCGGCATCGACAGATTGATGATACGGGGCGGAAACCCGGCGCCACGAGCGGTTTAGTAGTCACTGAGAAGCGGTTTAGAAGACCCTGAGATGCAACGAAGAGGCACTAAGATTCAAGCGATGCGCATAGCGCTCGTCTCGCCATATTCGTGGACGTACCCCGGGGGCGTCACGAGACACATCGAGGCGCTGGCGGAGCGGTTCTTGGAGGAGGGTCACCACGTCCGCGTACTCGCCCCGTTCGACCCGCCGGGCCGCTCCTCGGCGGTGCTGCACCGTGGCGCGAGGCCACAACCGGTCGAGGCACCCGACTACCTCGTGTCGCTCGGCCGCACGGTCGGCTTCAAGGCCAATGGCGCGGTTTCGAACCTGTCGATCACGCCGTCCGGCATCGCCACGATGCACCGCGAGCTGCGGACCGGCGGCTACGACGTGGTCCACATCCACGAGCCGGTCGCGCCGCTGACCGGCTGGGTGGGAACCGACTGGACGCGCCTTCCACTCGTGGGCACGTTCCACTCGTACTCGAACAAGCGCCTGCCGAACGTCCTGGCCAACACGATGGGGGCCAGGCGGATGCTCAACCGCCTGCACGTGCGGATCGCCGTCTCGGAGGCGGCCGCCTGGACCGGTCGCCGCTGGTTTGGCGGCCACTACCGGGTCATCCCCAACGGAGTGCACGTCGACGCGGATCGCGCGGCTGCCGCGGCGGCCCGACCACTCGGTGACCGTCTGCGGATCGTGTTTGTCGGCCAGGCCGTCGAGCGCAAGGGCCTACCGCTGCTCCTCCGCGCGTTCGAGGCGCTGCGCGATCACGTCCCGACGGAGCTGACCGTGATCGGCCCTTCCCCGGATGAGCTCGGCCCGCTGATGCTCGATCCCCGTGGCGTACGGATGCTCGGGAAGGTCGGCGAGGACGAGAAACGCCGCGTGCTCGAGGAGTCCGACATCCTCTGTGCTCCGTCGGTCGGAGGCGAGAGCTTCGGGATGGTCCTCACCGAGGCGTTCGCGGCGGGAACGCCGGTGGTCGCCTCGGACATCGCCGGCTATCGAGACGTCGTCCGCGACGGCGTCGACGGCGTCCTCGTGCCCGCGGGCGACGCCCAGGTGCTCGCCGAGACGTTGCGGGACCTATGGGACGAGCCCGACCGCAGGGCTGAGATGGCCCGGGCGGCGTCAAAGGATGTGGAGCGGTTCGCGTGGCCTCGCGTCGCCGACGAAGTGCTCGACGCCTACAAAGACGCGATCGCGACGCCCGCACCGTCCGGCGCCTGGGAGAGGGCAGCGGTGCGCATCGGAGCCCGGTCGGCCGACGGCAAACCGCACGTCCCCGCACGCCGCCTGCCGAGCCTCGAGCCCGCGCCCGAAAGCCGCCGAAGCACCGCACTCGGCCTGGCCCGTCGCGCCACTTTCCCCGCCGTCTCGCTCGCTGGTCTGCTGCTGGGCTGGCTGGCGCTGCAGAAGATCGGGATCGGCCACGTCGCTTCCGCGCTGCTCAACTCGAGCCCCTCATTCGTACTCCTCGGGCTGGCCGTCATGTGCAGCGCGATGGTGCTCAGAGGCTTCTCGTGGTTCGCGATCCTCAAGGCTGCACTGCCGCGAGCGCGCGTCCGGCTCTCGGACGCGATGCAGGGCACGTTCATCGGAGTGCTGATGTCCTCGACGTTGCCTGCCCGCCTCGGCGAGCCCTCGCGCGCGTTGGTCGTTGCCCGCAGAACGGGGCGCCCGCGCGAGACCCTCCCGGTCGTGCTGGGCACGCTCGTCTCGCAGACGCTGCTGAACATCCTCGCGCTGATCGTGCTCGGCAGCGTGATGTTCTCCTCGGTGGACCTGTTCAACGGTCACCAGGATGCACTGCTGGTCGCGGCGGCGGCGCCGATCACGCTGCTCGCCGTCGTCCTGCTGGCGCCCGTGCTGTTGCGGGCCGGAGCGGCCCAGTCACGGTTCTCGCGGGTCCGAGCGGTGACGGCTCAGGTGCGCGGTGGCCTCACTCGCGTCCGAGCTGGGCTGAGCGTGTTCCGCCAACCTCGACTTGGCGCCGCCGCCACTGCCGCGCAGCTGTGCGCGTGGGGACTCCAGTGGCTTTCGTGCTACGTGCTGCTTGTGGCGCTCGGTCTTAGCCATCAGGCGGGGATCGCGGCCGCGGCCGCAGTGCTGTTCGCGGTCAACATCACGGCCGTCCTGCCCGCGACTCCTGCGAACCTCGGCGTGTTCCAGGCTGCTTGCGCGGCCGTGCTCCACCAGGGCTGGCACGTTGGGTACGGCGCCGGCGTCGCCTACGGAGTGATTCTCCAGGCGGTCGAGGTGTCGACGGCCGTGCTCATGGGAATGCCCGCACTTCTCAAGGAAGGCATGTCCTGGCGAGAGGTCAGACTGCGCGCGATGCACGCTGCGCCTGTCAAACTCCCGGCACGCGCGCAGGGGCGCCGTACCGGCACCGCGGTCAAGGCCGAGGGCTAGCTCGGGCGAGTCGCCATCTCCTCGCGCGGGTAACGTCTACCCATGGCGAGCGAAATCAGCACACAACCTCCAAACGATTCCCTCCAGGAGCTGGTGGAGGACCTTGTGGCCCGCGGTCGACTCCGTCCGGAGTCCTGCGTGGACCTCTCGGAGCTAAGCGAGCTCGCCCAGGAGCTCGAGCTCAGCGATGACGACGTCCAGGCGATCGAGGACCTGCTCGAGGAGCGCGGCATTGATGTGCGCGATGACTGTGGACGTACACAGATCGAGCAGACCAGCTACGTGAACGATGACCTGGCGGACCGCACCACGGACGCGATGTCGCTGTTCCTCCAGGAGGTTCGCCGCCATCCCCTGTTGACGCGCGAGCAGGAGATCGAGCTCGCCGAAGGGATCGAGCGGGGCGACCTCAATGCCAAGGAACGGCTGGTGAATTCCAACCTGCGCCTGGTGATCTCCAACGCGCGCAAGTACCAGGGTCAGGACCTGCCGCTACTCGACCTGATCCAGGAGGGGATCCTCGGGCTGATCCGGGCCGCCGAGAAGTTCGACTACCGGAAGGGGTTCAAGTTCTCGACGTACGCGACGTTCTGGATCAGGGAGTCGATTCAGCGCGCGATCGCGAACCGCGCGCGGACGATCCGGATTCCCGTCCACATCGGTCAGCGCGAACGCAAAATCGGGCGAGTGCAGCGCGAACTGATGGCCACGCTCGGGCGCGAACCGACGGACGAGGAGATCGCGCGCGCCGCCGAATTGAGCGTGCGCGAGGTCCGCGAGACGCGCGATGCCGCCCGCGTCGTCACGAGTCTCGACCGTCCCGTTGGGGAGGAAGAGGGCACCACGCTCGGATCGCTGCTGCCGAGCGGCGAGCGAGGCCCGGACGAGCAGGTGGACATCTCGCTGCGCGAGGACGCCCTGCACCGCGCGCTCGATCGCCTGCCCGATCGTGAGCGCGAGGTCGTGAAGCTCCGGTACGGGATCAACGGCAACGATCCCACGCCGCTCAGCGAGACCGGGCGCCGCCTGGGTATCTCATCCGACGCCGTCCGCACGATCGAGCGCCGAGCGCTCAAGGAGCTAGCCGAGAGCCGCGAGCTCGAGGCGCTCCGCCCCGCCGCCTGAGGCTGGCGAGCTAGGCCTCGACCATCGCCGGCTCGTCCTGCGGCGCGCCCTCGGAGGGGTCGGCATCCGTGAGCTCGGCGAGCCGGGTCGGGTCCTTCTCGGTCCCCGCAATCAGCTCGTCGGCTGCCTGCCTGTCGGTCTTGGGCAGGAACCCTGACTTCATTCCGAAGTACACCGCCTGAGGGTGGTGGGCGACGATCGCGAGCGTCGACTGCTCTGGTTCGACCGCGTAGCCGCCGGACAGCCGCAGCCCGATCGACGGAGCGTCGAGCAACCGGAATACCTTCTCGTGCTCGGACTGCTCAGGGCAGGCGGGATAGCCCCATGAGTAGCGACGACCCTGAGCCGGACCGATGGCGAGGTCGGTCCGGACCTTGGCGTGGAGCCATTCCGCCATTCCCTCCGCCGTCTGTACGCCGATGCCGTGCACGAACAGCTGCTCGGCGAACTCGCCGTCGGCCTCGAGACGGGCCATCAGCGAGGTGACCTCATCGCCGGCGGTCACGGCCTGGATCGCCACGACGTCCGGGGTTCCGGTCCGCACCGGGCGGTAGAAGTCGGCCAGGCAGATGCGGTCGTGGCGGGGCTGCCTGGGAAAAACTAGACGGTCTAGTTCGCGTAGTTCCGGTGCGTCGGGGTCCCAGATGATCAGCTCGTTGCCGTCCGAGTTGCACGGGAAGTAGCCCAGCAGCGCCCGGGGATGGAGGTAGGTCTGCTCGCGCCACATCCGCTCGAGTCTCGGCTGGAAGTCGTCTCCCACGAGGCGCTTCCACTCCTCGCCCTTGACCCCGCGACCACCCCAGTGGAGCTTGAACAGTACGTGGGTGTCGAGATACCTGTAGACCTCGTCGAGGTCCACATCGATCTCGCGGGCGCCCCAGAACGGTGGCGCTGGGATCGGGTTCTCGATGCTGGCGGGCGAGCGCGTCGAGGCGTCGGTCGTAAGTGGCGCATCGTCGGGCTCGGCCCGTGCCTGCTCGCGGAGTTTCCTGGCGGCGTCGCGTGTCTTGGCGATCAGCGCCTCGCGCGCGTCCGGGTCGATCAGCTGATCCATCTTCGCGAGCCCCTCGAACGCGTCCTTGCAATAGAACACGCCGGGCTCATAGACCTCGTCCGACTCGGTGCCGTTCGGATACAGGACCCGTAGCCCGAAGTTGCGATTGATCGCGGCGCCACCGACCAGCACCGGGAACGACAGGCTCCGCTCATGGAGCTCCTGGATGCACGCGGGCATCTGCTTGGAGGTCGAGACGAGCAGCGCGGAAAGGCCGATCGCGGTCGCGTCGTGCTCGACCGCGGCGTCGAGGATCGTCGAGATCGGGACCTGCTTGCCGAGGTCGACGACGGTGTAGCCGTTGTTGGTGAGGATCGTGTTGACGAGCGACTTGCCGATGTCGTGGACGTCGCCGAACACGGTCGCGACCACCACGGTGCCCTTCGTGTAGCCCTCGATCTTGTCGAGGTAGCGCTCGAGCTGGGCGACCGCGCGCTTCATGACCTCGGCGGACTGGAGCACGAACGGCAGGATCAGCTCGCCGGCGCCGAACTTGTCGCCGACCTCCTTCATCGCCGGCAGCAGGACGTTGTTCAGCGTCGGAACGGCCCCGATCTTCTCGACGCTGCGGTCGATCCAGTCCTCAACGCCTTCCTTCTTGCGCCTGAGGATGTGGAAGTGCAGCGCCTCCTCGGGCTCCATGTCAGCGGTGGGGTCCGCCTTCTCCTCGGCCTCGGCCGGGCCCTTCGACTCAAAATGGGCGATGAACCGCTCGAGCGCGTCCTCGCGGCGGTTGAACACCAGGTCGTCGGCCAGCTCGCGCTCGTCGGGTGAGATCTCGGCGTAGGGCGTGATGTGGTTCGGGTTGACCATCGCCAGATCGAGCCCCGCCTCGACGCAGTGGTGCAGGAAGACGCTGTTCAGAGCGCTGCGAGCTGGGAGGCCCACGCCGAAGCTGACATTCGAGACGCCGAGGCTCGTCTTGACGCCGGGAATCTCGGTCTTGACTCGCCGGATCCCCTCGATCGTCTCGATGGCCGACGGCTTCCATTCGTCGTCGCCGGTGGTCAGCGTGAACGTGAGGCAGTCGAAGATCAGGGCCTGCGGGTCCAGGCCATGCTCCTTGCAGCACAGGTCCGTGATCCGCTGAGCGACCTCGAGCTTGCGCTCGGCGGTCTTGGCCATCCCTATCTCATCGATCGTCAGCGCGATCACGGCGGCGCCATGGGCCCTGGCGAGAGGCACGACCCGGTCGAGCTTGTCTCGGCCGGCCTCCAGGTTGATCGAGTTAACGATCGCCCTGCCGGGGATCTGCTGAAGTGCGGTTTCGATCACGTCGGGCTCGGTCGAGTCGACCTGGATCGGCGCGGGCTGGGTGAGGCTGATGCGCTTGACGACCTGGCGCATCTGCTCGTCCTCGTCCTGGCGCTCGGTCAGCGCCACGCACACGTCGAGCACGTGCGCGCCGCCGTTCACCTGGTCCTCCGCGACCGTCAGCAGGCCGTCGTAGTCGTCGGTGAGCAGCAGCTCCTTCGCCTTGCGCGAACCCTGTGAGTTCACCCGCTCGCCGACCAGCGTGGGCCGTGGGTCCTGGACGAGCGGGGTGGCCGCGATCATGCTGCTGAGATGTGGCGGGCGCGGCTCGGGTCTGGCCCGCGCCTCGCGGCCCTCGACTCGTTCGGCGAGCGCCTCGATGTGGCTTGGGGTGGTGCCGCAGCATCCGCCGACGATCGAGATGCCGTAGCGGTCGACGAATTCGCCGAGCACGTTGGCGAGCGGCTCGGGCTGCTCCGGAAAGATCGTCTCCCCGTTCGGTCCCTGCAGCGGCAATCCCGCGTTGGGGATGCAGTGCACCGGCTTGCTCGAGAACTCTCCGAGGAAGCGGATCGCGTCGCGCATGTCCTCCGGACCGGTCGAGCAGTTCAGCCCGATCAGATCGACATCGAGCGCTTCGAGCGTCGCCAGCGCCGAGCTGATGTCGGTGCCGAGCAACATCTTGCCGCCCTGAGGCAGCAGCGACACGCTGCACTGGATCGGCAGCCGTCTGTTCTCCAGCTCGAAGGCCTCGCGGGCGCCGAAGACCGCTGCCTTGACCTCGAGGATGTCCTGAGCCGTCTCGATGATGATCAGGTCGGAGCCGCCCTGGACCAGCCCCCGAGCCTGCTCGGTGAACACCTCCCGAAGCTCCGAGAACGTGATCTGCCCCAGCGATGGGTCATCGCTGGCGGGCAGGAAGCCGGTCGGTCCGATCGAGCCGGCGACGAACCTACTCTCGCCCGCGGCCCTGCGGGCGATCTGGGCCGCCTTGAGATTGATCTCGAACGTGTGGTCCTCGAGGCCCCACTCCGCGAGCTTCAGGCGCGACCCCTGGAAGGTGTCGGTCTCGAGCACCTCGGCGCCGGCGTGGAGCATTGAGGCGTGGACGCCCTCGATCACATCGGGCCGGTTGAGCACCAGCGCCTCGTGGCAGCGTCCCGGCAGCCGGTAGTCATGCTCGAGACTCAGGTCAAACTGCTCGAGCGTCGCACCCATGCCCCCGTCGTAGACGATCACCCGCTCGCGCGTGGCCGCGATGAAATCTCGCATCGCCGGTCATGCTACCAACCTTGACATAGTTGTGGCAAGGTTGGGAGGTGGCGCCTGGCGGCGGTCGGCTCGGGTTGGTGGGGGCTCGGTAAAGGCCAGCAGGGAGGGGTGGGTGAGGGCGCCGGCGGGTCGCTGGAGCCCCTGGTTGACATCCGCGGGCGCTCACGTAGGTAGAAGTGGCGAGTGTGTGCCGGAGTGTGTCGGGAGTGTCACGGGGATGGTGCATAGCGCGTCAACACCGGCGCCAGGTCCGAGCCCTGTCGTATTGAGCACGCTCTTCGTGCATAGCCCGTCAGGGCTCGCCATCTGGCGCAAGATCGTCGTGTTGTGCACCATCGAAACGGCCCCCGATCGCGCCCGTTCCCGCCCCTTCCCCAGCGCCGTTTACCGGGGGTGAAGGGCTTCCACGAAACGGCCGCAAATAGCGCACAAACGCGTTGGAACGGACTATTCCGGTCTGGTATCGTTCGGACATGACGACCAGAACAGAATGCTCTGTTCCGCCCATCAGAAGAGAGAGAGAGAGCCGGGGGACCGGGAAGGGCCGGGAGCGCCGAGCGTGCGCCAGCGGCCAACCCGAAAAGTGCTGGGAGTGGCATGAGGCCGAGGAATGTGAGGGTTGGACTGTCGTCAAAGTGGTTCAGATCAACCCAGCGAAAGGACGGACACCATGGATTGGAAGCTCGAGCTGATTGCGGTGCCGGTCTCCGACGTAGAACAGGCGAAGGCGTTCTACGCCGAGAAGTTCGGCTTCAATCTCGATCACGACCACGTGGTCAACGAGGAGCTGCGATTCGTGCAGCTGACACCGCCGGGGTCCGGTTGCTCGATCGCGATCGGCACCGGGCTGACCGATGCGGCACCGGGTTCGTTGAAGGGATTGCAGTTGGTCGTCGCGGACATCGAGGCCGCCCGGGCCGAGCTCGTCGAGCGGGGAGCGACGGTCAGCGACGTCCAGGACTTCCCGTGGGGCCGGTTTCTGTTCCTCGCCGACCCTGACGGGAACGCATGGGCGGTGCAGCAGATCCCGCCACGTCCGTAGCTCGTGCGGATCCGCGTTGGCCGTTCGGGCACGGTGCCCGGACGGCCGGCGCCGGCGCTCAGCGCGCCAGGACCACTCAGCGGGTCACGAGCCGTGAGAGCACGACCTGCGAGCGGGTGCGCTGAACCAGACCGTCGCGCTGCAGCTCCATGATCAGCCGTTCGAGGTCGGTGTTGTCGTGGGTGCGCACGCGCGCGATCGCGTCGGCCTCGCCGGTGACGCTCCACGCGTCGACGACCTCTGGGTAGGCCCGGAGCGTCTCGGCGACCGCCTCGAGCAGCGTCCCCGGCGCGAAGAACAGCTCGATCAGCGCCTCGGTCCGGTCGCCCAGCGCGGTGTGGTCGACGACCGCCGTGAAACCACGCAGCGCTCCCTGCTTGCGAAGCCTGTCGACCCGGCGCTTGACCGCCGGCGGCGAGAGCGCCACGTGGCGGGCGATGTCGTCGTAGGTGCGCCGGCCGTCGCTCATCAGCAACGCAAGAATCTGACGATCTGTGGGGTCCATGTGTCGATCTATTGCACGGATTACAGCGATTTCGGCATCGACAACCGCCAGGACCAAAGATAGCCTGGATCGCATGACGAACTCAGCGCGCCCCCGCGTCCTGTTCGACGAGGCCCACAGCGAGGCTTGGACGATCCGCCCCGAGGCGGCTCAGGCGACGCAGCCGGCCCATCCGGCCGACGCCTCGTACGAGCTCGCCGCACGGGCCCTTTCCGATCGTGACTTCGTGGTGGAGGCCAACGTCGAGAGTCCGCTCACCGCCGGCGTCCTCGACGAGTCCGACGTCCTCGTGATCGCCCACCCGTCCGACCCCGCGTGGGAGCGCACCACCGGCGGCTCGCCGCGGCTGGCCGAGGCGGAGATCGATGCGATCGAGGCGTTCGTCCAGGGCGGTGGCGGACTGATCGTGCTGGGCGAGACCGAGCACGAGAAGTACGGCAACAACCTCAACGAGCTGCTGGCGCGCTTCGGCGTCCGGCTCGAGAATGAGACCGTCCAGGACTACTACCACTGCGTCACCGCGCCGAGCTGGATCCTCGCGGAGCTACAGGATGGCGGTCGGGGCGCCGATGGCGACCTGCTCGCCAGGGTCGGATCAGCGTGTTTCTATCGCACGACGACGATCTCGGCCAACCACGGGGCGCGCGTCATCGCACGCAGCTACGCGACCGCGTCGGTGCCGGGGGCCTCGTTGCTCGTGGCCTCCGAGCACGGCAGGGGTCGCGTCGTGGTGATCGGCGATTCCGACCTGTTCGGAGACGACTGCATCGATCAGCTTGACCACATGGCGCTATGGCTGAACCTCGTCTACTGGGCCGCGCCCGTCGCCGACGGCGGCGCCCGGGCGCATTCCGTGTCGGCGAGCAGCGACGATCGGGCCTGGGCCCAGCTGCGCGATCACACGGACCAGCTCGGGCTGCTCCAGGCGCCCGACGGCTCCCTGCAGGACGGCGCCGGCGAGGCGCGGCGACACGTCGACGAGATCGCGGCGGCGCTGAAGGCGCTCGCGCCCCGGTTTCCACACCAGGCCGACTATCTGGAGGCGGCCCTGCGGGATCTCGCCGCGTGGGCCGGCGGCGGGTTCGGCAAGCCCGACTTCACGACGGCGCTGGAGCGTTTCCGTCCCGAGCGTCAGCGCCAGGATGGCATCGAGCACCTCGTGTTCTTCCCGATGTACAAGCAGAACGGGTCGCGCGAGACGTGCTACGAGGCGCTGATCGTCCGCGTCCCCTGGCCGGACTGGATCGCCGAGCTCGAGCGCACGCGCTATGACAATCCGAAATTCGTTCCGGTCGAGCTGATCGCCGGGACAAGGGGCTACGACAGCGAGTGCGCGGTGCTGTTCCCGGAGACGGTGTCCGTGGCCGACCGTCCGGTCAACAACTTCGGCGCGATCTTCTGCGATCGCGAGGCCGAGCGGCTCCGCCGCGTCGCCGGCGCCGCGGCCGAGCTGCTAGGGCTGAATCTGCCGCCCGACGCTGCCTACATGCTCCGCAGCCCCGGGCTCTCGCAGCAGGCCTACATCCTCTGGGACCTGATCCACGATCGGGCTCACAGTCACGGCGACCTGCCGTTCGATCCGTTCATGATCCGCCAGCGGGCCCCGTACTGGATGTACTCGCTGGAGGAGCTGCGCTGCGATCTGACTGCATTCACCCAGGCGCTCGCGCTCGAGCGCGAGGGGATCGCGTTCGCGCGCTACGTGCAGTACGCGATCCTGCTCGACCGGCTGCTTCGGTTCCCGATCACGGGGCCGCGCGTGCGCAACTACGACGGGCTCGGAGGCCAGCTGCTGTTCGCCCACCTGCACCGCGGCGGCTTTCTCCATTGGACCGACAACCGGCTGACGATCGAGTGGGAGCGGGTGGGCGAGGGCGTCTCCGAGCTGCACGTCGCCGTCGAGGAGCTCTACCGCACCGGGATCGACCGCACGAAGCTCCAGCACTGGACTGCGGCGCACGATCTCGTCGCGGCAAACGTCTCGCCGGCGATCGGTTCGCAGTGGGCGGCCACGGTCCGCGAGTTCCAGGACGTCGAGGACCCGCGGCCGTACATCGACCTCGTGCTCGAGGACGAGTTCCCGCTGTCGCTCTTCTACAGCTCGCTGAAAGCTAAGCTCGCCGCGTGAGCGACGCTCCCGCGCGCGGATTCGCGTCCGACAACTCAGCCACCGTTCACCCGCAGGTCCTCGCGGCGATCGCCGACGTCAACGTCGGCCATGCCTTCGGGTACGGCCACGACGCGTTCACCCAGCGGATCGAGGCGCTGACCGCAGGCCAGTTCGGCGACGGCGCGCGTGCGTTCCTGGTCTTCAACGGCACCGCCGCCAACGTCCTCTCGCTGCGGGCGGCGTGCCGGCCGTGGGGAGCGGTGATCTGCAGCGACAGCTCGCATCTCAACGTCGACGAGGGCGGCGCCCCCGAGGCGATCGCCGGCGTGAAGCTGCTGACCGTCGCAGGGGAGAATGGGAAGCTGACGCCGGAGCACGCCGAGCGGCGAATCGAACGGATCGGGGACGAGCACGCCGTGCAGCCGCGAGTCCTCTCGCTCTCCCAGTGCACGGAGCTCGGGACCGTCTACACGGCGCAGGAGACGCGCGCGCTGGCGGATCTGGCGCACGGCCACGGCCTGATCGTGCACATGGACGGAGCCCGGCTCAGCAACGCGGCCGCCGCGCTCGGCTGCTCGCTGTCGACGCTGACAACCGACGTCGGGGTGGACGTCCTCTCGTTCGGGGGAACCAAGAACGGCCTCCTGGGCGCCGAGGCCGTGGTGTTCTTGACCGATGAGCTGGCCGAGGGGTTCCAATACCTGCGCAAGCAGTCGCTTCAGCTGGCCTCGAAGATGCGCTACCTCGCCGCTCAGTTCGAGGCCCTGCTCACCGACGAGCTGTGGCTGCGGTGCGCGCGTCAGGCGAACGCGATGGCAGCCCGCCTGGCCCAAGGAGTCGGCTCGGTGCCCGGCGTGACAATCACGCGTCCGGTACAGACGAACGCCGTGTTCGCCCGGCTGCCCCCCGAGGCGACCGCGATCCTCAAGGAGCAGTTCGCGTTCTACACCTGGGACGAGAGCGCCGGCGAGGTTCGCTGGATGTGCTCCTGGGATACGACGGAGGAGGACGTCGAGTCGTTCGCCGCCGCCATCAGGAAGGCGCTCGACGGCTGAGCCGCTCGTAGTTCAGCCGCATCAGCTCGATCACGTCGCGAACGTCGCCGTCGTCCTCGATCCGTCGTGCGGCCGGGCCCACACGCCCGGGAAACACCGGGTGATGGACGATCCGGCCCTGCTCGTACAGCTCGGCCCACACGTCCTTCGGGAAGAAGAAGTGCGCGGCGTGGTCACCGTGCAGGTGGCCGACCTCGCGCCGTCCCAGGCGGAAGGCAAATTCCCCGCGGCGACCGGTGCCGGCCTCGATGCCCGGCCACGAGGTGACCTCGGCGATGATCTGCCGGCTTGATGTGATTGTCGTGGTATCGCTCATGCCACTCATGGTGCGCCCGTCGCCGGCCGGTTTGTATTGGCAATTGGTCCTAGGTCCTCCGGCGCCTTCGGCGCGTCGGCGAATATCTCCTCGAGCACCATCGCGACGCCGGCCTCGTCGTTACTCGCCGTGGTCATCTGAGCGGCGGCGATCACGTCGGCGTGGGCATTGGCGACCGCGACCGAGCGGCCCGCCCAGCGCAGCATCGGCACGTCGTTGGGCATGTCGCCGAACGCGATCACCTCTCCGGGCCCGATCCCACGCTCGTCACACACCCGCGCCAGGGTCGAGGCCTTGCTCACGCCCGCGGCGCTGATCTCGAGCAGCCCGTCGTTGGAGTTGGAATGGGTGAGCTCGGCGAGGTTGCCGACCACCTCCCGGGCGCGTTCGAGCAGGGCGTCGGCGAGCAGGTGGTCGTGCCGGAGCATCAGCTTGACGGCAGGCTCCGAGACCAATGCCTCGACCGAAGCGGTGATGGCGTCCTCCGGCATCGGCCAGCGGGACTGGTACGCCGGCTCGCGGGCAAAGCCCGTCGTGCGCTCGACTGCCCACGCCCCACCGGGCAGCGCCTCCTTCAGCAGCGCGACCACGTCCCGGGTGATCGCCGGCTCCAGCGGAAACGCCTCGACCACGGACTCCGTGTGAAGGTCCCAGACAACGCCGCCATTGGCGCAGATCGCGAGGCCACGGTGGCCCAACGCCTCGCCCAGCGGCCGCATCCAGCGCGTCGGGCGGGCGGTGCACAGCACGAACAGTGACCCCGCTGCCTCGACGCTCGCGATCGCGTGGCGCGATCGGTTGTCGACCGTCCCGTCGGAGCGCAGGAGCGTGCCGTCCAGGTCGCACGCGACGACCTTCGGACGCCCGAGGTGATCGTCATTCATGTGGCCTGCCTCACCGCTCTGATCGTAGGTGCTCGGCCAATTCGCGGTGGCCCTCCGGGCAGGGACGGCCAAAGCCGGTTTAGAGGTGCCCCGCCGTGAGCAACAGATGCCCAGAACCCGTAGTCGACCCGCCGGCACCGGCTAAAGGAAAGGTCTCATGTCTGCCGCCAACCACCAGACGATCAAGCTAGGCAAGGGGAAGCACAGCTCCCCCGACGATGGCGCGTGCGTGATGGAGCTCGCGTCGATGCTGGCGGGCGAACACTTCACCGACCATCCGGAGTCAGTGTGTCCCGCGATCGGATCGTTTCTACGCGCCTACAACGACTCGATCGACGAGGGGCGGCGTCAGGATCTGTACACATACGCCTCGCAGGCCGTGGGGAGCCGGGGATCGAACGCGGTCGAACGGGCGCGCGCGGATCGCCTGCTGGAGTGGGCCCGGGAGCGTCAACCGCGGCGATTCGCGAGGTTGCTGCCCGCGCGCGTGCGCTCGATCGCGACTCAGCGCCGGCCACCCGCCGATGCGGCAGGAACCCATGCGGTCCACGCGATTCGCAAACACACCGATGAAAGCCACGCCGCGGCGCTGGCGCTTTTGAACGAGCTGCTGGCGATGGGCGCCGGCGGGCAAATCGAGCCTCCGGCAGCCGCCGGCGAGGAGGTACGCAGCGTCACGCTGCTGAGCGAAGGCTGAGTGCTCACAACGCGCAGGTCGCGGCCCGGGGGGGTGGCCTGATGGTGCAGACTGCGCGCCACGCGTGCAGAGCCACCTCACAGCATTCGCTCCCGGACGGGTCAACCTGATCGGCGAACACACCGACTACAACGACGGCCTGGCGCTCCCGTTTGCGATCGGCCTCGGGGTGACGGTCGAGGCCGATGCAATCGATTCGCCCCGGATCGAGGCCGATGCGGTTGACCTCGACGAGCGCGACAGCTTCGAGCTTCACGACCCTGGGCCCGCCCCCGGATGGCGGGCTTTCGCACGGGGGGTGGTCGCCGAGCTCGAGCGCTCGGGCGTGTCCTTGCGAGGAGCGCGGCTGCGGATCAGCGGGGACGTTCCGCGCGGTGCCGGTCTGTCGTCCTCGGCCGCGGTCGAGGTGGCGCTGGCGCTGGCGCTGCTGGCAATCGCAGAGCAGCCCGAGCCCGACCGCGTGGCGCTGGCCAGAATCTGCTCGGCGGTGGAGAACGAGTGGGTGGGCGCGAGCACAGGGCTGCTCGACCAGCTTGCATCGCTGCTCGGTGAGCGCGACACGGCGCTCCGGATCGACTTTCGCTCGCTCGAGGTGCGCCGGGTCCCCCTGGAGCTCGGCGAGTACGCGCTCGTCACGCTTGACTCGGGAGAGCATCACAGCCTGGCCGCGTCCGGTTACAACCAGCGGCGCGACGAATGCGCCAGGGCCTCCCGCGAGCTGGGGGTCCCGACGCTGCGGGACGCGTCGCTCGCGCTGGCGGACCGGTTGCCGCCGCCGCTCGACGCCCGCGCCAGGCACGTGATCACCGAGAACCAACGCGTTGAGGCGGCGGTCGGCGCGCTGGAGCGAGGCGATTTCGTGGCGCTGGGAGCGCTGCTCGACGAGTCGCACGCCAGTCTGCGGGACTGCTACGAGGTCTCGACGCCGGCGGTCGAGCGCGCCGTCGAGCGGTTGCACGCTGCCGGTGCGATCGGCGCGAGGATCGTCGGCGGGGGCTTCGGCGGCCATGTTCTCGGCCTCCTGCCGCCCGGCGCCCGAAAGCCAGAAGGCGCGCTGGAGGTCGGGCCGGGCGACGGGGCCCGACTGGTGGAAGGGGCAGTGTGTCGGTCGGGCTGACCGCCGGCGGGGTGAGCGCGGACGATGTGCTCGCGGTCGCGCGCGTCGACGCGACGGTGAGCCTGACGCCGGAGGCCCGCGCCGCGATGCAGCGGAGCGCCTCGGTGGTGGCCGCGCTGAGCGACGCGGAGGAACCGGCCTACGGCGTGTCGACCGGATTCGGCTCGCTGGCGACCGTGCGGATCGCGTTGGAGCGTCGTGAGGAGCTTCAGCGGGCGCTGATTCGCTCGCATGCGACAGGGATGGGACCGCCGGTGGAGCGCGAGGTGGTCCGGGCGATGATGCTGCTGAGAGCGCGGTCGCTGGCGATGGGATGGTCGGGCGCGCGTCCGGTGGTGGCGGAGACGATCCTGGCGGTCCTGAACGCGGGGCTGACGCCGGTCGTCCCCGAGTACGGCTCGCTCGGCGCCAGCGGGGATCTGGCGCCGCTCGCCCATTGCGCCCTGACCCTGATCGGCGAGGGATCGTTGTCGGGTCCCGACGGAGCGGTGCAGGACGCCGCGGAGGCGCTCGCGGACGCCCGGATCGAGGCGATCACCCTCGGTCCCAAGGAGGGCCTCGCGCTGATCAACGGAACCGACGGGATGCTGGGAATGCTGGTGATGGCATGCGCCGACCTGGGCGCGCTGCTGAAGATCGCGGACGTGGCGGCGGCGATGTCGGTCGAGGCGCTGCTCGGCACCGACCGGGCGTTCGCCGCCGAACTGCTCGCGCTCCGCCCGCAGCCGGGCCAGGCCGTGAGCGCCGCGAACCTGCGAGCGTTGCTCGCCGATTCCGAGATCGTCGCCAGCCATCGGTTCGGCGATCCCCGCGTCCAGGATGCCTACTCGCTCCGCTGCGCTCCCCAGGTCGCCGGCGCTGCCCGCGATACGCTCGAGCACGCCCGGCGCGTGGCCGAGGCGGAGCTGCGATCGGCGATCGACAATCCGATGGTCCTGCCCGACGGCCGCGTCGAATCCTGCGGCAATTTCCACGGGGCTCCGGTCGCGGTGGCCTGCGATTTCCTCGCGATCGTGGCGGCGGAGGTCGGCGCGATCGCCGAGCGCCGGACCGACCGGCTGCTCGATCCGTCCCGCTCGCACGGCCTGCCGCCGTTCCTCGCCGAGGACCCCGGTGTCAACTCCGGCCTGATGCTTGCCCACTACTCCCAGGCGGCGATGGTTGCCGAGAACCGCCGGCTGGCCGCGCCGGCGAGCGTCGATTCGATACCGACCAGCGCGATGCAGGAGGACCACGTCTCGATGGGCTGGGGCGCGGCGCGCAAGCTCCGCGTGGCCGTGGCGAATCTGGGCCGAATCCTCGCGATCGAGATCGTTTGCGCAGCGCGCGGACTCGACCTGCGCGCGCCGCTGCGGCCGGCGCCCGGCACGGCGGCAGCGCTGTCGGCGCTCCGCGAGCGGGTTCCCGGGCCGGGGCCTGACCGGTGGCTGGGGCCGGAGCTGGCAGCGGCCGAGGAGCTCGTGAGCTCCGGTGCGCTGCTGGCAGCCGTGGAGGCGAGCGTCGGGGTCCTGGACTAGGCCTCCCGCAGCGCGGGATAGAGCGCCCGGAAGCGCTCGCGGCGCTCGCCGTAGACCTCGACCCACTCCGGCACGGGCTCGAACCGCTCCCCGCGGCGGACGGTCGTGGCGATCGCAGCGTGTACGTCTGGCCAGATGCCGGCCGCGACGCCGCCGAGAATCGCCGCGCCGAATGCCGCCCCAGCGTCGACCGCGACGCGCTCGAGCGGCAGCTCGAGCACCGAGGCGACGATCTGCAGCCACAGCTCGCTGCTCGCGCCCCCGCCCGAGACGCGACCGAGCTCCGGCCTCACGCCGAGCTCGGAGACGAGATCGAGGGAGTCGCACAGACCGAACGCGACTCCCTCGAGCACGGCCCGGACCAGGGCGCCACGGTCGTGGCGGATGCTCAGCCCCGCGAACGCGCCCCGCGCGGAGGGATCGGCGTGCGGCGTGCGCTCACCCGCGAGGTAGGGGAGGAACACCAGTCCCTCGGTCCCTGCGGGCCAGGCGGCGGCCTCGGCGTCGAGCTGGCGGTAGGCGACGTCTGCGGCCGCGGCGTCCCGCAGCCAACGAAGCGAACCGGCGGCCGAGAGCATCACGCCCATCGCGTGCCACGCGCCCGGAACGGCGTGGCAGAACGCGTGCACGCGGGCGCGGGGGTCCGCCTCGAACCGCTCGAGCGCCGCGAACACGACGCCGGATGTGCCGAGCGCGACGGACACTGGGCCCGGGCGATCGACGCCGACCCCCAGGGCACCGGCGGCCTGATCGCCGCCGCCGGCGGCCACGGGGATTCCGTCCGCCGTGTGGGCTGAGACGGCGGGGCTCTCGAGCGCCGGTGGGAGCCAGGCGGGATCGAGCTTAAGCATCCCGAGCAGCTCGTTGCTCCAGCCGCGGCCGGCGACGTCCAGCAGCAGCGTCCCCGAGCCGTCGGAGACGTCGGTTGCATGCTCGCCACAGAGCCGCAGGCGGACGTAGTCCTTCGGGAGCGCAATCCTGGCGATCCGTCCCCACGTCTCCGGCTCGTGGCGCCGAAGCCACAGGAGCTTCGGCGCGGTGAAGCCGGTCAGCGCCCGATTCCCCGTGAGCGCGATCAACCGCTCGAGACCGACGGTCCGCTCGATCTCGGCGCACTCGGCAGCCGTGCGCTGGTCGTTCCAGAGGATCGCCGGCCGCAGGGGGCGGTCGCGTGCATCGAGCGCGACGAGGCCGTGCATCTGGCCGGAAAGACCGATGCCCGCCGGCCGGCCGGCCGTCGCTCGGAGGTCATCCAGCACCGACGACGCTGCCGTCCACCAGTCCTCGGGGTCCTGCTCGGCCCAGCCGGGCCGCGGCGTCGACAGCCGGTAGCCCGCTTCTGCGGTAGCCAACAGCCCGCCGTCCGGATCGATCGCGAGGCCCTTGACCGAGGTCGTCCCGACGTCGATGCCGAAAGTCGCCTCGTCCACGGGCCGAGGTCAGGCGCCGAGCGCCGCGTAGACGATTTCGTAGGCGCGGACCGCATCCTTCGCCTGCTGCGCCTCGCGCAGCGCGGCGTCGTCGATCTTGGCGGCGAGCCCGTCGATGAACCGCCATTGGAGCACCGAGCGCTTGACCGCGCCCACCTGATCCTCGGTGTACGGATAGAGATCGAAGCCGAGACGCTGGCCGCCGCCGCCGTAGCTCCAGCGACGGAGCTCGAGCGCTAGCTCGAGCGTCTCCATGAACGCGGTCGCCCCGACCATGTTGTCGTCGTCGAATGTCCCCCAACCGGAGTTGGCGTGCTGGTGGCCGAGCAGTCCTTCCGCGGCGAGTAGGGCCGCGTACTCGGGCAGGTGCTCGCCGTTCATCAGCAGGTGCTGCCAGTCCATGTTGACCTGGACGTTGTCGAGTCCCTCGTCTCGCAGCTTGTGGATCACGTACAGGCACATCCCGATGTTGCGCATCAGGATCTTCATCGCCGGCTCGGAGTTCTTGTGCTCCAGCAGGAGCTTGACCCCGTGGCCGGCGCACACGTTTGCGGCCTCTGCGAGCCCCTCGATCAGCCATTGCCACGACTCGACGTATCGGGTCTGGAAGGGGTAGTTGTAGCCCTCGCCGCCGGGCCAGACGATCAGATGTGCCCCTAGGGATCCGGCGAAGTCGGCCGCCTCGCGGATCAGCCTCCGGGCCTGGTTGCGAACTCTCACGTCGGGATTGACCAGGCCCCCCCGGGCAAACCGCGGGTCCAGGTGCAACCCGCCCGCGATGCAGTAGATGTCGTGTGTCCCGAGCGCCGAGCGGACCTCGTGGAGGTTGTCGGGCGAGAGCTCGTTCGGGTAGTGGAACTCGTAGCCGTCGATCAGCTCGCCGAGCCCCTCGACGGCTCGGTGCACCTTGTCGGCGACGGGCTCGGACTCGTAGTCGTGTTCCGGCTGATAGCCGCCCGGCACGAACCTGGTGATCATCGGCCCGAACGCCCAGATGCCGAGGCTCGTCTTCATCCGCTCACCTCCGATGTCGGGTCTCGCTCCACGGGCCGGGTGGGGTCCGTGATCCACTCGCTCCACGATCCGGCGTACAGCGCAGCTCGGAAGCCGGCCAGCGCGAGCGCCAGAACCTCGTGCGCCGCGGTGATGCCGGATCCGCAATAGGCGCCGACCTCGATGCCATCGGCCACTCCGAGCCGTTCGAACGCGGCGCGCAGCTGCGCGCGGTCGACGAAGCGTCCGGATCGGTCGACGTTCTCCGTGGCCGGGCGGTTGACCGCGCCGGGGATGCGTCCCGCCACCGGATCGACCGGCTCCCGCTCGCCCCTGAAGCGCTCGGGTGCGCGCGCGTCGAGCAGCACGCCGTGCGTGGCCAGCACGGCCGCGGCCTCGGCATCGAGCAGGGGCATCGCATCCGGGCGCGGGGCGAAGTCCCCAGGCCGCGCCGTGGCTTCGCCGGTCTCGAGCGGCCGGCCGGCCGCGCTCCAGGCGGCGAGCCCACCATCGAGGACCGCCACGTTCGGATGGCCGAAGTACCGAAGCAGCCACCAGGCCCGCGCGGCCGCGGTCGAGCTCGCCGCGTCGTAGACGACGACCGGGCGCGTGGTCGAGACGCCCGCCGCGCGCATCGCCGCGGCGAAGCGTCCGGCGTCGGGAAGGGGATGGCGCCCGCCCGCGCCCGGCGGGCCGGCGAGCTCCGCGTCGAGGTCGACGAACACCGCGCCCGGCAGGTGCCCCTCCAGGTACTGGTCGCGGCGAGGACCGGCTGCCAGCTCCCAGCGGACGTCGAGCAGCGAGGGCCGCGTGGCCGGTGCGCTCAGCGTCGCCGCCAGCGCGTCGGCGGAGATCAGGGCGTCGTCCCCGTACTGGGCGGTCATGCCGAATAGGTTGTCAGCCAGCCGGGATCGGCAGAATGTCGCTCGCATGAGCGAAGCCGGACTGAGGGAGTCGGAGGAGAAGATGCGCGATGCGGGCCAGCCCAAGGAGGCGGCCCGCAGCTTCGCCAGCGCGTATCGGCGGCTCGTCGACGGAGAGGCCGCCGTCATTCGCAGCGACGAGCTCGAGCCCGCGCGCGACGTTCCGACGCTTGACGAGCTGCGGGAGCCCGACGACCTCGGGGCGCTCGACGCCTTTGCGGTGATCAAGCTCAACGGCGGGCTGGCGACGACGATGGGGCTCCAGCGACCGAAGTCGCTCGTCGAAGCGCGCGATGGGCGCTCGTTCCTGGAGATCATCATCGGGCAGACGCTCGCGCTCCGGCGCAAGCACGGGATCCGCCTCCCACTCGTGCTGATGGACAGCGATGCGACCCGCGCGGAGACGCTGGAGGCGCTGGCCGCCCACCCAGAGCTCGAGGCCGAAGGGTTGGCCCTGGACTTCCTGCAGAGCATGGTCCCCAAGCTCGACGCCGAGTCGCTCGAACCCGTCACCTGGCCACGGGCGCCGGCGCTCGAGTGGGTTCCTCCCGGGCACGGCGACGTGTACGGGGCGCTACAGCGCTCGGGCATGCTCGATGCTCTGCTCGAGCGCGGCTTCCGCTACGCGATGATCTCCAACGCCGACAACCTCGGATCGACGCTCGATCCAAGCATCGCCGGCCACGTCGCCCGAGAACAGATCCCGTTCCTGATGGAGGTGGTCGAGGGCACCGAGGCCGATCGCAAGGGCGGCCACATCGCTCGGCGGCGAGCGGACGGCCAGCTGGTGCTGCGCGAGACCGCGCAGACCCCGCCGGAGGATGAGGAGTCGTTCCGCGACTTCCGCCGTTGGCGTTACTACAACACGAACAGCATCTGGGTCGATCTGCGCACGTTGGCGCAGAGGCTCGAGGCGCACAAGGGCGTACTCGAGCTGCCGTTGATCGTCAACCGCAAGACCGTCGATCCGCGTGACCCGGACTCGACGCCGGTGATCCAGCTCGAGAGTGCGATGGGCGCGGCGATCGGGAGCTTCCCCGGTGCTCGCCTGCTCTGCGTGCCCCGGACTCGCTTCGCGCCGGTCAAGACGACCGACGACCTGCTGGTGCTCCGCTCGGACGTCTACGAGATGTCGGACGACCTCGTCGTGGCGCCGGTCCCCGAGCGACGCGACCGGCTCCCGTACGTCGAGTTGGACAAGCGCTACTACCGGCTGCTCGATGACTTCGAGCAGCGCTTTCCCGACGGGCCACCTTCGCTCCGCGAGGCGGATCGGCTGGTCGTGCATGGCGACATCATGTTCGCCCGTGGCGTCGTCGTGCGCGGGACAGTCGAGCTGGACGTCGCGGAACCGACGCGGATCGAGCCGGACCCAGAACTCGGCTAGTTCGCGGAAACTTCGCCCACTTTGGGACTTTTTCCGCGATATCCGACATGAAACCTGCGGATGTGCACAGGTTTGGGGCCCGAACGCCGATGTCCACGCAAGGTCGGTGGGGCCCCACAGGGATGTAGGGCCGCAGGGGCAAGCCACCCAACAGTGAACGTCTCCGTCCCAGGAGGGAACTTGATCGGCCCCGCTCGCCGCATCGTCGGCGCAGTCACTGCCGCCTGCGCGTTCAGCGCCATCGCTGCCGTTTGCACTCCCGCCTCCGCTCTGGCCGCTCGGGCGACGACCGCGACCACATGTTCCACGACCGCGCTCACGGAGCCGTTCGTGGCGTGGTCTGACCACAACCTCTACGAACTCGCCCCAGGGGGAAGTTTCGAGGGCTCGCTCAGCGGCTGGCTGCTGCAGGCGGGAGCCCGGCGCGTCAGCGGCAGTGAGTCGTTCGGCGTGACCGGCTCGGTCGGGTCGTACTCGCTGCAGCTGCCCAAGGACGCCGTTGCCGTCTCGCCGCCGACCTGCGTCACCGCGGCCTATCCGTCGCTGCGGCTGTTCACGAGGACCAGCACGCCGGGCACGAAGCTGACGGTCTCCGTCATCTATCCGAATGGCAAGGGCACGGTCACGCTGCCGGTCGCCGTCGTCTACCCGGGGTCGAGCTGGCAGCCCACGCCATCGATCTCGACCGGGTCGATGATGGGCCTCCTGCTCGACGGACCGACGGCGAACATGTCGCTGCAGTTCACCACGTCGCTGGGCTCGGCACAAATCGACGACATCTTCATCGATCCGCACGGCAGGTGCTGCTGATGGGGCTCACCAGCCCCGCGCGGAAACAAGTCTTCACTGGGTGAATGCAGATCGACTGCTACGACAGCCCCGTCGCCCAGGATCTACTGCTCGCCGGCGTGGAGCGCGGCGCACGCCGGCGAAGGATCCGGCGTGAGCTGATCACGAACGCCGTCGGGGCGGTCGGCTTTCTGGCCGCGGCCACGGCGCTGGCGGTCCTGGCCCCGTGGCGGCATTCGCTGTCGGTAGTGACCCTGGCGCTCGTGCTCGTCGCGTGGACGATCATCGAGCGGGTGCGGTTCCAGGTCGCGAGCGCCTGGACCTACCCGACGATGCTCGTGTTCATTCCGGCGCTGTTCATGCTGCCGACACCGATCGTGCCGTTGGTCGCGCTGGTCGCGATCCTGCTACGCGCCGCTCCCGAGCTGTTCCGGGGCCGGGTGAGCCCCACGATGTTGCCGGCGTTCGTCGCCGACGCCTGGTTCACGATCGGTCCCGCGCTCGTGATCGTCCTCGCCGGCGCACAGCGATTCGGGTGGTCCTACTGGCCGGTATACGTTGTCGCGTTCATGGCCCAGGTGCTGTTCGATGTGCTCGCGACACTCGCGTGGTCGTGGCTCGGTGAGGGGACGAGCCCGCGCCTGCACCTGCCGATGTTGAGCTGGACCTACGCCGTCGACGCCGTGCTGCTGCCGCTGGGTCTGGTCGTGGCGGCCGTCGCGGTGGAGCGTCCCGGCCTGTTATTGATCGTGCTCTCGCCGACGTTGATCCTGAGCGCGCTCGCGCGCGAGCGCCAGCGACGGCTAGACCAGAGCCTCGCGCTGAGCACCGCCTACCGGGGTACGGCGCTGCTGCTCGGCACGGTGGTCGAAGCCGATGACGAGTACACCGGCATCCACAGCCGCGATGTCCACGACCTGTCGGTAGCGGTGGCCGACGCGCTCGGGCTCGACGCGACGCGGCGGCGCAATGTCGAGTTCGCGGCGATGCTGCATGACATTGGCAAGATCCGGGTCCCCAAGAACATCATCCACAAGCAGGGCCGGCTCGACGACGAGGAATGGGCGATCATGCGCCGTCACACGATCGAGGGCGAGACGATGCTCAAGCAGGCCGGCGGCATCCTCGAGTCGGTCGGTGGTTTTGTCCGCTCCTCGCATGAGCGGATCGACGGGCTCGGCTATCCCGACGGGCTCCGCGGCGAGCAGATCCCAATCGAGTCGCGGATCGTGTGCGCGTGCGATGCCTTCAGCGCGATGACCACCGACCGCGCGTACCGCCCCGCGCTGTCGGTCGCCGAGGCGGTCGGAGAGCTCCGCCGCTGCTCCGGCAGCCAGTTCGACCCGATGATCGTGGCCGTCCTCGAGCCGCTGGTCGTCGCTCAGGTCTCGGCGCGCGAGCGTCGGTTCGCCGGTCGGGTCTCGATGGCAGGCGAGCTAATGAGCGCCGGGGGCGCCGGCGCCTAGGGACCTGGGAATCTCGTAGCGCCTGGAGCGAAGCGACGCCGAGCGGGGAACGGCCATCATGCCCGCCGCGGACGCGCTCGCCGACAGCTTGTGCTTGCGCACCACCCACGTGACGTGAGCGGGTGGATACCGCAGCAGCACCTGCCAGGTTGGAGTATCGAGGATCCCGGTCGACTCGAGCCCATGCGCCGTCTGGAACGCCTCGACCGCGGTCTGTGTCTGTGGACCGAAGCCGCCGTCGACCGTGATCTGCTCACCCGCGCTGATCAGGTGCTCCTGAGCCCAGACGACGACATCGCTCTGCGCGCCTGTGGCCAGAGTCGCATCCAGCGTCGACGGTGTGAAGCCGGCGAGCGGGCCCAATGATTGTGAGACCGCCCGCCACGCCCCCAGCGGGGCCTCTTGCCAGTCCCACCAGCTGACCCCGATCGCCGCGTAGGCCCGTGAGACCATCCGGAAGCGCCGGATCTGCCGCAGCGGAGGATTGTTGTAGACCTGTCCGAGCGGGAAGATCGGCCGCCCGTACAGGCGGTTGTACGCATAGGTGTGGGCAAAGACGGCGTCGACAGAAGTGCCGATGTCCTTCCAGTACATCTGCGGTGCGTTGTATTGGGCGCCCCCGGGGCCGAGGAACACCGAATACGGGAACGCCGGGTGGAAGTCCACATACGGGAAGCCGGCGAGGGCGATCGGAAACCTCTGGCCGATGAGGCTGCGCAGCTCGCGGATGTAGGCCTGCGCCTGGACGTACTTCCCCTCGTACTGGCTCTCCGCGTCGATCAGCAGGCAATCCGCTCCGTCCTTGACGGCCGCGGCCCCGACCTGAGCCTCGAGAATCGGATGGTTCCCGTAGACGTACTGCCAGGCGCATACCCGCAATCCGCTTGAGTGCAGCGCGGCTACCAGCGGACGGCTGAACTGTGACCAGGGGGTCACGCCGTCGCTGCTCTTGATCATCAACGTCCTGACGCCGTAGCGCCTCGCCTGGGCGACGATCGAGGGCAGGTTGCCGTGATCGGTACTCGACAGCAGCCATATCCACATCCCACGTCCGCCGAACGGGTTCCCCCGGCTTGGGCGCGCGCTGGGCAGTGTGCCGCCGGTGCCGGCTCCTCCCGACGACGCGATCGCTGACGCCGGCAGGCTGAGAGCCAGCACTGCCACGATCACTGCAAGCCATTCGAGGCGCGGCCGACCATCCCCCAGAGCCCGGCAACCGTGCGCCACACGGTCATCCGACATACGGCCTTTCACCGTACCCAAGAACCCACACGATGTATGCAAGTTGCGGTTCGCGCGGCAGAGAGTCAGCGCCCGGCCCGTATGGCCCAGCGCTTTGCCCAGGCGCTGATCGGTCCGAGCGCCTCCAGCAGATCACGTCCCTCGCCGGTCAGCCCGTAACCGCCTCCAGGCTCGGCCGTGACGATCCCGGCATCGCGCAGCTCGCGGAGGCGGTCGTTGAGGACGCTCGAGGAGACATCGCCGCACCGGCTCTGGAGCTCGCGGAACGTCGGCGCGTCGTCCGCGCGCAGCTCCCAGAGCACGCGCAGTGCCCAACGCCGTCCGAGCAGATCGAGCAACGCCATTTCCGGCCGGCCCGTGCGCGAGCCCCGGGCCGGATGGCCCGGCAGCGGGCGCGACTTGCGTGCTTTGGAATCCGAAGCTATGATTCCACCTCGTGCTCTGATTTCCGAAGCAGGAGGATAACCGATGTCAGCCACTGTCGAGGAGCCGCGAATCACTCCGCTGGAACCGCCCCATGATCCGGCGCTCGAGGAGATGCTGAGACGATGGATGCCTCCCGGCAGCGCGATCGAGCCGCTGGCGCTGTTCAGGACGCTGGCCATCCACGACGAGTTGATGTCGCGCATGCGGCCGCTGGGGGCGGGCATTCTCGCTCACGGCCTCGTCGAGCCAGTCGACCGCGAGATCATCATCCACCGCACGTGCGCCCGCACCGGCGCCGAGTACGAATGGGGTGTGCACGCGGTCGCCTACGGCCGGCCGCTCGGCCTGACCGACGAGCAGCTCGCGGCGACCGTCGCGGGATCCGCCGAGGATCCAGTCTGGACCGAGCGCGAGGCGCTGCTGATCCGTCTCGCTGACGAGCTGCACGACACCTCCGACGTCTCGGGCGGGCTCTGGGCTGAGCTGAGCGTGCGGTTCACCGACGAGCAGCTGCTCGAGCTGATGATCACGGCCGGTTGGTACCGGCTGCTGTCCTACGTCATCAACGGCGCGCGCATCCAGCGGGAGCCGTGGGCGGCTCACTTCCCGGACGACTGAGGTCGGCTCCTCGGCGCCCGCTACGCGGCACCGCAGAACGCTGCCAGGTCGTCCGTCACGCTGAGGACGCCGAGCAGTCGACCGTCGGCATCGACGACGGGGACGCGGCGGGCATCGCTGCTGAGCGCCACTTCGTAGCCGGCGCGGGCCGGTGCGTCGGGCGCGATCGTGGGGCCGGCGTGCGCAATATCGGCCGCTGGACGCGTCGCGTCGTTCTCGCCGGCGAGGTCGGCGGGCGTGAGTGACCCGACGTACCGACCATCGTCCGCGAGAAACGCCATCCGCCGGTGCGAGCTGGCGGCGAACCACTCGCTGACGGCGCCGATCGTGGAGTCCGCCGGCATGCGCGCTGAACCGCTCGTGGACAACATCGGCCACTACGAGTTGCGCTGCGTCGTCGACCGCCAGCCGTCCCACGAGGTGGAGAGTACCAACGGAGAACATTAAGCTCTGACCGTGCTCGGGGGCACCACGGACGGCCGGATGGCGTATGAGCGGTTACGCGCCGCGCACCTGCATGCGGTGCGCGCCGCGCTCGAGGATCACATCGCGCGCGTCGACTGGCCACGCGAGCGGATCGAGCGCTACCGCACCGAGCGCCTTCGAGGGCTGCTCACCCACGCCCGCGAGCGCTCGCCGTTCCACGCCGCGCGGATGTCCGATCTGGATCCCGCGACAGCGACCATCGACGATCTGGCGAGTCTTCCGCCGATGGTCAAGCAGGAAGCCCAGGACCACTGGGACGCGATCGTCACCGATCCCGCGCTCGACCGCGACGGGGCCGAGCGTGTCCTCGCCGAGCAATCCTGGTTCTCCTACATGCCGTCGGGAAGTCAGATCTTCTCCTCGGGCGGCTCGAGCGGTGTCCGTGGCGTGTACGTCTGGGACTGGCAGTTGCTCGTGACGCTGGCGTGCCTGGCGTGGCGGATGCAGGGACGCGGAGCGCGTCGCACGGCGGAGCTCACAGGCGGCACCCGGCTTGCGGTGCTCGAGGCTGGGGGGCCACCGCACGCCAGTACGCCGCTCTTCGATGTCGCGCTCGATCCGCGGATGGACACCGCGGTGATTCAGGCCAACGCGCCGTTCGACGAGGTGCTCGCCGCAGTGGGCGCGGCGCGGCCTACCCACCTGGTCGGCTATGCATCGGTGATCGGCCGGCTCGCCCGTGCACAGATCGCGGGCGAGCTCGATATCGCGCCGGTCCGCGTGAGCACCAACTCCGAGCCACTGACGGCGGAGGACCGGGATGCGATCCGCATGGCCTGGAACGCCCCCGTGCACAACCTCTGGGGCTCGACGGAGATCGGCGTCCAGGCGGTTGGCTGCGGGCGCGACGACGGGCTCCATGTTTGCGAGGACGAGGTCGTGCTCGAACGCGTCGACGAGTCGGGGCTCCCGGTTGCACCCAATCGACCAGCGGCCCGCACGCTGGCCACCGGGCTCGCCAACTGGACGTTTCCCTTCATCCGCTACGACCTCGGGGACGAAGTGACGCTGCTCCCCGGAGGGTGTGCGTGCGGCAGCCCGCTCGTGCGGGTCGCCGACATCGCCGGGCGGCGCGACGATGATTTCGACTACAACGGCCGTACCGTCCCCGCCGGGGCGTTCCGCCACGTGCTCGGCACCGATCGGCGAATCTCCGAGTACCAGGTCCGGCAAACGAGCGCCGGTGCCGAGGTGCTGATCGTCGGCTCGCCGGATCTGGAGGCCGTTAGCAAGTCGCTGGTGGCCGCGCTGTGCCGGCATGGACTGGCCAGCCCCGAGGTTCGTCTCACCACGGTGGCACGGATCGAGCGACACACGGCGACGGGCAAGCTCCGGCGGTTCGTCGCCCTCCGCTAGCGTCGAGGGGACTAGCCCGCCTGCCGGATCGCGTCCCTGATCGCGGTCGCCGTGGCGCCGGCGGCCGCCGTGCCCAGCACGGTCAGCATCCATGAGGTGTCGGGTCCCGGGGCCGCCGGCGGTCGCGTACCCGAGGCGAGGCAGAAGGCGACGTCTCCATCGTGCGGTGTGAAGGCGGGGTCGACCACGCGCGCAATCCCCGCGCTGGCGATCCTCGCGACGATCCCGCAGCCGCGCTTGTCGAGCGTGGCGTCCGTGCACACGCAGGCCAGCGTCGTGCTCTGGCCCGGGCGCACGGCCCACTCGGGCACGTAGGGCATCTCGGGAATGAGCTCGGCGCTTCGCAGCAGCTCGCCGCGGTCGTCATGCGGCCCACCGAGCACCGTCCCGTCCTCGGCGAGCACGTCGCCGGACGCGTTCGCGACGGCGATCGCAGCGACTGTCACACCGTCGGCGACGCGCACGACGCCGTAACCGACTCCGCCGGGCGTGGCCCGATCACGCCCGAGAATCTTCCCGACCGCAGCGCCGGAGCCCGCGCCGACTCGCCCCCGGTCGGGTACGCCGGGGCGGGCCGCCTCGCACGCGGCGTAGCCCTCAGCGGGTCCGGGGCGCGCGCCGGGCTCACCCGCGGATGGGTCGAAGACGACGGCTGTCGGAACCAATGGAATTACGCCGACCAGCGTCGGACGACCCACTCCGCGCTCCTCGAGCCATCGCACGACGCCATCCGCCGCCGCCAGTCCGAACGCGCTTCCGCCCGTCAGCAGCACGGCGTTCGGACCCTCTGCGTTCGCCAGCGGCGAGAGCGGCTCGAGCTCGCGGGTCCCCGTCCCGCCCCCGCGGACATCGACGCCGCCGCGTGTCCCCGGCGGGCAGATCACGACCGTGCAGCCACTGTCACCGCGCGGCGTCGGCCCGTGCCCGACCAGGAATCCTTCGGGAAGCGGGACTTCGCCGGTGCTCACCGACGCGGATCGAGCTCGTCGATGAGATCGCGGAGGCGCTTCGCGAGTGGATGCTCGCCGCGATCCGAGAGCAGGTCCGCGAGCTCGGATCGAGCGTCGGCGAAGATCTTCGAGAGGCTGTCGTCGGTCTTGACGTAGCCGAGCTCCTCATCCGACGGACGCTCGGGGCGATCGGCAGCGGCGGCGCGCGCTGCCCGCTGTGCTCGCTCTCGCGCCAGGTGCGCCTCGCGGATCTCACGCTCCATCTGCGCGAGCCGTGCCTCCCCGGCGGGATCGGCGGCGGCGCGCGGCGGTTCGGGGCGTGGCGGTGGCGCTTTGGGGCGTGGCGGTGGCGCTTTTGCGGGGCGCTCGCGTAGCTCCCGGATCCGGCTGTACGCGTCCTGGATCTCCTCGAACCGACGGGCCGACTCGGGCGAGCCGCCGTTGTGGTCGGGGTGGTGAAGCTGCACCAGCCGCCGGTAGGCAAGTCGGACGTCCGCGTCTGAGGCGTCCCGCGCGACGCCAAGCGTCGCATACGGATCACCTGCGGGAGCGGACATTCCGAGGCGACAGCGTAGCGACACTCGGCCACAATGGGCCCACGTCCGTCACGACCAATAAGGGGACACACTTGGCCTCCATTCGCAAGCAGATCCGGATCGACGCGCACCCCGACGACGTCTGGGATGCCGTTCGCGATTTCGGCGCCCCCCACGTCCGACTCGTGCCCGGGTTCGCCGTCGACGCGAGGCTCGACGGAGAAACCCGGATCGTGACCTTCGCGAGCGGCGCGGTGCAACGAGAACCGCTCGTGGATTGCGATGACGAGATTCGGCGTCTGGTCTATACCGCCGTCGACTCGCCGATGGGCGCCACGCACTACAACGCATCGCTGCAGGTCTTTCCCGACGGCGACGCGGCGACCAGCGTGGAGTGGATCGTCGACGTGCTGCCCCATGAGCTCCGCGGCTTTCTCGACGGTACGATGGATCAGGGCGCGGTGGCGATGAAGCGCGCGCTTGAGTAGCCTGCCGCTATGGATTCTGACCGTGCACGTGAGCTGCTGGCCCGAGAGCGGACCCGGATCGAGCAGGCGCTCGCGGTCCGCCGCGACGATCCGCTCGAGGGCGATGACCGCATAGAGCCGGGGGACGAGGGTTCCGAAGATCTCTACCAGGATGAGTTCGACTCCGGTCGGATTGCCGACCTGAATGACGAGCTGGCCGCGGTCGACCGGGCCGAGGCCCGCCTCCAGGACGGGACCTACGGCCTCTCGGTCGAGAGCGGTGAGCCGATTCCGGATGCACGGCTCGAGGCCCAACCGACCGCCGAGCGGACGGTCGAGGAGCAACGGCGCCTCGGCGGCTGACGATTTTCGAGGATCGCGCCGCCGCGTGTCATCATTGATGCATGTTTGAAGACGAACCTGGCGACGACAACCTCGAGGAAATGCTGCGCTCGATGGCGCGGGAGCTGGGACGGTCCGTTGAACGTGCCCTGGACAAGGTCGACCTCGACGACGTCGCCGACGCGATCGGCGTCGACGCGGAGACGGCCGGAGAGTGGGTCGAGAACGCCGGCAGCTGGCTGCGCGCCTACACGCAGAACGTCGGCGACCAGATGGCGCGCCGCGCCGGCGGCCCGAGCTTGACTCCGTCCGGCGAGGACGCGCTCCGTGGCGCCTCGCCTCACCCGATGGATCCGCCGACCGAGGAGCAGGGTCGAGCCCTGGCCGCGCTCGATTCCGGACGGTGGACGATCGAGCCCGGAACCGAGGCGCTGGCGGTGCGGGGGGACGGGCCGGGTCCGAGCGATGCGCTCGGCGTCGTGCGCGAGCTGCGCGTCCGAGACTGGATCTCGGCGGACGGCGAGATCACGGTCGTCGGTCGCAGCGCCCTCAGTCGCTGGCTTCAGGGCAGCAAGCACCGCTGACGCTCGCTATGGCGTCGGCAGCGCTGCGCCTAGGCGCAGTCGCTACTTGATGAAGAGGATCTCCGAGTACTTCGGCAGCGGCCACAGGTCGTCGGCCACGACCCGCTCGAGCTTATCGGCGACCTCGCGGACCGCGGCCATCGCCGGGATGATCTCGTCGCGCATGTACCTGCCGTGCTCGAGCACGTCCCCGTGCGGCTGGTGCTCCTCCAGATTGGCCGACTCGAGCGCCTTGATCGCGGTGATGAACTCGTCGATCAAGCCCTCGGTCTCCGACACCAGCTCGCCCAGCGCGGCCTCGCGCAGAAGCGCCAGGTGGCGGGCCGCCGCCGGAAGCAGCATCGTGCGCGCCAGCGAGGCCGCGGTCTCGGCCTCGATGTTCAGGTTCGTCACGTACTGCTCGGCGAACACCTCGTAGCGCGACTCGAGCTCGCGCTTCGAGAGCACGCCGTAGTTGGAGAACAGCGCGGTCGTGTCGTCGGCGACCAGGTACGGGAGAGCGTCGGGCGTCGCCCGGAGGTTGAGAAGCCCGCGCTGCTCGGCCTCGCTGTGCCACTCCTCGGCGTAGTTGTCGCCGCCGAAGATGATGTTCTTGTTGGCCGCGTAGCTGCGCTGGAGGATGGGGCGCAGGGCGGCCTCGATGTCCTTCCCCGCCTGAAGCTCCTTGTCGAGCTCGTCGGCGAGGTTGTCGATGGCCTCGGCGACGATCGTGTTCAGCACCGTGTTCGGGAGCGACAGCGACTGGCTTGATCCGAGGGCGCGGAACTCGAACTTGTTGCCCGTGAACGCGAACGGACTCGTCCGGTTTCGGTCGCCCCCGTGCATCGGCAGCGGAGGCAACACCGGCGTCCCGAGCCCGAGGAACGACCCCGGCGTCGACTCGCCGACCTCGGCGCGTTCGATCGCCCCGAACGTCTTCTCGAGCTCGGCTCCGAGGAAGATCGACATGATCGCGGGCGGCGCCTCGTTGGCACCGAGGCGATGGTCCTGGCCGGCCGAGGCGATCGAGGCGCGCAGCAGTCCCTGATGGACGTTGACCGCCTCTATCACGGCGGCGCAAAAGAACAGGAACTGGAGGTTGTCGTGGGGGGTGTCGCCCGGCTCGAGCAGGTTCTCGCCCGTATCGGTCCCCATCGACCAGTTGTTGTGCTTGCCCGAGCCGTTCACGCCCGCAAATGGCTTTTCGTGCAGCAGGCACACGAGGCCGTAGCGGCGAGCGACGTTCTGCATCACCTGCATCGTCAGCTGCTGATGGTCCGAGCCGACGTTCGAGTTCTCGAACACGGGCGCGATCTCGTACTGGTTGGGCGCCACCTCGTTGTGGCGCGTCTTCACCGGCACGCCGAGCTTGCCGAGCTCGCGCTCGGTATCCAGCATGCACGCGAGAATCCGCTCGGGAATCGAACCGAAGTAGTGGTCGTCGAGCTCGTGACCCTTGGGCGGCTTGGCCCCGAAGAGGGTCCGGCCCGTCGTGATCAGGTCCGGCCGCTCGAAGTAGTACTGCTCGTCGATCAGGAAGTACTCCTGCTCCGGCCCGACGGTCGTGAAGACGCGCTGGGCGGAGTTGTTGCCGAACAGTCTCAGCGCCCGGATCGCGGACTTCGACAGGGCATCCATCGAGCGCAGCAGCGGGATCTTGTGGTCCAGCGCCTCGCCGGTCCACGACGCGAACGCGGTCGGGATGCACAGCAGCGCCCCGTTCGGGTTCTCGAGCAGGAAAGCCGGGCTGGTGGGGTCCCAGGCCGTGTACCCGCGAGCCTCGAACGTGGCGCGGATGCCGCCGGTGGGGAAGCTCGAGGCGTCGGGCTCGCCCTGGATCAGCTCCTTGCCCGAGAACTCCGCCAGTGCCGTGCCCTCGCCCGTCGGTCCGTAGAAGCTGTCGTGCTTTTCCGCCGTCGAGCCGGTCAGTGGCTGAAACCAGTGCGTGTAGTGGGTGGCGCCATGCTCGAGCGCCCACTCCTTCATCGCCAGCGCCACCGCGTCGGCGGTGGACGTGTCGAGCGCCTCTCCCCGAGCGAGCGTCTGCTGCAGCCTGCGGAATACATCCTTGGGCAGCCGTTGCCGCTGCACCGCCGGGCTGAAGACGTTCGAGCCGAAGATCTGGTTGTCGGCGACGGTCAGATCGGGGGCGCCGAGGGCGCCTCCGTTGGGCGTCCACTGCGCGGCGAGGGCATTGTGCTGGCGGAGTCGAGGCATGCGATCTTGTTGTTCCTTCCTGTGAGCGCCTCGGCGGCGGAGGCGCGCGCTAGAACCCGGTGCCTCGGACGCTCCGAGGCATGAGCGGCCAAGGGTAAGACATCGCGCCCGAAGTGGTCTCTATCCGAATGGCCAAATAGCGAACTCTCTCGTTTCGCCGGACGTCGAAGGCGGCGGTGGCGGGGGGCGGGCGGATGGTTTTCGGGCGCTCAGGCAGATAGATATGGCGGGTTTGTGCCGGGAGTGTGTCGAGAGTGTCACGCGGATGGTGCATAGCGCGTCAACACCGGCGCCAGATCCGAGCCCTGTCGTATTGAGCACACTCTTCGGGCATAGCCCGTCAGGGCTCGCCATCCGGCGCAAGATTGTCGTGCTGGGCACCATCGAATGCCCGCGATCGCGCTCCTTCCCGCCCCTTCCCCAGCGCCGTGTACCGGGCCGTCCGCAAATCCGAGCCGACCGCCGCCATAGCCGCCCCACGGGCCGAGAGTCCACAGCCACCGAGCAATGAAATACTTCCTGCGTGCCGTTCCACCCCGAGCTTGCACGGACCCTGTACGTGCCGGCGCCGGGTCGCTACGGGGACATGACCTACCGGCGTTGCGGGCGCAGCGGCATCCAGCTACCCGCGATCTCGCTGGGGCTGTGGCAGAACTTCGGCGACGACCGGCCGCTGATGACGAGCCGCGCGCTGCTGCGCCGCGCCTTCGATCTGGGGATCACGCACTTCGATCTGGCCAACAACTACGGGCCACCCTACGGCAGCGCCGAGATCAACTTCGGTCGGATCTTCACCGAGGACTTCAAGCCATACCGCGACGAGCTGATCATTTCCACGAAGGCCGGCTGGGACATGTGGCCCGGCCCGTACGGCGAGTTCGGCTCGCGCAAGTACCTGCTGGCGAGCCTCGAGCAGAGCCTTACCCGGATGAGGCTCGACCACGTGGACATCTTCTACTCACACCGGTTCGATCCCGAGACGCCAATCGAGGAGACGATGGGCGCGCTCGACACGGCGGTGCGCCAGGGCAAGGCCCGATACGTCGGGATCTCCTCCTACGGCCCCCACCGGACCGAGGAGGCGGCGCGGATCCTCCGCGAGCTCGGGACAACGCTTCTCATCCACCAGCCCTCCTACTCGATGCTCAACCGATGGATCGAAGAGGAGCTGCTCGATGTGCTCGGCCGCGAGGGGATCGGCGCGATCGTGTTCTCCCCTCTGGCGCAGGGGCTGTTGACCAACAAGTACCTGCAGGGCGTGCCCGAGGAGTCACGCGTCAAGCGCGGCAACTCCTTCTCCCCGGACATGATCAGCGACGAGAACCTCGAGCGGGTGCGGGCCCTGAACGAGATCGCGACGAGGCGGGGCCAGACGCTGGCCCAGATGGCGATCGCGTGGGTACTGCGTGACGAGCGGGTGACCTCGGCGCTGCTCGGCGCGAGCAGCGTCGAGCAGCTGGAGCAGAACGTGGCGGCGCTCGACCGGCTCGACTTCGACTCCGGCGAGCTCGAGGAGATCGATCGGTACGCGGTCGAGGGCGGGATCAACCTGTGGGAGTCGTCGAGCAGCTCGTAGGGACGGCCGACGCCCGGGCCACCGCCAGGGGGCCGGCGAGGGCTACTTGACGACGACGATCTGCCCCTTGCTGTTGACGTAGGACTGCTGGGGCTGCTGGGTGATGTTGACCTTGAATGTGCCCGTAGGAATGGCGCCGCTGCTGAGTCGCGCCTTCGCCTTCCCGTTGAGCCCGGCGGCGACCTGGTAGCGGACGAAGTGCGTGCCCGGCACCACCGCGGTGACGCCCCAGACGAACGTCGCTGTCTGCCCCGGCGCCAGCCGGCCGAGTGCCCAGGTGTTGGAGTATGCGGTCACCGCGCCGCCCGGTCCGCCGCTCAGACAGCTATAGGTGCATGGGCCCGGGGGCCGGTCGACGATCCACACCGGGCGTGAGTGACTCGCGAGCCCGGGCTGCGATAGGAACCGACCGAACGCCTGCACGGTCGTGCCGTAGGGCGGGTCGGTGATCGTGACCGCGATGTCGGGGATCGCCTCCTGCCCCGTGTTGCGCACCGCGATCACCATGTGTGTGCGCTCCGCGAGCCGCTGGAAGGTGGGGAAGGTGGCGACCGCGACCGACACGGGAAAGACGCGCGACGGCTCCGACGCATTCTGTTCGGTCCCCCCGCCGCACGCGGACAGCGCCACGCTCACCGCGATCGCGGCGACGACGCCACACGTCCTCGTTCTCCGCCCGCTCACAGCGGGGTTGAACATACCATGCGAAGTCGCCGCCCAGTGGCGGTTCTCGGCGTCCGAACGGGGCGATCGGAGCGACGGTTAGAAGTTGGTCTTTGCAAACGCGTTCCCGTAGGCTTAGCCGGGCCTAGCCGCGTTTGCGCCGGCGCATACCCCGGGGAGGACACCCAAGCGTGATTCGAGCAGTCGCCGACCGAGCGTTCCTGCCTACCAAGAACGTTCTGGAGGAAGTCGGGAACATGATGATCCTGACCGCGAAGACGCTCGTCGCCGCGATCAGGCCGCCGTATCCGTACGGGCCCGAGTTCGTGGGCCAGTTCCTGTTCGCGTTGAAGCTGTGCTGGTTCCCGCTGCTGGTCTCGACGGTCGCGTTCGGCTACGGCGCGCCTGGCTTGCAGGCTGCGAACTTCCTCGTTCTGTTCGGCGCTCTCGACCGCCTTGGGGGCTTCTTCGTGCTCGCCTCGATCAGGGAGTTCGCCCCGTTCGTCGACGCGATCGTGCTCGCCGGCGTCGCCGGCACCGCGATCACAGCGGACCTGGGGGCGCGCAAGATCCGCGAGGAGCTCGACGCGCTTCAGGTGCTTGGGGTCGATCCGATCAAGAACCTCGTGGTCCCCCGGTTCCTCGCGCTGATGCTCGTCACGGGACTGTTCGACGTCTACGCGTTGCTGTTCGGCGTCTTCGGCGGCATCCTCGCCACGCTGGTCAACAACGCGCCGCTCGGTCCGTTCTGGGCCACGTTCTTCAACAACGCCGACACGACCGACCTGTGGGGCTCGGTCGTGAAGACGACGATCTTCGGGGCGATCATCGCGATCGTCTGCTGTTACAAGGGAATGACCGCGTCCGGTGGCGCCGAGGGGGTGGGGCGCGCCGTCAACCAGGCGGTCGTGATCGCGTTCCTCGGCGTGTTCGCGTTCAACTACGCGTTCACGCAGACGCTGCTGGCGACGCACCCCGAGATCACCTCGATCGCGAAGTAGACGATGGAAGGACTGCTGGCAACACCCAGAGGCTGGATCGAGGCGTTCGGCGACCTCGTCAAGTTCGCCGCGCAGGTCGTCAGCGAGGTCTTCCGGCTGAAGGTCTTCAAGTTCTTCGGCGAGGCGTTGCGCCAGTCGGGGATCCTGATCGTCTCCTCGACGCTCGTGATCTGGGGGCTGGTGTTCATCACCGGGCTGGAATGCGGTGTCGAAGGGGCCTACTTCGACCGGGCGAACGGCGTGCCCGCGTACGCGGGCGTGTTCGCTGCGTGGTGTGACCTGCGCGAGCTCGTTCCCTACGCGTTCGGCTACATGATGGCGGCGAAGGTCGGCACGGGCATCGTCGCTGAGCTCGGCTCGATGAGGATCTCGGACGAGATCGACGCGCTCGAGGTGATGGGCATCAGCGGCATGACATTCCTTTGCGCGACGCGGCTGCTGGCCGCATGGCTGGTGCTGCCGTTCGTGTATCTGTGCTCGATCGGAGCCGGCTTCCTGGCGAGCTACGTCGTCGTCGTCCAACAGATCGGGGACGTGTCGTCGGGCGGCTTCTTCTTGATCTTCTGGCAGTTCCAGAACCCGCCCGATCTCTTATATAGCTTGATCAAAGCCATGGCCATGGCCACAGTGATCGTCCTCGTGGGGTGCTACTACGGCTACAACGCGAGCGGCGGGCCCGTGGGTGTTGGCACGGCTACGGCAAAATCGATGGTTGTCAACATAGTTTCTGTACATCTCATCGGAATGCTCGGTACCCAGCTCTTCTGGGGCGCCAATCCGAGGGCACCTATAGGAGGCTGACATGGCGCGTTTTCCTTTCGGAGACAAAGATCAAGAGGATGGCGGAGAGCACCCGGCCGAGCCCGCCCAAGCCTGCCGGGGAGCCGGACACGAGCGCGATGCGGGAACAGGGCGCCGGCCCCGGCGACGGGCAGCAAGGCGACGAGCCGCCTCAGAGTGGCGGTGAGCAGCCGACCACGCGAGCTGCTCACGCACCGCCCTGGGAGCAGAGCCAGGGCGAGCCGCGGACCGAGTCGCGCGTGTCAGTGGTGGACGAGCAACCGCCGCGGCCCGCGCCGCCGCGGGGCGCGTCGGAGGACGAGTACAAGTGGCACACCTACAAGGTGTATCCGTCGGGCCGGCCGGACGCGGTCGAGTTCATCGACGTGTACAAGGCGTTCGGGCGCGCGCGGATCCTGCGGGGGCTGAACATGGGTCTGCCCGAGGGGATGGTGTCGATGATCATCGGCCCGTCGGGGACCGGCAAGTCGGTGTGCATCAAGCACATCGTGGGGCTGTTGTATCCGGATGATGGGGATGTGTTGGTGCAGGGCGAGTCGGTGCCGAACATGCCCGATGACGATCTGTTCGAGATGCGCAAGAAGTTCGGGTTGCTGTTCCAGGACGGCGCGCTGTTCGGCTCGATGAACGTCTTCGACAATGTCGCCTTCCCGTTGCGTCAGCACACGGAGAAGGGCGAGGAAGAGGTCGAGGACATCGTGATGCGCCGGTTGACCGAGGTCGGATTGGGTGACGCGCCCTCGAAGATGCCGAACGAGCTCTCGGGCGGAATGCGCAAGCGGGCCGGGTTCGCGCGCGCGTTGGTGTTGGAGCCGGACATCGTGCTATTCGACGAGCCGGATTCGGGGTTGGACCCGGTGCGCACGGCGTTGTTGGGCGAGCTGATCCTCGAGATCCATCGGGACATGATGGAGGACGCCAAGAAGGCGCAGAAGCAGCATCTGCCGACGTTCTGCGTGATCACGCACGACATCATGACCGCGCGGCGGGTGGCCGATTACATCAACGTGCTGTGGCGAGGGCGGATCGTCGAGGCCGGCCCGGCCGAGGACATGCTCAACTCCGAGAACCCGTTCATCCGCCAGTTCCTCTCCGGCGAGTCCCAGGGCCCGCTGACGATGGATTGACGGGAGTAGCGCAGGCCGCTGTCACGCGCCGATAGCCTCAGGTCCATGAAGGAGAGGCTCGTGGGGCTCGCGCGGCTGGCGGCCCGAAAGCCTGCGTGGGCGGTCGGAATCGTTCTCGCCGCCGCGCTCGGCGGGGGGATCCTGGCGCTCGGGCTCAAGCCATCGGCGGGCAGCGACACGTTCGTGAGCCGGTCGTCCTCCAGCTACAAGGCGTCGCAGGCGGACCACGAGCACTTCGGGAGCGATGCCGTCGTCGTCCTGATCAGGGAGCCCGTGCCGGACCTCGTCGAGACCAAGGATCTGGCGACGGAAACGATGCTCGAGGCGTGTCTCGCCGGCCAGACGGTCGTCGCCAACCAGCAGCTCCAATCGTTCGTGCCCGCGAAGCCCGGATCGGCAGCGCCGTACGGCGGCTACAACAGCCCGTGCGGGAAGTTGATGCGGGCCAAGGCGGTCCAGGTCGTCTACGGCCCGGGGACGTTCCTGAACCGTGCGGTCGCTGCCGTCAACCTCCAGATCGAGGCGATGGTGGCGAACGTCAAGAAGAGCGTCGCCAACGCGGAGCAGGCCGCTTACCAGCTCGCGATCGGAAAGCATCTGGGGGCCAAGCAGGCGCAGACGGCGGCGAAGGCGGCCGGAGCGCTCGAGCAGCAGCAGCAGGCGCAACAACTCGCTTCGCTGTATCTGAACTCGGGCATCTCAGGGACCCCCCGGATCGACGATCCCCAGTTCATCCCGGAAATCGTCTTCGACCAGACGCGGGGCGTAAACCAGCCGAAGGCCCGGTTCTCGTACCTGTTCCCCACCGCCGACTCGGCGCTGATCCAGGTGCGGCTCAAGGCCAGCCTCAGCGACGAGCAGCAGGCGCAGGCGATTTCGTGGATCCGGCAGGCCGTCAAGATGCCGATGTTCCGCTCGCGATACGGCGGCACCTACACGGTCACGGGTGAGCCGGTCGTCGTCAACGATCTGGCCTCCCAGATCACGGGCTCGATCCTGGGGTTGCTGATCGCCGCGCTGCTCGTGATGGCTGCGGTGCTGCTGCTCGTGTTCAGGAGGCGACCGAGGCTGTTGCCACTCGCGATCGCGCTCGCCGCGGCCGGGATCACGTTCGGGCTTCTGTCGCTGATCGGCGGGACGTTGACGATGGCGTCAATCGCGGTGGTCCCGATCCTGATCGGACTCGCCGTCGACTACGCGATCCAGTTCCAGTCGCGAGTGGCCGAGGAGCGGCGCGGCGACGGAGCAGAGGCGGCCGTCGTTCGCGCCGCCGCGGTTGGCGCCCCCGCGATCGGGGTCGCGGCGCTGGCGACGGCGACGGGCTTTCTGGTGCTTCTGCTCTCGCCGGTGCCGATGGTTCAAGGCTTTGGCCTGCTGCTCGTCGTCGGGATCGCGGTCGCGCTGCTTTGCGCGCTGACGGCGGGCTCGGCCGCGATCGTGCTCTCCGACCGCGACGGCGGCGTGCTCGGCGCGTCCCTGCGCGGCGCCGGGGAGATCCTTCGGGACGCCGGCGAGCGCCTCCGCGGCGGCTGGGAGCGCCGCCCGCGACTCCCGGCCCTGCACATCCCACGGCTCACGATGCGGGCGCCGGGCCTGCTCCACACCGCGGTCGCGCGGCCCGGCCGCGTGTTGGCGATCGGTGCCGTGCTGGCGGTCCTTGGCTGGGTCGCGGACACCCAGACGGCCATCCAGTCCGACGTCACAAAGCTCGTGCCGTCGAGCATGCCGGCGCTCCGCGACCTCAGGACGCTCGAGAAGGTCACGGGCGTCTCCGGCGAGATCGACGTCACCGTCCATGCCGCGAACGTCGCCACGCCGCAAACCGTGGGCTGGATGATCCGCTACGAGCAGGCGCTGCTGACGCACTACGGCTATCTCGAGACCAAAGGCTGCGCGCATGCGACGCTGTGCCCGGCGCTGTCACTGCCGGATCTGTTCTCGGGCGGCACCGGCAACACGAGCTCCGCCGGCCCGCTCACCGCGTCCTCAATTAACGGCCTGTTGAGCGCGGTTCCCACGTATTTCTCGCAGGCGGTCATCTCCCCGGATCGACACTGGGCGACGTTGGCGTTCGGGATCCGTCTGATGCCACTGTCGCGCCAGCAAGGCGTGATCGACTACATGCGCTCGCAGCTGCATCCGCCGCCGGGCGTGACCGCGCAGCTCGCGGGGCTGCCGGTGCTCGCGGCACAGGCGAACGCCGCCCTCTCGTCCTCGAGCCGCCGCCTGCTGACGCTCCTCGCCGGACTTGTCGCGGTGGGGCTCGTGTTGCTCGCGGTCTTCCGCCGGCCGCGGCGGGCGCTCGTGCCGCTGATTCCGATCACGCTCGCGACGGGCTGGTCGGCGCTGATCGTGTTCGCGATCGGGATCCCGCTCAACCCGATGTCGGCGACGCTGGGCGCGCTCGTGATCGCGATCTCAACCGAGTTCAGCGTCCTGCTCTCCGAACGCTTCCGGCAGGAGCGAGACGCCGGTTATGACCTGCCGACGGCGCTGACGCGGACCTACCGGTCGACGGGCACGGCGGTGCTCGCCTCGGGGATCACCGCGATCGCCGGCTTCGGCGTCCTCGTCTTTTCCAACATCACGATGCTCCGCGATTTCGGTTTCGTCACACTGATCGACCTGTCGGTGTCGCTGGGCGGCGTGCTGCTGGTGCTGCCAGCGGCGCTGGCCATCTCCCAGCGTCAGGACCTGAGAGGGAGCGTGGGCGGCCTGTTCCACCGCCGGCCGGTGCCGCTGCCGCGGCTTCGCCGCCGCGCCCGAGTGGCGTGAGCGAGCGACCCCCAGACGCTCCCGAGGAGCCCAAGCCCTACAGGCTGGACCCCGATCGGGCAGCAGCCGGGGCCGCGGCGCCCGAGGGAGCCGCCGCCGGGAAGCCAGAGGGAGCCGGGACCGCGGCGCCAGACCGAGCCGGGGCCGCGGGCACGCCCGATCGCCCGCCGTCCAGGCCCGTCATCGACACCCGGCCGTATCGCTGGGCGATCGGGATCTTCGGGCTCGTGCTGCTGCTCGGTTTCTCGATCTACCTGTTCACCACGCGTGGGGTCCAGACGGCGGGGATCCCGCCGGGGCAGCGGCTTCACTACTTCGTGGCCCCGCTCGCGACGTCGGACCTCAACGGCGGCGCGAACATGAGCCCCAAGTGCGACCCCGCACATCCCAACCTCCAGGCGCTGAACGTGTGTGGCCACAAGCCGCTGGTCCTGGGGCTGTTCGTCACCGGGTCCGGCGATTGCAAGAAGGAGATCGACACGCTGCAGACAGTCTCGCGCGAGTTCCCGGCGCGAGAGGTCCAGTTCGGCGCGGTGGCGGTCCAGGCCTCACAGAGCGCCACCGCCGCGCTCGTACGCAGCCACCACTGGACGATCCCGGTCGCCTACGACGTCAACAACTCGGTCGGCTACATCTACGACGTCGATATCTGCCCGATGGTCGAACTGGCGTATCGCGGCGGGATCGTGGCCGACCGGCTGATCGGTGACGACTGGCTCAGCGCCAGCGCGCTCGCGGCTCGCGTGCGTGCGATGCTAAGGAGCCAGCAGTGAGCGAGGACATCGAGCTCGGGGCCGCGGCCGGGTTCATCGAGCCGGAGCTCCGTTCCGAGTTTCCTGGGCTCCGGCTCGACTGGGTGACTGTGGAGGGACGAGTCACCCAGAGCTCGCGGCACGTCCAACGGCGGTTGGAGCAGCTGTCGAACCGCTACCGCGGGGCGAGCGTGGTGTCGATGCGGACGCAGCCGATACCGCACGCCTATCGCGCGTTCTTCCATCAGGTCGGGATGGATCCAGACGGGAGCCGCATTCCAAGCGAGGAGGCCGCGGTCGCTCGGCTTCTGCAGGGCGGATTTCGCTCGCAGAACCTGCTGGACGACGCGCTGCTGATCGCGCTGGTCGAGACCGGGGTGCCGGTCTGGGCGCTCGACGCCGACCGACTCGATCCCGGCGGTCTCGGTATCCGTACCACGGTGACGGGCGACCGTCTCGGCTCGAGCGAGCACGCGCATCACCTGGCGCCTGGACGTCTGGTCGTCGCCGATGCGCGCGTTGTGCACGCGGTGCTGTTCGGCGAACTGGCGGCGGCACACGAGGCCACGGCCCGGACCTCGCGGATCGCGCTGTTCGCCGTGGGCGTCGAAGGGGTCCCGGCCATCCACATCGAGGAGGCACTCTGGGTGTGCCTGGAGACGTTGTCCGACGGATAGCCAGACGCCGGGTCGACCCGCGGTCCTCGCCCTCGCCGGGGCTGCGTTGAGAGGTCGCTCGCGGGCGTCCCGAAGCGCCTTGTGCGCGGTAAAGCGGTGGTAAGCTGAGCCCCCCACCAACAAGGAGGGAGGAGGTCATGGAGCCAGTCGAGCAGGTCATCAGCGCTCCGGAAGTCCCGTTTCCGGCACAGATCGTCACCGAAGACGGCCTCCGCGCCGCGCGCCGCTCACTGCGCGAGCAGATCGCCCGCCTCGAGCGTGAGCTCGCAGGTGCGTTCGTGACCACCTTTCAGATGCGCGGACCCGCGATGCCGCCACAACCAGCCGGCGAGGCGCGGTTGCTCGACCTCGGGGAACTCGAACAGGTGCGCGACGAGCTCGCCGAGCGACTTCGGAAAGCGCGGCTGACGATCACCACGCTGGCTGACGAGCAGGCCGCCAACCGTCTTGCGCTCGAGCGGATGATGCTCGATCCGCGCGGCAACCGGTTCGCGTGCGTTTCCCGCCAGGATCTCGGGGAACCAGGCTGTGGCGTCTGGCACGTGAGGCCACGGCTCGGCCTGATCGGGATGCTGATGGGATGGTGGGAGGTCAAGCTTTCCTCCGGCTGTCCGTTAGCCGGGGGCCGCGGCCCGATCGCGCCGCGGCCCTGACAAGAAACTGCCGGAGGACGGCTAACCTGAATTCGTGAGCGGAATGAAAGAGCTCCTCAGGACCGGGGCTGGAGCCATCCTCGTCCTGCTGATCATGTTCATCGGAAGTCTCGTGCTGTGGGTCGGGACACCGCTGCTGTGGCTGTGGATCGGGTCACAGGTACAGGGAGCGACGTCGTCGCTGGGAGCGGCGATCGGCTCGAGCTTCATTGGCGTCGTGCTCACCATTGCGCTGGTCGCATCCGTACTGGGCAAGCTGAGCAATGTGTACCGGGCCAACTGCCTGTCTCGAGGGCTCGACGATCCGGGCCACTTCGTGCTCGAGGGCGTTCTCGTCGTCAGCGCCGCCCTTACGCTGGCGGCATTCGTCGTGTGGTTCTTCTTGTTCGCCGGGGCGAGCCCGGCTCCGATCGGGATCCAGATCTGACGCGGCCTTAAGAAGGTTGTCGGCCCCGCGACCGATCGTCGCGGGACCAACAAGGTGTGCGGTCAGGCTCCGACCAGCTCCAACGTGTGGCCCGAGGCGACATCGTACGGCGGCATCGCCGCGTCCAGCACCACAGCAACGGACTCACATGACTGCAACTGAGCGGCGAGGAGATGCCGTTGGCGATCCGTGAGCTTGCCGATCGGCTTGATCTCGCTGATCTGGTTGCGCGCCAAGAACTTTCGACATCTCGTGATCCCCCACCGCCGCTGGCTCATCAGCAGCTCGGCAACCGACCAGCTACTCGCCTCCCAGGGGCAGGCGAGGATGACTTCTGCGGCTGAAGCCTCACCGTCCGCGATCCGTCGCTTCAGATCCGCGCGCGCGAGCCGTACCTCATTGGCCCGCTCCAGAGCACGCAATCGTTGCGGCCCGGGCGTCATCCTGGTGGTTTGCATGTACTTTCTCTCTCCCTGCGTCATGCCCGCCTGAGCGGACGCGTTGACTATTGCGCCGGCCGCGACCGATCCCACGCCGCTTCCGACGCCTCCTCCTGCGTCCCGTCCTTTTACTACTTTTTTGTGCACTGTGTGGGACAGTGCCCTGCAGCGCTTCGATACCCCATGTGACCTTGCGAATTCTCGGCGCCGCTGGTCCCTGGAACGTACCGTTTTCGCGGTGGTAACAGCAAGGTCACATCCGTCCGAGGATGTGCTTAGAGCGTGTTTTTTTTCGCGCTGGGGCCTTGTGCAGGAGTGGACAAGCCGCGCGGCCCCGATGGGCCGTCTAGGCCAGGTTACGAGGAAGTGGGGAGGGAACCGTGCTCAGCCTCGAACGCCAGCTTCGCCGTCGCGAAGATCTCGAGCGCGTGATCGAGCGTCGCGTGATCGTGCGTCGCCATCACGCTGCATCGCAGCAGCGCGCCTGCGGGTGGCACGGCCGGGTGGATGGCGACGTTGACGTAGACCCCGGCTTGATAGAGCGCCTTCCACAGGAACACGGCCTTCCAGTCGTCGCCCACGACGACCGGCACCACCGGCGTCACGACCTGGCTCCCGTCCGCCGCTCGCGTCGGCTCCACCACCTTGAAGCCCAGGCCGTGCAGGCCGGCGTGGAGGTAGCGTGCGTTGTCGAGGACCTTGGCGAACAGCGTCGGTCCCTCCTCGGAGCGGCAGATCCGCACGGCCGCGAGCGCTGCGCCGACCGCGGCGGGCACGGCCGACGCTGTGAACATGAAGGGCCGCGACTGAATTCGCAGGAACTCGATCACGTCCGCCGGGCCAGCGATCACCCCGCCACACGACGCGAGTGACTTCGAGAACGTGGCCATCCGGAGGTCGACCCGATCTTCGACGCCCAGCAGCTCGGAAGTGCCGGCGCCACGGGCCCCCAGGACTCCGAGCGCATGGGCCTCATCGACCATCAGCCTCGCGCCGAACCGGCCGCAGAGGTCGGCGATCTCTGGCAGCGGAGCGACATCGCCCTCCATCGAAAAGACGCCGTCAACGACGACGAGGATGCCGCCGCCCTCCGCGGCTGAAGTCTCCAACCTGCGCTCCAGGAGGTCGACGCGGTTGTGCCGGAAGGCTCTCAGCTTGGCCCGGGACAGAATGCAGCCGTCGAGGATAGACGCGTGGTCGCCGGAGTCGGCGATCACCGTGTCGCCCGGCGCGAGGATCGTCCCGAGCGCGCCAACGTTCGCCTGGTGGCCGGTGGTGAACACCAGCGCGGCCTCCGTGTCGAGCCATTCGGCGAGCTCGCGCTCGAGCTGGACGTGCAGGTCGATGGTGCCGTTCAAGAACCGCGACCCGGTGAGCCCCGTGCCGTAACGGCGCAGCGCATCGAGCGCGCCCTGCTTGACCCGCTCGTCGCCGGTCAGTCCCAGATAGTTGTTCGAGCCGAGCATGATCCGGCTCTGACCTTCCATCTCCACCACTGGGAGCGTCGGTCCCTCCAGGATCCGGAAATAGGGCAGGGCGTCGATCTCGCGTGCAGTTCTCAGCTGCTCGAGCCGCTCGTGCTCGCGCGCCTTTGCGAATACGTCTGCTGTGGTGTGCATGTATTTTCCCCGGCCGTTATGCCGCTCGACGTTCGTCCCGTAGCCGGCAAGGGCGAGTTGATGATGTTCATCAAGCTGCCCTGGCGGCTCTATCGTAACGAGCCGAACTGGGTCCCTCCGCTGCTGTACGAGCGCAAGCGGTTCTTCGATCGGGAGCGCAACCCGTTCTTCAAGCATGCCGAGGCCGAGTACTTCCTCGCGTGGCGCGACGGTCGACCGGTGGGGCGGATCACCGCGCACATCGACCACCACTTCAACGAATTCCACCAACACGACTGGGGAATGTTCGGGTTCTTCGACTGCGAGGAGGATCCCGAGGCCGCGGCCGCGCTGCTGTCGATGGCCGAGACGTGGCTGCGCGACCGCCGCCGCGACCGGATGGTCGGGCCGATGGACTTCACGACCAACGACGAGTGCGGCGTGCTCATCGACGGCTACGACCTCCTGCCGACGATCCTCACCAACTGGCACCACCCCTACTACCCGGGGCTGATCGAGGGCTATGGTCTCTCGAAGGCGATGGATCTCTACATGTGGGACCTGAAGGTGCGCGAACGCGACAAGGTCCACCCGGCGATCTGGCGAGCAGCGGCGGAAGTCGAATCGAAGTACGGAATCACGGTTCGGCCGATGCGCAAGAAGAACATGGAAGCCGAGCTCGGGCGGTTCCTCGAGGTCTATAACGCGGCCTGGGAGCGCAACTGGGGCTTCGTGCCCTTGACCGAGGACGAGGTCCGCCACTACGCAAAGGACCTCAAACCGATCCTCGACGAGAACTGGGCGTTCGTCGCGGAGCGCAATGGCGAGACGATCGGGGCGGCGCTCACGTTGCCGGACTACAACGAGGTCCTCATCCACCTGGGCGGGCGGCTGCTGCCGTTCGGATGGGCAAAGGCACTCTGGTACCGGCGCAAGATCGACCGTGTGCGGGTGTTCGCACTCGGGGTCAAGCGCGAGTACCAGCACACCGGCGTCGCGGCGAAGTTCTACGAGCTGCATTACGACTCCGCCGAGCGCACCCGGCAGAAGGCCGGGGAGACCGGCTGGATCCTCGAGACGAACAAGTCGATGAACCGCGCGATGGAGGGTATGGGCGGCACGATCGTCCGTACGTACAGGGTTTACGAGAAGATGCTTTGAAGATGACCGAGTGCGATGTCACCATGTCGTCGGTGAGCAGAGATGCAGATCTGCCTGCCGAGCCGGTGGTCGATGGCCCCGAGGAGACGGTTGACGCCCTGCCCGTGCTCGCCGAGGTGCGAACGATGCAGCCGGCTTCGCGGGCATCGCTTCCGGCCGTACAGGCCGCGGCTGCGGCCGCGACGGGATTCGTCGCGGGCGCGGCGACGATCGCGCTCGTCCGGCGTCGCAGCACGCGCAAGCTGGCCCGGTCACAGCGCAAGGCCCCCAAGCGCCCGGTGGACATGCTCCCGATCGTCGGGAGCCGCACATTCCTCGTCGACGTACATCTGATCGCGAAGCCGGGGGAGTGAGCGAGCGGATAGAGGTGCGGGTCGAGGTCCACCCGCGCTCGCCGTTTCGCCTACCCGGCTACGGCGGCAAGGATGGCTTGACGCGGATCCGCGGCGGGGTGGTGCACCGCCTGCTCCACTACGGGCAGCACCCGGTCGTGGTTCGGGTCGCGCAGCCCGCCGCCGACCGCGTCGTGTTCGGGGCCCAGGCCGGCGAGCGCGCCGCGGCCGAGTGGGGGATCGAGCGGATGCGGCTCGCGTTGGGCGTCGACCAGGATCTTTCCGGGTTCTACGAGAGATTCCGGTTCGACCCGCTGATCGGCGTGGCCGTGCGCTCGGAACCGCGGGTGCGCGTATTTGGCCGGCCGGAGCCGTTCGAGGCGCTCGCGTGGACGATATGCGAGCAGCTGATCGAGTTCGAGCGCGCCGCCGAGATCCAGCGCCGACTGACTCAAAGGCTCGGGCGTCGCTGTGAGCGGACGGGGTTGCGGGACGCTCCGGATGCGGCCGTCGTCGCCGCGCAGGCGCCAGCCTGGCTCGAATCACAGGGGATCTCGGGCATGCGGGCGATCGCGCTGGTGAGAGCGGCGCGCGAGGTCGCCAGCGGCCGCGTCGATCTGCTCGACTCCGATCACGAGCGCGGCTGGCGGCGGCTGCGGGCGATCCGCGGCATCGGCAGCTGGACGACGCAGAAGATGGCACTCACCGGTCAGGGACGGCTGGACCAGCTGCCGGCCGGCGACCTGGCGTTCATCAAGCTCGTCGGGCGGCTGCGCACGGGAAATCCGAAGGCGAGGGCGAGCGAGGACGAGGTCAGTGAGTTCTTCTCGCCGTACGCTCCCTGGGCGGGCCTCGCCGGGATCTACGCGCTGCGCAGCTCGAACAGAACCGTCTCGACGGGAGCGCTGGCGAGCGCCGCCTGGAGCGCCTGATCGCTCTCGAGCGGCTCGTGAAGCCGCTTGCCCTCGCACCGGACCGTTATCACGTCGGCGGCGAACGGCCACGGGTCGAGCACGTGCCACCCGTCCCGCGCGGTCAGCTCGAGCTCGGCCGGCCCGTCGTCGGTTGGGACGCGGGGGACGCTCTGAGGCGCCCAGTCGAGGCACAGGGCGAGCGACAGCAGGTCCCAGGTCCAGACGAGGTCGCTGTTGCGGGCCACGACGCTCGGGGCCGCGGCTGCCGCGGTCACGGGATCGCCGCGCAACGACGTCAGTAGCCGCTCCTGGAACCCGCGCTGTTCGGCGAGGAACTCGCGCACGGCGGTGGCGTCGGCCGGGACGAGGCGATCCAGATCTCGCCGCTCGTACAGGCGAGCACCGTGCATCGACACCAGCAGCGCCGCATAGCGGCTCTGGGGCAGGACGTACCGGGGGCCGAAGCGCCACAGCAACAGGTGGGTGCCGAGCGGCATCTCGATGAACGAATGAGGCAGCCCGGTCGCCGCATTGAACGTCGGCGACAGATCCCACGCCGCCATCCCGATGTCGTGCTGCTCGGCGGCCAGACACACCTCATCGACCGGCTCCACTGCACCGAAGCGCGCGTTGCCCCAGGCCCGTGCGAGCTGGCCCGAGATCCACGCGTGCGAGGCCTGACCGATGGCGATCACGCCGCGCTCGTCTTTGCGCAGGACCACGGTGGGCCTCCGTTCAGGTGGTCGGGCCCCGCAGGCCCTCGAGCAGCCGGCGCACGGTCTGCGCCATCTCCGCCCGCGCCGTCTCCTGGTCGTCCGCCCTGGCGACGACCATCGCCGCCTCGTCGAGCGCCCCTATCAGGACGTGCGCCAGCGCTCTGGCGGGCTGGTCGATCAACCGTCCGGCGTCGATCGCCCGCTGGAGCGCCGCCTCGAGCAGCGCGAGCGCATAGTCGCTGTCGGCCGCGCGCCACACCTCCCATCCGAGCACGGAGGGGCCGTCGATCAGCATGATCTGCTGCACCTCAGGCGAGGCGCACGCATCCAGAAACGCGTCCGCGCCGATCACCAGCGCCTCGAACGGATCCGGCGTGGCGAGCGCGGCCTGCATCACCCGCTGCGTCGTCTCTGCGCTGATCTGAACCAGTACCGCGCGAAACAGGTCCTCCTTGCCACCCCGAAAGTGGTGATACAGGGCGCCGCGCGTGAGCCCGGCACTCTGCACGATCTCCTCGGTGCCGACGCCGGCGTAGCCTCGCTCGGCGAACAGCGGGCGCGCGGCGGCGATCAGCGCGGCCGTCGTCGCCTCACGCTGGGCGGCCTTGGTCCGGGGCCTGGCTGGCGCTGAATCGTCCGTGGGCCCAGCAGCCTCGTCCGGCTTGACATCCGTACTGTCTGTATGTGAAGATCCGTACACTCTGTATGTAACCCTAGCGTCGAGGTGCAAACGATGCCGGAGATCGAACTCTCGCACGGAACCATTCACTATCGCGATCAGGGGTCGGGCCCGGTGATCGTGCTGATTCACGGGCTGCTGGTCAACGCAACCGTCTGGGATCCGCTCATCGCCGACCTGTCCACCCGCTCCCGGTGCATCGCCCCCGATCTGCCGCTCGGTTCGCACCGGATCCCGATGTCCGCCGACGCCGATCTCTCCCCGCTCGGGGTCGCGAACCTGATCGCGGAGCTGCTCGAGACGCTCGACCTCACCGACGTGACGCTGGTGGGCAACGACACCGGCGGCGCCCTCTGCCAGCTGGTGTGCGCCCACCATCAGGCCCGGATCGGCAGGCTGGTGCTGACCAACTGCGACGCCTTCGAGCATTTCCCGCCGCCGGCGCTCAGGCCGATCATCTGGGGCCTGGCTCGGGTCCCTGGCTCTGTGGCGGCGCTCGCTCTGCTCGGCCGTTCGCGCGTCATGCGGAAGGCGTCGATGTCGCTCGCGCCGCTCACGGTCGAGCCGGTCCCAGATGCATTGCTGAAAGACTGGATCTCACCTCTGCACGATCGGAGGGTCCGCCGCGACCTTGCAAAGGTGGCCCGTGGCATCGCACCCGACGTGATGCTGGACGCCGAGCCCGGTCTGCGGCACTTCGACCGCCCCGCGCTGATCGTCTGGGGCATGCGTGACAAGTTCTTCCCAGTCGCCGATGCGCAGCGCCTGGCGCAGACGCTTCCCGACGCAAGGCTCGAACGGATCGACAACGCCAGGACGTTCGTGCAGCTGGACCACCCGGGGCGGTTGGCGGAGCTGGTCGCCGAGTTCATGGCCGCGCCGGTCGCGCCGGTGCGAGTCACGAGCAAGCTGACATGATCCCCGCATGGACCCGTACGCGGTCACGACGCTCGAGCAGCTCCGCGAGGTATATCCGCCGCCGGCCGAGCGGAGCGTCCTCAAGGAGGTCGAACACCTCGATCATCACTGCCGAGCGTTCATCGAGCTCAGCCCGTTCCTACTGATCGCGAGCTCCGACTCCGAGGGCGCGTGTGACGTCTCGCCGAAGGGCGGCCCGCCGGGATTCGTCGCGGTCCTCGATGACCACCGGCTGCTGATCCCCGACGCGACCGGCAACCGCAGGCTCGACTCGCTCCAGAACATGCTCGAGAACCCGCAGGTCGGGCTGCTGTTCCTGATCCCGAGGATGGGCGAAGTGCTGCGCGTGAACGGGCGCGTCGAGCTGACCCGCGATCCGGCGCTGCTCGAGGGCCTGCAGACCGGGGGGCGCGCAGCGAAGCTGGCGCTGATTGTGATCGTCAAGCAGGCGTATCTGCACTGCGCCAAGTCGATCATCCGCTCCAAGCTCTGGAGGACCGAGTCGTGGCCCGAAGCGGAGGAGCTCCCGTCAGCTGCGGAGATCCTCAACGACCACATCGGCATCGGCGACCTGGCGGCCTCCGCCGCGGCCCTGCAGGAGAGCTACGCGCAGCGAATCTGAGCGATCGCGCTCAGCCGACGCCCTGACCCGCCAGCAGTTCGTTGGTCGATGCGCCCGCGAGGACGTCGGGGTTGGAGATCAGATGCTCGTTCAGCATCCACTGTCCGTAGGCGTTCCACTGCGACGGGTCCTGCCACCCCCACGGATGTGGGCCGGTCGGGAAGAACACCGGCATCGTCGCGCGCACGCTCGCGAGCTGGAGCTTAGGCTCGAGCCCCGGGCTGGCCTTGACGAGGTTCTGGACGGCGCGGGCGGGATCGCTGCGCGCCGACTCGTAGCCGCGCGCCAGCGCCTGCACGAAGCGGCGGATCACGTCGGGGTGGTTGATGATCGCGCTGGCGCGGACCGCGACGACGAGCTCGTCGTAGGACGGGACTCCGACCTGGTCCATGCGGATCACGTTGATGCGCTTGTGCATCTGCGCGAGCTCAATCGCCTCGTAGTTCCAGTAGCCACCCAGCACCGCGTCGATCCGGCCGGAGAGGAGCGCGGGCACGAGGTTGTCGCCGACGTTGATCTCCTTGACCGAGCTGGCCGGGACGCCCGCGTGCTGGAGGATCGTCGTCAGGTACGCGTGCTGGTAGGGAATCCCGGCGTCGCCGACGTGCTTGCCGCGCAGCTGCGCCGGACTCGTGATGTGCTTGGACGCAAGCGAGATGATCGAGGTCAGCGGCTTCTGGACGATCGCCCCGACCGACACAACCTGCTCTCCTTGCTGGCGGGCGAGCAGCACCTCCGGCTCGTAGGAGATCGCCACGTCGACCTTGCCCGCCGCCAGCAGCTTGAGCGGCAACGACGGATCGGAGGGAACCTGTATGTGCACATCCAGGCCCGCCTGGGAAAAGTCCCCGTTGGCCAGCGCCTGGTAGAGCCCGACGTGGTCGGCGTTCGGGAACCAGTCGAGCATCACGGTGAGCTTCTGAGCGCTGCTCGGGGATGCGCTCAGCGTGTTCGTCTTCTCCCCGCAGCCGGCCAGCCCCACCGCGAGCACGGCGAGCAGTGCGCTCAAGCGTTTCAAGACGATCGTTCTCCTCTGGGTTGATAGGCCCACGGCAACAGCAGCCGCTCGGCCAGGCTCAGCAGTCCGAACAGGGCGATGGCGAACAACGAGAGGATCACGACCGCGGCCATCGCGCGCGCGCTCAGCAGCTGCGGGATCGACACGAGCAGCACATAGCCGAGCCCCGAGTTGGAACCCGCCTGCTCCCCGAACACGGCGCCGATCACCGCCACGGCCACCGCGATCTTCGCCCCGGTGAACAGCCCCGGCAGCGCCGTGGGAAGCTCGACGAAGCGGAACGTCCGCATCCGCGTGGAGTCGAACGTGCGCATCAGCTTCAGTAGGTCCCGGTCGACAGCGGAAAAACCTGCCAGCGTGCACACGACGATCGAGAAGAAGGACACCAGGCCGACGACTGCGAGCTTGGGAAGGATCCCGAATCCGAGCCAGAACACGAGGATCGGCGCGAGCACCGGGATCGGTAGAGCCACCGACGCGATCAGCAGCGGATAGAACGCGCGTCGCAGCGTCACGAAGAAGTGAATCGCGACTGTGAAGGCAAACCCGGCGACGGCCGCGACGAGGATCCCAAGCAGCACCTCCTCAGCGGTGACGAGGAAGTTGCTCCACAGCAGCGAGCGATCGTTGTAGAGCGACTGGGCCACCAGGTGCGGCGAGGGGAGGATCAACGGATCCACGCCCCCGAGGTCCACGTACAGCTCCCAGGCGCCCAGGAACCCGACGACCACGAGGGCGGCGCTCAAACCGCCGAGCATGCGTTTCATCGGTCCACTCCGAGGGCCTCCAGCGCCTGCTCGCGGAGGGCGACGACCGTGGGGTCGGTCCGACGCCGCGGGCGGCGTAGGTCGACGCCGATCTCCGCCACCGCCCGGCCGGGACGCGGCGACATCACGACCACGCGGTCGGCCAGGACGACCGCCTCTTCGACGTCGTGGGAGACCAGGACCACGGTCCGCGACTCGAGCTCGAGCATCCGCGCCAGCCATCCCTGCATCTCAGCGCGCGTGATCGCGTCCAGCGAGGCGAACGGCTCGTCCAGCGCCAGCACGGGCTTGCCCGCGAGCAATGAGCGCAGGAACGAGACGCGCTGTCGCATGCCGCCAGAGAGCTCGGCCGGTCGCGCCTGCTCGAACCCGGCCAGGCCGAAGCGCTTGAACCAGGGGCCGGCGGTGGCGCGGGCCTCCGCCTTGCCAACTCCCTGCGCGCGTAGGGCGAGAGCCGCGTTGTCGAGCGCGGTCGCCCACGGCAGCAGCAGGTCCCGTTGCGGCATCAGCACCGCGGGAGCCGCCGTCACCGTGCCGGCGTCGGGCGACTGCAGGCCGCAGATCAGCTCGAGCAGGGTGGTCTTGCCGCAGCCGCTCGGGCCGACCACCGCGACGACTTCTCCCGGCGCTGCGCGCAGCGACATGCCATCGAGGGCTTCCACCTCACCTCGCTTGGTGACGAACGTCCGACTCACGACCTCGACCTGGACTCCGACTGGGCCAGAAAGATCGCGAGGCTCCTTGACGGGAGCCTCGATCATGCGTTGTGTCGCTCCCTCCGCGGGCATTACCCCACAGGTTCGAAGGGTCAGCGCCGGGTCAATCTCTGGGGCGCTATCTCAGCCGGCTTTCCCGCCAGCCCCCCTGGGTTGTCAAGTGATGCAGGCCCATCCTACCGCGCAACCGGCCCGCCACGACGCTAGGCGACGATCGGACGCGTGAGGGCCTTGACGAAATCCTCGAGCTGGTCGGTCCGCCAGCACTCGAACGCCGTGCAGTGCCGCTCGTACGCCGCGATCACGCTGTCGCCGTAGTTCCAGTAGAGCCGCGGCTCGGGATTCAGCCAGAACGTCCGCCCGGCCTTGGCGGTGATCGCCGCGAACACGTCGTCACGGGGCGGACGGCCGTTTGTGCGCGCGTCGCCGAGCACGATCACGGTCGCGCGCGGGTGGAGCTCGTCCTCGATCATCGCCAGGAACTCGGTCCACACGCGGCCGTAGTCCGTGTAGCCAGAGATGTCGGCGACGCCGGCGTCACGCGAGACGGCTTCGCTCGCGGCGCGGAAGTCGCGCTCGCGCTCGAACACCTCGGTGACCTCCGAGATGCGCTCGATGAACACGAACGAGCGCAGCTTGCGGAACGCGTCGTGCAGGGCGTGCAGGACGCTCAGGAAGAACGTGCTGGCGCTGGTCACGCTCGTCGACACGTCGCACAGGACGAAGATCTCGGGCCGGCGCGGGCGCTGGGGCCGGTACTTCAACGTGATCGGGACGCCGCCGGTCTCGAGTGACGCGCGCATCGTGCGGCGGACGTCGACGTGCGCGTGGCGCTTGCGGCCCTTGAGTTCGTGTCCCTGCGTCGCCAGACGGCGCTTGAGCTGGGCGACCACCCTGTGAACGGCCGCGAGGTCCTGGATCGGACCGCTCGGCAGGGCCCGGTCGAGCTCGCTCAGCGGCCGCTTCGGCGGCAGGCTGGCCGTGCGCTCGATCAGGTCTCGCTCGAGCTCTCGCCGTAGGTGCTGCTCGAAGCGCCGGAGCTGCTCGCGAGGGACGCCCTGGTGGCGCGGGTCGTCCTCGGGCAGGTCGGGCTGGGGCTCGGTGCGCAGCCCCAGCGCACGACGGATCCTCTGAACGTCCACGCCCAGCACGCCGGAGCCCTCGCCACGGCCGAACGCGGCGATCGCGAGCCGGGCCAAATCGCGCATCGCGGCGTCCGACCCGTCGCGGAGCGCGGCGGCGATCTGCTGGCGCAGGGTGTCGAGGTTGATCTCGCCGTCGGGCGGTCCCTCGGAGCCCTCGTTGATCTGGCGACGGGCGGCCTCCGCCTCGGCGGCGCGAAAGAAGAAGCGGTCGAACACCAGCTCGAAGATTCGGCGGTCATCGGGTGACTTGGCGATCGTCGCCGCCAGCGCCTCCTTGAAGTCCTGCGGCTCGGTCCAGGGGACGTGGCCCAGCGCCTCGAAGGAGTCGAGCATCTCGGAGGTGCCGAGCGCCACCCCCTCCTCGCGGAGGTCCTCGGCGAATGCGAGCAGCTGTCCCTCGAACCCGCCGGGGGCCCTGGTCGGGATGCCGCCGTAGATCGACCGGCTAGGCTGCGGCATCGCTGGCCGCAGGATCGAGCTTGACGCCGACGCGCGCGGCGACCGTGTCGAAGTCGGTGCGGTGCTTGACGATCACGCTCATCGTCTCCTTGAACGTGGCTTCGTCGATGGCCTCGGCGCCGAGCAGCAGCAGCGCCCGGGCCCAGTCGATCGATTCAGCGATGCTCGGGGGCTTCTTCAGATCGAGCTCGCGGACTTGGTGGATGATCTCGACGAGCTTGCGGGCGATCTGGTCATCGAGGTCGGGAGAGTGGAGCCGGACGATCTCGAGCTCGTGCTCGAGCTCGGGGTAGTCGAGCCATAGGTACAGGCACCGACGCTTGAGCGCCTCGGTCAGTTCGCGCGTGTTGTTGGACGTCAGCAGCACCACGGGCTGGGTCCTGGCCTCGATCCGCCCGAGCTCGGGAATCGAGATCTGGAAGTCGCTGAGCAGCTCGAGCAGCATCGCCTCGAACTCCTGGTCGGTCTTGTCGATCTCGTCGATCAGGAGAACGACCGGCTCGGGGCTCGCGATCGCGGTCATCAGCGGTCGCGCCAGCAGGAACTCCTCGCCGAAGATGTCGTCCTGCACGTCCTGCCAGCCGGTGCCCTCGGACTCGGTCTGGATCCGGAGCAGCTGCTTGCGGTAGTTCCACTCGTACAGCGACTTGGCCTCATCGAGGCCTTCGTAGCACTGCAGGCGGACCAGCGTGCGGCGCAGGTAGCGCGAGAGCGCCTTCGCCAGCTCGGTCTTGCCCACGCCCGCCGGGCCTTCGACGAGCACCGGCTTACCCAGCTTCGTCGCCAGGAACGAGACGAGCGCCGTCGACTGTCCGGGCAGATACCCGACCGCGCGAAGGCCCTGGGCCACGTCCTGCACCGATGTGGGGTGCTCCTGCATCGCTCAAATATAGGGTTCGGGGTGTGGCGGTCCTCATCTTCGCGGTTCAGTCGTCCCATCTCGGGGTCGTCGTGGCCGCGCTCGTGTTCGGTCTTGTCGTCGGCGTGTTCGGCCACATCATCCACTCGCGCACGCTGATCGTCACGGGGATTCTGGTGATCGGGCTGACGAGCGCGTACTTCTCGTTCGTGCTGCAGCCATCGGGCAGGTAGCTGCCGCCGCGGTGTCTGCGATGGGCGCTCGCGCTACCCGTTGTCCTGCTCGGGCTCCAGCGGGATTGTGAGCTCCTCCTCGCCTTCCCCGTGAGACCGCTCGCGCCCTGCCCGGGTCGAGGGTTCCGGGAGCGGAACGGTCGGGATGTCCTCGCCGCGCTCAACCGCGGGTAGCGGGAGGGTTGGGGCGTCTCCGCCGCGGTCGGCTGCTGGGAGGGTCTCCTTCGTGGCGTCCTCGTCCGGGAGGAAGTCCGGCGCGATCGGTCGCCTTCTTGGGGGCGGCTCGTAGGCGGCGTCGGGTCGCGTCGTGTGGTCCTCCCACGCCGGGGGATCCTCCCAGCCGGGCCGTCTGCTTCGGGGAGGGGCGTCGGCGGCGACGGGCCGTGGCGGACGCGCCCGGCGGCGAGGCGAAGGGCCCGGCGACGGCGTCGCTCGACCCGCCGGGGCCCCCAGCGGTCGATCCGGCGGAGCCGCCGGCGCCGGCGGGTTGCCCTCCCCGGGCAGCGGCGGCTCGGGCTGATGGGCAGCGCGAATCCGCGAGCCGGTGTAGGTGAGGAACAGGGCGACGGCCAGCGCCACGAAGATGCCCCACTCGATGCCGGACGTGGTCGCGCCCGGGCCATGGACGCTCGTTGTCTGCTTGTCGAAGATCCGCCAGACGATCAGCACGCAAGTCCACAACCCGGCGGCCATGATCACCCAGCCGTCGCCCCCGGGAAGGTGGAACGCTCGGCCCTCGGCGCGTTGGAACAGGAGGGTCAGCACGCCGGCGGCCACGAGCAGTACCGCGGCCTCGACGAACGAGAACGCCCCCCAGCCGGTGATCGAAGCGCTGACGGACTGTAGGTGTGTTGCCTTTCCGGACGCGATCACCGTCTCCTGGTACCAGGGCAGAAACAGCGCCAGGAACAGGCCGATCGCGGCGTAGGCGGCGAGCCTGCGCTCGTGCGGCAGATTGCGCCACGCCCGGACGAGGCGACCCGCCCCTGACGCCGCTCGCTTGGCGGCGGTCGGCGCGGCGCTGTCGCCGCTCATCTGGCGGGACCTGCCGTTCCCGTCCGCCGCTCGTCGGGCTGCCCGCTCCCCACCGTGCGAGTCTCCGGCGACCACATGCGCATCCAGGTTCGGGCCACAGCCCGATTGTAGGCCGCGCCGATTACAGAATCGGGATGTCCTGAACCTCGGTGCCGCCGGCTCGCCGCTGTTCGTTTCGCTCGAGATACCAGTCGATCAGGGCGCGAATTGCGAGCAGCAGCTCACGAAGAGCCTCGCCCAGGCGCCGCTGAAGATCCGGCGGGATGAGGTCGCGAACCGACCGGAAGAACTGGATCAGCAGTTCAAGCTCGCCGTTGCCGCGGCCGTCGTCCTCGTCGAGCGGCGTCTGCCAGCCGGCTGGGGGTGGCTGTCGCGCGCCAGCGGTGCCCGCATCGCCGGCGCCGCGGTCGCCGGCGGCCGGGTCCCCGGCGCCCGCGTCATCCGAACCCGACTCCGCGCCACCCTCCGGCGTCCACGACGGCGCGATGCCGGAGGAGGCGGCCGCGCGGGCCGACCCGGCGGCCTCGGCGATCAGCCGCTCGGCCGCTTCCGAGGCACGGGCGAGCCGCTCCTCGAGGCGACGGAGCGCGTCCTCGGCGGCGCCGACGTTATGCGGCGGGTTCGGTTCCTGATGCTCCATTGAACGTGACCTCGAGGGCCCCCTCGTCAAACGTCGCCCCGGCGGGTTGGAACGCGGCCAGCGCGGCCGGAAGCATGATCGTCCGCCGCTGGCCGTCGACGCCGACGATCAGCTCGAGCCCGATCTTCTTGAGCGAGATATCGCCCTTGCGCGCAAACGGCAGGGCAAGGCGCAGGCGCGCCCCCTCCTCAAACACGACGAGCTCCTGCGTGATCGCGGTGTACAGGACTTCGGCGGGATCGCGCTCACCGAACAGCGCGTCGGCAAGGCGGTCGAGCATCGCGGGCCCGACGACCTCCTGCTCGAAGTAGGGGGCGCACAGAGCCGGTACGGGCCCGAACGCAGATCGCACGAGGTCCAGATGCTCCTCCTGCACCCGCCGCCAGGACGCGAAGTAGTCGCCGACGTCGGGGGGGAAGATGCGATTGACGACCACCGCGTCGGTCAGGTAGCCGTAGAGGTTCAGATAGGTGAACGTCCGCATCGCCTCCCCGATCACCATCTTGTCGGGGTTCATCACCAGGCGGACCGTCGACCGCTCCCGGTCGCGGAGGATCTCGTTCATCGCGATCAGGTTCTGCGAGAGGCGCCGGATGTCGGCGAACACGGCCTGGCTGGGCAGCGGGATGTCCAGCAGCGACCGCGCAAGCGGGCGGGCTGCGGCGAGGATCTGACGCTCCATCGGGAACACCTTCTCGATCCACCAGCGGGCGACGTCCGGGAACGAGAGCAGCCTCAGGGTCTCGCCAGTGGGAGCGCAGTCGACGATGATCGTGTCCCACTCTCCGGAGTCGTGGTGCGCCTGCAGGCGCAGCAGCGAGAAGAGCTCGTCCATCCCCGGTGGGACCGTCAGCTCCTCCGCCGAGATCCGGTCGACGCCACGTTCCATGAACAGCTCGGACAGCCATTCCTGGACTCCCGACCAGTGCCGTTCCATCTCCTCTTGCGCGTTCACCTCGTGCCCCCACAGCAATCCGTCTGCCTGACGCGGCTCGGCGGACAGGTCCGCTCCGAGAGACTCTGACAGGCTGTGTGCCGGGTCGGTCGAGACGACGAGGGTCCGCTGTCCACTGGCGGCGCAGCGGCGGGCGGTGCCAGCGGCCACGGAGGTCTTTCCGACCCCGCCCTTACCCGTGTACAGGATCGTCCGCGGCCTCATCACGGGGCGAGTCTAGGTCGCTGATCGCCCCGCACGCAATCCGCTAGCGCGTGATCTGGATGCTGCCGACGATCCGGTTGAAGTTTCCGGCGAGGTCGGTCGCGGCCAGGTGGATCGTGTACTGGCCCGTGCGCTTGATCGCCGGTACCGCGAACGAGTGCACCCCATAGGGGAAAGCGGCGCTCGTCGAGAATACGGCCTGGCTGCCGCGCAAGACGACGATCCCGACGCGCGAGATCTTCGAAAGCCGGAAGCTCAGCGCGATCGGCTTGTGGGCACGCGCGTGCGTCGTCAGCAGCGACAAGGCCGGCGGAGTCGTCAGATCCGTCTGGAAGTGCTGGGCGGTCGTGCAGTAGACCGTCGCGTTCGTGCGCGAGCACAGTTGCTGCAGAAATCCCGTCACCAGCTCGTGATAGCTGAGGTCGTCCTCGTCTCCGGGCTGGTACAGGGACCAGGCGCCGGTGTCGAAATGGGGTACCTCGGCCTGGGCCTCGGCATTGCCGCTGGCGAACAGAGCCTGGGCGGTGGGATCGTCGCTCGCCTGCGCGTAGTCGTAGAGCCCGATCAGCGCCTGGAGGAACGCGTTGATCACCTCGACGCTGCGCGCCGGCGCGAAGGAGTACTGGACAAAGCGCGTTCCGTACGCGGTCGGGATCCCGACCCCGAGCTTCGGCTGGCGCTTGAAGATCCCCAGCGCCTGGTGGGCCACCGACAGGTAGTTGACATACGGCAGGTTCTTGTCGCGCTGGAGCGCATCGTAGCCGCGGGTCAGCGCCTCGATCGCCGTTCCCTGTGACATCGCGCTGGTCCACGGGGGCGTGCCCCCGTCGAACTTGAAGTAGTACTCCCACGTGAGATTGCCGCCGCGTTTCGCGGCCAGCGGGATGAGCTCGCTCAGGAGCCCCTGCAGCGCCGCGTAGTGGGAGCGGCCGGCGGTGTACAGGCCGTCGGCGACGCCGAAGCTCCCCAGCACGGTGAGCTCGATTCCCTGACCCGGGTAGAACTCCCATACCAGGCGCGAGCCGTTGAACTCGACCCGCTGGCCGTAGCTGAGCAGCGGGCCGGTACTGCCCCAGTACTGGCGATTGCGGGAGAGGGTCAGGAACAGCACCGGGAGTCGCGACGGGGTGATGAAGCCACCGGCGGCCATCTCCTGCAGGTTCTGGGTCACGCCCTCAAGCTCGGCCTTGCGGGTGCCGCGAAGGCGCCGCTCGGTGCCGAGCGCGAAGTTCCACGTGGCCCGGTAGCCCGTGTACTGCGCTTGCGTGATCTCGCCGGCGCCGTACAGCCGCGCCAGCTCGCTGGTGACCGTCTTCTTCGGCTTTCGCCGGCGGGCCTTCCGAGTGCCGGCGGCGGTCGCGCGATGCGACGCGGTGACCGCGCGAGCCGGCCGGGGCCGGGCGATCGACGCCGGCGCAGGGGTGATCGCGGGCACCGTGAGGTACGGGTCGTTGCGCACAGTCGCGTGCCCGCCGGGGCCGAGCACCACCACCGGGTCTGCCGCTGCGTTCGCTGGAAACAGGGCCACCCCAGCCAGGAGGCCGAACAGGCGCCAACGCACAAACCCGATGCTACATTCGATCCGTTTCCCGCGCCTTGTGCTGAGGAGGAAGTTGCAGATGGATCATCGGATGAGGGGGGTGCGCACGTTCGGCGTGCTGCTCGTGGCGGCGCTAGCCGGCGTGGCCATCGCGGCGTGTGGGAGCAGCAACGACTCGGGGCAGGCGAGCTCGCTGCTCAAGCAGACCTTCAGCGGATCCCATCCCGTGAACAGCGGCAACCTGCTCTTCTCGCTGACGCTTACGCCGTCGGGGTCCAGCACGCTGAAGGGCCCGATCAGCCTCAGCTTCGGGGGCCCGTTCCAGAGCCTCGGCAGCGGCAAGCTGCCGAAGTCGAACTTCGACGTCAGCCTGACCGCGCAGGGCAAGACCGACACGCTCGGGCTCATCTCGACGGGCACGGCCGGCTACGTCACGCTACAGGGGCTCAGCTACCAGCTTCCGGCGAGCACCTTCCAGAAGCTCGAGTCGAGCTTCGCCGGCGTGGCGAGCACTCCGAGCGGCGCGTCGGGGTCCGGAGCGCTCGGGAAGCTGGGCATCCACCCGCTCGACTGGCTGAGCAGCCCGTCGGTCGTCGGGAAGCAGAGCGTCGCCGGAGCCGACACGACGCACATTCGCGCGACGATCAACGTCTCGCAACTGCTGGCCGACCTGGACACCTTCCTGCAGAAGGCCTCGTCGGTCGGCGTCTCGGGCGCGAGCAAGATCCCCACCAGCATCTCAGCGTCGACGCGGGGCCAGATTGCGAGCGAGGTCCAGAACCCATCGTTCGATGTCTGGACGGGCGAGAGCGACAAAACCGTCCGCCAGCTCGTGATCGGGTTGACGCTGCCCGTCACCGGACAGGTCTCGACGCTACTCGGCGGGCTGCGGTCGGCCGGGATCGCGCTGACGATGCGCTACGCGGACCTCAACCGGCCGCAGACGATCAACGCCCCGACCACCGTCCGGCCGTTCAGCGAGTTCGAGTCGAAGCTGAAGACGTTCCTGACCGCCATCGAGGGGAGCGTGAACAGTGCGGCGGGCGGCGCGCTGGGCTCCACGACGGGGTCGGGCAGCTCCTCGACCGGGTCGGGCAGTTCCTCCACCGGGTCGACCGCAACCTCGACGACCGGATCGACCGGCTCCTCGAGCTCGAGCAAGAGCGTTCAGCGCTACAGCCAGTGCATCATCAACGCGCACAACGACGTGTCGAAGATGCAGCAGTGCGCCTCGCTGATCAACGGTCAGTAGGGCGCCCGACTACTCCCGGCCGACGTCCTCCTCGTCGTCGTCGAGCTCCTCGGCGTCCTCGTCGCCGGCGTTCGCCAGGCCGCCGGTGGAATGATGGACCTGGAAGCTCTCCAGCATCTCGTCGCGCCGGTTTTCGTCAACAGGCGTCTCGTCTGAGATCAGGACCCAGTCGGCGCCCTCGAAGTCCTCCATGTTGAATATCTCGGCGTCCATCTCAGGCGAGTCGTCGACGATCACGAGCACCTCCGTCTGGGGGTTGAAATAGGTCCCCGGGCGGTTGATGAGCTCGTCGATGTCGACGCGGCGTGGAGCTGGCATCGCAGCGGCAGCCTATCGCTTGCTCGGCCGGGACCGTGTGCGAAGGTTGTTAGGGCGCCGGTCAGAGCCGGCCGAGCTCGGCGATCTGGCGCTCGACCTCGCTCTCGACGTCCAAGGGCGGCTTGCCGTGCCGGACGCGCCGGTGGTTGCGCGCCACGACCAGATCCCGGATCTCAGAGCGCAGCTCGGCGTCGATCTGCGGCGCGGTCAGGCGCCGCAGCTCGAGCTCGATGTCGAGCGGCGGCTCGCCTCGCCGCAGCCTGCGTGCGTTGCGCGCCTCGAGCATCTGCCGGATCTCCGTATCTCGCTCGACCAGCGCGGCCGCGGACCCGGGCCGCGGAGCCGCGGCGATCTCGCTGTCGAGCAGCAGCCGGCTGCGCCCGTAGTCCTCCCACGTCCGGCGTGAGGTCACCAGCGCCGCGAGCGCGCACACGATCCCCACCCCGCACACGATCCACAGCACGGTGCCGAACGCTGCCTGCACGCTCTAAGTGTGGCGCATCGCGGTCCCCTACCAAGGAATCCGCCCGTTTACCCCGAGCAGGGTTGCGGACTTTTCCGCTTTGCCACGGGCTCCGAATCGGGTACCCTGAGAATACGTTGACTGACTAGTCAATCTACCTTTGTTTGAAGGAGAAATCCCGTGGTTGATTTCACGATCACAGACGAGCAGAAGAGCATGCGAGAGATGGCGCACGATTTCGCGGAGAAGGAGATCCGCCCCGTCGCCTGGGAATACGACAAGGACAGCACCTGGCCGCAGGACATCATCGACAAGGCCTGGGAGCTGGGGCTGATGAACGGCCACCTTCCGTCCGAATACGGGGGCCCCGGCCTCGGCTACTTCGACGGCGCCCTGATCGAGGAGGAGCTCGCGTGGGGTTGTTCCGGGATCTCCACGTCGCTCACGTGCAACGGCCTGGCGACGGCGCCGATCGCGCTGGCCGCGTCCGACGAGCTCAAGAAGGAGTACCTCGGCCGTCTCAGCGAGGCCCCGCTGCTTGCCTCGTTCTGCCTGACCGAGCCTGACGCCGGATCCGACGTGTCAGGGATGAAGACCACCGCCACTCGCAAGGGCGACAAGTGGGTCATCAACGGGTCGAAGTGCTTCATCACCAACGGCGAGTACGCCAACTACTACACCGTGTACGCGAAGACCGACAAGGACGCCGGTCACCGCGGGATCTCGTGCTTCATCGTCCCGCGTGACGCCGGCGTCGTCGTCGACAAGCACGAGGACAAGATGGGTCAGCGGGCCTCGAACACCGCGACGATCACGTTCCCCGAGGTCGAGATCCCGCTCGACCACCTCGTCGGCGAGGAGAACAAGGGCTTCAAGATCGCGATGATGACGCTCGACCGGACGCGGCCCGGGGTGGCCGCCATGGCCGTCGGCGTCTCCCGCGCCGCGATGGAGTTCGCGATCGAGTATTCGAAGGAGCGCGTGCAGTTCGGCGTCCCGATCGCGATGCACCAGGCGATCCAGTTCATCATCGCCGACATGGCGACGAAGGTGCACCTGGCCCGCCTGGCCACGTGGAACTCCGCCGTCCTGCTCGACCAGGGCAAGCGCAACACGCTCGAGTCCTCGCATGCCAAGCGCTTCGCCGCGGACTCCGCGATGGAGATCACCACCGACGCCGTCCAGGTGTACGGCGGCTACGGGTTCATCAAGGAATACCCGGTCGAGAAGCTCATGCGCGACGCCAAGATCCTCCAGCTCTACGAGGGCACGGCGCAGATCCAGCGGCTGGTGATCGCTCGCGAGACCCTGTTGCCGCGTCGCATCGAGGAGCCGGCGCCGGCGAGCGCCTGATCCGATTTGGGGTGGGGCCGCTCCTCGGCGGCCCTAAATCCCTCGAGTGTGCTCAGAGAGGACCGCGGCCGACTTCTTCGCCGGTTTTTTCGACGAGGGCTTGTCCGCGATTGCGACGATCCCGATCACGACCGCCCCCGTGCAGAACACGGCGCAGATCGCGGCGAGCGAGTAGCCGCCGAGCTTCGCGCGCCTCGCTCTTGGCGCCGGTCGCCCACTTGAGCCCGAGTAGCAGGAAGCCGAAAACGATCACGACCCCGGAGCCGCCGATCAGCGCCGCCAGGCAGATCTCCCAGAGGGCGCTCCAGTCGACCAGTGAGGATGCGATCAGCGTCATGGGTTTCCTCAGGCGACGGCCGCAGCCGCCGGCGCTCCGGCCAGCTCCGCTTCCTCTTCTGGGGTCACGTTGGTCCTGTCGAGATCGGCGGCCGTCACCTTGTTGCGCTGCGCGAGTTGGAAGAGCGCGAATGCCCCGACCGCGGCGAGCGCGGCGATCACCAGCCAGCCGAGGTTGTTGTGGCTGCCGAACGCGTTCGCGATCTCCCAGGCGGCGCCGCCCAGCAGCCCCGCGGCCGGAATCGTGAACACCCAGGCCGAGGCCATCTGCCGACCACCCCCCAGTGCACGCTCGCGAGCTTCTTGCCGAGCCCGGCGCCCATCACCCCGCCGGAGACGACCTGCGTCGTTGACAGCGGGTAGCCGTAGTAGGACGACGCGAGGATCACCGACGCGCTCGAGGACTCGGCGGCGAACCCCTGCGGCGACTCGACGTTCGTGATCCGGTTGCCCATCGTGTTGATGATTCGCCAGCTGCCGGTCGCGGTGCCCAGCGCGATCGAGGTCGCGCAGCCGAGCTTGACCCACAGCGGCACGGTGAAATGGGCGGCGCTGATATCGCCGTGGGCGATCAGCGCCAGCGAGATCACGCCCATCGTCTTCTGCGCGTCGTTGGTCCCGTGCGCCAGCGACACGAGCGAAGCCGACCCTATCTGGCCGAACCGATAGCCCGTTCTGGCGTCCCGCTGGCCGAGGTACCTGATCAGCTTGTAGGCGACGAACGTGCCGATCAGGGCGACGGCGCCGGCGAGCACGGGGGAGATGAGCGCCGGGACGATCACCGACTGCACGAGGTTGTGCCAGTTGACCTCGCTGGAGCTGGAGGCGACGATCGTCGCGCCGATCACGCCGCCGATCAGGGCGTGGCTCGAGCTCGACGGGATCGTGAGGTACCAGGTGATGAGGTTCCACGTCATCGCCCCGATCAGCGCGGCCAGCACGAGCTCCAGACCGTCGCCGCCGGCGAGCACCTTCGGGTTGATGATGCCCTTTGCGATCGTCGCGGCGACGCTGATCGAGATGAACGCGCCGGCGAAGTTCAGGCACGCCGACACGATCACCGCGACCTTTGGCTTCAGCGCGCCCGTGGCGATCGAGGTCGCCATCGCATTGGCCGTGTCGTGGAACCCGTTCGTGAAGTCGAAGCACAGACCCGCGACGACGACCAGTATGAGAGTCAGCTCAGAACCCATCCTCGGGCGCGCAGTGTGATCGCTGCCTGGCGGGCTCTTGTAAAAGGGTTATTGAACTTGGGCGCTTTCAGCGCCCGCGGCCTTGGTTGGCGGGCGGCTCGGTAAACGGCGCTGGGGAAGGGGGCGGGATCGGGCGCGATCGCGTCCTTTCGATGGTGCACAGCACGACAATCCCGCGCCGGATGGCGAGCCCTGTCGGGTTGTGCACGAGGAGTGTGCTCAGTACGGCAGGGCTCGGATGTGGCGCCGGTATTGACGTGTTAGCACCACCGCCGTGACACTCTCTACACACTCCCGGCACAACCGGCGGGTTCGGACAGCTGAGGAGGTCGATGGCGGGCTCCGGCGCCCTCACCCACCCTCCTTCCCTGCTGCCTTTACCGAGCCGCCCGCCAACCCGAGCCGGCCGCCGCCACAGCGGCCCCGCGACCCGAGAGTCCGCCCCCCGCCCCTCGGACCCCCCGGTTCGCACCCTTTGGTTAGGCTGCGCCGCCATGACGGCGACCGCCATTCAGACACCCGACGGGGCAGAGATGGGCGGGTACCTGTCGCTGCCGGAGTCGGGTGAGGGTCCCGGCGTCCTCGTGCTGATGGAGATCTTCGGCGTCGGGTCCTACATCAAGCGCGCCACCGAACGCCTGGCCGAGCTCGGCTACGTGGCGCTCGCGCCCGACCTGTACCGCCGGATCGCGCCGGGGCTCGAGCTCGAGCACGACGAGGACGGGCTGAAGCGGGCGTTCGAGAGCGTCCAGCGCCTCGACCTGCCTGGCGCGGTGGAGGACTCGGTCGCGGCGCTGCATTCGCTGCGGGCGATGCCGGACGTCGGCGGGCATAAGGTCGCGGTGCTCGGCTTCTGCCTCGGCGGGACGATCGCCTACGAGGTGGCGGTGGCCAGCGATCCCGCGGCAGCGGTCTGCTACTACGGCTCCGGACTCGCCGACGCGCTCGGCCGCGCCGGCGAGATCAACTGCCCGGTCCTGTTCCATTTCGGCGCTGAGGATCCATACATACCGCTGAGCGCCGCCGAGCGCGTCGACGCCGTGGCGCGGGAGCGGCCGGGGTGGGAGTGCCACATCCAGCCGGACGGGGGGCACGCGTTCGACAACCACGACGCGCCGATGTTCCATCGCCCCGAGCCGGCGGCGCGGGCGTGGGAGCTGACCCGGGACTTCCTGGCCCGCGAGTTGCCGTAGCGCCGGCGGGCCTATCCTCGTCCACCGTGGCGTCGGTTCCGTTACGTCGTAACCGAGAGTTCATGCTGTTGTGGAGTGGCCAGGCGCTCTCCGGGCTGGGCTCGCAGATCTCGCTGGTCGCCTATCCGTTGCTCGTGCTCGCGATCACGGGCTCGCCGGCCAAGGCGGGGATAGTCGGGTTCGCCCGCAACCTCCCGATCGCGGTACTGGCTCTCCCCGCCGGCGCGATCGCTGATCGCGTGAACCGCAAGCACCTGATGGTGGCGTGCGACGGAGTCCGGGCGCTGGCCATGAGCGCGATCCCGATCGGCCTGGTGGCGGGCGATTTGCCGTTCGGGCTGATCGTCGCGGTGGCGGTGATCGACGGGGCCGGTTTCGTCGTCACCTACGTGGCCGAACGCGGCGTCCTCCGTCAGCTGGTCACCGCGGATCAGCTGCCGGAGGCGGTTGCTCGGAACGAGTCGCGCACGTTCGGCGCGATGGTGGCGGGACCGCCGCTCGGCGGCCTGCTGTTCGGGATCGGACAGGCGGTCCCGTTCCTGACCGACGCGATCTCCTACGCGGCCTCGACCGTCAGCAAGCTGTCGATCTCGTCAGACTTCCAGGAGGCGCGGGCCGGGATGACCCCCGGCGATGCCCGCGAGGGTTTGCGGTGGCTGTGGGAGCGTCCGTTCTTCCGGCTGTGCGCGCTGCTGTTCGCCGCCAGCAACCCTGTCTTCAGCGGGCTGTACCTGCTCGTCGTCGTGCTGGCCAAGAGCTACGGCGCCACCCCGACGGCCGTCGGCATCATGCTCGGGATCGCCGCCGCCGGCGGCCTGCTCGGCGCGCTGTGGGCGCCCTATCTCCAGCGCCGGCTGTCGGCGCGCGCCGTGCTCGTCGGGGAGAACTGGATGATCGCGTTCTCGATCCCGTGGCTGCTACTCGCGCACAACGCCGTTCTGATCGGTGTGATCATGGGGGCGGCCGAGCTGATCACGCCGGTGACCAACTCGATCGTCGTCTCCTACCGCGTCGCGGCCGCCCCCGACAGGCTGCAGGGTCGCGTGCAGGCCGCCTCGACGCTGATCTCGTTCTCGGCCGGCTGGCTGGGCCCACTGGCGGTCGGCCTGTTGCTCGAGGGCGCGGGGTCCACCGCCACGATCCTCACCCTCGCCGGCTGGTCGGCGCTGTTGGCCGTCGGGGCGACGCTATCGCGGTCGTTCCGCCACCCGCCGGCGCTGGCCGCGCCTGCGACCCCCTGATGGGCTCGTGCCTACTCGCTGGCGCTGAACTCCCAGACCGCGATCCCCAGCACCAACAACCCCAGCGCAACGACCACCCCCACCTCGAGCAGCGTCGGCACGCGCCAGCCGAACCAGGTGACGCCCGGCTCGAGGGCGCGGCGGGCGGCCGGCGAGATGTTGATGTGGTTGAAGACAAGCTGGCGCATCGGGTCGACCGCGTAGGTGAGCGGGTCGAGGCGATTGAGGACCGCCAGCCAACCGGGAAGGCTCGCGACTGAGAACAGCGCGCCGGAGATGAAGAACATCGGCATGATGATCATCTGCATCACGCCGAAAAAGGACTGCATCTGCTTGATCCGGACGGCGATCATCACGCCGAACGCGGTGATCGCGAACGCGAGCAGCAGCTGCAGCACGAAGATCCCCACGATCAGCTCCGGCGAGTAGGGGACGCCCACGAGCGGGGCGAGGAGGATCATGATCACGCCCTGGGTGCTCGCCACGGTGGCGCCGCCCAGGCACTTACCGATCACGATCGAGCTCCGGCGAACCGGCGCGACCATCATCTCGCGCAGGAACCCGAACTCCCGGTCCCACACGATCGAGGCGGCCGAGAACATCGCCGTGAACAACACCGCGAGGCAGAGGATCCCGGGGTAGATGATCGTCTTGAGGTTGACCCCGTGGGTGCTCGCGCTCGTCAGGCTCTGGAGCCCGGACCCCAGCACGAACAGGAAGAGCAGGGGCTGGATCAGCGAGGCCGCGATCCTGATCCGATCATTGACGAAGCGGATCAGATCCCGTCGCCACACGATCCGGATCGCCCGTAGCTCCGAATAGACGCTGTGCGGCGGGACGTGGACCCGGACGATCTCCGGAGTCGAGCGCTCCGGCTCGGCGACGAGCTGGCCGCGATCGGCAGTCGTACTCATCGCCTGGCACCGCCCATCATCTGCACCATCACGCGGTTGCGCTGTTTGGACGGATCCTCCTCGGCGTCCCGGATCGTCGTGCCCGTATGGGACATGAACACGTCGTCGAGCGACGGTCGCGACACGCTGACGGACTTGATCGGGATGCCGAGTTGCGCGAACAGGCGGGGAACGAACTCCTCGCCCGAGGGAACGCCGAAGATCACCGCGCCCTCCGCCACTCGCCCCTCGATTCCGAACTGCTGCTCGAGCGCCGCGATCGCGGCCTCGTTGTTATCGGTGTGGATCGCGATCCGGTCCTTGCCGATCTGTGCCTTCAGCTTCTCCGGCGAGTCGAGCGCGACGATCTCGCCGTTGTCCATGATCGCGATCCGGTCGCACCACTCGGCCTCGTCCATGTAGTGCGTGGTCATGAAGATCGTGATCTCCTCGCGCTCCTTGAGCTCGCGGATGTATTCCCAGATCGAGCGGCGGGTCTGCGGGTCGAGCCCGATCGTCGGCTCGTCGAGGAACAGGACGCGGGGGGAGTGCATCATGCCCCGGGCGATCTCCAGCCGGCGGCGCATGCCGCCCGAGAAGGTGCCCACCGTGGAATCCTTGCGCTCCCACAGGCCGACCATCTGGAGCACCTGGCGCATCCGGGGCTCGATGAGGTCGGATTGCAGGCCGTAGAGCTCGGCGTGCAGTTTCAGGTTCTGCCGGGCCGTCAGATAGTTGTCGAGCGTCGGGTCCTGGAAGACGAGGCCGATGTTGCGCCGGACGTCGTCGCGCTCGCTCACGACGTCATGACCGGCGACGGTCGCCCAGCCCTCGGTCGGCTTCATCAGGGTGCACAGCATGTTGATCGTGGTCGTCTTGCCGGCGCCGTTCGGCCCCAGGAACCCGAACACCTCGCCAGGCGCCACCTCGAACTCGACGCCGCGGACGGCTTCGATCTCGCCGAAGCGCTTGACGAGTCCGCGCACCTCGATCGCGGCCACGCCGTCCGAACCGTTCCTGTCGTTCGCCCGCGTCACCTCAATTGAGGTTACGCGATCAGTCATCCGTCTCCTCCGCGAGGATCCGGTAGAGCGCTCGACGGGCCTCGGCAAGCGTCGCGCTGGCCCGCGCCACCTGCTCCTCGTCGCCGGCGTGGATGACCTGCATCACGGCGACGTGGAGCTGCTTGATCTGCGCTCTGATGTCTCCGAACGAGGCGGGCTCGTCGTCCTCGGCCCACGGCGGCGCGGCATCGTGGCGCTCGGCGAGATGCTCCCTCCCCGCGTCGGTCACCTCGAACAGCTTCGTCCCGTCGCGGTCGACGCTGCGGATGAGTCCTTCATCCTCGAGCTGCGCCAGCGAGGGGTAGACGGCGCCGGGGCTCGGCCGCCAGCGGCCGGCGCTCAGCTCCTCGATCGCCTGCATCAGCTGGTAGCCGTTGCGAGGCTCCTCGGCCAGCAGCAGGAGCAACGCGGTGCGGACGTCGCCACGGCGCCGGCGTCCCCGGCCACCGCCGAACGGCCCGCCTGGCATCCCGCCGAACTTTCCTCCAGGGCCCATCGGCCCGAACATCACGTCGCCGCCGAAATGGCGCCGGCGCCCATACCACTCTCGTTCTCTACTCATGTCGGCTCCTTTCGCCGGGGTTAGATATATAACGATATATCGCGATACGTCTAACTGTCAAGAGGGCGCGGGCAAATGGGGGCGGGGCCCCCATTGACACCTTTGGCGCCTCGTGGTCTCCTTGGCGACAAGGAGAACGGGACCAACGAGCAGTGAGAGGGGCCGCAATGGGCGCTACCGAAGCCCGCCGGGGAACCGGCGCGAATGCAGAGGCGATCGAGGCGTGGGACGGGCCGCTGTTCGAGCGCTTCGCCAAATTCCGCGAGATCGTCACGACTGGCCTGGGCGTCCACGGCGAGGAAGCGCTGCGCCTGTTCCCGCCGGAGGCCGGCGAGCGCGTGCTCGATATCGGCTGCGGGTTCGGCGACACGACCCAGCGCCTCGCAGAGCTCGTCGGCCCGGAAGGGAGCGCGGTCGGCGTCGACGCCGCGCCACGGTTCATCGAGACGGCACGGCGCGAGGCGGCCGAGACGGGCCTCGAGCGCGTGAGCTTCGCCGTCGCCGACGTCCAGAGCGATCCGCTCGACGGTCCGTTCGACATGGCGTTCTCCCGGTTCGGGACGATGTTCTTCGCGAATCCGGTGGTGGCGCTGCGCAACATGCGCGCGTCGCTGCGACCCGGCGCCAGGTTGGTGATGGTCGTGTGGAGGCGGCGGATCGACAACGACTGGCTGTACCGCGGCCAGACGATCGTCGAGTCGATCGTGGAGCGGCCCGAGGAGTACGACGAGCCGACCTGCGGGCCCGGCCCGTTCTCGATGGCCGACGCCGACACCACCAGCGAGGTCCTCGTGCACGCCGGCTACCACGCGATCGAGCTGCATCGCTGCGATGCGCCGATCGTGATCGGGACGGATCTCGATCAGGCGATCGAGATCATCATGGCGCTCGGCCCCGGTGGCGAGATCCTGCGCCTCGCCGGCGACCGCGCCGCGCACCTCCACGACGAGGTCAGAGACAGGCTCGGCGAAGGCCTTGCGGAGTTTCAGACGCCGGAGGGCATCCGCGCGCCGGCTTCAACGTGGATCGTGTCGGCGGTGGCGTGAAGGACGATGTCCGAAAAGCGGGGTATATCCACGCTTTTCGGGGACCCTCAGGGGCCGGCGGCGCCTAATCCTCGCTGTCGCCCCTTTCCGGGCCGCCGCCACCCCGCGCCCGCACCCATTCCGCCACCTGCTGGCTCATGTCCCCGAGCTGGGAGCCGAGGTTCGTGACGTTGTCGCCGGCCTCGCGGAAGAACGAACGGAAGCGCTCCGCGTAGTACTCCATCGCATCGCTGGCCTCCTCGCGCACGTTCGATTCCTGGTCGCGGGTTCGGTACTCGCCACGGACGATCCGGTCGTACTCACCCGACTGGACCCACTTCATCACCTCCGACACGCGGCGCACGGCGTAGGTGTGGGTCTGGCCGATCTCGTTGAAGAAGCGCCTGACCCGATCGCTGGGGTCGTCCCAGCTCTCGTACTCCATCGCCTGGGCCATGAACGCGTCGAGGTTGAGCTTGTCGGCGTGCATCCCGCCGGCGGTCACCATCAGCGTGCGGCAGACGATCTGCGGATCGCGGACGGCCAGCGTCGCGGCGCGGTCGCAGCTGAGCTCGGCGGCGCGATACCACTCGAGCAGGACCGCCTTGACCGCCCGGAACGGGATCCCGAGGAAGAACGGGAGGCCGTTGCCGACGCTCAACAGGATGTTCAGCGCGGTCACGTAGATCATGTGGTCGGAGAGGATGTGGCCCAGCTCGTGGGCGATGACGACCCGCTGCTCGCCGGGACCGAGGTTCTGGAGAAGCATCGTGTCGAACACGATCATCGGGTTTTGCGACCCGATCGCGCCGGCGCCACCCGGCACCCCCCACGTGACGTAGAGGTCGTAGACGCGCGGCATGTCCAGCACCGTGCACATCCCTACGTGCCCCGCCCACAGCTCGGGTAGCTGCTGCTCGCCGACCTTCACGGAATTGCCGAGATAGAACTGGCGCAGCGCCCGCTCGTAGCGCCACTCGATCAGCTTGCGCACGACCGTGTCGAGCATCGGCACGGCCTGGAGCGCGGCCGTCGCCGCCCGATCCGCCGGGTGCTCATAGGCCTTGGAGGAGATATTTTGGTACGGCTCGATGTTGTCGGGAAGGATCTCGGTCACGCCACCAGCGTATTCCTCGGCGGTTCGCTTGGCGAGCGATAATCGCGCCCGATGCGGACTGTCAGCGTCTCCGACACTTTCCCCGCCACCGTCCACGAGGCGGAACAGTGCTGGTACGACACGGACCGGTGGCCGGCGTGGGTCGACGGCCTCGCGCGTGTCATTGAGGTGAGCGGCGACTGGCCGGCGGTGGGTGCGAGCGTCGCGTGGGAGTCTGGGCCGGCGGGCCGCGGCAGCGTGCTCGAGCGCGTGATCGCGTTCGAGCCGCTGGCGGGGCAGACCAACGAGGTGGAGGACGATTCGATCCGCGGGCGCCAGAGCGTCGTGTTCTCTCCCGGCCAGGACAGCGTCCGAGTATCGCTGACGCTCGAGTACGAGGTGCGCAAGCGGTCGGTCTTCACCCCCGTCGTCGACCTGCTGTTCATCCGGGGCGCGCAGGAGCGCTCGCTCGGCTCGACTCTGGCGCGGTTCGGCGCCGAACTCGCGGCGACGCGCCAGCCGGACGTCGGGTAGCCTCGCGGCCATGTTCGTCTTCAAGGCTGCCGTGGTCGGCGCCGGCACGATGGGCAGCGAGATCGCGCAGACGCTCGCCAACGCCGAGATCCCCCTCGTGCTCAAGGACATCGATCAGAAGTGCTTGGATGCGGGCATCGAGAAGGCCCGTTCGCTCTGGCAGGGCCGCGTCGACGCCGGCAAGCTGGACGCCGCCGAGCGCGACCGCAAGCTGGCGCTGATCACCGGCACCACCGACTACGCCGGCTTCGGCGACGTCGATTTCGTGATCGAGGCGGTCCCGGAGCGGATGGAGATCAAGCAGAACGTGTTCTCCGAGCTCGACGAGGTCACTCCCGGCCACGCGATCCTCAGCTCGAACACCTCGTCGCTATCGATCACCGAGATGGGTGAGTCGACCAGCCGCCCCGACAAGGTGGTCGGCTTTCACTTCTTCTACCCCGCTTCGGCGATGCGTCTGATCGAGGTGATCGAGGGCGAGGACACCGCGCCCGAGACCGTCCAGGTGGCGATGAGCCTCGCGCAGCGGATCCGCAAGATGCCGATCCGGTGCGGCGAGGCGCCGGGGTTCGTCGTCAACCGGATCCTCAACTCGAGCGTCTCCGAGCTGTGGCGCTTCCAGGAGGAGACTGGGATCGACCTCCAGGAGCTCGACAAGATCGTCGGCGAGTCGAAGGCGGCGCCGATGGGGCCGTTCTTCCTCACCGACCTGCTCGGGCTCGACACCGTGCTTCACGTCGCCGAGCACCTGCGCGAGTCGTACGGCGACCGATTCTTCGTCCACAGGCAGATGCAGGAGCTCGTGGCCGGCGGGGACCTCGGGGCAAAGACGGGAAAGGGCTTCTATGAGCACCGAAGCTGACATCGACGCGACGGCACTGGTCGATCGCTTCACGCTGAAGGCGCTCGTCGAGAGCTGCCTGGTGCTCGAGGAAGGCGTCGCGTCGATGAAGGACATCGACCTCGGGATGATGGCCGGCGCCGGGATCATCCCGCCGCCGTTCGCCCGTGCCGACGAGATCGGGCTCGATGAGGTGCTGGCCAAGCTCGAGTGCGCCCGGCAGGAATGGGGCGAGCACTTCGAGCCGCCGACGATCCTGCGGCGGCTCGTCGCCCAGGGACGTCTCGGGGTCAAGACCGGCCAGGGGTTCTTTCCATACGCGCGGCCCGACGCCGGCTTCGAAGACGGCCCGGTCAAGCTCGAGACCCGCGACCGCGTCGCGATCGCCTGGCTCGACCGCCCGCCCGCGAACTCGATCTCTCCCGAGGTCGTGCGGTCGCTTCAGAAGGTGTGGGACGCGGTGACGACCCCGGGCACCGTCCGAGCGCTGGTCTTCGCCTCGGCAAATCCGATGCTGTTTTGCGCCGGCGCGGACATCAAGGCGTTCACGACGATGGACGCCGCCGGCGGCAGGGCGCTGCTCGACCAGATGCACGGCCTGCTGCGAACGATCGAGAAATCGAGCGTTGTCACGATTGCGGCCGTCAACGCGCTGGCGGTCGGCGGTGGCTGCGAGCTGGCGATGGGATGCGACTTCCGGATCGCCGCCGAGTCGGCGATGTTCGGCCAGCCCGAGATCAGTCTCGGGATCATCCCGGGCTTCGGGGGCACCCAGCGGCTTCCGCGGCTCGTCGGCGAGGCCAAGGCGCTCGAGATGAACCTGATCGGCGATGCGATCCCGGCCGACGAGGCGTACGAGCTGGGTCTGGCGAACCGGGTGGTGCCCGACCACGAGCTGCTGGACACGGCGCTGGGGTGGGCGCGAAAGCTGGCCGAGCAGGCGCCGCTGGCCATCGAGGAGATCAAGCGCGTCTCGGCCGACGGCGACCTCGACGCGGGGATCGACGCCGAGAAGCAAGGGTTCCTGACCGTGTTCGGCTCCGAGGACGCCCGCGAAGGGATCTCCGCGTTCCTGCAGAAGCGGCCGGCCAGGTTCACTGGGAAGTGAGCGTCGCGACCGATCAGGCAGCCCGCCTGGCGGAGCTGATCCGCGCCGCGAGCTCGGTGGTCGCGCTCACCGGCGCGGGGATCTCGGTGCCGTCGGGGATCCCTGACTTCCGCACCCCCGGGACGGGCCTGTGGGCGAACGTCGACCCGATGGAGGTCGCGCACATCGACGCCTTCCGCCGGGATCCTGAGTCGTTCTGGCGCTTCTACGGCGAACGTTTCCAGACGCTCGAGCACAAACAGCCAAACGGTGCCCACCATGCGCTCGCCGAGCTCGAGCGCGCCGGTCTGCTCGACGCCGTGATCACACAGAACATCGATCGGCTCCACGCTCGGGCCGGCTCCGAGCAGCTGGTCGAGGTCCACGGAACGATCGCGCACTCGGTATGTCTTGTCTGCGATGTACGGTATGAATTGGAGGCCGTGCGCGCCCGCATGGAGGGGGACCAGCGGGGGGTGCCGCAGTGCGACTGTGGTGAGCCGCTGAAGCCGGACGTCGTGCTGTTCGGCGAGTATCTGCCCCCGGCTGTGCTGGTGCGCGCCGAGCAGTTGGCCGGTGACGCCGACCTGATGCTGTGCATCGGCTCTTCGCTCGAGGTCTATCCGGTCGCGGAGCTTCCGGCGATGACGCTCGCCGCCGGCGGCCAGATCGCGGTCCTCACGCAGGGGCGCACGCCCTACGACAGCCGTGCCGCGGTGCGGATGGGCGGTGACGTCGTCGACGAGCTGGCCGCCGTGCTCGCGGCGCTCGAGCTCACGAATTAGCGACGGCTCGCGCCCGGAGCGCGGCCTCGATTCGGCCGATCACGAAGTCGACCGATTCGCGCTGCGCCGGCGTCAGGGGTCCTGAGAGGGCGGCCTGCGCCGCCTGGCCGACTATGTCCCGCTGGCCGCGCAGCTCCGAGAGCCGGTCGGCGAGCGCCCCGGCCGTTGGATCGGACGGCAGCTCGGCGAGTGTCGCATCGAGCGCCACGAGCAGCTGGAGCGCGGCCTCGCGATCGCGTCCGCTGTCGAGATCGAGCCGGGCACGCAGTGCGAGCTCTTCACAGGCGAGGGCCCGCTCGCGTCCGCTCAGCACCGCGGCGAGCCGAGCCTGGGGCTGGAGCACCTTCAGCCGCCGCAGCCTGGGTTTCCGGTCGAGTAGCTCGCGCGCATCGGCCCAGAGGCCGTCGGCCACCTGCTCGCCGGCGCCGAACCCGATCCTGGCCACGAGCGCCTGACCGGCGCTGACGCCATTCACGTATGGGTCGGCGGTCACGAGCCGGAAGGCGTGAAGGGCGCGGTTCAGCACCCCGAGCCCGGACTCCAGGTACTCCGTCCCCGCGCTCGCGAGCCACGCTCGCGCCTGTGCGATGTCGGGCAACGGGGCACCGACATCGACTACGGTGGCGCGGCCGGTCGTCACGGGAGTAGGATCAGGCTCGGGTTGAGCTTGAGCCTGCTTCTTTCGGGCAGCGACCAGACGCCGGCGCTCCGGCGCGCCGAGCGTCGCGATCACGAGCACATGTGTCGGCGCTGCCTCCGGGGGGTCGCCCGGTGCGCGGAGCAGGTAGCGGCCGTCGGGCGGGCCGAGCGCCCAAGGCAACTCGACCTGCGCGAAGCGGAACAGCTGTGTGCTCGTCGGTCAGCCGCCGGTGCCGGGGCGGATCGCGTACTTGCTCGGGGCGATCGGGACGACGGGCTCGGGGATCTGGCTGATGCGGTTGATCAGCTGGATCCACTGGCCGGGCTTGAGGATCGACTTGATCTCGCCCGAGAGCTTCTTGTTCGTGCCGAAGTCCGGCGTGTAGGTGATCTGGATCCGGTTGGCATGGTCGGGGAGCGAGAGCGTGGTCGGCTGATCCTTGTAGCTCATCAGCGAGATGATCTCGTCCGGGGCCATCGCGCCCTGAAGCGTGAGCAGCCGGCGGACCGTGATGTCGGTGATCGACCCGGCGCCCTGATGTCCCTGAATCGGGATGTTGTTGATCCTCGAGATGTTGACGCTGGTGCCGCTGGCGAACGCCGGGTTGCCGCCTGACCCGCACACAAGCCCGGAAACGGTCGGGTAAAGGCCCGAGGCGGACAGGAACTCGATCGTCGCGAGCACGCGCCGGTCGACCAGGCCGGCCTGGATGTCGCGGCGTCCGCAGGCGTAGATCTGGACGTGCGGGTCGGCAAGCACCCGCTCCTGCAGCTGCGCCTTGGACATCAGCAGCACCTGGCCGATCGTCGGGTTCTTGGCGCCGGGACCGAAGAACGGATCGACGCCGGCGGCGCGGTAGACCGCGGTGGCCTCGAGCAGCTTCCACCCGTCGAGGATCGGCTTGGGATCGATCAGCGGCGCGTTCTTGCCCGCCGGGCGGATCATGAACACCATGTGCGAGGCGGTCGTTTGCGACGGCGCCGCGATCCGGCCGAGGATCGTGCCGGCGACCACGATCGCGCCCGCCTTGAGCGGCTTGAGCGTGTACTGGTTCTTGCCCAGGTGAAGGACGTCCGAGAAGTAGTCGCGGAAGTTCGAGATCTCAGCCGCGGAGCTCTTCAGCTGCTCACTGCCGCCCGCCGCGTAGGACGCTGGGCGGGACGGGTCGGCGAACAGCCGCTCCTTGACCATCCCGGCGGCGACCGGCTGGGCGGGCTGGCTCGCGGGCGCCCGGCTTACCAATAGGCTCAAAGGCGAGGAGCTCTTGAGCGTCTTGGTCGCCTTCGAGGTGCTCGGGGTCGGGCTGCTCTGCTGCGTGCCCGCGCTCGCCGGCGCCTGCGGCTTCGGGGTCGGTCCCGGGGCGGAGAGCTCCTTGGCGAGATCCTTGGCGGTCAGCTTGATCGGCTTGGGCACCGGATACTTGCTGGGGATCGTGCCCAGGTGCGCGTACGTGTAGATGTTCCCGGTCGAGTCCTGGAGATCGATATAGCGACCGAGCTGTGGGGTCTGACCGATCCGCAGGATCTTGCCGTCGTTGACCGCGATCACGGGCGAGTTCTGCTTGGCGAAGATCGAGACGCCCGTGTCGCCCGGAAGCGAGTCGATCGCCTCGGCGGCGTTGCCCGACTTGATGCGCTGCTTGGCGAGCTTCTCGACGTTCGAATCCGCGTACTTGGCCGGTGCGGCGACCGGGAAATGGCCCTCGACCAGCCCCGTCAGCGCGCCGATCAGCTTGTCCGGCATGCCGCCGATCAGCTTCGCCCGCAAGAGCACCGACTGCACGTACCACCCGGCGTGGTTGTAGGCGAAGATCGCCTGAGAGAGGTTCTTGGACGCGCCGGCGGCGTGAAGATAGCGGGCGGCGGTGAAGATGGCGTCCACCGGGTTGTACGGGTCGGCGACGCCATCGCCGTTGGCGTCCACGCCCCATTCCTTCCACGTGGAGGGCAGGAACTGCATCCACCCGACGGCGCCCGCGCTCGAGACCGACAGGTTGCGACCGTAGTCGGTCTCGATCTCGTTGATCGCTGCCAGCACCTGCCACGGCACGTCGTACTGGATCCCCGCCGCCTGATAGATCGGCAACAGGAACGGCGGGATCTGGAACGAGTCGATGAAGAAGTTCGGCACTCCGAGCGGAGCCGGCCCCGGCAGCGAGAACGAGAAGGTCGGGTTCGACGCCGTCGGCACGCCGCCCGTCCCGGTCGCAGGTGCCGGCTTGCTCTGCTTCTTCGAGCTCTGCTTCTGCGTGTGCGGCTTCTTGGGCTTCTTTGACTTGTTCTTCTTGGAGGAGCTCTTCGGAGCCGGGTGGTGCGACGGTTGCTGGACCTTGCTCTTAGGAGTGGTCGATGTCGGGTGGGGAGTCTTGTGCGACGTCGTCGTCGTCGATGACGTGGTCGTCGTGGTGCTCGACGATGTCGACGTGGAGCTCGGCGTGGTCGTGGTCGTCGGCGTCGAGGAGCAGGACTCCGAGACAGATTGGATCGGACCGGTGACCGGCAAGTGGATCGAGGACAGGGGGGTGCCAGCCGGGACGTTGACGGTAAACGTGTCCTTGGCCCCACCCACCAGGGTGACCGTCACGACGCACGTATCGGCCGAGGCGGTGGGCAGCGCAACGACTCCGGGGACGGCTAGTGCCGCCGCCGCCGCCACCAACACGAAAACCTTTCGGCTTCTCAGCACTTTGGCCTAACTCCTCCCGCCGTCGGGCATGCGCACGTCTACATTGCCGCAATCACCGGCGGCTGGGTGCAAGCTACCCATTACGGGCTCGGTTTGCAACGCTGAACTGTCTGCGATCACAGGGTTTTTGCAGTTTGTAACCGGGTCGTAATCGGGAACGGGCGCGCAAATACGCGCCGACTGCAGGTATCCGCCCATAACCCCCGCATCGGCGCATGGCGGCTCGGACTGTAGCGACGCTCAACACACCTCAGCGCAGCTTCTGCCCGGATCTACTACTCTAACTCTGGATCTGAGAGTGAGACTCCAGAAATAGGAGTGTATTCCGAGTTAAAAACGACCTCCCTGCGACCACCGCGCTAGGGTGATCGGCACCGAGGCCCCGATCGCAGCGACATCCTCCAGGAGGCGGACACGACGATGACCGAAGACAAGAGCCTGCGAGAGCGCGTAACGCGGCAGGGCGAGGAGACGATCGGGAAGCTCGCGCAGGAGCTGCTGGACAACCGCGTGGTCAACGGCGCCCTGTCCCACGCGTTCGAGGCCAGGGAGCGCGCCACCCGGGCCCAGGAAGTGGCCATGGGCGCCCTGAACCTGCCGTCGGCGAGCGATCTGGAACGACTGACCCGTCGGCTGAGGGGCGTGTCGCAGCGCCTCGAGGGAATCGAGGACGCCCTCGACCGCCTCGAACAGCGGCTGGAGGGCGTGAGCGCCGCCAGCGCGATCGACGAGCGGCTGTCGGCAATCGAGGAGCGCCTCGGCCAGATCGAGGCCGCGATCACGGAACGCTCGTCGGCCTGACCGCTCGGCAGGTGGCGCACGCCAGGCCGACCTTCGGCGCCCGCCGGACGCCAGCCCGCGGTCCGAGCGCCGCCGCTCTGGCGCTCGGAGGGCGCCGCTCTGGCGCTGCGCGCCCGACGGCCTTGGTTGGTGGGCGGCTCGATAAAGGCGGCAGGGAGGGAATGGGTGGGGCGGTCGACAGGCGCGGGCGGCGGCCCGTGCCCTACTTGATCGCCCAGATTGGCCGGCGGGGGGCTGAGTTTGGGGCGGTCGTGGGGGTAGATGTGGCGGGTTTCTCCCCGGACGTGGCGACTTTCTGACGAGAGCGTGTCGAGAGTGTCACGCGGATGGTGCGTAGCGCGTCAACACCGGCGCCAGATCCGAGCCGTGTCGACCTACGCACACTCCTCATGCATAAGTCGACAGGCCTCCCCATCGGGCCCGGGATTGTCGTGTTGTCACCATCGAAACGCCAATTCGCCCGCAAGAACCCGCCACACCCGCCACCGACCCCCACGCGGACCCTTCCCTGCCGCCGTTTACCGGGCCGTCCGCCAACCAGAGCCGCGGGCGCCGAAAGTGCCAGCCGAGCCGACCCTCGCCAGACAACTGAACCGGCCGCGAACGGCACCGCTCAGCAAACACAAATCCACAGCTAACGGCCGACCCACGCAACCTTAGTTCGCGGTTAGGCCCCTGCTTAGCGCAGCCGCCGATTTATAGAGGCGAGTGCGCACGTTCACGATTGAAGAGGAGCCCCGGCGGCGTCGGGGCCCGGGGCAGGATGCCCCCGGACTGGACACGACGGCGAGTCGGCCTCGAGCCGACGCGCCGGCGTCCCCTGGCCGCAGCCTGCTCGACGTCTTCGCCGCGACGGTGGTCGGTTGCGCACGGAAAACCGCGATCGACGCGCCGGACCGGGTCCTCACCTACGGCGAGCTCGCGGATGCGGCGTCGGCGGTGGCGGCTCGCCTGCGCGAGCGGGGGATCGGGCCAGGCGACCGCGTAGGGTTGCGGGTCGCGAGTGGGACCGCGCAGCTGTACGTGGCGATCCTCGGCGTCCTGGTCGCGGGCGCCGCGTACGTGCCCGTCGATGCGGACGATCCAGCGAGCCGGGCCGAAGAGCTGTGGATCCGTGCCGATGTCTGTGCCGTCGTTGAGGACGGGCTCGAGATCCGGCACCTGGCGGAGGCACGCGGCGCGGGGCGAGCGCTGACGCCCGGGGACGACGCGTGGGTGATCTTCACCTCGGGGTCGACCGGGGCTCCGAAGGGCGTGGCGGTCAGCCACCGGTCGGCCGCGGCGTTCGTCGACGCCGAAGCACAGCTGTGGGCGATCGACGCGGATGACCGGGTGATGGCTGGTCTGTCGGTGGGCTTCGATGCGAGCTGCGAGGAGATCTGGCTGGCGTGGCGCCACGGCGCGGCGCTCGTCCCGGCGCCACGCTGCGTCGTGCGCTCGGGAACCGACCTCGGTCCGTGGATCGCCGAGCGTGGCGTGACCGTCGTCTCGACGGTTCCCAGCCTGGCCGCGATCTGGGATGAGCAATCGCTCCAGGGAGTGCGGCTGCTCATCCTCGGTGGCGAAGCCTGCTCCGAGTCGCTCGGGTGGCGCTTGAGCGTCGGGCGCGAGGTGTGGAACACGTACGGCCCGACGGAGGCGACCGTCGTCAGTACGGCGGCGCGGATCCGTCCCGGGGAGCCGCTCACGATCGGGTGGCCGCTGCGGGGATGGGGGGTCGCGGTGCTTGGCGAGGGCGGCGAACCGGTGCCGCTCGGTGAAGCGGGCGAGCTCGTGATCGGCGGTGTCGGCCTCGGCCGCTACCTGGACGAGGAGCTCGACCGCCAGCGGTTCGCCGCGTTGCCGTCGCTCGGCTGGGACCGCGCCTACCGCACCGGCGACATCGTCCGCGAGACCGTCCACGGCCTGCAGTTCATCGGCCGGCGCGACGACCAGGTGAAGATCGCCGGGCGCCGGGTCGAGCTCGGAGAGATCGACGCCCGGCTCAGCGCGATCCCCGGCGTCAAGGCGGCGGCGAGCGCCGTCCGCGAGAGCGCCGCGCAGAACAAGCTTCTTGTCGCCTACGTGGTCGGCGAGGCGGAGCCGAGCGCGATCCGCGCGCATCTCGCCGACCGGCTCCCCGCCGGGTTGATGCCATTGATCGTGTCGCTCGATTCGCTCCCGCGTGGGCCTCGGGCAAGGTCGACCGCAAGGCGCTGCCGTGGCCCCCGCCGGCGGGCGCCCAGGACAACGATCTGTCGGGCACCGCCGCGTGGCTGGCCGATCGCTGGAGCGCGCAGCTCGGCCCCCTGCCGATGAGCTCCGACAGCGACTTCTTCGAGCTCGGCGGCACCTCGCTGGCGGTCGCCAAGCTCGTCTCGGATCTCCGAAGGAGGTTTCCGGCCGTCGCCGTGGCGGACGTCTATCGCTACCGGCGCCTGTGGGAACTCAGCAAACGGCTGGACCAACTCGGCGCCGCTGAGGAGCAGCCCGGGTACGAGCGCCCGGCGGCGCGCCGGCGCTGGGGGCTGCTGCAGCTCGCCGGGGTGGTCCTGCTGAAGATCGCGGCCACGCCGCCGTGGCTGCTCGGGGTGCTCGCGCTCAACCGCCTGGTTTCGGGTCAGCTCGGCCCACAGGTGGGGTGGGGCTGGCTGATCGCCGGCTGGTTCGTGTTCGCGAGCATTCCCGGGCGGGCGATGCTCCTGGCGCTGTCGCGGAGGCTGCTCCTGCGAGGGCTCGCGCCGGGCCGCTTCCCGCGTCACAGCTGGCTGGCGTTCCGAATCTGGCTCGTCGAGCGGCTGACCGCGGCGTGGCGCCTCCAGGGACTGGAGGGCACGCCGTGGGCGGCGAGATACGCGCGCCTATGCGGGCACCGGGTGGGGCGCGGCGCGCGGCTGTTCACGCTGCCGCCCGTCGCCAGCCTCGTGGCGATCGGCAGCGAGGCGACGGTCGAGGCCGAGGTCGATCTCGAGGGATGGTGGATCGAGGGCGATGAGCTGGTGATCGGCGAAGTGCGCCTCGGCGCCCGCGCCAGTGGCGGACCATGTACGGCGTCGGGATGGCGGTCAAGAACCTGCTCCCGCTGGCCGCTGCCATCCCGAGCGTCGTGATCCTCCTGCTGCTCACGGCTGGTCACTGGACGACGGGCGGGCTGATCCTGACGGCGATCGTGGCCGCGCCGCTGATGGTGGTCAGCTTCCTGCTCGGCTATGCGCTGCTGGTCGCGGTGCTCGTGCGGGCACTCGCGCCGTTGATACGTCCCGGCTGGCACCCCGAGGAAGGCGCCACTCGGTGGGCGCTGTGGCTCACCGACTCGCTGCTCGCCGGCGCCAACCAGGTGCTGTTCCCGATGTATCTGAGCGTCTACACCCGGGCGTGGCTGCGCATGCTCGGAATCACGGCGGGCAAGCGCGCGGAGGTCTCCGTCAGCTCCGGCCTGAACCGGCTGACGAGCCTGGCCGAGACAACGTTCGTCGCCGACGCGGTCGTGTTTGCCACGGCCCGGTCACGGGGCGGCTGGCTGCACGTCGCTCCGATCGAGCTCGGCTCCGGGAGCTTCCTCGGGAACGGGGCGATCGTCCAGGGCGGGACCGAGATCGGCGAGGGGAGCCTGATCGGCGTGCTCTCCAGCGCACCGGAGACGGTGCCGGACGGGAGCAGCTGGTTCGGCTGCCCCGCGCTCGAGCTCCCGCAGCGGCCCGAGCGGATCGATCCGGCGCTGACGACGAGTCCGCGCCGGCGCCTCGTCGTCGCGCGCGGGGCGGTCGAGCTGGGGCGGATCTTGATCCCGGCGTCGCTGTCGCTGATGCTCGGCTCGCTCGTGTTCGATGGGCTCGAGCAGATCGGCACCCGGGACGGGGTGGCCGCGATGGCGGCCGCCGCGCCGTTCGTCTTCCTCGCGTGTGGCTTTGGCGCCGTGGCGCTGACGATTGCCTTCAAGTGGATCCTGATCGGCCGCTGCCGCCCCGGCGAGCACGGGCTCTGGTCGTTCTTCGTGTGGCGCGACGAGATCATGAACACCTGCCAGGAGCAGCTCGCCGCCGCGTGGCTGATGGGCTCCGCCCAGGCCACGCCGCTGATGTCGGTCTATCTCAGATTGATGGGGGCGAAGGTCGGAGCCGACGTATGGTGCGAGACGATGACGATCACCGAGTTCGACATGGTCGAGCTCGGCGAGGGGTGCGTCGTCAACCGGCACGGGATCGTCGAGACTCACCTGTTCCACGATCGGATGCTGCGAATCGGGCCCGCGGTTTTGGGGGCCGGCGCGACGCTCGGCCCCGTCAGCGCGATGCTGCCCGACAGCTCGGTAGGCGAGCGCGCCAGCATCGGCGCACGTTCGGTGGTGATGCGCGGCGAGCAACTGCCCGCCGGCACGCGCTGGCACGGCGCCCCGGTCGTCGCGGCCCCGCGGTGAGACCCGAGATCCGGCTGCTCGACGCGCGGGACGCCGGGCTCTCGGAGTCGGAGCTCCGGGCGTGGGCGAGGACGTTGGCGCCGGCGGGAGCTGCCCCACACTGCTCGCGCTCCTACCGCTATCCGTACGCGCTCGTCACCTGGCACGATCAGCCCGTCGGCGTCGACATCGAGCGGATCGAGCCGGTGGATGCGGATTTCACGCGTTCGATCTGTACCTACTCGGAGACGCAGCGGCTCCGAGCGCTCGACGACCGTCTCGTCGCCTCGCTGTGGTGCAGCAAGGAAGCGCTGTCGAAGGCGCTCGGCGATCCGCTCATCTACGACCCCCGCAGGCTCGAGGCGCCACTGCTTTGGGTCGAGGGCAGGGCCGGACCGTGGCAAGCCGCCGAGCTCTCGGTGGCCGAGGGCCACGTCGCGTGGCTCTGCTGGCGGTTCGCTCAGCGCGCCGGTGGGTGACCGAGGGCGCGGAGCGCGAGCTCGCCGACGCGGTGCTCGGCCTCGCGCAACGCCTCGGCGTCGATCCGCCGACGGGCCGGCAGGAGCAGGTCGGAGACGATCAGCACCGCCGAAGCTCGGACGCCGCGGCGGGCGGCGAGCGCGTAGAGCGTCGCCGTCTCCATCTCAACGGCAGCGGCGCCGTCCGAGCTCCACTGCTGCTCCTGGCCGCTACGACCGTCGTAGAAGAGGTCGGTCGACACCACCGTGCCCGCCCGCGCCACGCCGTCGCCGGCTGACCGCAGGGCGGCCGTCAGCGGCGGGTCGGGGGCGACCCGCCCGGCCGCTCCAAGTGCCCGGCTCGTGCCGTCGTCGCAGATCGCCTCGGTCGCGACCAGCAGCTCGCCCAGGGCGAGCGAGGACTCGAGCGCCCCGCACGTCCCGACCCGCACCAGTCGCCGCGCGCCGAGATCGACCAGCTCGGATATCACGATCGCCGCGCTCGGCCCGCCCATTCCGGTGCTCTGGATCGTCAGCGGCTCGCCATCGGGGGCGGCGCCGGTATAGCCCCACAACCCGCGGTTGTGGTTGAACATCTTCGGCTCATCGAGCAGCGCCTGGGCGAGCAGCAGAGCACGCCCGGGATCGCCCGGGAGCAGTACTCGGTCGGCGAGAGGTGCGGTCGGCTGGAGGTGGATCGGGCCGGTCACGGTTGCGAGGTTAGTCTGGCGGCGAGCACCTACACTCCCGCGCGCCTATGAGCACGTTCAGGTCCGCCGAGGAGTTCCGTGAGGTGATGAACCGCACCTTTGCGCTGATGAGCGACGATCCCGAGATCGGCCCGCAGCTGCGCGAGGCCGATACGCCGCAGCGGTTCGACTTCCCCGATCTCGACATGGTCGTCAACATCCGGTCTGGTGGGCCGGAGGAGCCGAACCTGGCCTGGGAGTGGTCGGATTCGGTGGCCTGGGAACCGAAGGTGAGAATGTCGATGAGCTCGGAGACCGCCAACCGGTACTTCCAGGGCAAGGAGAACGTGGCGATCGCGATCGCGCGCCGCCGGATCAAGACCGGCGGCGAGGTGAAGGCGGCGCTGGCAATCCTTCCGATAACGCGGCCAGTGTTCTTGCAGTACCGCGCGATGATCGCCGCCGACTATCCGCACCAGATGCTCCCCTAGCCGGCGCCATCCCCGATCGCGTCCTGAAGCTGGCTGTCCCCGGCGCGCTTGACGGTCTCACGCGAGCGAGCGGTCTCCACGGGTGTGGAGTCCAAGACCAGCATGGTGTCGTGGTAGCCGGGGCTCTGAGCGGCGAACACGCCGATCAACCACTCGATACTCGCCTCCAAGCGGGCTCGGCGCTTGTGGAACGCGTCCTGGGTCGGGATCTGCGGGAACAGATGCTTCAAGCGCCGCTGCGCCGCGGCGAGGAACCGCCGGTCAGAGTCGTGGTAGCCCAGCAGAACCTGCGCGACAGCCAGCGTGACGACCTCAGCGTCGGTCACGATACGTCGCGCGTTTCCCGCCTTCGTGGGCAGGAGATCGTCCGCGGTGCAGAACACCACGGTCAGAAGCGAATCGAGGTCGGCGTCCATCACGGCCCCTTCCGGTCGGTGCTGGCACATGAGCACCGCCGACTTCGATCGCTTCCTTATGTCCCCTTCAACCCACCCTCCCCTAGAGGTGTAGGCGAACTCTCACGCTTTTTACGCACGAATCAGAAACTCCCGGTTGACATCGGGTCTGGGGGCGAGTAGACCTAGCTACATCAGCCAGGCAACAGGTCGGATCGTGGGAGCGGGTCCCCGCAGTGCGGGACGTCAGCCTCGCGAGGCGCCGCCGGAAACGTGACGAGCGCCAACGGCCGACGCAGCGGGCCGTTTCGCCCGCGGGTGGCGGGATCTCGTTCTCATCGGGGTCCCGCCGCTGACTGTCTGCCCTGATTTCCGGCCGGCGGGCAGTGTGGCGTGGGGGACACTGTGGGTATGGCGAACAGCGGGAACGACAACGGGCGCCACGCCCTGTCTCTGACCGAGGCCGCGGCTCACGTCGGCGTCGCACCGGCGACGTGCACGAGCCGCTGATGCGCTCGGACGCGACCGGCATGGAGGTGGCGGACGAGATGTTCGCGCTCTCGCGGGAGCTGCTGCCGCTCTCCTCGCCCGTGATGGATCAGAGGTCATGATCGTCGGCTCGGACCCGGCGGCGCTGACCGGCTGGGCGGTCGGGTTTCAGCGCCTGCACGCCGGCCGGCCCGAGCCGCGGATCGGGATCCACTGCGGCGACGCGCTCTACAGCGACGGCGACCAAAAGCAGGGGGAGGAGTGAGCATCCTTGTCGAGGCGGTGCGCGAGGAGGGTCTGCTGGTGGCCGGCAGGCCGGTCGTCGTGCTGCTATCGGGCGGTCGCGACTCCACCTGCCTGCTCGATCTCGCCGTCCGGATCGCCGGCGCCGAGGCCGTGAGCGCGCTGCACGTCAACTACGCGCTGCGCGACGATGCCGACGCGGACGAGCGCCACTGCGCGGCGCTATGCGAGCGGCTGGGGGTGGAGCTCGAGGTCCGGCGCCCGCGCCGTCGGCCCGCTCGGCATCCGGCCTCGCCTGATCGGGCCGAGCGCGGGTCATCCAGCTGCCGCCCCGAATCCGGGAACCTCCAGGCCTGGGCGCGCGAGCAACGCTACGGCGCCGCGACTCAGATCGCGATTCGACGCCGGGCCGACATAGCCGCCGGCCACACCGCCACCGATCAGGTCGAGACGATCCTCTACCGGCTGGCGTCCTCGCCCAGCCGCCGGGCACTGCTCGGGATGCACGAGCGCGACGGCTCGCTCGTGCGGCCCTTACTCAATTACACGCGCGAGGACACGGCGTCGTACTGCACCGCGCACGGGCTGGAGTGGCGCGAGGACGAGAGCAACGAGCAGGTCGCCTACGCCCGCGGCAGGATCCGCGCTCGGCTGGTGCCGGCGCTGCGAGAGGTCCATCCCGCCGCCGAAGAGAACGTGCTGGCGCTGGCCGCCATCCTGCGCGAGGAGGCGGCCGTGCTCGACGAGGCCGTCGATGCCGCGCTAAGGGGTCGTCGTGAGATCCCGCTGGCGCGGCTCCGCGAACTTCCGGGCGCGCTGCGCGCGCTCGTCGTGCAGCGACTGGCGGATGGCGCGGCCGGCGCGCCGGCGCCGGGGGCTGCCCGGCGGGCCAGCGAGGTCGCGGCGTTGCCGGACCACGGCCGGGCCGCCCTCGACCTTCCCCACGGCGTTCGGGCCGTGGCCAAGGCGGGGGTGGTTCGATTCGAGCGGACCCCACCGCTGGCGCGGAGTCGCCCGGGCGACACCAAAGGGGACGCGAAGCGTCCCCCTATAAATAAACTGCCCTCCCGGTGACCGACGACGACGCGATCGGGGAGGTCCTGGTCCCGGCGGAGGCGCTCGCGCGCCGGGTCCGCGAGCTCGCGGCCGAGGTCTCCCACGACTACGCCGGCAAGGATCTGGTGCTGATCGGCGTCCTCAAAGGCGCCGTGTTCTTCCTCTCGGATCTGATGCGTCACCTCGAGATCCCTGTGGAGGTGGACTTCATGGCGGTCGCCTCGTACGGGTCGGCGACCAAGTCCTCGGGTGTGGTCCGGATCCTCAAGGACCTCGACGCCTCGATCGAGGGACGCGACGTCCTGATCGTCGAGGACATCGTCGATTCGGGCCTGACGCTCTCCTACCTGCTGCGCAATCTGGCGGGTCGAAACCCCCGCTCACTGGAGGTCTGCGCGCTCCTGATCAAGCCCGAGCGCCGAAAAGTCGATCTACAAACGAGATATGTGGGATTTGAGATCCCGAACCGATTTGCGATTGGTTACGGCCTGGACCACGCCGAGCGCTACCGCAACTTGCCCTACGTGGCGGCGTTGAAGGAGTGAAACCGCCGGTGCAACCCTCGCCAACGGCCCAAACCCCCGTGCTACGCTTGATGATTCTCAGACCCGAGCCCCCGCGCGGGATGCGCGGATTTTCTCTATGAGCAGGTTCTTCAAGAGCGCCGCGTTTCCCATTCTGATCGTGGTCGTGCTCGCGTTCTTCGCGCAGAAGCTGATCGGCAACTCGAGTCATCAGCCGAAGGAGACGTTCGGCGACCTCCTGACCCAGCTCGACTCGGGCCAGGTCAAGAGCATGTCGATCCACACGAAGGACAACACCGTCAACGTGACGACGACGGGCGGGGTCAAGTACACGGTCGGATATCCGGACGACTACGCGGAGACGCTGATCAACGACGCCCAGAAGGACATCCCCGGCGGCGGCAACGGCCTCGACGTGCAGGGCAAGACCTCCAACGGCTGGCTCTCGCTGCTGACCTACATCCTGCCGTTCGTGATCTTCATCGGGTTCTGGATATTCCTCATGAACCAGGTTCAGGGCGGGGGCTCGAAGGTGATGTCGTTTGGGAAATCGCGCGCCAAGCGGATGTCGGTCGACTCCCCCAAGATCACGTTCCGTGACGTCGCCGGGGTCGACGAAGCCGTTGAGGAGTTGCACGAGATCAAGGAGTTCCTCGAGAACCCGAAGAAATTCCAGGCGCTCGGCGCCCGCATCCCCAAGGGCGTGCTGCTGTACGGACCGCCGGGCACCGGTAAGACGCTGCTCGCGCGCGCGGTGGCTGGCGAGGCCGGGGTCCCGTTCTTCTCCATCAGCGGCTCCGACTTCGTCGAGATGTTCGTCGGGGTGGGCGCGAGCCGCGTGCGCGACCTGTTCGAGCAGGCCAAGCAGAACTCGCCCTGCATCATCTTCATGGACGAGATCGATGCCGTCGGGCGCCATCGTGGCGCCGGCCTCGGCGGCGGCCACGACGAACGCGAGCAGACGCTGAACCAGCTGCTCGTCGAGATGGACGGGTTCGAGATGAAGGACAACATCATCTTGATCGCCGCCACCAACCGGCCCGACATCCTCGATCCGGCGCTGCTGCGCCCCGGGCGTTTCGACCGTCAGATCGTCGTCGACCGCCCCGACCGGCTCGGCCGCAAGAAGATCCTCGAGGTCCACACCCGCGGCAAGCCGCTCGCGCGGGAGATCGATATTGACGCCCTGGCGGGACAAACCCCGGGCTTCACGGGCGCGGATCTGTCCAACCTCGTCAACGAGGCGGCGCTGCTCGCCGCCCGGAGCGGCAAGCGCGAGATCACCCAAGACGAGCTCGAGGAAGGGATCATGCGGGTCATCGCGGGTCCGGAGAAGAAGACCCGCGTGATGAGCAACAAGGAGCGCAAGATCACCGCCTATCACGAGATGGGCCACGCGATCGTCGGCCACTACCTGCCGAACTCCGACCCGATCCACAAGATCTCGGTCATCTCTCGCGGCCAGGCGCTCGGCTACACGATTGCGCTGCCCGGCGAGGACAAGTTCCTGACGACCCGCGCCGAGCTCCAGGACACGCTGGCGATGACGCTCGGCGGTCGCGCCGCCGAGGAAATCGTCTTCGGCGAGGTAACGACCGGAGCCTCCAACGATCTGGAGAAGGTCACCGCCACCGCCAAGCAGATGGTGATGCGCTTCGGGATGTCCGAGAAGCTCGGCCCGCGCGTGTTCGGCCACGACCACGGCCAGCCCTTCCTGGGCCGCGAGTTCTCGGCCGAGCCCGACTACTCCGACGAGATCGCCCGCGAGATCGACGATGAGATCCGGCGAATCGTCGAGTCCGCGCACGTCCAGGCCAAGGAGCTGCTGACGACGTACAAGCCCTCGCTCGAGAAGCTCTCCGAGATCCTGATCAAGCGCGAGACGATCGAGCGCGAGCAGTTCGAGGCGCTGCTCGACGGCGGGACCGAGGAAGAGGTTTTCGGCGCTGAGGCGCCACCGCCGCCCGAGGTGCCGCTCCCGCCGGCGCCGGCGGAGCGCGCGCCGGGTCGCGAGAGCCCACGGCCGCTGCCGCGGCCTGGTCTCGCCGGCGGAACCGCCGAGTAGGGCCGTCGGCGGTCGTTACAGGCGGGTCCTTGGCGGTCGACTTTCGGCCTGCCCTGACTGGCGGGCGGTCGGCTCGGTAAACGGCGCTGGGGAAGGGGGTGGGTGAGGGCGCCGGCGGAGTCTGGGCACTCGCGCCGGTCTATGTGGCGAGTTTGTGCAGGAGTGTGCCGAGAGTGTCACGGGGATGGTGCATAGCGCGTCAACACCGGCGCCAGATCCGAGCCCTGGCGACTTGACGCACACTCTTCGTGCACAACTCGACAGGCCCCGCCATGCGGCGCAAGATTGTCGTGCTAGGGAAAGCGCCGGGATAAACCGGCATGGAGAAGGAGCGGAAGGAGCTCTGCATCGAGGATTTAGCGAATCACGGTGGCCCTGAGTCATGCGTCGGCCGTCCGCGAGGGCGGCGGCGAAGCGTTGACAGGGGTCGTGCGGGCGGGGCTATTGAGCCGCGAAATGACAATTTAGTTCGGGGTGCCGACGCTCTCATAACAGGCGGAAGGCCATGTCGCTGGCGGCGTTATCGCGAGTCGCTGGGGAACCCCGCGCGGTCGAAGAACCCAGGCACGTACGAAGGTCTTCATGCGCGAGAACCGGGAGATCCCGCGGTCACTCGTCCTGTGGTCAGGGGCGGGTCGCGAGGGGAACGCTGAGGCGGTAATCCCTCGATGCACGAGCGCGGGAAGTCAGACAGGCTCGTAGTACCGGCGAAGCCGCCGAACAAGCCCGCGGGTGCGGGGGCGGAGGTGGTGGAGGGAAGGGGCCTGCCCGAGGGGAACACGGCCAGGGAAACACGTCCCGGACCCAGTGCCGGGGAGGGCGTGTCAAGCGATCTGGATCGTGTGCGCCGGGTGGCGCGAAGGGATGGTGGTGTGCGGTTCACCGCGCTTCTGCACCACGTGAGCGTGGATCGCCTGCGGATGGCGTACTGGGGGTTGAATCCCAGGGCGGCGACCGGGGTGGACGGGGTCACGTGGCGGGAATACGGGCTGGATCTCGAGGAGAACCTTCGGGGTCTGCATGCTCGGGTTCACAGGGGCGCTTATCGGGCGAGGCCGACTCGGAGGGTGTTCATCGCCAAGCCGGACGGGCGGCTGCGGCCGCTCGGGGTCGCTGCGTTGGAGGATAAGCTCCTGCAGCGGGCGGTGGTGGAGGTGTTGAACGCCGTCTATGAGGGGGACTTTCTCGGTTTCTCGTACGGGTTTCGGCCGGGGCGCGGCCAGCATGACGCGTTGGACGCGCTCGCGGTCGGGATCGGTCGCAGGAGGGTGAACTGGGTGCTCGACGCGGATATCCGCGACTTCTTCGGCTCGCTTGACCGGGCGTGGCTTGAGAGGTTTCTGGAGCACCGGATCGCGGACAGGAGGGTCCTTCGCCTGATCCAGCGATGGTTGAAGGCGGGGGTCATCGAGGACGGGGAGTGGTCGAGCGCGGAGGAGGGAACGGCCCAGGGAGCGTCGATTTCGCCGCTGCTCGGGAACGTGTATCTGCACTACGCGTTTGACCTGTGGGCCGAGCGGTGGCGGCGGCGGCACGCACACGGGGACGTGATCCTGGTGCGGTTCGCCGACGACTTTCTGGCGGGCTTTGAGCATCGTGAGGACGCCGAGCGGTTCCTGGCTGACCTGCGTGAGCGGTTGGCGGGGTTCGGCTTGGAGCTGGCGGCCGAGAAGACGCGGCTGATCGAGTTCGGGCGGTTCGCCGCCCGAAATCGTGAACGTCGCGGCGATCAAAAGCCTGAGACGTTCGAGTTCCTGGGGTTCACGCACACGTGCGCGACGACCAGGCGCGGGCGGTTCAAGCTCAAGCGGACCACGAGCAAGAAGAAGATGCGAGCGAAGCTCAGATCGGTCAAGACCGAGATGAGGCGACGACGCGATCTCCCGATCCCCATCCAAGGACGCTGGCTCGCCAGCGTCCTGGTCGGGCACTATCGCTATTACGCGGTACCCGACAACAGCAGAGCGTTGCGGGGGTTCCGCGAACGCGTCATCCAACACTGGCGGCGGGCGCTTTCGCGCCGCAGCCAAAAGGGACGCATGACGTGGGAGCGGATCAAACGCTACGCCGAGCGATGGCTACCTCAGCCCCGCATCCTGCACCCCTGGCCCAACACGCGCTTCGACGCCAAAACCCAAGGGAGGAGCCCAGTGCGTTAGACGCGCACGCTGGGATCTGCGCGGGGGGCGGCTGGCAACAGCCGTCCCTACCGCGATCACCATCGAACGGCCGCAATCGCGCCCGTCCCTACCCTTCCCGGCGCCGTTTACCGGACCGCCCGCCATTCAGAGGCGACGGGCGCCAAAAAGGCGCCGCGGGCCGAGAGTCGACAGCTACCGAGAACGACCCTGGACCGGCCTCACCGACGCGCCCGCGCCAGGAACCGCGCCACATCATCAGCCGGAGCCGGCTGCCCCGGCAGCGGCGGCGTCAGTCCCGCCTTCTTGCAGGCCTCGAGGCCCGGTCCCAGTGGCGGCGCCGCGTGGAGCCTCGGCGGCTTGCGGAACGCGGCGTGGCGGAAGTCGAAGTAGTCGGTCATCGGGGCCGCGTTGGCGTCCCGGAAGGTCATCGCCGGCAGATTCCACTTGCGCTCGATGAACGCGGCCACCGACGTGTGGTCCTGGACGACGCGCGAGACGTAGCGGGGCTTGGCCCACGGTGAGACCACGATCAGCGGCACGCGGAACCCGTAGCGGTTGTAGCCGCCGGGGGTGTCGCCCGAAGAGAGCATCGGCGGGATCGAGTCGGGCGCGATCGCGGGGGGCGGCGGGACGTGGTCGTAGTAGCCGCCGTGCTCGTCGTAGTTGATGAACAGAGCGGTGTGCTTCCACGTGGGGGCGCGCATGAGCGTATGCACGACGTTCGCCACGAACTCCTCGCCGACCTGGATGTCCTGCGGGTTCTCCTCCGATGTGTTGTCGTAGTTCGGATCCAGCAACGTGAACTGCGGAAGGTTTCCGGCCGCCGCGTCGATGGCGAACTGGGTGAACGGACTGGTGCGGGCGACCTGGGACGCGTTGTTGCGGAAATTCGGGAGGATCAGAGGGCTCGCGATCTGCTGGTAGTAGACGCGCCAGTCGATCTTGGACGCATCCAGCCGGTCGAAGATCGTGCCGTTGGCCGCCGAGGGGAGCAATCCGGCGGTGTTGGTCGAGATCGTCCCCGAGGCCGTCGCGGCGAACAGGAAGCGCCGGTTCGGGTAGGTCTGCGCGAGCACCGAGCAGAAGTAGCGCTCGCCGAGGGGGAAGTGCTGCGCGAGCGAGTACGTGAACGGGAGGTCGCTCCTGTCCCAGAACGTCATTGCGATCGGAGCGCTTCCCTTGACGAAGCCGTCGTTGCGGCCGCCGTCGTAGGACTCGTGGCTCGCGTTCCAGGACTGGCTCGGCTCTCCGCTCAGCTGGCACGGGGAGCTGCCGTGGGTGGCGAACACGCGCTGGCCGGTCGCGTCCGGGTTGAAGTTGACGATGCGGTGGTGGCGCCGGGTCAGGCCGTCGACGCGGTGGCGCCCCTGGACCTGGTAGGGGACCATCCCGAGCAGGTTGTCGAACGAGTGGTTCTCCAGCATGAGCACGACGATGTTGCGGATCTGGGGCATGCTCGGGGTGCCCGCGGGCAGGTGCGGAAACGGCAGGCTGTCGGGCTGGCGGAGGAAGGGGGCCTTGCGCACAGGCCGCGCCCACGCCGGCAAACCTCCGGCGGCGAGCACGGCCGCACCTCCGGCGGCCCCGTGTAGGAGCGTGCGTCGAGTCATTCCGTCGGTCATTGACTGCCCTCCCAACTCGTTCTTGGCGGTCCGCATCTTTTCACGAGGGAACCCCAAGAAGTCGTAGTAGTTGTGTTCGTGGCGAGGACGGGAGCGATGTAACGTGCCGGTCGAGGATGCCTGAGCAAGATGGAAGTGAGCAAGCGGGGAGGTTCACGCGCGTGGTGCTGGCGGCCACGCGGCTGTGGCTGCCGGTGGCAATCGCGGTCGCCGGCGTGGTGCTGATCGTGCTCGGCCACGGCCGGGTGTCGACCGCCGGCGACACGCACACGCTGCTCTCGGCCACGGGCGTCGCGCTGCTGCTCGTCGCCGTGACCGTGTGGATGATCAACTGGATGTTCCGGATGAGCGTCGAGAGCAACCGCGACCGCGAGAGGGAGGAGGAGGCGCGCGAGTACTTCGACGAGCACGGACGGTGGCCGGACGAGGAACCGCAGTGAGGTCGGGGGCCGCGGGCGGCCCACCGATGCCGGCCGCGCGGGAGTTCCGGATCATGGGGGTGCTCAACGTCACCCCGGACTCGTTCTCCGACGGTGGCCTGTTCCTCGATCCCGACGCGGCGATCCGCCACGGTCTCGAGCTCGACGCCGAGGGCGCGGCGATCCTCGACATCGGCGGCGAGTCGACGCGCCCCGGCGCGGCGCCCGTGGGCGCCAAGGAGGAACTGCGCCGGGTGGTGCCGGTGATCACCGGGCTGGTCGCGGCCGGGGTGAGTTCGCAGATCTCGATCGACACCTCGAAGGCGGCGGTGGCGGCGGAGGCGCTCCGCGCCGGGGCGACGATGGTCAACGACGTGACTGCGCTGCGGGGCGATCCCGAGATGGGGTCGGTCGTCGCCTCCGCGGGCGCTGCGCTCTGCCTGATGCACATGCTCGGCGATCCGCGCACGATGCAGGAGGACCCGCGCTACGACGACGTCGTCGCCGAGGTCAAGGCGTTTCTGGAGGAACGGATGGGCGTCGCGATCGCGGCGGGCGTGCCCCAGGAGCGGATCATCCTCGACCCCGGGATCGGCTTTGGCAAGACCGTTGCCCACAACCTTAAGCTGCTGCGCCGGCTGGACGAGCTCGTGGCGGTGGGGCGACCGGTGCTGATCGGCACTTCGCGAAAGTCGTTTCTCGGGCGGATCACCGGCCGCGACGTCGATCACCGGCTCGCAGCGACGATCGCAACCAATGTGCTCGCTTACACCCGCGGGGCCCAGATCTTCAGAGTCCACGAGGTGGCGCCGATTTCCGACGCGCTCAGGGTGGCTGTTGCTACCGTCAGCGCGTGACCGAGCACGACAACGGCGACGATTACGACGAGGTCGACGAGGAGGACGGCGAGGACGACGACGAGCGCTCTGAGCCCGAGGTCACGATCGAGATCTCCGGGCTCTCGCTGTTCACCCACGTCGGCGTGACCGCGGCGGAGCGCGAGGTCGGCCAGCGGCTGCTGCTCGACCTGCGGCTCGACGTCGGCGAATGCGATGCGACCTTGACCGACCGGATCGAGGACACGGTCGACTACGCCGAGGTGTGCGACAGCGCGAACCTCGTCGCCCAGCAGCGCTCCTACAAGACGCTCGAGCGGCTGTGTGCGGCGATCGCCGATCGGCTGCTCGGTCAGTACGGGGCGCAGTCCGTGTGGGTCAAAGCCTCCAAGCCGGAGCCCCCGCTCCCATTCGCGGTGAGCGAGGTGTCGGTCGAGGTCTGGCGCGAGGCGGAGTGACGCTCGGCTATCTCGGACTCGGCTCGAACGTCGGCGAGCGCCGGGCACAGCTTTGCGCCGCGGTCGCCGAGCTGCCGCGACACGGCGTGTCCGTACTCGCCTCGTCTTCCGTGTACGAGACCGAGCCCGTCGGCCTGGTCCTCGACCAGCCGGATTTCCTGAACGCGTGCGTCAGAATCGAGACCTCGCTCGGGCCCGAGGATCTGCTGGACGCGTGCAAGGAGGTCGAGCGTGACGTCGGACGTGCGCCTGGCGGCGAGCGCCACGGGCCACGGGCGATCGACGTTGACGTCCTCCTGCTGGGCCATCTGATGTACCAATCGGTGCGGCTGACGCTGCCCCACCCGGAGGTCCGCTCCCGGCGCTTCGTGCTCGTGCCGCTGCTCGAGCTCGATCCGCAGCTGAGGTTCCCGTGCGGTGAGCCGGCCACGGCCGCGCTGGCTTCCCTGGGCGGGGACCAGGACGTGTGGCTGGCGGGGCCGCCGCTGCGCCCGCAGGCCGCCTGTCCGCAGCAGTGTTTGGTCTTGCGGCGTGATCCGCAGGGGCAGGGCTGGTTGCGTCCGGTTCCGGGCATTGGCGTCTCCTGTTCTCGACTGCCGGTCAGGGTCGCATCAGGGCCGGTCAGAACCGGTCGTTCCGTCCGGGTTGTTTCAGACAATTAGCCTGCTTATGAACGGTTTCCTGGCCTGGTGGAGGTGTGATGCTGACGCTTGTGGGCGAGCAGGTGGAGTCGTTGTGGGACGAGGTTCTGGCGGTCGAGGTGCGGGAGTTGCCCGACGATCTCGCCGGGCTGGATCGGGTGCTGTCGGATGGGGTCTTGTTGTTCCCGATCGCGCAGGCGTGGGAGGAGAGCGCTCGGGAGCGAGGGCGGCCGTCGATCGCGATGGCAACGTTCGTGCGGTTGATGGTGATCAAGCAGCGCACCGGCTGGGGCTACGAGACGTTGGCCCGGGAGGTGTCGGACTCGTTGCATCTCAGACGGTTCTGTCTGATCGGGATCGATCAGCGGGTGCCGGACGAGTCGACGGTCCGCAAGCTCGCCCGCCGGCTCGGCGCGAGTGTCGTTCAGGAGATCACCAGGATGGTGATCGAGAAGGCGCAGCGCGAGACGCGGTTCACCGCCCGAGCGGCGAGGATCGACTCGACGGTGGTGGAGGCCGACATCCGCTACCCGTCCGACGCGGTGCTCGCCTTGCAGGGAGCCAGGACGCTCGCGCGGGAGGGCAAGAAGTTACGGAAGCTGGTCGGTGGCAAGGTGCGGGTTCGCGACCGTTCCCGGTCGGTCGGCAAGACAGTACGGGCGATCTCAAAGACGCTCGCCAGGCGCACCGGCGAAGCGAAGGCGCAGGTGATGAAACTCAACCAACAAGCCGGGCGACTGATCGACCGCTCCGCGAAGGAGGCCAAGCGGCTCGCGGCCGCAGCGAGAGCATCGGCACGCGGCCGTGGCGCCACGGCAAAGCTGCGGGCTGCCGGGCAGTTGGAAGAGCTCGCCACACGCTGCGGCAAGGTCGCCGAGCAGATCGATCGTCGCGTCCGCGGGTTGAAGATCACCGATCGGCTGGTGTCGATCGCCGATCCAGACGCCCGCCCGATCCGCAAGGGCAAACTCGGCAAACCGACCGAGTTCGGGTACGTCGCCCAGATCTGCGAGGTGACCGAGAACACCCGCAAGGGCGCCCGCGGGTTCATCCTCCCCGCCGGCCACGCGCCAGGCAACCCGGCCGAGAACACACTGTTGCCCCAGACCGCCCGCGAACTCGAGCGGGCTGGAATCCGCCCGCGCGAGATCGTCGCCGACGGCGGGTTCCTGCCCGGCCCGACCAGGAACGCGTTCCCCGACCTGGCAGACCACCAGATCCACCTCGCCAACCACCACGAACCCGGATCCCGCCGCGCTCGCAAACGCCGCGCCCGATACCGCACCGGGATCGAGGGCCGGATCAGTCACCTCAAACGCCGCTACGGGATACGCCGATCCCGACTCAAAAGCGATGACGGGATGCAGATCTGGACCGGGTGGGCGATCCTCGCCTACGACCTCGACACCCTCGCTATCCGAACCCACTGAAACACTCCCCCAAGCCCTTCCACCAGGGCAACCATTCACAAGCCTGACTCGGGCGCGCCATCCCAGCGCGGCCGTTTCAGTCCAGGCCGTTTATCCGGGGGAAGTGACTAGGGCCCATAATCCTCGCCCATGCTGCTCGTCGTCGATGTCGGCAACACGCAGACCCACTTCGGCGTGTTCAACGACCAGGATGTGCTCGCCGAGCACTGGCGGTTCGCGACGGTCAGGGAGTCGACCGGTGATGAGCTGGGTGCGGCGCTTTCGAACCTGCTGGCACTCCGCGGCCTGTCACTGACCGATGTCGATACCTCGATCGTCTCGTCGACCGTGCCCCAGCTCTCAGAGCAGTGGACCGCGATGGCGGATCGCTACCTAAACCACCGGATGCTCGTCGTCGGTCCGTCGATCCGGACCGGAATGCCGATCAGGATCGACAACCCACGCGAGGTCGGGGCCGATCGGCTCGTCAACGCGGTCGCCGCTTACGAACGGGTGAAGGATACGTGCGTGGTGGTCGACTTCGGCACTGCGATCACCTACGACGCCGTGTCCGCGGCCGGCGAATATCTCGGCGGGATCATCAGCCCCGGCGCCGAGATCTCGATCGACGCGCTGTACGACCGCGCGGCAAAGCTCCCCAAGGTCGAGCTGGCGCCGCCGCGGGGACTGATCGGCAAATCTACGGTCGATGCGATCCGCAGCGGCATCGTGTACGGATTTGCCGGCCAGGTCGACGGAATCGTCCACAGGCTGCGGGGCGAGCTGGGCGAGAGTACGGCCGTGATCGCCACCGGAGGTTTGGCGCACGCACTCGTGCCGTTCGTGCGCGAGACAGTCGATGAGGTCGACGACCTGCTGACGCTGATCGGGCTGCGGCTGATCTGGGGCCGCAACCAGACCGAGCACTGACAATCAGCCCGCGGGCTCGGTGGCGAGCTCCGGGATCGGCACGTCCGGGGTCTGGGCCACGGTCGTCGCGAGGATCAGGAATGCGTTGCGCCGCCGGTCCTCCGGATCTTCGGCGGTGAGCTCGTCGTAGATGTCGATCAGGCGGACGATCGCGGCGAACACGGGCGCGTCGTCGATTTCGTCGGGGACGTCGCACGCGAGCCGCGCGAGCGCCAGCATCTCGGCGGCCCCCTCGGATCCCCGAAACGATGCGATCGCGCCGAGCATCAGGAACTCCGAGACGCGGTCCAGGAGCACGTGCGGCGACCGTTCGTGCTCGCCGACGGCCGGTCCGGCCGGCCGCAGCGGCTCGCCGGCCGCCAGGCGCAGCGCCTGCTCGGAGGCGACCGAGCGGATCTGCTCGGCCGAGAGCCCGACCTGGAGCGCCGTGCGGAGCTGGAACGCCGCCGACATCGCCGTGCTGCCGTAGGGAGCGTCGCTGGCGAACAGGATCTGGCCCGGCGGCACGAGCGCGAACAGCGCGCGGAGATCGGCGGGCATCCACCACGCCGTGTCGAACAGCAGGTTCGGATAGTCCGCAGCGACGCGCCAGATCCACGACAGGTCGCAGATCCCGGCGTGGGCGAGGATCAGCTGCGCGTCCGGGAACTCGCCGGCGAGCTCGACGGCGTGCAGCCCGAGCGCCGGGATCCCGCGCCCGGCGTGGATCAGCACGGGCAGTCGGCGCTCGTGCGCGAGCGCGATCAGCGAGCGAACCTGAGGGTGGTTGAGCGTGAAGTTCTCCGCCCGAGGGTGGAGCTTGATCCCCCGGGCGCCGGCGTCGAGGCACCGCTCCGCCTCGCGGACGGGATCGTCGTGCGGGTTCACGCGGCAGAGCGGGATCAGCAGCGAGTCGGCGCCGCGCGCCGCTTCCAGAACCGCATCGTTCGCGGGGGGATAGCCGTCGGGCTCGTGCATCGGGAACACGAACGCGCCCCGGGCGTGCGCCATCTCGAGCTGGGAGATCAGCTGCTCGGGCGTCTGGCTCATCCCGTCGGGGTCGTTGCGCCCCAGGTGGGTGTGCACGTCGAACAGCTCGATCCCCGGCACCTGGTCGAGCACGATCTCGTTCCAGGGCATGAGCAGGGGAGCAAGATCCATAGACCCAATTCGTACCATGAATGCCCCGTGTCCCCGACTCTGAACGACAGCTGGACCCTCGGTGGGGTCGAGATCGCCAATCGCGTGGTGCTCGCGCCGCTGGCCGGAATCGGCAACTGGTTTGTGCGGCTCCAGGCCAAGCGCTACGGCGCGGGGCTGGTCGTCTCGGAGATGGTTTCGAGCTTCGCCGTGCACTACCGCAACGAGCGGACCTGTCGCGAGCTGTTGCGGATCCACCCCGACGAGCATCCGATGTCGGTGCAGCTGTTCGGCCACGACCCCGACGTGATGGCCTCGGCGGCGGAGCGGGTCGCGGCCGCGGGCGCCGACATGATCGACATCAACATGGGATGCCCGGTCCCGAAGGTCTGCAAGACGGGCGCCGGCGCGGCGCTGCTCGCCGAGCCGGATCGCGCGGTGTCGCTCGCCCGAGCGGCCGCGCGGGGAAGCGGGCTGCCGGTGACGGTCAAGCTCCGGACGGGGCAGCGCCCCGGCGACACGAGCGGGGTCGAAACCGCTCGCCGGCTGGCGTTCGACGGCGGCGTCGCCGGGCTGTGCATCCACCCTCGTAACGCCTCTCAGCGCCACAGCGGCGCGCCCGATTACGCGCTGGCCCGGACCCTGGTCGAGGAGCTGCCGGTGCCCGTGATGATCTCGGGTGGCCTTCACACCGCCGACGCGGCCCGGCGCGCCTTCGAGCAGACTCATGCCGCGGGCGTGCTCCTGGCGCGGGGGTCGCTCGGGAACCCGTGGCTGTTCGAGCAGCTGCTGGGGAGGCGCTCCACGGAGCCCGAACCCGCGGAGATCCTCGCCGAGCTCGATTGGGTGCTCGAGCGGGCCTGCGAGCACCTCGGTCCGGAGCGGGCAGCCCGGTATCTGCGGAAGTTCTACCCGTGGTACGCGGACCGGCTCGGCGGGAGCAAGGCGCTCCAGGCCGCACTCCAGCGCGCGGAGACGGTGGGGGAGGCGCGGGCCCTGTTCACCGACGCCTCCTGCGCCGCTGCGGCGCTGAGCTAAGCGTTCTCTGAGCGCTCAGAATGCCCTAATAGGGCTCGCGCGCGGAGGTGTCTATACTCATCCGCCCACGCGAACCGGAGCGTGCCATTTCCCGCTGGTAGGGCGGGATTTTTCTCGTCCAGATCGCCCCTAACCCCACAGGTCACAGCAATGCCTAAGGACGTCATTCTCACCCCCGAAGGGCTGGCCACTCTCAAGGCCGAGCTCGAGCAACTATCGACCGTCCGTCGTCGCGAGGTCGCCGCCCGAATCAAAGAGGCGCGCGAGTTCGGCGACATCTCGGAGAACGCCGAGTACGACGACGCCAAGAACGAGCAGGCGATGCTCGAGGCGCGGATCGCCGCGCTGGAGGACAAGCTGCGGTCGGCCACGGTCATCGACGCGACCGACCTCGGGACCGACGTGGTCCGGGTCGGCTCGGTCGTGCACGTCAAGGAAGAGGGCGGCAAGTCGACGAAGTACACGATCGTCGGCTCTGCCGAAGCGAACCCGACCGAGCTGAAGCTCTCGAACGAGTCGCCGATCGGAAAGGCGCTTTTGGGCCGCAAGCGCGGCGAAGAGGTCGAGTTCTCGACTCCCAGGGGCGAGCGAAAGCTGAAGATCACCAAGATCGACGTCGCCGCGAAGTAGAGGGTCGATGGATGAGCGACGAGCCCGTCGCGTCCTCTGAGCTCCTCGCGGCACGGCGGTCCAAGCTCGACGCCCTGCGACGGGAGGGCGTCGACCCGTTCCCGCACGAGTTCGACGGTGTAGAACCGATCGCGTCCGTGCGGGCCGCGCATGCGTCGCTCCAACCCGGCGAGGAGACGTCTGACTCCCACCGCGTCGCGGGCCGGCTCGCCGCACGGCGCGGTCAGGGCAAGATGGCCTTCCTGGATCTCGTCGATCGCTCCGGCCGGATCCAGTTGCAGGCCCGAGTCGACGAGCTCGGCGCGGCCGGGATGCAAAGGCTGCTGGGCCTCGACCTCGGGGATCTGATCGGGATCGACGGGATCGCGTTCTCCTCGCGCCGGGGGGAGCTCACGCTGCGGATCACCTCGTTCGTGGTGCTCGCGAAGTCGCTCCGGCCGCCTCCCGAGAAGCATCACGGGCTGACCGACGTGGAGACGCGCTACCGCCACCGCGAGCTCGACCTGATCGCCAACGAGGATGCCCGCGAACTGTTCGTGATCCGCGCACGGGTGATCTCGGCGGTCCGCCGCTGGCTCGACGATCACGGGTTCATCGAGGTGGAAACACCCGTTTTGCAGCCGCTTTATGGTGGGGCGCTGGCGCGGCCGTTCACGACCCATCACAACGCGCTCGATCGCGAGTTCTTCCTGCGGATCGCGACCGAGCTCTACCTGAAGCGGCTGATCGTCGGCGGCCTCGAGCGCGTCTACGAGCTCGGCAAGGACTTCCGCAACGAGGGGGTCGACACGACGCACAACCCCGAGTTCACGATGCTCGAGTTCTACGAGGCGTATGCCGACTACACGAAGATCGCTGAGCGCTGCGAGCAGCTCGTGTCGTTCGTGGCGACCGAGATCGGCTACTCCGGCGAGTTCGATTTCTCGCCACCGTGGCGCCGCGAAAGGCTGGTCGAGGCGATCCGCACGCGGACCGGCATCGACATCATGCAGGCGCACGACCGCGACGCGCTGGCGGCCGCAATGGCGGCGCGGGGCATCAAGGTCCCCGTGGAGGACACGTGGCCGCAGCTCGTCGATGAGCTGCTTTCAAACCACGTCGAACCGACGCTGATTCAACCCACGTTCCTGCTCGACTACCCGGTCGAGCTCTCGCCGTTCGCCAAGCGCCATCGGTCCACAGAGGACCTGGTCGAGCGCTTCGAGGCGTACGTCGGCGGGATCGAGTTCGCCAACGCGTTCACCGAGCTCAACGATCCCGACGAGCAGCGCCGCCGGTTCGAGCAGCAGCGCGCGTTGGCCGGCGCCGGCGGCGGGGAGACGCAGCCCTATGACGAGTCCTTCGTTCAGGCGCTCGAGTACGGGATGCCGCCGACCGGCGGCATCGGGATCGGGGTCGATCGGCTGGTGATGGCGCTGACCGGGCGGCGGTCGATCCGCGAGGTCGTGCTGTTTCCGGCGATGCGTGACTAGTGCCACATGCCGGCGCGGAGTCGGCCGCTAACGTAAAAAGCGGTCCGATGCCACGTACCTCGAAGCTCGCAAACAGCGATTCGCTACGCACGAGACGCCTTTCAATATCGGAAGGGCGTGGTAGGCGCGTTGCTAGACTGACCTATGGCCCGAGACAGAAACCGTATTCGCTCATCCTTTCCGGCCTGGTGGTCGAAATAGATGGGAAGAACGGGATCCTCGGCGTCCCTGCAAGCCGGCCGTGAGCACTTGACGACTCTGGCAGCGTAGGGAGACAAGGACAGGAAAAAGCCTCGACCGACCACACTGAGTACCCCGGACCGAGAGAAGAGCCATGTTCGAGCGATTTACAGAGCGAGCCCGCCAGGTGGTGGTCCTGGCGCAAGAAGAGGCGCGGACGCTCAAGCACAACTACATCGGCACCGAACACATCCTGCTTGGACTCCTACGCGAGGAGGAGGGTCTGGCAGCACGGGTGCTCGAGTCCCTCGACATCACGGTCGAGCGCGTGCGGGCGCAGGTCGTCCGGATCGTGGGCTCCGGCGAGGAGGTCACCTCGGGTCAGATCCCGTTCACGCCGCGGGCCAAGAAGGTGCTCGAGCTCGCGTTGCGTGAGGCCCTGAGCCTCGGCCACAACTACATCGGCACCGAGCACATCCTGCTCGGCCTCGTGCGCGAGAACGAGGGCGTCGCCGCCCGCATCCTCCTCGACTTCGACGCCGACTCCGAGAAGATCCGCAACGAGGTGATCCGGATGCTCTCCGGCCCCGGCAGCCGCCAGCGCGGCTCGGGCGCGCCGGCCGGCTCCCCGGCCGCACAGGGCGAGGGCAAGAAATCTTCGAAGCTGCTCGACCAGTTCGGCCGCAACCTGACCAAGCTGGCCGCCGAGGGCAAGCTCGACCCGGTGGTGGGTCGCGAGACTGAGATCGAAAGAATCATGCAGATCCTCTCCCGGCGGACCAAGAACAATCCGGTGCTCGTCGGCGAGCCGGGGGTCGGTAAGACCGCTGTCGTGGAGGGGCTGGCGCAGCGGATCACGAATGCCGATGTCCCCGAGTTGCTGAAGGGCAAGCAGATCTACACGCTCGATCTCGCCGCCCTGGTGGCGGGTTCGAAGTACCGCGGCGAGTTTGAGGAGCGTCTGAAGAAGGTGATGAAGGAGATCACCCAGCGCGGCGACATCATCCTGTTCATCGACGAGTTGCACAACCTCGTCGGCGCGGGCGCGGCTGAGGGCGCGATCGATGCGGCCTCGATCCTGAAGCCGGCGCTGGCGCGTGGCGAGCTGCAGACGATCGGCGCGACGACGCTCGAGGAGTATCGCAAGTACCTGGAGCGCGATTCCGCGCTTGAGCGTCGCTTCCAGAAGATCACGGTCGATCAGCCGACGACCGAGGAGACGGTGCAGATCCTGAAGGGTCTGCGCGATCGCTACGAGCAGCATCACAAGGTCAACATCACCGATGAGGCGCTCGAGGCGGCCGCGGATCTGGCCGACCGGTATATCTCGGACCGTTTCCTGCCTGATAAGGCGATCGATTTGATCGACGAGGCTGCGTCGCGGATGCGGATTAAGTCGATGACCTCGCCGCCCGTGTATCGCGAGCTCGAGGACGAGATCGAAGAGACGCGCCGGGCCAAGGAGGCCGCGATCGAGGCTCAGGAGTTCGAGAAGGCCGCCAATCTGCGCGACAAGGAGCGGCGGCTGACGCAGAAGAAGCGCGAGCTCGCGGAGCAGTGGGAGGCGGGAGAGTCGACCGAGCGTCCTGCGATCGGCGAGGAGGAGATCGCCGACATCGTCTCGATGTGGACGGGGATCCCGGTGTTCAAGCTGACCGAGGCCGAGACCGCGAAGTTGATGCGGATGGAGGACGAGCTCCACAAGCGGGTGATCGGGCAGCATCCGGCGATCGAGGTCGTCTCGAAGGCGATCCGGCGCTCGCGGGCGGGTCTGAAGGACCCCAAGCGCCCGACCGGCTCGTTCATCTTTCTCGGCCCCTCGGGTGTCGGCAAGACCGAGCTGGCGCGGACGCTCGCCGAGTTCCTGTTCGGTGACGAGGACACGATGATCCGGATCGATATGTCCGAGTACATGGAGAAGCACGCGGTTTCGCGGCTGGTCGGCTCGCCTCCGGGCTACATCGGCTATGACGAGGGCGGGCAGCTGACCGAGGCGGTGCGGCGCAAGCCCTACAGCGTGCTGCTGCTCGATGAGATCGAGAAGGCCCACCCCGACGTGTTCAACATTCTGCTCCAGATCCTGGAGGACGGGCGGTTGACCGACGCTCAGGGCCGGACCGTCGACTTCCGCCACTGCATCGTGATCATGACCTCGAACATCGGGGCCGCCGAGATCGCCCGGAACACGCCGCTCGGGTTCGCCGTCTCAGACGACGAGACCGGGATCACCTACGACGACATGAAGAACCGGATCATGGGCGAGCTGAAGAAGGTCTTCAGGCCCGAGTTCCTGAACCGGATCGACGAGGTGATCGTGTTCCACAAGCTGGCCAAGGACGAGATCAAGGAGATCGTCGACCTGCTCTTGCGGAGGATCCGCGAGTCGATGGCCGAGCGCGAGCTCCAGCTCGAGCTCTCCGAGGACGCCAAGGACATGCTCGTCGACAAGGGCTGGGACCCGGCGATGGGCGCACGGCCCCTGCGCCGCGCGATCCAGCGCTACGTCGAGGACCCGCTGGCGGACTTCGTGCTCCGCTCCCAGGTTCCGTCGGGTTCGACGGTGCTCGTCGAGAAGCCGGTGCAGGCCGAGGACGGCTCCGACGGCGAGGTCAAGCTGACCGTGATCGAGCCGGCGCCGAAGCCCACGCCGGTCGGCGTCGGCGCCGAGGGCGGTGGCGACACCGACCCTGACGAGCACTCCGACGATCCGGAGCCGGCAGCGCCCGACGCGCCCTCGGACGCCGAGTAACACCACCGCCGTGTGGGTCCGGCTCGCCCGGGCTGGGATCGCGGCCGCCCTAGTCGCGAGCGGACTCGCCCTGAGCGCGTGCGGCGGGTCCTCGGCTCCGGCCGCGACGACACGCGCCACCGCGCCACCGTCGCTGTCGCTCGCCGGCGTCCGGGTGATCCCGAGGGTGGCCCTGCACGCCGGCGACGCGACGAGCGTGGCGCTGCCCGCCGGCGGCGCCGTCATCTCCCTTGACGTCACCCGCAGCCGGCGCCAGGCCGCGCTCGACGTCGGCGTCGGGCCGCGGATGCTCGTGATCAACGGGTTGCTTCCGCTCCGGGCTCACATCGAGATCGCCGGCGGCCACGTCGTCGTGAACGGTCGCGCGCTCGCCGCCGGCTGGCCGGCCGGCGGAGCGCTCGCGTTACGTCAGGTGCGCTCGAGCTCGCGCGTGACCGCGCTGATCATCAGCCCGGCCTCGGACCCCGCCGCGCTCCTCCTGCACCGCCTCGCCGAGCTCCACGCCCGCCTGGCGCCGGGACAGTTCCCGATCGGCGCGAGCGTGAAGGACGTCCTGCACAACAGCGCCACGTACTGGACGAGCGGCTTCTGGCCGGGCGCCCTGTGGCAGGCGGCCGCGCTCGAGCCCGCCGGCGGGATGTTCGCCCGCTGGGCCCTCGCCGCGACCATCAGCCACCTCGGCCACGAGCGCGCCGACACCCACGACGTCGGGTTCATGTACGAGCAGTCGTCGCTGGCGGCCTATATGGCGCTCTGCCTCAAGGGCCGTAACCAAGTTGCGCTGTGTTCGCGGTTGAAGCGGAGCGTGCTGAGCGCCGCCGACGAGCTGCTGGCCCTCGCCGCCACCAACGCCCGCGCCGGCACGATCCCCACGAACTCCTACGGCCCCGACGCCGACACGATCGTTGACAGCATGATGAACATCGCGATCCTGCCCTGGGCGACGCGGTTGACCGGGAATCCGAAATATGCGCGGGTCGCTGCGCGTCACGCTGAGCGGATCGCGGCGCTGCTCGTCCGGCGCGACGGCTCGACGATCCAGGCCGTGAACTTCGACCGCGCCACGGGGCGGGTGCTTTCGTTCGCCACCCATCAGGGCATCTCGAAGAACAGCACGTGGTCGCGCGGCGAGGGGTGGGCGCTGTACGGCTTCGCGCAGGCCGCCTCGGAGCTGCGCAACACGGAGCTGCTGCGTGTCGCCGAACGCGTCGCCGGCTACGTCCGCTCCCATCTGCCCGCGTCTGGCGTGCCGCTATGGGACTACGACGCGCGCCCTGGTGCGCCGGTCGACGTCTCCGCCGGCGTGATCACGGCGGCCGGGCTGATGCATCTGGCGGCGGCGTGTCGGCAGCTGGCTGGCCCCTGTCCCGCCGCGGGCGGCTGGGTCGCCCTGGCGCGGCGGATGCTCGCCGGGACGCTTGGCCACGCGTCGGTACGGCCACCCCTGGGCCTGCTCCGCGGGCAGGTCCTCAACGAGCGCGCCGGCGGATGGGCCGACGGCGGCGAGCTGATGTTCGGGGTGACGTACGCCCTGGAAGCCCTGCGCCTGTCACAAGAGTGAAGCGGGTCGCGATGCCGTCGGGGCGGGCGCGTAGGCTCGTGGGGTGGCTCGTCCCACCTCGATTCACGTGTGCTCGGCGTGCGGTCACGAGACCCCGCGGTGGGCGGGGCAGTGCCCGGGGTGCGGCGAGTGGAACACGCTGGTTGAAGAGATGCGGGCCGGTTCGGCGTCCGGGGCCCGGCCGCGCCGGGGTGGCGGTCGCGTCGCCGGCGTCGCGCCGGTGCCGCTGCGCAGCGTCGCCACCGAGGAGCGCGGTCGGCTGAGCACTGGCATCGGCGAGCTGGACAGCGTCCTCGGGGGCGGGATCGTTCCGGGGTCGCTGGTGCTGATCGGAGGAGCCCCGGGGATCGGCAAGTCGACGTTGACGACGATGGCGCTGGCCAACCTGGTCGCCGCCGGACGGCGGACCCTGTACGTGTCAGCCGAGGAATCGGCCGCTCAGATCCGCCTTAGGGCGCAGCGGCTGACCGAGCCGGCCGCGCTGGACATTCCCGTGATCGCCGAGACCGATCTGCACACGGTGCTCGCGACGCTCGAGGCCGAGCGGCCGGAGGTCTGCGTGGTCGACTCGGTGCAGACGCTCCACAGCGGCGAGCTCTCGAGCGCCGCCGGCTCGGTCGGCCAGGTTCGCGAGGTCGCCGGCGAGATCATGCGCGTGGCCAAGGCGCTGGGAATCGCGGTGCTGCTCGTCGGCCACGTGACCAAGGACGGAGCGCTGGCCGGGCCGCGCGTGCTCGAGCACCTCGTCGACTGCGTACTGCAGTTCGAAGGCGAGCGCGAGCGGACCTACCGGACGGTCCGCGCCATCAAGAACCGGTTCGGCTCGACCGACGAGGCCGGCGTGTTCGAGATGCGCGACCACGGGCTGGTCGAGGTCCTCGACGCCTCGGCGCGGTTCGTGGGTGCGGCCATCCGCGCGCCGGGGAGCGTCGTGCTGTGCGCGATGGAGGGCTCGCGGCCGCTCCTCGTCGAGGTCCAGGCGCTCGTGTCGAGCTCCGAGCTCGTACCGCCCCGCCGCGTCGTCTCCGGTCTCGATCGCAACCGCGTCGCGCTCGTGTTGGCGGTGTTGGGACGCCATGCCGGGATCGGCCTCGGAGCCGTTGACGTGTTTGTCAATGTCGTCGGAGGCGTCCGCGTCGACGAGCCGGGCTCCGATCTGGCGGTGGCGCTGGCGGTGGCCAGCGCGGCCAAGCGCGCTGTCCTGAAGGGTCCGTCGGGTGGGCCGCTGGCGTGCTTCGGCGAGCTGGGGTTGACGGGCGAGCTGCGGACGGTGGCGCACGCCGACCGCCGGCTGGGGGAGGCGGCAAAGTTCGGCCTGGGCGGGGTCGTCGAGCCCGAAGGGTGCAGGACGGTCCGTGCGGCGTTGCGGGCGGCGTTCGGCGCCGGCGCGCCCGAGGCGGCGCGGGCGGCTTAAGACGCCGGCGTTTGTCCGAGCCGGGGCTGTGGACTCTCGGCCGCGGGGCAGCTGTGGCGGCGGTCGGCTCGGGTTGGCGGGCAGCTCTGTAAAAGGCAGCAGGGAGGGGGTGCGTGAGGGCGCTTGCGGGTCGCCGGAGCCCGTGGTCGACCTCGCAGGTCTTCGTGGCGACTTTGTGACGGGAGTGTGCTGAGAGTGTTACGGGCATGGTGCATAGCGCGTCAACGCCGGCGCCAGATCCGAGCCCTGTCGTACTGAGCACACTCCTCGTGCATAGCTCGACAGGCCTCGCCATCCGGGCCGGGATTGTCGTGTTGTGGAAAGCGCCGGGATAAACCGGCATGGAGAAGGAGCGGAAGGAGCTCTGCATCGAGGATTTAGCGAATCACGGTGGCCCTGAGTCATGCGTCGGCCGTCCGCGAGGGCGGCGGCGAAGCGTTGACAGGGGTCGTGCGGGCGGGGCTATTGAGCCGCGAAATGACAATTTAGTTCGGGGTGCCGACGCTCTCATAACAGGCGGAAGGCCATGTCGCTGGCGGCGTTATCGCGAGTCGCTGGGGAACCCCGCGCGGTCGAAGAACCCAGGCACGTACGAAGGTCTTCATGCGCGAGAACCGGGAGATCCCGCGGTCACTCGTCCTGTGGTCAGGGGCGGGTCGCGAGGGGAACGCTGAGGCGGTAATCCCTCGATGCACGAGCGCGGGAAGTCAGACAGGCTCGTAGTACCGGCGAAGCCGCCGAACAAGCCCGCGGGTGCGGGGGCGGAGGTGGTGGAGGGAAGGGGCCTGCCCGAGGGGAACACGGCCAGGGAAACACGTCCCGGACCCAGTGCCGGGGAGGGCGTGTCAAGCGATCTGGATCGTGTGCGCCGGGTGGCGCGAAGGGATGGTGGTGTGCGGTTCACCGCGCTTCTGCACCACGTGAGCGTGGATCGCCTGCGGATGGCGTACTGGGGGTTGAATCCCAGGGCGGCGACCGGGGTGGACGGGGTCACGTGGCGGGAATACGGGCTGGATCTCGAGGAGAACCTTCGGGGTCTGCATGCTCGGGTTCACAGGGGCGCTTATCGGGCGAGGCCGACTCGGAGGGTGTTCATCGCCAAGCCGGACGGGCGGCTGCGGCCGCTCGGGGTCGCTGCGTTGGAGGATAAGCTCCTGCAGCGGGCGGTGGTGGAGGTGTTGAACGCCGTCTATGAGGGGGACTTTCTCGGTTTCTCGTACGGGTTTCGGCCGGGGCGCGGCCAGCATGACGCGTTGGACGCGCTCGCGGTCGGGATCGGTCGCAGGAGGGTGAACTGGGTGCTCGACGCGGATATCCGCGACTTCTTCGGCTCGCTTGACCGGGCGTGGCTTGAGAGGTTTCTGGAGCACCGGATCGCGGACAGGAGGGTCCTTCGCCTGATCCAGCGATGGTTGAAGGCGGGGGTCATCGAGGACGGGGAGTGGTCGAGCGCGGAGGAGGGAACGGCCCAGGGAGCGTCGATTTCGCCGCTGCTCGGGAACGTGTATCTGCACTACGCGTTTGACCTGTGGGCCGAGCGGTGGCGGCGGCGGCACGCACACGGGGACGTGATCCTGGTGCGGTTCGCCGACGACTTTCTGGCGGGCTTTGAGCATCGTGAGGACGCCGAGCGGTTCCTGGCTGACCTGCGTGAGCGGTTGGCGGGGTTCGGCTTGGAGCTGGCGGCCGAGAAGACGCGGCTGATCGAGTTCGGGCGGTTCGCCGCCCGAAATCGTGAACGTCGCGGCGATCAAAAGCCTGAGACGTTCGAGTTCCTGGGGTTCACGCACACGTGCGCGACGACCAGGCGCGGGCGGTTCAAGCTCAAGCGGACCACGAGCAAGAAGAAGATGCGAGCGAAGCTCAGATCGGTCAAGACCGAGATGAGGCGACGACGCGATCTCCCGATCCCCATCCAAGGACGCTGGCTCGCCAGCGTCCTGGTCGGGCACTATCGCTATTACGCGGTACCCGACAACAGCAGAGCGTTGCGGGGGTTCCGCGAACGCGTCATCCAACACTGGCGGCGGGCGCTTTCGCGCCGCAGCCAAAAGGGACGCATGACGTGGGAGCGGATCAAACGCTACGCCGAGCGATGGCTACCTCAGCCCCGCATCCTGCACCCCTGGCCCAACACGCGCTTCGACGCCAAAACCCAAGGGAGGAGCCCAGTGCGTTAGACGCGCACGCTGGGATCTGCGCGGGGGGCGGCTGGCAACAGCCGTCCCTACCGCGATCACCATCAAGGGGACGCGATCGGCGCCCGCCCCCTCCCCTTCCCCAGCGCCGTTTACCGGGCCGACGCCAAGAAGGGCTGCGGGCGGGGAGCGCCCGCGGGCCGAGAGTCGCCAGCCACCAAGCTCGGCCCTCGAAAGCCGCCATGCCCGCCCCGATCATTTGTCGCACTGTGCAGTTTTTCTCGCCGACGCGAGCAGGCTTGCTCGCCCGAGTTAGCTGAATGGCGATTCAAGCGGGATAGTCCCGGCATCGGAGTTGACGGCCCCGACACAAACGTGACTGGTGGTGAGTCGACATCCAGGGCCCTCTGACCCCGGCGGACCCTGCCCGCGGAAGCGTCCCGTGGCGCGCCGGCTGGGCGCGGGCCCGCGGGGCCTCGCCACATGAATCTCCGGTAAAATCGGCCTTGATGCCGTCTCGTCCCGGGGAAGAGCTCAAAGAGGAGCTCGAATCTCGACAGGAGTCCCGGATAGTCAGGGCACTCGAGATGGTCGCGCCCGGGACGGCGCTACGGGAGGGCCTCGACAACATCCAGGACGCCCGCACCGGCGGCCTGATCGTGATCGGGGACGCGGATGAGCTGTCGTTCCTGTTCTCGGGTGGGATCAAGCTCGACCTGGACTACTCGCCGGCGATCCTGTACGAGCTGGCGAAGATGGACGGCGCGATCGTGCTCAGCGCGAACGCCACGAAGATCGCGCACGCGAACGTCCAGCTCACGCCCGATCCGACGATCCTGACGATGGAGACGGGCACGCGCCACCGGACCGCGGAGCGCGTCGCCAAGCAGACGGATGCGCTGGTCGTGGCGATCTCCGAGCGGCGCGAGATCGTCTCGCTGTACGTCGATGACGTCAAGTACATCCTCGAGGACATCCCGGTCGTCCTCGCGAAGGCGAACCAGGGGCTGGCTACGCTCGACAAGTACCGCAGCCGCCTCGATCAGGTGTCGACTCGCTTGACCGCGCTCGAGTTCGAGGGCGGCGTCACTCTCCACGACGTGCTCACCGTGCTCCAACGCGCCGAGCTCGTGACGAGGATGGCGGTGGAGATCGAGCGGTACATCGTCGAGCTCGGAAGCGAGGGGCGGCTGATCGAGATGCAGCTCGACGAGACGATGGTCGGCGTCTCGGCTGACAAGGCCGCACTTGTGCACGACTTCCTGATCGAGGACAGCGACGAGGCCTTTTCGATCGGCTTCGATCAGCTCGTGCGGCTGCCCCACCAGGACCTTTTGGACTTCGGTCGGTTGGCCGAGCTGCTCGGCTATGACCGCAAGGTGAATACCCTCGACTACCCCGTCTCTCCGCGCGGTGTCCGCATCCTGGGACGAATCCCAAGATTGCCCAAGCTAGTGGTGCAGCGGATCGTTGACGAGTTTGGTGGACTCGAGGGCTTGCTCGCCGCCACAGACGGCGAGCTGGAGACCGTCGACGGAGTCGGCGAGATCCGGGCGAAGGACATCCGCGAGGGACTTCGCCGTCAGCAGGAGATCAACCTGGTCGACAGGTACCTGCAGACGTAGTGCAATCGGCGCGCGGGTCCCTCGCCCCGCCGACCTGGACAGAGGAGGACACCATCACAGAGCTAATGGAAGAGCACCTGGAAGGGGATCTGGAGAACTCCGATCCCCTACCTCACATCGAGTTCGAGGTCGGCGACAGCGTGGTCTATCCCCATCACGGGGCGGGGAAGGTACTGCGCAAGGAGATGAAGGAAGTTCTTGGCGAGTCGCGGGAGTACCTCACGATCAAGATCCTGCACAACGACATGACGGTGATGGTTCCCACCGAGAACGCGGCGCTGGCAGGCCTCCGCCGGGTGATCGACGAGGAGACGGTCAAGAAGGTGCTCGCCGTCCTGCAGGACGAGTGCTCGGAGATGCCCAAGAACTGGAACAGGCGGTTCAAGCACAACCGCGACAAGATCAAAACGGGGGATATCTACGAGCTCGCGGAGGTGGTGCGAAATCTGGCCATCCGCGAATCGCAGAAGGGCCTCTCGACGGGTGAGAAGCAGATGTTCACCCGTGCAAAGAAGATTCTCGCCTCGGAGCTGATGTATGCGCTCGAGATGAACGAGGAGGAGGTCGAGGTGCATCTGTACGGGCTGCTTTCGGAACCGGGAAACGGGAACGGCAACGGGAACGGCAAGGTGGCCGTCGCTACGAAGTAGCTCACGATCGAGATGGCGGTCGCGTTGATCGTGGCCGCTGGACGTGGGGAGCGCCTTGGGTCCGGCCGGCCCAAGGCGCTTGTCCCGGTGGCGGGCAGGCCCATGCTGCAGTGGAGTGTCGACGCGCTGCGGGCGGTCGGCGCCGTCGAGCGGATCGTCGTCGCACTGCCCGCCGGTGAGCTGGCGGCTGCCCCCGAGGGGACGATCGCGGTCGCCGGTGGCGCCGTCCGCTCGCAATCGGTTCGCGAGGCCCTGCGCGTGGCCGGCGACGGAGATCCGGTGATCGTCCACGACGCGGCGCGGCCGCTGGCGTCCCCAGAGCTGTTCGAGCGAGCACTCGAGGAGCTCGAGCGCTCGGGGGCGGACGCGGCGATCGCCGCCGCGCCGGTGTCGGACACGATCAAAGAGGTGGGGGAGGACGGACGGACTGTCACGCGAACACTCGAGCGACGCCGCCTGTGGTCGGTCCAGACACCCCAGGTCTTCCGCCGCCGGGCGCTCGACCGGGCACTGATCGAGGCGTCGGAGGCGCTGCTGGGCGCCGCCACCGACGACGCGTGGCTGATCGAGCGGGCCGGCGGCACGGTGCGGGTCGTGCCCTCCGGGCCGGAGAACATCAAGATCACCACCGCCGCGGACCTCCACGTCGCCGAGCGGCTGTTGTCGGAGCGTTCCGGATGACGGTGCAGACCGGCCTGGGGTACGACTGTCACCGGTTCGCCGAGGGCCGGCGGCTGGTCCTCGGAGGCGTCGAGATCGCGCACGGCCGCGGACTCAGCGGCCACTCGGATGCCGACGTGCTGACGCACGCGATCATCGACGCGTTGCTCGGCGCCGCGGCGCTCGGAGACATCGGAGCGCACTTTCCCGACACGGACGAGCGCTACCGCGGCGCCGACTCGCTCGGGCTGCTGCGGTCGACCATCGGGATCCTCGACGAGGCCGGGTTTGCCGTTAGCCACGTGGATGCGACGGTGATGATCGAGCAGCCCCACCTCGCGCCGTATCGCGAGCGGATGCGCGTGGCGCTCGCGGATGCGCTCGGGCTGGCGGTCGAGCACGTCAGCGTGAAGGCGACTCGGGGAGAGGGGATGGGCTTCGTGGGCACGGGTGAGGGGGCGGCGGCGCTGGCAGTGGCTACGATCGAGCGGCGATGAACCGGGTTCACAATCTGCTCTGCTCATCGGGGTGGTGGGCGCGGCGCGCCGAGGACAAGCTCGTGCCGTGGGGCCTGGATGGGGTGGACCTCGGCGACGAGGTGCTGGAGGTCGGCCCGGGATTTGGCGCGACGACGCGCGTGCTCGCCACCATGCCTCCCAAGTTGACCGTCGTCGAGCTCGAGGAGCGCTACTGCGAGCGGCTTCACGGCGAGCTGGGCGATGCCATCGACGTGGTGCAGGGAGACGCCACCGCCCTTCCGTTCGAGGACGATCGCTTCACGGCGGTCGTGTGCTTCACGATGCTCCACCACATCCCGCGCCGCGACCTTCAGGACCGCGCGTTCAAGGAGATTGCGCGAGTGCTCCGCCCGGCGGGCACCTTCGCCGGCACCGACAGCGTCGGGACGGGAGCGCTGTTCAAGCTGATCCACATCGGCGACACGATGGTGTTGCTCGACCCGGCGCAGCTTCCGGAGCGGCTGCGCGGGGCCGGGTTGAGCGATCCGGTGGTCGAGCGCCGCGATGGCTCATTCCGCTTCCGCGCGCGCGCCGCCTAGGTTGATCGCCCCGAGCGCCGAGGTGTACGCTCAGACCGACGGGGGCACACCGACACACGACCTCAGTGAGGAACTATGGCTCTTCTGCAGCTTGGCGATACAGCGCCCGATTTCGAGGCCGAAACGACCGAGGGCACCATCCGCTTTCACGATTGGATCGACGGCTCGTGGGCGGTGCTGTTCTCGCATCCCAAGGACTTCACGCCCATCTGCACGACCGAGCTCGGCTACATGGCGAAGATCAAGCCCGAGTTCGATCGCCGCGGCGTGAAGATCATCGGCCTCTCGGTAGATCCCACCGGTCGGCACGAGGAGTGGGCGAGGGACATCGAGGAAACCCAGGGCCAGGCGCCGAACTACCCGATCATCGGCGATCACGACTTCGAGGTCTCCAAGGCCTACGGAATGCTGTCCGCGGAAGTCTCGGGTGACCCGCTCTCGCGCACGCCCGCCGACAACCAGACCGTCCGCAACGTGTTCGTGATCGGTCCGGACAAGAAGATCAAGCTGATCCTCGTCTACCCGATGACGACCGGCCGGAACTTCGACGAGGTGCTGCGGGTGATCGACTCGCTGCAGCTCACGGCCAACCACAAGGTCGCGACCCCGGTCAACTGGCAGCCCGGCGAGGACGTGATCATCGCGGCGTCGGTCACCAATGACCAGGCCAAGGAGATCTTCGGGGAGTGGGAGTCGCCGAAGCCCTACATCCGGATCGTGCCACAGCCGTGATCCTGGAGCAGTACTACCTCGGCTGCCTCGCCCACGCCTCGTACCTGATCGCCGATCAGGACAGCGGCGAGGCGGCCGTGGTCGATCCGCAGCGCGACGTCGATCAGTACCTGCGCGACGCCGACCGGCTCGGTTGCCGGATCGGCCACGTGTTCCTCACGCATTTCCACGCGGACTTCGTCGCCGGCCATCTGGAACTTCGAGACCGGGCCGGCGCCACCATCCATTTGGGCGCCCGGGCCAAGGCCGACTACGCGTTCACGCCGATGGCCGACGGAGACACGGTGGAGCTGGGGCGGGTTCGGCTCGAGGTGCTCCAGACGCCGGGCCATTCGCCGGAGTCGATCTCGATCCTGGTTCGCGACCGCAACAACAGCGCCGACGCACCGTACGCGGTGCTGACCGGCGACACGCTGTTCATCGGCGATGTCGGCCGGCCGGATCTGCGAGCTTCGCTGGGCTGGAGCGCCGACGCGCTGGGCGGCATGCTGTACGAGTCGCTGCATCAGAAGCTCGCGCCGTTGCCCGACGAGACGCTCGTCTATCCCGCCCACGGCGCGGGTTCGTTGTGTGGGAAGGCGTTGAGCACCGAGACGGTTTCGACAATCGGAGTGCAGCGCCGCGACAACTATGCGCTCCAGCCGATGAGCCGCGAGCGATTCATCGAGATCGTCACCGCCGACCAGCCCGACGCGCCGGCGTACTTCACCTACGACGCCGCGCTCAATACGCGTGAGCACCCGACGCTCGAGCAGGCGCTCGAGCGCAACCTCCACCCCCTGTCGCGAGCCGATTTCCTGAGCCAGATGAACGACGGGGCCCAGATTCTCGACACCCGCGACCCCTCCCAGTTCGAGGGAGCCCACCTCAGGGGCAGCGTGAACGTCGGGCTCGGGGGCAGCTTCGCCACGTGGTGCGGGACGCTTCTCGATCGTGAACGGCCGATCCTGCTCATCGCCGAACCGGGGCGCGAGGTCGAGGCGGCCACGCGGCTGGGGCGGATCGGCTTCGACAGCGTGGGCGGCTACCTGGACGGAGGGATGCAGCCGCTCGAGGACTCTCCAGAGCAGATCGAGCGGATCGCGCGGATAACGGCCGGGTCGCTCGCCGAGCAGCTCGCGTCGGACAACGCGCCGGTGCTGATCGACGTCCGCAGCGCGGACGAATGGCGCCAAGAACGGATCGATCGGGCCGAGAACCATCCCCTGGCACAGTTCCCGGCGAGCCCGCCGGCGATCGAGCGCGGACGGTCAGCGGTCGCCTACTGCAGCAGCGGCTATCGCTCGGCGATCGCGGCCAGCCTGATACAGCGCGACGGGTTGGGGCAGGTCAGCGACTTGGTCGGCGGCCTGGCCGCCTGGCAGTCGGCAAAGCTGCCGATCACATTGGCCGCTTAGCGACGGCACACGGCCCGGAGGCCGGCGCCCGCGGGCGCTAGGGTTGCCGGACCTTGCGCAAGATCCTGCTTCACGACACGCGGACCGGCAGAGTGCAGGAGCTTCGCACGCGAGAGCCCGGCAAGGTTGGAATCTATGTCTGCGGGCCGACCGTGTACGGGCCCATCCATGTCGGAAACGCCCGCCCGTTCGTGGTCTTCTCGCTGCTCAAACGGTTTCTCGCCCACGAGGGATTCGACGTCACCTTCGTTGCAAACGTCACCGACGTGAACGACAAGATCTATGCCGCGGCCGGGGCTCAGGGGGTCGGAAGCGCCGAGCTGGCCCGGGACATGACCGCCGCGTACATCGCCGACACGGACGCTCTCGGCCTCGGGCGGCCCGACTACGAGCCGTTGGCAAGCGAGACGATCGATGGGATCGAGGAGCTGATCGGAAGCCTGATCGAGAGCGGGCATGCGTACCCATCGCAGGGCGATGTCTACTTTTCGGTCCGGTCCTACCCCAGATACGGCGAGATATCCCACCGCCACGTGGACGACATGGATCAGGGCGAGGAGGTGGAGGGGTCCGACCGCAAGCGCGATCCGCTCGATTTCGCTCTCTGGAAAGCGGAGAAGCCGGACGAAGACACGGCCTGGGACGCGCCCTGGGGCCGCGGCCGGCCGGGCTGGCACATCGAGTGCTCGGCGATGGCCGAGGAGCTGCTCGGGCTCGACTTCGAGATCCACGGCGGCGGATCGGATCTGGTCTTTCCCCACCACGAGAACGAGGCGGCCCAGACGTTCGCTGCCCACGGCGCCCCGCTGGCGCGCCTGTGGGTGCACAACGGGATGGTCCGTCTCGATCGGGCCAAGATGGCGAAGTCAGTCGGCAACATCTTCTTCCTCCGCGACGCGCTGGCGGCGCACGGCCGAGACGCCCTGATCATGTACTTCGTGGGCGGCCACTACCGCCAGCCGCTCGACTTCGACGACGACCGGCTCGTCGAAGCCGCCGCACGCGTGCAACGAATCCGCGAGGCTGGGCGGGGACTGGTCGCAGGCCCCTCGCCCCCGTGGTCGGCCCCGCTCCGAGACGCCTTCTTCGACGCCCTGGCCAACGACTTCAATACGCCGGAGGCGCTGGCGCGGCTGTTCGAGTGGGTGCGGGAGGCGAACCGCTCATCCGGCCAGCTCGGCGATGCCGACCTGCGCGAGATGCTCGATGTGCTCGGGCTCGAGACCCTGTTGGAGGCCGAGACACCCGAGGCGCCGCAGGACGTCGTCGAGCTCCGCGATGCGCGCGAGGGCGCTCGCGCCTCCCGCGACTACGCGGAGGCTGACCGTCTGCGGGATCGGTTGCGGGAGCTGGGGTGGGAGGTCAGAGACAGCCCGGAGGGACCCGAGCTGCTGCCGGTGAAGTGATCGTCTATGGCCGCAACCCGGTGCGCGAGGCGATCCGAGGCCCGCGCTCGGTCACGCGCATCTGGGCCACGAAGAACGCGTCGCGCGAGCCCTGGCTGTCGGGCCTGCGGGTGACCGTCGTCGGCGCCGAGGAGGTCGAGCGACGGTGCGGCTCGGACGCGCACCAGGGGATCTGCGCGGAGGTTTCCGAGTTCCGCTACGCCGACGCCGCCACCCTGCTCGAACCGGAGGCCCCGTTCGTCGCCGTCCTGGATCAGATTCAGGACCCCCAGAACCTCGGGGCGATCTGCCGAACCGCGGAGTGTGCCGGCGTCTCGGGGGTGGTGATACCAGAGCGACGCGCGGCTGATATCACCGCGGCCGTATGCAAGGCCTCGGCGGGCGCCGTCGAGCATCTGGCCGTGGCCCGGGTCCGGAACATCGCCGACTTCCTCGCCGAGGCCAAGGGCGCCGGCGTGTGGTGCTACGGCGCAGATGCCGACGGGAGGATGCGCTACGACGAGGTCGACTTCACCGGCGGCGTCGCGCTCGTGCTCGGCTCGGAGGGTCGCGGTCTGCGTCCGCGGGTCGCGGCGGCGTGCGATGCGCTCGTGGCGATTCCGCTGCGGGGGCGGATCGAGTCGCTCAGCGTCAGCGCCGCCGCGGCCGTGCTGCTCTACGCGGCGGCCGGTGGGGTGCGGGGCGGTCGACTCTAGGCCCACCGGCGCTTTCGGGCGCCGGTGGCTGTCGCGGGCGGTCGGCTCGGTAAACGGCGCTGGGGAAGGGGGCGTGAGGTTGGTTGCGGGTCGCCAGAGCGCGGTTGACCCGCTCGGGTGCCCAAACCCGCGACTTTGTGCCGAGAGTGTCACGGGAAACCTGCATAGCACGACAACACCGGCGCCAGACCCGAGCCCTGTCGTATTACGCATGCTCTTCATGCATAGCTCGACAGGCCTCGCCATTCTGGCCGGGATTGTCGTGTTATGCAGGTTTTTGGACGGGTGCGATGGCGCCCGCTTCCTTTCCCTTCCCCAGCGCCGTTTACGGGCCGCCCGCCAATCGGGGCTGGCCGAGAGTCGACGCGCCACGCCGTTCTCGCAATTCCGGCTGCAAACGACGGCCCTGAACACCTCCTTGCAGCACGCTTGACAGCGAAGCGTTGCTATGTCAAGCTCGCGCCCGGGAGATAAGGATCAACTCGAGCTTAAGGCTCGAGGTTGACAACGGAGAGAGGGTGCGGCCACAACATCCCGCATCCGCACACATCGCTAAATCAGCTGCGGCGCCACGGGAGGTAGCGCGTCACGAATTCCGACGGGCCTGCGGGTCACCCGGGCCGGGAAAGGAATAGGGTCGTGGCACGACTTTCTGCTTCTCCTAACGCTCAACCTCAGGTTGAGGATGGTTATCTGATCGCCCTTGCGAAGCAGGGGTCTCCGGATGCCTACGACCGGATCGTCCGCCGGTACTACGGGTTCGTCCGGCTGAAGGCCTCCTCCTACTTCCTGGCCGGTGGCGACGCCGACGATCTGATTCAGGAAGGGCTCGTCGGGCTGTACAAGGCGGTCCGCGACTACCGCAGCGACCGCGAGTCCAGCTTCCGCAACTTCGCCGAACTGTGCATCACGCGCCAGATCATCACGGCCGTGAAGACGGCCACGCGGAACAAGCACACGCCGCTGAACCAGTACGTCTCGTTCTCGAGCACCCCGTCAGGGGGTTTTGGAGATGCCGAGCCGACGCTCGACGAGATGCTCCCGGGCTCGCCTGTGCACGACCCCATCAACCAGGTCATCTCCTCCGAGGAGCTCCGCGCGCTCGTCGCGTGCATCTCGACGGCGCTGTCCGAGCTCGAGTCGAGGGTGCTCGCTCTCTACCTCGACGGGCACTCTTACGAGGAGGTCGGGCGCCGGATCGGATGCGACTGCAAGACGGTCGACAACGCGCTTCAGCGCGTCAAGCGCAAAGTCGGCCAACATCTGGCCGAACGGAACATTCCCGTCTGAGCGCCGGCGCGGCGGTGCACGCCCGACCACGTCACAGGCTGACGTCGCGGTCGGCGGCCGCACGACGAGCTCGGCGCCGCCGGCTGCGGGGCTCGAGGCCTCGACGGCCCCGCCCATGGCGGCGACCAGCTCCTTGAACGGGATCTGGGTCTAACGGGCGATCGGGCCCAGCTCGGGCTCGCGACCGTAGGTACTGAAGGAGCGGAAGCTCGAGAACTGGCGGTGCTCGGGACCGTGAAAGTCCGAGGAGCCCGTGGTCAACAGCCCGAACTCGGCGCACCGGTCGGCGAGGAGCTCCGCCTGCTCGCGGTTGTGCGTCGGGTAGAAGCACTCGACGCCGTCGATTCCGAACGAGCGGAACCGGTCGATCGCGTCCAGCACGTCTTGAGGCTCTGGAATGTCCCAGAACGGGTGCGCCCACACGGCCACTCCGCCGGCGTCATGGATCGCGTCGATCGACTCTTCCACCGTCGGGCGAAGGCGCGGACGAAACGCCGGCGCGCCCTCGATCAGGTACCCCACGAGGAAGGCTGAGGGCTCGGTCCTGTGCTCGGTGGCGAGGCGCTTCGCGTTCGCGGGATGGCTGACGACGGCCTCGGCCAGATGTGGCCGGCCGACTGACTTGCCCTGCGCCAGGCGCGCCTGGATCGGCGTCTCATCGAGCTCGAACCCGAGCTCCCTGAGAGCCTCCGCCATCCGTTCGGCGCGGTGCTCGCGATCGGCTCGGTAGGCGACGAGCCGCTCGGCCAGTGCCGGATCGGTGTGATCGATGACATAGCCGAGGATGTGCAGGTCGGTCTTGCCGTCGTCGATCGCTGAGATCTCGACGGCCGGGACGAGATGGACACCAAGCTCCTGGGCTGCGCCGGCGGCCTCCTCGACGCCATCGATCGTGTCGTGATCGCTCAGCGCCAATAGTTCGACGCCGGCGGCGGCGGCGACGACGACGACCTCGCGCGGCACGAGCGCGCCATCGGATTGGCGCGAGTGGCTCTGTAGGTCGAATGTCGGGCGGTCTGCGTTCACGGGCGCTGCAGAGTACCCGGTAGCGGACTCTCGACGGGCAAGGTGATGTTGAGAGAGGGGTCCCCGGGGGGACCCGGCTCCATCCGGATCCCCCCGGAGGGTCGAGGAAGTGGGGGCGCAGTTCCTCGACCGTCTGTGCGGCTTATGCCCGCCACCGTCGTCGCCTAAACGCAACGCGTGGAGATCTTCGATCTGACCCGAGCGTCAGTGCACGTGCAGATTGATGCCGAGCAGCACGAGTGGCCAGAGGCAGACCGCGAGCACCGCCGACACGACCGGCTTCAGCGCGTCCGCGTGATTGAAGTAGTGGTGCGAGGCAGCGACGACCACGCCCACGATCAGGTAGATGGTGCTCGCGAGTCCAGACCTCATGGCTAGCGCGCCTCGGTATCCGCGGTCGGGGTCGGCTCGGCGGACCGCGCGGTGCCAGTCTCCCCGTCGCGGTCAGCGACCGGCTCTGCCTGCTCGCCATCCCGGGGCCTCAGCTCGTCGTCGGCGAGACCCTGCTCATGTTGTGAGGCACGCTCCTGGTGCAGCTGCGCCTCGGCCCGCTCGCGCGCGGCCTCCTGCTCGGCAATTCGCGCCTGCTGCTCGGCGGCCTCGGCGCGCCGGCTGCTCGCGCTGGCCTCCTCGCGGTGGGCGCTGACCGACTGCTGGCGGCGCTGCTGGAGCTCGCGCTCCTGCGCCCGTATGCGGGCACGCCGACGCATCCGCGGCACCGCGAATGCGAGCAACGCAATGACGATTAAGACGACAACAATGATCGCAACGATGACGCCGGTCGACATGGATACCTCCTTGGTTGTGTCCCCGGCCGGTCAGCCGGGCCCTACCTGATTTCTGCGGCCTCTGGTGAGGGCTTCCCGGTCAGGCGAAGGTTCAAAAGCCCCGGCGCGGGGACGGCTGAGCAGCTCCGGGAGATCCGCGCCGGAGGTTCGGTCGCCCCGCGTGGCGGACCAGGGCGAGAACACGGCTCCGATTGAATTTTCCGTTACCGCTCAGCCGTCCAGCTCCCCTCCCCTCGAGCGTTCTCGGGTCAAGGTCGAGTTGCGGCGGCACCGGCAAGCTCGATGAAGAGGTACCCGCGAGTGGGTGCTCTGAAGCGCCCGGACGGCTAGCTCTGTGACGGCGGGCGCTCGGCCAGATACAGCTGCCAGATCTCGGTCGGGCTCAACGCGCGCCCGTACGCCCGCACCTGGTCGATCGCCCCGATGAACGTATCCGTCGGCTCGTAGTCGCGCACGCCGGCGCCGACGGTCAACGGTCCGGTGGACGGTGGGACACCGAAGACGTGCTCGACGTCCTCGGGGACACCGTCGACGTACACAGTGATCGTCTGTGTCGCCGTGTCGTACACCCCCGTGACCTGATACCAGCGGCCGACGGCGGGATCGAAGCGTCCGTCGTCGTAGCGCAGGTTCGCCCGCACGCCGCATTGCGCGGCCGGACAGTGGGCGGACCCCGGGACCTCGAACGTCCACCACGTGGCGTTGCCGAGCGACAGCGTCGGCTGCCTGCCCACCTCCCCCGAGAGCGATTGCGCTCCCTGGGAGGCCGTCTCGATGCCCAGCGAGAAGCTCGAGCCATCGGGGCCCGGCTCGCTCACGGCGGTGCCCGACTGGCCTGCCACCGCAGAGCTCAGCCAGGCCGAGACGGTGAACGAGTGAGTCGCGTCGATCACAGGACCACTCGTCGTCGCCAATTGACCTGGGGCGGTGATGCGCAGCGCGGTGCCATCGATCCCGCCCGTCCACCCGGCGCCGCCGTGCAGGGTGAGGCTGTGTCCGTGACCGCTCGCGTCCCCGACCGTGTCTCCTTGGCCCTCGTCGAATCGCCACAGCCCCGCCGTCCCCGCGGGCACCTTGGGGCCCGCTGGACGCAGGCCGGAGGTAGGGGTCGAGGCGTGGATCAGGGACTGGTTGAGTCGCCGGACGAGGTCTGGCCGGATCGAGTACGCCCGCCGGTCGTAGGAGATGATCCCGAGCTCGTCCTCGTACGCGCACAACTCGGTGAAGACCGCCGCGGAGAGACCACGCGTCCGCATCTCCTGTCTGAGCTCCGCGTACTGCTGGGTGAGAAATGCCGTGACCGTCGACACGGGCCAGAAGAGCGCCGGCGACCCGATGCTGGTCTGAGTTCCGGGCCACGCGTGACCCCTTGGCGGAAACGGAAGCACGCCCCCGTACTCGCCGATGACCGACGCCTGCCGGTCGGTGGGCACCGCGAACGGCCCGAAGTACAGGTGCGCGTCTCGGACGTCGCTGGCGGGCGATGGAACGGCGTTGCAGCAGTTGGCGCTCCCGCTGTCGCTGTCCACGAGGGCCGACCGGTCGAGCCGCTTGACGAGCCGCGTCAGCGGCGTGACTTCGAACTGGTCCCAGCCCTCGTTGAACGGCACCCAGGTGACGATCGAAGGGTCGGAGCGATGCTGGATCACGATCGTGCGCAGCTCGCGCTTGAACTCGGCCTGGCCGGCCGCGGTCGGGGGTAGGTGGTCCCTGGTGGGCAGGCTCGGCATGTCCTGCCACACCAGGAGCCCGAGCCTGTCGGCCCAGTAGTACCAGCGATCGGGCTCGACCTTCTGATGCTCGCGCAGCATGTTGTAGCCGAGCCGCTTGGCGGCGTCGATGTCGAACCGGATCGCGGCGTCGGTCGGCGGCGTGTACAGGCCGTCGGGCCAGTAGCCCTGGTCCAAGGCGCCGGTCTGGAACACGAAGTGGCCGTTCAGGAGGATTCGCGTGACGCCATCGACCCGCCCGAGCGAAATCGAGCGCATCCCGAAATAGCTGCTGACGCGATCGACGGTGGCTTTGCGAGAGACAAGACGGAGGCGAAGGCTGTAGAGGTACGGGTCAGACGGTGACCACGGTCGGGGATCGTGGATCCGCAACGCAAATGGGCGTCCGGGATGGCCGCCGCCGGTGGCGACCACACGGCTTCCCGCCAGCGCCTGGGCGACGACGGTCGTTCCTGCCCCGCCCGTCGCCGACGCCGTCACGACCAGACGACCGGCACGCAATTCGGGAGTCAGGTCGAGGGCCGAGATGTGCCTGGAGGCGACCGGCTCGAGCCACACCGTCTGCCAGATGCCATTGGACGCCGTGTGGTAGATGCCGGACGGGGTGCCCGGGACCTGCTTCCCGACCGGCTCGTCGGCACCCCCGATCGGATCGAAGAAGCCGACCACGAGCTCGTTCGGCCCATGGCGATGTAGGAACCGCGTGATGTCGAGCGAGAAGGAGTCGTAATCGCCGTGATGGATCCCCGCGAGCCGGCCGTTGATGTAGACGTGGGCCTCCCAGCTGACCGCGCCGAAGTTCAGCATCACGTGTCGCGAGCCCCACGCGGGCGGGACCTCGAAGGTTCGCCGGTACCAGCCCCGCGTGTCGCCACGCTCGATTCCGGAAAGTGGCGACTGGACAGGAAACGGAACGAGGATCGTCTGGGCCAGGCTGTCGCGGAACGGGGGAGCCTGCCCCGCCGCCCCGCGCTGATATTGCCAACGCCCGTTGAGGCTCAGCCACTGGGCGCGCTCGAGTTGGGGCCGGGGATAGGCGGGTAGCGGCTCGACGGTCGAGACCGAACGCGTCCAGCGAGTCGTCAGCGGCGGCAACTTGCGGACGTACGGCGCCGTCGCGCCGGCCGGGGCGGCAAGCGCACCCGCCAGCATGAACGCGGCGAGGACCGCCCCCGACCGCCCCCACGCCCGCCTCATCCGTTCACGATCACCAGGTGGGGGCCATCATCGGGGCCCCCAGCTTAGGTCATTACAGTTCTGAACATGACGTCCAGCCCGACGGTGCGGCGCGGCGGCACACCGTCAGGCCGACGCGACACGGCCGCCGGACGCGAGCGCCGGCTGGTGCTGGTGGTCGGGGCGATCGTGTTCGTCGACACGATGTTCTACGCGGCGATCGCGCCGCTGCTCCCGACGCTGGCCAACGAGCTGCACCTGTCGAAGCTGTCGGCAGGGGTGATGACCGCGGCCTACCCGATCGGGACGCTGATCGGTTCGCTCCCGGGTGGAGTACTGGCGTCTCGCGTCGGACCCAAGTTCACGGTCTTCACCGGACTGGCGCTGCTCGCGTCCTCGACGCTCGCGTTCGGCTTCGCCCAGACCGCGGCGGGGCTCGACGTGGCCCGCTTCGTCGAAGGTATAGGCGGCGCGTGTTCGTGGGCGGGGGGTCTCGCCTGGATCGTGGCCGAGGCGCCGCCCCATCGACGCGGGGAACTGATCGGCGGGGCCCTCGGCGCGGCGATCGGCGGGGCGCTGTTCGGCCCGGTCATCGGCACGATCGCGAATGCGATCGGCCGCGGGCCGACGTTCAGTGCGGTCGTCGTGTTCGCTGTCATCCTGATCGACCAGGCTCGGCGCTTGCCCTCGCCGCACACCGTGTCCGGGCAGGGACTCCGCAATCTCCTGGGCGCCCTGTCGAACCGGAGCATCGTCACGGGGATGTGGCTCGTCGCGCTGCCCGCGATCGCGTCGGGCATGCTCAACGTCCTGGGGCCGCTGCGCCTGCACGAGCTGGGCGCGACGACCCTGGGCATTGGCGCGACGTACGTGATCGCAACCGCCGTGGAGGCGACGATCAGCCCCGCGGTCGGCCGGGTGTCGGACCGGCGCGGTCGCTGGGCGCCATTGCGCGTCGGCCTCGCCGCCGCGACCGTGACGCTCGTCTGCTTCACGCTGCCGTCGGCGCCGGTGCCACAGGCGTTCGTGGTGATCGCGATCGCGGTGACGCTCGGTGCGTTCTGGGCGCCGGCGATGGCGCTGCTCTCGGAGGCGGCCGACGTGAGTGGCCTCGACCAGGGCCTGGCCGCCGCGCTGATGAACCTCGCGTGGGCGGGCGGTCAGATCGTGGGCTCCGGCGGTGGCGGTGCGGTAGCCAAGTCCGCCGGCGACGCGCTGCCGTTCGTGGCCACCGCGGGGCTGTGCGCGACGACGTTGATCGTCTTCGGGCGCAGGCGCCGGTTTGCCGTGGCGTCAGCGCAGGATCGCGATCACAACCACCACGACGATGACGAGCACTAGCCCGGCCGCGGCGATGCTGATCGGACGCTGGTGCCACCAGAACTCGGGCTTCGCTCGATCGCGGCTATAGCGACCCTCCGGGGGCGTCCCGACCCAGTCATCGTCGTCGTCGTAGGGGCTCACGGACGCACCCACTCGCGTGGGAGGAAAGGCGGGAGGCTGCCCGGATAGGAGGGGAACACGAGGTGCGCCGCGGCGGTCGACGGCCGGCCGTCGAGATGGTCGCGCAGATCGGCGAACTCCGCGAGGACGCGGACCGAGGACAGGATCTGAAGCGTCGCGGCGTTCGGCGGGTCGGTGGCGATCGTGCCCTCGGCGAGTAGGGAGTCGGCGTGGTCCAGCAGCGCCGGCAGCGCGGCGAGATCGGCCCGAACGCCGGCCGCGTCGGCACGGCGACCGTCCAGCTCGGACGCCCGCGCGTAGTAACGGACCAGCGGGACCGAGACGCGAGCCAGCACCTCCGGAAACGGCAGCGACTGATTCTTCGCCGCCCAGCGGCGTACGTTCAGATCGTCGCCGGCGCCGAAGCGCGCGAGGCGGCGTGGAACGGGCTGCAGGTGCCGCTCGCCCCAGAGCTCGGCTTCCTCGACCCGCGCCCGGAGCGCCGGATCGGCCGGGAACAGCGGCGGGTCCGGCCACAGCTGGTCGGCCACGCGCGCGATCTGGCGCGATCCCTGGATCCGGCGCCCGTCGACCCTCAGGGCGGGGACGGTGCCGCCACGGAACCCAGCCAGCCGCACGTGAGCGCGCTGGTTGAGCGGAGCCACGCTGACCAGCTTGTAGTCGACTCCCTTCAGGTCGAGCATCTTCCGCGCCGCCTGCGAGGGATGCGAAATCGCCATCGCGTACAGCTTCACGTCCACGGGGCCACTGTATCCCCCGCGCCGCAGGTGACGCGCTCACGATCCCTCCTACACTCGACTCATGCCCCGAGGACTGACGACGCGCGCGCTTCTCTACGCGACGGACCGGGTGCCCGGCGTGCGCCGCCTACCGGTGCTGAAGCTGCTCCTGGCGGCCGAGGTGGCGCTGCTCGCGCACGAGCATGTGACCCGGCTGACCCCGAACGAGCGGCGCCGGGTGCTCGCGCTGATCGGTCACGCGCGCGGCCGTCGGCGCAACCTGTCGCCGGCTGAGCGCGACGAGCTCGCGACGCTGATCGCACGGATGGAGCCGAGGATGCTCTTCGGCCGCACCGCGGACCGACTGTCTCCGGTGCCGCTGCCGTCCCTGCTTCTCTATGGCCGTCGGCGTGCCGCACGCCCTCAAGGCAGCGGGAGGACAGGACACCCCGTCCGGCGGGCGACGGCCTTCGAGTGGTCGCGGCGGAGGATCCGACCCAAGCCCCGGCCGGGACGCGGGAGCACGATCAAGTCGCAGCCGAGCTGACGCTTGGCATCGGCGAGCGCAGGCGCCATCTCACCGGTCAACACAGTGAACTGGGCCGGTCCCTCGACGACTGCGCGGGCGCGGTCCAGGTCTGCATCGGCGGCCTCGATCAAGACGTCGTTCCAGGCACCCGCCCCGAACGAGCTGCATCGACCGGGATGCTCGAGGTCGGCCACCGCTGCGACCGTCAGCGTCGCGTGGTCGCGTACCGCGAGCTCCGAGGCGGCCCGCACGGCCTCATAGCCCTCGGAGCTACCGTCACAGACGACGAGGACATGCCGGTAAGGCATATGCGAAGGATAAGTCGCGCGGGCACGGCGCGGCTCAGGTCGATCGCTCTCGGATCGATCATGATGCATGGCTCCAACGAGAGGAGTCCAAAATGAAGCTCAGCGCCCGTAACCAACTTCCCGGCACGGTGTCCAGCATCAACAGGGGGGAAGCGATCGCCAATGTCGTCCTCGACGTGGGCGGTCAGCGACTCGTGGCGTCGATCACGGTCGAAGCTGTCGATGATCTCGGGCTGGCCGAGGGCTCGCAGGTCACGGCCGTCGTGAAGGCGAGCGACGTGCTGCTCGCGACCGACTAGGACTGACCCCTAGGGCCACCCGGCGTGGGGTAGCGGCGCCTGGGCAGTCAGCACCTGCCCCGTTCCGGATCCGCCGGCCAGGTCCGCGGCGCCACGCCACTCCCTGGCGATCAGGAACAAGGTCCGCCCGTCGGCGCCGCCCAGCATGCAGGCGAAACAGCCCCGGTCGAGAGAGATCGTCTCGAGCACCTCGCCGCCCTCGCCGACGCGGACGCAACGCTTGTTCGGGACATCGCCGTACCAGACGGCGCCCTCGCCGTCGAGGCAGATGCCATCCGGGACTCCGTCGCCGAGGTCGGCCCATATCCGCCGGCCCGAGAGGCTGCCGTCAGCCGCGATGTCGAACGCCGTCAGGCGCCGGCCGTAGGACTCGGCCACGATCAACGTCGAGTTGTCGGGCGTCACCGCCATGCCGTTGGGGAAGGCGACGTCGTCGGCGACCTGACGCAGGAGGCCGTCCGGCGTCAGCAGAGCCACGGTTCCGGGCCGGAACTCCTCCCCGGCGCTGAGGTCAAAGCCGCCACCGTTGACGTATGCGTTGCCACGGCCGTCGATGACGATCTCGTTGCTGGGGGGTCGGTCGGAGAGGGCGCTCAGGTCCGCGTGGGTTTCCAGCGCACCGTCCGCACCGATCGTCAGCAGCGCCCGGGCGCGCGCCGAGACGATCAGGAGTCGTCCGTCGGGGAGCCAGTCGAAGCAGAACGGGAAGGACGGGACGCGAACGATCAGTTCGGCGTTGCCGTCGAGGTCGACGGCGAGCAGCTCCTCGGCGCCCCAGTCAGAGAACCACAGCCGGCCGTCGTGCCAGCGCGGCGACTCGCCGAAGGAGATGCCGGTCAGCAGGGTGCGAACCTCGGTCATAGGAAACTAGACCGTATAGTACCCGAGAAAGACTGGACTGTCTAGTACCCTTGGGCGCGAACGGGATCAATGACCGAGCAGCCACCTTCCCTCGCCCCGATCGATCAAGGGCAGTCGGCTCGCAAGCGACGAGCGATCCTTGAGGCGGCGACGGACCTGTTCCTGCAGGGCGGCTACCTCGGCACCAGCATGGATGAGATCGCGGCGCTAGCCGCCGTCTCGAAGCAAACTGTCTACAAGCACTTCGGGGACAAGGAGCGGCTGTTCACCGAGATCGTCGTCAGCTCCGTTAACGAGGTCAGCGATCCGAACACGAGCGAGGTGCAGCACCTCGGCGCCGGCGGCGACCTCGAGACCGAGCTGCGCCAGCTCGCCAGCCGCCAGTTGGGGCGGGTGATGCAGCCGAAGCTGCTGCAGTTGCGCAGGCTCGTGATCGCCGAGTCGGGCCGGTTTCCGGAGCTCGGGCGCGCCTTTTATGACCGCGGCCCGGGTCGCACGATCGCCGTGCTCGCCGCCAGCTTCGAACGGCTGGCCTCGCAGGGCCGCCTCCGCCTGGACGATCCGCTGCTCGCCGCAGCACACTTCAACTGGTTGATCATGTCGATTCCGCTCAACGAGGCGATGCTGCTCGGCAACGATGACCCTCCCGCAACCGCCGAGCTTGATCGGTATGCCGCGGCGGGCGTGAGCGCGTTCCTCGCCGCCTACGGTCGTGGCCGGCGACGATGAGGCTCGCGATCGCGTCAGTCGGGGTCGTGCTGGCGCTGGCGCTCGCGCCGGTGCCGGCGATCGGCACCGCCGCCCCACCTCGGCGCTGGACGCCTCCTCCGCGTCTGACCTGGTACTGGCAGCTCCAGGGCCGGGTCGCCGTCGAGCCGGTGGAGGCGACCGATTTCGACGGCTTTGACAACACCGCCGCGACGGTCGCCAGGTTTCACGCACTCGGGCAGCACGCGATCTGCTACATCGACGTCGGCACCTGGGAGAACTGGCGCCCGGATGCGCACAGGTTTCCCGCTCCGGTGCTCGGCCGGGGCAACGGCTGGCCGGGCGAGCGCTGGCTGGACGTCCGCCGCCTGCGTGTGCTGAGGCCGATCATGACGGCCCGGTTTCGGATGTGCCGGGCCAAGGGCTTTGACGCCGTCGAGCCCGACAACCTCGACGGCTGGGAGAACCGGACCGGTTTTCCGCTGACGGCGCGCGAGCAACTGGTCTACGACGAGTGGGTCGCGCGGACGGTCCACTCGCTGGGGATGGCCGTGTTCCAGAAGGGAGACCCGGAGCAGGCCGAGAGGCTCGAGCCGTACTTTGACGGCGCGCTCGACGAGCAGTGCAACCAGTATCGCGAGTGCTATCGGCTCGCTCCGTACCTCCGCGCTCACAAGCCGGTGCTCGACGCGGAGTACAGGCGAGCGCTGTATCCCGGGTTCTGCGAGCGGGACAACGCGCGGGGGATCATGGGAGCGCTCTACAACCTCGCGCTGAACGGCGCGGGGTACCGAATCTGCTGGTGAGGTAGACCGCCGTCCGGCGTCGCGGGCGCGGCCAGGACGCCCGCCAATCCGCAGCACGCGCCCTCGCCTCCGAGGTTCGCCGGGCTCACCGCCGCCGGCACTAGGTCTCGATCGCGGTGACGGCGACGTAGCGGCCCAATCGCCTCGTCTCGGCGATCCGGGCGGCGTCCGGGTACCCCGAGCGCAGCAGCAGGCGCGCCTCGCGCGCGACGTCGTACTGCACGCGGACGAGTTGCACCCGGTCGTTCTCAAGCAACAGGTAGGACGCCCGTGGATCGCCGTCGAACGGCGAGCCGACGGCGCCGCTGTTGCCGATCACCGCCGTCGCCAACCGGCGGACGAACGGCCGGTGAATGTGGCCGTAGATGGTGATCCGAGCGTCGCACTCCCGGTAGGTGCGCTCGAGCTCGTCATCGCCGGCATCGGGCGATGGAGCGCGCCAGAGATCGCCGGGGCTCGCGTGAACAAGGGCCAGGTCCTCGGTCCGGTAATCGGTCGGCAGGTCCCGCAACCAGCCGAGTTGCCGCTCCCCGAGCAGCGCGCGGGTCGCCGGCGCCCAGTGGTCGAACAGCACCGTCAGTAGCCCGCCCAGCTTCGGCGCCCGCCGCGCCTGCACGGCGTGCTCGTCCGGGCGCCACAGCAGCTCGTCGGTATTGCCGACGATCCCCGGCCAGCCGAGCTCACGAACGGCGTCGATCACTTCGACGGGCTGGCAGCCGCCGAGCACCAAGTCGCCGCCGTGAACCACGCGATCGACGCCGCGATGCTCAAGGTCGGCGATGACCGCCTCGAGCGCGGTCATGTTGCCGTGGATGTCAGAGACGATCGCCAGACGCATCTGGATCCCAGCGCCTGTCTCCTGGCCGGGTTGCTTGGTGGATTAATACTCGTCCAGTGGCCGAGGCCAGAACGTCACCCGGTCGGGACGAGAGCTCGGAAGCACGCCCGGAGGCGAAGGTCACCGTGGTCGTGCGGGCCCGGCGCCGGCCGCTGCGCGAGCGGCTCGACGCTGTCCGGTTGCCAATCCGGGCGCGTCTCCTCGCCGGCGTGCTCGCGGCGGCCGGTGCGCTGCTCGCCGGCGTGGTCTTGGCAACGGGTTCGATCGGCTTAGGCGGCGAGCGCGACGCCACGTCGCCGGGCGGCCCGCGGGCTGCGGTGGCGGCCGCGTATCGCTACCCGGCGAACTGCCTGACCGTGACGATCTCCGCCACCGACCCGACGTACGCGCGCGCAGAGCTCAATCGCGCCAGTCCGTGCTGGCGGTACGGGGCGTACGTCACCGCGATCTTCCATCGGGTTGACGGCTCGTGGCGCCCGCTGCTGGACAGCGCCCGGTACTCGTGCCCGGTGGCGTCGCTTCCGGCCGTCGTGCAGGGACAGCTCGCGGTATGCCCCAGGCGGTGACCCGCGGTTGCGCACGACGTTCCAGGCAAGGCCGACTCGCTGGAGACAGGAGATCAGCCACCCCGAGGGATCGAACTCCCACCGCCGCAGGCCGTGGTACGCGGAGCGGGGGAAGGCATGGTGGTTGTGGTGCCACGACTCGCCAAGAGAGACGAGCGACAGCCACGCGACATTGGTCGAGTGATCCTCGATGTCGAACCGCCGGCGCCCGAAGAAATGGCAGACCGAGTTGACCGACCAGGTGACGTGGTGAACGAGGAAGATGCGGACAAGCCCGCCCCAGATCGAACCCGAGCAAGGCGCCGCGCAGCGTGAAGCCGTCGAGGACGAAGCCGAGCAGCAGTCGGGAGCGACCAGCGAGACGAGCACGAGCCACGGAAAGCTGCGGCCGATCCGTCGCATCTGCTCGTCCTCGTAGAGCTCGGCCGCGTACCGCTTCCAGTCGGCCTGCCCCTGGTTCTCGAGCAGCCAACCGGTGTGCGCGTGCCAGAGGCCCCGAAGTCCGGTGCCATGCCCGACGTGCGGGCTGTGCGGGTCGCCTTCCTTGTCCGCGTGGGCGTGGTGCTTACGGTGATCGGCGACCCAGTCGAGGACCGAGCCCTGCACCGACAGCGAGCCCATAACGGCGAACGTCCGCTCGAGCCAGGCATGTGTCTGAAAGGAACGGTGTGTCAGGAGTCGGTGAAACCCGACGGTGACGCCGATCCCGGTGATCACATACATCGCAGCGAGGATTGCGAGATCGACGCCGTCGACGGCCCGGTTCCAGAGCAGCACGATGGCAACGAGCACGCTGGCGAACGGGACCACGACGCCGAGCAGATTGGCGGTGCGCTCCGCGCGGGTCATAGCGGTCCACGCTCTCAGATTGCGGCGTGGCGGGTGCACGCGGTCGCGAGAAAACCCCCCGGCTGTCGGGTGACCGGCTCACACGCTCGCCGTCGTCTGGTCGAGTTGCGACAGCCACTGGCTGGCGCCCAGCGCCGCGTAGATGCTGCGGGCGCCGGCAAGCGCTGCCCGGCAACTGTGCGAAACGGCTCCAGCACCGTCCGGGCCTCCTCAAGGCGTCCCTGGATGCGAAGCACCTGAGCGAGCACGACGGCGGCGGAGCTGCCGGGGACCGTCTCGTCGCGTCTGTAGAGCTCAAGCGCGGCCCGCAACCGTTGCTCCGCTACGTGCGAGTCGCCGCTGACGACGAGCGCACGGCCCGCCTGCTCGAACAGCTCGGCGCGCTCGAGGTCGGTTTCCACGAGCTCCGCCGCCTGTTCGAAGTAGTTCTGCGCCTCGGGGCCCAGGGCGAGCGAGGCGGCGGCCCGACCGGCGGCGGTCAGCGTAGTGCGCGCGGCCGAGCGCAGGGCGGGGATGTCGTCGGCGTCGGGATCGGCGCGGATCGCCTCCAGATAGTGCGAGGCGAGGACCTCCGCGATGTCACGGGCCTCCCCCGGCCAGACCTGTTCCAGATGGCGCGCGGCGGCGACATGGCGGGCCTTCCGCGCCCGGCGAGAGAGCATTCCGTATGCCACGGCGCGCAGCAGCGCCTGCATGAACACGAACGACCCGCGCTCCGGCGAGCGCGGGTCGTCGTCGCGCGCTAGGACCTGCTTGGCCACTAGCCCTTCGAGCAGCTCGGCGACCTCGGCCTCGGGTCGGTTGCCGAGGGCCGCCGCGCCCGCCGCGGTGAACGAATGGCCGAGCACCGCCGCGTCCTGCAACAGCGAGCGCTCGTCGGCGCAGAGCCCGTCCAGTCGCGATGCGACCAGCGCGTGGAGGGTCTCGGGCACGTCGAAATCCGAGACGTCGCCGGCGACGACATACCGCGCGCCGTCCTGGACGAGCACGCCGCGGTCCTGAAGCATGCGGATCGTCTCGACCGCGTATAGCGGGATCCCCTCGGCGCGGCGGCCGATCTCGGCGACCAGCTCCTCGGGCAGGCCAGGCGCCAGGCCGTCGAGCATCGCGGTGATCGCCTCGGACTCCAGCGGAGCGAGCGACAGCACGTCCCAATCCGGCGGGCGCTCGCGCAGTTCCGGACGAGCGACCGCGAGGACGGAGATCGGGTACTCGAGCGGACCACTCGAGCAGGTAATCGATGAACTCCAGCAGCCCGGAGTCCGCCCACTGCAGGTCCTCGAACGCGAGGATCACCGGGTCGGTCGACGGCCAGCCGCTCGAAGAACAGACGCCATCCCGAGAAGAGGTCCACGCGGTCGGCGTTGGGGCGCTCATCGAGGACGCAGGAGGTGCGCCAGGCGCGGCTCGACGAGCCGCCGCTCGCGCTCATCTGGCACGTGTTCGGCGACCGCGGCGCGTAGCTTCTCGCGCGCCGACGGCGGGAGGCTCCTCCTCGGCGATCCCGGCCCGCGAGCGGATCATCTCGGCCAGCGGCCAGTAGGCCACCCCCTCGCCGTAGGACAGGCAGCGACCCTGGTGCCACCAGCGCGCCTCCTTGATCCCGTCGAGGTACTTGTAGAACTCCCACAGCAGCCTCGACTTGCCGGCACCGGCTTCCCCGATCACCGCGACGAGCCGAGCCGACGCCTCCTCGGCGCTCTGCTCGACGGACGTCGATCATCGCCTGGAGCTCGCGATCGCGGCCGACGAACGGCGCCTCCAGCCCGACGCCGCGGCGCGCGCCGGCGACCCCGGCAACGACCCGCAGCGCCGTCCAGGCATGGACTGGCTGGTCGCGGCCCTTGAGCTCGTGCACTCCCGCATCTTCGTAGGCGATGGCGGCTTCGCTCGCCCTGCGCGTGACGTCATCGACCAGCACCGTGCCGGGCGCTGGATCGATTGAAGGCGCGAGGCGGTGTTCACGGTGTCGCCGAGCACCATGCCTTCGGCCTCGGCGCCGAGCTCGACGGTCGCGTTCCCGGTGAGCACGCCGGCGCGAACCGACAGCTCCGGCATGTCGACCTGCTCACCCAGGCCCCAAACGGCCTGAGTGAGGGCCAGCGCCGCGCGCACGGCGCGCTCGGCGTCGTCCTCGCGCGCGACCGGGGTTCCCCACACCGCCATGACCGCGTCGCCGATGAACTTCTCGACGGTGCCCCCATAACGCTCGATCAACGACCGGCAGCGATCGAAGTACTGGCTCAGCAGGTCGCGGACGTCCTCCGGATCACGATGCTCGCTCATCGCCGTGAAGGCGACGAGGTCGGCGAACAGCACCGTTACCAGCCGCCGCTCGGCGACGGCGGCCGGCGTGGACTCCTGGGTGGCGGAGACCGATGCGGGTCCGGCCGAGCTCTCCTCCAGCGGCGCGCCACACTCTCCGCAGAAGCGCTCTCCGGGCACGTTCGCCGTGCCGCACGCGGCGCACCGCAGCTCGAGCGCCACCCCACACTGAGCGCAAAACCTCCGTCCCGGCCGGTTCTCGGCTGCGCACCGAGAGCAAATCGCCACGTTCTGACCTTACCCCGTCGTCGAACCGTCGTCACTGTGGTGGAATGGCCGAAGTGGAGATCTCCGAGGCACAGTCGCTGTGGGAACCGGCCGGCGTGTACTGCAACACCGCGAGCTATGGGTTGCCGCCGCGGCCGGCGTGGGACGCATTGCAGGTGGCGCTCGCGGATTGGCACGGTGGGCGCACGAGCTGGGAGCACTGGGGTCAGAGCACCGAGGACGCCCGCGCCGCGTTCGCGCGCCTGGTTGATGTCGACATCGATCGGGTCGCCGTCGGCTCCACCGTCTCAGAGCTCGTCGGTTCCGTCGTCACGGCGCTGCCGCCGGGGACGCGGGTGGTCGTTCCCGAGATCGAATTCACCTCGACGCTGTTTCCGTTGCTGGTCCAGCGGCGTCTCGACGTCCGCACGGTGCCGGTCGCGGAGCTGGTGGACGCGATCGATGAGGGCGCCGGCGCGGTGGCGTTCAGTGCCGTGCAGATGAGCACGGGCGAGGTCGCCGACATCGATGCGATCGTCTCCGCGGCGGCCGGGGTCGGCGCGATCACGCTCTGCGATGCCACCCAGGCGCTGGGGTGGCTGCCGCTGAAGGCGGGCAGATTCGACGCGCTCGTGTGCGGCGCATACAAGTGGCTGATGGCGCCTCGCGGCAGTGCGTTCCTGACCGTGTCCGAGCGCCTGCTCGGGACCGCCGTTCCTCATAGCGCCGGTTGGTACGCGGGCGAGGATGTCCACGCGAGCTATTTCGGTCCCCCGCTCCGACTGGCGGCGAGCGCGCGGCGGCTGGACGTCTCGCCGGCCTGGTTCTCCTGGATTGGCACCGAGCCGGCGCTAGGGGTGATCGAGCGGATCGGGATCGAGGCGATCCACGAGCACGACGTTGCGCTCGCGAACCGCCTTCGCACCGGCATCGGGCTCGAGCCGAGCGACAGCGCGATCGTGTGCGCCGATCTACCCGGCGCGGCCGAGCGACTGGAGGCGGCCGGCATCGTCGCCGCCGTGCGCGGCGGACTGCTGCGCACCTCGTGGCACCTCTACAACGACGAGGCCGACGTCGACCAGGTGCTCGAGATCGTCACCGGCTAGCGAGCCAGCGGTTCATAGGGGCGCGCCCGCGGGCGCTTCTTTGACGCCCGTCGCCTCTGAATGGCGGGCGGTCCGGTGAACGGCGCTGGGGAAGGGGAGGGGCGATCGGGCGCGATCGAGGGCCGTTCGATGGTGCACAACACGACAATGTCGCGCCGGATGGCGAGCCCTGGCGGGCTATGCACGAAGAGTGTGCGTAGGTCGACAGGGCTCGGATGTGGCGCCGGTGTTGACGTGTTAAGCACCATCGCTGTGACACTCTCGACACGCTCTCGTCACGAAGTTGCGGGTTTCGGCGCAGGAGCCGGCCAACTGGGCTCCCGGGACCCGCCACCGCCCCCACGCATTCCCTCCCTGCCGCCTTTTTACCGAGCCGCCCACCAACCCCGAGCCGACCGCCGCCACAGCTGCCCCGCGGGCCGAGAGTCCACAGCCCGATCAGCCGCGTCCACGACCTCCGTGGGCGCGACGGCTAGCGACCCGCGATCAGGTCGGCCATCCGGGCGAAGGCGCTCGTCCGGGCGAGGCCACTTCGCTCGCGCCGGTCGGCCAGCCGGTAGAGCGAATAGACGAGCGCGACGCCGGTCCATCGCAACGGCTCCGGTTCCCATTTGCGCTCGCGGCGGTCAACCCACGGCAGCCGGGTCAGCTCGGTGTCGGCCTCGAGTACGAGGTCGCACAGCGTGCGGCCGGCCAGGTGAGAGGTGCCGACGCCGTTCCCCACGTAGCCGCCGGCCGACCCGAGGCCGGTGGCCCGATCGAGCGTGACGGATGGAAACCAGTCGCGCGAGACGCCGAGCACGCCACACCACGCATGCTCGATCGGGACACTGGCGGTGGGGGGGAAGTGGTCATGGAGAGCCTGGACGAGCGATCGGATCGTCCGCGCCTGTGTGCGGCCCTGGCGGTCGATCCGGGAGCCGTATCGGTAGGGAACGCCGCGACCGCCGAGGGCGATCCGGCCGTCGGCCGTGCGCTGCGCGTAGATGTACGCGTGGGCGAAGTCCCCCAGCAGCTCTTCGCCACTCCATCCGATCGCATCCCAGACCGATGGGGGCAGCGGCGCGGTGACGATCATCGCCGAGTTGAGGGGGAGCCGTGTTCGCCGCTGGCCGTGCAGCGTGCGCATGAAGCCCTCGAGGCAATTCAGCACGAGCGGACTGGATACCGTTCCCCGGTCGGTTCGCGCGTAGCCGGCGCCGACCTCCAACACGGTGGTGGCGTCGTAGACCTGGACGCCGTGGCGCTCGACGGCCGACACGAGGCCGCGGGCCAGCTTTGCCGGATGGATCCGCACGCCATTCGGATTCCAGAGGCCCAGCGTCGCCCCGGCGACGTTCACTCGCCGACGTGTTCCGTCGCGGTCGAGCTCGACCGTGTCCCTGGACGCCGGCAGCCATCGCTGCTCCTCGACCCACTCCGCATGGAGCCGCCGGGCCTGGGCCGTGCCCCGCGCGACCTGCAGGACGCCGCTGTGCCTGATGTCGGCTTCGATTCGCTCCTCCATGCAGATCGCGACGACGTCCTTCACCGTCGAGGCCATCGCCTCACGCAGCGCCAACGCTGCGTCGTGACCGTGCGTGGCCTCGATGTCGGCGCTCGGGGCGGCGAAGCGGTCGGTCAACCAGCCGCCGTTGCGGCCGGACGCGCCGAAACCCGCGAAGTCCCGCTCGAGGATCACCACCTTAAGCGTCGGCCGGGCTCGCTTGAGGTGATACGCCGTCCACAGGCCCGTGAACCCGGCGCCGACGATGCAGACGTCCGCGGAAATCGGACCGGGCAGTGGGGCTCGCGGCCGCGGCGCGCCGATGTCGGCCCACCAGTACGAGACCTCTCCGTTGCGCGCAGCGAGACTCACGAGCGCCGCGTCAGCCGTTCCTCGTCAGTCGGGTCCAGAAGCGAATGTATTCCTTTTCGTGGCCGATCCCGGACTCGAGCGACAGCCTCTGCCCCTCGGGAAGCTCGTCCCTCAGCAGCTCGTTGTAGCGGCTGAGCCGCTGCTGGTGCTTGCCGAGCTGGGCCTCGGCCACGGCGGCGGGCGCCGAGCCGCAGAACAGCTTCAGCAGCCCGGGGTCGCGCAGCTCGTAGAGCTCGGCCTGCGGGTCGGCCCGCCACTCGACCAGCGCCTTGCGGCCGCTCGCGGACAGGCGGTAGACGCGGCGCCGGCGGCCCGTCTCCTCGCGGTGCTCATCGAGCAGCCCCGCCTCCGCGAGCCGCGCGCACTCGGTGTAGAGCTGCGTGTGCGGAATCGCCCAGAAGTGGAAGATGCTCTCCTGGGCGATTTGCTTGAGCTGGTAAGGCGTCGACGGCCCGCAGCTGTCGAGCAGCCCCAGCACGGCGTACGAGGTCTCGGTGAGACGGACGTTTGACACGTGGCAGACCTTACACTACGATCCGAATGGTTCGAGTCGAACGATCCAGGAGGAATCATGACCATTGCCGCCCACCAATCGATCGCTTCCCCGCAGCGCGGATTCGAATCGCTTGAGGACGAGACCCGGATCGACGGGTTGCCCGTCCAGGGCCAGCTTCCGGCGTGGCTCACGGGTTCACTGATCCGCACCGGTCCGGCGAAATGGGAGGTCGGCGGTCGCTCGATGAACCACTGGTTCGACGGTCTGGCCATGCTGCACCGCTTCTCGTTCGCCGACGGCGCCGTCTCGTACGCGAACCGCTTCCTCCAGACAAGCGCATGGCGCGCCGCCCACGACACGGGCAAGATCGCCTACTCGGAGTTCGCGACCGATCCGTGCCGCTCGCTGTTCCAGCGCGTCAGCGCGATGTTCTCGCCGAAGATCAGCGACAACGCGAATGTCAACCTGGTCCAGCTCGGCGAGCGCTTCATCGCCATGACCGAGACGCCCATTCCCGTCCAGTTTGACGCCGACACGTTGGCCGCCGCGGGCGTCGCCTACAAGGCGCCCGGGATGCTGACGACCGCGCACCCACACATGGATCGCGCGACCAAGGGCATGCTCAACTACGCGGCCAAGCTCGGGCCCCGCAACAGCTACCGGTTCTTCCTGCTTAGGCCCGATGCGAAGGATCCCGAGATGCTCGCGACCAAGGCGGTGCGCGAGCCGGCCTACATGCACTCGTTCGGCCTCACTCCGCGCTGGCTCGTGCTCGCGGAATTCCCGTACGTCGTCAATCCGCTGCGGCTGGCGTTCAGCGGTCGCCCGTACATCGAGAACTACCGCTGGCGGCCCGAGCTCGGCACCCGGTTTCATCTGTTCGACCGGGCAAACGGACAGTCGGTCGGCCCGTTCGAGACCGAGGCTCGGTTCGGCTTTCACCACGTGAACTCCTACGAGGAGAACGGCGAGGTGGTCGTCGACATCATCACCGGACCTGACGCGCAGATCGTCGAGGACCTCTACCTCGAGCGGTTGCGCGCGGGCAAGCCGGTCGCGCCGGCGCACCTGGAGCGCTTCCGGATCGCGCCCGGGGCGGGCACCGTCACGACCGAGCAGCTTTCGGAGGAGCCGATGGAGCTGCCGCGCATCAACTATGGACGCTGCAACGAACGGCCCTACCGATACGCGTGGGCCATCGGCTTCGCGGGCGGCTGGCTCGATCGGATCGTCAAAGCGGACGTCGTCGCGAGGACGACCACCGTCTGGTCCGAGGACGGGTGCTACCCGGGCGAGGCGGTCTTCGTCGCGGCCCCCGGCGCCGAGCGCGAGGACGACGGCGCGCTGCTTTCGGTCGTGCTCGACGGCCGCACCGGCAACTCGTTCCTGCTCGTGCTCGACGCGACCTCCATGCAGGAACTCGCCCGCGCGGAGGTCCCGCATCAGATCCCGTTCGGGTTCCACGGCCAGTTCGCACGAGCCTGAACCTCGGCTAGGGCGGACGCGCGCGCCTCGTCCGTCAAGATCGGCAAGCGGTGAGCACCCGGGTTGGGTGATGCCGTACCGCGCCCGACCGAACATGCAGCGGCGCGTGCATGACAGAGTGCGACCCAGAAGTACTTTGTAACGCTTGGTTCCGCCCGGGATCGTGAGCTATGCCTGAGCCCGTCGGACGCGGCCAGCGGTACATGCCGGGCCTGGACGGCCTGCGGGCGCTGGCCGTGTTCGCTGTCATCACTTACCACCTGGGCTTCGGGTGGGCGGGTGGCGGCCTGCTCGGAGTCGGGGTGTTCTTCACGCTCAGCGGCTATCTGATCACCGACCTGCTGCTGGCGGAGGTGGCGTCGGGCGGGATGCGGCTCGCCAACTTCTGGATACGTCGAGCGCGACGCCTGCTGCCCGCCCTGTTCGTGGTGCTCGTCGTCGTAACGCTGTGGGTCGCGATTGCAGATCGCAACCAGCTGAGCGGTCTGCGCGGCGAGGTGGGCGCCGCGGCTCTGTACGTGAGCAACTGGTGGCAGATCTTCCAGCACGTGCCGTATTTCGCGCGCTTTGGCCCCCCATCGCCGCTCAACCACCTGTGGTCGCTGGCGATCGAGGAGCAGTTCTACCTGCTGTGGCCTTGGCTGCTCCTGCTCGGCGTTCGCCTCGTCCACGAGCGCAAAGGTCCGATCGCCGTGCGGCCGCGGCTCGCCTGCGTGACGCTGGTGCTGGCCCTCGCGTCGGCAGTCGAGATGGCCCTTCTGTATCACCCCACGTTCGATCCTTCCCGGGTCTACGACGGCACCGACACCCGTGCTTTCGGTCTGCTGTTCGGAGCGGCCCTCGCGATGGTCTGGCCCAGCCGGCTGCTCACGCGGCGGGTCAAGGGGCACGCGCGGGGGATCCTCGACGCGGCGGGAACGGTCGGGCTTGTCGGGATCGTGCTGCTGATCTGGCGGACGGATCAATACTCGCCGTTTCTCTACCGGGGGGGCATGGTTCTGTTGTCGCTGGCCACGGTGCTGGTCGTCGCCGCTGCGACCCATCCCGCGTCGCGGGTCGGCGCGGCGCTCGGCTGGCGTCCGCTGCGCTGGCTTGGCGTTCGCTCATACGGGATCTACCTCTGGCACGCGCCCGTGATCGTGCTCACGACTCCCAACCCGAACCGCGGCGTCGAACTTCCGCGTGCGGCGTTGCAGGTGGCCGCCAGCGTCGCGCTCGCGGCGATCTCGTGGCGCTTCATCGAGGAACCGATTCGCCATGGCGCGCTCGCACGAGTATGGGGGACCGCGCGGGCGGGTCGGTGGCGCCCGCGAGCGTTGCCCGGGCGCGCACGACTGGCGCTGTCCACGGCGTTGGTCGGTCTGACTCTGGCCGTGGTCAGCCTGGTCGTGGTCCATCCACCACACTCGAGCTCCTCGACGCTGGCCGGGATCACCGTCGACCCGAGCCAGGTCGTGTCCTCGCCGGCTCAGCCGAGGCGCCGGGCGGCGAGGGCTTCCTCGACTCCGCGGCGGGTGGCGGCGCGGACGGCCTTGGGACTCCGTGGCAGCGCTTCGTCTTCGTCGTCGACGATCGGGGCCGCGATGCGGGCGGGGACCGCGGGCAAGCCGGCGCGGAACGCGCCTACCTCGCCGGGGACCGCGTCGACGGCGCCGGCGACCGCGTCGAGGGCGGCGCCGGATGAGACGTCGTGCCGCGCCGTGGCGCACCTGGGCGACTCGACCTCGGAGGGGTTGATCTCGAGCGACTATCTGCCGAACCCGAGGTTGCGACTCGGCGCCCAGTACGCCCGGGTCGGGGTGCGCCGCGAGTTCCTCGAGATCACGGGCGCGACGTCGATCGTCGAGACGCTGCCGGGCGGGACCGACGCCTATGACGTGGCTCGCGGCCTGACCGGGAACGGGTATCGGGGATGTTGGGTGATCGCGCTCGGCACCAACGACAGCGCCGATGTCTACGTGGGCTCCTCGGTATCGCTCAGCACCCGGATCAAGCGGATGATGTCCTTGATCAGGAACGAGCCCGTGTTGTGGCTTACGGTCAAATCGCTGGTGTCCTCGGGACCGTACGCGGAGACCAACATGGAACATTGGAACAAGGCGCTCACGGAGGCGTGCTCGACGTATCCGAACATGCGCATCTTCGATTGGGCGTCGGTGGTACGCGACAGCTGGTTCATCCCCGACGGCATTCACTACACATCCCCGGGCTATGCCGCACGTGCGCACTTGATAGCCAACGCGCTCGCACAGGCATTTCCCGCCGGGAAAGCGCCGAGTGCGAGCTGTGTCGTCACAGGGCGCAGCCGGTCATCCTGACATTGGACCTCGACGGGTTCTCGCGGTGTGAAAGACTCGCGGCGTGAGCAGCCGTCTGGTGACGATCCCGATCAGCCACTTCTGCGAGAAGGCGCGCTGGGCGCTGGACCGCGCGGGGCTCGCGTACGTCGAGGAGCGGCACCTTCAGGTGATTCACGTTTTCGCCGCGCGTCGCGCCGGCGGCGGGAGGACCGTGCCCGTACTCGTCACCGAATCGGGGACCGTGCTCGCGGATTCGACCGACATCCTGCGGTGGGCGGACGCGCACGTCCCAAGCCACCTCCGGTTGTATCCCGACGGCGAGCCGGGCGCACAGGCGGCGGCGCTCGAGACTCGACTCGACGACCAGTTCGGACCAGACGGACGGCTGTGGATGTACCAGGAGACGCTGCCTGTCGTGAATGACCTCACGCCGTGGGCGCTCGCCGGCGTGCCCGGTTGGGAGCGGGGTGCGTTCCGGTTTGCGGGGCCGCTGGTCGACGCCGTGATCCGTCACTACCTCGGCGTCGATGCCGCTGCCGCGGACGCTGCGCTCGATCGGGTCGAGCGGGAATTCGATGACATCGCGGCCCGCCTGTCCGACGGTCGCCGCTTCCTCCTCGGGGACACGTTCACAGCCGCCGACCTCACGTTCGCGGCACTCGCCGCGCCGGTACTCCTGCCGACCCTGTACGGCTCGCCGTTACCACCGCCCGAAGCGATGCCGGACACGGCTGCCCTCGTGATTCGCCGCCTGCGCGAGCATCCTGCTGGTGTGTTTGCGGATCGCGTGTATCGCGAGGAGAGAATGCGGCCAGCAATGAATGGGCAATAAATTCCTAACCGGACTCTCACGCGTAATCACGCAATTGCAGTAGTGCGGCACCGCAACCTTGTCTGACGGGGGTTGTTGTGTCGTTCGATGCACTCGAGCGGTTCCGATCCCCTGCCCGTTGGCCTGGCACTAGCCGGGCAGGACGCGCTGCGGGAGATCGCGGCCCGGGACGAACAGCACGTCGAGGTTCTGATGCTGGCGCTGCTCAGGGCCGCCTGGCCGAGCCTTCACGCGCAGAACCAGTAGGCGCCGGCGCTACGCGAGCCCGTACCGGCGGCGCGCGCAGCCCGAGAAGAACGTGGACTGCTCCTCGGCGCTCAGACCGCTCAGCACTGCCTGACGCACTGAGCACACTCCTCGTGCACAACCCGCCAGGCCTCGCCACCGGGCCCGGAGTTGGCGTGTTGCGGCACCATCGGAAGGGACGCGGTCGCGCCCGCGCCCGCTCCCTCTCCTTCCCCGGCGCCGTTCACCGAGCGGTCTGCCAAGCAGGGCGGCGGCGCCGAACGCTGCACACAGCCGCCCGAACGACGGGCAAACCGGCGCGTGTTCACGTGGGCTCTACCTTGAGGGGATGGAGCTGACCCACCAGGGCCGCGTCGAGACTCTGCTGGTCGAGGCCGCCGCTGAGCACGCCGATCTCATGTCCCGTCTCCCGCCCGAGCTGCAGGCGTCCCTCCCGGTCGACGCTCAAGGCGTCACTCGCGCCATCGACCACCTCGCGGCTGCGGCCGGGTTATCGGTCAGCGAGCGCCGGGCGCTCGTCCGCCCGCACGCCGTCAATCCCGCTGTGATGCATGCACGCGTGTTCGGCGGCGCGCCCCTCGCGCGGGAGACGGTGATCGGGTCGTTCGTGGAGGGAGCGCGGGTGCGCGCGGACGCTCTGGCGGCCCTCGCCGACAGGGTCGGTGGCGCGCCTCTCGGCCGCGAGGTCCGCGCGGTGCTCGTGGCCCATCCGCCACCGGTGGTCGCCGACGGCCACGATGTCGTCCCGGTCCTGCGTGCCACCTATGCCGCGCAGGAACGGGCCGCGGTGATGATCGCCGCGAGCCTCGATGGCGACTAGTGAGGCTCCCGGAAACGTTCAACCGGTTTGACGGCTGCAAACCTTCGGCTGGCTGCGTCCTCGGAGTTTCGCGTAGCGCTGCTACGCGTCGACTCCTGCGTCCTTGCCATCCTCGGTTTTCGCTCGTCAAGCCGGTCAAACATTTCCAGTCGACCCACTAGGGCGAGAGCAGGCGCTCGAACGTCGGCAACACCAGCGGGGCGAGCTCGATCTCGTCTGCGGCGAGCGCCGCGATGACGACGTCGGTCGCCGGTGCCCACGCGACCAGCGAGGTGAACCCCGGCTGGTCGCCCGGGTGCAGGATCACGGTGTGACGCCGGATTCGCGCGGTGAACCAGCCGCAGCCATAGCCCACGTCGGTCAGGCCGTCGTCCTCGTCGGCGATCTTCGCCTGTGACGAGAACAGCATGTTCCGGGCTTCGCGGTTGAGGAGCTCGGATGAGGCGATGGCGCGCGGCCACCGCGCGAGGTCCGCGGTCGTCGACCACACATCGCCGGTGCCGACGTTGACCGATCCGAGGTCGAACGATCTGGTCGGCTCACCGCCGACTGTGCCGCGCGCGGCGTGGCAATTGCGCGGCGGCTCGGAGATCGAGGTATGGCGCAGCTCGAGCGGTTCCAGCACCTCACTCGCCACGAAAGCCGCGTACGGGACTCCCGCGGTCACCTCGACGAGGTGCGCGAGCAACACGTAGCCTAGGCTGCTGTAGAGCCACCCGGCTCCCGGCGCGAACCGCAGCGCTGTGGCGGTGATCCGGGCGAGCAACTGGTCGCGAGGGCAGGGGCTGTACATATCGAGCCCGGCGATATCCGGCCAATGGCCGAGGCCGCTCGTATGGGTCAGCAGATGGCGAACGGCGATGCCGGACCACGCAGGTGGCGCCGCCTCGATGAACTTCGCCAGCGGCTCGTCGATGGGCAGCCGGCCGCGGTCGGCCAGGAGAAGAACGGACGCGGCCGTGAACGACTTGGAGATCGATGCGATCTGAAAGGCGGTGGCCGGCGCGAGAGCGGTCCCCGCGCCGTCGGTCCCGTAGGCGCCATCGATCAGCACCGCGTTGCCGCGCTCGACGCGCAGCGCACCGCGAAAGCGGCCGGCGGCGGCGAGATCGGTCAGCCGGGCGTCAAGGCGATCGCACGCCACAGCGACGAAACCGGTCGTACCTCAGGAACCAACGACACCGTCCCACCACGCGGGATCCGGACGGAACGGGGCGGCCGGCCGCCCGACCGCATCGGTGTCGAACCGATACACCAGGCCGGCGGTCGGATCGGCGCGACGCTCCTCCTCGCTCCAATCCTCGGTGGCGGTGGTGACGTAGAGCCGGTTCAAGCCGGGACCGGCGAACGCACAGGACGTGCTCTGGGCGGTGGGGACGAGGAGCGTTTGACGCAGCTCACCGTCGGGTGAATAGCGGTGGACTCGTCCACCTCCGTAGATCGCCACCCACAGATCGCCGGCGGCGTCGACCGTCATGCCGTCGGGCGACCCAACGTCGTCGGCGACCGTGGCCAGCACCCGGCCACGGGAGATCGTGCCGCGCTCGCCGTCGAAGGCGAACGCGTGTATCACTCCGGGCTCGCTGTCGACGAGGTACATGGTTTCTCCATCGACGCTCCAGCCGAGTCCGTTGGAGATCGTCAGATCATCGAGCATCAGCTCGACCTCGCCCGTGCCCGTGAGCCGATAGAGGGCCCCGCCTCCGACGCGGTGGTCGTCGGCCAACGTGCCCGCCCAGAACCGCCCCTGCGGATCGCATGCGGCGTCGTTCATCCGACTGGCCGGCGGGGCGACCTCGGCGATCGGGTGCGTTGAGCCGTCGAGCGACAGGTAGGCGAAACCGTCTCCGGCGGCCAGCAGCCAGCCCTCATGGTCCTGGACCGGCGCGACCGCACCCACGGTTCCGGGCAGTTGGTAGGTGCGCACGCGATAGAGGTGACCCTCGTCGTCGATCCGGTCGCGGTAGACGTGCCCCGCCAGGATGTCGACCGCCAACAGCTCGCTGCGGCGCGCATCCCATCGCGCGCCCTCGCCGAGAAGCGTCTGCTTGGTGGTACTCGGGACCGCCGCGCCGGTCATCGAAGACCCGCCGAGCATATCGGTCGGATCACGCTCGCCGCCTGTCGATCGCACGAGCGGCCGGGCTAGCCCGACCGGGCGAGTTCCTGCGGCGTGTCACCGACCGCGGCCGACATCGAGCCCCCCGGCAGGTACGACTCGAGCACCACGCGGCATCCGCGTGCCGGAGCCGACGTGACGTTCCGCAGCTTTGATCGCTCGGATCGAAGGCCGGCCGCTCGCAGCCGCGCCCGCTCGAGGATTGTGCGAATGATCACGCGCATCTCGAACTGGGCGAACGAGGCACCGATGCAGCGGCGCACGCCACCGCCGAACGGGATCCATGTGTACGCGTCTGGCGTGCGCTCCAGGAACCGCTCGGGACGAAACTCGTCAGGGTCCGGATACAGATCCTCGCGAAAGTGGATCGCGGCGATGGCGGGCATCACCAGCGAGCCCGCGGGTATGCGGTAGTCGCCGAGCTCGATCTCATGGACCAGCTTCCGTCCGACATCGGTGACCACCGGCCGCACGCGGAGCGTCTCCTTGATCGTGGCGTCCAGGTACTCGTCCCCCTCGGGCAGTGATTTCGTGAGGCGGTCGAGCACCAGCGGCGTGCGCAGCAGCCGCTCGAACGTCCACGCCACCGCGGTCGCCGTGGTCTCGTGACCGGCCGCGAGCACGGTCACCAACTCGTCCCTGAGCTCATGAAGGCTCAGCGGCTCGCCGGCCTCGTCGCGGGCGCACAGCAGCAGCGACAGGACATCGTGGCGTTCGGCCAGATCGGGCTGGGCGCGCCGGCGCTCGATCTCCTCGTAGAGGAAGGCGTCCAGCGCCTCTCTCGCGCGCTTGAATCGGACCCAAGGGCTGAACGGCCCAAGATCACGCCGGGCGGACGGGAACATGCTGATCGGGTGCGCGCGGTTCGCGAACTCCCTGACGAGCGTCCGCGCCCGCTCGAAGCGAGCCTGCTCGCGCACGCCAAACACGGCGCGGAGGATCACCTCCAGCGTGATCGTGCGCGTGTGCCGATGAAGCGCGAACGGCTGGCCCGACGGCCAGCGCGCGATGTCCTGCTCGGTAACCGAGCGGATCGTCGCCTCCCACCGCTGGACGTTCTTACCGTGGAACGGCTCCAGCAGCAGCTTGCGCTGTCGCATGTGGGGCTCCTCGTCGAGCGTCAGCACCGAACTGCTCCCGACCGTCGGCTCCAGCACCGGCTTGCTCGACTCGCCGGCGTGGAAGGTGCGTGCATCGCCGGTGAACACCTGGCGAACCAGGTCGGGGTCGGCGACGCTGACGATCAGTCCGAAGCCGGGAAAGCGGGGAGCGGTGACCGGTCCGTAGCGGTCTGAGAACCACCTGATGTACCCGATTGGGTCAAGCGCGTAGCCCGCACCGTTGACGATCGCGGGCACTCGCGATCCAGGTAGATCACGGACCTGCATGACCACATGAACCTACCACTCGGTCCCCAGCTGCCCGCGGCGGCTCGCTCGAGGGTGATCCCATATCGTGGGTTCCAGTGCAGGACGCCTCGATTGACGTCTACGTCGCGGCTTTCCGGGCCAGGTGCGACGCCGTCCGGCGATCCGGACGGCCCGAGGTCGACGAGCCCGGCGTGCAGGGTGTGCTCTCCTGCGCTGATGATCCGGTGGCCCGGCTGGTGGTCAGCGACGACCGCGCGTATGACGTGCTCGCGGCTCTCCTGCCGGGGGTTCAGGCGGGGATGATCACGGCGTTTCCCGCGGCACGTCGCTGCGTCACGCTGATCGCCGCGCACGATTCGTGGAGGATCACGACGGCCGACGCGATGCTGTGCCGGGACCTGGAGGGCGTGCCCCTGGTTGCGCTACCGGGCGATCTCTCGCTGCGGCCCGTGCGCCGTCTGGCTGGCGACCCCCGCGACGGCGTGCCACTCAGCGACGCGGTGGCAGCCGCGATGAGGGCGGATCCGGGGATCGAGGGCAAGCCGCGCGACGGCTCGGTGCGCGCAACGTCCGGCTCGGGCACTTTCGGCACCTTCGCGACTGTGATGTTCGTCAACACCGACCCGCGTTGGCGCCGTCGCGGGATCGGCCAAGCGATGACCGCCGCGGCGCTGCAGGCCGCGCGAGAGACAGGCGCCCACCGGGCGTGCCTCGACGCGAGCGACGCCGGCAGGCGGATCTACCTACGGCTCGGGTTCGAGGACATAGCGCCGGTGACGCGGTTCTTCCGTGGCGCCTAGGATGGAGGTGCGGAGGTGTAACGGCCGGGCCCGCTGTCTTGTCTTGGGGTGTAGATCGGACCTCGAACTCGACAAGATGGGTGATCAATGAGCGTGCAGGTGGCGAAGGCCAAGATCACATCGCTACTGAAGTAGGCGAGATGAACTCCGGGACACCCTCGGTCGAAGCATCAGATCGCTCACGCCGCGGAGGAGTGGAGTCCGGCGGCATCCAGCGGCGCTCCGGCGAGCTGCCCGCCCGAGCATTGTTGTGCTCGGACCAGTCGCCGCGGGTTTCGGATGCCCGCGGCACCGATCAGGCCGCCGAGCACGACGAATGCGCTGGCCACGCCGACGCCGACCCGGAAGGCCTCGAGCGAGGATTGGCCAGAAGCGACCGTGATCGCCAGCGCCTCGCGCGGTGGAACGCCGGCAACGGACGGCCTGCCGAGAGTCAGCTGCTTGGCTTCTGCGACGGCTGCTCGACCGCTCGGGGTGAGCGGTTGGCCGGCGAGATCGTGTTGGAGCGATGAGCTGAACTGCGCGGCCACGATTGCGCCGATCGCGACCGTTGCGATCAGGCCCGCCACGCGTGCGACCGCGTTGTTGACGGCCGAGCCAATCCCGGCCTCGGTCTGGTCGATCCCCGCGAGGATCGCGGCGGTCAGCGGCGCCACCGTGATCGAGAGGCCCAGCGAGAACAGGAGGATCCCGGGGAGCACCTCGGTCAGGTAGTTGACGTGCACCCCGAATGTGAGCAGCATCAGCATTCCCCCGCCCGCGATCAGCGGGCCGCCGCCCATGAACAAGCGGGGGCCGAGGCGATCGGCGAGCGCCCCGAAGCGCGAGGAGAGCGCGAACATGACGACGCTCTCGGGCAGCAACGCCAGCCCGGACTTCAGCGGCGAGTAGCCCGCGACCTGCTGCAGGTAGAGGACGAGGAAGAAGAACAGTGCCGACAGTCCCCCGTACAGCGCGAGCGTCTCGACGTTGCCGACCGCGAAATTCCGGCTCTTGAACAGGTCGAGCTTCAGCATCGGGTCACGCGTGCGTGACTCGTAGAGCAGGAACGCCGCAAACAAGATCACGCCGCCGATGAGCGAGGCGGCCACCGCGGGGTTTGACCAGCCCAGGCGCGGCTGCTCGATCAGGGCGAACACCGTCCCGCCCAGCCCGAGCACACACAGCAGGGCACCGATGACGTCAACGTGCCGGTGCGTCGCGCTCGGATTGGTGGCAGGAACGGCTCGCATGATGAGCCACAGGCACGCGGCGACCAGCGGCAAGTTGATGACGAAGATCCACCGCCACGAGGCGACGCCCAGAATCGCCCCGGCGACGAGCGGCCCGAGCGCCCCAGCGATCGTGCCCCACGCCGTCCAGGTTCCGATCGCCGGGCCGCGCTCGCGCGCGGGAAACGTGCTGACGATCACCGCCAGCGAGCTCGGCGTGAGCAGCGCGCCGGCTATGCCCTGCAGCGCGCGGAACGCGATCAGCAGCCCGATCGTCGGCGCGAGCGCGCACAGCAGAGAGGCAATACCGAAACCACCCACGCCGAGCGCAAACACCCGTCGCTCTCCGAAGATGTCGCCGAGGGATCCGCCGAGCAGGATCAGCGAACCGAGCGTCAGGAGGTACGCATTGCTGACCCACTGCTGACCGGCCAGGCCGCCGCCAAGACTTCGCTGGATCGACGGAAGCGCGACGCTGACGACGCTGCTGTCGAGGATTGCAATGCTGGAACCGAGGATCGTCGCGACCAGGGTCAATCGTTTGTTCGAGCCCTGCCGCCCCGCCGAAGAGCTCATCTGTCTCGGTCTTCCGCTCGGGGGAGTGCCACGTGCATACCTCGAGCCTACGTCCCGTGTGGCCAGGCTCCAAGACCACGTTCGTATTGGGCCGCGATGACTCTGGTCAATCGGACCGGCTGAAGACGCACGTGCCACGCGTCGTAGCCAGGCCACCTGGCCCGCACCCGCGCTCGTCCAACTCCGGGCATGTGTCACGGAGGCGGGAGTGTGAGCTGCTGTAGCGTGCGCTTGATGGCTGAAGTCGGTCCACAGCAGCTGGCGCGGGCGCTGGTCGAACTCTTCGAGTGGGCGCAGAGTTTCGTCGTCGCTGAGTCCGACGATCCGCTGGGCGATCGTCTCCGTGCGCACTTCGGTCGAGAGTTGAAAGGGCTGCCCGTGGTGTCGCGAGCGCTTGAGGGATATCAGCGGGTGAACTTTCAGGTCGCGATCGACGCCTTCTTGGCTGGGCCGGGTCGCGATGCGGAGCTGATCGGTTTGCCGATGATGCGTGGCTATCGCATGGGACTCGCGGAGCTGGCGAAGGGATCTCGCCACGGTCCGTGGGGTTCGGAGGGAGAGGAGCCGGGGCCGGTCGAGTACGAACCAGTCGATGTCGGCGAGCGCCGGATCATGTGCGTGGCGACGGGGCTCTGGCTGATCACCGAAGGCGATCAGCGAATGCTGTTAATGCTCCGTCGCGAGGACCACGGGCCGCACCACGCGGAACTGGGTCTTGAGGTTATGGCGATTGAGCGCGAGACCGCCGAGCGCCTGCTCGTGGAGATCGAACGGTTGATGGCGGAGCACAACGTGTATCGCGGTCGAATCCTCGTGCTCGAGGCGTCTCAGTTCGGTGGCCTAGGGATCAACGTGCATCGCCTGCCGAGCATTACCCGCGAACAGATCGTGTTTCCGACCGGCGTGCTCGAGCGGATCGAGCGGCAAACCAAGACGTTCGCCGATCACGCCGACGCGCTGCGAGCTGCTGGTCGGCATCTCAAGCGCGGGTTGCTGTTGCACGGCCCACCGGGAACGGGCAAGACGCTGACGGTGATGTACCTCTCCACGCTGATGCCTGACCGGACGGTGTTGCTTCTGACTGGCAACGCTCTCGGGGCGATCAGTCCGGCGTGCGACATGGCGCGCGAGCTAGCGCCCGCGATGCTCGTGCTCGAGGATGTGGACTTGGTCGCGGAGGACCGGATGCACGGCCATCCGACGTCGGTGCTGTTCGAACTGTTGAACCAGATGGACGGACTCAACGAGGACATCGACATCGTGTTCGTGCTGACCACCAATCGGCCCGATGTGATCGAGCCAGCGCTCGCCTCACGCCCCGGCCGGATCGACCTCGCGGTCAACATGCCATTGCCGGACGGGGACGGACGAAGCCGGCTCCTGGACCTCTACGGCGAAGGACTCGAGCTTCACGTCAGCGACCGAGCAACATTCATCACCGCGACCAACGGGGCCACCCCGGCATTTATCCGTGAAGTGCTGCGTCGAGCCGCGCTGATCGCCGCCGAACGAGGAACGGGAACCCGCGTCACAGATGAGCTGCTGACCGCGGCGATCGATGAGCTCCAAGAAGGCGCCGACGCATTCACGAGCGCCGTTCTCGGTGCGGGGCAAACGGTCGAAGAGCCGTAGCCCCCAAGCCGTTCCTTGCCGGACGCCGAGATGAGATCGAGCAGCTCTGCCCACGTAAGCGGTGGGCGTGCTGATCGCTAGCGTCCAGGATGTGGAGTTCAGCCGCGAGTTGCGCAACGACGTCCTGGCCGGAGACATCACGGTCTCGGTCCGACTGTGGAAGCGGCCACGGGTCAAGGAGGGCGGCCGCTACCGGGTCGGCCCCGGTGAGATCGAGGTCGACGCGATCGAGCTTGTCCCCTTCGCGGCGGTCACCGCGGAGGAGGTCCGACGAGCCGGCGAGCCCGACCGCGAGACGCTGCGCCGGCGCGCCGCGCACGCCGGGCCGATCGACGAGGACACGCTCGTCTATCTAATTGAGTTCCACGCGGTGAGCCCTGGCGACTGAGCCACGCGATCCGCATGTGGCGCGTCGTTCGGGACGGACCGACCAGCTCTCCCGAGTATCGAAGCGGAAGGGTTCGAGGTGGACTTCACCGATCAACGATCACGCCGGTGCCGGTAATGCGGTCGCGAACCGTTCGCCCTCCGGGTGACGCCAAAGCAAGGACCAACTGCGTAACGAACGGACCGGCAAGCGACCATCCGCACCCGCCAAGCGGATTGACATCGTTGACCTCATAGAACTTCATCACGGCTCGCTGGCGCGCTTGTGGATCACCGGGGTATTTGCGGGTGACCGCCTCCATCTGTGGCGCCAGCGCACTTATGTGGTCTCGCTGGCGCTGTGCGAGCGAGCCGAAGAGCCGTATCGTTGCCGCCTGGCACGTCTGGTCGAACAACACCCCGATGAGAGCGCTGCGAACACTGACGTTCCCGCCGGTTTGCGCCTCGACGCGACGAAGACCAACCACCCGAAAGCCCAGGCCGCGCCGATTGCGGCCCGCCACAGCGAGACCCGCTGACGCGCCCCACAGCGCGGCGCGCAGCTGCGGGGACTGAGGAAACTCCCGGGTCGTGCGGTGGATATCGGACGGTTCGTCCTCCTCGTCGCCTTCCCGTGCGTCCCCGTCACCGCGAAAACGTGCGTAAGCGGCGGCCGCAGCAAACCCCAGGCCAACGACGGCGGCCATGGCGCCGATGCCGACCGCAGCATCCACCAAGGCCGCCAAGAGCCTCAGTCGTAGCGCCGCGACGCGCATCGGGTAAGCGTTCCACATCGCGAGGCGCTGAGAGCCGGCCTGGCGAACCGCGCCGCCTGCTCGCGCCCGGGGCGCGGTCGTCGACGCTCGCTGACGGGGGAAGGATCCGGCGACAGGGTTTCCACAGCCTTACCACAGGGTCCGCGATCGACCATGCGACCCACAGCGCGAACGCAACTTCTTTCACGACGCAGGGAGATCGACAAATGGGGAACACCGCTAGCACTCACGCCGGCTTCAGCGACCAGGCTCGGTTCGACACGGCGCAGGTCGCGGACGTCATCGGAACGCAACAGAGCAGGGAGAGGGAGTTCCCCTGCCGCGACGCCGCTGAGATCACGATCGACGCGCCGGTGGAGAAGGTCTACAGCGTCGTGGTGGATCCCTCCCGTCTGACCGAGTGGGTGACGATTCACGACAGCCTCCAGGATGCGCCTGATCGCCCGCTGGAGCGGGGCTCGGAGCTGACCCAGGTGCTCAGAATCGCCGGCCGCACGTTCCGGGTGAGCTGGACGGTCGTCGAGAACGAGCCGTGCAAGCGCGTCGTGTGGCAAGGGCGAGGACTGTTCGGCTCGGACGCCCGCGTGGTCTATCGATTCGAATCCGATGACGAGGGGCGCGAGACGACCTTCTCCTACATCAGCGAGTACGAGCTACCCGGTGGCCCGTTCGGCCGCGTGGCCGGCTTGGCGGTTTCCCGTGTCGCTCAAAAGGAGCTGGATGACTCGTTGCAGCAGCTCAAGACGCTAGTCCAGTAACGGGTAGGGCTCATGCGGTCAGCGCTTGCCCGCCTGTCGCCGCGGGCGTACCGTTGCGCGCGTGCCCTCGGTCGACCAACCAGCGATCACGCTGTGCGGGCGTCTCGAGGTACGCCTGCACGGGCGCAACCTCACGACTGCATTGCCGGGCCGCCAAGGCCGCCTCGTGCTCGCCTACCTCGCGTGTAATCGAAACCGAGCGGTGAGCCGCGATGAGCTGATCGACATGTTGTGGCCCTCAGGGCCACCCGCGAGTCCGGAAGACGTGCTCGGCGCGTTGCTCTCGAAGCTGCGGCGCGTGCTGGGGCCGGGCACGCTGGAGGGCAGGCGGGAGGTCGTGCTCGTGCTGCCCGCTGATGCGACGATCGACGTGGAGTTGGCGGAGGCGGCGATCCACCAGGCGGAGAACTCGATCGGTGCCGGCGATGCGAGGCTGGCGCTCGATCGAGCTCGAGCCGCGTCCGAGGTGCTCGCCGGGGAGTTCCTGCCTGGACACGCCGGCGAGTGGGTGCTCGACCGCCGCCGCCACGCGGAGGAGCTTCGGCTTCGCGGGCTCGAATGCGTCGCCAGGGCCGGACTTGTCCTCGCCGGTGGCCAGCTTGGAGCCGCGGAGGCGGCGGCCCGCGAGCTGATCAGCGCCGAGCCGCTACGAGAGCGCGGCTATCAGCTTCTGATGGAGGTGCTGGCGGCTCGCGGGGAGATCGCGGCGGCGCTGCAGGTCTACGAACAGCTGCGGGTGAGGCTCCGAGACGAGTTGGGGATCACGCCCGGCGCGGCGATCCGAGCGATGCACGAGAAGCTTCTCACGGGAGGCGAGGCGGCGGATCTGCCCGCAGCGGCGGCGCCCTCAGCCGAGGCGCCTGCGACCGAGGCGCCGGTGCACGAGCACGCGGAGGCGCCGCGGCGGCCGGAGCGCGAGGAGCGGAAGGTCATCACCGTCCTGGCGGCAGAGCTCGGCGGCGTTGTCGGCGACAGCGATCCCGAGGATCTCCGCGCGGCGACGGCCCGGGCGCATGAGCGCTTGTACGGAGAGCTGGAACGGTTTGGGGCGACGATCGAAACGTCGGCCGAGGGTGACGTCGTCGCGTTGTTCGGCGCATCGGTGTCGCACGAAGACGACGCCGAGCGTGCTGTGCGAGCGGCCATCAGCCTGCGTGATGCCGGGCTTGTTGCGCGGGCCGGAGTCGCCACCGGCGAGGTGCTGGTCACCGTGACCGAGCCGGGCGTGGCGACCGCGATCGGCCGGCCGGTCCGCGAGGCCGTCCGGATCGCGCGGCACGCGCCCGACGGTGCCGTGGCGGTCGACGCTTCCACCGTGGAGGCGACGCCGGCCGTCGGTGACTACGAGGCGCGCGACGGCGACCCGACGTGGTTGGTGAGAGCGCTGGGGCAGCAAGTCGGCCCTGGTCGGGAGCAGGCGGCTGAGACGGCCTTAGTCGGTCGGGTCCACGAGCTCGCCTCCCTGGAAAGCATGTACGAGAGCGTCGTGGAGGAGCAGCGGCCGCGGCTGGCCGTCCTCCTCGGTCAAGCCGGCGTGGGAAAGACTCGGCTGATCGACGAGTTCGTCGCTCGCATCGTGCTGTCGTCCGCTCCCGCCGTGTACCGCGGTCGCTGTCTCTCGTATGGCGAGGGAATCACGTACTGGGCGTTGCGCGAGGTCCTCTGGGCGGCCACTGGGATCGAGCTGGGCGACCCGGCCGCGACTGCGGTCTCGAAGCTGCGGGATCGAGTGACCGAAGTCGTTGGTCCTGCGGACGCCGACCGCGTGATCGCCGCGCTGGCCATCGCGTCTGGGATCACGCTCCCGGACAATCCGCTGGGGCGGGTCTCGCCCGGTTCCGTCGCGGATGAGGTTGCGCTTGCGTGGCCGGCGTTCCTGACTGGTCTGACCGCGGCTGGGCCCGTGCTCGTTGTAATCGAGGATGCGCACTGGGCGGAGGAACCGCTCCTGCAGATGGTGCAGCTGATGCTCGCTCGGTCCGCGGGGCCGCTGCTGCTGGTCGTGAGCGCCCGGCCCGAGTTGGGCGAGGAGCATGTCGGGTGGACGACCGGCCCCGGGATCTCGCAGATCGGGCTCGAGCCGCTGACCGAGAGACAGTCGCGCTCGCTCGTCGCGGCGCTCCTCCCCGACGCTCGTTCCGACCTCGCGGAGCAGGTCGTCGCCACCGCTGAGGGAAACCCGCTGTTCGCCGAGGAGCTGGCGAGACAGGTCTCCGCGGCGAACGGCGAACGCGTAACGATTCCCAACACGGTGCGCGCTCTGCTCGCTGCGCGCGTGGACGCTCTGTCGACCCGGGAGAAGCAGGTGCTTCAGGACGCGGCCGTCGTGGGACGGGTGTTCTGGCCGACGACTCTGGAGTCGATCGATCCCCGGCCCGACCTCAGCGACGCGCTTGGGGCGCTGGAAAGCCGGGGGCTGGTCGTCACCCGGCCACGATCGTCGCTGCCGGGCGAAACGGAGCTCTCGTTCCGCCACGGTCTGGTCCGCGAGGTGGCGTACCGATCGATTCCCCGAGGGCGACGCTGCCGGTCACACGCCGCCGCCGGTCGCTGGTTGGAACGGCTCGAGGGCGACCGTCGCGAGGAGTTCGTCGATCTGCTCGCGCATCATTTCGAGGCCGCGTCGGCGCCCGGCGATGCCGCGCTGGCATGGCCGGAGGGCTCGCCGGAGCACGACGAACTCCGCGCGAAGGCGGTGCGGGCGCTGATCGAGGCCGGGCACGGCGCGCGACAACGCATGTCCCTCCGCCAGGCGCTCAGGTTTGCCGAACGAGCCGAGACGCTGGCCGTTACCGATCGTGAGCGACTCGAGGCGCTCGAGCTTCGGGCCCGGACGCAGCACGCGGCGCTGCACGGCGCCGAAGCGCTGTCCGCCTACATGGCCGCGATCGATATTGCTCGCGCGCTCGATGACCGTGACACGCTGTCGAAGTTGCGCGGGCGCGCGATTCTGTTGTGCGTTCGCTATCGCGGAGCATTTGCGGGTGAGAGCTGGCAGGCGCAAGCGGTAAAGCTCGTCGACGAAGGGCTTGACGCGGAGGGGGACCGCTCGGCCACGTTCGAAGGTGGGGCGTTGCTCCTGGGACGGGCCTGGGGGCTCCGTCGGTGGACCGGTCGCGGAGATCTCGGCGCCGCCAAGCGGGACGCCAAGCGCGCCATCGCAATCGGCGAGTCGATCGACTCTCCCGAGCTGCTCGCGGCTGCGCTCGAGGGAATGACTTGGCTCGTCTCCGAGGAGGGGTTCTGCGAGGCCGGCACTATGGGCGAACGTTTGATCCGCGCCAGCGCCGGATCATCGGACCGGGTCGAGGCGCACGAGAGCAAGGTGACCGCCGCGATCTGCTTCGCCTGGGCGGGTCGGTTCGACCGCGCTGCGGAGGTCGCCCGGGAGGCGATGCTGGAGGCTTCGCGGCTGAGCCCGCATCGGGCGCTTCACAGCGCGCTGGCGCAGACCTTCTGCCTGGCCCCGACGGGCCGTTTCGCTGAACTTGGCCAGGCAACGGATCGGGTACTGGAAAGCGCACTTGAAGATGCCGGCGATGGGCAGACGTGCTTCGGCGCGATCGTCGGGGTCGCCGGACGGGTTCTGTGGCTGCACGAGGCGCTCCAGCCCGACGCGTCCGACGCCGCGTTAGAGCTCATGAACCGGGTCCGTCCGCCTGACGGGCGGTCGATCTACGACTACTTCATTGCTGAGCTGCTTCGGCCCGTGATCGGGCTCGAGGCAACCGGGGCACAACTGCAGCGTATTCAGCCGGACGGGCACGACTCGACGGCGTCAGTGCTCTACCTCCGCGCCCAGCTGCCCGTCATCGCCCTGAGCGGCAGCGAGGATGAGTTTGATCACAGCGCCGGTGAGGCGCAGCGGCTCGCGCAGGTTGCGTGCGCCCCGGCGCTCGGCTGGATCGCCGACTGGGCGGCCGCCGCCCGGCTCGCCCTGAGTGACCCGGAGGCTGCGCGGGCGCGCGCCCGTGCGGCCGTCGCCGCGCTGACCGAGCACGGGGAGTGCTACACGGCAGCGCGCCTTGATCTGGACTTGGCGCTGCTGACACGAGGTGGTACCCGAGTCGAGATCGCCGAAGACGTCGCGGAGCGATTCGAGGCGATGGGGGCTGGCGCCAGCGCGTCAGTCGCTCGCGCGGCCGCCACCGATGATCGCCCAAGTTAGACCCCCGTCTTATTGGCAGGTGCTGGGTGCGGGTCTGTGAAGGAACCGAGCGGCAATCCACGCCGCGACGTCCGGCGCGGTTTCGGGCCCGGCGTGGATGTGATCGACTCCCGGATACGTTCGGTAGCTGACCTGCTCGCCCTGGCGGCAGAGTTCCTCGACAAACGCTCTGGTGATCCCCGGCGTGACGAGCTTGTCGTCATCGCCCTGGGTGATCAGAATCGGGGCGGCGATCCTCGCGTGCCCGGGGCTGTTGCTCGCGATCAGGCCCTTCCACGGCTGGATCTCCCACGGGTTCTTGCGCAGGTAGCTGATGCGCAACAATTGCGTCAGCAATCCGGCGGCGATCGTTGCCTTCTCATCGACCGCGATGCAGACGCTCGCGATCCGCTTGATGATTGGGCGGGCTACGGGGGTGGCGACCTGGTCGAGCCGTAACTGGGGGTAGACCCGGCTCCACATGTCCAGCGTGTATGCCGACAGCACGCGCGTCACGGGGCTGTTCGGGTTGCTCGCAAACAGCCGCTCGAGGTCACTGGCGGGTGCCGCCGCCGCAACGCCGACGAGCTTCATGTCGGGTGCGTACGACGCCGCGTCCTGACCTGTGAACAGCGCCGCCTGCCCTCCCTGGGAGGCGCCGAACACCGCGAACTCATCACCCGCCTGGGCCGGCGGAAAGCGGCGGGCTGCGCGTACCGCGTCGAGCGTCGCCCATGCCTCCGGATTGCCGACCAGGTACGGGTGAGGGCCCGCCGTCCCGAGCCCCTGATAGTCGGGCGCAACCACCACATATCCCGCAGCCAGGAACTCGCGCAGCCCGTCGATCCCCGGCCAGTACCGTCGCCCGAGGTTCGAGCCGGCGCAGTACGACGCCACGCCGATCGTGCCGTGCGTCGATGCCACAATCCGCCGTCCGCCGGCCGGAGCCGGCCCGTCGGGCACGAACAGCAACCCGCTCACCGCGGTACGAGCACCGGTAAAGCTCGTCGATACGTACAGGATCTTCCATTCCCCCGATCCGTCGGGTGCGTCGGCCACGGGTTCGGTGCGCACGATCGTCCCCGGGGGCCCGCCCGGCAGCGGCGACGGCGGCGTGTAGAACCCTCCGGGACGCGGCGGATGGGTCGAGTCGACGAACACGAGCAACGCCACCACCGCCAGCACGACCACGCCGGCGCCGACACCGATCGTGATCATCGACCACCGACGGAAACGGCGCCATGGTGAACGAGCCGACTCGGGCCCCCGTTGCGACGGCATGCTCTCTGACTCTAGGTGAGCAGCCGGCAAGCGCTCCGAGGGGCTCGGCGCGCCTGCCGACCGTGGGAGATCAGCTGGACCCGGCGGTCAGCTGCGCGAGGCTCGGAATGGCCTCCTTGATCGATTGACCGCTGGTCGACGCGGTGCTCCCGATCTGTCCCAACTGCGAGTTGACGCCCTCGATGTCGGCCTCGTTCACGGAACCGTGCGTGATCGAAGTCTTCAACGAGCTCAGCTTGTCCCCAGCAGCGGTCAGCGGAGCGACCAGCGGGCTCAAGAGCTTGCTGCTCTTCGCGTCGTCGGCGGCGACCTTGAGCTCGTGGTACACGAACAGCGAGGCCAGTCCTGCCTTCACCAACGCGAGCTTGTGCGCCGTCGGGTGACGTAGGACGCCAGCCTTGATCGGCTTGTAGATCCAGTGGTGAAACGCACCGAACGCGAGCCCGGCATGGATCGCGAACTTGGTCGTCGCGAAAGACTTCGTTGTTGAGCTGGTCCCGACGGGCGATGCGCTCGAAGCCAGTGTGCCCGCGGTCGGCACGGACGACGACGAGCTGGTGCTCCCACAGCCGGTAACCGCCAGAGCCCCGACGCAGCAGACAAGGGCCAGTAGGGGGGTGAGTCGTTTCATGCTTGCTTACCTCCAAAGAGTTTTTGGGACTGAGGTGTCGTGAGATGGGCGCTGAGTTGCTGATTGGTTGCACGGCCGGGTCGGCGCGGACGTGTGCGAGGCCTCGGGCCCGAGTCAGTCCGCGGCGCTCCGGGCCTGCCGGAGCGCCTGCGGACTGCAGCCCGACCCGCCTGTCACACGAGGGGGGTGGGGGCCGGTGGCCGGGTTATTGCTGACGATCGGCTACCGCCACTGGCTCGCCGCGTCGCCCGTCCGCGGCTCGTCACCGTAGCCGGCAGGGGCGGCCTGCTCTCCGTAGTCGGCGCGGTTCTCCGGCTGCTCGGTACCGTAGGGATCCTGGCTCGCCTGCGCCCCGGAGCCGGTGACGTCCTGGCGCCGCTCCTCGCCGAAGCCACCGTCGTCGGCTTGCATCCCATCGCCGGCAACGTCCTGGCGCTGGGCACCAAGGTCAGCCTGCTCGGGCTGCGCTCCGTAGCCCATTCCGTCCTGCTGCTCGTCGCGCGAGTCATTCTGATCGGTGTTCCACTGGCCGTAAGTCACGGTTGCGTACCTTCCTGTTCGAAACGTGCGAGTCGTAGCTCGCTGGGGGAGTAGTGGTTGTTGCCGTTGGACAAGCGTGTCGGTGTGGTTGGTCGTGATCGGTGCCCGGCCGCACGGTTCTCGTGCGACGCTGACGACCGAGCTGAGCCTCCTTTCAGGTTGGCGGTGGGCCATGGGTCGCATGTTGGATCGCCGACCTTGGGGAAAAGCTGTGAAAACCCTGTCGGTCGCTCTGATCGCCCAAGCGGGACGGCGCTGGCATCGTGCTCGCGTCGGGAGCGCCGAACGCCGCGAGCTGCGCTGCCAGATGTCGCTAAGGCCAGCCGCGCTGCCGCGCCCCGCCTAAGGTGCGGAGGTCATCGTCGTTTGCCCTCCCAGCTCCACACCACGACCCTGAACGGGGAGTCCAGAGCGCCGAGCGGTGCGGCGCCCACGACCGCACAAGGTCAACTTCCGAACGGACTTGACAGTCCTTGCACGAGACGAAGCGAGACTCTAGGGACGAACCGACTTCACACCTACACCCACTGCGCTCGTGGCACGTTCTTGCGGTCGCCGAATGCCTGTGCGCTTGCGCTCAGGGCCCGACCCGACGCACGGTGACCGCGTTCTGCCGATGTCGGCCTCCCGACGTGATAACCAGATTACGACTCCGTTAGTGCGTACGTGTGGGTTGACACTAACCGGATGAGGAATAAGCTGCGAGCAACCGCCCGAAAGGAGATCGGTATGCGTCGTACGGGTCGTACTGTGCTGATGACCGGTTTAGTGGTTCTCGGGCTGGTTGTCGCCGGCTGCGGGAGCAGCAACTCCAGTGGTTCCACCGCGGCGAACTCGGGCTCCGCCAGCTCGACGTCCACTTCGACCACGCCGAATGTCGGGCGCCTCCCGACCGTGAAGTTCGCGCTCCACGCCGGCCTCGCGTTCGGGGCGTTCCACCGGTGGATCTACAAACCGCTCAAGGACGGCACGTTTTCCGGAGGGATACTCAAGCACAAGTTGGCGCTTGTGAAAGCCGGGCTTGCCGGGTTGTTCGCTTATCACGAAGTAAAGCTCGCAATTCAGGACGCTCAAGCGAGTCCGAAGCTGCAGAAGCTAATAGCTCCTGTGACCGCGCTCGGCGACAAGCTCAAGTCGATCGGCGACAGCGCCAAGAGCGGTCACATCGACGAGCCGACGATCAACTCGGCGAACGGCGACGTCACGAGTCTGTCGGGACTCGCCCAACAGGCTGGGATCTCAATCAAACCCCAGGAGCCGTCGGCGAGCGCCCTGGCGGGAGCCGGATGAGAGGGCGCGTGATGATGTCCCATGCTCGCGGACGTGCACGAGCTCACTGTCACTGATGGAGGGCGATGAGACAATCGGTTCCGTTGATCTGAGTCCGGCAGAGACCGCCCGGGTCAGGGAAAGGGTGGGCCTGATGCTGGAGCTATCGAGCAGGTCAACCCGGTTTCGCCGCGGCATTCTCCAAGCGGCAGCTCACCTCACCCCGTACGAGGCCGCGATCGTCGCGGATCTCGAGCGACATGGCCTCGACGTCACACAGCTGCGCGATCTGCTGCACGGCGCGCACGTGCTTGTTGACCAACCGGAGTTGTACGAGCGCTGGGTTTTTCCCGACAAGAGCCATCAGCGGATGTCAAGCCATCACCCCGAGATCGACAAGCGTACGTACCCGGACTACGGCATGCGGGGGCCGCTGGTCCGCGAAAAGCTGCACGGCAGAACGGCTCACGGCACCTGGCTCCAGCTCGAAAAGACCCCGGCGACGATGACCGCGGGCAAGATCAAGCTCCCGAGCTTGACCGACCTCAAACATCTGGGCGACTACGTGGTCTACCGCATCACGCGCAGCAACGTTGGTCCGTGGGGACGCTCCGGGGCGACGGAGAGGCGCCCGATGTATCTATCGCCCGACCTCGGCGTTCGCGTGCCGATCCCCGAGAAGGTCAGCGAGGAGGTGACCGGCGTGATCTCGGAGATCGAGGAAAGCGACGACGTCACGTCGGTGTCCGATATGGCTTACCGGTTTCCCCCGCCAGACCGGGCGAACGATCTGGCGGAGCTCACGTTCACAGGCGTCGCACAGGGTCGCGGCTTATTCGGTGGAGCGAGCGTGTGGAGCACACCGAGTTGCTCGGACAAGTCCGCCGAGCTGCTGCGCAACCAAGTCCAGCGACCGGCCTGGTCGGTGCCAGAACCGGGCAAAACCAACCAGTCAACTATCCAAGTCGGCGATCGTACGCTGATCTACGCGGTACGGCTGGCTGCATCCCAGGAGGCGTCCGCATGAACGCGAGCCCCGGTCAAGCCGACGGATCGTCCGATCTGATCACGGCGGTCGTGAACCTCGTCGCGACGGGCCCGGTGCCGCTTGGCGCCTATACGCCCGCGGAGATCGCCGCGGTCGGTGGAATGGTCGACTGGCTCGAGCAGGAACCGGGCCCTGAGCCGATGGCAGAGGCCGTACGTTCGCTCGCCGCACGCGACCTGATCACCACCGAGCCAGGCGCCGTTGAGATCGAGGTCCGCGGCGACCTCGGCATCGCGCTCGCGTTCCAGCAACGAGCGCGCATCCTGGTGGACGCCCGCGTCACCGGTACCGAGCCCGACACCCCGTGGCGCTTCATCCTGATGCCACAGCCGGAGCAAATCACGCTCGAGGTCCAGATCGACGCGCTCGGAATCCACTTCTACTCGTTGCGCAAGACCCGGGAAGCCCTCAGACGGCTCTGCGAGCGCCTCCCCCACGGCGGGCGTGGACCGAAGGACGCCGACCTGGACGCGGTGCTGGCTGCCAGCCCGCAGACCGCACTGGTGACCGTGACGCATTGGCCGGAGGAAGAACCTCTGGACAGCACCGATCTGATCCTTGCCGGCGGCGAACAGACGCTCCATGCGTTTCTGCGTGACCCAGGCGACCCGTCACGATTCACCGCGCAGGCGCTCGACGAAGACGAAGTGCGCACCACCATCGAACGCCTCATCGCTCCCCGTACTGACCCCGCGCAACCATCAGCGGGCTGACGTCGGAATCAATTTGCTCGCAATCGCGAGCAAAACATGCCACGGCGCGCGGTTGCCGGGTCCCCGTGGCGTTCGTATGCACGTGTCGAGCGGCGGCCTCCGCGCGGCGCTGCTCGAAGCCGAGGCAGGCCGTGTCGACCGACACTAATCGGTCGCGGTCGTCACGGTGACACAACGGCTCAGGCTCGGTAAAACGAGAAGTGGGGTTCTCGCCGGTGGCCGGTTGCCACGGGAGCCAGCCCGCGGTCCTCGCGTCCTGTCGGATTGCCGCACCAAGGCGCCGGTTATGGCACGTGCCGCGAGCCCCGAGTAGAGTGGTGCGCACAGACGTCTACACGCGGAGGAAGGAGTAGTTATGGCGAAGTTTGTGATCTACGCGGACTCCGGTGGTCATTATCGTTGGAAGCTGGTGGCGTCGAACGGGCAGACGACCGCCAGCTCGGGGGAGAGCTTCGCGTCGAAGTCGAACGCTCGCGAAGCGGCCGAGGGTGTCAAGGAGTCCGCTCAGAGTGCGGAGGTTGTCGAGGAGTAACCGTCCAGCGGTTCGGTTGTTACAGCGCTTACGATTCGCACACGGTGTCTCGCCAGCGCCGCGTCGGCCGGAGTCCAGTTTCCGATGTGGTTGCCGATCCACGGTTTGTTGATCCCCGCATGCGGTGTGGCGCTACCACATGGAGGCCTCGAGAGCGAGCAGTTCGCTGAGCTCCGGAATTCGCCCTCACACGCACTCGAGGACACATCGACGTTACACACCGACCATCCCGAATTCGCGGCCAGTGTCCGATGATCCCGGGTGTCACCGAGAGCAGGTAGGCGTAGCGGGCACAAGCGATCACCAGGCCCTCAGGAGGGCAACCTCACGGCAACCCGGCAACTTCCCACCAGGAGACGACAATGAACTGGAAAACGATGGCCGACAAGGCCAAGCAGGTATTCCAACAGCGAGGCGGAGCAACGGCCGCAAAGGAAGACGCAGAGGAGCTGCGAAACATCGCTCAAGGACAAGGTTCCGTTGCTGATAAGGCCAAGCAGGCCGCCGAGGCGATCCGCGAGCCCGGCGCCCATCACCCCGACTCGCCCGACGCGCCGTCGCAGGAAGCGGGCGACGTGCAACCGCCGACCTGATCGCCACGACCATCGCAGCGCCTCAACGGTCGGCAAGCGCGTCGGCCGCGTGCTTCGGATGGGCCGCATCGTGTGCAGGCATCGCGCGGCCATCCTGACTTACTCATCACTCACCGGACCAACGGACACGCTTTGTGAAATCTCCAAGCCCGCCGGGGGACTCGAACCCCCAACCCCTTCATTACAAGTGAAGTGCTCTGCCAGTTGAGCTAGGCGGGCAGTGGTGGGGTCAGTGTCGCACGGCGCCTGGAGGCGCAGCGGTCGAGAGCTCGCGCTCCCACCAGTCGATGGTGTCGATCATCGTCTGGCGGAACGGGATCTCCGGCCGCCACCCCGTGGCGGTGGCGATCCGGTCGTTGGCGCCGCGCAGATCCATGACCTCGTGCGCGCGTACGCGCGCCGGATCGACCACGTGCTCGACCTCGATCGGCGCGATCAGCTCGCGAACGAGGCCGACCTGTTCGGCGGCCGAGATCGAGCGGCCGGAGCTCACGTTGTAGACGCCCGGGTCGGCGTCCGCGGCCAGCAGGCGGTAGGCGCGGACGACGTCACGGACGTCGGTGAAATCCCGACGGGTGTCGGGATTGCCGGTGACGGTGCGCAGAACCCGAGCCCCTGACAGGCGGGCTTCAGCCGCCTGGCGGGCGAGGGACGAAGCGATGAAGATCGGGAGCTGGCCGGGGCCTGCGTGGTTGAACGGGCGGGCACGGACGATGTCGAGTCCGTGCGCGTCGGCGTACACGCCGGCGAGCAGATCGCCGGCGGACTTGGACACGGCGTATGGATTCGCCGGGCGCAGCGCCGAAGGTTCGTCGACCGGGAGGTGCTCCGGCGCGCCGTAGACCTCGCATGTGCTCACCCAGACCACCCTCGCCCCCGGCGCGGCGTGGCGGATCGCCTCGAGTACGTTGACCGCACCCGCCACGTTGTCGATCACCGTCTCGGATGGCATCTCCCACGACCGGCCGACGTGGCTGAGCGCTGCGAGGTGGTAGATCACCTCCGGCTGCACCGAGCGGACCGCATCGAGCGCGGCGTCCGCATCCCGGAGGTCGACGGCCATGCCGGTAGCCGACTCCACTCCGGGCGAGCCGCTACGGGACAGCCCCACGACCTCGTCGCCGGCAGAAACGCACGCTCTCGCCAGGTGCCCTCCCGCGAATCCGGAGGCGCCGGTGATCAGGACGCGCACGCGTAGCTGAGGCTAGGTGTGGGCGGACGCCGCGTGCTCGAGGGAGCCGTGGCCGTTGCTCGAGTAGTCCGCCTCTGGCCCGACCGGTGCCGGCTCCGGTTCGGCGTTCAGCCGACGCTCCAGCTCGCCGAGGACGATTCCGAAGAGCAGGTGGCGCCACGTGGCCTGGGCCAGGGCACGGCGGTTGCCGGCCAGTTGCGGCAGGTCCTTGCGGGCCGGATGGAGTCGGTCGCTCATCGTCGTCAGCGGCCACAGGGCGAAGTTCTCGGCGAGCGCGAGCAGCGGCCCCCGCGTGACCGGCGGCAGGGGGATCAGCGGCGCGAGGTTCGCGTAGATCGCACCGAAGGCGGCGCCGTTCTGGATGTGCAGCGCGAGCCCGGCCGGATACCAGGCGTCCCCACGCGTCACGGCTCTTCCGAGCAGCTCGACGTCGTCGTGGTGGCTGCCGAAGACCAGCTTGTCGAGCGGCTGTTCGACCGCCCATACCGTCGCCGCGACCACGCCTGCGACGGCGCCCCTCAGAGTCCGCGTGCGGTCGATGATCGGGCTCAAGACATGCAACTGTAACGGGCGGCGCCCGAACGGGTACCGCTATGTGCGATGGATCACGAAGTGCTGCACCGCCGTGCTCGGGAGCATGGAGCCAACCCGATCGTTTACTGGCTGGTCCGTGCGGTGCTGCAGCCGTTCTTCCTCATCTACTTCCGGATGAGCCGCATCGGGCGCGAGCACATTCCCGCGGAAGGCCCGGTGATCATCGCCTCCAACCATCGCAGCTTCCTCGATCCGTTCGTGATCGCGACGATGGCGCGCAGGCCGATGTACTACGTGGCCAAGAAGGAGATCTTCGTCTGGCGCTGGGAGGCATGGCTGCTGAACGCGCTCGGGGCATTTCCGGTCGACCGTGGCGCCGGCGATGCCGAGATGATCAAGACGGCCGAGGCGATCCTCGACCGCGGAGACATCGTCCTGATGTTCCCGGAGGGCACGCGAACCCGGCCCGGCGCGCTGGGAAAGCCCAGGCGCGGCGTGGGGCGGCTCGCGCTCGAGACCGGCGCTCCGGTTGTCCCGGTCGCGGTGATCGGGACCGAGGCGGTCCGGCGAGGGTGGCGATTTAGACCGCACAAGGTCCGGATCCGCGCGGGGCGCCCGCTCCGCTTCCCGCACGTCGAGAACGCCTCGCCGGCGCTGGCGACGGCCGTGACCGAGCGGATCTGGCCGTGCGTGATGCTCCAATGGGAGTGGTTGGGCGGCCTTGCGCCGATCCGGCGCGCCGCGATCGTCGGCGCCGGGACCTGGGGCACGAGCCTGGCGGTCGCCCTCTCCCGCTCGGGCTTCGAGGTCGACATCGGATGCCGCACGGCCGAACAGGCCGAGCTGCTGGCGAGCGCGCGCGAGAACGTCGCCTACCTCCCGGGCGTCCGGCTGCCGGAGTCGGTCAACGTGATGCGCGCGAGCGAGCTCGAGCTCGGCGGCGTCGACCTCGTCTGCCTCGCAGTCCCCGCTCGCGCGCTGCCGGCGGTGATGGCCGCTCACGCCGAGCGGATCCCGCGGCGCGCCGGGCTCGTGGTCATGTCGAAGGGCCTGGTCCCACCGCTGGGGAGCCTGCCGTCGGCATTCGCCGCCGAGCGCTGCGCCGCCCGCGCCGTGGCGGTGCTGGGCGGCCCCTCTCACGCGAGCGAGGTGCTCGAGCATCGCGCGTCGGTCGTGGTGGCGTCGCTCGACCGCGGATTCGTGCGCCAGCTCGCGGACGCGCTCGGCGCCGCGGGCCTCGACGTCTCGACCAGCGCCGACGTCACCGGTGTCGAGCTGGCCGGCGCCGCGACGAACGTCGCCACGTTGGCCGCCGCCGCGGCGTCGCCCGCCGGTCCGAACGTGGCCGGCGCGGCCGCCGGCAAAGTGTTCGCCGAACTCGACGCGCTGGCGCGGCTGCGCGGAGGGCGCCCGGAGACGTTCGCCGGCCTCGCCGGCACCGGCGACCTGGTCGCGACCGTGGTGTCCTCGAGCTCGCGCGACCGCCGCGCGGGGGAGCTGCTCGCGCAGGGGGTGCCCGGCCCCGAGATCCGGCAGACGCTGGGCCGGGCCGCCGAGGCGGTGGATGCGGTACCGCTGCTCACCACCGTCGCGCGCGACGTCCAGCTCGAGACCCCGGCGCTCGACAACCTGGCCGCGCTTGTCGAGGGCAGGATCGAACCCGAGCAGTGGACGGCGACCGTGACCGAGCCGGCGCGCCACGAGCGCTCCCGCCCTGTCCGAGCGGCGTAGGCAGGGGTAGGCTCCTAATGCCGTGGCCGACGAACTGCCCAGGAACAAAGCGGAGCTCGACGCTCGCTTCACCGAGCTGTACCGGGCCCACCTTCGCGACGTCTACTCCTACAGCTACTACCGAGTCGGCAACCACCACGACGCCGAGGACCTCACCGAGCAGACGTTCCTCCAGGCCTACCGCCATTTCGACCGGGCGCTGCGGGAGTCCAACGGCCGGCCGCTACGGCCGTGGCTCATCCGGATCGCGCACAACCTTGCCGCGAACTTCTACCGCGACCGCTCCCGCAAACCGGAGTCGGCCATCGAGGACGCGGGCATGATTTCCGCGCCGCACACGACCGAGTCGCTCGTCGAGGGGCGCGAGGAGCTGAAGTCGATCCTCGATGGCGTCCAGGAGCTTCCCGAAGATCGCCGTGAGGCGCTGATCATGCGCTTCGCGCTGGGAATGGACAACCGCGAGATCGCCCGGGCGCTGGGACGAACCGACGGCGCCACCAAGGTTCTGTTGCACCGCGCGATCAGGCAGCTCGAGGGGATCGTCGCGGACAAAGCCGGAGCCCAGGAGGTCGAGAGCCGGTGAGCACCGGCGCCCCCGAGTTCGAGGCGTTGCTGCGCGAGGCGCTGACTCCCGTTGATCCGCCGGCCGATCTCGCCGAGCGGCTCGAGCTGACGCTCATCAACCTGACCGAGCTCGCCCAGGATGAGCTGGACACGTGGGAGCTCTCCTCGATGCGCGACCCGCGCAATTGGGTGCGGCCGGCGGCAGCCGCCGTCGTCGGCGCCAGCGCCGGCACGGCGCTTGTCCTGCTCCGGGTGCGGCGTCGCCACCGCTCGCGCAAGCAGCAATCCTCTAACCGGCTCGAGCTGGCGCAGCGCACGCTTCACGACGTCGCCGAAGAGGCGCGCAAGATACTGCCGGGCCACTGAGCCGCCACCCTGCGGAATACCGCGGTCACCGCTGCTAGCGTCATTTCCATGGCCGTCTGCTACCGACACCCGTCACGCGAGACCGGCGTCTCGTGCTCATCGTGCGGACGGCCGATCTGCCCGGACTGCATGACCCCCACGCCGGTGGGGATGCGCTGCCCCGAGTGCTCCCGCGATCGCACGAAGGTCAAGACGATCCGGTCGGCGCCGTCGACGCCGATCGTGACTCAGGCGCTGATCGTGATCAACGTGATCGCCTTTCTCGCCGAGACGGCGGCGGGCGCGCCCTTGGGCGGCGGCGGTGGCGGCACGATCTGGAACCACGGCGTGCTGCTCGGCCCGGCGATCGTCCACCAGCACGAGTACTGGCGAATCGTCACCAATGGGTTTCTCCACGACGGGCTCCTGCACATCGCCGTCAACATGCTCTCGCTGTACTTCGTCGGCCGCGTGCTCGAGCCGGCGATCGGGTCGTTCAACTTCGCGCTGATTTACTTCACCTCGCTGCTCGCGGGCTCGTTCGGGGCGCTCCTGTTCGAGCCTGGCGTGCCGACGGTCGGCGCCTCCGGCGCGATCTTCGGCGTGTTCGGCGCGTTAATCGTGGTCGCCTACGCGCGCGGGATCCCGATCTGGCAGAGCGGGCTGGGGCCCGTGCTCGTGCTCAACCTGCTGTTCTCAGTGAGCTTCACCGGGATCTCGATCGGCGGCCATCTCGGCGGCCTGATCGCGGGGTTGATCACGGGCTGGCTCGTGGTCGAGTTCGGCGAGCGGCGCCGAATGCAGTCGGTCGTGCTGCTCGGTTGCCTTGCGGTGGCCGTGCTCAGCGTGATCGGCGCGCTCTCGGTGGCGGGCGGGCACGGGCTCGCGCCCAACGGCATCGGTTTCACGGGTTAGGTTAGGGGCGCGCATTCGCGCGCCATTTTGGGTCTGGCCTTCGCATGGTCGAGGGCCGGGCTTCATGGCGGTCGACTCTCGGCCCGCGGGCGCCGTTTTGGCGCTCATCGCCTCTGATTGGCGGGCGGCCGCGCAAACGGCGCTGGGAAGGGGACGGGAGCGGGCGCGATCGCGGCCCTTTGATGGTGCACAGCACGACAATCCCGGGCCGGATGGCGAGGCCTGTCGAGTTGTGCACGAGGAGTGTGCTCAGTACGACAGGGCTCGGATCTGGCGCCGGTGTTGACGCGCTATGCACCATCCCCGTGACACTCTCGACACACTTCGGTCACAAAGTCGCAAAAAAGAACCGCACGAGCACCCAGACTCGGCCGGCGCCGCCAGATTTGGGCGATCGGACACGGCGCGCGGGCTCAGACGACCCGGTGGCGCCCTCAGACGACCCGGTGGCGCCCTCAGACGACCCGGTGGCGCCCTCACCCACTGCCACGACGCCCATCCCTACCCGCCGAGGACCTCGCCGTAGAGCTCACCGATCGCCGCCCGCAGCCGCGCCGGCGCGAACCGCGTGTGGACGTCGGCCGCCGCCGCGGCCCCCAGCCGTTCCCGCTCCCAGGAGTCGTCGAGCAGCTCGGCGGAGACGCGCGCCAGCGCCGCGCTGTCCCCTGGCGCGATCAGCCGCCCCGTCTCGCGGTCGCGGATGATCTCCGGGAGCCCGCCGGCGGCGCTGGCGACAACGGCACAACCGGCGGCCGCCGCCTCGATCGCCGAACCCGGGAGCGGATCCGGCTCGGTCGAGGGCACGGCGACGATGTCGCTGGCGCCGTAGACCGTCTCGACGTCCTCGCGGTACCCGAGCAGGCGCAACCGCTCCCGCACCCCCAGCTGGTCGGCGAGCGCGAGCACGCGCGCGAGCCGATCGTCGGCGCCCGGCCAGACCTCGCCCGCGATCAGGCCGAGCGCGCCGCGCTCGCGGAGCATCGGGTCCGCGAGGGCGCGCACGAGCACGTCCTGGCCCTTCCAGTCCGAGATCCTGCCGAGCACGGTGATCGTGGGCGCCGCCGGGTCGAGACCGAGGAGCTCGCGAGCGGCCGCCCGAGGGGCGCGGACGCGCTCGACGGCGAGTCCGTCATAGACGACCCGTGTCTGGCTGCTCGGGCCGAACTGCGCCGCGCTGGCGCGCGAGACGCACGGCAGGGCGCGGGCGCTGAGCAACACCCGGCGGTAGGCGGGCCAGGCGCGACCGAAGCGCGAGTAGATCTCGCGCACGTGCCAGACGTGAGGCACCCGGGCGCGTGCCGCCGCGATTGCCCCGCCGAGCACGACCGAGGTGTTGGAGTGCACGAGCACCACGCCGCGGCGACGGATCAGGGACGAGAGGCTCGCCGCGTCGCGCGCGGCCGCGGCGATCACCGATGCCAGGCCTGCGGGCGAGGCGAGCGAGCGCCGGAGCACGCTCAGCGGCCGGACGAGCACTTCGACTCCGCCCGCCTCGAGATCGCCCGCCAGCTCCCCGCGATCCGGCAGCACGACGATCGGCTGGTAGCGGTCGCGGTCGAGGCCCGCGGCGATCAACGTGAGCTGACGATCCGCGCCATACCGTCCGCTCGAGGAGTGGACGAACAGAACCGGGCGCGCAGCGATGGCCCTAGAGCTCCACCGTGAGCGCCTCGCCCGGTGCCTCCGGAAACAGCTCGGGATGGAGGATGTGGGCGAGCAGCTCGAGGCCGTCGACGATTCGCGGGCCAGGACGCGAGAAGTACGAGGCGGCGTCGACGGCGACGACCTCGCCGGCGCCGAGCGCGCTCAGCTGATCGCGGTGCATCTCGGCCTCCCGGTGGGCGATCTCGGCGTGATAGCCGCACGGCATCACGATCACGACGTCCGGGTGCGGGGCGGCGACCTCGTCCCAGGAGCGCTCCTCGGACTGCTCGCCGGCGAACCCGAGCACGTCCTCGCCGCCCGCATAGTCGATCAGCTGGGGAGTCCAGTGACCTGCCGCGAACGGAGGGTCAAGCCACTCGAGCGCGGCCACCCGCGGCCGCCGGGCGCGCCGGGTGGCGACGCGAATGCGGTCGATCCTGGCCGCGGCGTCGCGAACGAGCTCGACGGCGGCGTCCCTGTGGTCGGTGGCCTGCGCCAGCGTTCCGGCGTCACCGAGGACCTCGCCGACGGTGTGCGGATCGAGCGCGATCACGAGAGGGCGCGATTCGATCTCCTCGGCGACCGCACGCACGTCGTCGTAGGACACGGCGCACACCGAGCACAACGCTTGCGTCACGATCAGATCGGGGCGAAGATCGTGCAGTGTCTCGGTATCGAGCTCGTAGATCGATTGGCCGGCGAGCGTCCGCTCCTTGACTGCGGCATCGATCTGGGCGGCGGTCAGACCGGGCGGGAGGACGTCGCGGGTGATCTTCGGCAGCTCTCGGACGGCCGGGGGGAAGTCGCATTCGTGCGTGACCGCGACTACGTCCGGGCCAACGCCCAGGGCGAACAGCATCTCGGTGGCGGATGGGACGAGGCTGACGATTCGCATCAGGGGTGTTTGATGGCGGGGGACGGCTGGAATGTTGAACGGCAAGACACTTTGGAAGGAGAACGATATGGCAGACCTGCTCAGCGACGAGGAAATCGCATCGAGACTGCAAGGAAGCGACTGGAGGCGCGACGGGGACGAAATCGTCCGCGACTGGACCCTCAAGGACTTCGCGAGCGCGATCTCGTTCGTCAACCGCGTCGCCGAGATCGCGGAGACCGCCAACCACCACCCGGACATCCTCGTGCATGGCTGGAACAAGGTCAGGCTGTCGGTGACCAACCACTCCGCCGGGGGCCTGACCGACGCCGACTTCGAGCTCGCGAAGCGAGTTGATGACCTCGGATAGCCCTGTCGGATCCGCATCTCCGGCTGCTACCGTTCGCCGCGTCGGTTCATGAACGACGACGATCCATCCCGAAGTAGTAGCGAGCGCATAGAGGGCTGCGCCGCCGGGCAGAGGGACTGCCCGCACGTGGCGGAGAGCGGGATCGCCCGCGCTCCTAAGTGAAGGTCCTGTTCATCATCCTGACGGGACTTCTGGTCCTCCTGAACGCGTTCTTCGTGATCGCGGAATACGCGCTCGTGCGCTCGCGGCGTCCTCGGCTCGAGGCGCTCACCGAGGATGGGGCGAGGGGCGCTCGCCTCGCGCTCCACCAACTCGACCACATCGGCGAATACATCTCTGCCGCCCAGGTCGGGGTCACGATGTGCTCGATCGCCATCGGCGCGCTCGGCGAACCCGCGATCGCGCACCTGCTGGAACCCCTGTTCGGCCCCACGATCGGCCACACGGCGGCCGTCGTGATCTCCGTGATCGTGGCCTACCTGCTGATCACGGTCACTCAGACGATCGCCGGCGAGATCGTGCCGAAGCTGTACGCCATTCAGCACGCCGAGGGCGTCGCCCGGCGCATCGCCGGCCCGCTCCAGTTCTTCCGGATGCTGTTCAACCCGTTCATCATCGTGCTGAACGCCTCGTCGTACTCGATCCTGCGGATGCTCGGAACCGACCCCGAGGCCGAGCCCGAGGGCGGCACACCGGAAGACCTCAAGCGTCTCATCGCCCAGTCCCAGACCGGCGGGCAGCTCGACGTCGGCGAGGCGAACATGCTCACCGGCGTCTTCCATCTGCACGAACAGGAGGCGCGCCAGGTGATGACGCCGATCCCGGCCGTCGTCACGGTCGATGTCGCCGAGACAGTCGAGGCCGCGCTGCGCCGCTGCGTCTCAACGGGCCACTCTCGCCTCGTCGTGACCGAGGAGCAGAACCAGGACCGGGTCAAGGGGATCGTCCACGTCAACCAGCTGGTCAAGCTGATGATGGCCGAGGGCATGGACGTCCATTTCGACCGACTGGTCCGCGACGCGCCGATCGTTCCCGAGACCAAGCCGCTCGACGATCTGCTCGCCGACCTTCAGCGCGAGCGGACCGAGCTGGCGATCGTGATCGACGAGTACGGCCGCACCGCCGGGATCGTCACGCTCGAGGACATTATTGAGGAGGTCGTCGGCGAGATCTCCGACGAGACCGACCCGGCCGGTGGGGCGATTCGGCGGCTGGCCAACGGGGACTGGTTCGTCCGCGGCCACGTGGCCGTGACCGACCTCGAGGACTACGGACTCGACCTTCCGGTCGACACGGACGCCTACAACTCCGTCGGCGGGTTCGTGTTCGCGGAGCTCGGCCGTCTGCCCAAGCGGGGCGACACCGTCACCGCCAACGGCTACTCGATCAGGGTCGAGTCGGTGCGGGAGAACCGGATCGAAGCCGTTCGGATCCGGCAGCGCCGGGCCGCCGTGTGACACCTGGCGCACGCGTTCGCGACATTCGTTACATTTCCCGCCGGCGCAACTACCGTCACAGCGTTCGATCGCCGATCGCAAGTTTCCGGTGGTTGAGAGGAGAGAGAAGCCGGCCCTACTCGGGCCGGCTTCATTTATTCAGACGGGCGGCCCGCGACCGGAGGCAAAAATAGAGCCGGCCCGCTGGGGACGGGCCGGCTCCGTGCTTCTGGGGAGGAGGTGCTGCTATGAGGTACGTCGCGATGTGAAGTTTCGGACCCACACCTCAACGACCCCTAAAGAGTTATTCGTAGGTGTAGAAGCCTTTTCGGGTCTTGCGACCGAGCGCGCCGGCGGCGACCAGGTCGGACAGCGGCGTGGGGACGGCGGCGCCGATCGCCTCGCCGATCGCCTCCGAAACGTCGAGCCCGACGAAGTCGAGGAGCGCCAGCGGGCCCATCGGCAGGCCGGCGCCGAGCGTCATGCAGCGATCGATGTCGGCCGGGTCCATTCCCGTCTTTGTCATCAGCTCGACGGCGCTGAACAGATACGGGAACAGCAGCCGGTTGACGACGAAGCCGGGTATGTCTGGTACCTCGACGGCAGTCTTTCCGAGCTCGTCGCAGAGCGTTCGCGCCCGATCGCGAGTCTCGGCGCTCGCCTCTACCGGGAACGCGAGCTCGACCAGCGCCATCCGGGGGACGGGGTTGAACACGTGCAGCCCGACGAACCGGTCCGGATGACCGCTCGCCTTCGCCAGCTCCGCGATCGACAGCGACGATGTCGTGGTGGACAGCACGGCACCGGCACCGGCGTGGCGGGCGAGCTCGCCGAGGTCGGCCAGGACCATGGCCTTGCTGTCATGGTGCTCGAGGACCGCCTCGACCAGGAACGAGGCCTCGCGCAGGTCATCGAGATCCGTGACGATGTGAACGCGCTCCTCGTCCATCGGCCGTTCCGCCCTGGCGCAGAGCTTGGCGATCGACCCGCGGGCGCGTTCCGCGGATCGGTCTGAGCGAGCCCAGAGCAGCACGTCGCCGTGGCGCGCCGCCGCAACGGCAAGCCCGGTGGCGATCACGCCAGAACCGGCGATTCCAAGTCGTTCGTGCATTGCTGTTCCTGGTCTCCTTTCGCTCGGCGACCGACGGGTACAGTACGTGACCGTTCAATGGAGCGGCGGTGAGAGCGCTTTCCCACGGGTACCAGCAATCAAGGAGCAGCCAATGTCGGAAGGTCGCGAAGTCGTAATCGTAGAGGCGGTGCGCACCCCGATCGGGCGCGGACACAAGGAGAAGGGTTACTACAAGGACACGCATCCGAACGAGCTCCTGGGTCGCTGCTACTCCGAGGTGATCGAGCGCGCCGGGATCCCGGCCGAGGAAGTCGAGGACGTGATCACCGGCTGCGTCCAGCAGTACGGCGAACAGATGTTCAACGTCGGGCGCAACGCGTGGCTGCAGGCGGGCCTCCCCGTCGAGACGCCGGCCACGACCGTCGATCGCCAGTGCGGGTCGGCCCAGCAGGCGGTCAACTTCGCGGCGGCGCTGATCGCCGCCGGCGTCCACGACGTGGCGATCGGCTCCGGCGTCGAGCACATGGGCCACATCCCGATGGGCGTCGGCTTCAACTGGGTCGATGAGGTCGGCAGCCCCTGGCCGCCGGAGCTGCTCGAGCGCTACAACCTGATCCCGCAGGGGCTCTCGGCGGAGATGATCGCGGACAAGTGGGAGATCCCCCGCTCGGAGCTCGACGAGCTGGCCGTCCGCTCCCACCAGCTCGCGCACCGCGCCACGGAGGAGGGCCGGTTCGAACGGGAGACGATCCCGTTCAAGGTCAACGGCTCGACGTACGTCGTCCGACCAGGGGATTCGGCCCGACACCACGATCGAGACCTTCTCGCAGCTGAAGCCCGCGTTCAAGCCCGACGGCAAGATCACCGCCGGTAACAGCTCGCAGATCTCAGACGGCGCCGCGGCCGTGCTCCTGATGTCACGCGAGAAGGCCGACGCGCTCGGCGTCAGAGCCCGCGCCCGCATCGTCGACCAGACGACCGTCGGCGTCGATCCAGTGATCATGCTGACGGGGCCGATCCCGGCGACCGAGAAGCTGCTGCAGCGAAACAGGATGGCGATCGACGACCTCGACCTGATCGAGATCAACGAAGCGTTCGCGCCCGTCATCGCGGCCTGGCGCCGAGAGCTCCACCCCGACATGGACCGCGTGAACGTCAACGGCGGCGCGATGGCGCTCGGCCACCCGCTCGGGTCGACCGGCGCCCGGCTGATCACCACGCTGCTGCACGAGCTCGAGCGCACCGACAAGGAGGTCGGGCTGGTCACGATGTGCTGCGGTGGCGGCCTCGGCACCGGCACGATCATCCAGCGGGTCTGAAATACGGATGGCCGGGCCGCATGCGGCCCGGCCTGGACCGGCGCATGCGCCGGTCCACGGGGGCGCGCATGCGCGCCCCCGAACTACAACTCCTGCTCGGTCGGCCTGATCAGGATCTCGTTGATCGCCATGTGCCGCGGGCGGGTGACGATGTAGCGGATCGCGTCGGCGATGTCGGTCGGCTGCATCCGCTCCATGTGCCGGAACCGCTCACGACTCTGCTCCTGGATCTCCGGGCGGTTGTGGCTGACGAGCTCGGTGGCGACCGCGCCCGGCTCGACCAGCGAGATACGCACGTGGCGTGTGGTCAGCTCCTGGCGCAGCGACTCGCTGAACGCACCGACGCCGTGCTTGGTCAGGTTGTAGACGCCGCTCCCGCGCCGGGGCGCCCGGCCGGCGACGGAGCTGACGTTGACCATGTCGGACACGTGGCGGGGGCCGTCCTCGGCCGCGCGCAGCAGATGTGGGACGGCGGCGTGGGCGCAGTAGAGGAGGCCGCGCACGTTGATGTCGACCATCTGGTCCCACTCCTGCAGCGGCGCGTTCTCGATCGGGCCGAGGAGCATCATGCCCGCGTTGTTGACGAGGATGTCGAGGCGGCCGAGCTCCGACGCGGTCGTCTCGACGGTCCGCGCGGCCTCGGGCTGGGAGGTGATGTCGGCCTCCAGCACCAGCGCCTGGCCCCCGCCGTCGCGGATCGTCGTCGCGAGCGCCTCGAGGCGGTCCTTGCGCCGAGCGGCGATCGCCACCGTGGCGCCGTGGGCCGAGAGCGCCAGCGACGTCGCCTCGCCGATCCCGCTCGAGGCGCCGGTGACGAGCGCGACGGTGCCGTCGAGCTCGCCCGGCATCAGGCGCCGTCCCAGCGAAAGCCGGTCGGCGAGGGCGCGGGCGGCAGCGGGCTCGTGGGCAGCCCGGGGGGCGGGTCGTTCTGGTTGAAGCCGCTCGGGGCCAGATCGTTGGGGGTGTCGGCGTGGAACAGCGACGCCAGATACTGCGCCTGCCCGCGGCCGGGACCGAGCTCGAACTGGCCCCCGCCATAGGCCCTGATGTCGCGCTCGGCGCAGTAGTCGTAGGTGGCGCACAGCTTCGCGAGCCCGCCGATCCGCGACGGCTTGATGTTGACCATCTTCGGCGGGAACGGCAGCGCCTCGATGTCTTCGATCGAGTGGATCGGCGCATCCCAGCTGATCCGGTCGTGGTCGCCGGCGAGCTCGGCGGCCGTCTCCGGCGTGACCACGTCGGGATCCTCGATCCAGGCGTTGGGGAACGCCTCGACGACGCGCTGGTACAGAATCGGATCCGGTGGCTGGTCGACGATCGTGCCGCGGTAGAGGCTCTTGAAGTCGACCGAGTCGACGGCGCCGGTCGCGACGAGCCCGGCGATCACCTCCGGCGTCCACGAGCTCGTCGGGTCGAGCTTGAAGCGGAGCGTCGGGTAGTTGGCGAGGCGCCGCTCGACCGGATCGAGCGTCGGCGGCTCGCCGAGCCGCAGCGAGACGACGAACGTGACCGGCTGTGGCTCGCGGCCGAGCTGCTGGTGGAGCGGCTGGCCCGCCTGCTGGAGGGCGAGGTCGAGCGCGGCGCTGTGGAACGTCCAGCGGCGGTAGAGGCGGGAGACCTCGCCTCGCTTCGGCTCGACCGGAAACAGGTCGAGCGAGTCGATCAGCTCGCAGAACTCGCCCAGGGCGTAGCTGCCGGCGAGTGGCTGCATCGGCCCGGCCTGCTGAAGCGCGACGTGGTCCTCGGCGTCGTAGACGACATCCTCGCCGACCCCGTCCAGGCCGCCACCCTGAAGGTGGACGACGGTCGAGAGGCGCTCGAAGCCGCTGGAGACCTCGGCGCGCAAGCCCTCGAGTGCGTAGCCGTCGACCTCGAGCGGGAGATCGGCCAGGAGGTCGAAGGTGCTCACGGCTCCCGAGCCCCGGCCTCGAGCCGGGCGACGAGCTCCTCGAGGCGCAGCTCCTCGAGTCCCTTGCTCACGGCTTCGAGTTCGGTCGCGCAGTACTCCACGAGGTCACGTCCCTCCTTGACCAGGTCAAGCGTCTCCCGCAGCCCGGCGTCGCCGGAGTCTAGCCGCCGGATGATCTCCTCGATCCGCGCGACGGCGGTCTCATAGGTGCGCTCGGTCATTCGTCCTCGGTGACGCGTGCGTCGAGGGCTCCGTCGTGGAAGCGCAGGCGGATATCGGCGGCCGCGCGGGTGGCGGCGGCCGAGCTCAGCGGCTCGCCGGCGCGGTCGGTGGCGAGCGCGTACCCACGTGCGAGCGTCCGCTCGGGATCGTGGGCGGCGAGCGCCAGCGCGAGGCGCTCGAGCTCGCGGCCGCGCCGCACCGTCTCGGAGCTGCGGGCGCGCTCGGCGCTCCGGCCGAGCACGAGCAGGTGGACGCCGGCGAGCTCGAGCCCCTTCACGCGTGAGCGCTTGGCGGTGGCGCGAAGCTCGCGCAGGAGCTGATGCAGGCGCCGGCGGTGGCGCGCGACGTGCTCCGCCGGGGAACGTGAGAGATGGCCGAGCGTCCGCGCCCGATCGAGGATCGCGCGACGGCCGTGGCGGTGCAGGCGGCGCGCGTAGGCGGTCGCTTCGGCGCGGGCGGCGCGGCAGTCGACCGGCACCGCGGCCTCGGCCGCGTGTGTCGGGGTCGAGCACGACACAGCCGCCACGTCGTCGATCAGCGTGCGGTCGGTGTGGTGGCCGACCGACGCGATCACCGGCACCCGGAGCAGCGCGACCGTGCGGCACAGCGCCTCGTCGCAGAACGCGAACAGATCGGCGAGCGAGCCGCCTCCGCGCGCGACGATCACCACCTCGACCTCCTCGATCGCGGCGAGCTCGCGCAGCGCGGCCGCGATCCGGGGGGCGGCATGCCGGTCCTGGACGGGCGCGAACGCCCACACCAGGCGCCCTCCCCAGCCGCGCCGGCGCAACCCCGCCAGCACGTCGTCGCGCGCCTTGCCGCGCTCGCCGGTGACGACCCCGATCGTGCGGGGGAGCGGGGGGCGCTCGAGTCGCTTCTGTGGTTCGAACAGGCCGTCGGCGGCCAGGCGTTTTCTGAGTCGCTCGAGCTGGAGCAGGAGGTCGCCCTCGCCCTCGATCCGCAGCTCCGAGACGGCGAAGGTGAACGAGGGAGAGGATTGGGCGCTGCCGGGGTAGTAATCGCACCCGCCGCCCACGACGATCCGCATCCCGTCGCTCAGCGTGAGCGCGAGGGCCTCGAAATCGTTCAGCCACATCGAGCACGGAAGGGCCCCGTGGGAGTCCCGCAACTCGAAGTAAACGCGGGCGCGAGACCGCCTGAAGCCCCACACCTCGCCGACCAGCTGAACCCGCGCGAACTCCTGTAGCCGGCGTTTCAGCTGCGCGGCGTAGGACCCAACGGGGTACGGACCGGGCAGCGCGCTGTCCGGGCTTTGGTTGGCGATTGTCGGATCGGTTTGGGCCATGGGTCTGATTTCGAGGCTACAGCGCGGGTCGGAAGACGGATACGATCCCGCGTCCATGGATCTGACCCTGTCGCCGGCCGAGGAAGCGTTCCGAGACGAGGTCAGGGGTTGGCTTAAGTCGAACAACCCGGGGCCCGAGCCAAGCGGCGACGAGGCGGCGTTCGAGTTCCGCCGCGACTGGCAGCGCCTGCTCAACGAGGCGGGCTGGGCGGGTCTCTCGTGGCCGGAGGAGTACGGCGGCCGTGGCGCCACGCTGATCGAGCAGGCGATCTTCAACGAGGAGATGGCTCGCGCGCAGGCGCCGGCGGTGGCCAACGTGCTCGGGCTCGCGATGGGCGGGCCTACCGTGATCGCGCACGGGACCGAGGAGCAGCGCCGGCGGTACCTGCCTCCGATCCTGTCGGGAGAGGAGATCTGGTGTCAGGGCTTCTCGGAGCCGGAGTCCGGGTCGGACCTCGCGTCGTTGAAGACGCGCGCGGTTCGCGATGGCGACGGGTGGGCCGTCACCGGGCAGAAGGTCTGGACGACGTTCGCCCACCATGCCAAGTGGTGCATGCTCGTGGCCCGGACCGACCCGGACGCGCCCAAGCACAAGGGCCTCACGTACTTCCTGATGGACATGGAGCAGGACGGCGTGCAGGTCCGGCCCTTGCGCCAGATCACCGGCGAGGCCGAGTTCAACGAGCTGTTCATCGAGGGGGCGCGGATCCCCGACGAGAACATCGTCGGCGGCGCCGGCAACGGCTGGGCGGTGGCGATCACCACGCTCATGCACGAGCGGGCGACGCTCGCGTTCGGCCTCCAAGTGGGCGTTCAGATCGCACTCCGCGAGCTCCTTACGAAGGCCCGCGCGTCCCGGGGGCGAGACGGACAGCCTGCGAGCGAGGATCCGGTCACCCGCCAGCGGCTGGCGCAGTTGCTGATCGAGGCCGAGGTCCTGCGGCTGAACGCCTACCGCGGCCTCAGCGCGACGATGCGCACCGGCGTGCCCGGGCCCGAGGGGTCGCTCGGGAAGTGGCACTGGTCGGAGATCAACCAGGCGCTGACCGAGCTGGCGATGGAGATCGAGGGCCCGAGGGCGATGCTCGACTCAGACCGCTGGACGTACCGGTTCCTGCGGGCTCGCGCCAACTCGATCGAGGGCGGCACCACCGAGATCCTCAAGAACATCGTGGCCGAACGGGTGCTCGGACTGCCCCGCATGCGCTGAGCCTCGAACAAAATGAGCGCGATACTGGGATGGTCGGGGATCGAGCGGGCCGGTTATGGCGAGCGGCGACGCGTAGCAGCGCTACGCGAGCCGGTCGACGGGGCCGGATCCGCGAAGATCATCCGGCCAGATCCAGGCCGTGCTCATTTTGAGAGAGGCTCTGAATGAACTTCGAATTCACCGACGATCAGCAGGCGATCAAGCGGACCGCCCGGGACTTTCTGGCCGCGCGGTACAACTCGGAGGTGATGCGCGCTCTCGCCGAGGACGAGCGCGGGTTCACCGACGAGCAGTGGCGAGAGCTCGCGGAGCTCGGCTGGCCTGGCGTTCTCGTCTCCGAGGAGCACGGCGGCCTCGGGCTGGGCGCCGTCGAGCTGGTCGTGATCGCCGAGGAGATGGGCTACGCGCTGGCGCCGAGCCCGCTGCACTCGGATATCTGCGCCGCGCTGCTGCTGGCCGCAGCCGGGAGCTCAGAGCAGCAGGAGCGGTGGCTGGGGCCGCTGGCGAGCGGCGAGGTCCGCGGAACCCTGGCGGTGTGGGACGAGCAGGCGGGCTGGGCGCCCGACCATTCGGAGGTCGAGGCGAGCGCCGGCGCGCTGAGGGCGACCAAGATCGCGGTGCCGGATGCGGGGTCGGCCGACTTCCTGATCGTGACCGCGGCCGATGGCGGCCATTACCTGGTGGAGAGCGGAGCCGACGGCGTGTCGGTGGTGGCCGAGCCGGGGCTCGATCCGACGCGCAAGCTGTTCCGGGTGTCGCTATCGGGGGCGCCGGCGTCCCGGCTGCCCGATGGGGACCCGGAGCGGGTCGCCCACGCCTACGCCACGATCATCACGGCGCTCGCCGCCGAGAACGTCGGCGTCGCGCAGCGGACGATGGAGATGGCGGTCGAGTACGCCAAGGACCGCAAGCAGTTCGACCGGCCGATCGGCTCCTTCCAGGCGATCTCCCACCGTTGTGCGCAGATGCTGCTCGAGGTCGAGGGAGCGCGGTCGCTGACCTATTGGGCAGCGTGGGCGCTCGACCACGAGCCCGAGACCGCTCCCCGCGCCGCCTCGATGGCCAAGGCCTACGCGAGCGACGCCGGCTTCCGTGTGTGCGCGTCGGCGCTCCAGGTCCACGGCGGAATCGGCTTCACGTGGGAGCACGACCTGCACTTCTTCCTCAAGCGGGCGACGGCCAACGCCCACGCGTTCGGGGACGCTCGCTGGCATCGGGATCGGGTGGCGGAGCTGGCGGGGGTGTAGGGGCGGCTGTCTGAGTGTCGGCCCGCGCCTGGTTGGCGGACGGCTCGGTAAAAGGCAGCAGGGAGGGGGGTGGGTGAGGGCGCCAGCGGGTCGCCTGAGCCTCTGGTTAGCAGCCCCCGCGCCCAAACCCACGGCTTTGTGACCGGAGTGTGTCGAGAGTGTCACGGGGATGGTGCATAGGCGCGTCAACACCGGCGCCAGATCCGAGCCCTGCCGTATTGAGCACACTCTTCGTGCATAGCCCGCCAGGGCTCGCCATTCGGCGCAAGGTTGACGTGTTGTGCACCATCGAAATGGCGCGATCGCGCCCGCTCTCTCCCCTTCCCCAGCGCCGTTTACCGGGCCGCGCGCCAATCAGGGCGGCGGAGAGTCCACAGCCGTCGAGCGAACGAACGCGCGAAGGCCCGCTACGTATTGAACGGGTCGTTCGGCTCGCCGACGGTCGGCACGACATGGTGCGCGACGTCCTGTTCGAGCACGGCGGGATCAGCGCTCTCGAACCACTTTCGCGCGAAGAACTTGGGGAAGAACGGCCACGAGGCGAACATCAGGATGACGCCGAGGATCAGGCCGCCGATACCGACGAGGATCGGCGTCTGGATACCCGCCAGTGCGTGCGAGTAGTTGTTCCCGGCCGTGTTGTAGTAGCCGTAGGCCTTGACGCCGATGTAGCCCATCATGATGCCGCCGGCAACCGGGATCAGCCCGGCGAGGAAGAAGTTGCGAGCGCTCTTGAACAGATCGTGGCGGAAGTACACGGCGCAGGCCAGCCCGGTGAACCCGTAGTAGAAGACCACGGCGAAGCCGAGCGCCGAGATCGTGTCGCCGAGCACGTCCTGGTTCGGGATTGAACGCGAGCAGCGCCACGGTCCAGACGGTCGACAGAGCGCCCATCAGGAGCGTCGAGAACGTCGGAGTCAGGAAGCGCGGGTGAACGCGGCCGAAGGCCGCCGGGATCGCGTCCCACTTCGCCATCGACAGCGTCGTCCGCGCGGTCGGCAGGATCGTCGTCTGCGTCGACGCCGAGGCCGAGGTGAGGACGGTGATGATCAGCAGCTTGTCGAGCGGCGAGCCGAACACGCCGGTGCCGAGCGCGTTCAGGACGTCGCTCGAGTTGCCGGCGAGGAAGGCCGTGCCGTGGTACGCCTGGGCGGCGGCGGCGACGATCACGTAGATCAGAAGCAGGATCAGCGGTCGAGACGACCGCGGCCTTGCCCGGTCCGCGATGGCGGTCGCGCGACTCCTCGTTGACGGCGACGCCCGAGTCCCAGCCCCAGTAGATGAAGATGCCGAGCAGGACCGCGTCGACCAACGCGCCCCAGCTCATATCGAACGGGTTGAACCACGACGCCGTGACGTGAATCGAGTGGGCGGGGCTGTTGGCGTAGACCTTGATCAGCGCGACCACCGCGAACAGCGCCAGGGTGAAGATCTCGATGCTCAGGAGGATCGTCTGCACCCGCGCCGACAGCTCGATGCCGCGGTAGCAGATCCACGTCATCAGCGCGATCCAGACCACCGAGCCGATGATCAGGGCGAGGTTCGACTTCGCCAGCCCGTGCAGGCCGAACAGGAGGAAGGTGTAGTTGGCCGCGATCTCGGACAGCGACGCCATCACGATGATGTCGGCGAGGAAGATCGCCCAGCCGTTGATCCACCCGAGCTGGGGCCCGAACGCCCGCGTCACCCACGCGAACGTCGTCCCGGCATCCGGATCGGCAAGGTTGAAGAAGCGGTAGCCGACCGAGACGAACAGGATCGGAATGAACGAGACGATCAGCACGGCCGGCGCATGCACGCCGACGCCGGTGACGGCGACGATGAAGCCGAGCGTCGCCGCCAGGCTGTACGCCGGCGCGGTCGAGGCGATCGCGATGACGAGGTTCGAGGCGTAGCCGAGCGCATCGGCCTTGAGCCCCTTGGCCCCAGGCGCGCTTGTGTCTATCGTCCCCGCGGGTTGCGTGACGGTTGAGCTCTCCACCTCGGGGCGAGGTTATGCGCCAGGTTGGCAAGCTGCAACCCGCGGGTGCATCACAAACCCTCACCGAGTTATACGAAACGTCCAAATAACGCGTCGTTACTGTGCTCGGCGTGGGCGACAGGGAAGTCTCAGTCGCCGTCCTCGGGGCGGCCGGAACGATCGCGCCGGCGATAGTCCGCGACCTGGCGGAGTCCGACGAGGTGGCGCGGATGACGCTGCTCGACCTCGACGGGGCCCGGGCCCAGGCGGTCGCCGAGGCGCACGGCGGCGGCAAGGCGACGGCCCGGTCCGCCGACGCTCGGGCCGTCGACGAGGTGGCCGCGGGGCTGTCCGGCGTGGATGTGCTCGTCAACACCGCCTCCTACCGGGTCAACCTCGACGCGATGCGGGCGTGCCTCAAAGCCGGATGCACGTACCTGGACCTGGGCGGGCTGTACTGGATGACCGGGCGCCAGCTGGAGCTCGGACCCGAGTTCGAGCGCGAGGGCCTGCTCGCCGTGCTGGGGATCGGCTCGAGCCCGGGGAAGACGAACCTGATGGCCGCGCGAGGGGTCGCCGAGATCGAAGGCGGGATCGACGCGATCGACGTGTTCGCCGCGGGTCGGGACTTCGGCGCGCCGGACGACGGGAAGCTCCGTCCCCCTTACGCGCTCCAGACGCTGCTCGACGAGCTGACGCTGGCGCCGGTCGTGCTTCGTGACGGAGTGGCGACCGAGATCGAACCGCTCGCCGCGGGAGGAGCCGTGGACTACGGCCCGCCGATCGGAAAGGGCGAGACGATCTACACGCTTCACTCGGAGCTCGCCACGTTCGGCGAGAGCTTCGGCTGCAGGGCCGCGAGCTTCAGGCTGTCTCTGACCCCGGCGCTGCTGGCGCGGCTGAAGGAGCTCGTCGGGGCCTCGGCCGAGGAGCTGGCCGCTGTGGCGGGGAGAGCCGCGCCACAGTCGCCGCAGACCATCTCCGTTCACCTGGTAGCGGTCTCCGGTGAGTCGGGCGCAAACGCGACCGTACGGGCCGTGAGCCATCCCCACCTCGGCCTCGGCGGCTCGATCGTCTCGACGGCTGCGCCCGCGGCCGCCACCGTGCGACTCCTGGCGCGAGGCTCGCTGACCGCCACCGGCGCGCTGCCGCCCGAGCGGTGCATCGATCCCGCCGAGATGTTCGCGGAGCTGGAGCCGCGCGGTTGCGTGTTCAGCGTCGCCCGGCAGGCGTGAGCCGACCTCAGGTCGTGGGCACGCCGCGTCGTGCGACCTCGCCCCTGAGCAGCGCGAGATCGGCGTCGACCATCATCCGGATCAGCTCCTCGAACCCGACCTGGGGCTCCCAGCCGAGCACGCGCTTGGCCTTGCGCGCGTCGCCGACCAGGTGCTCGACCTCGGCCGGGCGGAGCAGGGATGGATCGACCACGACGTTGTCGTCGATCGCGATGCCGGCGTGGTCGAAGGCGAGCTCGCACGCAGTCGCGGACGGAGTGCGATTCGCCGGTCGCGATCACGTAGTCATCGGGCTCGTCCTGCTGGAGCATCAGCCACATCGCCCGCACGTAGTCGCCGGCATAACCCCAGTCGCGCTCGGCGTCGAGGTTCCCGAGATGGAGCTTGACGTCGAGGCCGAGCCTGATCGCCGCCGCGTGCCAGGTGATCTTGCGAGTGACGAACTCGAGTCCGCGACGCGGCCCCTCGTGGTTGAACAGGATCCCGCTCGTCGCGTGCAGCCCGTAGGACTCCCGGTAGTTCACCGTGATGAAGTGCCCGTAGGCCTTCGCAACCCCGTACGGGGAGCGCGGATAGAACGGGGTCGTCTCGTTCTGGGGCGCCTCGCGCACCTTGCCGAACATCTCGCTCGACGAGGCCTGATAGAAGCGCGCCTCGGGGCACACCTCGCGCATCGCCTCGAGCAGGCGGGTCACCCCAGTGCCGGTGAACTCCGCGGTCAACGTGGGCTGGACCCAGGAAGCGGCCACGTAGGACATCGCCGCGAGGTTGTAGATCTCATGCGGGGCGCAGGCGCGCAGCGTGTCGACCAGCGACCGCGGATCGAGCAGGTCGCCGTGGTGCAGAGAGAGCCGATCGCGGATGTGCTCGATCCGCTCGAACTTCTCGGTCGATGACCGCCGGACCATGCCGTGGACCTCATAGCCCCGATCGAGCAGGAAATCGGCGAGGTGGCTCCCGTCCTGGCCGGTGATGCCGGTGATCAGGGCGCGGCGGACGCTCATCGGCGCACCCCCGCCGCCGGTGCCGGCGTCTGGGCCCGCAGCCACGCGACCGTTTCGGCGAGTCCGTCGCGCAGGTCCTTCTGGGCCTCCCAGCCGAGCACGGTCCGGGCCTTCTCCACCGACGGCCACCGGCGCTGGACGTCGACCTCGAACGTGGGGAGGTGCTCGAACTCGAGGGCCCCGGGATCGTTCCCGCACGTCTGCCAGATTAGGGTCGCGATCTCCGCCACCGTGAGCTCTTTCGAGGCGGAGATATTGAAGTCCTCGTTCTCGGCGGTAGCGGATCGCATCGCCGTGACGATCCCGCCGGCGATGTCATCCACGTGCGTCAGCGTTCGCGTCTGACTGCCGTCGCCGAAGATCTGGAGCGGGCGCTTGGTCGCGAGCGACTTGGCGATCAGGTCCGGGACGGCGTGAGCGATCCCCGGCTCGTCGGGATCGGGAAGCTCCCCGGGTCCGTAGGCGTTGAACGGGCGGCAGATCGTGTAGCGCAGACCGTGCTGGTCGTGGGCCGCGCGCGTGTACACCTCGCCGGCGAGCTTCGAGAAGCCGTAGGCCGAGCGGGGCATCGGACAGTCCCTCAGGTGGTCCTCCGTGGTCGGGTACTCGGTCGCCCGCTCGAACACCATCGACGAGGACACGTACACGAATCGCGCGACGTCGTGCTCGATGGCGGCGCTGACGATCGCTCCCGTCAGCGCGTTGTTGACCGCGGTGAGGGTGTAGGGGAGCTTGTGGAAGTTCGCGATGCCGCCGACGATCGCCGCCAGGTGGATGACGTGCGAGCAGTTCTTCGTGGCCTCGCGCGCCACGTCGGGATCGCGGAGGTCTCCCTGGTGGAGCTCGGCGTTCTCGAGCATCCACTCGGGCGCCATGCGGTGATCGGCAACCCGAACGTCCCAGGCACCGGCTCCGAGCAGGTGGCGCACCACGGCGCGGCCGATCGTCCCCGCCCCGCCCGTCACCAGCACGCGGCTCATGTGATCTGGTGCAGGTCCCCCGAGGCTCTCGGCGCGCCCAGGAGGGCCGCCGCCTCGGTGGCGTACACGAACACCTGGCCGGTCTCCAGCGCGTTCCACGGGTCAACGAGCAGGCACTGCTCGGAGGCCCTTAAGAGGATCTCGCGCAGGCAGCCGAGGCCCTCGAACTCGGGGTGGTTGGTGGCGACGATCACGACATCGGCGTCCTGGACGGCGTCGGCGAGCGACTGAGTGGGGGTGGGCGCATGCGGGTCGCATACGGCGACGTCCGCGAGCTCGCGCTCCAGCAGCCGGATCAGCTTGTGCGAGAGCGAATCGCGTTCGTCGTCGGTGCTGCGCTTGAACGTCAGGCCCAGGACGGCGACCTTCTTGGAGGCGATCGTCCCCAGCCGTCGCTGGACGCCCTCGACGAGGAACAGCGGCACCGCTTCGTTGACGCGCGAGACGGCGAGCAACATGCCCGGCGCGTTGGAGCGCTCCTCGGAGAAGGCGAAGTCCTTGCGCAGACACGTGCCGCCGGTGAGCCCGGGCATCGCCATGCCGCCACGCGGGTAGTCGCGGTTGATCAGGTCGATCACCTCGAACACGTTGGCCCCGTAGCGGTCGCAGTCCATCATCAGCAGGTTGGGAAGCGCGAACGTGGTGTAGCGGAGGATGTTCGTCCAGATCTTCGCGAGCTCGGCCTGCACCGGCGTCGTCTTCACGATCGGCGCGCCGAACACCTCGAACAGGCACGCGGCTCGATCGGTGGACGCCTCCCCGACGCCGCCGATGATGCACGGGAGCGTCGAGATCTCGGTGAGGAACCGCCCCGCCGCGATCCGCTCGGGGGCATGGGCGACGAACACGTCCTCGCCGATCTTGAGGCCGCGACGTTTCTCGAGGTAGCCGGCGACGAACTCGGTCGTCCCCGGCGCGATCGTCGAGCGGAGGATCAGGGCGTGCCCTGGCCGCAGCAGCGGGAGCAGGTCGTCGAGCGCGGCACGAACCTGTCGCAGGTCGCTCTCGACGTGGGAGAACGACGGCGTTCCGATCGTGATCACGATGTCGTCCGCACGGGCGGCGTCGGCGGCGCGATCGGTCAGCTCAAACCGGCCTGTGCGCGAGACGCGGTCGAGGAGGTCCTGGGCCCCGAATTCCTGGAACGGCATCCGGCCCGCGCGGATCGACTCGAGCACCGACTGATCGTTGTCGACGCCGAGCACCCGTAAGCCGCGGTCGGCGAAGCACAACGCGAGTGGGAGGCCGACGCGACCGAGACCGATTACTGAGACGACGCGGTCGCTTCAATGGCGTTCGACGGCCGCGCCGTCCACGCTCGGCAGCGGCGGGAGCCCGGGTTCTCCGGGGTGGCCGCGGATCTCGCCGGCGAACGCGAGCTGGTCGAGCCGCGCGATCTCGCGTTCGCCTTCGATCCTGGCGGGATGGTCGGCTGGAAGTCCCCGGATCAGCGCTCGGATCCGCGCCCGGAGCTGAAGCGCGAAGTGGGGCGTCGAGGCGCCCATCAGCTGGCGAACGTCCTCGACGGTGACCGCGTGGTCCTCGCGCAGGCGATCCGGGTTCTCTGCCTGACTCATTTCTGCGGAACCGCCTCGAGCAGGCCGTCGACCTGGGCCTGGACCGCGACCGAGATCGCGGTCTGGTCGCCGATCATCCACCCGTGGTTGTAGACGGCGGCGGTCGGGCCCTCCTGGGTGTAGCCGGGGGTGGCGTAGTTGAGGAAGTAGTTCAGCACTGGAGTCGGGAGCGTAGACGGATTATCGATCAGCAACTGCGGGCCGTAGCTCCCGCTCGCCGACAGCGGCGCCGCGGCGGCGGCGTCGAGCGGCCGGTTGACGTTGATCAGCACATATCCATGTCCAGGACTGCGCATCGCCCAGCCGAAGCTGCCGGGCACGTGCGCGCACGGCTGCCCGTACGGGCAGGGCGGGTCGCGGTACTCCGCGAACGTCACCGAGCTCGTGATCGGATCCGGGGCGCTGATTCGCTTGACCGTCCCGTACTTCTTCAGCTGGGTGAAGACGCCGTCGGGGATCACGCTGGACGGCGCGAGCACGTAGATGTGGGGCTTCTGATGGGCGAGCAGTGCCTGTGCGGTGGGGGCGGGGATGGTGGATCCGTTGACGTACAGGATCGGGTCGCCGCTCTCCGCGGCCCACCCCGCGGCCGGCATCGCGTACGCCGCGTTGTTTCCCGGCGCGATCACGACGCTCGTGGCGGCGCTCGCGCCGTGCGCGGCGTTGTAGAAGCGGTCGATCGCCGCGGAGAGCGTGTACGGATCGGCGCCGGTGATCGCCGCGGTCCGGTATCCACCTGGCTTCGGCACATCGCCCACCCGGATCACCTGCGCGCCGCCGACCACGCCCGATCCCGGCGGCGCCAGAAACTTGAGCGCGGCGGAGGTCTGCGACGGAAGCGTCGTGCTGCCGGACAGGAGCAGTGGCGCGCGGATCGGCGGCGCCATCAGCACGGACGCGGCGAGGGCCGCCTGCCAGTCGTCGGTCGGCGCGATCACGACGGACCCCGGGTGGGTCCCCGGCGCGGAGGACGGGTAGACGGCAACCGCCACGCCCGCCGCGTCAGCGATGGGGTCCGTCCCATCCACGCGGGTCGTGTTCTTCGTGGCGGTCACCGGAATGTTGAGGTCGGCGATGGCCGCCGGGGCCTGGACCGTGACCACCTTCTGCTTACCCGTGATCAGCTTGGTTCCGCCCCCGCAGCCGGCGAGGGCCAGGCACGCCAGCAGTGCGGTGCACACGGTCGATCGCATCGGGCGGCGGACGTTAGCGAGCGGGGATGGGCTCAGCGCCGCCGAGAGCGCTATTGAGCCGTTCCGGCGGGGATTTTGGCCGACTTTGGAGGGCTTTTGAGGCGGGCTGAATCGTGCATGCGACCCCGTCGCCGGGCCCACGGAGGGAGTGGCAACGCGACGTCGAATTGTTGTGTATATTGCCGCGCGCCTAATCCGCGGGCCTACCCAAAATCCGCGGAGCGGGGGACCCAAAGTACCCCTGGGGCGAATCCCGTGGTGAATCCACGGGAGGCGCAGGCTCTTTTAGCGCCAGCCCGACAGCTAACCCCGCAGGCCGACGAGAGAGGCGACTTGCGGGTTACCCACCTGATACTTCCCGGCATTGCCGCTTTGGCGCTCTCAGCAGCGCCGGTGGCGGCGGCCCAGGGAGGTGGCGCTGGCTCTGGGACCGGCTCGGGTACCGGGACCACTCCGACCGGGACCACTCCAACCGGGACGACTCCGACGACGGGAACCACCGGTGGCGCCGGCGTCGGCGCGCTGCCGGCCGCTCCGAGCGCCCCGGCGCATCCGACCGTCCCCGGCTACGTCGCCAAGATCGTCCACGGCATCGCGTATGCCCCCTCGATGGCCCCGATCCAGGTCCAGCGCGCGATCTGGGCCGGGAACAAGATCCGCAAGACGCCGTACATCTTCGGCGGCGGCCATGCCGCCTTCAAGGCCGCCGGCTATGACTGCTCCGGCTCCGTCTCGTATGTCCTGCATGCTGCCGGGCTGCTGAAGCGGCCCGATGACTCCGGCGATTTCGAGGCCTGGGGTCAACGCGGCATCGGCGAGTGGATCACCGTCTACACGAACGCGGGCCACGCGTTCATCGAGATCGCCGGGATCCGGTTCGACACCTCCGCCGAGGCCGACCCGCACCCGCCGAAGGGCACGGGCCCGCGGTGGCGCCCCTTGTGGGCACATCCGCAGGGGTTCATGCCGCGCCACCCGCTCGGGTTCTGAGCCTCCCGGCGGGAGGGTGCCCGATAAGCGTGGATATACCACGCTTTTTGATCATCCTCTGGCGAGCCGTCCCCGCCTAGTCGCCGTTGCGGTGGCGGCGGATCTCGTCGCGTTCCTTTAGCCGGTTGGCGCGCCGGAGCTCCGCCTCGCGCATCCTGCGCTCCTCGGTGGGCGTCTCGGCGATCAGCCCCGGCACCGGCGTCGGCCGGCCCTCGTCATCGAGCGCCACCATCGTCACGTACGCGGTATTGGTCTGGCGGGCCTCGCCGGTGCGGGGGTTCTCGGCGTCGACCCGCACGCCGACCTCCATCGAGGTGTGCCAGGCCGCGTTGACGCTGGCGCTGAACGTGACGAGGTCGACCGATCCGAATCGGGACCAGGAAGTTCATCCGATCCATGCCGACGGTCACGACGCGGGCGCGCGAATGCTTGAGCGCCGCCAGCGCGGCCACCTCGTCGCAGAGCTTCATCACCGTCCCACCGTGGACGTTGCCGGCGTTGTTGGCGTCCGTGATCCCCATCCAGTGGACGATCTGTGCGCGGGAGTCGGCGACGGGCCTGGGCTCCATGCGCGCGCATGCTATTCCGCGCGGTCGCTACGCTTCGTATGCCAGTCCAGCAACCCGCCAAGGAGGATGCGATGCCGGGCCTTTCCGGGCGCATGTCCACCGTAATCAAAGCCAAGATCTCAAAGCTCCTGGATCGCGCCGAGGATCCGGGCGAAACCCTCGAGTACAGCTACCAGAAGCAGATCGAGCTGCTCCAGAACGTCAAGAAGGGGATCGCCGACGTCGTCACCTCGAAGAAGCGGCTCCAGCTCCAGGAGCAGAACCTTCAGAAACAGGTCGTGAAGCTCGACACCCAGGCCCGCCAGGCGCTCGCCGCCGGCAACGAAGAGCTCGCCCGCATGGCGCTCGAGCGCAAGAACGTGGCGCAAACCGAGCTTCAGTCGCTCGACACCCAGATCGCGCAGCTCGAGCAGCAGCAGCAGCAGATGACCGAATCCGAGCAGAAGCTGCGCACGAAGATCGAGCAGTTCCGCTCCAAGAAGGAGGTCATCAAGGCCCAGTACTCCGCCGCGGAGGCTCAGGTCCGGATCTCCGAGGCCGCGACCGGGGTCGGCGAGGAAATGGCCGACGTCGGCCTCGCGATGCAACGGGCGCTGGACAAGACCGAGAACATGAAGGCGCGCGCCGACGCCGTTCAGGAGCTCGAGGCGGCGGGAACGTTCGACGACCTGACCGCGCTCGGCTCCGGCGATGACGACATCGACCGCCAGCTCAAGCAGCTCTCCAGCACGAGCGAGGTCGATGCCGACCTGGCAAAGATGAAAGCCGAGCTGGGGGCCGGCTCCACGAAGCCCGCCGGCGAATTGGGTGAAGGGAACTCCGGCGCGCAGGGCGCCGGAGCGGGCAGCGCCGGCGCCCCTGCCGAAGGACAGGCTCCGTGATCATCCGGATCGCTACCGAGGGCCAGTACGAGCTCCCCGATAGCGAGACGGACGCGCTGAACGAGCTGGACAACGAGGCGGTCAGCGCCTGCGCGACCGAAGACGAGGGGCGCTTTCACGCCGCCTACACACGGTTGCTGGACCTTGTGCGCGGTAGTGGACAGCTGATTCCCGACGACGACCTGCGAGGGTCGGATCTGATCTTGCCCCCTCCGGATGTCTCGCTGGAGGAAGCCAAGGCGGAGTTCAGCGGCGAGGGTCTGATCCCCGGGTGACGCGCGGCCATGGGTCCCGGCCGGGCCCGCCGTAGGGCTAGATCGGAATCCCCCACAGCGGGAACCAGCGCTCGAGCTCCTGTTCGACGGGCAGCTCGTTGCCCATCTGTGCCTTGCATCGGAGCTCGCGCTCGTTGTCGCGCTGCTGGTCGCCGCCGCCGGGCACGAAGGGGTAGAACGACCCGCGCTTGTAGTTGTAGATCCAGTACAGCGGCCGCTTCTGGGAGTCCTCGAACGCAAACACCGCGCACAGGACCCGATCCCCGTACCCGCCACCCTCGAGCGCCCCGCTGACGGCGTTGACCCCGACCACGAGGTCGTCGAAATCGTTGCCGCGGAGGACCAGCCAGCGGAAGCCAAACTGGTCATCGGAGGACTCGACGGCGGTTCCGCTGTCCTTGCCCGTGGCGCGGACGACCTCCTCCATCTCGCGCACGATCGACTCGAAATCGGCCGTCGGGAGCGGCTGGAAGACGATCGCGGCCGCCCCGCGAGACGTGATCTCGAGCTCGGTCTCGAGCTTCACGTACGCGGTGCTCATCGCGAACAGCCGGTCCGGAGCCGGTCCGGCCAGCTTGCGGCGGCCGATGATGACGTCGAGGAAGCCCATCAACGGAGAATTATCGCGCGGCGGCTACCACGGCCGAACCCAGGCGACTACGCGGTGCCCTGGAGCTGGGCCTCGAGCCGCTGCAGCGCCGCGATCCGCGCCTCGAGCGGCGGGTGGGTCGAGAACAGGCTGGCGACCGTCTGCTTGGCCTTCGGCGGGAAGATGTAGAACGCGGCGAGCTCGCCCGAGGCGGCGCGGAGATCCTGCTGCGGGATCTGCTGCATACCGCCGCTGATCTTCATCAGCGCCGAGATCAGCGCGCTCGGGCGCCCGGTGAGGATCGCCGAGCCGCGATCCGCCGCGAACTCGCGGTAGCGCGAGAGCGCCTGCAGCAGTACGAAGGAGACCATGTACACGACCGCCGAGACCGCGATCACGACCAGCCAGCTCGGCCCGCTGTCCTCGTCGTCGCCGCCGAAGGCGCCGAACCAGAAGCCCATCTGCACGATGAACGAGGCGATCGAGGCGAAGAAGCTCGCGATCGTCATCACCATCACGTCGCGGTTCTGGACGTGGGTCAGCTCGTGGCCGAGCACCGCCTCGAGCTCGGCATCGTCGAGCAGATCCAAGATTCCGGTCGTGGCGCAGACGGTCGCGGACTTCGGTGAGCGACCGATCGCGAACGCGTTCGGCATCGAGGTCTCGGCGATCGCGACCCGCGGCTTGGGCAGATTGGCCTGGATGCAAAGGCGCTCGATGATCCCGTGGAGCCGCGGCGCTTGCGCCGGGCTGACCTCGCGAGCCCCCATCGAGTAGAGCGCGATCTTGTCGGAGGTGAAGAACTGGACCGCGAACAGGACCGCCGCGACCACCGCGACCGTCACCGCCCCCGCGCCGGCGGCGATCAGCACCCCGATCAGGACGGCATAGATCAGCCCCAGGAGGAACAGCGTCAGCAGCATCCTGGCCTGGAGTCCGCGGTCGCGGCCAAATGAGGTTGGGCGTGCCATTTCGAGTTACCACCAATGTTGGCAGACGCAATCGAATGGTTTCGTAAGGAGAGGTCGAAGATGGGGGTCAGACCCCATACGTCCGCTCCCACGCGATCGTCCGCCGCAGCCCCTCCTCGAGTGGGACGCGCGGCTCCCAGCCGGTCAGCGCCTGGAGCTTCGAGAAGTCGGCCCACTGCCGATCGATCTCGCCCGAGGGAGTGCCCGTGCCCCGCACGTCGGGCCGCACCCCCGAGTCGGCGAGCCGGCAGATCAGCTCGACGACGTCGAGGACCCGGTGCGGCTGGCCACCGCCGGCATTGAACGCCTCGCCATTCGCCTCCCCGCGCCCGAGCGCTTCGGAGATCGCCATGTACGCACCCACCGCATCCTCGACGTAGAGGAAGTCGCGCTCGGGCGAACCGTCGGAGCGCACCACCGGCGCGCGGCCGGCGAGGGCGGCGGACACCGCTTCGGGCACGAGGCGCGAGCCGTTAGTATCGCCGCCGCCGTACACGTTCGCGAACCGCGTGACCGCCACCGGCAGCTGCCACGTGTGCCAGTAGGACCGCGCCAGAAGATCGGTCGCGGCCTTGGAGACGTCGTAAGGGTATTTCGGCGCGAGCGGGAAGTGCTCCCGATACGGGAGCTCGGCCGACGGGCCGTAGGCCTTGTCCGAGGACGCCACGACGATCCGCTCGGCTCCGTGCCGCCGGCAGGCCTCGAGCACGCAGCCAGCTGCCACGGATGTTCGTCTCGAAGGTCGAGACCGGTGAGCGGTTGGCAGTGGGGACGATCGTCTGCGCGGCGAGGTGAAAGACATCCTGAACCTCGTGCTCGGCGAGCGCGCGCTCGATCAGGCCGGGATCGCAGATATCGCCATGGACGACGGTCGCGGACGGCTCGAGGCCCATCACCAGCAGCGGCGAGCGCGGGAGCTCGTCGCGCCGCAGCACGGTCACCCGTGCCCCGGCGTCCAGCAGGGCCCGTACTAGCCAGCCGCCCACCAGCCCGTATGCGCCGGTGACGAGGACCGAGCGGCCGGTCAAGCCCACGTCTTCCACGGCGCCTGCCCACTCGCCCACAGATCGTTGAGCAGCAGCGCGTCCTTGTAGGTGTCCATGCAGTCCCAGAAGCCGTCGTGCCGGAACGCGCGGAGCTCTCCGCTCCTCGCCAGCCGCTCCAGCGGGTCGCGCTCGAGCACCGATTGCTCGTCGAGGAGTTCCAGCACCGAGGGCTCGAAGCAGAAGAAGCCGCCGTTTATCCACCGCTCGCTGCGCGGCTTCTCGACGAATCCCCTGACGAGCCCGTCGCCGTTCAGCTCAGCCACGCCGAACTGGAGCTCGGGCCGCACCACGGTCATCGTCGCTCGGGCATCGTGCTGATCGTGGTCCGCGAGCAGGCCGTGGAGGTCGATGTCGGCGACGCCATCGGAGTACGTCGCGCAGAAGCGCTCGCCGGCGACCGTCTCCGAGGCGCGCCACAGCCGGCCGCCGGTGGGCGTATCGAGCCCGGTCTCAAGACACTGAACCGAGGCGTCGGCGGGCCACGGCTCGTGCGCGGCGAACTCCTCGATCAGCCCGCCGCGATAGCCCGTCAGCAGCACGAACCGGCGGAACCCCTGCGCGAGATAGATCTGCATCACGTGCCACACGATCGGCTTTCCCCCGATCTCGATCAGCGGCTTCGGAATCGCCGGGCTGTGTTCCTGCAGCCGCGTTCCGCGTCCCCCGCACAAGATCACCACCCTTGGCAACACGACCGGCGATTATGGCTGAGGGCGTCCGGGCCGGCGGGGCGGCACCCGAAGCCCGGCCGAGGATTAACCTCCGCGGCAGATGCAACCCAACATCCACGTCCTCGGACTCTCCCTGAAGTCGTTCGGGATCGTCTTCGCCTGCGGGTTCATCGCCGCCGGCGCGATCCTCGCGAGGCGGCTGAAGGAGCTCGGCAAGCCCGTCGACTGGGCCTACGAGGTGGCGTTCGCGGCCCTCGTGGGCGGACTCGTCGGCGCGCGTGTGTACTACGTCGTCCAGAACTACAGCCAGGTCAAGCACGACTTCCTGGGCCACCTGTTCTCGGGATCGGGGCTGGTCTGGTACGGAGGGTTGATCGGCGGCACGATCGCGGTCGTCGCCTGGGCCTACTGGCGCGACATGCTCTCGGTGGCGCTGCTGGACCTGTGCGCTGTGCCGCTGGCGATGGGCTACTCGATCGGCCGCATCGGCTGCCAGGTTTCCGGCGACGGCGACTACGGCAAGGTTTCGACCTTGCCGTGGGCGATGGGATATCCGCACGGCACGGTGCCGACTCCGCCGGGGGTCAGGGTTCAGCCGACCCCGATCTATGAGACCGTGGCGATGGGGTTCGTCGCGTGGTGGCTGTGGCGGATGCGAGACGAGTTCCGCCCAGGCGCGCTGTTCGCGTTCTATCTGGTCCTGTCCGGGACCGAGCGGCTGTTGGTCGAGTTCATTCGTCGCAACCATCGGATCTGGCTGGGGCTGACCGGTCCGCAGCTCGAGAGCATCGCGCTCATGATCCTCGGCGGCGTGTGGCTGTTGCTGCTGTCGCGGGGAAAAGGCATTCGCCTGACGGGGCGGACCGCCGCCGTCGCGGCGGCGTAATCGGAGCAACCTAAGGGCCGAGCGTCCGTGCGATGAAGTGCAGGCTGAAGGCCTGGAGCTCGTCGTCGTGCTGGATCGAGCGGTGATGGCCGCCCGGTACCGCGACCAGCCGGCTGGCCGGGTGCGCCGCGTGTGCGGCGAGCTCGCGCGAGTGCTCGACCGGGACCTGCTCGTCGCCCTCGGCGTGCATGAGCAACAGCGGCACCTCGAGCGACTCGACGGCGGGGTGGAGGTCATGGGTCGCGAGGAACGGATCGAGCGCCGAGGCGTCGGCATCGAACGCGAGCGACCCGGACCGCAGGCCCCGGCGCAGCCCCTCGCCGCTCGCGGGGCAGATCGCCACGACGGCGGCGGCTTTGGCCGGAGCGGCCGCCAGGATCGCGAAGTAGCCGCCCATGCTCGACCCGCGCAGCGCGAGCGGCGCCGAGGCGTCGCCGATCGCCTCACGCAGCTTGGCGGCCATCATGCACACGTCATCGAGCGGACGCCCGTCCATCGGCCCGTCGCTCTCGCCATGACCGCGCTGGTCGAACGAGATCGCCGCCAGCCCCAGCGGCAGCGCGGCGCGGGCAAAGTCGTGATGGCTCTCCTTGCACGACCCGGCGCCGTGAACGATCACGATCCCGCCTCGGGCCGCGACCGGCTTGTCGGGGAGCCACAGCGTGTAGGCGAGGCCGCCGTGCCTACCGACTTCGCTCGGCAACACGGGCTTCACGGTTCGCAACCGGCGCATCGCGGCGATGATCCCATGCCGCCGTCGGCATGGCATGATCGCGCCGTGACCGTCGCCGCTCCGCCAAGCTCGCACGTGTATCCGCTCGGCACGCGCGTGAACGAGCGCGGGCGCCTGGAGATCGGCGGCTGTGACACGGTCGAGCTCGCGCGGGAATTCGGCACCCCGGCGTATGTAGTCGCCGAGGACGACCTGCGGGATCGGGCGCGAGCGTTCCTCGAAGCGCTCGCCACGCGCCACTCGGACTACGACGTTCTGTTCGCGTCCAAGGCCTTTCCATGCACCGCCGTCTATCGCGTGCTGGCGGAGGAGGGCCTGGCCTGCGACGTAGCCTCGGGCGGCGAGCTCGCGCTGGCGCTGCGGGGCGGGTTCGACCCGTCGCGGATCTACTTCCACGGGAATGCAAAGTCCGCGGAGGAGCTCAGACAGGCGCTGAACGCCGGCGTCGGCCACGTGGTGCTCGACTCGTTCGACGAGATCGAGCGGCTGACGGGAGTCGCGGAGGGTCGCGGCGCGCGCCAGGAGGTCCTGATCCGGGTAACGCCGGGGATCGCCGGCGACACCCACCACGCCATCTCGACCGGGCAGGAGGACTCGAAGTTCGGGTTCTCGGTCGGCGAGGCGCGCGAGGCGATCGCGCGGCTTCGCGGCGTCCCCGAGCTCGAGCTCGTCGGCCTGCACTTCCACATCGGCTCCCAACTGTTCGAGCTCGAGCCGTTCCGGCAGGCGATCCGGACGATCGCCTCGCTCGGCGAGTTCCCCGTCTACAACCTGGGCGGGGGTCTCGGAGTGGCCTACACGGCTTCGCAGAGCCCGCCGGCGATCGGCGAGTACGTTTCGACGATGGTCGACGCCGTGCACGAGCTCCTCGGGGCCGACACGAGGCTGCTGCTCGAGCCGGGCCGCGCGCTCGTCGCGAACTCGACGGTGACGCTGTACACGGTGCAGACGGTCAAGCGCAACGTCTCGACCTGGGTGGCCGTCGACGGCGGCATGTCGGACAACCTCCGGCCGATGCTCTACGGCGCGGTGTACGAGGCGATCGTCGCCGATCGGGTCCTGGCGACACCGACCGAGCGATGCCAGGTGGCCGGGAAGCACTGCGAGTCGGGCGACGTGATCGTCCGCGACGCGCCGCTGCCCGATCCCGCGCCCGGCGACGTGCTCGCCACCCCGGCGACCGGGGCGTACGGGTATTCGCTCGCCAACAACTACAACGGCGTGCCGCGGCCGCCGGTGGTCTTCTGCCGCGGAGGGGAGGCCCGGCTGGTGGTGCGGCGCGAGAGCTACGAGGACCTGGCTGCCCGTGACGTCTGACGGCCGCTTTCGAGTCGGACTGCTGGGGCACGGGACCGTCGGCGCGGCGTTCGCGGAGCTCCTGCCCGAGCACGCCGAGCGGATCCATGTGTTGACGGGCCTGCGGCCGGAGCTCTCCGGAGTGCTGACACGCCGGAGCGGGTCCTTCGACGAGCTGCTGGACGGATCGGACCTGATCGTGGAACTGATCGGCGGGATCGACCCGGCGCGCGAGTACGTGCTGCGGGCGCTGCGGGCCGGTCGCCACGTCGTCACCGCCAACAAGCAACTGCTCTCCCAGCACGGCGAGGAGCTGTGGGAAACGGCGCGGGCGCAAGGCGTGCAGCTGCGTTTCGAGGGCTCCGTCGCCGGCGTGGTCCCGGTGATCCGCGTGCTCGCGGAGTCGCTCGCCGGCGCCACGATCGACCGCGTCCACGGGATCGTGAACGGGACCACCAACTTCATCCTGACCGAGATGGCGCGGACCGGGATGACGTTCGAGGCGGCCCTGGCCGAGGCGCAGCGGCTCGGCTACGCCGAGGCTGATCCGGCTGAGGATGTCAACGGCCGTGACGCTGCGGCGAAGATGGCGATCCTGGCGAGACTCGCGTTCGACACGCCGGTCCACCTCGACCAGGTCCGCTACGAGGGCATCGAGCAGATAAAACCCGACGATCTTGAGTACGCCCGCGAACTCGGCCTGGGTCTGAAGCTGATCGGCACGGCCGAGCGGATCGGCGATGGGCTATCGGTCCGCGTGCATCCGGCGTTCCTCTACCCGGGGCATCCGCTCGCCTCCGTGAACGGGCCGTTCAACGCGGTGACCGTCGAGTCTCAGGCGATCACCGAGATCACGATGTCCGGGCCCGGAGCCGGCGGCCCGCAGACCGCCAGCGCGGTCCTCGGCGACGTCATCAGCGCGATGATCCCGCCGGCTTCCACGCCGCCGACGATGAGCGTGCTGGAGATAGTCCAGGACGTCGCCTCGGCCTTCTACATCCACCTCGAGGTAGCGGATGAACCCGGCGTGCTGGCGCTGGTGGCGCAGGTCCTGGCCCAGCAGGACGTGTCGGTGAAGTCCGTCGTTCAGCGCGGGCTCGGCGACCAGGCGCGCCTCGTGATGGTCGTCCATCCGGTCCCGGAGTCGCGGTTCGCCGCGGCGCTTGCGCAGATCGGCGAACTGGAGGTGCTGCGGGCGCCGCCGCGCGCGATCAGGGTGCTGGAGGAGGAGTTCGGTTAGGGTCCCGCGCTGATGCGTGCCATCCAGATCGTCGAGTTGACCGGGCCCGACGCGGGGTTGAAGCTGGTCGACGTCCCGGAGCCCGAGGCCTCGCACATGATGACCCCCGGCCGTGGCGTGGTCGTCGAGGTGAAGGCCGCCGGAGTGTCGTTCCCGGAGGTCCTGCAGAGCAGGGGCGAGTATCAGGTCAAGCCCCCGCTGCCTTTCATTCCCGGGAGCGAAGTCGGAGGCATGGTCCGCTCGGCGCCCGACGGCGCATCGGTCAAGGCGGGGGACCGGGTGGCGGCGTTCTGCATGCTCGGCGGCTTCGCCGAGGTCGCGGTGGCGCCCGAGTTCACCTGCTTCGTGCTGCCCGACTCGCTCGATTTCGAGCAGGGCGCGTCGCTCGTCCTGAACTACCACACCGCGTACTTCGCCCTGAAGCTGCGCGGCCGGCTGACCGAGGGAGAGTGGGTGCTGGTGCACGGCGCGGCCGGCGGCGTGGGAACCGCTTCGCTGCAGGTCGCTCGTGGTCTGGGTGCGCGAACGATCGCTGTCGTCTCGAGCGATGAGAAGGAACGCGTCGCGCGGGACGCCGGCGCCGACCATGTCGTCCACTCCGGCGGGAGCTGGAAGGACGAGGCCCGCGAGCTCTCGGATGGTGGAGTCGATCTGGTCCTCGATCCCGTCGGCGGGGATCGCTTCACCGACAGCCTGCGGTCGCTGCGCGAGGCCGGCCGGGTGGTCGTCGTCGGCTTCACCGGCGGATCGATTCCCGAGGTGCGCGTCAACCGGCTGCTTCTCAACAACACCGAGGTGATCGGGGCCGGATGGGGCGCCTACGTATTGTCCAAGCCTGACGTGACGGCCGAGATCGGCGCCCAGCTCGCGAGTCTGATCGAGCGCGGGTTCATCCGGCCGGTCGTCGGCGCCAGGTTCCCGCTCGAGCGGGCCTCCGAGGCGCTCAAGCTGATCGACGAGCGCGGGGCGACGGGAAAGGTAGTGCTGGAGGTGGCGTAGGCCCCTCGGGCAGCGTGCCGCGGACGTGCTCGTGCAGTCCGCGGACGTACGCCACCACGCGATCGGCCTCCGCGCGCGTCCCGAAGTAGATCTTCTCGAACGCGTGGCCGGTGTGGACGAGGCGCCTGAACGGCGTCAGCTTCGCGTACGAATGCTCAGCCGTACCGACATAGTTGAGCGGTGTCAGCGCGCCGATGCAGAGCGCCCGCTGGCCGCACATGAGCCCGACGACATGCTCCTCGTGAACCTGGCGGACCAGCGAGGTGCCGCGCGGGAATTAGCCGTCTTCGCGATGTTGGGTCGCTGGCATCACGTCGGAGAACGATCTGCAGACACCTGTTATCAGATCGGCTCTGACATGCTCCCGCCACATGTCTGGACTGATCGAGCGCTACCGCGAGCGATTGCCGTTCGCCGCCGGGGATCCCATCGTGTCTCTCGGCGAGGGTTCGACGCCGCTGGTGCTGGCGCCGCGGCTGTCAGAACGCGTGGACGCGGAGGTCTGGCTGAAGCTCGAGGGGGCGAACCCGACCGGGTCGTTCAAGGACCGTGGCATGACCTGCGCCGTGTCGGCGGCTGTGCGCGAGGGGGCCACGACCGTGATCTGCGCGTCGACGGGAAACACCGCCGCCTCGGCCGCGGCGTACTCGGCGCGCGCGGGCCTGCGCGGAGCGGTGATCGTCCCGGAAGGAAAGATCGCCACGGGGAAGCTGGCCCAGGCGCTGATGCACGGCGCGCGCGTCGTCGCGCTGCGGGGGAACTTCGACCAGGCGCTCGAGCTCGTCAGGTCCCTCGCCCGCAACCATCCGGTGTCGCTGGTCAATTCGGTCAACGAATTCCGAATCGAAGGTCAGAAGACGGCCGCGTTCGAGCTCGCCGAGGAGCTCGACGGCGATCTCGACGCGCTGTGCATCCCGGTCGGCAACGCCGGCAATATCACGGCCTACTGGAAGGGATTCGGCGAGGTCGGCCAACGGCCCCGGATGTTCGGGTTCCAGGCGGCCGGCGCGGCGCCGCTGGTCCACGGCGCCCCGGTGGAGCACCCAGAGACGGTCGCCAGCGCGATCCGGATCGGGAATCCCGCCCGCTGGGAGGAGGCGATGAATGCGATGACAGCATCGGGGGGCGCGGTCGCCGCGGTGACCGATGAGCAGATCCTGGGCGCGTACCGGTTTCTGGCGGCCACCGAGGGGATCTTCTGCGAACCGGCATCGGCGGCGAGCGTCGCCGGACTGCTCACCCACGGGGCGCCGTGACGCGCGGCGGGTCGTGTGCGTGCTCACGGGTCACGGCCTGAAAGACCCGCAGACGGCGCTGGCCCAACAGGACGAGGCGTCGGCCGGCGCACCCGGCCGGGCGCGCGGTGGCGCCGTCGTGCCGTGCGAGCCCGAGCTGGCGTCGATCGAGCGAGCGGTCCTCGAATGAGGCTGCAGCGGCCGGTGGCGGAATGACGCTCGAGCGGCGCCGGCTCGTCCGGGTGCCCGCCTCCACAGCGAACCTCGGCCCCGGCTTCGACGTCCTCGCCGCGGCGCTGGCGCTGCATCTGGAGGTCGAGGTCGTCGAGACCGGCAGCTTCTCGGTGACCACGGATCTCAACCTTCCGCGCGACCGTCGCAACCTGGTCGTGCGCGCGTTCGAGCGCCTGCATCCGGCCGACGACTTCGAGTTCCGCATCGCGTCGAAGATTCCGCTGTCGGGCGGCCTCGGGTCCAGCGCAGCGGCGATCGTCGGCGGCCTTCTCGCCGCCGACCATATCTTCGAACTCGACGCCGACGTGCTGTCCCTGGCCGTCGAGCTCGAGGGCCATCCCGACAACGTCGCCGCCGCGCTCGAGGGCGGCTTCGTGGTGTGCGACGGCGCCGGCGTCCATCGTTTCGAGCCGCCGATGGGCCTCGAGGCGATCCTCGTCGTGCCGCATGAGTCGGTCCACACGGAGGCTGCCCGGGGGGCGTTCCCCGCCGAGGTACCGATGGCCGACGCCGTATTCAACCTGGCGCACGTGGCGATGCTGGTGCGCGGGCTCAGCGTTCCGGACTGGGACCTGATCGCGGCGGGACTGGAGGATCGCCTGCACCAGCCGCGCCGTGCGCATCTGTACCCGCGGTCGGCCGAGCTGCTGAAGCGGGCCCGCAGCCTCGGCGCGCTCGGCGCCACGATCTCCGGCGCCGGTCCGGCCGTGTTGGTGTGGTCGCACTACGAGCAGACAGGCAGCGTGATGGAAGCCCTGACCCGCGAGGCCGACGGATGGGCGCGGGTGATGCGCGCCCCGTTCGAGTCCCAGGGCGCGGACGTGCGCGCGCTCAGCTCAGCGGCGTCGCGCTCGCGGAGCTTCGCTCGCAGCCACTCGACGTGGCGCTCCTGGAGCTCCCGACCGGCGCGCTGGAACTCGGTGAATTGGCGTAGCTGCTCGTCGGTGTAGCGCTCGGAGAGCTCCGCTCCTCCTTCGGCGAGCGGTGCGAACAGCTCCCTCGAAGCCTGTCTGGCCTTCTCCGTCGGCTCGACGAACACCCGGCGCCGGTCGCTGGGGTCCGCCACACGCTGGGCAAGACCAAGCCGCTCGAGCCGATCGACCAGCGCGGTGATCGCCCCCGTAGTCAGGCCACTGCGGCGCGCCAGCTCGCCCGCGCTGAGCCGTCCGTAGTTGTCGAGGATGTCCAGGCACCGGGCGTCGGTGCGGTTGATCCCAAGGATCTGGCAGACGAGCTCATCGGACATATCCGTCGCTCGCTGGTTGGCCCGCACCTCGTTGCCGAGCGCTTCCAGCAGCGCCAGTCGGTCCGGCGAAACACCCTTAGCCGTGATCCACGAGCCCTCCGATTCGGCCGCAGGCAGGGGTTTTGGAAGTTCGCTTGACATCTAAGAATCTTAGATACTAAGATACTCGCACACAAAGACATGATAATCGGAGGTGAACACGAAATGCGCGATGTGAGCGAGGGCCTTGCGGTTCAGGCCGAGGGCCTCGTAAAGACATATGCCAAGGACGTGAAGGCGCTCCGGGGGCTCACGTTCGCCGTCGAGTCGGGCACGATCTTCGGGCTGCTCGGCCCGAACGGCGCCGGCAAGACGACCGCGGTCAAGATCCTCACCACGCTGACGCAGCCGGACGAGGGGCGGGCGGTGGTCGCCGGAATCGACGTCGTCGGCCAGCCCGATCGGGTCCGCCGGACGATCGGCGTCGTCGCCCAGGGCTCGGGCGTCGATATCCAGGCGACGGGTCGTGAGAACCTGCGTCTCCAGGGCCACCTGTATGGCATGCGCGGCGACTCGCTCGAGCAGCGCGTTTCGCACCTGCTCGAGCGCTTCGGCCTCGACGAGGCGGCCGACCGCATCGCCCGGGGCTACTCCGGGGGGATGCAGCGACGGCTGGACATCGCTATGGCGCTCGTCCACGACCCGCAGGTGTTGTTCCTCGACGAGCCGACGACCGGGCTGGACCCCGAGGTGCGCGCCGACATGTGGGGCGAGATCTCTCGGCTGGCCGCCGAGCAGCACAAGACGGTCCTGCTCACGACCCACTACCTCGAGGAGGCCGATCAGCTCGCCTCCAGGCTCGCGATCGTCGATCGCGGCGAGGTCGTCGCTGAGGGCACGCCGGACTCGCTGAAGCGCGAGCTCCGCGGCGATGCGGTGCACGTCGAGCTCGACGGCGCCACCAACGTCAACGGCAACCTCGACGACGCGGTCGCCCGGCTCGACGGAATTCGCGACATCGCCGTCGAGGGCCGCCAGCTGCGGGCCCGCGCGGATGACGGCGGCCGCGCTGTCCCGGCGCTGCTCCAGGCACTCGAGGCGAGCGGGATCGCCGTGGCATCGGTGCGCGTCGCCCGTCCCTCACTCGACGACGTCTATCTCAGATACACGGGCCGCACGTTTGACGCGGCCGAAGCAGAGGCCGCGGAGGTGGCTCGATGACACTCGTGAGGCAGACCCTGTACATGACCGGGCGCCACCTGAGAGAGCTCTGGCGCCAGCCATGGTTTGTCGGCGTGACGCTCGTGCAACCCGTGATCTGGCTGCTCCTGTTCGGAGCGCTGTTCAAGCGCATAATCGAGATCCCCGGATTTCACGCGCACTCGTACATCGCGTTCCTCGCCCCAGGCGTCGTCGTGATGACCGCGATGTTCAACTCGGCATGGAGCGGGATGGCGCTGATCGACGACCTCAACCGCGGCGTCACCGCTCGGTTCCTCGTTTCGCCCGTCCACCGCGAGGCGCTGATCGCCGGGCGCCTCGTCAAGGAGGCGGTGGTCGTCGTCATCCAGTCCGTGATCATCGTCGCTCCTGGCCCTGCTCGTCGGCGCCTCGTTCCCGGGTGGCGCGGCCGGGGTGGCCGTCCTGTTCGTCGTGTCGGCTTTGCTGGGGGCGATGTTCGGCGGCCTGTCGAACGGGTTCGCGCTCATCATGCGCCAGGAGGAAGCTCTGATCGGGGCGGTGCAGTTCATCGTGCTGCCGCTGACGTTCCTGTCCACCACGTTCCTGGCGGCGAACCTGATGCCGCATTGGATCCAGCGCGTGGCCGACTTCAACCCGGTGAATTGGGCTGTGGTGGCGGGCCGCGCCGCGACCTCGAGCAGTCCGGACTGGGGCCTGGTGGCCTCCCGCGCCGGATTCCTCGTGTTGCTGCTTGCCGCCTGCCTCGCGTTCGCGACGCGCGCGTTCAAGTCCTACCAGCGGTCGGTCTAGCTCGGCTCGCTACGAGACGCCCGCCTGCGACTCGGCCAGCCTTGGTGCGAGTCGCCGGCGGGCGTCGTCCATGCCGAGCCGCCGCAGTACTTCGTCCGCCACGTTCAGGTAGTCGACCGCCAGGTCGGGTCGATAGTCGAGAATCGAGATTGCCCGCTCGGCCGACTCGGCGTAGGCGATCGATGCCCGGATTGTGGTGTCGAGCAGCTTCTCGCCGACGTGCTCCCGGAGCGAGTCGAACGCCTCGCGGGAATGCCGGGTGCGCATGTCGGCGATGTTGAGCACCACTCCGAGCCATTCGAGGTCGGAGTTGAGGTTCTCGCGGGCGAGGTCGATCACCTCGAGGGCCTGCTCTACGCCCTGGAGCGCGAAGTACTGCGCCTCCGCCGAGATCAGCGCGTAGTCGGAGGCCACGAGCGCGTTGACGGTCAGCAGGCCGAGTGCCGGCGGACAGTCGATCACGATCAGGTCGTAGTCCGGCCGCAGCTCCCGCAGCGACCGCTTGAGCGTGAGCTCCCGGCCCATCTTGCCCCCGAGCATCAGCTCTGCCTCGGCCAGCCCGAGGTTGGCCGGGATGATCCCGTCGTGGACGGCCTCCCCCGCCTCCGCTCGCCCGGACAGTACATCGCCGATCGTCGGCGAAGCCTCGGGATCGACGTCGAGATAATCGGAGAGGTTGCCCTGCGGATCGAGGTCGACCGCGAGGACGCTCATGCCGAGCCGCCGGAAGACGTCGGTGAGCGTGCGCACGGCCGTCGTCTTCCCGGTGCCTCCCTTTTGGGACAGGACTGCGATCGTCGCCATTCGCGGCGCCACTATAGAGCGCTTGAGCTGACCGGCCCGGGCGACCCCGTGGCCCCTAGCTTGTCTGTGTCGCTCCGCCGCGCTCGGTTGCGTGGGTGTAGCGCATGCCTGAGATGGCGGGCACGTCTACGAAGTGCAGATGGTGGCGGCCGATCACGATCTCATCGCCGTCCGCGAGCGTGCTCCACTCGACTCGCTCCCCGTTGACGAACACGCCGTTGAGGCTGCGGTCATCGAGGACCCGCAGACCATCCGGCTGGCGGACGATCAGCGCGTGACGGCGCGAAACCGTCGGATCGTCGAAGCGGATGTCGGCGGCGAGGCTCCGACCGATCCGTGTCCACTCGCGCTGCAGCGCGAACGCGAGCACGTCTCCGTCGCCGGAGCGGTACGCGACGTACTGCCCGGGCTCGTCCAGGCCATCTCTCAGCTCGTCCAGCCAAGTGTGATCCTCGACGTCTGGCGACATGTCGACGACGGTCGCCTGAGCGGTCGTGAACAGGGACGCTCGCATGAACTCTCGCCCCCCACAGTTCGGGCACGTGGGAAGCTCGTCGACGGCGTCAAGCGACACCGGGTAATCACAGTCCGTGCAGCGAAAAGTTCCGGTCCCCGCAACGTTGCCCGACATCCAAGCTTTCATTGGGCGCAACTCCTTGTACGGGCTCACAAACACAGCGAGCCGGGTGCAGACTCGCCAAGCCGTCTAAACGGACAGAAGGATCATAGCCTGTGCGTCAAAGCGGGGATAAAGCACTCTTGACCAGGAACCGGAGCGTTACGGACTCCAAATCGACGCTCATTTGCATGGACGAACAAACGATAAGCGGCCATTTTACCCACTCCAGAAATCGGAGAAACGAGGCGGGAGGAACACGGCCCGGAGTGCCGAAAAGACCGAGCATGGACGCCGCGGTTCGAGAGATGGATGACCTCGAGCTCGCGCTGCTGCGACGGAGCGTCGACGAGCTCTCAGCCGAGCGAGAGCGGTGCACCGAGTGCGGCCGCACGCCGTTGATCGGGGAGCGCATCTACAGCTACAGCTCCGGCGCGACGCTGTGCGAGCTGTGCCGGAGGGGGTGCGGCGAGGCGCCGGAACGGTCGCACGTCGTCCATGGGCCGGAGTTCGGTCACACGATGCGGCTCACCGATCAGCGCGCCTCGGCCTGGCCGCGCGCCACAGTCTGACCCGGCGCCGCGGCCTGAGCGGGCGCCACGTCGCGAGGACGCAGCGGCCTTCGTATCGCCGAATCGGGCGCCCGTCCGAGCCGCGCCCATAGAATCCCCGCCCGTGGAACCCATCACGGTCTCGACGACGATCTCCAAGCCGCGTGAGCAGGTGTTCGAGTACCTGGCGGACATCGCCAACCACGCCGAGTTCAACGATCACTTCCTGACCGACTGGCACCTGCTGCGCGAGGACTCCTACGGAACGGGCGCCGGCGCCCGTTTCCACAGCAAGGCACCGCTGAATCGCTTCTCCTGGGCCGACATGTCGATCGCCGAGATGCAGCCGCCGCTTCGGATCGTCGAGCGGGGGAGGGGCGGCAAGTACAACCGGATCCGGATGCTCAGCACGTACACGCTGTCGCCGGGGCCGAGCGGTTCCACGAAGGTCGAGTACACGCTCGAGACCGTGCCCGTGATGCTCTCCGACAAGCTCATGGAGTCGTTCGGCGGACGGTCCTGGACGAAGCGACAGGTGACCAAGGCGATGCGACGACTTCGGACGATTCTCGAGGAGGATCGTGACCGCGGCCGCCGTCCTACCGTTGCCGCCGGCTGAGCATGCGGCGGATAGACTTTCGCGGGCTGTGAGTGTCCGTTCCCTCGCCACGAGCGCCCGCCGGTCACGCCGGGTACGGCGCGTCGCCGTGCTCGCCTGCGCTGCCGTCACCGCGCTCGGCTTCACCGCCTGCGGCAAGCTCTCGCACCCGACCAATGTCGATAACGAGGGCGAGTACGTCGACGCCGGACCGGTCACGTACCAGGTCCAGGGCTCCCGCCAGCTGAACCCCTACGCGCCCGACGACAAGCAGTTCCTGATGGGGGTGTCGGCATCCCCGCCGACCATTGGCCAGCTGTGGTTTGGCATATGGATGTGGGCCTTCAATCAGACGGGCAAGGACGCCACGACGAGCGATTCGTTCGACATCGTCGACACGCAGGGCAACGTCTACCACCCGATTGCGATCAACACCCAGGTCAACCCGTTCGCCTGGACGTCGCAGACGCTGTCGCCCCACGGTGTCGAGCCCGCGCCGCCCACGGCGGCCAGTCAGGTCTCACCTCAGGGTGGGCTCGTGCTGTTCAAACTGAACGACACGGTCTATTCGGACCGCCCGCTGACCCTGCAGATCTTCGCGCCCGGCCAGGCGAAGCCGTCAACGGTCTCGCTGGACCTTTGACCGACGACGACCGGTGGGAGGAATCCGAACCGCCTTCGCGCGGACCATCAGCGCCGCGGGACCTCGACTTCGATCCACTCGCGACCGGGCTCGGGGTGTTCGCGGCGGTCGCGATCCCGATCGTCGTCGTCGGTTACACGCGGCCGTCTGGCGTGAACGGCGCGATCATCGCCGTGGGCGTGGTCGCCGGGCTGCTGGCCGGCTTCCTCGCGGGCCTGTGGGTCGCTCGTCGCGGTGGCGACGTCTTCCGAGGACCGCGGCTCTAGCGTTCCTCGTCGTGGCGGCGAGCCTCGGGCTGGTCCCGATCGCCCGCGCCGGCTGGAGCCGGCCGGTCCAGCTCGCGCCGCCCGTATCGCTCGACATCGTGGGGCCGCAGGTGGCGTTCTCGCCCGCCGGGGCCGCCGGCATCGGCTTCACCGTGCAGGACGAGGACAACCCGGCGACGTCGACGCCCTACGCCAGCTGGCGTAACGCTTCCGGCCGCGTCTCGGCGCCGCGCAAGATCCCAGGCGCGGAGGCGCTGCTCGGGTTGGCGTGGTTCGGCCGCAGCCTCCAGCTCCTGGTCGGCGACAGCCCCACCGGTCAGACGTGCTGCAGCACCGCCAGCGTCCTCGGCCTCACGGCGGCGGGACGGTTCGGGCCCCCGCGCCGGCTCGTAAGCGGACTGGCTGGAGCGACGGCGGCGCAGCTCGTGGCCCTCGGGCATCGCATGTTGGCGGCGGTCGCGACCGAACGGGGGGTCTGGATCTCACAGACGAGCGGCTCAGGTCGGTGGGCCACCCATCGTCTCGCCGGCGCCGGCGTAGAGCCGCAGGGCCTCGACGCGACGGCGCTGCCGCGCGGCAGGACCGCGGTGGCGTGGATCGGCGGGGGCTCGAACCCGGTCGGATCGCGGAGCTTGTTCATCGCCATGGGGAGCTCCACCCGCGCGCTCCAGCGCGGCCGGGCCGCGATCACCGTCGCCGCCAGCCACGGCATCGACGAGGCGGCGATCGCCGCGGGCCCGGGAGGAGCCACGGCGGCGTGGATCGAGAGCTGGTACGACCGCTGGGGCAACTACCACTCGGCGGTCGTCACGGCGGACCTCGCCCACCCGCGCCACACGACCACGTTCGCCGTTTCCGGGACGATCGCCTCCGGCCTGGCGTTCGGCGCCGACGCTCACGGCGACCAGGTGATCGCCTGGATGGCCTGCACCTGGAGCGCCACCTGCTCGGTGCGGGCCGTCGTGCGGTCGGGCGGCAAGTCGTTCGGCCGGCCCGTCCGGCTCGGCTCGATCGACGCGACCGAAGCGCCCACCGTGGCGGTGTCCTCAGGGGGTGACGCGCTGGCGGGGTGGATCGCCGGCGGCCACGTCCTCGCCGCCGAGTTGAGGCCGCACGCGACGCGGTTCCTGCGGGCGCGCGTCGTCTCCTCGACCACGTTCGCCGCCAACCTTTCGCTCACCTTCGGCCCCGCCGGTGCGGCGATCGCGGCGTGGTCTCAGGGGACGCTGGCGCCCGACGTCGTCGGAGCCGTGTTCCGGCGCTAGCTGATCTATGTGGCGCGCATTCGCGCGCCTTGTGGTGTTGCTTCGCGGTGGAGTTGTCTGTGGTGGCCCGTTGGCTCGAATCGCTGTCGACTCTCGGCCCGCGGGCGCTTCTTTGGCGCCCGTCGCCTCTGAACGGCGGGCGGCCCGGTAAACGGGCGCTGGGGAAGGAGGGGAGCGGGCGCTGGCGGGGGGCGTTTCGATGGTGCACAGCACGACAATCCCGGTGCCGGGGCCGAGGCCTGCCGAGCTGTGCACGACTTGTGTGCTCAATACGACAGGGCTCGGATCTGGCGCCGGTGTTGCCGCGCTATGCACCATGCCCGTGACACTCCCGACACGCTCTCGTCACAAAGTCGCGGGTTTCGGCGCAGGAGCCGGCCAACTGAGCTCCCGGGACCCGCCACCGCCCCCACCCACCCACCCGCTCCCTCCCTGCTGCCTTTTACCGAGCCGTCCGCCAACCCGAGCCGACCGCCGCCACAGCTGCCCCGCGGGCCACGCGCGCCGAGAGGCGACCGCCCACCACGGCCGACGACGGCAGCGGGCCCGACCGCCGATCACTGGTGCGCCTGAAGCGCCGCCTCCAACACCTGGCGCACCGCCGGCGCCGCCGTCTGAGCGCCGGCGCCCGCCTCGGGGAACAGCGCCCCGACGACGATCTGCGGACGGCCCACCGGGGCATATCCGACGAACCACGAGTCGGTGTTCTTCGGTGAGCCCGCATTTGGATTGCCGGGGTTGGCGGTGTCGACAAGCTCGGCGGTGCCGGTCTTGCCGGCGACGGTCACCCCTGGTATCGAGGCATCCACGCCGGTCCCGAACCGAACGACCGCGACCATCATCTGCTGTACCTCTCCCGCCACGTGACGGCTCGTGACGTGGACGAAATGGGGACGCTGGCGGGCCCGCACCGTCGGGATCGGCCGCCGTCCGCCCATCGCGATCGTCGCCGCGACGTCGGTCATCTCGAGCGCGCTCGCCTGGACCTTCCCCTGGCCGATCGCCGAAGAGCCGACCGCCAGTTGATCGCCGATCGTCGCCGCGGACGGGATCGTGCTCTCGGTGGCGCCCGGGATCGGCACGGGATGGTTGAAGCCGAAGCGCTCGGCCATCGCGACCAGTCGGGCCCCGCCGAGCTTGGCGCCCAGGGGCGCGAACACAGAGTTGCAAGAGACCGCGAACGCGTTCAGCAGGGTCCCGCCGCACGCCTCGCCACTGGCGTTCTGGAGGGTGTAGCCGTCGAGCGTCGAGCTGGTCTCGATCGGGAACGTGTCGCCCAGCTTCACGATCCCCGCCTGGAGTGCCGCCGTCGAGGTGATGATCTTCATCGTCGAGCCGGGCGGCTGAACCGACGAGAAGGCCACGCCGCTCAGCGCCAGGAGGGCTCCGGTCCGAGGATCCATCGCGGCGATCCCGGCAAAGCGTCCGGCCGCGGCCTCGATCGCGGCACGCTCGATCGCCGGATTGATCGTTGTCATGACGGTGTGGCCGGCGATCGGCTGGACGCGCGCCAGCACCCGCTTTCCCGCCAGCAGCTTCCCGCCCGGCGTCCCTGCCAGCTGCGTCTGGAAGATGTGCTCGAGTCCGTCGAGCCCGACGTCGGCGTTCGGCGGGTATCCCGCCATCGCATACTGGGCGGCCTCGGCCGCCGGAATCGGGCCGAGCTGTCCGACGATCTCCGATGCGACATCGGGGATCGGCGACGTCCTGCCAGGGCCCTGGGCCAGGGGAGTGCCGTCGCTGGCCAGCAGGGTCGCCCGGGGCGGGAGCGAGGTCCGGCGGACCAGCTTCTCGCCGAGGCGGAGGCCGGGGAACAACAGCATCTCGGAAAAGCGAATCGATGCGCCCGAGCCGCTGCCCACCAGAGGCACGTCCAGGGTCTCGGGCAACGTCCCGAACAGCCGCGTGTGGGCCGACATCCGGACCGGAATCACATCGCCCGCCCGGTTCCCGACGTGTAGGGGGCCGACCGAGACGAGCGTCGCGATCCCCGCCGCCGTCCGGTACGCAGCCACGAACTTCGTCTCCGACATCCGCCGGCGCGACGCTTTGCTGAGCAGTGAGTACATGTGGCGGTAGTCGCCCCGCTCCCATGCGGTCACGTAGCTCGAGACGAGGTGACGTTCGGCCCGGCCCGGGCCGGTGGCGATCACGATCCCGACGCCGAACGCGAGGACCGCGATCACCGCCAGGGGAACGGCGCGTGTCAGCAGCCGACGACGCCGTCGTTTTCGGCTGATTCGTAACGGCTTGCCCATCTCATCGCGCCCGCGTTTGCCACCTCAACACAGAACGGTAGAAGATGGAGTAGGCGTCACGGAACGTGGCGGCCGGCGGACGGTGCACGGCTAATCTCCGAACCGTGACCGGCATCGACTGGCTGATCGTGGCGTTCACGGCACTGCTCGCTTTCTACGGCTACATGCAGGGCTTCATCGTCGGCGCCCTTTCGCTGGTCGGTTTCGGGCTCGGCGCGTTCCTGGGGACGCGACTCGGCCCGCTGCTCCTGCCGGGCGGCTCGCACTCCCAGTACGCGCCTTTGTTCGGTCTGCTCGGAGCCCTGCTCGCGGGCGGGATGCTCGCCAGCGGCTTCGAGGGACTCGGGGTCCATGCCCGCGCCGCGCTGCGGCTGCCCGGGTTGCGCACGATCGACGGACTCCTGGGGGCGGCGCTGACCGCGTGCGTGGGGCTCGGAATCGCGTGGATCGTGGGTGCCGTAGCCCTCGACGCGTCGGGGTCGACGCCGCTGCGCAAGGACATCCAACAGTCCGCGATCCTGCAGGAGCTCAACACGTTGCTGCCGCCCTCCGGCGGGATCCTGCACGCGCTCGCTCGCTTCGACCCCCTTCCGTCCGTCACCGGACCCGAGGCGAACGTGCCGCGTCCCAACGCGGCGGTCCTGAGGACGAGCGGAGTAATCGCCGCGCGCGGCAGCGTCGTGCGAATCATCGGGACCGCGTGCGGCCTCGGGATCGAGGGCAGCGGCTGGGTCGCGGCACCGGGGGTCGTGGTGACCAACGCGCACGTCGTCGCCGGGGAGCACGACACGACGGTGCAGATCGGCGGCAATCCACCGAACCTCGCCGCCCACGCGATCGCATTCGATCCCCACGACGACATCGCGATCCTGCGCGTCCCCGGACTGTCGGCCCGGCCACTGACGCTCGAGTCGCATCCGCGGGTCGGCACGTCGGTGGCGATCCTCGGCTACCCGCTCGACGGCCCGTTCGACGCCGAGCCGGGCCGCCTCGGCTCGACGGGGGTCGTCAACACCGAGGACGCCTACGGCAACGGGCCCGTGCAGCGAAGCATCACGTCGTTGCGCGGTCTCGTTCGCCCCGGCAACTCCGGCGGCCCGATGGTCGACTCGAACGGCCAGGTGGCCGCGACCGTGTTCGCCGCGATCACTGGCGCGGCCAGTCGCCGCCCCGGCGGCTTCGCCGTACCCGATGACCTGGTGCGCAAAGAGCTCGCGGTGGCGCTGGCGCGCGACGAGGTCGTCGGCACCGGTCAGTGCGCAGGTTGAGGGCGCCCCTTAAACGCCAAAGGGCGGGCGATGGTCTGCACACCGCCCGCCCGTAGGCGTTAGCGCCCCCGGGCGCCCGTAGGCGTCACCCCCCGACGTCCTCGGCCATTTGGTGCACCAACTCCAGCCCCAACGCCCCGAGGAGCTGTGGGTGATGGTGCGCGAGGTGCCGCTGAGTGGCGTCGAACAGCTCCTCGTGCGAATCGCCTGCGAGTTGCGCCCCGCACTCGCAGTATGCGATCCGCCGGTGTCCGTTCCTGACCGCGATCATTCGCTCCCGGTCGATACCAATCGCCTGCACCTCGTCCTGCGCCCCGCCGAGAACCTCTGCGTTCGTGACCCCGGTTTCCACGGTAGGGCACAATGCAACGTGCGCGTTGTCGATACGTTTCCAGATCGTTGCCGATCGCAGCTCGCGCCAAGGAAAGAACACGAATTCAGCTTTGCGGACGGCTGTCCGTGGAGATTGACCGTGTGCAGCTTGCCGACGGTTTGCGGGGAAAACAGGTCCCGCTGCTGCTCGCCTACCTGCTGCTGAATCGCACGCGCCACGTCGGGCGCGAGGAGCTGATCGGCGCGCTATGGCCGGACCACGCTCCGATCTCGCAGGACGCCGCGCTGCGGACCCTGCTGTCGCGCTTGCGGTCGGCGCTCGGCGCCGATGCGCTGGTGGGTCGCGACGAGCTCATCCTCGACCTGCCCCCACCGGTCTGGATCGACCTCGAGGCGGCCTCGACCGAGGTAGAGCGCGCACAGCAGGCGCTGGCGGCCGGCGATGCTCGCACCTCCTGGGCGCTGGCCCAGGTCCCGCTGAACATCGCCGGCCGGGGACTGCTCCCCGGCGCCCAGGCAGTGTGGCTCGAGTCGCGCCGGCGCGAGCTGGAGGACGTCCGCCTCCAGGCGCTCGAGGTCGTTGGCCGCTCTGGCCTGATCATGGGCGGCACGCAGCTGGCATCAGCCGCCCGGGCTGCCCGCAGCCTGATCGACTCGGAGCCGTATCGCGAGTCCGGCTACGTGCTGCTGATGGAGACGCTCGAGGCGGAAGGCAACGTCGCTGAGGCGCTGCGCGTATTCGACGGCTTGCGGACCCTGCTCCGCGACGAACTCGGGACCTCCCCCTCGCCCGACATGATGGCCGTGCACGAGCGGCTGCTCCGTCCCGGCCAGCGGCCGCCAGGCGACAACGCCGCTCACCGTCGCGGCCACGTTCCAATCGAGCTCCCCAGCGAGCTCGTCGTCCGCGCGGCGGCGCCGCTCGTCGGACGCAGGCGCGAGCTCGAACAGCTACAGCGCCTGTGGTCCGACGTGCGCGAGCGAGAGCGGCCCCGGCGGGCGGACAGCGGCAAGGTCGTGCTGCTGGCCGGGGATCCCGGGATCGGCAAGACGCGGTTGGTCTCCGCGATCGCCCAGGCCGCGTACGACGCCGGGGCGTTGGTGCTCGCCGGGCGCTCGCCCGAAGAGGCGCTCGTTCCCTACCAGCCGTTTCTCGAGGCGCTCCGCCACTACGTCCTCAACGTCCCCTCCTCGCAACTGCGGGTGAGCGCGCGCGAGTACGGCGCCGAGCTGGCGCGACTGATTCCCGAGCTTCGGCGCCGGGCTCCTGACCTCCCGCCGCCGGTCGCGGCCGAGCCGGAGACGGAGCGCTATCGGCTGTTCGAGGCGGTCGTGGGCCTGCTCGACGAGATGTCGGCCCTCGCGCCGGTGCTGCTGGTGCTCGACGACCTCCAGTGGGCGGACCGGCCCACGCTCCTGCTCCTGCGCCACCTCGCGCGGGCGCCGAACCCGGCGCGGCTGCTGATCCTGGGCGCATACCGAGCGACCGAAGCGACCGTCAACGGATTCGCGGACGCGGTCGCCGAGCTGCGCCGTGAGCGGCTCGTGACCACGCTCGATATCCGCGGCCTGGCCGAACACGAGACGGCGGAGCTCGTGCACCTGCAGACGGGCACAATGCCGTCGCGCTCGTTCTCACGCGCCCTGCACGCGGAGACGGAGGGCAACCCGTTCTTTGTCGAGGAGATCGTCCGCCATCTCGGCGAGGCCGGCGTGCGGACAGATACTGCCGGTGCGCACGAGCTGCAGCAGTTCGGGCTGCCCGAGGGAGTCAAGGACGTGATCGCGCGACGCCTCGGTCGGCTCGACGCTCAGGCGATGGATTGGCTGCGCGTGGCGGCGGTGATCGGCCGCGACGTCGACGAGGAGCTGCTCGAGCGGGTGGTCTCGCTTTCGGAGGACGATTTCCTGAACGCCCTCGACGAAGCCCTGGCCGCGGGGCTCGTGGTGGAGTCGCCGCGACGTCCGGGCGTCTACAGCTTCTCGCACGCGCTGATCAGGGAGACCCTCTACGACGGCATGTCGGCGCCACGACGGGCGCGGATCCACCGCCGGGTGGGCCAGGCGCTCGAGGAGCGGGGAACGAACCGCAACCTCACGGCGCTGGCGCTCCACTTCACGCGGGCCGCCGACGCGCAGGACGCCGAAAAAGCGATCGAGTACGCCCGGCGGGCGGGCGAGCAGGCGTCCGCGATGCTGGCTCACGAGGAGGCCGCCGGCCATTACGCCCGCGCGCTCGAGGTGCAGGAACGCTTCCTGCCCGAGGACACGCCGAGGCGGTGCGAGCTACTGCTGGCGCTCGGCGGGGCGCGCGTGCGCTCGGGGGAGCGGCCGCTGGCCTGGGCCGCATTCCGGGAGGCCGCCACGCTCGCGGTCAGGCTCGGCGACCGCGACACGGTGGCGCGCGCCGCGATCGGGGCCTCGACCCGCTACATCCAACCCCCCGGGGTGATCGACGAGGAGCTGATCAGCCTGCTGGAGCAGGCGCTCGAGCTGATCGGAGACGAGCACTCTGTCGTGCGAGTACGGCTGTTGGCGAGACTGTGCGGTGCGCTCTACTACTCGCCGCGGAGAGCCGAGATGCGGACGATCGCGGCCGAGGCGACCGCGATCGCGGAGGAGGTGGGGCTCGCAGAGGCTCGGGCGCTGGCGGCCGCGGCGCGCCGGCGGGCGTACTGGGGGCCGGCGTATCTCGAGCAGCGGCTCTCCGACTCGACCGAGCTGCTCACGCTGGCGCGCGAGGCGGGGGACCTCGAGCTCGAGCTTCAGGGGCACGCCTGGCTTGTCGTGGATCTGCTCGAGCACGGCTACTGGGGAGCGGTCGACGCGCAGATCGATGCGTTCACCGCCGGTGCCGAGCGGCTCCGCCAACCGCTGTACGTGTGGAATGCGGCCGTGTGGCGGGCAATGCGAGCGCTGCTCGAAGGCAGGCTCGAGCAGGCGGACCGCCTGGCCGCCGAGGCGCTGGCGATCGGTTCGCACGCCGAGACCGTGACCGCCCCCCAGTACTACGCGATCCAGCTGCTCGGGATCCGCCAGGAGCAAGGCCGGATGGGCGAGCTCGAGGCCCCGGCGAGGGAGCTCGTGGCGTCCAATCCCCACCGTCCCGCGTGGCGCGCCGCGCTCGCGGCGCTGCTCGCGGAAGGCGATCGCAGCGAGGAGGCGCAGCGCGAGGTCGATGCGCTCGCGGCGCAGGACTTCGAGGACATCCCCCAGGACGGGGACTGGCTGATCGCGATGACCCTGCTCGCCGACTGCTGCGCGGAGCTTAAGGACGAGACCCGAGCCACCCAGCTCTACGAGCTGCTACTGCCCTACCGCGATGTCAACGTCGTGATCGGTCTCGCCGCGGTCTGCATGGGTTCGGCGGCCCGGTATCTCGGGAGGCTGGCCGTGGCGATGGGACGCAAGCCGGAGGCGGCCGAGCACTTCGAGCGGGCGCTGGTCGCCAACGCCGCCCTGAAGGCGCCCGTGTTCCTGGCGCACACGCAGATCGATTTCGCCGGGGCACTCGGCCGCGGTCCGCGCGCGAACAAGCTGACCGAGGCCGCGGCGCGCACGGCCAAGAGCCTGGCCCTGCCACGGGTGTCACGGCGCCTGGCGCAGTTGCAAGATTCCTGAAATGGCCCTGGGCCCGTCGGTAAATAACCTGGGTCTGAGGCGCCCAATGAGCGTCGCGGATGCTTCGTCCTCGGAGCTCGCTGTAGCGCTGCTACAGCTTCGCTCCTGCGTCCTCGCCCCGCTCGCTCCTTGAACCCCTCATTCCCCAACTTATTTACCGCCGGACCCTTGGGGGGGCTTGCGCGTGGCGCTACCCTCCCCGGACTCATGCCTGAAACCGCCAAGACGCTCGTCATCGCCGAGAAGCCCTCCGTCGGGCGCGATCTGGCGCGTGTGCTCCCGGGCCCCTTCGCCAAACACGAGGGCTACCTGGAAGGACCCGACCACACGGTCACCTGGGCCGTGGGCCACCTCGTGCAGCTCGCTGACCCCGATGAGTACGACGACCGCTTCAAGAAGTGGCGGATGGCCGATCTGCCGATCGTCCCGGAGCACTTCCGCCTGGTCGTCCGCGACGAGCGCTCCAAGAAGCAGATGAACGTCGTCCAGCGGCTGCTCGGCCGCGGCGAGTTCGAGACGGTCGTCAACGCGTGCGACGCCGGGCGCGAGGGCGAGCTGATCTTCGCCTACCTGTACGAGAAGGCCGGATCGGCGAAACCCGTCCAGCGGCTGTGGCTGAACTCGATGACGACCGATGCGATCAAGGACGCGTTCGGGCAGCTGCGCCCCGGGCCCGAGCTGGCCACGCTCGAGGCGGCGGCGCGATCGCGCTCGGAGGCCGACTGGATCGTCGGGATGAACGCGACGCGAGCCGCGACGATCCGGCTGCGCTCCTCGTTCGACGGCGCGGTTTCGCTCGGCCGCGTGCAGACGCCGACGCTGGCGATCCTCGCCCGGCGCGAGCAGGAGATCCGGGACTTCAAGCCCGAGCCGTACTGGGTCGTCGACGCGCAGTTCGACACCGTCCAGAATGGCCCGCGCCGCTACGAGGGGCGCTATCACGCCGGCGCGAACCCGCGGGTCAAGTCCGCCGCCGAAGCCGAGACCGTCGTCCGCGATTGCGACGGGCAGACCGGTCAGATCACGAAGCTCGAGAAGTCCGAGCGCAAGGAGCGCCCGCAGCTGCTCTACGACCTCACGTCGCTGCAGCGCGACGCGAACTCCCGCTTCGGGTTCACCGCGCGACGGACCCTGGCGGCCGCCCAGCGGCTCTACGAGGAGCACAAGGCGCTGACGTATCCGCGCACGAACTCGCGGTATCTGACCGGCGACATGATCCCCGAGATCAAGCCGATCGCGAGCCTGGTCGGCGGTCAGCCCGAGTACAGGGCTGGCGCTGAGTATGTGCTGGGCCTCGAGAAGCTGCCGCTGGCGCGGGTCGTAAACGACCTCAAGGTCTCAGACCACCACGCGATCATCCCCACGCGCGCCGAGCGCCACCCGGTCGACAAGATGAACCAGGACGATCGCCGGATCTACGACCTCGTCGTCAAGCGGTTCCTGGCGATCTTCCATCCGGACGCCGTGTTCGAGAACACCCGCGTGGAGACCACTGTGGCGACGCACGTGTTCCGCACCCGCGGCAAGCTGATGCTGGTTCCGGGATGGCGGGCCGTCTACGGGGAGAGCGCCGACGGCGACGCCGCCGCCCGCGCCGACGACGACGAGGGTCGCGAGCAGCAGCTGCCCAAGCTCGAGCAGGGGGAGGCCGTCGACGTCAAGGAGGTCTCCTCGGAGGAGAAAGAGACGAAGCCGCCCCGGCGGTACACCGAGGGCTCGCTGCTGGCGGCGATGGAGACCGCGGGCAAGCTGGTCGACGAGGAGGAGCTGCGCGAGGCGATGAAGGATTCCGGGATCGGGACCCCGGCCACGCGCGCGGCGATCATCGAGCGGTTGATCCAGGTCGCCTACATCGAACGCGACGGCCGTGCGCTCGTGGTCAGCGAGAAGGGCCTGAACGTGGTCCGGCTGCTCGGTGAGCACCCGCTCACCTCGCCCGGCCTCACCGGCGACTGGGAGCACCGCCTGGCGAAGATCGAGACCGGATCGGATTCGCGCGAGGCGTTCATGGGCGACATCGTCAAGTTCACCGAGAGCACGATCTCCGAGCTCGACACCAAGCTCAAGGACGTCCGGATCCCACGGGCCAATCTCGGCCCGTGCCCGGTCTGCGGGCGCGAGATCGTCGAGAACCGCAAGGGCTACTCGTGCTGGTCGCGCGAGGATCCGGGGTGCGGGTTCGTGATCTGGAAGTCGAAGGCCGGCAAGCAGCTGCCCGTGGCGGTCGCCCGCGAGCTGATCAAAACGGGCCGGACCCAAAAGCCCGTGACCGGGTTCAAGGGTCGCTCCGGCCGCAGCTTCCGCGCCAAGCTCGAGCTGACGCAGGCCGAGGACGGCAAGTGGCGCGTCGAGTTCGACGAGCCGTGGGCGAAGGAGGGGGCCAAGCCCCCCGAGGTCGAGGAGGCCCCGGCCGAAGCAGCTTAAGCCGGTGGCGCATGCGCCGGTCCGGACCTTATTGTCGGGGGGATGCCCCTGACGCTCGTACTGGGTCCCGCCAACTCGGCCAAGGCGGGGGAAGTTCTCGGCGCCTACGCCGCCGCTGCTCGTCGCGGCGCCGTGCTGGTCGTGCCGACCGGCGCCGACGCCGCCTACTACGGTCGCGAGGTGGCGGCGCGCGGGTGCGTGCTCGGCTCGGTGATCACGTTCGCGGGGCTCGCCGGCGAGATCGCCCGCCGGGCCGGGTACGCCGGGCGCCGGTTGTCGGCGTTCCAGCGCGAGCGGGTGCTGAAGCGCGTCGTCGCCCAGATCCCGTTCGAGGTTCTGGGGGAGTCGGCGGCGTCGACCGGCTTCGCCATCGCCGCCGGCGAGCTGATCTCCGAGCTCGAGCGCGAGCTCGTGACCCCGCAGCGGTTCGCGCACGCGCTCGAGGCGTGGGCGGCGCGCGATCAGCGCCGGCGCGCGTACGCCGCCGACCTCGGCTCGCTGTACCGGGCCTACGCCCAGGAACTCGGGCGGGTCGGGCGCGCCGACGTCGAACTGCACACCCGGTACGCGCTCGACGCCCTGCGGGCGGCGCCGGGTCGGTGGGGCAGCGACGCGGTGTTCTTCTACGGCTTCGACGAGCTGACCGCGCTCGAGCGCGACGCGGTCGAGACGCTTTCCAGGGTCGTCGGCACCGACGTGACCGTGTCGCTCAACTATGAACCGGGGCGGGTGGCGTTCGCCGCCCGGGCCGAGGCCGTGGCGGAGCTGCGGCCGCTCGCTCAGCGGGTGCTCGAGCTGCCCGCGCTCGACGAGCACTACGCCCCGGCCTCCCGCGTCGCCCTGCACCACGTCGAACGGTGGTTGTTCGAGGCGCCGCCGGCGCGCGTCGATCCCGGCGACGCGGTGCGGTTGCTCGAGGCGGGGGGCGAGCGGGCCGAGGCCGAGCTCGTCGCCGCCGAGGTCCTCAGGCTCCTGCGCGCCGGCGTGGCCGCGGAGGAGATCGTCGTGATCTGCCGCAGCCTGCTCGAGGCCGGTCCGCTGTTCGAACGCGTCTTTGCCCAGTACGGGATCCCGGTGGGGATCGGGCGGCGAGTGCGGTTCACGCATACGACGATCGGGCGGGGGCTGGCGGCGCTGGCGCGGTGCGCGTGGCTCCCGGGTGCCTCCGCTTCGGTGCTGCTCACGTATCTGCGCGCGCCGGGGGTGGCCGCCCATCCGGAGGTGGTCGATGGGCTCGAGCTCGAGGTCCGCCGGGAGGCAGTGGGCACCGCCGAGGAGGCTCGCGGGCGGCTCGGGTGGGCGCTCGGGGAGATCGACTCGCTGCGGGCAGCGAGCGCGCCGTCGGTCGAGCTGGCGTGGCAGGCGCGTCGGCTGTTCGCCGCCCCTCACCGTGGCGGGACCCCCCAGCTGTCAGCCGGCGAGGAGCTCGACGCCACCGCCGTGGCGACGCTCCTGCGAGCGCTCGGGGAGCTGGGCGAGCTGGGTGAGCGCCCCTCCGGCGCTGAGCTGATCGAGCTCCTGGAGGACCTGGAGGTCGAGCAGCGGCCCGATTTCCGCCCCGGCGCCGTGCAGATCGCCGATCCGCTCGCGATCAGGGCCAGGCGGTTTCGCGCCGTGTTCGTGTCCGGTCTCCAGGAGGGCCGGTTCCCGCTGCCGGGGACGCCCGAGCCGTTTCTCGCTGACGACCGCCGATGGGAGCTGGCCGCCGCGTCAGGCCTGGCGCTGCGTTCGAGCGAGGAATCGCTCCGGCGGGAGCGGTACCTGTTCTACGCCTGCGTCTCGCGGGCGACCGAGCAGCTCGTTCTCAGCTACCGAAGCTCCGACGAGGAGGGCAACCTCGAACTGCCCTCGCCGTTCGTTGCCGATGTCGCGGACCTGCTCGTCGAGGGGTGGCCGGACCGTCGCGAGCGACGGCTGCTCGCCGACGTCGTCTGGGAGCCCGCGGCGGCGCCCACGCCACGCGAGCTCGCGCGGACCGAGGCCGCGGCCCGCGCGCCGTCGTCCGGCGAGCCTCCGGTGCCGGCGAAGGTGCTGAGCGAAACGGCGCTCAGCCACGTCCGCCACCGCGAGGTCGTGTCCGCAGGGGCGCTCGAGAAGTTTGCCGACTGCCCGGTCAAATGGCTGGTCGAGAGCCAGCTGGACCCCGAGGAACTCGAGCCGGACTCCGACCCGATGGTCCGCGGCGCCTACATCCACGGCGTCCTCGAGGAGCTGCTCCGGCGGCTCGGGGCGCCACTCAGCATCGACTCGTTGCCCCGGGCGATGACGGTGCTCGACGAGCTGCTGGCCGAGCGCCCGGCGCCGGTCGCGGCGGGGCTCCCGGAGCCGCTGCGGGCGGCTGCGCGGGCGTCGATCGAAGCGGACGTCCGCCGCTACCTGGCGCATGAGGCCTCCGATGGAAGCGTCTGGCCGCCGATGGGACTCGAGCTTCGCTTCGGATTTGCCGACGAGGAGGAGTCGCTGCCGGGGCTGACGCTCGACGGGGTCATGGTGCGAGGGGTCATCGATCGGCTCGACGTCGATCCCGGCGGCAGCGGTCAGGCGATCGTGCGCGACTACAAGACCGGCAGCGTCCGGCCCGACTGGGCGGGAGCGCGATGGGCGGAGGACCGCCAGCTGCAGGTGGCGCTGTACATGTTCGCCGTCCGCCGGCTGCTCGGCGTGACGCCGATCGCGGGTCTCTATCAGCCGCTCGGCGGCAACGATTTGCGGCCGCGCGGCGTGTTCCTGGAAGGCGCGCCGGTTCCGAACACAGTCGTCGACCGCGACGCCCGGACCGACGAGGAGCTCGACGAGGTGCTGGCCGACGCTGCGGCTCGCGCCGTCGCCCTCGCGGCCCAGCTGCGGACCGGCGTTCTGAACCCGTGCCCGCAGACGTGCTCCCGCGATGGCTGCCGGTACCCGGGGATCTGTCGTATCCAATGATCTGGACCGGCGAGCAGCTGGTGGCGATCGAGTCGCGGGCGGGCAATCTGCTGCTCGACGCCGGCGCGGGCAGTGGCAAGACCTCGGTGCTGGTCGAGCGGTTCGTGCAAGCGGTGCTCGAGGACGGCGTCGACGTCGGCGCGATCCTCACGATCACGTTCACCGAGAAGGCCGCCGCGGAGCTGCGCGACCGGATCCGCCGACGGCTGCGGGAGCTCGGCGCGGGCGAGGCGGCGCGGGCCACGGAGGGCGCGTACATCTCCACGATCCACGGCTTCTGCGCCCGGGTGCTGCGGTCGCATGCGCTGGCGGCGGGACTCGACCCGCGGTTCGTCGTGCTCGACGAGCCCGAGGCTCGGCGGCTCGCCGACGGCGCGTTCGAAGAGGCGCTGGAGGAGCTGGCGCGGTCGGGCTCCGCCGCGATCGAGCTGATCGCCTCCTATGTCCCGGGCGTCCTGCGCGGCGGCATCCTCGACGTCTACGGCGAGCTGCGCTCGCGCGGGCAGACCGAGCCGGAGTTGCCGCCGCTGCCGCCGGCGCCCGACCTCGAGGCGGCGCGTGCGGCGCTATGGCGGGCCGCCGCGGAGGCGCTGACCGAGCTCGGCGAGGTGGCTGCACCGAGCGCCAGGGTCCTCCAGGCGCTCGAGCGCGTCGGCCGCTGCGACGAACTGCTCGGGTTCGAGGAGCCAGGACTCGCGCAGATAGACGGGCTGAAGCTGCCGGGCGGCAACGGCGCCGCCCTGTCGACGCCGGTGTGCGCGGCCTATGGCGACGCGCTGGCGGCGTTCCGGGGCGCGGTCGAGGCCCGCGTGGCCGTAGGCGTGCACGCGCTCCTCGACCGGCTGCTGCGCGGCTTCGGTGTCCGGTACTCCGAGCGCAAGCGCGCGCGCTCGGCGCTCGACTTCGATGATCTCGAGCTGATGACCCGGGACCTGCTCGCGGGCGAACGCTCGCTGCGGGAGCGCTTCAGGGAGCGGTTTGCGCACGTGATGGTCGATGAGCTGCAGGACACCAACGCGGTCCAGCTCGAGCTGATCGAGCACGTCTCGCGCGGGAACCTGTTCACGGTCGGCGACGCCCAGCAGTCGATCTACGCGTTCCGGCACGCGGACGTCGAGCTGTTCGAGGCGCTCGGGGCCGAGCGGGCGCGCGAGGGTGAGCGCGCGACGCTGCAGACGAACTTCCGCTCCCGACGGGAGATTTTGGACGTCGTGAACGGGGCGTTCGCCGGCGTGTTCGGCGAACGGTTCATACCGCTCGTGCCCGGGCGGGCGGACGCCGACGCAGGGGAGCCGCGGGTCGAGCTGCTGGTGGTCGACAAGGCCGGTGACTACGCGGTCGAGGGGCTGGCGTCGCCGTGGCGGATCGCCGAGGCGCGGGCGCTGGCCGGGCGCGTGGGAGAGCTGATCACGGCCGGGGCCGCTCCGCGGAATGTGGTCCTGCTGACACGGGCCACGACCGACCTGCGGGTGTACGAGCGGGCGCTCGAGGAGCGCGGGATCGCGACGTACGTGATCGGCGGCCGGGGCTACTGGGCCCATCCGCAGGTGATCGACACCGTCGCGTATCTGCGCGCGCTCGCCAATCCCCGCGACGAGGAGCCGCTGTACACGGTGCTCGCGTCCCCGCTCGTCGGCGTCTCCATCGATGCCCTGGTCGTGCTGGGCGCCTCGGCGCAGGCCGGCGGTCGGGATCCGTGGCGAGAGCTGCGCGCGGACGGCGCGCCGGGATCGCTGGGCGCGATAGATCGCTCGCGGCTGGAGGAGTTCGCCGCCTGGTTCGAGACCGAGCGCGCCCGCGCGGCCCGGCTGGGGATCGAGGAGCTGATCGATCGGATGCTCGTGCAGACGGGCTACGACCTCGAGGTGCTGGCGATGCCGGGGGGGCGCCGCCGGCTCGCGAACGTGCGCAAGCTGATGCGCCTCGGACGCGAGTTCGAGGCCGCGTCGGGGCCCGACCTGCGGGGGTTCCTCGACTTCGTCCAGCGCCGCGAGGCGCGGTTGGCCGGATTCGGCGACCCGCGTGAGAGCGAGGCGCCGGTCGAGGGCGAGGCGCTCGACGCGGTGCGCCTGATGACGATCCACAGGGCGAAGGGGCTCGAGTTCGAGATCGTGTGCGTCGCCGATCTCGGACGCGGGCCTCGGTACGGCAGCGAACTGCTGCGGATCGGCCGCGACGGTCGGCTCGGGCTCCGCCTCGGCGAGCCCGGGACGGGGCGTCCGCTCCCGGCTCTGGCCTACCGCGAGCTCGGGGAGGAGCAGGCCGCGGCGGAGGCGCGCGAGGAGCGGCGCCTGTTCTACGTGGCGATGACGCGGGCGCGGGAGCGGCTGATCCTCAGTGGCGCGGCGAAGCTCGACGCCTGGGAGGCCGAGCGCTCTCCAATGGGGTGGATCGCCCCGGCGGTTGAGGGCGCGGGGGTGGTGGCGCGGTGCGTTGCGGCGGACGATGGCGATTTGGTGTGGGCGGCACCGACGCCGGTGTCCGCGGCGCCAGCGCATGAGGGCGTGGGACATATTCTGCCCATTTCGCAGAATATGTCCCACGGCCCTCCGGTCTCGCGCCTCAGCTACTCGTCGCTCGGGGAGTACGCCCGGTGCGGCTACCGGTTCTACGCCCAGCGCGTGCTCGGACTGCCACCGTTGCCGGAGCCGCCGGCGCCGCGCCCGAGCACGCTGGAGAGCCTCAGTGGGATCGACCGCGGGATCCTCATCCACGCGCTGCTCGAGAAGCTCGACTTCCGCCGCCCGCTGGCGCCGACGGCCGCCGAGATCATCCGATCCGCCGAGTGCCCGCCCAGCACGGCCGAGGCCGAGCAGATCGCGGCGCTGATCAGACTGTTCATCGACAGCGACATGTGCAAGCGGCTCGCGGCGGCCACCGACGTCCGCCGCGAGGAGCGGTTCGAGTTCCTGCTCGACGACGAGGTGCTCGTAGGCGGGGCGCTGGATGTGCTCGCGCGGGAGGGCGGTGGCGGGATGCTGGTCGTCGACTACAAGAGCGACCGCCTGGACGGAGCGGACCCTCGCGAGGTGGTGCAGGGCCACTATGCGACCCAGCGCCTGGTCTACGCGCTCGCGGCGCTGCGGGCCGGCGCGGCACGGGTCGAGGTTGCCCATCTGTTCCTGGAGGCTCCGCGCGATCCGGTGACCGCGAGCTTCGCCGCGTCAGACGCCCCGGCGCTCGAGCGCGAGCTGGCCGAGCTCGCCGCCGGCGTGCTTGCGCGCCGGTTCATCGTCGCCGAGGAGCCCCAGCGTGGGCTCTGCAGCGGCTGTCCGGCCGAGGGAGGGCTGTGCTCCTGGCCGCTGGCGATGACCCGCCGCGAGGCTCCCGACCGGCTGTTCTAGCGGTCCTCGAATCTGACGTCGATCTGCTCGTCGTCGTGGCGCTCCTCGACCTTGGCCAGCGCGGTCAGCGTCCTGCGGTCCGCCGGCGCGTCGGGCGGCCCGAGCAGGCTGCGCGGCCACAGGCGGCGGCTGACCACGACGTTGACCTCGGCCGCGTACACCGTCAGCTGGGACACGAGGTGCAGCCACACGAGCAGCGCAATCACGAGCGCGAACTGCGAGTAGACGGCGCTGGCGTGCCGCCACACGTGGTTGATGTAGATCCCGCCGGCGAGCTGGAGGATCTCCAGGAACACGGCCGCGAACGCGACGCCGATCCACAGGGACCGCGTCGGGATCGTCGCGGCGGTAAGAAACCGGAACGCGGCCAGGTAGAGCCCGAAGTTGACCGCCAGCGAGAGCACGATCGCCGCGACCTTGACGAACGGACCCCCGAGGCCGGTGACGAGCCCGGACATCCCCGTGGCGACGATGAACAGGGACCCGAGCGATGCGATCAGCGCCAGCCCGCGCAGCCGGGAGCGCAGGAAGTCGGGCCGGTCCTTGAACGGCACGGCCCAGACGCGGTCGAAGGCGTTCTGCGCCGCCTGGGTGACGCCGAGTCCGGCGAGCAGCGCCACGACCAGGCCGATCACCAGCGCGAGCGTGTGGCCGGTGAGCGCGTGGACCTTGATCTGGTTGCCGATCACCGGGAACTGGCCGAGGACGGAGTGCTCGATCGAGCTCTGGGCGCCCGGGTTGCCCTGCAGCACGAAGCCGAGGATCGTCGTGAACACGAGCAGCAACGGGAACACCGAGAAGAACGCGTAGTAGGCGACGAGCGACGCGAGGCTGCCGGCCTGGTCGTTGCCGAACTTCCTGAGCACCGCCATCGGGATCGCGAGCCAGCGGTGCCGCTGCTGGACCCTGTCGAACGCCCGGACGGGGCGCAGAACATCCACGCCCGTATGTTTACCCGGTTGCCGCGAGTTCAGGCGGTGGCGAGCGCCGCGTCGGCGACATCGAGCGTCGCGGGCTGGCGCTCGTGCAGGACCACGGTGGCGCGGCCGGCGGGGCTGAACGTGATGCTGCGCCGGCCCGTCTGCTCGGGCTTCGCGCCGGCCGCCGACAGCGAGAAGCGGCGCAGCACGGCGCGAACGACGATCTTCATCTCCTGAAGCGCGAAGCTCGCGCCCAGGCAGCGCCGGCGCCCGCCTCCGAACGGAATCCACGTGTACGTGCCGGGTGAGACGCCGAGGAACCGCTCGGGAGAGAACGCGTACGGCTGCGGGTAGATCGCCGGGTCGTGATGGACGAGGAAGGCGCTCGCGAGCAGCGCGACCCCCGCCGGGTACTCGAACCCGCCGATCCGAACCCGCTGCTTGGTGAGCCGCGGCTCGGCGTTGGGCAACACCGGCTTGAGCCGCAGGATCTCGTTGATCGTCGCGGTCAGGTACTCGTCCTCGACGCCGGCGTCGATCTCGTCGGTCAGCCGCTGCGCGACCCGCGTCTCCCGGGCCAGGCTCTCGAAGCTCCAGGCGAGCTGCGAGGCGGTCGTCTCGTGTCCGGCGACCAGCGCCGTCATCAGCTCGTCGCGGAGCTCCTGGGGAGACATCGGTGAACCGTCCTCGTGGCGCGCCTCAAGGAGCATCGAGAGCACGTCGTCGCGGTCCTGGTCGCCCTCGGCCCGGCGCTCGTCGATCAGGTCGAAGATCAGCGCGTCGGCGCGCTGGGTCTGCGCGATGAACCGCTTCAGCGGCGGGAACCAGCCGCCGGCCAACCGCTGCATGGCGGGCAGCACTGACAGCGGGTTCTCGCTGAATGCGAGCACGCCGGTCACCGCATCGCGCAGATCGTCGAGCTGCTGGCCTTGCTCGAGGCCGAACACGGCGCGCAGGATGATCTCGAGCGTCAGCCGCTGGAGGTGGGGGTGGAGGGCGACGGGTCGCTCGAGCGGCCAGGAGTCCAGCTCGCGCTCGGTGAGCTCGGACATCAGGTCGGCGACGCTCTGCATCTTCTCGCCGTGGAACGCGGGGAGCAGCAGCTTGCGCTGCTCGAGGTGGGCCCCCTCGTCGAGCAGGATCACGGAGTTGCGGCCGATCAGCGGCTCGAGCACCCGCGCGCCCTCGCCGGGATGAAGGACGTCCGGCGGCGCCTTGAACAGCTCCTTGATTTCCTCGGGATCCGAGAGAATCACGAACGGCGGCTGGAACGGCAGCCGAACGGTGATGCGCGTGCCGTAGCGCTGGCGCAACCGTTCAAGCGAGGCGGCGGGCCGCTTCCAGGTCGCGATCAGCTGGAACGCCACGGGGGCTCGCGGCCCTGGCGGCAGGTCACTCTTGACGACGCGCTTGCTCATCTCGCCTCCGGTCCGACGGGGCAGGTTCTGGCGAGTATATATACTCTCGAGTATGTCGCTTTGTGTGAGATCGGTCACTCACTGATGCCGCGGGGGGCGTTTGACCGCAGCGAGCGCCGGGCGCGGACCCGGGCGCAGCTGCTGTCCGCGGCGGCCCGCGTCTACGCGCGGCGCGGGTTCGACGGCGCGACGCTCGACGAGGTCGCCGAGGAGGCGGGGTTCACGAAGGGCGCCGTCTACGACCACTTCGGGAGCAAGGAGAACCTGCTGTTCGCGCTGCTCGACGAGCACCTGTCAGGGCAGATCGCCGAGCAGATCGCGCTGTTTGATCCGGCCAAGGCCGCGGCTGAGCGACCCCGCGCCGGCTCCGATCAGTGGATGAAGGAGCTCGACGAGGACCCGGACTCGTTCCGGCTGTTCGTCGAGGCGTGGGTGCACGGCCAGCGGGACGAGGAGCTCGGCCGGCGGGTCGCGGCCGGGATCGAGCAGTGGCGCGCGACGCTCCGGGCATTCGGAGAGGCGCGCGAGTCGGACCTGGAAACGGAGATCTCGGACGTACTTCTCGACCAGGTCGCGAACGTCATGCTGGCGCTCGGCATCGGGCTCGGGATGGTCGAGCTGGGCGACCCGGGCAGCGTCCCGCCCAGACTGCTCGGAGCGATGCTGGTGCTGTTGCTGGGATCGCTGGAGGAAAGCGAGGAGGCGCGCCAACTGATCGCCGGCGCCGCGGCCGACTCTCCTCAGAGCTCGGGCGAGCGGTCGGCCCGGTAAGCCAGTGCTGGGGAAGAAGGAGAGTGGGGGATGGTCGCGTGATCGGGGCGGTGACGGGGCTGATCCGGCGGGCTCGGGGGCGAAATCCCCACTTTTCGTGGTGCATAACACGACAATCCCGGTGCCGGGGCCGAGGCCTGCCGAGCTACGCACACTCCTCATGCACAAGTCGACAGGGCTCGGATCTTCGGGCGGTGTTGTCGTGCTATGGAAAGCGCCGGGATAAACCGGCATGGAGAAGGAGCGGAAGGAGCTCTGCATCGAGGATTTAGCGAATCACGGTGGCCCTGAGTCATGCGTCGGCCGTCCGCGAGGGCGGCGGCGAAGCGTTGACAGGGGTCGTGCGGGCGGGGCTATTGAGCCGCGAAATGACAATTTAGTTCGGGGTGCCGACGCTCTCATAACAGGCGGAAGGCCATGTCGCTGGCGGCGTTATCGCGAGTCGCTGGGGAACCCCGCGCGGTCGAAGAACCCAGGCACGTACGAAGGTCTTCATGCGCGAGAACCGGGAGATCCCGCGGTCACTCGTCCTGTGGTCAGGGGCGGGTCGCGAGGGGAACGCTGAGGCGGTAATCCCTCGATGCACGAGCGCGGGAAGTCAGACAGGCTCGTAGTACCGGCGAAGCCGCCGAACAAGCCCGCGGGTGCGGGGGCGGAGGTGGTGGAGGGAAGGGGCCTGCCCGAGGGGAACACGGCCAGGGAAACACGTCCCGGACCCAGTGCCGGGGAGGGCGTGTCAAGCGATCTGGATCGTGTGCGCCGGGTGGCGCGAAGGGATGGTGGTGTGCGGTTCACCGCGCTTCTGCACCACGTGAGCGTGGATCGCCTGCGGATGGCGTACTGGGGGTTGAATCCCAGGGCGGCGACCGGGGTGGACGGGGTCACGTGGCGGGAATACGGGCTGGATCTCGAGGAGAACCTTCGGGGTCTGCATGCTCGGGTTCACAGGGGCGCTTATCGGGCGAGGCCGACTCGGAGGGTGTTCATCGCCAAGCCGGACGGGCGGCTGCGGCCGCTCGGGGTCGCTGCGTTGGAGGATAAGCTCCTGCAGCGGGCGGTGGTGGAGGTGTTGAACGCCGTCTATGAGGGGGACTTTCTCGGTTTCTCGTACGGGTTTCGGCCGGGGCGCGGCCAGCATGACGCGTTGGACGCGCTCGCGGTCGGGATCGGTCGCAGGAGGGTGAACTGGGTGCTCGACGCGGATATCCGCGACTTCTTCGGCTCGCTTGACCGGGCGTGGCTTGAGAGGTTTCTGGAGCACCGGATCGCGGACAGGAGGGTCCTTCGCCTGATCCAGCGATGGTTGAAGGCGGGGGTCATCGAGGACGGGGAGTGGTCGAGCGCGGAGGAGGGAACGGCCCAGGGAGCGTCGATTTCGCCGCTGCTCGGGAACGTGTATCTGCACTACGCGTTTGACCTGTGGGCCGAGCGGTGGCGGCGGCGGCACGCACACGGGGACGTGATCCTGGTGCGGTTCGCCGACGACTTTCTGGCGGGCTTTGAGCATCGTGAGGACGCCGAGCGGTTCCTGGCTGACCTGCGTGAGCGGTTGGCGGGGTTCGGCTTGGAGCTGGCGGCCGAGAAGACGCGGCTGATCGAGTTCGGGCGGTTCGCCGCCCGAAATCGTGAACGTCGCGGCGATCAAAAGCCTGAGACGTTCGAGTTCCTGGGGTTCACGCACACGTGCGCGACGACCAGGCGCGGGCGGTTCAAGCTCAAGCGGACCACGAGCAAGAAGAAGATGCGAGCGAAGCTCAGATCGGTCAAGACCGAGATGAGGCGACGACGCGATCTCCCGATCCCCATCCAAGGACGCTGGCTCGCCAGCGTCCTGGTCGGGCACTATCGCTATTACGCGGTACCCGACAACAGCAGAGCGTTGCGGGGGTTCCGCGAACGCGTCATCCAACACTGGCGGCGGGCGCTTTCGCGCCGCAGCCAAAAGGGACGCATGACGTGGGAGCGGATCAAACGCTACGCCGAGCGATGGCTACCTCAGCCCCGCATCCTGCACCCCTGGCCCAACACGCGCTTCGACGCCAAAACCCAAGGGAGGAGCCCAGTGCGTTAGACGCGCACGCTGGGATCTGCGCGGGGGGCGGCTGGCAACAGCCGTCCCTACCGCGATCACCATGAAGGACCCGAATCCGTCGATTGTGGCCGCCTGGGACAGCACATCGGTCCGCGAGGCGATCCCATCCCCTCCTTCCCTGCTGCCCTTTGACCAGGCGCTCCGCCACCCCGGGGCCCGCCGGCTCATCCGAGCCATTGAGCGGGGCCGCCAGAGCGCCTCAGCGCCCCGCGCCCTCGACGTCGAGCAGCAGTCGCTTGCGCTCCAGTCCGCCGGTGTAGCCGCCGAGCCCGCCGCCGCTGTGGAGCACCCGGTGGCAGGGCACGACGATCGGCAGCGGGTTCGTGCCCAGGGCGTTGCCGGCCGCCCGCGATCCTCGCGGGCTGCCCGCCGCCGCCGCCACCTGCTTGTAGGTCGACACCGATCCGTACGGGATCCGGGCCGTGGCCCGGAGCACACGACGGCCGAAGCCGTGGCTGAGCCGCCAGTCGAGCGCGAGCTCGAACCGCCGGCGGGCGCCGCTGAAGTACTCGTCGAGCTCGCGCCGGGGTTCGTCCAGCTTTCGCGGGGCGGCGAGCACGCGCGGCGAGACCGCCCGGGCGAGCTCCTCCAGGACCGGTCCTTCGTCGCCGGCGTCGAGATAGGCGAGCCGAACGAGGCCGCGGCCGGTGGTCGCGATCAGCAGTCTGCCGACCGGCGAGTCGACGGTCGCGTAGGCGACGTCGAGCAGCCCGGCGTCGGCCGCGGGCCCGGTCAGATCCGGCAGCGGCGGGTCGAGTTCGGGCGCCAGGGCGCTCCTCAGCGCCAGCTCGAGGTCATCGGTGTCATTCATCGCTGGTACTCCATTCGCAGTCGCTTGAGGCCTTCGTGGACGTTGCGGCGGGCGGCCTCCTCGCTCGTCCCCATCACCGCGGCGATCTCGGGATATCCGGCGTCGGAGACGAACCGGAGCGCGATCGCCGTCCGCTGCTTTGGAGGCAGCCGGCGGACCTCCGCCCACAGCTCCTCCTCGGGCGGCTCGACGGGCCCCATCGCCCGCTCCGGCACCGCCGCGACCGCCACCGGTGCTCGGTGGCGCGCGCGGACGTGGTCGATCGCCTTGTGGTGGGCGACGGTGAAGATCCAGCTCCGGAGGTTCGATCCGTCGCGCAAACGGGGGTATGCCCGCAGCGCCGAGAGCCACGTCTCCTGGTAGCAGTCGTCGGCGTCGATTCGTCCAACGGTGGCGGCCAGAAAGCGATGTACGTCACGCCCATGGGCGTCCAGCAGCGTCTGAAACGGTGGCAGAGGCACTGAAGATGGAACGCGCGGGCGGGTCACAGCGTGAGGTTCTCGATTGTGCTGGACGGCCGACCGCGCCCGGCAAGAGCGCGCTCACAGGTTGATCGGTTCGCACATTCGCTATACAAACCATGTATGGCCCGCGCAATTTGGTCAGGCGCGATCAGCTTTGGGCTGGTCAACGTCCCCGTCAAGCTCTACAGCGCGACCTCGCCGAAGACGGTCCGCTTCCACCAGCTCTCGAGCAAGACCGGGGCCCGCATCAAGCAGAAGCGGGTCGATCCCTCAACGGGCGAGGAGGTGCCGTTCGAGGAGATCGTCAAGGGCTACGAGATCACGCCCGATCGCTACGTGCTGATCACGCCCGAGGAGCTCGACGCGCTCGACCCGAAAGCGACGAAGACCATCGACATCGAGGAGTTCGTCGATCTGCCTGAGATCGACCCGATCTACTACGACCACTCTTACTACCTGGCGCCGACCGCCGGCGGCGCCAAGGCATACCGCCTGCTGCTGGACGCGATGCGCGAGTCGGGCAAGGTCGGGATCGGCAAGGTGGTGCTCCGCAGCAAGCAACAGCTGTGCGCGTTGCGTCCGACGGGCGATGTGCTGACCCTGAGCACGATGCTGTTCGGCGACGAGGTCCTGTCCCCCGACCGCCTCGACGAGCTCGACGCCATCGGCGACGCCGAGGCGACAGACCGCGAGCTCAAGATGGCGGAGCAGCTCATTGACTCGCTGTCGGGCGATTTCGACCCGGCCAGATACAAGGACGAGTACCGGGAACAAGTGCTCAATCTGATCGAGCGCAAGGCGTCCGGCGAGGAGATCGCGGTGCAGCCGGAGGCGGAGGAGCCCGCCGCCGCGCCCGACCTGATGGCGGCGCTGGAAGCGAGCCTGGCCGCGGTCAAGAGCGACGACGGCGGGGACGAGTCCGCGCCGAAATCGCGCAAGAAGACGCCCGCCGGCTCAGAAAACGGCCAGAAGAGCTCGAAGCGCCCGGCCAAGGCCAAGAGCTAGCCGAACAGCTAGTGGCGCGGCCTGAGCCGTTCCTCGCCACTGATACGCTTTTTCGGCCAGCGCGCCGTGTTTCCCGATCCCCGTCTGCAGGGGGAGTTCCTCAATGATCCAGCGTCTCGCTCCACCCGGGGCCAGTGGCCTCTACGACCCGCAAAACGAGCACGATTCGTGTGGTATCGCGCTCGTCGCGAAACTATGGGGCGAGGCCAGCCACGCCGTCGTCGAGAAGGCGCTGGAGGCGCTCGAGAACCTCGAGCACCGCGGCGCCGAGGGGGCGGATCCGAACACCGGCGATGGCGCCGGGATCCTGGTTCAGATCCCCGATGCCTTCCTGAGAGCGGCCGTCGCGGGTGTCGAGCTGCCCCCACCGGGACGGTATGGCGTGGGTGTCTGTTACCTGCCCGCCGACGCCGAGCGCCGGGTGCTGCTCGAGCAGCTGATCGAGGACACGATCGGGGCCGAGGGGCAGCGCGCGATCTGGTGGCGCGACGTGCCGGTCGACGAGCGCCACGTCGGCGACACGGCCCGGCTGTCGGCGCCGGTGATCCGCCAGGTGCTCATCGAAGCCTCCGACGAGATCGAGGATCAGGAGACGTTCGAGCGCAAGCTGTACGTGATCAGGCGCCAGATCGAGCGCAGCGCCGGAGCGGATCTGGCGCTGCCGAGCTTCTCGAGCCGGACCATGGTCTACAAGGGAATGCTGACCGCGCCGCAGCTGCCCCGGTACTTCATCGATCTGCGAGATCCGCGCCTGGCCTCGCGCCTGGCGCTCGTTCACTCGCGCTTCTCGACCAACACGTTCCCGAGCTGGGAGCTCGCGCACCCCTACCGCATGATCGCTCACAACGGCGAGGTCAACACGCTGCGCGGGAACGTCAACTGGATGCGGGCGCGCGAGTCGCAGCTTGCCTCGGAGCTTTTCGGCGACGATCTTCAGAAGGTCATCCCGGTCGTCCGGGAGGGCGGCTCCGACTCGGCGATCTTCGACAACGTCCTCGAGCTGCTGGTGCTCAGCGGCCGCTCGATCCCGCATGCGGTGATGATGATGGTGCCCGAGGCCTACCGGACGCGGACCGATCTCGACCCCGACGTCAAGGGCTTCTACGACTTCCACTCCTGCCTGATCGAGCCCTGGGACGGGCCCGCCGCCGTCGTGTTCACGGACGGCCGGCTCGCCGGCGCGGTGCTCGATCGCAACGGGCTGCGGCCCGGCCGCTGGGTGCAGGACACCGAGGGTTTCGTCGTGCTCGCGTCGGAGACCGGCGTCATGACCGTGGCGCCCGAGCACGTCCAGCGCAAGGGCCGCCTCGCCCCCGGCAAGCTGTTCCTCGTCGATCTCGAGGAAGGCCGGATCGTCGAGGACGAGCAGGTCAAGCGTCGCGTCGCCCGGCGCAAGCCCTACGCCGAGTGGTACGACAAGTCGGTCGTCCACATCGACGACGTCCCCGGGCGGGACCCGCGCGTACCCAGAATCGAGCCGCTGCGCTCCAAGCAGCTCGCGTTCGGCTACTCCCAAGAGGACCTGCGGATGATCATCGCGCCGATGGCCACCAACGGCGAGGAGCCGGTGGCGAGCATGGGCAACGACGCGGCCCTGGCGGTGCTATCCGACCGCCAGCCGCCGCTGTTCGCGTACTTCAAGCAGCTGTTCGCGCAGGTCACCAACCCGCCGATCGACCCGCTGCGCGAGAAGGTCGTGATGAGCCTCCAGGCGGGGATCGGCGCCGAGGTCAACCTCCTCACCGAGGTTCCCGAGCAGGCGCACATGCTGGTCATGGACCAGCCGATCCTGCGCAACCACGAGCTCGAGAAGCTCCGCCAGGTCTCCCATGACGTGTTCGACGCGGCCACCCTCGACATCACGTGGCCGATCGAGCAGGGACCGGACGGCATGGAGCTGCGCCTCTACGACCTCTGTGCCGAGGCCGCGCGCCACGTCGATCACGGCGCCAACATCCTGATCCTGTCGGATCGCAACATCGGTCCGGAGCGCGTGGCGATGCCCTCGCTGCTGGCCGTCGCCGCGGTCCACCACCATCTCGTCCGCCGCGGCACGCGGCTGCGCACCGGCCTGGTGATCGAGTCCGGCGAGCCGCGGGACATCCACCACATGGCGACGCTGATCGGCTACGGCGCGGCCGCGATCAACCCGTACCTGATGTTCGAGTCACTCGACGAGCTCGCCGACCGCTCGTTGCTGCCTCAAGATCTCGATCGTGAGGAGGCCGAGAAGCGGATTGTGGCCGCGATCGGCAAGGGGCTGATGAAGACGCTCTCGAAGATGGGAATCTCGACGATCCAGTCCTACTGCGGCGCCCAGATCTTCGAGGCGGTGGGCCTCGAGCGGGAGTTGATCGACCAGCACTTCACCGGGACCGCGTCGAGGATCGGCGGCGTCGGTCTCGATGTGCTCTCGACCGAGGCGATGGAGCGCCACTTCCGCGCCTACCCGAGAACCGAGCGCGACCTGCTCCCCGTCGGGGGCGTCCTTCAGTGGCGCCGCGACGGCGAGTTGCATGTCTGGAACCCGGACACGATCGCCAAGCTCCAGCACGCTGTTCGCGGACAGAACGGCGACCCGCGTCAGACCTATCAGGAGTTCGCGCAACTCACCGACGAGGAGGCGACTCGCCACGGACTGCTCCGCGGGTTGATCAAGCTCCGCACGGTCCCAGAGCCGATCCCGCTGGAGCAGGTCGAGCCGGCCACCGACATCGTCAAGCGGTTCACGACCGGGGCGATGAGCCTCGGCGCGCTCAGCCGCGAGGCGCACGAGACGCTGGCGATCGCGATGAACCGGATGGGCGCCCGGTCGAACACCGGAGAAGGTGGCGAGGACCCCGTCCGGTACGAGCCCGACGCCAATGGAGACCTGCGGCGCTCAGCGATCAAACAGGTGGCCTCGGGCCGCTTCGGTGTCACGGTCCACTACCTGGTCAACGCCGATCAGCTCCAGATCAAGATGGCGCAGGGTGCCAAGCCAGGCGAGGGCGGGCAGCTTCCCGGTCACAAGGTCGACGAGTACATCGCGAGGATCCGTCACTCGACTCCGGGCGTCGGCCTCATCTCGCCGCCTCCACACCACGACATCTACTCGATCGAGGATCTCAAGCAGCTGATCTACGACCTCCGCTGCGCCAACCCGACCGGCTCCGTGTCGGTCAAGCTCGTCTCCGAGGTCGGCGTCGGGACGGTCGCCGCCGGGGTCGCCAAGGCGAACGCAGATCACGTCACGATCGCCGGGCACGACGGCGGCACCGGTGCCTCGCCCCAGTCCTCGGTCCAGTCGGCCGGCGTGCCGTGGGAGATCGGCCTCGCGGAGACCCAGCAGACGCTGCTGCTCAACGACCTGCGATCGCGGATCACGGTCGAGGTCGACGGCGGCATGCGCACCGGGCGGGACGTCGTGATCGGCGCGCTGCTCGGCGCCGATGAGTTCGGGTTCTCGACCGCGCCGCTGATCGCGATGGGCTGCATCATGATGCGGGTCTGCCACCTGAACACCTGTCCGGTTGGGGTCGCGACGCAAAATCCGGAGCTGCGCAAGCGCTTCCAGGGCACGCCCGAGCAGGTGACCGGCTACCTGATGCTGGTGGCCGAAGAGGTCCGGACGATCATGGCCTCGCTCGGAGTGCGCCGCTTCGAGGAGATGATCGGCAGGACCGAGCTGCTCGACATGGACGAAGCCATTGACCACTGGAAGGCCCGCGGGATCGACCTCTCGATGGTGCTGGCGACGCCAGAGCTGCCCGCCGGCGCCGACCGGCACCGGACCAGGCCGCAGGTGCCCGTGCTCGACGACGCGCTCGACTGGGAGCTTGTGCGCAGATGCAGTCCGGCCCTGTCCCGCCAGGAAACGGTGAAGCTGGGCCCGATGCCCGTCCGCAACGTCAACCGAACGGTCGGAGGGATCCTCTCGGGCGAGATCGCGCGAGCGCACGGGGCCGCCGGGTTGCCGGAGGGGACGATCGACGTGTCATTCCACGGCTCGGCGGGGCAGAGCTTCGCCGCCTGGCTGGCCCCCGGCGTGACGCTGTCGCTGCGCGGTGAGACCAACGACTACGCCGGCAAGGGATTGTCAGGCGGGGTGGTGTCCGTCCGCCCGCCTGACCGGGCGAGGTTCCGGGCCGAGGAGAACATGATCGTCGGCAACACCGTGCTGTACGGCGCCGTCGCCGGGCGCGCCTTCTTCAGGGGACTCGCCGGCGAGCGTTTCGCCGTCAGGAACTCGGGGGCGTCGGCGGTGGTCGAGGGGGTCGGCGACCACGGCTGCGAGTACATGACCGGCGGCCGGATCGTGGTGCTCGGACCGACCGGCCGCAACTTCGCCGCCGGGATGAGCGGCGGCATCGCCTACGTGTACGACAAGGACCGTCGGTTCGAGGGCCGGTGCAACCTCGAGCTCGTCGACCTCGAGGTGCTGGGTCCCGAGGATGTGACCGAGGTCCAGGACCTGATCAAGGAGCACGTCGCTCGCACCGGTTCAATGGTGGGCCGAAACCTGCTCGCATCGTGGGATCGCGGCGCGCGCGAGCGGTTCGTCAAGGTGATGCCGCGCGATTACGCCCGGGCGCTGGCGGAGCTCGCCGAGGTCGCGACCGAACCCGTGACGGGGACGGCTTGATGGGCGAGCTGGGCGCGTTTCTGAAGATTCACCGCGTCGGATTCGAAAGGCGCGATCCGGAGCGCCGGGTGGGCGACTACCGCCAGTACTTTGGGCTCGCGCCCGAGGAGGAGATCAGGCGACAGGGCTCGCGGTGCATGGACTGCGGCATCCCGTTCTGCCACGAGGGCTGTCCGCTCGGCAACCTGATCCCCGACTGGAACGATCTCGTGTACCGGGACAAGTGGCGCGAAGCCATCGACCAGCTGCACTCGACCAACAACTTCCCCGAGTTCACGGGGCTGATCTGCCCGGCCCCGTGTGAGTCGGCGTGCGTGCTGGCGATCAACGACGATCCGGTCACGATCGAGCAGATCGAGCTCGCGATCGTCGAGCGCGCCTGGTCGGAGGGTTGGATCACGCCGGCGCCACCGGACCGTCGGACCGACCGCAGGGTGGCGGTGATCGGGTCCGGGCCCGCGGGGCTGGCGGTCGCCGACGAGCTCAACCGCTGCGGCCACTGCGTCACGGTGTACGAGCGCGACGAAGGACCCGGGGGACTGCTGCGGTTCGGCGTGCCCGACGCCAAGCTGGAGAAGCGGATCATCGATCGGCGCGTCTCGATCCTCGAGCAGGAGGGGATCGAGTTCGTCTACAACGCCGACATCGGGCACGGCATCGCCACCGCCGAGCTGCGCGAGCGCTATGACGGGCTGGTCGTGGCGATCGGCTCTCGCGTCTCCCGGGATCTCATCGCCCCGGGCCGCGAGCTCGCGGGAATCCATTTCGCGATGGACTACCTCTATCAACGCAACCGCTGGGTCGCCGCGCAAGAGGGGCGGGCCTCGAAGCCCCCGGCGTCCGGGTCCGAGATCACCGCGGCGGGCAAGCAGGTGATCGTCGTCGGCGGCGGCGACACCGGGATGGATTGCATCTCGAACGCCCATCGGGAGGGGGCGCGATCGGTGGTGATGCTCGACGTCTACGCCGAGTTGCCGCCGGACGGCCACGACCCCCGGCATCCGTGGCCCCTGCCGCCGAAGCGCACGCCGACGACCTACGCTCTCGAAGAGGGAGGCAAGCGGCGGTGGGGGACCGAGGTGACCGGCTTCGGCGGCAAGGATGGCTCGGTGAGCCACGTCTACGCCCGCTCGGTGACGGGGACCTCCTCCCGGGATCTGACGCCCGTGCCCGGCACGGAGATGGTTCACGCCGCCGATCTGGTGCTAATCGCGATCGGCTTCGAACACCTCGAGCACGAGGGCCTCGTCGCGGACCTCGAACTCGGCCTGGACCATCGGGGCAATGTCAGGACGGAGCAGACATACCGCACCTCGACCAAGAACGTGTACGCCTGCGGCGACGCTCGGATCGGCCAATCGCTGGTCGTCACGGCGATCGCCGAAGGCCGCAAATGCGCCCGGATCGTCAACAAGGACCTGGGAGGAAGCCCGATGGACGCCGATCGGGAGATGCTCGCGGTCGGCGCGTGGAGCGGCGAAGCCGATCGCACCTTGCGCCACGAGGCGGAGGCGGCCGGCACCCTCCGCCCGGGGGAGGAATTTTTCAGCGGCCCCGGTACTCGCAGGCTCTGAGCAGCTCGCTCGGCGCGTCGAACGCGGGTCATAAACCAACATTCAACGGGTATTTCGGGTAGAGAATCCGACTTTTCCCGGAAGCATTTCCCGGGCTGCTACGTTTAATCAACGTTGGGCGGATTGCGTTAGCGAACTTCGCTCGCATGGACCCAGGTTTACGGAAGGCTTGGGACGGGGAAACTCGCCCCTGTCGGTCAGGGAACTGCGCCCCCACTTCCCTGACTCTCCGGGGGGTCCAGATGGATCTGGGCCCCCCGGGCTTTTTAATGGCCGCGAAGCGCGAGCGACGTGGTTCTGTGTCGCCACCGGGTGTGCGACCTTGTGGAGGACATGGCGGCGATCGCACATCACGGCAGCTCGTTCGGGGACACCGTCTCCGAGCTGGTCAACTCGGCGGGGAACTTCTTCTCGCAGCTGGCGAGCCTCAGCTGGATCCCGCTGCTGATCGGCCTCGCGCTCTACGGGCTCTACCTGCTGCTGCGTTCCAGAGCGCTGTTCAACGCGGTCCGGGCCGCCTATCCCGGCGAGCGGGTCCGGTGGCGCGATGTCTGGGGGGCGTACATGGTCGGGTACGCGATCAACAACGTGTTCCCGCTCGGCGGCGGGAACATCGCCCAGCTGTTCCTGACCCGTGTGGCGATCCCGCCGAGCAGCTATCCAACCGTCGCCGCCGCGCTGTCGACGGGCGTCATCTTCGACTGGTTCATGGGGCTGCTGGTGATGTGCTTCGCGTTCACGCAGGGCGTCTTCCCGAAGCCCCCGGATTTCTCCAAGCTGCCGGCCTTCGACATCAGCTTCTTCGCCTCGAACATGCGGTTCACCCTGTTCTTCCTGACGGTGTTGGGGATCGTGTTCCTCGTCGCGTTCGCGCTCCTGTCGGCCCGGGTGCGTGCCTTCTGGCAGCGCGTCCGCCAGGGCTTCACGATCCTGCGCGATCGCGACCGCTACGGCCGTGAGATGGCCAGCTGGCAGTTCGCCAGCTGGATCGCGCGGTTCGCGGCGTACTGGGCGCTCCTCGATGCCTTCCACATCGGAGGCTCCGTCCGCAACGCGCTGCTGGTGCTCGCCGTGCAGGTGGTGGCGTCGGTGTTCCCGTTCACGCCCGGCGGCGCCGGCGTCCAGCAGGCGATCCTGCTGGCCGTATTCGCGGGCAACTCGAACGTGGCCTCGTTCTCGGTCGGGCAGCAGATCGCCACCGCCGTCCTCAGCGCCGCGCTCGGGTTCGGGGCGCTGGTCTTCATCTTCCGGTTCAGGAGCTTCCGGGAGGTGCTGGAGCGAGGGCGGGCGCACCGGCGGGCCGAGGCCGGCGAGGGCGCCGAGAAGCGAGAGGCGGCCGTGACGGCGTCGGGGGGGTGACCTGGCGGCGGGGCGGTGGGGCGGTGGCGGGTCTGTCGTCGTTTGCTCGATGGCTGTCGACTCAGAGCTTGCCGGCGCTTTCGGCGCCGGCGGCCCTGATTGGCGGCGGCCCGGTAAACGGTGCTGGGGAAGGGGAGGGGATCGGGCGCGATCGCGGGCCGTTCGATGGTGCCTAGCACGACAATCTTGCGCCGGATGGCGAGGCCTGTCGAGTTGTGCTCGAGGAGTGTGCGTAGGTCGACAGGGCTCGGATCTGGCGCCGGTGTTGACGCGGTATGCACCATCCCCGTGACGGTCTCGACACACTGCGGGCACAAACTCGCCACAAAGACCCGCACGAGCCAGGCCAGGAATCCCCCGGCGCCGGCCAAGTCGGGGTGATCGGCCACGATATTCACGCCGGAGCGGGCATTTCGCTCGGTCGACCGCGGGTTCGGGCAGCTGAGCAGATCGATTAGAGGCTCTGGTGACCCGTAACCACCCTCACCACCCTTCCCCAGCGCGCGGCGACAGGCGCCACAAACTTGACGCCCCCGTCATCTTTGTCTAGGGTGCCCTCCCCATGAGCAACCTTCCGACCGCCTGTGTGATCGGCGCCGGTTCCTCCGGGATCGCCGCCGCCAAGGCTCTCCACGAGCGCGGGATCCCGTTCGACTGCTACGAGAAATCCGATCGCGTGGGCGGCAACTGGGTCTTCGCCAACAAGAACGGCATGTCCTCGGCGTACCGCTCGCTGCACATCAATACGTCGCGAGACCGGATGGAGTACAGCGATTATCCGATGCCGCGCTCCTATCCGGACTTCCCGCACCACACCCAGATCGCGAGGTACTTCGACGACTACGTCGACCACTTCGGCTTCCGGGACAAGATCGCGTTCGAGACCGGCGTCGAGCGCGCCCGGCGCGGCGAGGACGGCGTCTGGACGGTCACGCTCGACACCGGCGAAACGCGTCGCTACGACGCGCTGCTGGTGGCCAACGGCCATCACTGGAACCCACGGTGGCCCGAGCCGGCGTTTCCGGGAAGCTTCGACGGGACTCAGATGCACTCGCACCACTACATCGAGAACACCGACTTTCGCGACAAGAACGTGCTGGTCGTGGGGATCGGGAACAGCGCGATGGACATCGCCGTCGAGTCGAGCTTCGTGGCGCGCAGGACGCTGATCTCGTCGCGCCGGGGCGCCTACATCCTCCCCAAGTACCTGTTCGGCCGGCCGTTGGACCAGATCGGGGTCAACGCGCTGACGCCGCTCCTCCCGTTCGCATTCCGGCGGTTGATCCTGATGGCGCTGTACCGGGTCGGCGTCGGCAAGGTCGAGGACTACGGCCTGCCCGAGCCCGACCACAAGCTCGGTGAGGCCCATCCAACGATCTCGGCCGACTTCCTCAACCGGATCGCCCACGGGGAGATGACCTGGAAGCCGAACGTCGCGGAGCTGCTCGGGGATCGCGTGCGGTTCGAGGACGGATCCGTCGAGCCGGTCGACGTGATCGTGTGGTGCACCGGTTACAAGGTCACGTTCCCGTTCTTCGACGAGACGTTCGTCTCTGCTCCCGACAACGACCTGCCGCTCTACCGGCGCGTGTTCAAGCCGGGCGTCGACAACCTCGCGTTCCTCGCGCTGCTTCAGCCGCTCGGAGCCACGATGCCGCTCGCGGAGGCGCAAGGTCGGTGGGTCGCGGCGTACCTGCGCGGCGAGTATCACCTCCCGTCCCGGCCCCGGATGGAGGCCGACATGCACCGCGAGCGGGAGCGGATGTTCAAGCGCTACGTGGCCTCCAAACGACACACGATGCAGGTCGACTTCGACAACTATCTGTACGAGCTGGGCAAGGAGCTCAAGGCCGGCGCCGCCCGGGCGCGGGCCGCCGGGTTCCGGCTGCCGGTGACCCCGCGCGCCCAGCCGGCCGCGGCGGCGGCCGCGGCGTGACCGACGCGGTCCTCACGTCGAAGCGGGCGGCGACCAAGGCGCAGAACCGCAGGGCGATTCTCGACGCTGCGCGCGAGGTTTTTGCCGAGCTCGGCTACGACGCGGCCGGAGTGCGCGACGTGATCCGCCGGACGGATCTGGCGTCGGGCACGTTCTACAACTACTTCGCGGACAAGGAGGCGGTCTTCCGGGCCGTCGTCGACGAGAGCGCGACCGAGGTGCGCAGGCGCCTGCGTGAGGTCCGCGCCAGCGCGCGAACGCTCGAGGAGTTCGTGGGCGACGCGTACCGCGCCTGGTTCCAGTTCCTCGTCGAGGACCGCCTGATGTTCGAGTTGATGCAGCGAAACGCCGGGCCGATCCGCGCGCTGTTCGGCGATCCGATCCTCGGGTCCGGGGTCGAGGACCTGCTCGAGGATCTGCGTGCGGCGATCGGGCGCGGCGACATCCCGCCGCTCGACGCCAACTACATGGCCGGGGCGATGGCGGGAGTCGCGCTCGAGCTCGGCGTGCGGATGGCCGAGCGCACGCCACCCGACATCGAAGGCGCCGCCGGCTTCGCGACCGAGCTGTTCCTGGCGGGAATCGCGAGGCTCGGCGCGACCTCGCCGCCGGCGCGGCTCGGCGTTTAGGCGAGCTGCGCGGCGCGGACGCGGAGAAGGTCGAGGAGCTCCCCGCCGCCGTGCGACCGGTCCGCGATCGGCACTGACCCATCGAGGGGCAGGGCCGCGCGCAGGCGCCCGTCGACCTCGGCCACCAGCGCCGCACCCAGGGGCGCGGCCGCCGCTTCGAGCTCCGCGAGCCGGCGCAGGCCCCCCGCGTCAGCGGCGCTCGCGTAGCGGAGCGTGACCCGGGTCACCGGCGTCGAGCCGTCGTCGACGATTTGACCTCGCACTGCTTCCGTGCGCAGGCCGCGACTCAGCTCTCGAGCGGCTAGGAAGTTCAAGCGACCGTGGCTCATGGTAACCAGCTAAATTATATAGACGGTGACATCATCAGTCAAACGCCGCCGACGACGAGCCGGTCTTAGGATTCGGAGCGGACGCGCGATGCCGACCTTCTGTCGCCACAACCGACTCATTCAGAACTGCCCGATCTGCTCACGAGAGCAGTCGGTCGAGTTGCGGCCCGTTATTTCCTCGAGCGCACCGAGGTCGAACCAGCCTCGGGCCGCGACGCCTCCGGTAGGGCGCCAGCGGGGCGGCTCGGCGCGCGCGGCGCAAGGGGGCGTGCGGGTCAAACGGCTCGCCCGCGGCGCCGACGACGGCTACCGGACGCCGCTGGCGCCCGGGCTGCGTTCCAGCGCCGACGCGGAGCGGCTCGCGGAGGAGCTGGCGTTTGCGGCCGGGCGGGTGGCGTTGCTCGAGGCGGAGCCGCCGGGCCTGTACGCGGAGGTGGCGCGTGGGGACGGCGATCTGGAGGAGCGAAGCTGGCTGGCGTTCCTGATCGCGTACCTGGCGCCGCTCGAGGCGGACGATCCGTTCGCGTCGATTCGCCGCGTCTGGGTGCCGTGGCGCTCGGGAGAGGCGCTGTCGCTCGAGGGGGTGCAGACGGGGCCGCGGACGGCCTACGATCCAAACCGTGGCCTCGGGACGGTCGAGGCGTACCGCGCGTGGGCGGAGCGCGCCGGCTCACAGGCGGCCGCGTTCGGCGGCGACGGCGCGTGGTCTCCCGAACGGCGCTTCGAGCGGGCGTTCGAGCGCCTCGCGCTGCCGGGGATGCATCGGGACGCCCGCTTTGACCTGCTCGTGACGCTCGGGCGCCTCGGCGTGTACGAGCTCCGCGCGGGCAAGCTCGAACTGGGGGGCGAGAACGAGGTGACGGTCGCCGCGAAACGCGTGTTCGGGATCGGCGATTCCCTGCTGCTCGAGCGCCGCGCGGCGGAGCTCGCGCGGGCCTGCGAGCTTCCGCTCGACTCGCTCGACCTCGGGCTGTACAACTGGAGCCGCCCGCCCGCGCCGGCGGCCGGGGACGGATCTGACGGCGGGAGGGTCACGGCGGGGCTCGGCGGGGGCGGTGAGCCCGATCCGGCGTTCCTCGCCGGTGCCCGCGCGGCGCTCGGTCTCTGAGGCGGCGCAACTCGCCCGGAGGCGGCGGGTTACTTCAACGGGAGATAATTCCCGCGACCCGTGGGAGCTCGTGTGCGTCGTCGTCTGCTGATCGTGTGTCTCGCGCTGGCCGCGGTTCCGATCGGCCTCGTTGCGGTGATCCTGCAGGGCTCGGCGGCTGCCTCGGGCCGCGGGGGGCTGACGATCCACCCGAGCGCGAATCCTTCGAGAATGGGCCAGCGGATCGTGCTCACGGGCCGCTTGACGGGCGCAGGCGCGTCCGGTGCGCGAGTGACGCTGTGGCAACGGCTCGCCGGGCAGCGGTTGTTCCATCGCGTGAGCGCCACGACGGCGAACGGCGCGGGCCGGTTTACGATCGCTCGCCGGGCGGGGGCGGTCCAGACCACCCGACAGTGGTACGTGAGCGCGGCTGGCGTTCGGAGCAGGATCGTCAGGCAGCGCGTGCGCGCGGCGATCTCGCTGTCGAGCTCCGTGGCGTCGGTTGACGTCGCGTCGCCGGCCGTTCTCACCGGGGTCGTCAAGCCCTCACACCGTCGCGCCGAGGTCCTGATCCAGCAGCAAATCTCGAACCGGTGGCAGGTGGTCGCGCGACCCCGGCTGGACCGGAGCTCGAGCTATCGCGCCAGCGTGACCTTCACGCAGGGCGGTCCGGTGCAGTTGCGGGCGGTGCTCCCCGGCGACTCCCGCAACGTCCGCTCGTATTCGCCGGTCGTGACGGTCACGAACCTGGCCGGGATCCACAAGATCCAGCACGTCGTGGTGATCATGCAGGAGAACCGGTCGTTCGACCAGTACTTCGGGACGTATCCCGGCGCCGACGGAATTCCACACGGCGTCTGCGTCCCCGACCCCGTCAACGGTGGGTGCGTCAAGCCGTTCCACGACGCCGCCGACCTCAACTATGGCGGCCCGCACGGCGCCCAGAACGCCGCCGCCGACATCGACGGTGGGCGGATGGATGGATTCGTGGGCCAGGCGGAGAAGGGCGAGGGCTGCAGCACCGACGATCCGGAATGCAGCCCGTGCACCGAGACCGCCCACGCCACGTGCATCGACGTCATGGGCTATCACGATGCCCGCGAGATCCCCAACTACTGGACCTACGCCAACGACTTCGTGCTCCAGGACCACTTGTTCGAGCCGAACAGCTCGTGGAGTCTGCCCCAGCATCTGTACGAGGTCTCGGAGTGGTCGGCGTTCTGCACCAACGCACTCGACCCGTTCTCGTGTACCAACTCGCTGCAGAACCCGAACGCGATCCTCAGGCTGAACCCACTCGACACGAGCCCCAAGTACGCGTGGACCGATCTGACGTACCTGCTGCACAAGAGCAACGTCAGCTGGGGCTACTACGTGTTCGCCGGCACCGAGCCGGACTGCGAGGACGACGCCGCGATGACCTGCGCCCCGGTCAGGCAGGGCCCGAAGACGGCCTCGATCTGGAATCCGCTGCCGCACTTCGAGGACGTCCATCAGGACAACCAGCTCAACAATGTCCAGAGCCTGACGAACTTCTTCACCGCCGCCAAGAACGGAACCCTCCCGGCGGTGTCGTGGATCAGCCCGAACGGGACGGTGTCCGAGCACCCTCCGGGCCTCGTCAGCGCCGGCCAGGCGTACGTGACTGGGCTGGTCAACGCGATCATGCGCAGCCCCGAATGGGACAGCACGGCGATCTTCCTGACGTGGGACGACTGGGGCGGCTTCTACGACCACGTCCAGCCGCCCGTGGTCGACGAGAACGGCTTCGGGCTGCGCGTGCCCGGACTCGTCATCAGCCCCTACGCCCGCCGCGGGTTCATCGATCACCAGATCCTGAGCCAGGACGCCTACAACAAGTTCATCGAGGACGACTTCCTAGGGGGCCAGCGGCTCGATCCCGCCACCGACGGCCGTCCCGACCCCCGTCCCGACGTCCGCGAGGACAACCCGCTCGTTGGCGATCTGACCGCCGACTTCGATTTCAACCAGAAGCCGCGCGCGCCGGTGATCCTCTCTCCGCACCCGCCGCCCGGGCGGGCGTCGACGCCGCCGTGAGCCGAAACGTGGCTCCGGTCGTTAGACGGCTCCGTCCGGGCCACCGCCTACCTTTCGCGCCATCCGCACACACGAGCCGGAGGCGCAATGACACTGTGCTTCATCGAACCGCAGAATGCGATCCGCGTCATCGCCGATTCGGTCGGGCGCGAGACGCGCCGACAGATTCTCGGCGAGGTGGTGCGCGCCTGGGTTGACGAGATCCCGGAATCCGACCTCGACTCGCATTACGCGAAGGCCGTCGCTGATCTGGACGAGCACGACCTGTCCCTGCTGGCCTCGTGGCACGCCTCGCTCGAGGTGGGGCACCCGGTGCCCAACAAGGAGTTCCTGGTCAACGTGTTCCCGTCGCTCGGAGAGAATCGCCGGGAGGCGCTCAAGATCGCGGCGGGGTTCAGGGGCGAGGAGGCGTTCGAGGCGGGCGTCGGGGAAGAGCAGGCGTTCGACACGGTGCTGCCCTGGCTTTCGCAGGACCGCTGCATCCAGCTCGCGAAGGAGTGCCTCGAGCTGTACTGCTGGGACCGGCTCGGGGTCGAGAACTGAGGGACGCGCAGGGTCGAGAACTGAGGGGCCGGCCCCCTACAGAGACTGCTCGATCTCGGCGATCGCCTGTTCCGTCGAGCGAAACCAGACCGCGCTCATTCCGAGTTCGCGCGCGGCTGAGCAGTTGAGCTCGACGTCGTCAACGAACAACGCGGCGCCGGCCGGGACCTCGAGCCGTTCGAGCGTGATCTCGTAGATTCGCGGCTCCGGCTTGCGAGCGCCGACGAATGCCGAGTCGACGACCTCGTCGAAGATCTCGTCCACCGGCAGCTTGGCCCGCCACAGCTGCTCCCACTCGCGTACGTTGTTGGTGCAGATCGCGAGCCTGTAGCCGCGGCGCTTCAACTGCCGCATGTAGTCGATCATCCGTTCGTTCGGATGCAGGTGCTCGAAGTAGCGCTCGCCGAAGCCGTGGAGCTCGATGGGGCGCCCGAGCTGCGCCGTCAGCTCGTCGCTGACCGCGCGCAGGAACGACTGCTCGCTCATCCGGCCCGTCTCGAGCTCGAACAACGGGTTGACGCCGATCCGGCCCGCAACCGCGGCCATCGCGCTGCCCAGCGACTCCAGCGAGATCCCCGACGAGTCCTGGAAGGCGGCGAACGAGTCCATCAGCGGCGACGTGAGGACGCCGCCGAAGTCGCTGATCACCGCCTCGACCCGGCTCATGCGGGCCGCGCCAGCAGGTACACGCCGGCGCCATCGCGGCCGCGGCTGTGCCAGCGAAACAGCTCGGCGGTGAGCTCGAGGTCGCGCTCGGCGACCTTCGTCCCGGCCGCGACCGATTCTCCGGCAGCGCGACGGGGATACTGCTGGCCCTCCTCGCCCTCCAGCCACAGCTCGAGCCCGGCGCGCGCCGGGGTGCCGTCGGCGGCGTAGGTCGTTGACAGGCGCGGGTCCGCGACGACGATGGCCCCGCCCCCGCCGAGCACCGACGCGGAGACGTCGTCTCGGCCGTGCCCCTTCGCCTTGCGCGGACGGACCGCGATCAGCGCGATCGCCTCGTCGGGATCGAACCACGTCGCCACGCGCCTGATCGAGTCGTTCGCTCCGACGTCGACGTCGTCGCGCGCACTGCGCACCCCGAGGCAGTCGACCGCCAGTTCGTCACCATCGATCGTTCCGGACCCCTGCACCCGGCACAGCTGGTCGAACCCCGGGGGGCCGGGCTCAGCGTCGATGTCGGCCGGCGCCCCCTCCCCGCGGACCACGAGCTCGAGGCCGTGCCCGGCGAGCTGCCACTCCTCGGTCGCCGCCGAGCCCTCGATCCTCGCCTGCGGAATCGCGCGCAGGGGCTGATCGGCAGTCGGCGCCAAGAGGATCAGCGGTTCTCCCGAACACCAGGCGACGCCCCACGGGCCGCCGTCGAACGTCCCGAACGTGACCGTCCGGAGCAGTCGTGACCGGGGGGCCGTCAAGGCCGAAGATGCGGCTGGTCGACGTCGCGGGCCGTCGAGTCGACGTCATAGGGCCGGTTCGTCACGCGCGCGGCGCGCACGACGAGCCGGTCCTGGAGCCTGCGCAGAGGCGCGATGCGCATCAGCGCTCGCGTCGGCGGCAGGAGCAGGCAGATGGCGATCACGTCGGTGATGAACCCTGGGATCATCAGCAGCACGCCGCCGGCCAGGATCAGCGCGCCGTCGAGCACCTCGCGCGCCGGCGTCCGGCCCTCGGCGACCGCCGCCGTCAGCCTGCGCCAGGCCGCGCCTCCCTGCGAGCGCAGCGCCCACATCCCCAGCGGGATGCTGGCGAGGAGGAGCAGCACGGTATAAACGACGCCGATCGCCTCCGCGACCGCGATCGCGACGAGGAGCTCGGCCACCGGCCAGATCAGCAGCAGGAGCAACGCAAGCATGTACTCAAGGCTACTGCGAGCTGCGCGCGCGTCCGGCTTAGGCGAGCGCCGGCGATGGCCCCTCGAGCCTTACGCCCGGAAGCCGATGGAGCCCCACGAGCTCGATCAGTCTCAGTATCTGCGGCTGTGCGTCGCGCAGCAGGATCTTCCGGCCGCAGGCGCGGAGGCGCCGCGCGAGCATCGCAAAATCGACCATCAGCGAAGCGTCGGCGAACACGAGCTCGCTGAGGTCGACGACGACGTCGGTCTGCGCCCGGATCGCCCGGATCATCGCAGGCCGTCGTGAGCCCTGAGTCGTCCGGTCCTCATCGCCTCGACAGCGAAGAATCGCTGGCTTGTCATCGAAGTCGACGATAGGTGCCAACCTACCGAAATCTGCGGCGCGAGTGCAAGCTGAGCACGGGACTCTCCTAAACTACGCGCAAGATGGTCTCAATTGATGACGTAACCGAGGCGCTCCGGGACGTGATCGATCCCGAGCTCGGCCTGGACTTCGTGGAACTCGGCCTGATCTACGACGTCGACATCGAGGACGGCACGGTCCGGGTCACCTACACGCTGACCAGCCCCGGCTGTCCGATCGGCCCTCAGGTCTCCGAACAGATCGAGGAGTTCGTCGGCGAGCTCGACGGGGTGCTCGACGTTCAGCCGACGATGACGTTCTCGCCTCCGTGGACGCCGGAGCGGATGAGCGAGGACGCGAAGTTCGCCCTCGGGTTCTGAGCCCTCAGCCGCCCGAGCCTTCCCCGTGAAGTTCCCGACCGAGATCGATGGCGCGGATCTCGTGCTCACCCGGAAGCTTGTCGAGGACTGCGGCGACGACCTGCATGACGTCATGCTCCTCGTGTCCCAGATCGTTGTAGAGCGCCTTCAGCGCCGTGTGCACGATCTTCATCTGGGCGGCCGTCAGCTCTAGGCGGTAGGCGATCTCGCCCGGCTGGATCAGATCATCACTCATCGGGAGCGCAACGGTATCGCTCAGCCCTGCGGCCGCTTGCGCTCGGGGCGTGAACCGCGCGCCCGCTTGGCGCGCATGTCGGCGGCTGGGCCGTGCTTCGCACGACCGTGGCCCGACGGCAGGATCTGAGCGGGCGCGCCGGCGCTCTGGCCGTTGCTCGACTCCGGCTTCGTCGCGAGCTCCTGCGCGGGCGCCGTGCGTGCCGACCTCGCCCGCGACGCGACGAGCAACTCGGCGAGCGACGCGTCGATCCCGTCCGCGACCACGTCAATATCGGGCAGCGCGTCGTAGTCGCCGAGCAGCCCGTAGTCGATTTTGCCGTTGTAGGACATGATCGCGACGGCCAGGCCGTGATGCTCGGGCAGGAAAGCCACCGGGAACAGGTCGATGAGCTTCCGACCGAGCAGGTACAGCGGTACCTGGGGTCCGGGGATGTTGGTCACGATCAGGTTGAACAGGCGCGTGGAGAAGTTCAGGCGCGAGGCCTGCGCCAGGATCGTCGGTGGCGCGAGGTTGTTCACGGCCGCCAGCGTCGCCGCACCGACCGCCTGCTTTGACTCCTTCAGCCCGTCCATCGCCTTGCGGACGAACCGCAGCCTGGCGACCGGATCCCTGATGTAGACGGGCAGCGGTCCCCGCATCACGGTGAGCTTGTTCCCGAGCGTGCCCTGATCGGACCCGTCACGGACGGACACAGGCACCAGGGCGCGCATCTCCAGGCCCTCGGTGCGAACGCCGCGCGAACGCAGCCACCGCGCGAGCGCGCCCGAGACGACGGTCAGCACGACGTCGTTCACCGTCCCCCCAAGGGCGTCCTTGACCTCCTTGTAGTCGGCGAGCTCCTGGCGGACGACGGCAAACCGGCGATGCGGCCCAATGTCGACGTTGAGCGGGGTCTCGGGTGCCGGATTCAGCCCCGCCCAGACGATCTCGCCGAGCCCCTCGGCGGCATCCCTGAGCCCAGTGATCGTGTTCACAGGCCGCGTCACCGCCGTGACCGCGCGAGCGGCGAGGTCGGCGGTGGTGCGGACGGCACCTCGAACCCCCGCGAGGACGAGGTCCGCCTGGGACGGCTCGCTATGCGGCTGCCAGGGCTCCAAGTCCGTGGGCGGCGGCGGCGGATCCGGGCTGAGGTCAAACAGCACGGTCGCCAGATCGACACCCGAGACGCCGTCGACGAGCGAGTGGTGCGTCTTGGAGATGAGCGCGAACCGACCGTCCTCGAGCCCCTCGATCAGCCAGATCTCCCACAGCGGCTTGGAGCGGTCGAGCGGCTGGGAGGCGATCCGTCCCACCAGCAGAAGCAGCTGCTCCTCGCTGCCGGGGGACGGCAGCGCGGAGTGACGCACGTGGTACTCGAGATTGAACGATGGATCGTCGACCCACAACGGACGGCCGGTCTCGAACGGCGGCGTCGCCAGCTTCTGGCGGTAACGGGGGACGAGATGCAGCCGCCCACGGACGTGGTTCAGGTAGTCGTCGAATTTCGGCGGCGGGCCCTCGAACACGAGCACCGCGCCGATGTGCATGTGCGAGGACGGCCCTTCCTGGTGGAGGAAAGACGCGTCGATCGAGGTTAGGCGCTCGAGGTGCTGCTGAGCCATGAGTCTCCTTGCGGGACCGTCCGACGGAGACGTGAAGGGTACCCTTCGTCGCGATGGCCTGGGATTTCTCCACCGAGCCCGAGTTTCAGAGCAAGCTCGACTGGATGCGCGCCTTAGTGCGCGAGCAGATCTGGCCGCTCGAGACGTTGGTCGAGGAGCTCGGGTGGGACGGTCTGACCCGCGCGATCGGTCCGGTCCAGGACGAGGTCAAGGCGCAGGGGCTGTGGGCCGCACATCTGGACCCCGAGCTTGGCGGGCAGGGATTCGGGCAGGTGAAGCTCGGACTGATGCACGAGATCCTCGGGACGTCGCCGCTCGCGCCGCTCGCGTTCGGCAACGCGGCGCCAGATTCCGGCAACTCGGAGATCCTCGCGCTGGCCGGGACCCCCGAGCAGAAGGAGCGCTACCTGCACCCGCTGCTGGCGGGCGATCTGAAGTCGGCGTTCAGCATGACCGAGCCCGACACGGCGGGGTCCGATCCGACGCTGTTGAAGACCTCCGCGGTCCGTGACGGCGATGACTGGGTGATCAATGGCCAAAAGTGGTTCTCCTCGAACGGCTCGATCGCCGACTTCCTGATCGTGATGGCCGTCACCGATCCCGACGCCCGGCCCCATCAGCGCGCGTCGATGCTGATCGTCGACGCCGACACTCCCGGCGTCAAGGTCCTTCGCGACGTCGCGACGATGGAGCATCCGTGGGACAGCTTCGGCCGCTACGGCAACCACGCCGAGATCTTCTACGAGGACGTCCGTGTTCCCGCGGAGGCGCTGCTCGGCGCTCAGGGGGCCGGCTTCCTGATCGCCCAGCAGCGGCTCTACCCCGGGAGGATCCATCACTGCATGCGCTGGCTCGGGGTGGCGCGGCGGGCGTTCGACATGCTCTGCGAGCGCTCGCTGTACCGGTATGCGCACGGCTCGACGCTCTCGCGCCACCAGTCGGTGCAGAACTGGATCGCCGACTCCGCGGCGCAGATGCAGGCGGCGAGGCTGATGACGCTCCACGCGGCGTGGAAGATGGACACCGAGGGGGTGCTGGGCGCCCGGATGGACATCGCGATGATCAAGTACTTCGGCGCTCAGGTGCTCCACGACGTGATCGACCGCGCTCTGCAAGCCCATGGCGCGCTGGGCTACTCCACCGACCTTCCGCTCGAGGCGATGTACCGGGCTGCGCGGGGGGCGAGGATCTACGACGGCCCCGATGAGGTTCACCGCAGCTCGGTGGCGCGCCAGGTGCTGCGTGGTTATGAGGCTCCGGCCGACGAGGTCCCCACCGAGCACATCCCCACCCGGCGCGAGGCGGCGCGCCGCCAGTTCGCCTCGCTGCTCGAAGCCGCCACCGCCAACGACTGACGCCCCAGGCGCTCTCCTACACTGTTCGCGAGATGGCTTCCTTCCCGCAGAAGCTGCTGCTCGCCGCCCCGCGCGGATACTGCGCGGGCGTCGACCGCGCGGTGCAGACGGTCGAGCGGGCGCTGGAGCTCTACGGGGCTCCGGTGTACGTGCGCAAGGAGATCGTCCACAACAAGCACGTCGTCGAGCAGCTGCGCGATCGCGGAGCCGTGTTCGTCGACTCCGAGACCGAGGTTCCCGAGGGCGCGACCGTTGTGTTCTCGGCCCACGGGGTGGCCCCGAGCGTCCACTCCAACGCGCAAGCTCGCGAGCTGCAGACGATCGATGCGACCTGCCCGCTGGTCACGAAGGTCCACGTCGAGGCGAAGAAGTTCGCGGCCGAGGACTACACGATCGTGCTCGTCGGCCACGCCGGCCACGAGGAGGTCGAAGGCACGATGGGCGAGGCGCCGGACCACATCGTCCTGATCGAGAACGAGGACGACGTCGACGAGCTGAAGGTCAAGGATCCCGCCAAGGTGGCGTACATCTCGCAGACGACGCTGTCGGTGGACGAAACGCGCGCGATCATCAACAGGCTCCGCGAGCGTTTCCCCGCGATCGTCGGCCCGCGCACCGACGACATCTGTTACGCGACGACCAACCGGCAGGCGGCGGTCAAGCAGCTCGCGCGCCACTGCGAGCTGGTGCTGGTGATCGGCTCCCGCAACTCGTCGAACTCCAACCGGCTGGTCGAGGTCGCGCGGGAGCACGGCGCCGATGCGCACCTGATCGACAACGAGCTTCAGGTGCGCGAGGAGTGGCTCCTCGATAAGCGGGTCGTCGGGATCACCTCGGGCGCGAGCGCCCCCGAAGAGCTCGTGCAGCGCCTCGTCGACTTCTTCCGTTCGCGCGGCACGAGCGACGTCCAGGAGCTCGAGGTCGTGCAGGAGGACGTGCGGTTCATGCTGCCCAAGGCGATCCGCCAGGCGATGGCGAGCACCTCCGCCTCATAGCGGACGGGGAGCCGTCCGCCCTGCGCACGCTGGTCGTCTCCGACCTGCACCTCGGCTCCCACACAAAGGGCGACGTGCTGCGCAATGCCGACTGGCGGCTCGCGCTCCTGGGAGCGTTGGATGGCGTCGACCGGCTGGTGCTCCTCGGTGACATCGTCGAGCTGCGCCACGGCCCGGTCCGCGAGGCGCTCGAGGCGGCGCGCGGCGTCCTCGAGGCGCTCGCCGGCGCGCTGCCGACGGGCGCCCAGGTCGTGATCGTCCCGGGCAACCACGACCATCATCTGCTGAGCAGCTGGTTCGAGCGCCGCGGCTCCGGGCTAGCGGGGGGCGAGCTCGGCCTCGCCACCGCGGTCGACTGGCGCGAGGGCGAGGCGCTGGCGACGGTCGCGGGGTTTCTCGCGCCGGCCACCGTCAGCGCGGCGTATCCGGGCGTCTGGCTGCGCTCAGACCTCTACGCCACCCACGGCCACTACTGCGATCGCCACACCACGGTCCCGCTGTTCGAACGGCTCGCGGCGGGCGCGATGGCGCGCGTGGTCGGCGAGCCGCCCGCCGGACCCGCCAGCGCCGAGTGCTACGAAGCGACGCTGGCGCCGATGTACGCGTGGATCCACGCGGTCGCGCAGAATGGCGGAGCGCGCCTGGGCCGGGGCTCCCACGGGGCATCCACGCGAGCCTGGAGCACGCTGACAGGATCCCGACGGCGGCGCGATCTGCGTGGCCGGGCGTTGGTGGCGGCATTCCCGGCCGCCGTCGCCGGGCTGAACCTGGCCGGCATCGGACCGCTGCGGGCCGACATCTCGGGGCCCGAGCTTCGCCGCGCCGGGCTGCGCGCGTTCGGAGAGGTGCTCGCCCGGCTTCGGGTGCCGGCGCCGCACGTCGTGTTCGGCCACACGCACCGCGCCGGGCCCCTGCCGGGCGACGAGCTCGCCGAGTGGCGGGCGCCCACCGGCGCCCAGCTCATCAACAGCGGCTGCTGGGTCCACGAACCGGGCTTCCTCGGGTCCCGCCCGCGACAGAGTCCCTACCGCGTGGGATTCGCGGTGATGGTCGAAGACGACGGAGCGCCGCGGTTGGTCAACCTCGTCGACGGGATCACGGCGCGAGCCCGGGCGTGAAGCACACCGCGTAACAGCGGACCCCGTCGCCGACGTCGAGCTCGAGCTCGCCGTGGGTGCTGCGCTCGTGCGAGATCAGCTCGTAGCAGCCGGGATGCTCGACCTCGAGCGAGCGGCCGTTGGCGCGAACGATGCCGCGGCCGTCGAGGACCGCCCACACCCCGCCGGCCTGGTAGGGCCCGCTGTAGGGTCCCTCGACGTCGTCGGTCTGGGGCTCGAGCACGGCGCCGGGCACGTCCTCGTGGCGGATCGGCTCGATCGTCGGCAGCTCGACGCCGACGAGCTCCTGGATCGCGCGCTCGGTCTCGTCATACGCGCCCTCGCCGTAGTGGTACTCGAACAGCGTGCCGCGCTGGTTGAACAGGTACCGCGCGGGCCACCCGAGGTTGCCGTAGAGCGACCAGATCTCGTGTTCGACGTCGACGACCACCGGGTAGGGAATCTCGAGTCGCGCCACCGCCGCTTCCACCTGCGCCGGGTCCGCGGAGGGCTCGAACCCGCTGGCGTGGACGCCGATCACGCGGAGGCCGGCGTCGCTGTAGCGCTCGTGCCACGCCTTCACGTAGGGCAGCGTCCGAATCGAGTTGGGGCGGCAGAAGTCCCAGAACTCGATCAGCACGGGCCGGCCGAGCTGCTGATCCATGCGCAGCGGCGCGACGTTGACCCACGGCAGCGGTGCCGGAAACTGGGGGGCGGCGATGTGATCGACGGGCGCTCGCATAAGGGGGCTCGCTGCGCTCGCCGTCCAGCTGGACGACTCGCGGCCGGCCCATTTAAGCGAGGCCGGAAGCCGAGCGGGCCGCAGCCGCGAGGCCGTGTACCCCGTCCGGACGGGGTCGAGTGGCCCCACGGACGCCGCCGCAGGCGGCCCCAAATCTACCTACGGCTCGACGAGGCCCCGACGGATCGCGTAGCGGACCAGCTCGACCCGGTCGCGCATCCCGAGCTTGCGCAGCACGTTGGCGCGGTGCGACTCGACCGTCTTCTCGGAGAGGTGAAGGATCTCCGCGATCTGCACGTTGGTGTGCGCCTCGGCGATCAGCTTGACGACCTCCTCCTCGCGCGGCGTCAGCGGGATCGCCGGGCCCTCCGCGCCGTCGTCCATCCATTGCCTGATGATCGAGCGCTCGGCCGCGTTGGTCAGGAACGCCTCGCCCCGGTCCACCGCCCGCACGGCGCCGACGAGGTCCTGGTCGGCCTCGCGCTTGAGCACGTAGCCCGAGGCCCCGGCCTTCAGCGCCTCGAACAGATAGTGCTCGTCGTCGTGCATCGAGAGGATCAGGACGCGGGCATCTGGCAGGTGCGAGCGGATCTCGCGCGCCGCCTGGAGGCCGGTCATCTTCGGCATCCCGACGTCGAGGATGCAGAGGTTCGGGCGCGAGGCCAGCGCCTGCTCCACGGCCTCGACACCATCTGATGCCTCGGCGACGACATCGAGGTCCGGCTGGCGCTCGAGCAGCAGCTTGATGCCGGATCTCACGATGCCGTGATCGTCTGCGACCAAGATCCTCATGGGTCCGTGTTCAGGCAATCGTCAGCTCGACCCGGGTTCCTTGACCTTCCTTGCGACCAGATCGACAGTTGTCCACCGGCCAGCATCGCGCGCTCGCGCATCCCGGACAGTCCGAGGCCGCCGTTGCGCCCGCCGATGAATCCCCAGCCCGTCGTCGCTGATCCGCAGCACGGTGCGCCCGACGAACGACAGCTCGACGTCGACGCTCGTGCGCATTCGCATGCTGGGCGATGTTGGACAGGCTCTCCTGGGTCACCCGATAGATCACGAGCTGCTGCTCCGGCGTCAGCTTCGGCAGCGTCCCCCGCGAGTTGAACCTCGCGCGGGTCCCCGTCTGCTCGGCGAAGTCCCGCACCTGGCTGTGGAGGGCGGGGATCAGGCCGTGGTCGTCGAGGACCGCGGGGCGCAGCTGGCGCGCGAGCGACAGCAGCTCCTCCATCGCCTGGCTGGACAGTCGCTTGGTCTCGGCCAGCTCCCGCTGCAGCGGGGGAGGAGCCTGCTCGATCGAGGCCTGGAGCCTCAGCGTGACCGCGGTCAGCGCCTGGTTGACCTCATCGTGGAGGTCCTGGGCGATCCGCCGGCGCTCGCGCTCCTGGGCCTCAATCGCCGCCCACCCGGCCTGCCGCCGCTCGGTCTCCAGCCGCGAGACCATCTTCCGGAAGGCGCCGTCGAGGCGCTGGACCTCGGCGCTGTCAACGCGCGGCGCGCCGACCTCGACTTGCTCGGGCTCGGCGAGGTCGATCTGCTCCATTGTCGAGATCAGCTGGTCGAGCGGCTCAAAGCGCCGCCGGAGCAATAGCCAGTTGCCGAGCAGCGTCGCGACGACCGCGAGTCCCAGCACCACCGCCTCGCGACCGCGCGTGACGCCGGAGCCGTGTGCGTCGACGCCCACCGTGGCCACGACCGCCGTCCCGGCGACCAGCAGCAGGTTGACCGCGAGGACCTGGGTGAGGAGCGGGCGGGACTTCATCTTCGAACGGGCCTGCCTGGCCCCTTTTTCGGGTGAAGGGATGGAGGACAAGATGGGGTCTTAACCCGATATCGGCGGAAACGCCGATCACCGATACTCCCGACAGCACGCCCTAGGATTTTTTTCTGGACAGCGCGATTGGCGTGTGGCGACGACAGCAAGATTGGGTCCGAATTCGCGGGGCGCCCCGGGCGGGGCGCCCCGTCTGCGTTGCCGCGTCTTTGGGGGTCGTGGCCGCCCACGCCGGCGCGCGCCGCTGGCTCCGTGATAGGGCTGGGCGCGGTCGCGGGTTCACGCGAGCGTCCCGGCGTGGGTGGCCCCGCCCCCTTTGCGGGACGACGGGGTGACCGCCTTTTGGGCTTAGAAGCGGGTCGAGGGCGGGGCCGGTCCTACCTCGCGGAATTACCATTGATACTCGGGTCTGGTCGGCTCGCCTCGGTAGGACCCGGCCCTGTCCTTGACCACGCGGCGCCGCTATACTCTGTGAAGTATTGAATCCTGACCGCATTTAGGAGCTTTTCTGATGAGCCCGTCCGGAGCCGAGATTCTTCGCCAGATCAAGAGCAGGATCGAAGAAATCGATCCGAGCGACGTGCGGGAGCAGCTAAACAACGGCGCGGTCGTCGTCGACGTGCGCGAGCCGGAGGAGTGGGGCGCAGGCCACATCCCCGGTGCGCAGCACGTCCCGAAGAGCTATCTCGAGTCGCGGATCGAGGGCGCGGTGCCCGATCGCTCCCAGCACGTCGTTCTGTACTGCGCCTCCGGCAACCGCTCGGCGTGGGCCGCGCGGACGCTGATCGAGGACCTCGGGTACGAGCACGTCGAGTCGATGACTGGCGGCTTCACGCTGTGGAAGGACCGCGGCTACGAGGTCGAGACGCCGAAGACGCTGACCGCCGTGCAGCGCGAGCGCTACTCGCGCCATCTGCTGCTGCCGGAGGTCGGGGCCGAGGGCCAGCAGAAGCTGCTCGATGCGAAGGTGCTCCTGCTCGGCGCGGGCGGCCTCGGATCGCCGGCGGCTCTGTATCTCGCCGCCGCGGGCGTCGGAACACTCGGAATCGTCGACAACGACGAGGTCGACCTGTCGAACCTTCAGCGCCAGGTGATCCACTCGAGCGAGCGGATCGGCGTCCCCAAGGTCGATTCGGCGGAGCAGACGATCACCGCGCTCAATCCCGACGTGAAGGTCGAGAAGTACGCGGTCCGTCTCGGCCCCGAGAACATCATGGACATCCTGCCGGGCTACGACATCGTGGTCGATGGGCTCGACAACTTCCCGACGCGTTATCTGCTCAACGACGCGTCGGTGCGGCTTCAGATTCCGGTCGTCTCGGCCGCGATCCTCGGGTTCGAGGGGCAGCTGTCGGTGTTCAGCCCCTACCAGGGGCCGTGCTACCGGTGCCTGTTCCCCGTGCCACCGCCCGCCGAGCTCGCCCCTTCGTGCGGCGCCAACGGTGTCCTGGGCGTGCTGCCGGGGACGATGGGACTGCTCCAGGCCACCGAGGTGATCAAGCTCATCCTCGGCGAGGGCGAGCCGCTGATCGGCCGACTCCTGATGTACGACGCGCTCGCGGCCACGGTCGACGAGGTGAAGGTCCGGCGCGACCCGGACTGCCCGATCTGCTCGCGGGAGCCCGACGAGATCTCCGACGAGGAGCTCGGGGTGTTCCCCGACTACGAAGCGTTCTGCGCCGGCGCACATTAGGGTTTGCCGGCATGGCCACGGTCCGTATCCCACCCGTCCTGCGTCCGTCCGTCGGTGGTGAGAAGGAGCTGAGCGCCGACGGCGCCACCGTCGGCGAAATCCTCGGCACGGTCGCGGTGCTCCATCCCGATACCCAGTCGCAGCTCTTCGCTGCCGACGGCGGGCTGAACCGCTACGTCAACGTCTACCTGAACGACGAGGACGTGCGGGTACTCGAAGGACTGGACACCGCGGTCGGGGAGACGGACACGCTCGTGATCCTCCCCGCCATGGCGGGCGGCGCCCGCTAGCACGAATCTCGGGCCCCTCGGGAAGGATTGGCGCCGTCAGGCGTCCCTAGCTTCGAACCGTCCAGTTCGAAGGGAGACTGATGCCTGACTCGATCAACCTCGGCCGTGTGCTTCGGCCGCGTTCCATCGTCATCGTCCTCGCCGGCGTAGCCGGGTTTGCGATCGCGGCGTTCGGCGCCATCGCCGTCGCCAAGACGTTCACGCTCAAGGTCGCGAAGAACGCCAAGGTCGAGAATTTCAACACTCATGCCGTGTCCCACGAGACGATCGTCACGACCTCCAGTGGCGCCGCGCTTGTACACGCTCAGCGGCGAGACACCCCACCACCTGAAGTGCACGAGCAGCCAGTGCTTGACCTTCTGGCCCCCGCTCAAGGCCAAATCCGCCAAGAGCCTCAGCAAGGCGACGGGTATCAAGGGCAAGCTGGGCGTCATTCACCGGTCGGGCTTCACCCAGGTGACGCTCGGCGGCCATCCGCTCTACCGCTTCGAGCCTGACAAGCCGAACCGAGTCGCCACCGGGCAGGACGTCATGAACTTCGGCGGCACCTGGCACGTGGTTACTGCGTCCTCTCACAAGACCAGTTCGAGCTCCACGACAACCGGCTCGACAACTACGTCGCCGGGTTACTACTAGCCCGCCGAATGAGGGTCGCAGGCGGCCGTGGATGAGCGCCTGCGGCCCTCCACACCGGCACGCCGGGATGCGGGGGGCTCGGTGAAACCCCCGCTCCGAACCCCCCGCACCGGCGCGCCGGCAGGTCGCGGCCGGACCCGCTGAAATCACGGTCCGGACAGTCTCTCCTCGCTACACTTCGTGAAGCAATGGCCGCCGAGAGCCTTCAGAACAAGCCGTGTGGGGGGCGGTACGGCGACATCGTCCAGGCGATTGGCCACACGCCCCTGGTCGAGCTCAAGCGACTGAGCCCAAAGCCGGGCGTGAGAATCTGGGCCAAGCTCGAGTCTCGCAACCCAACGGGCTCGGTCAAGGACCGGGTGGCCCGGGCGATGATCGAGGACGCCGAGGACAGGGGACTGATCTCGCCCGGCCAGACGATCCTCGAGCCGACGTCCGGCAACACGGGCATCTCGTTGGCGATGATCTGTGGACGCAAGGGCTACCCGCTGAAGGTCGTGATGCCCGAGAACGTCACCCCCGAGCGCACGCAGCTGCTCGAGATGTACGGCGCCGACATCGTTTACTCGGAGGGATCGAAGGGCTCCAACGGCGCCGTCGAGCTGGCGCTTCACATGGCCGAGCGCGATGCGTCCTACTACATGCCGTATCAGTACGGAAACCAGGCGAACCCGCGTGCTCACTACGACGGCACGGCGCTCGAGATCCTCGAGGAGCTGGATGACATCGCGGCGTTCGTCGCCGGCCTGGGCACGGGCGGGACCCTGATGGGCAACGGTCGCCGGCTGAAGGAGGAGCTCGGAGACCAGGTGAAGATCGTCGCCGCGGAGCCGATGCAGGGGGAGCCGGTTCAGGGCCTGCGATCGCTCGAGGACGGGTTCATCCCGCCGATCATCGATCTGTCGATTCTCGACCGAAAGATCTTCGTCACGAACACCGACGCGATCGTCTTCACGCGCAAGCTCCTGGACGAGGAGCGGGTGTTCGCCGGTGTCTCGTCCGGTGCGATCGCGCGTGTCGCGGTACGGATCGCCAACGAGCTCGACGAGGGCAACGTCGTCTTCATCGTCGCCGACGACGGCTGGAAGTATCTGTCGTCGGGGATCTATACCCGTCCAGTCGACGAGATCGAAAACCTGGACTCCACCGTCTGGTGGTGAGCTCCGAGGAACCGGCGGGATCGTCTCGTCGGCACCTGCTCGGCGCTGCGGCCGCGGCGGCGGGCGTCGCCACGGCGGGACTCCTCGCCGGCTGCGGCCACACCTCGCGACTGCATGTGGGCGACATCTCGGACGCGGCAGGCGAGACCGACGTCGTGTATTTGAACCACGCGCTCGGCCTCAAGCAGTACGCCATCGCCGCGTACACGGCCGCGACGCCGCTCTTGAGGGGTCACGAACACGCGATGGGCAAGCGGTTCCTGGGCCAGGACCTCTCGCACGCGTCGCAGATCATGAGCCTGATCAACCACGCCGGCGGGACGCCCAACCCGCCGCCGCCGAGCTACGACCTCGGCCATCCGCGCGGGCCGGATGGCATCCTGCGGCTCCTCGACACGGCCGAGAACGCCGTCATCGCGGGCTTTCTGCAGCTCCTCCCGCGCGTTTCGCCAGGGGTCGTGCGCGCCGAGCTATGTGCGATCTTCGCCAACGATGCTCAGCACGTCGCCATCCTGAGGCTGGCGCTGCGCCGCGACCCGATCCCCGTCGCGTTCGTGACAGGCCACGAGTAGCGAGCAGCGAGGAATGGATATGGCGGACGGTCGCGGGCACACGCGGCGAGAGCTGGTCAGGCGGGGAATCGCCGTCGGAGGCGTGGGCGCGGCCGCGATGGTGCTCGATCCGACGCGGGCCGCGGCGCAGACCGCCCCCACCTCGGACGCCGAACTGCTGGTCCCGCTCATCGGTACGGAGCTCCTTGCCGCGCTCGGCTATCAGCAGGTGCTGTCGCTCCAGCTCCTCACACCGCGGGGAGACCGGCTCGCTCAGAAGATCCTGGACCAGGAGCAGCAGCACATCACCACACTCACCACCGAACTGGCGCGTCGCGGCCACGTCCCGCCGCCTCCGATCGCGGACGTCAGCGACGCCGACAAGGTGCTGGCCGCGCGCCAGGTCCCGGAGCGGCTGGACGACCTGCAAAGCGCCCACGACGCGATCCTCCTGCTCTCCCGCTTCGAGTTGATGCTCGAGGGGGCCTACATCCAGGCGATCAAGAACTTCCGGAGCACTCGGCTGCTACGCCTGGGCGGGCAGATCCTCGCGAACGAGGGCCAGCACGGGACGATGCTCAGCGAGCTACTGCACCCGGGCGACGTCAACAAGGCCGTGCCGTCGTCGAACGTGCTCGGCGTGGGGACCTGACCGGGGGGCCGCGTCGACGCGCCCCCTCGCGTTGCGGCCCGCCCGTCTGCCACAGGCGATCCAAACGCAAGGGGGCGCGCCAAGATGCCGGTCACGGCTCCTGGCGAAGGGGGCGTCGGGGGGTCATCAAGCGCGTCTCTAGTGGCTGACCCGGTGCATCCGGGACGAGCTGCACAGCCGGAACGAGCGTGCGTCGCGATTGGGGCGGAAGGAGCGCACCTCTCGCTCGCGAAGCTCGGTCCGGAAGCACGGCTCCGGGATCACCTGCTTGGCCATCGCTCTCAGCACGATCGCGTCCGCGACAGCCCGCTCGTCAACCACGTAGAGCGACTTGTGAACGACCTCTCTGATCACTCTTACGCGTAACTCCACGGGATCGCTATCGGCGTTACGCCGCGGTGGCTCAGCCCGTGGTGCCCAAAGTTAGAGGTTTAACGAGCGATTCCAGAACAACATGGGGGCCATGTGGGTGCCATGTGGGGGCCGGGAGGCGGAGCCGGTGGCTGGTAGCCTCGCCAGCGGGATGCGGATCGCACGGCGCCTGTATGACGAGATGGTTTCCCACGCGCTCGAGGACGCGCCCGATGAGTGCTGCGGCATGATCGCCTCACGCGATGGCGAGGGCGTCACCCTCTATCGCGCCACCAACGCTGCCCATAGCCCGCTGCGCTACGAGATCGACGGCGCCGAGCAGTACCGGATCCAGATGGCGATCGACGACGCGGATCTCGACCTCGGGGCGATCTACCACTCGCACACGCGCAGCGAGCCCTACCCCTCCCAGACCGACATCAACCTCGCGTTCTACCCGGATGCCCTGTACGTGATCGTGGGCGTGGCCGCGGACGAGCCCGAGGTTCGCGCGTTCACGATCCGCGACGGGCGCGTGGCGGAGGCCGAACTGGTCGTGGCGTGATGACCCGCAGTAAAGCTCCTGGCAAGCCGCTCGTCTGCCCGAACTGCGCGGAGAGGTATCCCGCGTCGGAGCGGTTCTGTCCGGAGTGCCGGATGCCGCTGGTCCTGAACACGCACCTAGACGTCGAGAACGAGGTGACCGAGCGCCAGAAGCGGGCGCGGAAGATCAAGCCCCAGCTCGCCGAGGGGCAGCTCGTGCGCGTGGCCGGCGCCCGCAACCAGGCCGAGGCGGAGTTCATCCAGGGGATGCTGCTGGAGGAGGGGGTCCCGAGCCTGCTGCGCCGGAGCGCTGGCTTCGACGTCCCGGACTTCCTCGCCGCCGGGCCGCGGGACATCCTCGTCCCCCAGTCCGGCCTGGCCACAGCGCGGGAGATCCTGCTTCAGGCCGAGCTGATCGCCCCCGAGCGCACCGAGCCGACAGTGGCACCGCTCAAGCTGCTGGCCGGGCTGCTGGTCGCGCTGGCGATCGGCGCGCTGGTGGTGTGGCTGATCGCGGGGGTGCTCCACTGACGGTGCTCGCGCGGCGCTTTGCCGCGCAGCTGTTGGCGGGTCCTCCCGCGCTGGACGCGCTCGCCGCGGTCGAGCGGTTGCTCGCGGTCCAGGGCCAGGACGCACGCGGTGTCCGCCTTGCGATCCGGGCCAGGACGCGCGGTTTGACCGTGGAGGCGCTCGACCGGGCACTCACTGACGAGCGGACGCTGCTGATCACGTGGCTGTGCCGCGGCACGCTTCACCTGATCCGCAGCGAGGACTACACCTGGCTCCAGGCGCTGACCGCGCCACCGCTGTTCACGGGAAACCTGCGCCGGCTCGACGAGATGGGCGTAAGCGGACCGGCGGTCGAGCGCGGCGTCGAGACGATCGAGCGCTCCCTGGCGGCCGAGGGGCCGCTGACCCGTAAGCAGCTCGGGGAACGCCTCGAGGCGGTCGGGGTCCCGACCAAGGATCAGGCACTAGTCCATCTGCTGATGCTCGCGTCGCTGCGTGGGATCGCGGTGCGCGGGCCGATGGTCGGGCGCCAGCACGCGTACGTGCTCGTCCGAGACTGGCTGGGCCCGCGCCCGACGGTTGACCGCGACCGCGCCCTGGCCGAGCTGGCTCGCCGGTATCTCGCCGGCCACGCTCCGGCCGACGAGCGCGACCTGGCGAAGTGGGCGGGCCTGCCGCTGCGCGACGCTCGCGCGGGGCTTCAGGCGATCGCCGGCGAGCTCGTCGAGCGCCCCGACGGCCTGCTCGAGCTGCGCCACGGCACCCGGGGAGAGGCGATTCCACCACCCAAGCTGCTCGGCGCCTTCGAGCCGGTGCTGCTCGGTTGGACCTCGCGGGAGCCGATCACCGATGGCCACGGACCGGAGATCATCTCCGGCGGCGTGTTCAGGCCGTTCGCGCTCGTGGGCGGGCGGGCGGTGGCGAGGTGGCGGCTTAGAGCGTGGCGCGGTGGCGCTCGATCCGTTCGTCGAGGTGGGCGGGCGCGACCTGGCGGCGCTGCGGGCCGATGGGGCTGACGTGGTCCGGTACCTGGGGCTTTGAGAGGCGGTGCCGGGTGGCGGTGGCGGTGGCGGGTGGCGGTGGGTCGTGCTCGGTGGCTGTCGACTCTTGGCCCGCGGGCGCCTTTTGGCGCCTGTCGCCCCTGAATGGCGGGCGGCGCGGCAAAACGGCGCTGGGGAAGGGGGGAGGGGGCGCGATCGGGGGCCGTTTCGATGGTGCACAGCACGACAATCTTGCGCCGGATGGCGAGGCCTGTCGGATTGTGCACGAGGAGTGTGCGTAGGTCGACAGGCCTCGAATCTGGGGCCGGTGTTGACGCGCTATGCACCATGCCCGTGACACTCTCGACACACTCCGCGGGTTTGGACAGCTGAGCACGTCGACCACGGCTCGGACGACCCGCCGGCGCCCTCGTCCACCCCCTCCCCAGCGCCGTTTACCGGGCCGACCGGCCGCCACGGCCGCGGGCGCTGAAAGCGCCCGTAAGCTCTGAGTCCACAGCCCTGGCCGGACAGACGCCGACGACCCCCGCCCGCGGGCCGAGAGTCCAAAGCCGCTGCTCGGACAAACGCCGAGGACCCCCGCCCGCGTGCGGAGGGTCGACAGCCGCGCCCGCCCACAACCAGCCCCTCACCCGACACCGGCGATCCGCGCCAGATGGGTCCGCCACGCCGCCTCGGTGTGGACGAACGCGCGTCCGGGGAATGCCCGCGAAAGGGCTGCCCTGGCGCCCTGGGGATGGAGATGGGAGGCGAACCCGGCCGCTGCCTCCTCGCCCTCCTCTCGGGCGAGCAGATCGATCACCGTGCCGCCGAGCAGCGGGGCGTCTCGGAGCCCCGGCGGGAACTGCGGCCGGCCGCCCTCGCGCAGGCGGCGCGCGATCGCCGGCCGGGAGTGCTCGGTCTGTCCCGAGAACCATCGGCCGGCGCCCTCGACCAGCCACGCCCATCGCAGCTCGAGCGCGGCGCGTGCGGGCCGGTGGGCGCGAGACAGCTCGCGGTTGTTCTCGATGACCACCCGGCGGGCGTAGAGCGCGGCCGCGCTCAGGGCGAGCATCTCGCGCGAGCCGGGCACGTTCGAGGCCCTGGCCCGCAGCGCGGTGGGGGCGAGGACGTGCAGCTCCTGCTGCCCGGCCCACCCGGCCACGTACCGGCGCGCCGCCGGCGCGGTGGCCAGCCAGACGAGGGGCAGTATCGGGTTAGCCAGCGATAGCGAGAGCGTGCTGCCGTGCATGACGACCGTGAAGCCCTCGACCTCCCGCGGAAACAGGTCAGCCAGGCGCTCGCGCGTGCGCTCGAGCGACAGGAGCACCCGCTTGGCGTCGCCGGCGTAGGCGGAATCGTGACGTGCACGGAACGACGGCGAAGCCGACTCGACCCACGGCATGCTGCCAAACCGGCGCGGCCGGAGGGCCGCCGCCGGTCCCTCAGACGAGGACCGGCTGGCGGTCCGACGCGATCGCCGCTATCTCTTCGGAGGCTCGCTCGAACTCCTCGTCGGAGAGCACGGGCGTTCCCTCGAAGGGAAGCTCGCGGGTCAACTCGAGCCACGAGCGGCATCCGCCGTACTCATCGCGGACCTTGACCGTCACCGGCCGGGGGATCCGGTAGGTGCGGAGCAGGATCACGTGCAGCGGATGGCGGCGCTTCCAGGCGAGTCGCTTCTCCGCGTAGTCGGGTGTCCACACGTAGAACGGCGATAGCGCATCGACCGCCCGACGATCAGTGACCGTGTAGTGCGCGGCGACCTCCGCCCAGGCCCGGATCCGTACCCGATCGGGTTGCGAGATCTCCTGGCCGGTGTGAAAAGCGTTGGGGGACGGCTCGCCGTCGCTCCAAACGCCCTCCTCGAGCGCGCGCGCCAGTTCAGGCTGATGCGAGGCTCGCACGAGGTCGGAGCGCTGGTGGTCGAAGGTGGGATAGAGAAAGAACTGCTCGTACTCGAGGTTGAAGTGCTTGTCGGGCTCGCGAATCCCCCCCTTGCGGAGGGTCAGGAGCTGCTCGCCCTCGGCGAGAGCCCGCACAGTCACGGCCCATTCTTTAAAGGCAATCGGCATATATCAGTGAAAGGGAAGACGAAGGGGGTTTACAGACGATCCCGTGCAGCGAGTGGAAACGGCGGCAACGGGTGGGGAGTCGGCATTCTACGCGAAGACGTTCAAAATCCCAAATGTTGCTGCAAACTTGCGTGTTTTCGCGGAGCTACACCACCATAGCTTTGTCTCTGAAGTGGCGTTCAGCGCCTCGATCGGGGCGGCGACATCGTCGTCACCGTGGCCCCGGTATAGATTTGCGATATGAGCCTCGGAACTGCGGTGATCACGGGGGCGAGCAGCGGTATCGGCATGGCGACCGCGCGCCGTCTGTCCGCCGAAGGCTTCGACGTCGTGGTAGGCGCCCGCCGCGAAGAGCGCCTGAATGCCCTGGCCGACGAGTTGGGCGGGCGCGCGATGCGTCTCGATGTCACAGACCCCGAGTCGGTGCAGCAGTTCTGCGCGGCGGTGCCCGATTGCCGGGTGCTCGTCAACGCCGCGGGCGGGGCCATCGGCCGGGAGCGCATCGAGGAGTCGAGTGACGAGGATTGGGAGTGGATGTTCGAGACGAACGTCATGGGAACTCTCCGCATGACCAGAACGCTGCTGCCCGCGCTCGAGGCGACCGGCGACGGCCACGTGGTGATGATCGGATCGATCGCCGGCTACGAGACGTACATCGGCGGCGGGGGGTACAACGCAGCCAAGTTCGCCGTGCGGGCGATGACCAAGGTGTTGCGCCAGGAGCTGCTCGGGCGTCCGATCCGCATCACCGACATCGCTCCCGGACTCGTCAAGACCGAGTTCAGTGTCGTTCGATTTCGCGGCGACGAGCGCGCTGCCGACGCCGTCTACGACGGCATTACGCCGCTCACCGCCGAGGATGTCGCGGAGTGCATCTTCTTCGCCGTCACGCGGCCCAGCCACGTCAACATCGACACGCTCGTGGTTCTGGCCCGCGACCAGTCGGGAGCCGCGACGATCCATCGTCACCAGTAGCCGCCGTATCCGCCGCCGCCGGGCGTCTCGATGCGCAGCCGCTGCCCGGGCTCGAGCCGGCCGATCGCCTTCGGCGGAAGCTCCTCGCCGTCCAGCAGGTTGCGACCACGGGCGCCGTCCTCCCCGCCGTGCGCCCCGGGCGGGGCGTGGCGCCGGCGCTCCGTGATCAGCGAGTAGCGCAGGGGCTCGAGCGCCTCGATCTCGCGGACCACGCCGTCGCCACCGCGATGGGCACCCCGGCCGCCGGAACCGCGCCGCAGGCCGTACTCGACGACCCGCATCGGGAACTCGAGCTCGAGCGCCTCGATCGGCGTGTTGAGCGTGTTGCTCATCGCCACGTGTACCGCGCTGGGGCCGTCGGCATCGGGGCAGGCTCCCTGGCCGCCGCCGATCGTCTCGTAGTAGACGACCTCCTCGCTGCCGATCGTGACGTTGTTCATCGTGCCCTGGCCGAGCGCCCGGCCGAACGCGCGCAGGACCACGTCGGCGACGCGAGAGGACGTCTCGACGTTACCGCCGACGACGGCCGCCGGCGACCGGGCGTTCAGCAGGCAGCCCTCGGGCGCCCGGACCTCGACGGGGCGGTAGGCGCCGGCGCTCGCTGGGATGTCCGGATCGGTGAGCACGCGGATGGCGAAGTAGCACGCCGAGCGAGTGACCGCGAGCGGACAGTTCAGGTTGCCGTCGTGCTGGGGCGCGGTGCCGCTGAAATCGAGGAGGAGCCCGTCGCCCTCGACGGTCGCCTCCACGACGACGTCGAGGTCCCCCTCCCTCGCCTCCAGAACGTCCCGGGCGCTGTAGCTGCCGTCCTCGAGCGCCTCCAGGCACGCACGGGTACGCCGCTCGGCGTAGTCGAGCACGTCGCTGAACGCCGCGCGGAGCGTCGCGCGCCCCAACCGGTCCTCCAGCTCCACGAGACGGCGGGCCCCGATTCGCCCGGCCGCGAGCTGCGCGCGCAGATCCGCGCGACGCTGGTCGGGCTGGCGCATCTGGGCAACGAGCTCGGCGATCGTGGCCTCGTCCAGGACGCGGGGCTCGATCACCACCCCCTCGTCGCTCAACGTCCGGCTGTCGGCGGGCATCGATCCGGGGGTCGGGCCGCCGACGTCGGCGTGATGGGCGCGGTTCGCCGCGAACGCGATCAGCTCGTCGCCGGCGAAGACGGGCGTGATCACCGTGATGTCGGGAAGGTGGGTGCCTCCGCGGTAGGGGTCGTTGAGGATCCAGGCGCGGCCGGGAGCGTGATCCTCGTCGACGACCGCCGCCACCGCGGCGGGCATCGCCCCCAGGTGCACGGGGATGTGCTCCGCCTGCATCACCATCTCGCCACGAGGGTCAAACAGCGCCGTCGACGCGTCGCGCCGCTCCTTGATGTTGGCCGAGTGCGCCGAGCGGATCAGCACGGCACCCATCTCCTCGCAGATCGCCCGCAGCGCGCCGGATACGACCTGGAGCTCCACCGGGTCGATCAACGCTCGCGCCTCAGCCTGATCGTGCCGGTCTGATCGACCTCGCCGGACCACCGCGCCGGGACCAGCAGCGTCGACTCGGGCAGCTCGACGACCGCCGGACCGGCGACCGGCGTTCCCGGCGACGGAGCCCCCTGCAGCACCTCGAGCTCTACGTCCTCGCCTCCCAACGTGGCCCGTCGGCGCCCGCGCACGACGTCGTCCCGGTCGTCGCCCTGAGCGAGCGCGACGTCGACCCCGGGCACGCTCGCGGTCACCCGGATCGTCACGAGCTCGAGCTCCTGGTCCGGGTCGCTGTAGCCGTAGCGGTCCTCGTGCTCGGCCTCGAACGCCGCCCGCAGCTGTTCCGGACTGGGGCTCGTACTCGCGGTGATCGGGAGCTCGAACGCCTGGCCGCGGTAGCGCAGCTCGTAGACCGCGCGGAGCTCGACGCCGGCGTCCCCGAGCGCGCCCCGCGCCTGCTCCCCGAGCTCCGCCACTTCCTCGGCTAGAGCCTGCGCTCTCAGACCGTCGCCGCTCAGGAACACGCTTCGCTGCGCGTCGCGCCGGCGCGGCGAGACGACGAGGCCGAGCGCCGCGAGGACGCCGGAGGCCCGGGGGCAGACGATCGTCGCGATCCCCAGCTCGTCGGCGATCGCCGCCGCGTGCAGCGGTCCCGCGCCGCCGAACGCGAGGAGCGCGTAGCGCCGCGGGTCGATCCCGCGCTGGACGGTGACAACCCGCAACGCCCTGATCATCTCGGCGTTCGCGACGCGGACGATGCCCTCGGCGCACTGGCGCAGCTCCAGACCCAGCTCGCCCGCGAGCCGCCCAACCGCGCGCTCCGCGGCCTCCACGTCCAATTCGACGTCCCCGGCCAGCGGCGCGTCGCTCGACAGATACCCGAGGACGAGGTTCGCGTCGGTGACCGTCGGATCCTCGCCGCCCCGCCCGTAGCACGCCGGGCCGGGTTCGGCCCCCGCCGACTGGGGCCCGACCCGCAAGGCTCCGCCCGCGTCGCGCCAGGCGATCGAGCCACCGCCGGCGCCGACGGTGTGCACGGCGAGCATCGGCAGCGCCAGCGGCCGGTCGGCCACCTCGCCGGCGCTCCGCTCCTGGACCTCGCCGCCGTCGACCACGCAGACGTCGCAGGAGGTGCCGCCCATGTCGAAGCACAGAGCATCGGGCACACCGGCGGTGCGAGCCACGAACGCGGCTCCGGCGGCGCCGCCGGCGGGACCCGAGAGCACGGTCCAGGACGCGTGGCCGGCGGCCGCCGCGGCGTCGATCAGGCCGCCGTTGGACTGCATGATCGCGGGTTCCGGGATCCCCTCGGCGTCGGCGCGCTCGACCAGACGCCGCAGGTAGCTCGCCAGCAGCGGCGAGAGCGCGGCATCGACCTCGGTCGTGGCGGCGCGCTCGTACTCGCGGAAGGTGCCCACGACCTCGTGCGAGAGCGAGACGTGAGCGTCGGGCAGGGCGTCCGCGAGCGCCTCGCCCAGCGCGAGCTCGTGCTCGGGATGGCGGTAGGAGTGCAGGAGCACGACGGCGACAGCCTCGATTGGGGGCCGCAGCTCCGCTAGCTGGCTGGCTAGCCAGCCAGCCGCTGAGGGGTGGAACGGCTCGAGCGGTCCATCCGGGGTCATCCGCTCCCGGGCGCCGAAGCGACGCTCCTCGGGTACCAGCGGCGCCGGCCGGCCGGCGCACAGCCGGTAGAGCTCGGCGCGGTTCTGGCGGCCCAGCTCGACGACGTCGGTGAAGCCCTCGGTCGCGATCAGCGCCGTGCGCGCGCCGCGTCCCTCGAGCAGGGCGTTGGTGGCGACCGTCATCCCATGCGAGAACGCCTCGATCTGGCCCGGTTCCCGGCCGGCCCGCTCGAGCACCGCGTGCACGGCGGCGAGCACGCCCTCGGACTGATCCTCGGGTGTCGTCGGCGCTTTCGCGGTCGCGAGCTGCCCGTCGAACGCGAGCACGGCGTCGGTGAACGTCCCGCCAACGTCGACCCCGAGGAGCATGTGGGGTCGAACCCTAGCCGCAAAAAAAAGGGCCCGCGAACGCGGGCCCCTGATAAGAAGTGAAACGTTGGCTCTATGCCGCCAGCGGGGTCTCCACGTCCTCGGTCTCGGCGAGATGCTGGTGTGACGGGCAGTAACCGTTGTGCGGCAGCGGCATTCGCTGGCACGGCGTTCCCTTTCGGGTGCTGGCGCGGCACTGCAGCGGGTTTCCGTAGATGTCGAATCCGTTCTGCGGCTGCCGGCGCAGGAACTCATCCGCGCACTCGAGGTACCGCTCGATGACGTGGAAGACCCGGGACTGCGAGTTCATCGGGAGGTACGCCCTGATGTCGCAGAACAGGGTTCGTGCGGGCCGCGCGAAGTAATGGCGATCGGTCGCCAGTCGCTCGACGGCCGCCTCGCACGCACGGAGCACTCGCTCGTGGTTGGCGTGTGGGCAGAGGCTGTGCGGATCCTCAATGATCTCGTCGGCCAGCTCCCGGTAGATGGCTCGGCTAAACCGGTACATCGACTCACCTATTCCTTTCCGATCCTGCCGGCCAAGCTTCCCTCCGGAGGGGCGAGTATCACGCTCGGATGTGAAGCCTTCGCGAGCCTCCGTATTAATTTGACGTTAAGCCAGAAGTTGGAGTAACCGGTGTTGCCTGCTCCGAAGAGCGGGCATTACACCCATTTAGCGAGTATTGGATCGCTGGCCCTGCGGACGGTCACGTGGTAACCGTCGAGATCCGGGTCGAGCTCGGGGTAATCCCGCCGCCGGTGCGCGCCCCGGCTCTCGGCGCGCGCGAGCGCCGAGGCCGCGATCAGCCTGACGAGCGGATACGGATCGCCGGCCAGGAGCCGGAGCCCGTCGCGGTCACGCTCGAGACCGGCGTAGCGCCACAGCGCCTCGCGACTCTCCGGCGAGACCGCCGGCGGACGCTGGGCGCCGCGGCCGTCGAGCGGCGCACCGGGATCGGCCCCGGGCTCGGCGATCGCCGAGCGCGCCGCGCGGGCGCCGAACACGAAGCACTCGCTCAGCGAGTTCGAGGCGAGACGGTTGGCGCCGTGGAGCCCGGTGCACGAGCACTCGCCGACGGCGTACAGCCCGGGGACGGTGGCGCGGCCGTCGAGGTCGGTCGCGATGCCCCCCATCATGTAGTGGGCGGCGGGCGCGACCGGGATGGGCTCGCGCTCCGGATCGATCCCGGCGGTACGCAGCGTCGTGACGACGCTCGGGAACAGCGAGGGATCGACGTCGCGCATGTCCAGCTCGACCCAGCCGGCGCCGGTCAGCGCCATCTGCCGCTGAACCGCTCTGGCCACCTCGTCGCGCGGGGCGAGCTCGTCGACGAAGCGCTCGCCGCGCGAGTTCAGCAGCCGCGCGCCCTCGCCGCGGATCGCCTCGGTCACGAGGAAGCCGTCGGCGCCGTCGAGGTCACGCCCGGCCGCATCCCTGGCCGCCACCGCGGTCGGGTGAAATTGCATGAACTCGAGGTCGGCGAGCGTCGCCCCGGCGTAGTACGCCAGCAGCAGGCCGCCACCGGTGGCTCCGGCCGGGTTGGTCGTCCGCGACCACAGCGCCGCCGCGCCGCCCGTCGCCAGCACAATTGCGGAGCTGGCGATCGAGTTGCCGTCGCTCAGCCGCACGCCGGCGCAGCGCCCACCTGCGGTCACGACCTCGACCACACGCCGGCCCTCGAGCACATCGATCCGGTCGTTCTCGGCGACGAGCGCCGACAGCTGGCGGACGAGCCGCCGGCCGGTCGCCGCACCGCCGGCGTGCACGACGCGCCGGGCCGAGTGGCCGCCCTCGAGCCCGAGGGCCAGCCGGCCGTTCCGATCGGCGTCGAAGCGCACGCCGAGCTCGGCCAGGTGCTCGACGATGCCCGGCGCCTCCTCGCACAGGACCCGTGCGGCCGACTCGCGCACCGCGCCCCGCCCGGCGGCGACCGTGTCCGCGAGGTGGAGCTCCGGGCTGTCCTCATCGGAGATCGCCGCGGCGAGCCCGCCTTGGGCCCAATAGCTCGAGGACTCGGCGAGTGGCGTCGCCGAGACGAGCGCCACGGGAACGTCCTCGAGCGCCGTCGACAGCGCGGTGTAGAGGCCGGCGGCCCCGGCGCCGACAACCGTGACCTGAGTATTCGAAGGCTCCACCGATGGATACCGTACTCGGCGTGGCATCGCAGCCCGTGTTCCTCGCCCATCCGTCGTCGCTCGCACACGACACCGGGCCGCACCCCGAGCGCGCCGAGCGAATCGTCGCGATCGAGCGCGAGCTCGAGCAGCGAGGGTGGCTCGGCTGGGCGCGGCTCGAGTCGCCCGCGGTGGCGCGTCGAATTCTGACGGCCGTTCATCCGGGGGAGTACGTGGCCGCGATCGAGGACGCGGCGGCCCGCGGCGGCGGCTACCTCGACGTTGACACGGTGATCAGCGAAGGCTCGTTCGACGCTGCGCTGCACGGCGCCGGTGGCGCCGTCGCCCTCGTCGACCTGCTGCTGGACGGTTCGGCGCCAACCGGATTCAGCGCACACAGGCCGCCCGGCCATCACGCCACTCAGGCGCGGTCGATGGGGTTCTGCCTCTTCAACAACGTCGCGGTGGCGGCGACGCACGCGATCCTGGACCGTGGCCTGGAGCGGGTGATGATCCTCGACTGGGACGTCCACCACGGCAACGGCACGAACGACATCTTCTACGCCAGCAAGCAGGTGTTGTTCGTCTCAATCCACGAGTGGCCGCTGTACCCCGGGACCGGCTCCTCCCGCGACGTCGGCAACGGTGCCGGAGAGGGCTACACGGTCAATCTGCCGGTCGGCGCAGGTTCGGGCGATGTGCTGTACCGCTCACTCGTCGATGACGTCGTTGCCCCGCTCGCGGAGGCGTTCGAACCGCAGCTGCTACTTGTTTCGGCGGGATTCGATGCCCACTTCGAGGATCCGCTGGCGTCGTGCGAGGTGACGGAGGCCGGGTTCGCGGCGATGGCCCGGTCGGTGCGCCGCATCGGCCAGGCGCTGGGCGCCCCGGTCGGCTGCGTGCTCGAAGGGGGGTATGCCCTCGAGGCGCTGGCGCGGTCGGTGGCGGCCACGCTCGAGGCGCTGGGCGAAGAGCCGTCTCAGGATCTCGACGGTGTTCCGACCGCGGCCGCGGCGCTCGAGGCGCGGGTGAGGCTCGAGCCGTGGTGGCCCTCCCTCGCGCCGAGCTGACGGCTGGCTAGGAGCCGGCGAGGTTGATGAGCGCGATCGCGAACGCGGCGAGCACGAGCAGCACGACCGCCGCGATCACCGCCACCGGAATCCGCCAGTCGGGCGGGCGGTAGATCACCGTCCTGGCCCGGCCGCACTGAAAGCACCACTCCTGATCGTCGGCCATCGGGCCGCCGCAGCGATCGCACCGGACCCCGCCTGCCTCGTGCGGCGCGAGCGGTTCGGCGGTCCGGGCGTCGCTCGCCAGGCTCATCGAATCGGCTCGCCGCAGGAGGAACAGAAGCGATCGGCGCTCCCGTAGACGGCGCCGCAACGGCCACACGCGCCACCGATCCCCGCTTCGCGCAGCTCGCGAACCGGGTTGGGGGATCCGAGCGCGTGCTCGAGCGCGCGCACCTCGGCGTCGGTCCTGGCGGCGGCTGCAAGCTTCGCCTGCACGAGCTCTGGCCGGTCGTTGCCGAATCGGTGCAGCTCGACCATGAAGCCGCCGAGGTCGCGGAACTCGACCTCCCGCAGACGCCGCAGGTACTGGACGCGACGCCGCACACGCCCGCGCTCGGTGAAGGAGCGTTCTTCGAGGCCGCTCATGGTCATTCCGAAGGTGGCCCGAGTATAGGAGCCCGCTCCACCGGGACCGGCAGCTCGCCGAGCAGTGCCCGCCACGCCGCAACCACCTCGGCCGCCATTCGGTCCGAGGAGTATCGCTCGGCCCGCTGACGGCCCGCGACCCGCGGATCGGGGTCGGCGAGATGCGGCGCCAGCGCCTCCCGCCACGTGTCGAGCTCGAATGGCCCACAGTACGTTCCGGCCACGCCCGCGAGGGCCTCCGGGGCGATCCCGACCGGCGTCGCGATCGCCGGGACGTCGCACGCCAGCGCCTCGAGCACGGCCAGGCCGAAGCTCTCGCGTTCCGACGACGAGATCACCGCATTCGCCGCGTTGACCCACAGGGGCACCGCGGACGGTTCGATGTCACCGAGCGTCAACACGGGCACGTCGCCGGCGACCGCGACCGCGCGGTCGTATCGTTTCTCGGGGCGCGCTGGATCCGCGGCGAACAGGAGGTACGGGCCCCGCGGGTTAAGGCCCAGGGCGGAGCGGGCCTCCGCGCGCGGAATCGGTCGGAACCGGCCGAGATCGACCCCGCACGGGAGCACGGCCCGCGGCCCTCCGAACGCCGTCCGCGGGACCTGCGTGGCGAGCTCCTCCGAGACCGTCGCGACCAGGTCCATCGTGCGCAGCCCAGCGAGCGTGATCGCGCGCGAGCGCGGATGGCTGAGATCGGTGCCGTGGAGTGTGACCGCCCGCGCCCGCGCCTTGACCACGAGCGACGGGAAGATCGAGAGCCCGAAATGGCAGTGCACGATGTCGAACCGCTCTCGGCGGTAACGGCGTCTCAGCGACCGCGCGCCACGAAGGTAGGCGCCGGCTCCCCCGGGGGCGAACGCGCCGACCTCGACCTCGAGCCCCTCGATCCGCCGCAGGGCATCAACCTGATCGCGGACGAAACTGCCGAGCGCCGGTCGCTCCGGCGTCGGATACATGTTCGTCACGATCAGGGCGCGCATCGGTGCGAGCGTATCCGCCCATGACTCTGGCACCATCACCGACATGCCAGTCAGCGCAACCGACCCGGTAGCGGTGTTCGACTCCGGCGTGGGTGGTTTGACCGTGCTGCACGAACTGCTCGTCTCGCTCCCTACCGAGGACTACCTGTACCTGGGCGACACCGAGCGGTTCCCGTATGGAACCCGGACGCAGGAGGAGCTCCAGATCTTCGCCGTCGAGATCGCCGAGCACCTGCTCGACGCGGGCGCGAAGCTGCTGGTGGTCGCCTGCAACGCGGCCAGTTCGGCGGCGCTCGAGACGCTCGAGCGGCACATCGCCGCCCGCGGCGCCGAGGTCGACGTGATCGGGGTCGTGGCGCCCGCCACCCAGCTGGCCGTGGCCGGCAGCAGGACGGGCCGGATCGGGTTGCTGGCGACGCCGGCGACCGTCGCCAGCGGAGCCTACGAACGGGCCGTGCGAGCCGCCGACGCGCACGTTCACCTCGAGAGCGTGCCCTGCCGTGACCTGGCGCCGATCATCCAGGGCGGCTTTCCCTTCGACGCTCACGTCGTCGAGACCGTCCGCGAGTACTGCACTCCGCTCCGGGTAGCTGACGTAGACACCGTGATCCTCGGCTGCACCCACTACCCGCTGGTCGCGCCGATGCTCCAGCGAACACTCGGGCGGGGCGTCTCGCTGATCACCTCCGGCGCCGGGGTGGCGCGCAGCGTCGAGCGCGCGCTGACGTCGCGCCGGCTGCTGAACCCGAACGGCGACGAGGGCAGCTACCGGTTCCAGTGCACCGCCGACGTCGAGTCGTTCCACGCGCTCGGCACGCGATTCCTCCAGATGCCGTTGGAGGAGGTCGTCCACGTCGAGCTCGAGGCGAGGGTGCCGGTATGACGACCGAGGCCCGCGAGCGGAGCTATGGCCGTCGCCACGACGGACTACGGCCGGTCGCGATCGAGCCGGGCTTCGTGCGCACCGCCACCGGATCCGCGCTGATCTCGATGGGGGAGACGCGGGTGATCTGCACCGCGTCGGTGCAGGAGAGCGTCCCCAGGTTCCTCCTCGGCTCCGGCCGCGGCTGGGTCACCGCCGAGTACGGGATGCTCCCCGCGTCCACCGGCGAGCGCAAGCAACGCGATGTCAGCAAAGGTCGGCCCGACGGGCGCACCGTCGAGATCCAGCGGCTGATCGGGCGCTCGCTGCGCGGAGTGGTCGACTTCGATGCGCTTGGCGAGCGGACGGTCTACGTCGACTGCGATGTGCTCCAGGCGGACGGCGGGACGCGATGCGCGTCGATCACCGGCGGGCTCGTGGCGCTCCGGCTCGCGTGCGCGCGGCTGCTGGAGCAGGAGCTGGTCGACCGGAGCCCGCTGGACGGCACCGTCGCGGCCGTCTCGTGCGGAATCGTCGACGGCATCGCGCTGCTCGATCTCGACTACTCCGAGGACTCGGTCGCCGAGGTCGACGCGAACGTCGTGATGACCGGGGAGGGTGGGCTGATCGAGGTGCAGGCGACGGCCGAGCGGACACCGCTCTCGCGGGCGCACCTCGACGATCTCCTGGCGCTGGCGGCGCACGGGATCGAATCGTTGCGCTCGGTCCAGGACGAGGCGGTCGCGACGGCGGCCGGCTGAGATGGCAGCGGCCAGTCGCCCTCTTCTGTTGGCGACGCGCAATCGGCACAAGGTCCGGGAGATCGGCCGGCTGGTTGCGCCGGACGGGCTGCTGGTCGAGCCGCTGCCCGATGACGTAGTGCTCCCGCCCGAGGTCGGCGAGACGTTCGCCGAGAACGCGCTTCCCAAGGCTCGTGCGGCGGCGTCGGCCACCGGCCGGCCCGCGATCGCGGACGACTCGGGGATCGAGGCGCGGGCGCTCGGGGGCGGGCCGGGCGTGTTGTCGGCTCGATACGCGGGACCCGACGCCACCGACGAGGAGAACCTCGCCAAGCTGATGCGCGAAGCACCGGTGGGCAGCGCGCTTCGGTACGTGTGCGTGGTCGCGTACGTCGACCCCGAGGCCGGCGAGGAGCGGCTGTTCCTGGGCGAGTGCACCGGTAGGCTCGCCGAGGCGGCGCGCGGCAGCGGCGGCTTCGGCTATGACCCGGCGTTCCTTCCGGACGAGTACCCGGACGGGCGGACGATGGCCGAGCTGAGCGACGATGACAAGGACGCGATCAGCCATCGCGGGCGGGCGGTGCGAGCGCTCGCCGCGTGGCTGAGGGAGCGCGACGGCCGATGAACGGACCGATGTCGCACGCGGATGAGTGGCCCGACCCCGCGAGCGAGCCACCCGCGACCGCGGAGGAATCGGGCCTCAAACAGCGCACGGCCGCGCTGTCGATCCTCTCCAACTCGGGGCTGATCCTGCTCAAGGTGATCGCCGGCACGATCACGGGGTCGGTGGCGATCCTGACCGAGGCCGTCCACTCCAGCATCGACCTGGTCGCGTCGATCGTCGCGTTCTTCTCGGTGCGCAAGGCGGGGGAGCCGGCGGACGAGTCGCACCGCTACGGACACGAGAAGATCGAGAACCTGTCGGCGGCGATCGAGGGCATCCTGATCCTCGTCGGTTCGGCGGCGATCGCGTTCGCCGCGATCCGGCGGCTGCTCGGGCACGGTCAGGTGGACAACCTCGGGTTCGGCATCGCCATCGTCGCGCTGTCGATCGTCGTCAACGTCGTGATCTCGACCGTGATCGGGCGCCGGGCGCGGGCCACGGAGTCCCCGGCGCTCGAGGGCGACGCCGCGCACCTGCGGACCGACGCGGTGACGTCCGCCGGCGTCCTCGTCGGCCTCGCGCTGGTCCAGGTGACCGGCGCCCAATGGATCGACCCGGTGGTGGCGCTGATCGTCGCCTGCACGATCGTCGTCACCGGCGTGCGGCTGCTGCTGCGCTCCTCCCGGGTCCTCGTCGACGAGGCGCTCCCGCCGGAGGAGGTCGACACGATCCGGACCGAGATCGAAGCGTTCGCCCCGCGAGGCGTGGTCGGCTACCACGAGCTGCGGACCAGGCAGGCCGGCGCGCGACGGTATGTCGACCTGCACGTCCAGTTCCGGGAGGGCACCTCGCTCGAGGACGCTCACCGAACCGCTCACGAGCTCCAGGACCTGATCGGCCAGAAGCTCGCCGGGGCCGACGTGCTGATCCACCTCGAGCCCGAGGACCGCGTGCGGCCGGGTGAGGAGCTGCGCGCGGACGGCGCCGGCGAGGAATACCCGGACGGCGCCGGCGAGCAGCGTGTGGGCGGCGCCGGCGAGCGACGGCCCGAGAGCTTCTCCCCTCCGGGGCGGGCGGCTACCTGAGGTTGATGGCGGCCGACGCCGCCACGGCGAGGGTCACCGACGCGTAGCCGTAGTAACCCTGGAGCAGGAGGATCAGCACCGCGATCAGACACGCGAGCACCGTCGTGAGCCAGGCGATCCGACCGAGATCCACGGGCTTATTGTTGTCGGCCGGCACCGTCGGCGCGCCCAGGCGGGTAGGCCATCAGCTCGATCAGGTTCCCGGCCGGGTCACGGACGTAGGATCGTGGCGATCCCCAGTGCTCGCGACGCGGGTCGACGTCGTGGCCGGCGGCGCGCAGCCGCGCGATCGTCTCGTCGTAATCGGGACAGACAAGTGCGAAGTGTCCGCCGCCCGGCTGGCCCCCGTCCACGTACATCAGGTGGACCTGGGATGGCGGCCCCGGCTCGGTCGACTCGAGCCAGCTGGCCCCGGCGGCGATCCCGTGCGGGGGGTCGACGACCCGGAATCCGAGAACCTCGTAGAACGCGACGCACTCATCCAGCTGGGAGCGGTCGATTGCGTGGGTGACGTGTTGAATCATCGATGGTGCCTGGGATCTGTGCTCGCCGGGCCCTGGGCACCTAGGCGATGCCTGGGCGCGGGGGAATTTGTCCGAGATTTCCGCAATTTGCGAGGTCCAAACGGCCGATTTCGCCCGACTTGCGCCGCTCGGCGGCAAGAATGAGCCTATTCCAGGGGCTTATAGACGCGAGTTGTCCGCGCGCCGTGTTAGCTTCGAGCATTCCTACCACCTCGAAGGAGGGAGCAAGTGACCAAGTCCGAATTCGTCGATCAGGTCGCGGATCGCGCCGGATTGAGCAAGAAGGATGCCGCGAGCGCGGTCGACGCGGTGTTGGAGACCATCGAGGGCGCGCTCAAGCGCGGCAGCGAGGTCAGCTTCTCCGGCTTCGGCAAATTCAGCGTCTCCCACAGGAGCGCGCGTGAGGGTCGCAACCCCGCCACGGGGGAGACAATCCAGATCGCGGCCTCGAAGGTGCCGAAGTTCACCGCGGGTGCCGGGCTGAAGAAATCGGTGAAGTAGTACTGACTCAGGGTCCGATCGCGGGGCCATCGCCGCCATCGCCAGGCGCCGCGGCCGCCGGCGGCTTCGGCGATCGGCTGGCAAGCAGTGTGGCCGACCGCGGCTCGCAGTTGGTGCTCGGGCTGGATCCCGATCCGGCCCAGTTGTGGCCACGCGCGATCGAACTGGCAAGTGCGGCCGACAGCCCGCCCGTCGCGCCCGGTGCGCGGGCGGGGCTGGCCGTGGCGATTCACTGCACGCTGGCGATCGAGGCCGTCGCCGAGCACTGCGTCGCCGTCAAGGTCCAGGTCGCCTGCTTCGAGCGTCTCGGCGCGCCCGGGTGGGACGCGCTGCGCGAGGTCGCGGCCCGCGCGCGCGAGCGCGGCCTGATGGTGATCGCCGACGCCAAGCGCGGCGACATCGATGTCAGCGCCGCGGCGTACGCGCAGGCCTTCTTCGGTGAGACGCAGACCCCCTACGGCCCGGTGCAGGGCTTGGCGGCCGATGCGCTGACCGTCAATCCGCTGCTGGGCGTCGATTCGCTGGCCCCCTTCGTCGCGGCGGCCCGTGCGCGGGGCTCGGGGTTGTTCGTGCTCGTGCGGACCTCGAACGCGGGCGCCTCCGACGTGCAGGAGCTGAGACTGGCGGAGGGCGGCTCGGTCAGCGGCCGGCTCGCGGCGATCGTCACCGAGCTCGGCGCGCCGGCGGTCGGCGTCGCCGGTCTGACGGATGTCGGCGCCGTCGTCGGCGCCACCGCTCCGGAACGGCTCGAGGAGCTCCGGGCTGCGATGCCCCACGCGGTCTTCCTGCTGCCCGGCATCGGCGCGCAGGGAGGGACGGTCGAGGATCTAGCACCGGCGTTCGCGCCGGGTCCCGCCGGCGGCCTGATCGCGGCATCCCGCGGAATCGTCCGAGCCTACGAGAAGACGGGCGGCGATCCCGCGGCCGCGGCCAGCCGCGAGGCGGCGAGGCTCCGCGAGCTCGCCTGGAAGCTCGCGATTTGACGACCGCCTTGCGTCCAAAATGGGCGTTCCGGGGGGGCGTGGCGGTATGATCGGCGGGCGATGGCCCGTCGGAGTCGTGCGCGCTACCTGGCGCCGATCGCGCTGGCTGCGACGATCGCAGGAACCTACGTGATCGTCCACGACACGTTGAGCGCGAAGACGAAGGCCGCGCACACGCCGGTCGTCGTCGCGCCGCCTCGTCCGCACGGGAAGTTCGCGAAGAAGACGTACTACGCCGTCCAGCCCGGCGACAGCATGACGGCGATCGCCGCCAAGACCGGAGTTCCACTGTCCACGCTCGAATCATTGAATCCGCACGTCGACCCGAACAGCCTCCAGACCGGGCAACGCCTGCGGCTGCGACGATGAGGCAAACGGATGGCGGGCGCGCGGCGATCGTGCGGCGCGCGTCAGGCACGGGGCCGGCGGTGGCGCGCCTGCTGGCCGCTGCGGCGGTGGTGGCCGCGTCGCTGCTGACCGCAGCGCTCGGGCCCGCGGCTGCGAACGCGGCAGCCGGCCCCGATCTTTCGGCCACGGCGGCGATCCTCGTCGCCCCGAGCACCGGCCAGACGCTGTACGGACTCGACGCCGACCGAGAGGTCGCGATCGCGAGCACGACGAAGCTGATGACCGCGCTCGTCACGCTCGAGCACACGCGACTGAGCCAGGTGTTCGCCGACCCGGACTACGACCCGGCGGCATCGGACTCGCAGCTCGGGCTCGTGCCGGGCGAACGGATGACCGTCCACGACCTGCTCCTCGCCATGCTGCTTCCGAGCGCAGACGACGCTGCCGAGGATCTCGCCTACAACGTCGGGCACGGGTCGGTGGCGCGGTTCATCGCGATGATGAACCGGCGTGCCCGGGAGCTCGGGCTCCACCACACCCACTACTCGACGCCGATCGGGCTTGACACCCCGGGCAACTACTCGACCCCGTCCGACCTCGTGAAGCTCGCCGAGTACGACCTCCGCACGCAGCCCTTCTTCAGGCGGGCGGTAGCACTACCGAACGCGGTGCTGCACAGCGGCAACGAGGTCCGCGTCGTCGCCAACCGCAACGACCTCGTCGGCCGCGTGCCGTGGATCAACGGCGTCAAGACGGGGCACACGGCCGACGCCGGGTATGTGCTGGTGGCCTCGGCGCGGCGCGACGGGATGACGCTGCTGAGCGCCGTTCTCGGCACCTCCAGCGAGACGGCGCGCGATGCGAACACCCTGACGTTGCTCGACTACGGGTTCGCGAACTTCCGTCGCGAGACGCCGATCCGCGCCGGAGCCGTGCTGGCTCGCCCGACGATCAAGGACCGGCCGGGGAAGCGAGCCGTCGTGATCGCCCCGCGGACGTTCACGCGGGTGCTCCCGCGCACCACGCGTGCTCGTGTCCGGGTGTACGTGCCTCACCAGCTCGCGGGGCCACTGGCGAAGGACGCGGTCGTGGGGACCGTGGTCGTGACCGACGGCCGCCACCAGATCGCCCGGGAGCCGCTGCTGCTCGCCCAGGCGCTGCCGGCCGTCAGCGCGTTCACGCTGGCCGGCCACTTCATGACGCGACCTTCCACGGTAGTGTTGCTGCTGGTGCTGGCGTCCGTCGCGATCGCGGTTACCGTCTGGCGCGTCGGCGGGCGCCATAGGCGGGCGAGGAGGGCGCTGAACTAGCAATGATCATCACCGTGACGCTCAACGCGGCGCTCGACAAGACGCTCGAGGTGCCGAACTTCACGCCTGGCCGCAGGCATCGCACGGTCGACCAGACCACGATGCCGGGCGGCAAGGGCGTCAACATCGCGCGGGCGATCAAGCGCCTCGGCCAGCCGGTGATCGCGACCGGCCTCGCCGGCGGCGCGACGGGCAACCGCATCCTCGAGGCGCTCGGCGATGAGGCGATCCTGAACGCGTTCGTCCGGATCCGGGAGGAGTCGCGAACGAACACCGCCGTGCTCGACCCGACTACGGGGATGCACACTGAGATCAACGAGCGCGGCCCCGCGATCTCGGTCCACGAGCTGGAGCTGTTCCGCGAGAAGCTGCTCTACCTCGCCAAGGGCGCGAGCATCTGCGTGTTCGCCGGCAGCCTCCCGCGCGGTCTCGAGACCGATGTGTACGCGGGTCTGATCCGCGAGGTGCGCAAGCTCGGCGTAACCACGATGATCGACACCGACGGCGAGCCGATGCGGCTGGCGGTGCGCGCCGAGCCGGACCTCGTCTCGCCCAACGAGCTCGAGGCGGAGGAGCTCGTCGGCCACGAGTTCAACGACAGCGACGACCGGGCGCAGGCCGTCGTCGAGATGCGCCGGCTCGGAGCCACGGAGGCGATCATGACCGTCTCCGACGGGTGTTACGCCCAGGTGCTCGAGGGCGTCAATCCGGTCCTCTACCGGGTGCGCGTCGAGGTGCAGGAGGCGCGCTCGAGCATCGGCTCCGGCGATGCCTTCCTCGCCGGGTACGTCGCCGCCCGGTACGCGGGACGGATGCCGGTCGACTGCCTGCGGTTCGGGGTGGCCTGTGGCGCCGAGTCGATCCATCACGTCGGCGCGGGGATCGTCGAGCCGGCGAAGGTCGAGCGAATGGTCGATGAGGTGGAAGCCGAGAAGCTTCAGATCCCGGCCGAGATCTCCTGAGCCCCGGCGTGGCGGCGGCCAGGTAAACGGCGCTGGGGAAGGGGAGGCGGAGCGGGCGCGATCGCGTCCATTCGATGGTGCGTAGCACGACAATCTTGCGCCGGATGGCGAGCCGTGGCGGATTGTGCACGAGGAGTGTGCTCAGGTCGACAGGGCTCGGATCTGGCGTCGGTGTTGACGCGCTATGCACTATGCCCGTGACACCCTCGTGACGTTCCGTCACCAACCCGCCACATCTGGCCGCGTGAACGCCCGAGGAGGTCGATCACGGGCTTAGGCGACCCGCCGGCGCCCTCGCCCCACCCCCTCCCTGCTGGCTTTTGCCGAGCCGGTCGCCACCAGGGCCGCGGGCCGAGAGTTGACCCGGCTGATTCCGGGGTCCCGGGCCAGCCCGCTGCTAGGATCGAAGAGACGATGATTGCCGCCGTCATCGCCTCCTCCTCGCACCCCAATCGCCACCGTGGCGTCGCGTCCGCGGGCGGTCTTATGATGCCGCAATGGAAGTAGAAATCGGGCGCGGAAAGAAGGCCCGCAGGGCCTACGGGTTTGACGACATCGCGATCGTTCCGTCGCGGCGGACCCGGGATCCCGACGATGTCGACATCTCGTGGACGCTCGGGCCGTACCGGTTCGAGCTTCCGTTGCTCGCGGCGGCGCTGGATGGCGTCGTATCCCCCGAGACGGCCGGTCTGATCGGGAAGCTGGGCGGTCTCGCGGTCCTCAACCTCGAGGGAATCTTCTGCCGCTACGAGGACGCCGACGCGCAGCTCGAGCGGATCTCGACGTTCTCGAAGGACATCGCGACCCGCGAGATGCAGGACATCTACTCAGAGCCGGTCAAGCCCGAGCTGATCGCGAAGCGGATCGAGGAGATCAAGGCGCACGGCGTCGTCGCCGCGGCGTCGTTGACGCCACAGAAGGTCCGCAAGTACTACGACGTGGCGCTCGAGGCGGGGCTCGACATCCTCGTCATCCAGGGGACCGTGGTGTCGGCCGAGCACGTCTCCTCCGACGAGAGCCGGCCGCCGCTGAACCTGAAGGAGTTCATCCGCGAGCTCGCGCCGACGCCCGTCGTCGTGGGCGGCTGTGCCTCCTATCACACGGGACTGCACCTGATGCGCACCGGCGCCGCCGGAGTGCTCGTGGGCGTCGGGCCGGGCGCGATCTGCACGACCCGGGGCGTGCTCGGGATCGGCGTACCGCAGGCGACGGCGATCGCCGACGTGGCGGCCGCCCGCTCGCAGCACATGCTCGAGACCGGCGAGTACGTGAAGGTGATCGCCGACGGAGGGATGCGCAACGGTGGCGACATCGCGAAGGCGATCGCCTGTGGCGCCGACGCGGCGATGGTCGGCTCGGCGCTGGCGCGGGCGTACGAGGCTCCCGGACGCGGCTACAACTGGGGGATGGCGACCTTCCACCCCACGCTCCCACGCGGGACCCGCGTCGCCACCACGCTCAACGGGACGATGGCGGAGATCATCAAGGGCCCGGCGCGCGAGAACGACGGCACGTTCAACCTGATGGGCGCGCTGAGGACCTCGATGGCGACGTGCGGGTACCGGGACATCGCCGAGTTCAACCGCGCGGAGCTGCTGGTGGCGCCCGCGCTTCAGACGGAAGGCAAGCACCTCCAGCGTGAGCAGGGGGTCGGCATGGGCGCTCGCGAGCAGGCCGCGACGGTCGGTGCCAGCGACTAGTACGGGCCTCGCTGCGCTCGGCGTCCCTGGGGCCGCGAGGGCCCATCCGGACGTCGATCGCCCCGCGACTTCTGTCCGGACGGGGTCGGATGGCCCCACGGACGCCGCGAAGCGGCCTACTCAAGAAGAGGTCGTCGTCCTCGATTACGGCGGCCAGTACTCCCAGCTGATCGCGCGCCGGGTCCGGGAGTACGGCGTCTTCTCGGAGCTTCTCCCGCATCACGTCGGCGCCCAGGAGGTCGCGCGCCGCAAGCCGAAGGGCGTGATCCTGTCCGGCGGGCCGTCGTCGGTCTATGAGCCCGGCGCGCCGGCGCTCGACCGTGAGCTGCTGGAGCTCGGAATCCCCGTGCTCGGCATCTGTTACGGAATGCAGCTGATCGCGCGCGAGCTCGGCGGTCGCGTGGAAGGCGCCGAGGTGGGCGAGTTCGGCCGCTCGCAGCTGACCGTCTCGGAGCCGGGGCGTCTGCTGGCGGGGACTCCGGCGGAGCAGACGTGCTGGATGTCCCACCGCGACACCGTGTTCGCGCCGCCACCGTCGTTCACGGCGCTGGCCGCCTCGACGGCGTCCCCGGTGGCGGCGTTCGAGTCGGTCGAGCGCCAGGTCTACGGAATCCAGTTCCACCCCGAGGTCGTGCACACGCCCTACGGGCAGGCGGTCCTGACGAACTTCCTAGAGGACGTCTGCGGCTGCGAGCGCACCTGGAGCGCGAGCTCGGTGATCGAGGAGCAGATCGAGCGGATCCGCGCCCAGGTGGGCGACGGGCGGGCGATCTGCGGCCTCTCCGGTGGCGTCGACTCGAGCGTCGCGGCGCTGCTCGTTCATCGCGCGATCGGGGATCGGCTGACGTGCGTGTTCGTCGACCACGGCCTGATGCGCAAGAACGAGGGCGCCCAGGTGATCGCCGCGTTCCGCGATCACTTCCGCGTGCCGCTCGTCGCGGTCGACGCTTCTGATCGCTTCCTGGCGCGCCTGGCGGGCGTGACCGACCCCGAGGAGAAGCGCAAGCGGATCGGCGCCGAGTTCATCCGCGTATTCGAGGAGGAGGCCGCCAAGCTGGACGACGTCTCGTTCCTCGTCCAGGGGACGCTGTACTCCGACGTGATCGAGTCCGGTGGCGGCACCGGCGCGGCGACGATCAAGTCGCATCACAACGTCGGGGGGCTGCCGGACGACCTTGAGTTCACGCTCGTCGAGCCGCTGCGATCGCTGTTCAAGGACGAGGTGCGGGCCGTCGGCGCCGAGTTGGGGCTGCCCGAGCGGCTCGTGTGGCGCCAGCCGTTCCCGGGGCCGGGCCTCGCGATCCGGATCGTCGGCGGCGAGGCGACGCGAGAGCGGCTGGACATCCTGCGCGCGGCGGACGCGATCCTCCAGGATGAGATCCGCAAGGCGGGGCTCTACCGCGAGTTGTGGCAGTCGTTCTGCGTCCTCCCCGACATCCGGACGGTCGGCGTCCAGGGCGACGAGCGCACGTACGGCAACGTGATCGTGATCCGCGCCGTGACGAGCGACGACGCGATGACCGCCGACTGGGCGCGGCTGCCGTATGACCTGCTGGAGCAGATCGCGTCTCGGATGATCAGCGAGATCCGCCCGGTGGGGCGGGTCGTGCTCGACATCACGAGCAAGCCGCCCGGCACGATCGAGTGGGAATAGGCAGCTAGCCGGCGCTCAGCAGCGCCACCATCGATCTCGAGTGCCGGCCAGTGTTCGGCGGGAGATGGTCAGGCGAGAACCACCCGACCTCATCGATTTCCCCCCGGTCAATCGTCAGCTCCTGGTCGTCGATCTCCGCGTGGAAGCAATGCATCGTGTCGCGGCGGCGATCGATCCGCCCTGCGAAGGTTCCGAGGTCGACGAGCCCATCGAGCGTAACGCCGAGCTCTTCGGCCATCTCGCGCCGCGCAGTCTCGGCCGGTGGCTCGCCACGTCTCGCGGTCCCGCCCGGCAGATCCCACTTCGGCGGACCGTAGGTATGCCGGACCAGCAGGACGCGGTCGCCGTTGGTGAGGATGCACTTGACCCCCCTGATGCGGGGGCGGACGGTGAACGACCAGATCCGCAGGCCCCAGTATGCGAGCCGGTAGCCGTAGCGTCGAAGCTTGAGCGAGAGCGGCACACGAGGAGCGTACGGGACCGCCCAATCGCGAAGTCGCGGCTATCATTGCCCCGGGCCGCGCGATCGACGCGCGGCTTGTGCGTGCCATGAAGACCTACGTAGCCACTCCCACCGACCGAGAGCGCAACTGGCTGCTCGTCGACGCGACGGGCAAGACGCTCGGCAGACTCGCGACCCAGATCGCGGACGCCCTGCGCGGAAAGCGCAAGCCCACGTACACCCCGCACGTGGATACGGGCGACTTCGTGATCGTCGTCAACGCCGAGAAGATCTCGGTCACGGGCAACAAGCGCGCAGACAAGCGTTACTACCGGCACTCGGGCTATCCCGGGGGGCTGAAGTCGCGGACGCTGGCCGAGATGCTGGAGCGCCGGCCCGAGGAGGTCATCCGCCTAGCCGTGAAGGGGATGCTTCCGCGCAACCGGCTCGCGCGCAAGCAACTCACGAAGCTGAAGGTTTACGCCGGTCCCGAGCATCCGCACACCGCCCAGAAGCCGCAACCGATGGAGATTGAGCAGTGACCGAGTCCGAGCACCCCGAGGACGAGCAGCGAGCAGACGAGCAGGAACCGGCCGTCGAGGCCGAGCCGTCCACGGAGGCCGAGACCGAGCCGCAGGCGCAGCCGGCGGTCGAGGCCGAGCCGGCGGTCGAGGCTGAGGCCGAGCCGGAAGCTGAGGAGCCCGCGCCGGAGCCTCAGGCCGAGGCTGAGCCGGAAGCCGAGGAGCCCGCGCCGGAGCCGCAGGCCGAGGAGCCCGCGCCGGAGCCTCAGGCCGAGGCTGAGCCGGAAGCCCAGGAGCCCGCCCCGGAGCCGGAGGCCGCTGAGCCCGCTGCCGCTCCCGAGCCCGTCCAGGAAACCGAGCTCGAGGAGGTCGAGCTCACCCCCCGCGAGCGCCCCGAGATCCCCGGCGCCGACCTGATTCCCGACATCGTGCCCGAGGGCGAGGAGTTCCTCGACGCCGAGGCCAGGGCCGCCGCGGAGGCGGAGGCCGAGGCGGCCGCGGCGCGCGACCAAGACGATACCGTTGACGAGGCCCAGCCGATCGCGGATGCGGCGATCGACCTCGCCGCCGGCGCGCGCTACACGGCCACCGGAAAGCGCAAGAGCTCCGTCGCCCGAGTGATCCTCAAGCCGGGCAGCGGGACGTACGCGATCAACGGCAAGGAGCTGGAGAACTACTTCCCGCGCGAGACGCTTCAACGGATCATCCGCCAGCCGCTCGAGACGGTGGGATACGAGTCCCGGATGGACGTCGTCGCGAGGATGCACGGCGGTGGCGTCTCATCACAGGCGGGAGCGCTGCGGCATGGCATCTCCCGCGCACTGCTCGTGGCCGACCCCAATCTCCGCGGCGAGCTCAAGCGCCGGGGCTTTTTGACCCGCGATCCACGGGTCAAGGAGCGCAAGAAGGCGGGTCTGAAGAAGGCCCGCAAACGGCCGCAGTTCTCGAAGCGCTAACGCCACGCTCGCTGGATGGCGCGCCAGCTATTTGGCACGGACGGTGTCCGCGGCCGGGCGGGACATTTCCTGACCGCCGATCTCGCGCTCGTGCTCGCTCGCGCCGCGGTGGCGCGCGAGGATGCGGAGCGCCCCCAGGTGGTGATCGTCCGCGATACGCGTGAATCGGGCGAGATGCTCGAGTCGGCGATGGCGGCGGGCGTGACGGCCGCCGGCGGAGACGCGCTACTCGCCGGCGTGCTGCCCACGCCGGCCGCGCCGATGCTGGTCCGCCGCCACGGACTCCAGCTCGCGGCCGTGATCTCCGCGTCGCACAACCCGTACGAGGACAACGGCATCAAGCTGTTCGCGGCCGACGGGTTCAAGCTCGACGATGAGACCGAGCACGCGATCGAAGCCGAGCTCGAGAAGCCGTCGCCGCCGCCGCCTCGGATCGGCCGGGTACGCCGCCTGCACGGCGCACTCGAGGACTACCTGCGCGAGCTTCACGTGCGCTTCGCCGAACTCGACCTCAGCGGGCGCAGGATCCTGCTCGACTGCGCCAATGGCGCGACGTATCGGGCAGCGCCGGAGATCTTCCGGCGGCTCGGGGCCGAGGTCGAGGCGATCGCCGCCGAGCCCGACGGGCGCAACATCAACGAGCACTGCGGGTCAACCCATCTCAACCGGCTGATCGAGGAGCTGGGGAGCGGCAGCTACGACGTCGCCTTCGCGTTCGACGGCGACGGCGACAGGGTGCTCGCGGTTGACCGCACGGGAACGGTCGTCGACGGCGATGAGCTGATCGCGATCGCGGCCCTGCACCTGCGGGCGCGGGATCGCCTCGCCGGGAACGGCGTGGCGGTGACCGTGATGACCAACTACGGGTTCCACGCGGCGATGGCGAACGCCGGCGTCGAGGTGGCGACGACGGCCGTCGGCGACCGCTACGTCCTCGACGAGCTCCGCCGCCGCGGATGGGCCCTCGGCGGAGAGCAATCGGGCCACATTATCGACCTCGGGTTCGGGCCAAGCGGCGATGGCATCGCGAGCGCACTGCTGACGCTCGAGGCTCTCGGGGACCGGGATCTGAGCGACCGCGACGCCATGCAGAAGCTTCCCCAACGGCTAGTCAACATCCGCGCGAGGGACCGGAGCTCGCTCGCCACGGCGCTCGACGATCCCCTCGTGCAGGACGCGATCGCGCGAGAGGACTCGGCGCTCCAGGGCCGCGGCCGGGTGCTGGTGAGGGCGTCGGGCACCGAGCCGCTCATCCGCGTGATGGCCGAGGCGCCGAGCGAGCGGGAGATCGATGAGATCTGCGGTCGGCTGACCGACGTGGTCGAGCGGGCACTGAAGTAGGGCGCCCGCTACGCCAGCCCGGATTGCTGGACCAGTCGCGCGGCGGTCTGATCGTTTCCTAGCCCCGCCGGTCCGACGACCGCCGGCGCGAGCCGGGCGAGGGGCTGAAGCTGCGGATTCGGGCTCACCCCGGGTCGGGCCGGGTACTCGAAATCGTCGCCACGGGCGAGGATCTCCTGGCCCGCACGGCTGACCAGGAACCTCACGAAATCCTGTGCCTCGGCCTTGTGGCTGCTGGACTTGAGCACCGCGGCGCCGGCGACGTTCTCGATCGATCCGACGTCACGGTCGGGAAAGTAGTAGACGGCGCTGTGGATCGCGTCAGCGCCGATCTCCAGCCGGAGCCGATACCAGTAGTAGTGGTTGATCACCCCGGTGGCGACGTCGCCGCGGTTGACGGCCGCGACCACCGCCTCGTCCGACTGGTAGAGCTGTGCGTTGCGCTTCAGTCCCGCGAGCCAGTCTGCGGCGGCCTTGGTGCCGTACCGGGCGATCACGGCGCCGACGACCGGTGGGAAGTCCGAGTCGGTCGGGGCGATCGCGATCTTGCCCTTCCACTGAGGCTGGGCGAGGTCGAGCACCGAGGCTGGGAGCGCGCCTGTCGAGATCCGCGCGGGGTCGTAGGCGAGGCCGCTGACCCGCAGCGCCATCCCGATCCAGTCGCCGGTGGCCGTGCGAAAGCGGGCGGGCGTCTGGTCGAGCGTCGTGGGGTCGAGCCGGGCCAGCAGGCCGCGCTGATCGAGCGTGACCAGCTCCGGCGAGTTCTCGGTGATGTAGACGTCCGCCGGTGAGGCGTCGCCCTCCTGGAGGAGCTGATCGGCGAGCACGATGCCGTCGTTGGTGCGCACGCTGACCTGGATCCCCGTCTGCTTCTCGAATGCCGATACGAGCGCGTCGGTCAGCTGAGGATGCTGGCCGTTGTAGAGCACGAGCGACCGCGGGTCAGAGCCCCCGCAGGCGGCCACCGTCAGCGCCACGAGCGCGCAGGCCACCGCGGCGATCACGCGCCGGTTGAGGATGGCGAGCCTCATCGCTGCCGAACGGTGATCTCATACCGCGGTAGCTCCTCGTCCTCGCGCTCGCGCGGGTCCGGCTCGGTCGCAGCCGCGAAAACGACGACGGGGCCGACGACGGACAGCTCGACCAGTTCGCCCGGGGCCGGGGCGTCGGCGTCCAGCGTACGCGCTTTGACGATCGTGTCCGGGTGCTCCTCGAGCCGCAGCGTCGCCACCGTGTCGGGGCCGTGGTAGCGGTGTCCGAGCACGTCGGCCCTGACCATCGCCGAGGAGCCGTTGTCGATCTGCCGCGGCCTCACCATCCGTATCTGCTCGGGGCGGACCATGACCTGGACCGGCCCTTCGCGTCCGGGAGTCCGGACCGGCAGCTCACCGAGCGCGCAGAAGACGCGATCCCCGCCGGCGTGGCCGATCAGGAGGTTTGCCTCTCCGACGAAGCTGGCCACGTGAGCGTCCACGGGTTCGCGGTAGAGGCTCGTCGGTGCCGCACGCTGGACGAGGCGTCCCTCGCGCAGGACGGCTACCTCTCTGCCCATCGACAGCGCCTCGCCCTGGTCGTGCGTTACCAGCAGGGCGGTCGTGCCCGCCTGTCCGAGCGCGCGCAGCACCGCCTCGCGCGTCTCGACTCTGAGCCCGGCATCGAGCCCCGAGAACGGCTCGTCGAGCAGCACGAGGCGCGGGCGGGGGGCGAGGGCCCGGGCGAGTGCGACCCGGCGCTGCTCTCCTCCGGAGAGCTCCTGCACGCGGCGGTCGACGTAGCCCTCGTCGAGCCCGACGAGCTCGAGCACCTCGGCGACCCGGCCGCTGCGCCGACGCTCGGACCGCGGCAGGCCGAAAGCGACGTTCTCGCCGGCGCTCAGATGCGGGAACAGGGCGCCCTCCTGGGCCACGTAGCCGATCGCGCGCTTGTGGGAGGCAACGTGGAGCCGCCCCGCGTCGGCGACGAGCACACCGCCGACGGTGATGGTTCCGGCATCCGCCTCGATGAACCCCATGATCAGTCGCAGCAGCGTCGTCTTGCCGCTTCCGGACGCTCCGAGGATCGCGGTCAGCGTCCCCTCCGCGACGAACAGATCGACGTCGCTGAGCACCGTGCGGGCGCCATACGCCTTACCCAAGTCCTGGCAGCTCAGCTCGGCCATCGTCAGAGCTCCTCGAGCGCTCGAACCCGGCCGAAGCGGCTAATCAGAACGTACGTGGCGGCCATCGAAAGCAGCACCAGCACGGCGGCGAACGGCGCGGCTGCCGCAAACGCCACCGTCGAGCTGTTCGCCTGAAACTCGGTCCCCAACGTGTAGAGGCCCGGCGGCAGCAGCACCTGCGCCGTCGACAGGTCACCGAGGACGAACGCGAAGACGAGCACCCCCGCGGCCGCGAGCCCCGGCCGAGCCAACGGCAGCGTGATCCGCCACAGCGTCCGTAGAGAGCCGTTCCCGAGAGCTCGGGCCGAGTCATCGAGGGCCGGCTCGATCTGGCCAAGCGTCGCCCGCATGGCGACGACGGCGAACGGCACGAACAGGATCGCGTCGGCGAACACGAGCAGCGCAACGCTCCCGTAGGCAACGCGCGCATAGTGGCTCGCGCCGTACGCGAGGGCGATCGCGGCGACGAGGTCAGGCAGCGCAAACGACAGATACGTCGACCGCTCCAGCACGCCGACCAGGCGACTGCGGTAACGAACGGCGAGCGAGGCCACCGGAACGGCGAGCACGAGCGCGAGCACCGCGGAGCCGGCGGCGAGGCCGACCGATGTCAGCGTCGCCGGGAAGAGGTAGTGGAGGTTGGTAGTCGCGCCCGCGAAGCCCGCCTGGCTGCTCTGCGTGAACCAGTAGATCAGCACGCCGACCGGGATGCCCAGACCGATCGCCACGATCAGCGCGAGACCGGCCAGCACCAGCGGCGTGCCGCGACCCAGGCGGTAGCGGACGAGCGCCCTCCGGGTGCCGTGGCTGACGCGGCTGTAGTTCGCTCCCCGGCGAAGGCGCGACTCGCCGGCCAGCAGCACGCAGCACAACACGATCGAGAAGAACGAGAGGGCGGCCGCGCCCGATGCGCTGAAGCTGAGCTGGTACTGGGCGTAGACGTTCACGCTGAACGTCTGGTACTTCAGGGCCACGAACGCATCGAACTCGACCAGCGTGTCGAGCACGACCAGCAGCAGGCCGCCCAGGAGCGCCGGCCGGAGCTGCGGGAGTACGACCCGGAAAAACGTCTGCCGAGCGCTCAAGCCCAGCGAGCGTGCGCTCTCCTCGAGGGCGGGGTCCATCCCGCGCAACGCGACGCAGACGAGCAGGAAGACGATCGGGTAGTAGGAGAACGCGATGATCCCGGCGGCGCCGAGGAACCCCTGAAGGAACGTGCCGAGGGTCACCCAGGCGTAGCTCGTCACGAACAGCGGCATCGTGATCGGCGCGACCAGGAGCAGCGCCCACAACCGCCGGCCCGGCACGGTGGTGCGCTCGACGAACCACGCGCTCGCGACCCCGATCACGCCGCACACCGGCGCAGCGACGGCCGCCACGAAGAACGAGTGGAGCAGCAGCGTGCGCGCGGACGTGGCCTTGATGGCATCGACGGCGGCCGACAAGCCGCCCTGCAGCGCCTGCACGATCGTGATCGGGATCGGTAGGGCGACGAGCACGGCGATCAGCGTGGACGCGGCGAGCAAGCCGACCGGGACGCCGTGCCACGACTTCGGGCGCGACCGGGCGAGCCGGCGTGCCGGGTCCTCCTCTGAGGCAGTGACAGACGATGTGGTCATGGCGTATAGCCCTTCGGACGCCGGGGGCGTCGTACTCGGAGGGACGCCGGAGGGGGCACAACCCTTCCGGGGAATCCGCGGGGAAGGTTCGGGGCGAGCGCGGCGTCCTCGATGACAAGCGATGTACGCAAGCCCTTTTCACCGCATTGATCAGCCCCGCTCGCTGGTGCGCTGGCTGATCGTCGCCGTCGTGCTCGGAGTCCTCGTGGCAGGCTGCGGGTCCTCGGGGCCGACGACGACTCACGCGGCCGCGACCGTCCCCGCGGTCGTGCATCATGCGCGGGCCGCGCAAGCCGCGGCCCGCGCTTCGCAACGCAAGAAAGCAGCGGAACGCCGCGCGCGTGCCGCCAGGGCCAAGGCGGCCCGGCTGCGCAAAGAGCGCGCCGCCACCGCGAGCGCGCCGGTGAGCACGACTGCGGTGCCGGCTGCGCCGACGACTACGGCCCCGCCTCCGACGCCGACGGTGACGCAGCCGGCCGCTCCGCCGCCCACCTCGACGGCGGCCCCGCCTCCGCCCACGACGACGAACGTCCACGCCACGCCGCCCCCAAGCGGGATCCCGCAAAACAACGGCGGCGATGGGGATGGCGACAACAACGGCGGCCCGTCGGACGGCGACGGCGGCATCTGAGCTTTCACGCTAGGTGTCCTGACTCGGCTTACGCCCGCCGTGGCCTCGGTTCGCGGGCGGCTCGGTAAACGGCGCTGGGGAGGGGGTGGGTCGGGTTTATGGCGGGCGCGGTGGTCCTTTGGCGCCCAGATCGGGCGATCTGATGATGCATAAGACGCCACAACCGGCGCCGATGGCGAGGCCTGGCGTGTTAAGCACTCTTCATGCACAGCTCGACAGGCCTCGGCTTTTTCTCCGGGATTGACGCTGTATGCACCACGCTGAGGGCCAGATCGCGCCTTGTGTCAACGATTCGTGAGGATCTCGACGTGCTCTCGCACAAACCGCCCCCGAACCCGCAACCGGCCACCCGAAGGATCGTGCACGCGACACCGTTGAGTAAGGGGGCGCTCTAACATCAGGCGCTCGTTCTCCGGCAGGATGAAGCGGAGGACGCGGGCCGCCGGTGCGGCTCGACCCAAAAGTCGGAAGGCACCAGCAAGCAATCAAGGAGTTATCAGGGGCATGTGCGGCATCATCGGCTACGTTGGATCGCGTCAGGCTCGCCCGCTGCTGCTCGCGGGGCTCGAGAAACTGGAGTACCGGGGTTACGACAGCGCCGGGATCTCAGTACTCGACGGCGAGCGCATCGAGGCGGTCCGCGCCGTCGGAAACCTCAGCGCGCTTCGGAACGTGATCGATGCGATGAAGGACACGCGCGGCGGGGCAGTTGCCGTCGCCGAGCGTCCCCAGCCGGCCACCGGCATCGGGCACACACGGTGGGCGACGCACGGACGGGTGACCGAGCAGAACGCCCATCCCCACTTCGACACGACCGACCGCATTCACATCGTCGTCAACGGCATCGTCGAGAACTACGTGGCGCTGAAGGCGGAGCTGATCGAAGAGGGCGCCGTGTTCACCTCGGAGACGGACGCCGAGGTGATCGCGCACCTCGTGGCTCGCCATCACGACGGCGATCTCGTCGACGCGGTGCGGAAGGCCTACGGCGAGCTGCGCGGGCACTACGCGTTCGTGGCGATGAGCGCCGACGAGCCGGGGCTGCTCGTGGGAGCCCGCAAGGAGTGCCCGCTGATCGTGGGCCGCGGCGACGGTGAGCAGTTCATCGGCTCCGCGATCCCGGCGTTCCTGCGTGAGACGCGGACCGTCCAGTACATCGGCGATGACGAGCTCGTCGTGCTGCGACCCGACGGAGTCGAGTTCCAGAGCGCCGATGGCGAGGTCCTGGAGCGCGAGCTGGTCGAGATCGACTGGGACGCGGACACCGCCGAGAAGCAGGGCTACGAGACGTTCATGCTCAAGGAGATCTACGAGCAGGCGGACGCCGTGGCCGAGACGATCGGTGAGCGCGGGGCCCGCGGGGTCGGGATCGATCTCGGCGATCTCGGAGCCCTCGACGACGCGTCGCTGCTGGCCGTCAAGCGGATCGTCGTGGTCGCCTGCGGGACCTCCTATCACGCGGGGCTGATCGGGCGTTACGCGATCGAGGAGTGGGCGCGCGTGCCGGTCGAGGTCGACATCGCGTCGGAGTACCGCTACCGCAATCCGGTGGTCGGTCCCGGCGATCTCGTGGTCGGGATCTCCCAATCGGGGGAGACGGCCGACACGCTGGCAGCGATGCGCACGGCCCGCCGGCGGGGCGCCACCGTGCTCGCGTTGACCAACATCATGGGCTCACAAGCCACGCGCGAGGCCGACGGGGTTCTGTACACCCGGGCCGGCCTCGAGATCGGGGTCGCCGCGACGAAGACCTTCGTCAGCCAGGTGGCGGCCATGTACCTGCTGGCGCTCCGTCTCGCGGAGCTGCGCTCGACGTTGGAGGCGAGCGTGCTCACCGGTCTGATAACCGACCTCAAGCGGCTGCCACACCTGCTGGCGGAGCTGCTCGAGCAGGCCGCCGAGAGCTGCAGGCGGATCGCGGAGGCGACATACGGGGCCGACTTCTTCCTGTACCTGGGCCGCCACGTGGGCCTGCCAGTAGCGCTCGAGGGAGCGCTGAAGCTGAAGGAGATCTCGTACATCGCGACCGATGCCTACGCCGCCGGGGAGATGAAGCATGGCCCGATCGCGCTGCTGGACGAGAGCACGCCCGTCGTCGTCGTGGCGACCGATTCGCCGGTCCTTGAGAAGGTCATCTCGAACATCCAGGAGGTGCGCGCGCGGGGCGCGCGGGTGCTCGCGATCGCCAGCCAGGGAAACGCGGATATCGAGGCGCACGCCGACGAGGTGATCTGGGTCCCGTCGACCGACTGGATGCTCGCGCCGCTGCTGGCCGTGATCCCACTACAGCTGCTGGCGTACTTCATCGCCCGACGCCGGGGCCTGAACGTCGATCAGCCGCGGAATCTGGCGAAGACCGTGACGGTGGAGTGAGCGCGGAGCCCTCCAGCTGTCGCGGAATCGGGATCGACCTGCTCGAGATCGACCGGCTCGAGCGGGCGCTGGAGCGAAGGCCGCGCCTGGCGGATCGGCTGTTCACCGAGGGCGAGCGCGCCTACGCGGCTTCTCGCGCGCGTCCCGGACAGCATCTCGCCGCGCGGTTCTGCGCCAAGGAAGCCGTCGCGAAGGCGCTCCGAATGGACGCGTGGAGCTTCCGCGACGTCGAGGTCGTGGGAGGAGATGGTCCAACCGAAGCAAGGTTGCACGGTGCGGTAGCCGAGCGGGCTCGCGAGCTCGGAGTCGAGGTGCGAATCTCTCTGACCCACACGCACAGCGAGGCTGCCGCCGTCGCGATCCTCGTATGACCCTTCCAGATTGGCTCGAGCCGCTTCCCGATGCCGCGCAACAGCGGGCGCTCGACGAGTGGGCGATCGGCGAGCTCGGGATCCCCGGAGTGGAGCTGATGGAGCGCGCCGGGGGCGGATTGGCTGCGCTCGTGATGGAACGCGCCCCGATTGGAAACGTCGTGGTCGTGTGCGGGAAGGGCAACAACGGTGGCGACGGTCTCGTGGTCGCGCGCCTGCTGCGCTCGCAGGGCCGCGACGTCTCGGTGCTGCTGACCGGCGAGCCGGACGGGTTCCGCGGCGATGCCCGGACCAACCTCGAACGTCTTCCCGAGCCTGCGCCGGAGCCGTTCTCGGCCGCCGCGCTGGGGCGTCCGACGGTGATCGTCGACGCGATTCTGGGCACCGGGTTCTCGGGCGAGCCGCGGGGCGAGGCCGCCGGCGCGATCGACGCGATCAACGCGGCTCACGACGCGACCGTGTTTGCCTGCGACGTGCCCAGCGGGGTCGATGCGTCCACTGGCGAGGTGACCGGCGTGGCCGTGACCGCCGCCGCCACCGCCACGTTTCACGCGGGCAAGCCGGGGTTGTGGATCGCTCCCGGCAAAGCACACAGCGGCGACGTCACGGTCGTCAACATCGGGATTCCCGATGGGGGACCGTCCGATCCGTCGATCGGGTTGATCGGCGACGCCGTGTCGGACCGGATTCCCCGGCGCGGGCGCGAGTCGACGAAGTTCGCCGCCGGCAGCGTGCTCGTGTGCGGCGGGTCGATCGGCCTGACCGGAGCCCCTTCGATGGCCTCCGAGGCCGCGATGCGGACCGGTGCGGGCTACGTGACGGCCTGCGTGCCGGCGTCGCTGAACCTCATCTTCGAGACGCGATTGCTCGAGGTGATGACGGTGCCGGTCGCCGATCGCGACGGACGATTCGACGACGGCGGGGCGGGGCAGGTGCTGGAACGCACCGAGCGCGTCGACTCGCTGGTCCTGGGCCCCGGCCTCGGCCGCGATCCGGAGACGCAGTCGTTCGCGCGCGAGGTGGCGAGGGGGGCAACGGTTCCGCTGCTGCTCGACGCGGACGGGCTGAACGCCCACGCCGGCGCGCTCGAGACGCTCGCGCGCCGGCAGGCGCCGACCGTGCTGACCCCGCATGCGGGCGAGCTCGCGCGGCTGCTCAAGACCGACAGCGCGTCGATCGACGCTCATCGCTTGGATCGGGTGCGGCGAGCGGCCGCGGCGGCCGGCGCGATCGTTCTGCTCAAGGGCGATGACACGCTCGTGGCGGCGCCCGACGGGCGGGTCGGGGTCAGCCGGGGCGGGTCGCCGGCGCTCGCCACCGCCGGAACCGGCGATGTCCTTTCGGGCGTGATCGGGGCGCTGCTGTCGAAGAAGATGGACCCCTTCGAGGCGGCGTGCGCCGGGGTGTTCGTTCACGCCGCCGCGGGGAGGCTGGCGGCCAGTCGCGTCGGGGCGGAGGGCGTCATCGCGGGAGACGTCATAGCGGCACTGCCGGGAGCGCTCGCGCAAGGGGCGCGGGAGGGGTCGTGACGCTGCGGGCGCTGGCCCGCGTCAACCTCGCGGCGATCGAGCGGAATGTCGGCCGACTGATCGATCGCCTGGCGGACGGCGCGGCGCTTTGTGCGGTCGTCAAGGGCGATGGCTACGGTCATGGAGCGGTCCCGTCGGCGTGGGCCGCGCTGGCCGGAGGCGCGACCGTGCTGGCGGTGGCGAGCGCGGACGAGGCGGCGGAGCTGCGCGCCGGTGGCGTCGGTGCGCCGATCCTCGTGATGGGCGCGATCAGCTCCGAGGAGCTCCCGATCGCGCTGGGCGCGCGGGCCGAGCTCGTGGCGTGGAGCGAGCAGTTCGTCGCCGACGTCCGTGCCGCGGCGAGGGAGTCCGTGAGGATGCACGTGAAGCTCGACACCGGGATGGGCCGCCTGGGGACGCGAGTGCAGGACGAGGCGTGGCGCGTCGTGGAAGCCGTGCTGGCGGGCGGAGCGCCGTTGGAGCTCGCCGGGGCGATGACCCACTTTGCGACCGCGGACGAGGGCGATCAGTTCTTCGCGGCTCAGCTCGAGCGGTTCGCGCCGTTCGTCTCGGCGGTCCGCCGGCGGCACCCCGGGGTAGTGGTCCACGCCGCCAACAGCGCCGCGACGATCCACGCCCCGGCGAGCCACTTCGACATGGTCCGCTGCGGGATCGCGATCTACGGCGGGGACCCGATGAACGTGGATCCTGCGCCGCTCGGCCTCGAACCGGCGCTCGAGCTGACCTCTTACGTCGCCGCCGTGAAGCTGGCCCGCGCCGGCGAGAGCGCCGGCTATGGACGGCGGTTCGTCGCCGAGCAGGAGACGTGGCTGGCGACGGTGCCGATCGGATATGCGGATGGGATCCGCCGCGCACTCACCAACAACTGCGAGGTCCTGATCGGGGCGCGCCGCTACCCGCTGGTCGGCACTGTCAGCATGGACAACGTGACCGTCGACATCGGATCTGAGCCGGCTGCCAAAGTGGGCGATCGGGGCGCTGATCATCGGCGAGGACGGGCGCGAGCGCCAGACGGCCGAGGACCTTGCCCGCCGAATCGGAACGATCAACTACGAAATTCTGTGCGGGATCTCGGGCCGGGTTCCCCGGGCCTATCACCGCGATGGGGAGCCGGTGGCGTGAGCGATCCGCTGGCTGCCCTGTTCGGGATCGCGGAGAACGCGTGGCTCGTCGGAGGGGCGCTCCGCGACCAGCTGCTCGATCGGCCGACGAGCGACTACGACGTCGCGGTCCAAGGCGAGCCGCGCCCGCTGGCCCGCGCGCTGGCCAAGTCGGCCGATGGCCACGCGTTCGCGCTGTCGGACACATTCGGCGGCTGGAGGGTCGTCGCGCGCGATCACAGCTGGCAGGTCGATCTGCTGCCGCTGAACGGAGCGACGATCGAGGAAGACCTGAGCAGGCGCGATCTGACCGTCAACGCGATCGCGCAGCCGCTCTCGGGAGGTGGTTACGTCGATCCGTTCTCCGGGCTCGAGGACCTTCGCCTGCGCCGGCTGCGCATGGTCTCGCGTGGGGCATTCGCCGAGGACCCGCTGCGGACGCTGCGGCTCGCCCGGCTCGCGTCCGAGCTGGGCTTCGGCATCGACACGGAGACGGCGTCGGTCGCCTCACTCAGCGCGCCGGGTCTGCGAGACGTCGCTCCCGAGCGGATCTTCGCGGAGCTCAAGCGGATCGTCTGCTCGGAGCGAGCGCTCGACGGGCTCGAGCTGATGGAAGAGCTCGGCGTCACCGAGGTGATCCTGCCGGAGCTGGCCGGGCTTCACGGCATCGAGCAGAGCCATTACCACCACCTCGACGTGTACGGTCACACGCGGGCGGTGCTCGCCGAGACGATCGCGCTCACGCGGGATCCGGCGCCGGCGTTCGGGGACGACTCGGCGGCCGTCGCCGCCGTGCTCGACGAGCCGCTGGCGAACGAGCTCACGCGGGGCCAGGCGCTCCGCTTCGGGGCGCTGTTCCACGACGTGGCCAAGCCGCATACGCGCGACGTCACGCCGCAGGGCCGGGTCACGTTCATGGGCCACGACGCCACCGGCGCCGAGATGGCCGTCGCGGCGCTCCAGCGCCTGCGCGCCAGCGAGCGGCTGTGCGGTTACGTCGCCGCACTCACCCGCCATCACCTGCGGCTTGGCTTCCTCGTCCACGAGGTGCCCCTCAGCCGGCGGGCGATCTACCGCTACCTCAAGGCCTGCGCGCCGGTGCAGGTCGAGGTGACCGTGCTGAGCGTGGCCGACAGGCTCGCCACGCGGGGCTCGGGCTCGGACGAGGCGATCGCCAAGCACCTCGAGCTCGCGCGCCAGCTGATGGGCGAGGCGCTCGCCTGGCGGCGGAGACCCCCGAGGCCGCCGGTGCGGGGCGACGAGCTCGCCCGTGCGTTGCGGATCCGGCCCGGACCGAAGATCGGGCTCGTGCTCGACGAGCTCGAAGAGGCGAGCTACGTCGGCGAGATCGGCGATCGCGAGGAGGCGCTCGAGCTGGCAAGGCAGCTCCTGGACGCCGAGGCGGAGGCGCGCGGCGAGAGCGTTCGGGCGACCGATCAGTAGGCTGCGCTCCGTGGCGAGGGACCCCGATTGCCTCTTCTGCAAGATCATCGCCGGCGAGCTCCCGAGCCAGATCGTCGACGAAGACGAGTTCACGGTCGCGTTCATGGACATCGCGCCCGCGACGCGTGGCCACGCGCTGGTCGTGCCGCGCCGCCATTCGCGGAACCTCCTGGAGGTCGGGCACGAGGATCTCGCCGCCACCATGTTCGCCGCCCAGCGGCTCGCAGGACGGGAGACCGAGCGGCTCGGCGCGGACGGCGTGAACCTCCTCAACGGCTGCGGGAGCGCGGCGTGGCAGACCGTCTTTCACTTTCACGTCCACGTGATCCCGCGCTACGAGGGCGATCCGCTGCGGGTCCCGTGGATTCCGGCGCCGGGCGAGCCCGACGACATCGCGGCGGCCGCCGAGCAACTTCGATGAGCGGGACCGCTCCGGGTCCCGTTCCCGGGCGTGCGTCCCGGGAAGCCGACTCGTTCAGGGCGCTGACGCTGGTGGAGCAAGCGGGGCGCGCCGCGCCCTGCTAGTTTTCCCGCGGTTGATCGGGCGGTTGGCAGCCCGGGACCGTGAATAAGTGAGCTGCGCGAAGGGGTCTACATGGCAACGGGAACCGTCAAATGGTTCAGTGACGACAAGGGATTCGGCTTCATCACGCCCGATGATGGCGGTCGCGACCTGTTCGTCCATTTCTCGGGAATCGGTGGCGACGGATATCGCTCACTGGCCGAGGGCGCGAAGGTCTCCTATGAGGAGGAGGCCGGCCCCAAGGGGCCGAAAGCCGTAAACGTCACCAAGCTGTAGCCAGACAACGGACCCCTGGGAGGAGGAGCGCAGGCGCGTCGCGCGCGTGTTGGATGGCGCGTGCCGGGCTTCGGAGCGCGTGTGGGCCGACCGGAAAGGCCGGTTTGCCGGGGTCTCTCGTTCCGGTCCGAGTCTCACGGACGCAACTGCGGCCGGTCATTCGTGTTCAATGGGTCTATGAAGAAACGTTCTCTCGCGCTTGGCGCAGTCCTGGCAGCCGCCGCAGTCGCGCTGGCCGCGGTCCCTGCTTACGGCGCCGATCATCGAACTCGGGGCGACGAAGACGCCGCTTTTGGCGCCGGCGTGCCCGCCGAAAACCACTCCCCAGCAGTGCGCGATCATCCTCACCCGGGTCACCGCGCTGGAGACGATTCGCGACGGTCTCGCTTACCCGACGACGGTCAAGAAGGCGGGGCGGATCGTCGCATTCACGGTCGGCCTCTCGGCCCTTTCCGCGAGCCGCACCACGCGGCTCACCGACATCAAGTTCCTCGACCACCAGTACGGCGGCACGACGCAGCTGGCGATTACGGTGCTTGCGCCTCGCGGAGCCAAGCAGCTGCGCCAGTGGAAGGTCGTCGCCGAGAGCCCCCTGTTCCACGTCCAGCCGTACCTCGGCGAGGTGGTCCAGCTGCCGCTGACGAGCACACTCCCCGTCCGGCGCGGCGACGTGATCGCGCTGACGACGCCGACGTGGGCGCCGGTGCTCTCGATCGACCTCTCGGCGAAGCAGTTCGCCTACCGCCAGAGCCGCGCGGCTAACTGCATCAACCCCGCTGCGACTTCGAGGGCGCAGCTGACGGTCGGGGCGAGCGCGCGCTACTCGTGCGACTACCCCGGCACCAGAGTCGAGTACACCGCCACCGAGGTCACGTCCCCGCCGTTCCCCACGGGCTACGTGCACGGGCGGCGGTTGGTGCACGGCCGCAAGCGGTAGCCTCGCCCCCGGCACACCCAGGCCCTCAGTCAGCAGGCGCCGGGGTTCTGCTGACAGAACGCCGACGTCCCCAGACCGGCGCCGCCGCTGTTGGATCCACCGCCGGTGCCGGTGCCGGTGCCGGTGCTGCCGGCCCCGGCGCCGCCACCCGTCCCGGTGGCGCCGCCTCCCGGCGCGCTGCCGCCCGAGGTCGGGCCGGACGGGGCGCTCGGCGTCGCCGGCGTGGCCGGCGTCGCCGGTGAGCCGCCCGTCGCCGGGGCGCTCGTGGCGGACGATGAGGACGAGCTCGCGGAGGGGTCGCTCACCGTGGCGGAGGCGGTCGAGGTAGTCGTCGCCGCCCTGGTCGTGGTGGCGGCGGGCGGTGGCGCGCTCGCGACGCCCGTCGTCGGCACCGTCAGCGGAGGTGCTCCGGCGGTGTTCGTCGTCGACGGCGATCCGCTACCGCAGGCTGACAGCCCGATACTGGCAACGAGCAGGGTGAGAATGACAATCGAACGGCTCATCGTCGCGGATAGGGCGGTTAGGAGCCCAGGGGCTCCATGCGCCTGCCGCAGTGGGGGCAGTCGTTTAGGTCCTTCTGTGAGTGCTGATCACACCAATTGCAGAAACGGAGGTTTTCCACGGCCCAAGGCAGCTCCGAGGGCGTCGGGGCGAGAGGCAGCAGTTCAGCGACGACCTCGAGCGGCTCGCTCGTTTCACGGTCGACATAGGAGCGGTCCGGCTCAGCCTCGATGATCACTTCCCTACCGGTCGAAGGCGTCCGCATCCTGTACTTCTGGCGCGTCCTCATGCCGCGCGGCATCCTAGCAGCGAGCCTCCCGGCAAGATCGGCCAGGGGTGGGGTCCCCATGAGCCAACGGCCCTCCGGCCCTCCAATCGGGGGGATTCGCCCCTCCTTCGGCGGCGGCGCGCCATCGCCGTGAGCTTGGATAGAGTGGCGGCCGCAGAACATGCTGAGAGCCTTCGCACCGATTCCACGCGGCCTCATGCTCGTTCCGGGAGCGCTGCTGCTGGTTGCCCTTGGCGGGTGCAATATCAAGCATCCGACGTCGGATCTGGTCCGGGGCAAACAACTGTTCGTCGCGAAGTGCAGCGCCTGCCACACGCTCGCCCACGCCGGCGCGGTCGGCACGGTCGGGCCCAACCTCGACGACGCCTTCAGGCAGGATCGAGCAGATGGGGTGAAGAGCACCTCGATCGAGGGTCTGATCAGCTACTGGATCCAGTATCCGAACACCGAGGGCGTGATGCCCGCGAGGCTCTTCACCGGCCAGGACGTCCAGGACGTGGCTGCCTACGTGGCGCACGTGGCCGCGGTGCCCGGACAGGACGTCGGCGCCCTGGCGACGGCGGTGGCGAGCGTGACCCAGAAGCCGGCGGTCGAGAAGAACGGGGTCGTCGAGATCAACGCCGACCCGACCGGGCAGCTGAAGTTCACAGCCTCACGGGCGACGGCGACTCCCGGGACGGTCACGCTGCGCATGCAGAACATGTCATCGGTCGATCACGACATCGCGATCAGGGGCGGGGGAGTCAGCAAGATCGGATCGATCGTCAACAATGGCGGGGTCTCGACGGTGACCGTCAGCCTGAAGCCGGGGACCTACCAGTTCTACTGCTCGGTCGACGGCCATGCCGCGGCCGGCATGCGCGGTCCGCTCGTCGTCAGGTAGCCCCGGCGCCCGCGCTGGTGACGCCGGCGCTCGCCCGCAACCGCTGCCACAGCTCCTCGCTGCGTCCGGCGCTGACCGCGCGCGCCGCCCGCTGTTCGTCGAGCGCGATCCCGTGCAGCGTGGCGAAGTCCAGCATCTTCTGACGCTCCTCGGCCTCACGCGCGACCTTCATGAACAGCCAGCAGAACAGGCCGATCGTCAGAAAGCTCTCCTCGACCATCATCAGGCCCCCGGCGGCGGTCTGGTCGGCGAGGAGGCCGATGTGCCAGTGTGCATCGCCGGCGGCGTAGTACGGGTAGAAGGCCGTGCCCGCGAAGATCATGACGTTGGCCAGCACCGTGCCGATCAGCCGCACCGCGACGATGTAGACGAGGCGCCAGGCGTTGTTGAACCACGCGGGCTTGGGCAGCGGGCCCAGGAGCGCCATCCACATCGCGATCCCGAACGCGAGGAACGTGGCGTGCTCGAGGGCATGGAGCGCGTCGTGGCGCAGTGCCGCCTGGTACAGCGCCGGGATGTGCCACAGGTAGAAGTTGACGCCCCAGACCGTGATCGCGACGACGGGGTGAGTCAGGATCCTGAGCTTCGCGATCACCGGGTTGCGCAGCAGTGGCGCGAGCAGCGGGCCCGTGAACCCCAGCACGATCAGCAGCGCGGCGATGTCCCCGATCAGCAGGTGCTCGGCCATGTGAGCTACCAGCAGCTGATCGCTCAGGGTTCCGACCGGGGGGCTGAGGGCGATCGCGAGGACGATCAGGCCCGACACGAAGCACGCCTGGCGCCAGGTGGGGATCGGTCGCTGCTGTTCGGCGAGGGTCCGCGCCCTCAGGTGGTACGGGATCCAGAACAGCAGGACGAAGATCGGAAGGGCGACCGAACCGGCCGGACCGACGGCGGCTACCGGGTGCACGATTTCAATGGTGCCACGGCCGCCAGGGTTGAGTCTCAGATCGCCTTGGCGATCAGGACGATCACGGCGGCGACCGCGAACACGACCACGACGTAGATCAGAACCCTGAAAGCTTCGGCCTCGGAGCGCGGGAGGCGCACCGGGCTACAGGATGTAGACCGACGTGTAGACGATGATCCACATGATGTCGACGAAGTGCCAGTAGATACCCGGGACCTCCATCCCACGGTGCTCCTCTGGCGAGTAGTGGCCGCGGAACGCGCGGATCGTGACCATCAACAGCAGGCACAGGCCGATGAACACGTGGGCCCCGTGGAGTCCGGTCAGCGCGTAGAAGACGGTTCCCTGGGCCGAGTCGTGGGGGGCGAAGCCGACGTGGATGTACTCGTTGATCTGGACGGTGAGGAACGTGAGGCCGAGCAGGAAGGTCGAGAGCATCCCGGCCTTCAGGCCGAAGCGGTTCCCGTTCTTGATCGAGGTCAGCGCCCAGTGGATCGTCAGCGACGAGGACACGAGGATCGCCGTGTTGACCCCCGCCACCGCCTCGGGCACCTTCGTCCCGTGCGCCGGCCAGGGGTTGTGGGTGACGATCCGGATGAAGAAGTACGCCGTGAAGAACGCGCCGAAGATCATCACCTCGGAGATGATGAAAAGCATCATGCCGAGCGTGGCGGGCTCAACGCGCGAGGAGCGGTGAGCGGGGGGCGGGCCGTGGTGTTCGTGGGGGACTGCGGCGGCTTCCATGCGTTCCCTCCTAGCCGCCCCGGGCCGCCGTCTCGGGGAGGTCGCTGTGGACCACGTGCTCGACCGGCTTGCCGGTGGCGCGCCGGACGCGTTCGATCAGATCTTCGCGGAGCCACCCGGACTTCGTCTCCGGGAACGTGGAGATCACGATGTCGTCGACCCGGAAGTACTGGAGCGCGTTCATGATCGCGGTGTACGGATCGGGATCGCCGATCATGCCGGAGGCCAGCAGGCCGGCGTGATGCAGCCTGTCGAGGACGAGCTTCAGCCGGGTCCGGGCGCGCCTGGCGGCCTGGCCGTGACCGCCCTCCTGGGGGACGACGACGATGAACAGGTGCCGCTCGTCATCGCCGGCGGCCTTGGCCTTTAGCGTGTCCAACAACTCGTCGCCGGTGGCGGTGCGGTTCGCGACCGCGAGCGTGACGTGGAACAACCCTCCCTCGGCGTCGGGGTCGGTCACGATGTGCTCGACGGGCAGCCCCGATGCGTGGCGCACGCGCTCGATCAGATCGCGCCGCAGCCACCCCGAGCGGGTCTCGGGGTACGTCGAGATGATGATCTCGTCCGGGCGATACTCATGGACGGCGTCCATCGTCGCGGTATATGGATCCGGATCGCCCACCTCGCCGATGGCCTCGGTTCCCTCGGACCGGACGAAGCCGACCGCGATGTCGACCCGGGCCTGCGCCGCGTCGAACACGGAGTCGTCGTAGATCACCAGTCCGGCGCGAGGACGGTTCTGGGGGACGCACAGGACGAAGCGGACGTCACCCTCGGCCATGCGCTGGCGAATGACATCGACCAGCTCCCGGCCGCCGAGCGTCTCGTTCGCCACAACCAGGATCGTCTTCACCGGTGCCCCCTCGTGCGCGGGGAAGACGCCGTCACTCGCGCCGCTCCTGGGTGGGCGCTGCCGCGATCGCTCCTGCCGCTACCGGCTTGGCTTCCGTCGGTGGCTTGAAAATGCCGTGAACGGCGCCGGGGACCCCGTATTCATAGGGTCCGCCGACGACGGTCGGAACCGCGTCGAAATTGAAGACCGGAGGTGGCGAGGAGACCTGCCACTCCAACGTCAGACCGCGCCAGGGGTTGGAGGCCGCGCGCGGACCGCCGCGCCAGCTGGCGATGATGTTGTAGATGAAGATGAGCGTGCTCAGGCCCAGGATGAACGCCGCGATCGAGATGAACAGGTTCCAGGCGGCGAACTTCGAGGCGTACTCGGCGACCCGCCTGGGCATGCCCTGAAGGCCGATCAGGTGCATCGGGGCGAACGTCAGGTTGAAGAAGATGAACGTGATCCAGAAATGCCACTTCCCGAGGCGGTCGTCGAACATCCGCCCCGTCATCTTCGGGAACCAGTAGTAGACGCCGGCGAAGATCGTGAACAGCGAGCCGCCGAACAGCACGTAGTGGATGTGGGCGACGATGAAGTACGTCTGGCTGACGTGGATGTCGAACGGGATCATCGCGAGCATCACACCGCTGATACCACCCAACGTGAACATCGTCAGGAACCCGAGCGCGAACAGCATCGGCGTATCGAGATGTAGGACCCCTCGCCACAGGGTGGCGAGCCACGAGAAGATCTTGATCCCCGTGGGCACGGCAATGATCGAGGTCGTGATCATCATCGGGATCCGGATCCACGGCTGCATGCCCGAGACGAACATGTGGTGGGCCCAGACCGTGAATCCGAGCACGACGATCGCCAGCAGCGAGAACGCCATCATCCGGTAGCCGAAGATCGGCTTGCGGGACTTGACGGCGATGATCTCCGAGATGATCCCGAACCCCGGCAGCATCATGATGTAGACCGCGGGGTGCGAGTAGAACCAGAAGACGTGCTGGTACATCAGCACGTTGCCGTTCTTGCCGGGGCCGACGAACGCGTCGAAGAAGTGGAAGTGCAGCGAGACGTCGAGCAGGATGAAGAACTGCGAGGCGGCGATGAACGGGGTCGCGATCACGACCAGCAGCGAGGTCGAGAAGTTCGCCCACACCAGCAGCGGCATCCGGAAGAAGCTCATCCCGGGAGCCCGCATCGTGATGATCGTCACGAGGAAGTTGAGGGCGGTGGCGATCGAGGAGGCGCCGGCCAGCTGCACCGCGATCGTGAAGAAGAGCTGTCCCAGCGGCATCGTCGTCGAGAGCGGGGCGTAGGCGGTCCAGCCCGCCGCGAATGACCCTCCGGGGGCGAGGAAGCTCATCAGCATCATCAGCCCGGCGAGCGGCAGCATCCAGTAGGACAGCGCGTTCAGTCGCGGGAAGGCCATGTCCGGCGCGCCGATCATCAGCGGCAGGACGAAGTTCGCGAGCCCAGCGAACACCGGGATCACGAACAGGAAGATCAGCAGCGTCGCGTGGACGGAAAAGACGCCGTTGTACTGCTCGGGCGTCAGGAACTGCATCCCCGGCTTGGCGAGCTGCGCACGGATGAGCATCGCCAGCAGGCCGCCCACGAGCAGGAAGAAGAACGAGGTGACCACGTACTGGATCCCGATCACCTTGTGGTCGGTGTTGACCCGGAAGTAGTCGCGCCAGCTGTAGGCGCCGTGGCCGGAATGGTCCTCCGGCCGCGTCGGCCGGCCGGCTGCCCAGTAGAGCCAGTAGTCGGCGGTACCGATGCCGATCAGGAAGAAGATCGGGACGGCGATCAAGGCGACGATCGTGATCGCGTGGCCGTCGATGATCGGGTGCTGATGCATCAGCCAGCGGATCAGCACGGTCAGCGCGAACGCGAACAACAGCCCGAGGACGTCGAACAGCGCGGCTCGGTACCAGCCCGGGGCGCGGAGCTTGCGCGGGAGCGGGACGCGGGTGTGTGGGCGGTGCGCCAGAGCCTCCGACGCGACCGTCGAGGTGGTGGCCATCAGTGGATCACCCTCCCTCTATCCATCGTCGCCTGCACGATACCTCCTCACTTTGCCACGCTCGACAGATAACTGACGAGCGCCTGTATCTGGGCTGACGACAACGTTTGCGCGAACGTCGACGGCATGACTCCGGCGTGATAGCCGGACGGGATGAAGGCGTACGGCTTCGTGATCGCGGTGTGGATGCACTCCTGAAGCGTGGCACCGCGGATCGGTTTGGATGCGGCGCTGGCGCAGTCGGACCGCAGGCGGGCATCGAGATCCGGGCCGATCGTTCCGGTGGCGCCCGCCGCCGCGAGCGTGTGGCACGAGGAGCAGCCGGCGGAGGTGAACACCGACTTGCCCTCGGCCGTGCTGCTCGCCGAGCTCGATGAGCTGGACGAGCTGCTCGTTGATGGCGCCGCGGCGGACGATCCCGAGCCCGGAACGCCGACCTGTGCCGCATTCGCCGGCGGAACCCCGATCGGCGGCGGCCCGTTGGGCTTTTGCGATCGCAACCACTCCTGGAACTTCGCCGGCGTCACGACGTACGCGGCCGTCCGCATCAGCGAGTGGCCCGCGCCGCAGAGCTCGGTGCATTCCACCGGGTAGGTCCCGATCCGGGTCGGCGTGACTCGCAGGGTGGTTGTGATCCCGGGCACGGCATCGAGCTTCTCCGAGAAATCCGGGACGAAGAAGCTGTGGATCACGTCCAGCGAGCGAATCTTGAAGACCACGGGCTGGTCCTTGGCCAGGTAGAGGTCGGGCGAGACGACCTGGTTGGTTTCGCTCCCGTTGATCGGATAGGAGAACTCGAAGGCGAACTGCCGTTCGGTCACGTTGATCGTCATCTCGCCCTTCTGGCTCGCCTCGTTGTGGCGCAGCGTGATGTACGCGTACGTACACATCGCGATCAACAGCACGGCGGGCACCGCAGTCCAGACGACCTCCAGCCGGGTGTTGCCGTGGATCGGGGGGCCGTCCTTGAGCTCCTCGCCGGGCTTCATGCGGAACTTCCAGACCGAATACAGGACGACGGTCTCGACGAGCACGAAGATCGGCACCGTCGCGATCAGCAGGACGTCGTACAGGGTCCGCGTGTTGCTCGCCTGTTTGGAGGCGTCCGTCGGGAACCACGGGATGATCAGCGCGATCGGAATCAGGATCGCCGTAGCGATCACGCCGATCACCAGCATCTGCAACAGAGGGTGCTTACGCACGTTTTTCTCCGTGGCCCTCGAGCATTGCTCCTCGCGGCATCCTATGCCTTCTGTGCGACGAACGACGCCGGGTGCCGGGTGTCCTGAACCCCCGCAATATCAGCGGTTATGATTGAGGCAATCGTTGCAATCCATCGAGGAGCGCCATGCAGGTACGTGAGGGCATGACCGACGTCGTTCTCACGATCGGGCCCGGACACACCATTCGCGAAGCCGCCGCCGCCATGTCCCGGCGCAAGGTCGGTGCGGCGGTCGTTCTCGACCCGGACGCCCCCGGGCCGGGCGTCATCACCGAACGCGACATCCTCCACGCCATCGGGGCGGGTCAGGATCCGGACCTTGAGGTCGTAGCCCAGCATCTGACGGCCAATCTCACCTTCGCCTCGCCGGAGTGGTCGCTCGAGCAGGCGGCGTCGGCGATGGTGCGCGGCGGATTCCGCCACCTGATCGTCGTCGAGGGCGCACAGCTCGTCGGGGTCCTGTCGATGCGAGACATCGTCCGCTGCTGGACGGGCGAGGGCGCCAGCTGCGACGTCCCGGAAGAGGCGGCGCGGGCGTAGCGCCAATATCCGGGCCGGGGCTTTCGATTCTCGGCCCGCGGGGCAGCTGTGGCGGCGGTCGGCTCGGGTTGGTGGGCGGCCTCGATAAAAGGCAGTAGAGAGGGGGTTGGTGGGGCGGTTCGCTGGGCGCCGGCGGGCGCTTTTGCCTGCTTGATCGCCCAGATTGGCCGGCGCCGGGGGAGTCTGGGCGCTCACGCGGATAGATGTGCCCGGGATGTGCCGAGATGTGGCGGGTTGGTGGCGGGAGTGTGTCGAGAGTGCCACGGGGATGGTGCATAGCGCGTCAACACCGGCGCCAGATCCGAGCCCTGTCGTATTGAGCACACTCTTCGTGCATAGGCCGCCAGGGCTCGCCATCCGGCGCAAGGTTGTCGTGTTGTGCACCATCGACGGGGCGCCATCGCGCCGATCCCGCTCCCTCCCCAGCGCCGTTTGCCGAGCCGCCCGCCGATCAGGGCGGGCCGAGAGTCGACAGCCACCAAGCCGGCCCTCGCCAGCAAAACGAACCGAGCGCAACAGGCACACGCAAAAAAGGGCGCGCGAATGCGCGCCCCCCTAATGGTGCTCTTCCGGGAGCGCGTCGATGTCGCGCCGCGTGTCCCTGACCCACCGGATCACGGCGACCACGAGGATCACGAGGCCGACGATCGAGAAGATCCAGCCAAGGGTGGTGCCGACCACGATCAGGGTGATCGCGATCGCGCAGACAAACGGCAGGAGCGTCGGGCCCGGGAGGTGGATCTCCTCGCCCGGGGGCGGCGCCTCGGCCTCCCCGGGCGCTCCCTCGTCGATGCTCATGCGTGCACGTAGATCGCCGCGGCGACGAACGTGATGCCGAACATCACCAGGCAGAGGGCACCGGCGATCAGCCCCGACCGGATGTTCTTGCGTGCGAGCTTCCGATCCATCGCGTTCGAAATCTACAGCTTTACGTCCGCCACCATGGCGCCGAACAGCAGCGCCAGATAGACGAGCGAGAACAGGTACAGCTGCAGGGCGGCCCGGCGGTCCGCTCGGCGGTACAGCCGCACCGCGCCCCCGATGAAGGCCAGCCCGAGCACGATCGATACGACGAGGTAGAAGCCTCCGAACGCGCCGGCGCAGAAGGGCAGCTGCGAGACCGCGTACAGCAGCAGCGTGTACAGGAGGATCTGGCGCCGGGTCTCCTGCTCTCCCCGGACGACCGGCATCATCGGCACGCCGACCTTGGCGTACTCGTCCTTCATGAGCAGGCTGAGCGCCCAGAAATGCGGCGGCGTCCAGTAGAAGATGATCGCGAACAGGTACACCGCCGTCCACGAGAGCGAGCCGCGGGTCGCGGCCCAGCCGACGAGCGGGGGAACGGCGCCGGCGGCGCCCCCGATCACGATGTTCTGAGGAGTCCGGCGCTTGAGCCAGATCGTGTAGACGCCGACGTAGCCGACGAACCCGGCAAGCGCCAGCGATGCTGCGAGCACGTTGATGGTGCTCGCCAACAGCGCGAATGACACCGCCGCCAGGACGAAGCCGTAGATCAGGGCCGCCCGCGGCGAGATCCGCCCGGCCGGAATCGGACGGGTCGCGGTTCGGCTCATGCGGGCGTCGATGTCGCGATCCCAGTAGTGGTTCACCGCTCCGGCGCCGCCGGCGGACAGATAGCCGCCGGCGCAGCACAGTCCGATCTTCGACACAGATGGGTCGCCCGCGACCTCCATCGTGGCCACCGTGCTGAACAGGAGCAGCGTCTGGACCTTGGGCTTGGTCAGCTCGAAGTAGTCCGAGACGACCTGCCGCGCGCCCGACGCCGCCGACGCGGCGCGGCCGGCGGTGGCGGACAACGTGCTCACCGCGCGCTATGCCTCATACGCGCGCGAACCGCTCGCTGCCGCCGGTCTTCTGAGTGACTCCGGTGTCGCGCTCGATCTGCCTGCGGATGTCGCGCATCGGCTCGACCGATCTGACTCGAGGGACCGAGTCGAAGTTGTTGACCGGGGGCGGGGAGGGAACGAACCACTCGAGCGTGTTGCCCTTCCATGGGTCGGGCCCTGCGAGCGCGCCGACCTTCAGGCTGCGCGCGATGTTGACGATCGTCATCAAGATCCCTACGGCAAGGATGAAGGCTCCGATCGTGGAGATCAAGTTGTAAGTGGACCACCCCAGGCCGGGCTGGTAGGTGTAGATCCGCCGCGGCATGCCCGATAGCCCGAGCGCGTGCTGGACGAAGAACGTCACGTTGAACCCGATGAACATGACCCAGAAGGACCACTTCCCCAGGGGCTCGTTGAGCATCCGCCCGGTGATCTTCGGGAACCAGTAGTAGATCCCGGCGAACACCGAGAACACCGCTCCGCCCATCAGCACGTAGTGGAAGTGGGCGACGACGAAGTAGGTGTCCGTGAGCTGCCAGTCGACCGGAAACACGGCGAGGAAGATCCCGGTGATACCGCCGACGACGAAGATCGCGATGAAGCCGACGGCGAAATACAGCGAGGCCGTCATCACGATCGAACCTCGCCATAGCGTGGCGATCCAGTTGAAGATCTTCACGCCGGTCGGGATCCCGATCAGGAACGAGCTGAGCATGAAGAAGCCGAGTACGACAATCGGCACGGGCGAGGCGAACATGTGGTGGGCCCAGACCAGCGTCGCCAGGAACGCGATCACCACGGTCGACGCGGCGATCGCCTTGTAGCCGAAGATCGGCTTGCGCGAGAACACCGGGATGACCTCCGAGATGATCCCGAACCCAGGCAGGATCATGATGTAGACCTCGGGGTGCCCGAAGAACCAGAACAGGTGCTGCCAGAGCACCGGCGACCCGTGGGCGGTGGGATCGAAGAAGTGCGTCCCGAAGTGGCGGTCGGTGAGCAGCATCGTCACCGCCGCCGCGACGACGGGCAGGGCGACGATCAGCAGCACCGCGTAGACCAGGATCGCCCAGATGAACAGGGGCAGTCGGCCCCAGCTCATGCCCGGCGCGCGCATGTTGACGATCGTCACGTAGAAGTTGATCGCCCCGAGCAGCGAGGAGATGCCGGTGAGGTGGATCAGGAAGATCCACGCGTCCTGGCCGCCGCTCGGCGAGAACTGGATGCTCGAAAGCGGTGGGTAGCTCCACCACCCCGCCTGTGGGGGCTGCCAGAACAGGGTTATGTAGAAGACGATCCCGCCGGCCAGCAGCAGCCAGTAGGACAGCGCGTTCAGGCGGGGGAACGCCATGTCGCGCGCGCCGATCATGAGCGGCACGAAGTAGTTCCCGAAGCCCGCCATCACGGGCACGACGAACAGGAAGATCATCGTCGTCCCGTGCAGCGTGAGCAGCTCGTTGTAGTGCTCGGCGGTGACCAGCGCGTTGTTCGGGACCGCGAGCTGGAGCCGCATCATCAGCGCCTCGACGCCGCCCATCATGAAGAAGACGAACGTCGTGACGAGGTACATGATCCCGATCTTCTTGTGATCGGTCGTCGTCACCCAGTCGACCCAGCGCTTGGTCTCGCGGGGCCGCGACACCTCGCCTGTGAGCACTTCCGGTACGGCTCTGATCGCTGGGGCCGTGGTCGCCATCGTCGTCTCTACAGGTTTCCGTTCTTCGTCAGGATCGCTCGTAGAGCCGGAACGGAGTCGTTGGCCGCGGAGATCGCCCGCGCCTGGTACTGGAGCCAGGCGGTGTACTGCTGAGGCGTGACCACCTTGACGAACGCGATCATCGCGTAGTGCTGGCGGCCGCAGAGCTGAGCGCACTGTCCCCGGTAAACCGAGCCGGCGTGCGGCGCCTTGAACCAGGTGTAGGTGGTGTAGCCGGGTACGGCGTCCACCTTCCCGCCGAGTGACGGCACCCACCAGCTGTGGATCACGTCCGTGGACTGGATCTTGAGATCGATGGTCGTGTTCGCGGGAACCACCATCTCCGTGTAGGAGTAGGGGAGCTTGAAGTCGAACGCCCCGTTGTTGCAGTCGTTCCCGTACGTGTAGCGCCAGATGTACTGGCGTCCCTGGACGCAGACCGTCAACTCCTTGCCGTTGGGCGGCGTGGGCTGGGTGAGCGACGCCGCCAGAAATCCGTCCGCGCTCGAGTTCGGAGGGTTGAGGATCGACGGCAGCTTGACGAACGTGATCACGGTCAGCACGACCAGGATCAGCGCCGCCCCCACCGTCCAGCCGATCTCGAGCCGGGTGTTGCCGTGGATCTGAGCGGCGACCGCCCCCTTCTTGGCCCGGAACCTGTAGACCGAGTACACGAGAGCGCCCTCGACCACGACGAACACCACGGCCGCGATGTACAGGATGATCTTGTACAGGCTGTGGATGGCGTTTGCGTTCGGGGAGCCACCGGACTTCGGCGTGAAGAAGTTGGCCAGGGCCTCCGGGGCGAGGATCAATGAGCCGATCGCAACGAGGATCAGGGCAACGCCCAGCCGGCGGCTGCGGCGGCGGGACTTTGCGTCAGTCGCGTCGGGTCGCAAGGCCGCGGCATTCTATCCAGCCGGGGGCTGCCTTCGTCGCCCGTCAGGTCAGGTGGCGGCGAGGTCCAGGTGTGCGGGCGAACGTATACTGCCCGCTCCTTGAGCGTCACGCGGGGCATCCGAGCGGCCGCCTGGATGCTCGTCGCGGCCGGTGTCGCGGCGCCCATGCTGAGGCGGCGTCTGAAGTTGCCGCCCGCGGCCGTGCTCGGCGCGGCGGGCCTCGCCCCGGTGGCGCTGTGCGTGGTCACGCGGCGCAGCCGCGTCCGCGACGTGACGGTGGGCGCGCTGAACATGTGGGCGTATGTGGCCGCCTATGAGATGCCGAACGACGACCCCGAGCGGCTGGCCGCGCGCGTGCGGGTCGCCTATCCGGCCGCGATCGACCGGATGCTCGGTCTGGGAGTGCCGCCGACGATCCGCCTGCAACGGGCGTTCGCCGCTCCCGGCGAGGTGAACCGGTTCGAGCGCGTCCTCGTCTGGTGCCATTGGATGTGGTTCTTCGTTCCGCACGGAACCGTCGGATACATCCTCGTTCGCCGGCGCGAGCGGTTCCCGGCGGCGGCGGCGCGGATGTACGCCGTGTTCGATCTGGGCGCGGTGTTCTACTGGGCGATCCCGACCGCACCCCCCTGGTGGGCGGCCGCCCACGGGTATCTGGAGGACCGCGAGACCGGGCGCGTGCGCCGGATGATGATCGAATACGGGGAGCAGTTCTGGGGGAATCGCTGGGCGGGGCTCTACGATGTCCTGGGAGGAAACCCTCTTGCCGCTATGCCGTCGCTGCATTTCGCCACGTCCCTGATGGCGGCTCACCTGCTTTCAGAGGTGGGCCCGGTCCCGGGCGCACTCGGGTGGACGTATGCGTCGCTACTGGGAATCGCGCTCGTGTACCTGGGTGAGCACTATGCGGTCGACCTCCTGGCGGGCGCCGCGCTGGCCGAAGCCGTCCGCGTCGAGGCGCCACGGCTCACGCCGCTCGCGAGTCGCTTCTCGCGGCTCGTGCAGGCCCTGGAAGCTCGGACCGCAACCTCATAGGAGTTCGCGTGGCCCACGACGCTCCACTCGAGCAGCGGGCGGCGGCATCTGGTCAGGCGAGCGAGCTTGAGCCCGTGAACGACGAGCCGGGCGTCGGTCAGAGCTCGCATGAGGACATGCCCCGCGTGCGCTTCACGCGGCGGCAGCTGCTGGCCTCCACGTTGTTCGTCATAACCGCGATCGCCTTCCTGTACTTCGTGCTGCCGAGGCTGATCGGTCTGCGCGTGACGTGGAACCGGATCCGGCAGGGAAACGTCTGGTGGCTCGGACTCGGCGCCGGCCTCGAGATCTGCTCGTTCGCGGCATACATCGCGGTCTTTCGGGCCGTCTTCGTCCGCGGACAGTCTCGGATCGGCTGGCGCGAGAGTTACCAGATCACGATGGCGGGCCTGGCGGCGACGAGGCTGTTCGCGGCCGGCGGGGCCGGCGGCATTGCCCTGACCGCGTGGGCGGTCCGTCGCTCGGGGATGATCGCCCGCGTCGTCGCGTGCCGGATGATCGCGTTCCTGGCGCTGCTCTACGGCGTCTACATGGGCACGCTGGTGATCTGCGGCCTGGGGCTCTACCTCGGCCTGTTCCAGGGGCCGGCCCCGTTCGCGATCACCGTCGTCCCCGCGATCTTCGGAGCCATCGTGATCGCCGTGTTCCTGTCCGTGTCGCTGCTCCCGGACGACACCGAACGGGTAGTGGGGCGCTGGCGGGAGGTCCACGGCTGGCCCGGCCGTCTCGCACGATGGCTGGCCACCGCTCCAGCGACCACCGGGACCGGCGTCCGTACCGCGATCGGCTTGGTGCGCTCGAGGGATCCCCATCTGCTCGGCGCCGTCGGGTGGTGGGGGTTCGACATCGCCGTGCTGTGGGCCTGCTTCCACGCGTTCGGCGCTGCACCGCCGCACGCGGTGATAGTGATGTCGTACTTCGTCGGCATGCTCGGCAACGCCCTGCCGCTTCCCGGCGGGATCGGCGGCGTCGACGGCGGCATGATCGGGGCCTTTACCGCCTTCGGCGTGCCGGTCGACGTAACGATCGTCTCCGTGCTCGCGTATCGTGCCATTGCGTTCTGGCTGCCGACGCTTCCCGGCGCGGTCGCCTACCTCCAGCTCCGCCGCACCGTCAACAGGTGGCGACGCGCCGAGGCCCCCGGCACCCAGGCCCCTAGCTATACTTAATGAAGTGAACGACCGCGTCGAGAATGTAGTGATCGTGGGAAGTGGGCCCGCCGGCTATACGGCGGCCCTCTACACGGCGCGGGCAAACCTCGAACCGCTGGTGATCGAGGGCTTCGCGTGGGGCGGGCTGCTACAGCAGACGACCGACGTAGAGAACTACTCGGGCTTTCCCGAGGGAATCATGGGCCCGGAGCTCATGCAGCGGTTCCGCGATCAGGCAGAGCGGTTCGGTGCCCGCCTCGAGACCGACGACGTGACGAGCGTCGAGCTCTCGCGCGACGGCGGTCTCCACAAGGTGCTCGTCGGCGACGATGTTCACCGCGCGCGGACCGTGATCCTCGCGATGGGCGCCCAGCACCGGAAGCTCGGCGTGCTCGGCGAGGACGAGCTCGGCGGCCGCGGGGTCAGTTACTGCGCCACGTGCGACGCCGCCTTCTACCGCGACGTTCCGACGATCATCGTTGGCGGTGGCGACTCGGCGATGGAGGAGGCCATGTTCCTGTCCAAGTTCGCCTCCAGGGTCATGATCGTCAACCGGCGCGACGAGTTCAGGGCGTCGAAGATCATGCTCGAACGGGCCCGCGCGATCGACAACATCGAGTGGCTGACCCCGTACGTGGTCGAGGAGTTTGCTCCCGGCGAGGAGGGCTCGCTGAAAGTAGCCCACCTGCGCAACACCGTCGACGGCTCCAGCCGTGAGCTCGAGATCGCGGGTGCGTTCATTGCGATCGGCCACGAGCCGCAGTCCCAGCTGGTGATCGGTCAGGTCGACACCGACGACGGCGGGTACGTGGTCACACAGGGCCGCTCCACGCTCACGAACCTGCCGGGCGTCTTCGCGGCGGGCGATCTCGTCGATCACACCTACCGACAGGCGGTCACCGCGGCCGGATCGGGCTGTCAGGCCGCACTCGACGCGGAGTGGTACCTCCGCGACACGCCGTTTCCCGTAGAGAGCGCCGAGGACATCGAGAGCGCCGCGCAAGCGTGAGCGGCGCGCCGCCGGGCTCGCCAGCGCCCTAGTACGGACAGCCGTTCGCCGGGCCGAAGTTGTGTGACGGCGCCGGCCGTCGCGCGGCCAGTGCGAAGTCCTGCGTCCACGTCGCGCCGTTCCCCCCGACCCCGACGGCGCGATGGACGACGCCCGTGCCGACGTTGGTGTACATGGGGTTGAGGATGTTCTGGCAGTGTCCGGTGCTGCCCATCCACGCGTTCACGACGGCGTGCGGCGTCAGGAAGCCGGTCGCGATGTTCTCGCCCGCCGATGACCACGCGAACCCGACCGCCGATATTCGGCCCGCAAAATTGGCGCCGTGGGTGAAGGAGCCCGTGGCGACCATCGTGTTCGTCCAGCCCTGGGCCGAGCGGTCGAGCAGGCCGCTCTCGCGCAGCGCCGGCAGTCCTCGAGCCGTGCGCTGCTTGTTGATCAAGCAGACGACAGCGGTCTTCGTGGCCTGACGCGAGGTCGCGCCCACGGGCGTGTTCGCGTTGGCACAGACCCGCGTCGCATGGTTCCGGCGGTGGGATCTGGCCACGGCCGGGGACGCGACCACCGCCGCCGCGAGGACCGCCACCGCGACGCTCGGCACACGGCGGCGCAGCGACGAGACGTTGGCGATGCTCCGACTGGCCATGACCGTTGCATCGCCAATACCCGGTGAACCCCGAGCCACGCGCGCAGCTTATCGAACGTGCGCTTAGATTTCGGGGTGGGTGCGACCGGACGGATGTCGTAGCCGAAGCCGCGCAGCTGCGGTCCCGGTCCAGGCTACGGCGTGAGCACGATCTTGAGGGCCTCGCGGCGAGCGTAGATCTCGTAGGCCTCGGAAGCGTCGTCGAGCGGCATGTGGTGGGTCACGAGTGGCGTCGGGTCGAGCGAGCCGGAGGCGATCATGCCCAGCACGCGGTCGACGTGACCGATCACGTTCGCGTGTCCGCTTCTTAGGGTGAGTGCCTTGATCCAGACGAGCCCCATGTGGACCTGGCAGGGCTCGGCGTAGACCCCGATCGCGGCGACGGTGCCGGCCTTTCGCGTCAGCCGGATCGCCGTATCGAGAGCATCGTGATGGCCGACGGCATCGACGGCGACATCGACGCCGCGCTCGGCCGTGGCCCTTCTGATCTCCTCGCGCGGGCTCTGCTCGGTGAGATGGACCGCCCTGGCCCCGAGGCGGTGCGCGACCTCGAGTCGCTGCTCGACCGTGTCGATGGCGAACACGGGTCCAGCGCCGGCGGCGAGCGCCACCTGAACGGCACAGAGGCCCACGGGGCCGAGCCCGAGTACCGCGACGCTGTCACCGGGCTTGACGCCCGACTCGACGACCGCGTGATACCCCGTGCCCATCACGTCGCCGGCGAACAGCGCAGCCTCGTTTGAGACCCCGTCGGGAACCTGGCGCAACGTCATGTCGGCGACCGGCACGAGCGCTTGTTCGGCCTGGGTTCCCTGGAGCGACCCCAGCAGCGCCCCGTGACCAAAGACCCGCATCCGGTCGCACTTGTGGTAGGCCCCGCGCAGGCAGAAGAAGCAGGTGCCGCAGGCGCTGTGGAAGCACCCCAGCACTCGATCGCCCCTCTTGACCCGCGTGACCCCATCGCCGGCCTGCGAGCACGGTACCGACGAACTCGTGACCGATGGTGAATCCGGGCTCGATCTTCACGCGGCCGTTGTAGATGTGGAGGTCCGACCCACAGATGCCGCTCGCCTCGATCGAAACGATCGCGTCCACGCGGGTCTCGAGCTCCGGCGGCGGTCGATCTTCGACTCGAACCTCGTGTGGTGCCTGGAAGGTGACTGCTCTCATTCAGTCCTCATCGCGGTTCAGATCGTGTCGCTCTCGTCGTAGGAGAAGAACCCTTTGCCGGTTTGGCGTCCCAGCCACCCGGAGAGCACCAGGCGCCGCAGCTCGGGGGCAGCACGGTAGCGCTCCTCCCGTCGCTCGACGACGAGCCCGTCGAGGACGTCGAGCACCCGATCCAGCCCGATCGCATCGGCCCAGCCGAGCGGACCGCGGGGATGGTTCAAACCGTGGACCATGCCGGCATCGATGTCGGACGCGTTCCCGACCCCTTCCCCGAGGGCGAAGGCGCACTCGTTGATGAGCTGACACACGATTCTGCCGAGGACCAATCCCGGCGAGTCCGAGACCCACACCGTGTATTTGCCGAGCGTCGCGAAAAACCGCTCGGCCGCTTCGGCGGCAGACTGCGCGGTCTCGGTGCCGCGCGTCAGCTCGACCAGCCGCGACTCTTCAAGCGGCGGAAGGGCGTAAAAGCCCACGGCGGCGCCGCCCGGATCGAGCGCCGCCAGCGAGCCGACCTCGCAGCAGATCGCCTGCGGCCCGCCCTGGAGCGGCGCCGCCGGCTCCTCGCTCCCGCCCAGATCCAGGATCAGGAACGGCGGCTGCTCGCCCTCGGCCTCGTCCGCGGAGGCGACGTCCCAGCCGGCCTCCAGTGCGGCGCGCTCGAGATCGAGTGCCAGCTGCGAATCCCCATGGACGACGATCAGCCCGTCGCCGCCGCCGGCGGGCCGGGGGTCGGGGTCGGGCTCGCGATAGGAGTCGTTCCCTTTGCGGTAGTCGTAGTAGCCACGGCCGGCCTTGCGTCCGAGCCGGCCCGCCGCCACCGCCTTGACGGGGATCGGAGAGGGACGCCAGCGAGGCTCGGCGAAGCTCTGTTCGTAGAACGATCTCGCGACGTCCAGGTTCACGTCGACGCCGACCAAGTCCATGAGCTCGAACGGCCCCATCCGGAAGCCGGCTCCCATCCTGCAGATGCGGTCGATCTGCTCGATCGAGGCGACCCGCTCCTGGAGCAGTTTCAGCGCTTCGAGCGTGAACGGACGGTTGCAGCGGTTGACCAGAAATCCGGGACCGTCGACGGCATCGATCACATGCTTGCCCATCGCCTCACCCGCGGCGCGGGCGATCGACAATGCCTCCTCAGACGAGTCTTCGCCCGCGACCACCTCGAGGAGCGCCATGATCGGCGGGGGGTTGAAGAAGTGCATGCCGACGACGCGCTCCGGCCCCTTCACGGTCGTGGCCACGGCGGTCACGAGCAGCGATGAGGTGTTCGTCGCCAGGACGCAGTCGGCCGCGACGATCTCGTACGACAGGCGCTCGAACAGCTGACGCTTCAGCTCGAGCCGCTCGGGCGCTGCCTCGATCACGAGGTCGCTCGGCGCGAGCTGCTCGAGCCCCGGCGCCATCTCCAGCCGCCGGGCGGCCTGGTCGGCTTGCTCGCGGGTGAGTCGACCGCGCTCGACGCCGCGCTCCAGGCGCGACTTGATCTCGGCCACGCCACGCTCGAGCGCCTCGGGGATCGGGTCGTGAAGCAGCGTCCGAGCTCCGCTCAGCGCTGCCAGCTGGGCAATTCCCGCGCCCATCGTCCCGGCGCCGGCGACGCCGATAGTCCCGGGTGCCTCTGACATGCGTCAGGACGGGACGAGCGCGTTGATCCCAGTCAGAGCGCGTCCGATGATCAGCTTCTGGATCTGCGAGGTCCCTTCGTAGAGGGTCGTGACGCGAACGTCCCGCAGATAGCGCTCGACCGGATAGTCGTCGACGTAGCCCGAGCCTCCGTGAACCTGGATCGCGGTATTCGCGCAACGGATCGCCGCCTCTGTCGCGTAGAGCTTGGCGATCGAGGTCTCGGTCGTGTTCGGCTGGCCGGTGTCCTTCAGGTATCCGGCGCGCCACACGAGCATGCGCGCCGCATCAGTCTCGACAGCCATGTCGGCGATCATTGCCTGGACTAGCTGGAAGCTCGCGATCGGCCGTCCGAACTGCTGACGCTCCTTTGAGTAGCGGACCGACGCGTCGACAGAGCCCTGGCAGATCCCGACGCACCCCGCGGCGACGCTATAGCGCCCCGAGTCGAGCGCGGTCATGGCGATCTTGAAGCCATCGCCGACCTCGCCGAGCATGGCCGCGTCGGGAGCCTCGACGTCGTCGAGTGAGATCGCCGCCGTATCGGAGCCGCGGAGTCCCATCTTGTGATGGATCTCCTGAGGCTGATAGCCCGGCTGATCGGTGTCGACCAGGAAGCAGGCGAGCCCGCGATGCGCCTTGTCCGGATCGGTTTGGGCGAAGATCAGCGCGACGCTGGCGTGGTTACCGAGCGAGATGAACATCTTTGAGCCGTTGATCACCCAGCCGGAGTCGGTCTTGCGCGCGCGCGTTCGCTGATTGGCGGCGTCTGAACCGGTGTCGGGCTCGGTCAGGCCGAAGCAGCCGAGCCACTCACCAGAGCAGAGCTTGGGCAGGTAGTGCTGCTTCTGTTCCTCGGTCCCCCAGCGGAGGATCGACGAGCAGACGAGGGAGGTCTGGACCGAGATCACGGTGCGCATCGCGGAGTCACCCCGGCCGATCTCCTCGACGACGAGCCCGTACGTGATGTAGTCGAGACCCGCCCCGCCGTAGTCGCGCGGGACGATCGCACCGAGGTAGCCCTGGTCGGCGATCTTGCGCACGAGCTCGACGTCGAAGTGCTCGTTGCGATCGTTCTCACGCGCGCGCTCGACGATCTCGTTGTCGGTGAATTCCCGCGCCGTCTCACGGATCAAGCGCTGTTCGTCGTTGAGTTCGAAGTTCATGGCTACGGGACACTAATGGACGACACCGGCGCCTGTACGCTCCGGGATCCTGATGGCTCCGGAGACTCGGTATGCGCGCAGCGGCGATCTGCACATCGCGTATCAGGTGGTGGGGGAGGGGCCGATCGACCTGGTCTACGTCCCGAGCTGGATCTCCCAGGTCGAGCACTACTGGGACGAGCCCGTCGTCGCCGGCTACTTCGAGCGACTTGCCTCGTTCTCGCGCCTGATCATGTTCGATCGTCGTGGGTCAGGCCTGTCGGACCCCGTGCCGTCGGCGCCGACGCTGGAGGAGCAGATCGACGACGTGGTCGCGGTCATGGACGCAGCCGTGTCCGAGCAGGCCGCGATCTTTGCGCTGCTGGATGGTGGCGCCATGGCCGCGCTGTTCGCCGCGACTCACCCCGAGCGCACGAACGCACTGGTGCTCTACGAGGCGATGGCGCGGATGTCCTGGGCGGAGGACTACCCGTGGGCGCCACGGCGGGAGGAGCGAGAGGCGCGACTCCGCGAAGGAATGAATTGGGGTGACGGGTCGCGGGTCGCCGCACTCTCGCCGGGCGCCGCCGAGAACCCGCGCGTGCGAGCGTGGTTCGCACGTCTGGAGCGCCTGTCGGCGAGTCCGGGGACGGCGGTCAAGTTGATGAGGATGAACGGCGAGATCGATGTCCGCGCCGTGCTGCCCTCGATCCAGGCGCCGACGCTGGTGCTGCATCGCCCTGACGACGGGCTGATGGATGTCCGTCACTCGCGGTATCTGGCCGAGCGCATCCCGGGGGCTCGCTACGTCGAGCTTCCGGGCGCAGAGACGCTCGTGTTCGGGAGCGAGGCCGATGGGGAGCTCGACGAGATCGAAGAGTTTCTCACCGGTGTACGTCCCGTTCGAGACCCGGAGCGGATCCTGGCAACGGTGATGTTCTCGGACATCGTTGACTCGACCAGCCGCGCAGCCGAGCTTGGCGATCGCCGGTGGCGCGACCTGCTCGACTTGATCGATCGCTCGATCGGCCTGGAGCTCGCGCGCTTCCGCGGCCGCACCGTAAAGTCGATGGGCGACGGGTTCCTGGCGACCTTCGACGGCCCCGCCCGCGCCATCCGATGCGCGACCTCGATCGGCGAGGTAGCCCAAGCGCAGTTCGGACTGCAGATACGCAGCGGCCTCCACACCGGTGAGATCGAGGTGATCGGAAGCGACGTGGGGGGAATCGCCGTCCACATCGGTGCCCGCGTAGGCGCCACCGCCGCCCCGGGTGAGGTGCTCGTCTCCGGCACGGTCAAGGACCTGGTTGTCGGGTCCGGGATCCGGTTCGAGGACAGGGGCGAACGGGAGTTGCGGGGCGTGCCCGGGCAGTGGCGGCTGTGGGCGGTGGCGGCGTAGGGTCGCGAGTTATAAATTCGGCGACACCGAGAGACGTCACTGGCGGATGGATGGCGAGGACGGGCACCGCCGGCCGAAGGCCGGTGGTCGCGACGCGCAGCAGCGCTGCGCGAGCCGACGAGGACGAAGCCAGACGCCGCCAGGGGCGGCTCGAATGGCGTCCAATTTATGACTCGGGACCCAGCGAGAAGCGGCCCCGCCGCCGATGCGACGGGGCCGCCATTTACGGGCTCTCGCCCGGCGCTGCTAGGACTGCGGAAGCGATGACACCGGCGGCAACGTCACCGTCAGCGTCAGCGGCGATGAGACGCCACCCACGTTCAGCGGATCCGCGAGCACGTGCGCGCGGAACGTCTTCGTGCCGGGGTTGCCGAGCACCTTGACGAATTGGAACGTCGAATTTGGCCGCACCGTGCTGACCGCGACGACGTGCCAATTCCCGTCCGCGCCGAGCCGCTCGAGGTAGACCGTGTCACCGGCTTTGTCCGGTGTCACAGTCCCCGTGAACGTAACCTTCTGCCCCGCGCTCGCGGAGGACGAGCTCGCGGTCAGGGTCACGGCATCACGGACGCCCTCGAGGAGGCGGGCCGTGTGACGGTGGGGCGGCAGCGTCGTCTGCACGACGTACACCTCGTTGTGCACTGGGCTGACGGAAAAGCTGTAGCTTCCGTCGCTGCTCGTGACTCCGGCAGTGTCACAGGTGAACTGCGGCTGACCGGCGATCTTGCCACAGAGCGTCACTGGGGTGTTCGGCTCGGGCGTGGTCGTTCCCTTCATGTAGAGCTTTCCGAAGATCGTGGCCGATTGTCCGACCTGGATCACCGGATCGGTGCTGTTGATCGTGAAATCGGGCACCTGGCGCTGCTGGATCGTGATAGAGAGCGGATCCGACGCGCCCTCGATGTTCCGGCGGTCACCGGGGAACAGCACCCGGACGACGCGCTCGCCAGGCATACGCCAATGATGGGAGATTGCATAGTTCGAGCCCGGACCGAGCCGGGTGCTCGCCACCGTCGACCAGTTGTTGGTGGCGCCCTTCTGGACTTGCAGGAACACGCGCTCGAACGCATGGTTCGGGGTCACATGTCCCGTGAACACGATCGGCTGACCGGTGTCCGCAGTCGTCATGTTCGCCTGCAGAGTGACCTCCGCCGACACCCGCTCGTGGATCGTACGGCTGTGCGTCCCGGCGGGCCCGCGCACGAACCAGCTGCGGTTCGTATAAACGACCCCCTCCGCACGGGTGAACGCGTAGAACCCGAACTTGTCGGTGGTCGTTTTCCCGATAAGCGAGAACTGGGTGGATGGATTGATCCTGTGGTACAGCTTGACCGGCTGTCCGGTCACGTCCCCGCCCCTGAGTTGACCGTAGATGAGCACGCCCTCTCCCGCGATAATCGGGTTGGGCGTGGCGTTGATTGTCAGCCCGCGGTTGTGATGAGGTGCGGCACTGGCGATGTTGGGTGCGGCGACGGCCACGAGGACAGCCAGCAGCGACCCAAGTAGGGCAAAGCGTAGGCGCATGGAGACTCCTCTTCCCAGCGTCGTATTGGTGCCTCCGACGGATCCCGGCCCTACCGGTCGGAGGCTGATGACACCGGTACCAAACCGCATCAGTCACAAAAGTTGCGCGGGCCTTAACGGCCGTCGGGAGTAGACTCAGGCGGCGGTGGATCCGTTCGCACTCGTGCTGCTCGGTGGCCTGATCGCCGGGATCCTGTTCTTCTGGCTGCTCGGAAAGTACTACCCCGGCTCCGGGCTCGAGCAGCTGGGGCTGAAGTCGGCGCGCGAGATCATCGAGACCCGGGAGGCGCTCGACGCGGAGGACCTGGAGCAGATGCTGGCGGCGCACAATGCGCGCCGGCGCAAGCGCGGCGAGCCGGAGGTCACGGTGGCGGATCTCGAGCAGCGCGTGATGGAAGACGTCCGCGAGCAGCAGCGACGGCAGGAGGAGTATCTGGCGGATCGCGAGCTCGACCAGTTGCTCGAAGCGACGAACGCTCGCCGCCGAGCCCGCGGGCTTCCGGAGCGCTCGCGCGAGGAAGTGCTCCGAGAGTTCGGCACCGGGCCGGCGCCGGAGTAGCAGCGGCGATCCGGACGCTTGGCTCGCTGTCTGATCATCGGCTGCGGCTGTCGAGGCCTGTCTCTCGGTGTCCGGCTTCGAGCGGACGGGCACACCGTCCGTGGTACCACGCGCGATCGCCGTCGCGCCCAGATAATCGAGGCCGCCGGGATCGAACCCTACGTCGGCGATCCCGACCGAGTGGCGACGCTGGCGTCCGCGCTCGACCATGTCACGGTCGCGTGCATTCTGCTCGGCTCGGCGTCAGGCTCCCCCGAGCGCCTGGCCGCGCTGCACGGGACGCGGCTGGATATGTTGATCAGCCGAATGCTCGACACGACCGTCCGCGGGATCGTCTACGAGGGGTCGGGCGCCGTCGAGGACCACGTCCTCCGGGAGGGCGCGAAGCACGTGCTCGCCGCGTGCGAGGGGTCAATGATTCCCTGCGCGCTGCTCGAGGCCGATCCGGCCGATCATCGTCGCTGGCTCAGCGACGCGCACCGGGCGGTCAAAGGCCTGCTCGGAGGCTAAACTGGTGAAAATGCATAAAAGGCGACTGGAATTCGGATGTATGGCGTCCGAGGCCCAGCCCGACAAGGAGCGACATCGTGGCTGAATACGCAAACGAAGTGTTGGTCGAGCCCGAGTGGCTCGAGCAGCACCTGAATGACGATTCGATCCGGATCGTCGAGGTCGACGAGAACCCTGCGCTGTACCGTGAGGGCCACATTCCGGGGGCGATCGGATTCGACTGGCGCACGGACCTTCAGGACCAGGTCAAGCGCGACTTTCTCGGCCCTGAGGACTTCGGCCGGCTGTTCGGCGGCCGCGGTATCTCGAACGACCACCAGATCATCCTCTACGGAGATCGCAACAACTGGTTCGCGGCGTACACGTACTGGTACCTGAAGTACTACGGGCACGACAACGTCAAGCTGCTGAACGGCCCGCGCGAGCGGTGGATCGCCGGCGGCCGGCCGACGACGACCGCGGAGCCGGAGTTTGAGGCGATGACCTTTACCGCCAAATCGGGCGATGGGTCGATCCGGGCCAAGCGCGACGAGGTGTTCGCCGCACTCGGCGATTCACGCAAGCTGGTGGACGTTCGCTCGCCCCAGGAGTACTCGGGCGAGCTGATCGCGATGCCGGGTTACGAGAACGAGGGCGCCCAGCGGGCCGGCCACATTCCCGGCGCGAAGTCGATTCCGTGGGCCCAGGCGGTCAACGAGGACGGCACGTTCAAGTCCGCCGACAAGCTTCGCGAGCTGTACGGCGGCAAGGGTGTGCTGAGCGGCGATCCGATCATCGCCTACTGCCGGATCGGCGAGCGTTCGGCGCACACGTGGTTCGTCCTGCACGAGCTGCTCGGGGAGCGTGACGTGAAGAACTACGACGGGTCGTGGACCGAGTGGGGCAATCTCGTCGACGTGCCGATCGAGCGCAGCTAGCCGGCATCAGCAGGCCTCAGAGCAGCGGCGCGATCCGGTCGAACAGATCGGCCAGGATCCGCGCCGTCGCTCCCCAGATGAGGTGATCGCCTACGAGGTACGTGTCGGTGCGGATCGGCAGCCCGCGCCTGACCAAGCGGCGCCGGCCGTAGCCGGCCGTGAGGTCCGCGAGCGACAGCTCGAGGACCTCCGCCACTTCTCGTGCGCTCGGCGTCCACGTCCGTCCCGCGTCGATCATGCCGACGAACGGATAGACGGCGTACCCGGTTGCGATCGTCGGCGTCGGCTGCAGCGCACCAAGGATCTCCACCGCGTCCGCCGGTAGCCCGATCTCCTCCTCCGCCTCTCGGAGGGCGGTTGCGGTCAGATCCGCCTCGCCCTCCTCGTATCGGCCGCCCGGGAAGGAGATCTCGCCGGGGTGGCGGCGGAGATCGTCGCGGCGCTTGGTGAAGACGGCGTGCAGCTCGCCGTCCTGTGTGTAGAGCGGAACGAGGACACCGGCGTCCGTGCGCCCGCGGACCTCGATCTGAACAGCCTCCTCCGGAGACAGGAGTACGCGGCGCAGACCAATCCGGAGCGATTCCGCTTCGACGGCCATCGCATGACTATATTCGTGCGTCGATGGATGCCCTGATCGTCGTCGACATGCAGAACGACTTCTGCTCCGGCGGCGCGCTGGAAGTTCCCGACGGCGACGCCGTCATCGAGCCGATCAACCGTCTCGCCGAGCAGGCTGACTTCGTTATCGCCACCCGTGACTGGCACCCCCCCGACCACCGATCGTTTGCCGAGAACGGAGGCATCTGGCCCGTCCACTGCGTTCGCGATACGCCTGGGGCCCAGTTTCATCCGGACATCGATCAGGGCCGCATCGACGCGGTCGTCGACGCCGGGCGGACGCCCGAAGCCGAGGGCTACTCCGGTTTCGAGGACACCGACCTGGAGCAGCTACTGCGCGACCGAGACGTGGCCGAGGTCCACATCGGCGGACTTGCGCTCGACTACTGCGTCAAGGCGACCGCCCTTGACGCCAGACGGGCTGGTTTCGACGTGGTCCTGCACCGCGACGCGACGCGCGCGGTCGAGGTCCACGCCGGCGATGGCGATCGGGCGCTCGCGGAGTTGCGGGCGGCCGGGATCCGGATTGACTGACGGCGCCCCGCGCGGATGCATCGCTCGTCGCGGGCGCATCATGTTCGTGTCCTGCGCCGCCGCGGAGCGTGCCCCGGCTCAGGTCCTGGCTGGCTCGACCAGTCGGATGTGTTCCTCGAAGAAGACCTCGCCCTCGAGCGTACGGTGCACCGGGCACTTGGCCGCGATCACCCGCAGACGCTCGACCTGCTCCTCGGTGCAGCCATTCGGGAGGCGGAAGTCGAGCCTGAACTTGGTCGGGCAGCCACGCTCCGCGGGCGTGTATTCGCACTCGATCTCAACCGGGCCGATATCCCAACCCTTGCGCTTGGCGTACATCTCGATCGTGATCGCGGTGCACGACGCGAGGCTCGCGGCGAGCAGCTCTTGTGGGCTCGGCCCCTCGTCGCCACCGCCGTGATCGATCGGCTCGTCAGCGACCAGCTGATGCTGGCGGACGTCTATCTGGTGGACAAAACGGTTCGTGCGACGTGCGGTTGCCCTCATGGCGGTTCCTCAGAGTAGGTGTAGCTATTACGAGGATCGTAGCGTCCGTTTTGCGCCTATTCCGCCAGCGGATTGAAGACCAGGCCGGTGGGGACCTTGGGAAAGAAGTAGGTCGATTTCGGCGGCATGCTTTCGCCGGCCGCGGCCACCTCTCGGACCTGTTCGATCGGCGTCGGCGCCATGAAGAACGCGGCGTCATATTCGCCGCTCTGCACGAGTCCGAGCGCCTCGCCCGCGTCCCGCGCGTATCCGAGGCCGGATAGGTGGTCGATGTCGTCGTCGGTCATCCCCAGTGCGCCCTTGAAGATCAGCGCCTCGAGCACCGCCGTGTCGAGCCGCCGGTAGGGCTCGGCGTGGTCCACGAGCGCCGCGTCGGCGATCTGCGGGTCCTTCAGCGTCAGCATGAACGGCTTCTTGAAGTGGGCGTCGATGTACCCGATCTTCACTGGGCCTCCCGGCAGCGGCACCAGGTCGGACGTGTCCGCGAGCGGCTCGATCTCGAAGTCGCGTCTCAGCGCTTCCGCGAGACTCTCGTGCTGATCGGGACGGAGCCCGCGGACCAGGCGGTGGGTTGGAAACACCGTCAGGCCCGGGTCCTGTAGCGCGACCAGGCACATCAGCACGAACCGGTAGGGCCCCTCGCCGCCGACCTCGTCGGCGTACACGCGGGCCGTCTCGTACCGATGATGTCCGTCGGCGATCAACAGCTCGGCCGGAGCGACCGTTCGTTTTGCGGCTTCGATCGCTACCGGATCTTCGATCCGCCAGAGGCGGTTAATCGTCCCATCGCGGTCGGTCGTCTCGGCCCATGGCGGTGCTTCGGTGAACGGTTCGAGCGCGCTCCACGCGGCGCCGGACGGATCCGAGAACAACGAGAAGATGGGGGAGAGGTTGGTCCTGGTCGCCCGCGTGAGGCGCAGGCGATCCTCCTTCGGGCCCGGGTGCGTCCGCTCGTGAGGGCGGATCCGTCCGGCCCCATACTCAGTCACGCGCACGCGCGCGAGGAACCCGCGACGCGTGCGGCGCTTGCCATCGGGGCCGGTGTACTCCTGCGCGAGCGGCCACAGCCCGGGGCGGTCGTCGGCGACGATCACGCCTTCGCGGCGCCACGCGCTCAGCTCGGTCGCCGCGTGCTCGTAGGCGTCCCCGTTGCCACGCGGCAGGTCGATGTGCACGACGTTGTACGGAGATCGGGCCTCGAGCTCCTCGCGCTGCCGCTCGTCGATCACGTCGTACGGCGGCGCCACGACGTCTTGCAGGCCCCCGGTCCGGGCGAGGTCGTAGTGAAGCGTCCGGAGAGGCTCGAGCTCGGCCATGCGGCGTCGGAGGCTACTCGACCGGCCAGCGCGAGATCGGGCGAGCGCGGTGCAGGCCACGCGTTCGGTCCGGACCGAGCGCGCCGGCGAACCGTGGCGTCTAGACTCGGGAATCACGCTCGGGGCGTGGCGCAGCCTGGTAGCGCGCCTGCTTTGGGAGCAGGAGGTCCCCGGTTCAAATCCGGGCGCCCCGATTGTGAGCACGACTTCGTCAGGATTCGTTGTGCTTCTTTCCCGTCGGTTTCCAGCCGTGCCTGACGCCCTCCAGCAGCCGACGCTGGCGCTCGGCGTTCTCCTTGGTGGTGTGGCGGGAGTAGACCTGTCCGGTCTCTCGATCTACGACCTGGTACGCCCCGTTTGTCTTTCTAACGGTGTAGGGCAAACTACTTCGCCTTCCGGTCGGCGTCGATTGAAGAAGCGGAGGTTCCTTCGGTCGACTCAGGCGCCCTCCAGCTCGGTCGGCGTAAACGGTAAAGCAGGAGCGGCGGAAGGACACCGATCGCGAGGACTGCTCCGAGCAGCGCGATCGCATAAGCCGGCGTGCTGACCTGTCCCAGCTGACTCGGTGGCAGTAGGCCGACGGCACACGCCGCTATGGACGCGAGGGTTCCCACGACGCAGATGGTCACGAGGGCCGGTGCTCGATAGCCGCGCTGGTGGTCGGGCTCACGGCGGCGGAGCATGGCGGCGGCCACGAACATCAGGACGTACATGATCAGGTACACCTCGGTGGCGAGAGCGGCGAAGACCCAGTAGGCGCGCGAGACGTTTGGGACCAGCGCGTAGAGGAGGCCGATCAGCGTGATGACGATCCCCTGGGCGACGATGATGCGTAGCTGCACGCCGTTGGCGTTGAGCTGTTGGAAGTAGCGAGGTAGGTAACCGCGCTCGCGTCCGATGTTGACCAGGCCGGTCGACGGACCGGTCAGCCAATCGAGGAGGCCGCTGAGTGAGGCGATCACCAGGCCGATGGCGATGATCGGCTGAACGATGCCGAGCCCGAAATGTTGGAGGAGGCTTCTGAATGCCTGCATCACCCCGGCGGTGAAGCTGATCTGCGCCGCGGGAACGGCGACCGATATCGCCAACGTCGAAAGGATGAACACGAGCAGGATCAGGATCACGGCCACCAGGACCGCCCTGGGAAACTCCCGGGGGGCGTCCCGCAGGTCGTCGACGTGAACGGCATTGACCTCGACGCCGGCGAATGTAAAGAAGCCGTTGACGATTAGCACGATGCTCGTCAGGCCGTGCCAGGGGGGTAGCACGTGGTGAGCGTTCAGCGGCGCGGCCGAGGGGTTTCCCTGCAGCAAATAGATCGCGGCGAGCACAACTAGGAGCAGGCCTGGGATCAGGGTCCCGATCAGGATCCCCCAGGAGGCGAGCTTGTCGGCGGCGACCACGCCTCGGCCCGATACGAGCACCGCGGCCCAGAAGAGGACGATGATCACGATCGTCGTGTAAAGGCCGCTATGCGCCAGGCCCGGCGCGAACACGTACGCCAGCGTGCTCGCCACGTAGGCGAGCACCGCCGGGTAGTAGAACGTCGTCTGGGCGAACTGACACCACACGGCGGTAAACCCCATGCCGGGGGAGATCCCCTCGCTGACCCAGTTGTAGATGCCGCCCCTCCAGCCCGAGGCGAGCTCGGCCGACACAAGCGCGGCGGGCACGAGGAACACGATCGCCGGAACGACAAATAACACGACCGAGGCCAGACCGAACACCGCCGTCGCCGGAGTCGAGCCGAGATCTCCGACCGACCCGAGAATCAGCAGGCTCATCGCGAGCCAGCTGATCGTCGCCCTGGACCCAAGGCGGGCTCTGGTCCGAGCGTCGGCGGTCAGCCGGTCAGGCTTGTCTGGCGTATGCGTCATCTCGTCTCGGCGGACGGCTCCCACCGTTCAGGCGGTCTCGCGCGGAATTCTCCGTAGTCAGGCCGAGACGCGCATCCTCACGAAACCGTGATCTAAACCCCGGCAAAGCTCAGAGGGGGGAGGGATCGCCGTGTTCGGGGTAACGTTCCGCTCGGACTGACGTTGGGTCATCCTGCCGGACCGGCGGCGCGAGGGCGCGCTCTCCGGTGGCGCTCGGCTCCGCTCGGCAGTCCGCGCAGCAGCCTCTCGAACATGTCGCGGAGCGTCTGCTTCCCGTACGCGTGGGACCCGTCGTACATGGTGAGCACGGCTACCGAGAGCCGTGCGCAGCCGCGGACCAGCAGCGCCACCTGGTGGTCGATGAGTCCGGTTCCCGAACCCCAGCCACCCTTGAAATAGAGCTGCCAGCCCTTGGGCGCGACCTCCCCGATTCCCCAGCGCTGGGAAGGCGTGATCGACGCGAGCAGACGCATCGCGTAGCGCCGGTGGCGCGGGGCGACGTAGCGGCCGATGTGGAGAAAGAACCTGGTCTGGTCGCGGGCGCTGATGTGGCTCTCCCGCCAGATCGAGGCGACGGCGAACTGCGTCATGCCGACCCGATGCGCGAGCGCGTAGAGAGCCCCGTCCCCGACGATGCGCAGCACCTCCGTGGCGGCCGTGTTGTCCGACCTCGTGATCATCGGATAGAGCAGCGAACGGTCGCGGCGATTCAGCGCGCGTCGGGCCACGGAGCGACGATCGAGATATGCCGCCATGAGCATTGGCTTCAGGACGCTTGCCGACCACTCGACGTGGTTGGGGCGGTAGCTGTAAAAGCGCTGGTCGGTCCTCACCGCAAACGCGATATCGCCGGTGCGGACGTGCGCATATCGGATCGCGGCGCGCATGTCCGGCCGCCAGACCTGGTCGAGGGGCCGGTTGACGCCTGGAACGAGGCATGGCCTCGTCGGTGGGCGGCTCCGGACCGCGCCCCCGGCCGTGTTCGGCAGAGTGGCGAGGCCGACGGCCGCTACGAGCAGCGTCCCGCGGCGCGTGGATCCGGCACCGAACACGTCTACAGTCTCCCGCACGCCCCCGTAGCTCAGGTGGACAGAGCGCCGGACTTCTAATCCGATGGTCGCAGGTTCGAGTCCTGCCGGGGGCATGGGGGATCGGCCGCAAATCAAGCGACGGGCCTCACTGCGGTTAGGTTCTCGCGGCTTCGGCGCCGCCATCTGTCTGGAGCTCCGCGAAGGAGGCTGACGATCGGTCTGTCGGGCAATGTTTGCCGCGTAGCCATTCCGGGTCATCCTGGTGGCCGGCTGCCGCGGGCGTGGCCGTGCTCGAGCGCTTGGACGGGGGATCGACGGGCGTGGAGCGCTCGGCTGGGTCCGGTGTCGGCCGAGCGAGATCAGCTGCTCTGCGCTGCTGGGGCGGCTGGTGAGCGCGGATTGAGGACGCGCCTCGTGATCCTCGACGGCGGCGTGGGACTGCGATCTGTCACATCTGGAGGGAGAAGCGCGATTATGGGATGTGATGCCAGCGGTGCGTGATCGGCGTGAGCCTTTGGAGGGCCTGACTGACGCCGAGCTGCTCGCGCGGACCCCGACAGACCTCGATGCGTTCGCTGTGTTCTATCGCCGCCACATTCATTGGGTTCTTGGGGTCGCAGCGCGCCGAACTGGGAGCCCGGAGCACGCGGGGGATTTGGCCGCGGAGGTGTTCGCCTCCGCATTCCTGGTGGCCGGGCGGTTCCGTCGGGCGCGGCCTGATGGTGCGGCCAACACCTGGCTGTTCGGGATTTTGCTTCACAAGCTGGCCGGGTTCGAGCGGCGCGGTGCGGTCGAGCGGCGCGGTCGAGCGCGGCTGCGAATGCGCGAACCAGCTCTGACCGCCCACGAGTTCGAGCTGTATGCGACTCAGGACGAGCGAGCTCCGAGTATCGCTATCGCGCTAGGTCATCTCTCGTTGCAGCAACGAGACGCCGTCCGCGCTCGGGTAATCGACGAGTGCTCGTATGACGAAGTTGCCGCGAGGTTGGAGATCAGCGAAGCGAATGCGCGAAAGCGCGTCAGCCGTGGCCTGGCCGCGATCCGCACCGAGTTGGAGAAAGAGGCCTCATGAGCGGCTATACCGATGAGCTGGAGCGTGAGCTGATCCGTGCCGCCGGTAGCTACCAGCGGCGCCGGCGGTTGGTAGGTCGGCTGGGCCGTAGAGGGCGTCGGGTTTCCGGCAGTCGCCCTCGATTGAATTTTGGCGGAGCGTTCGCGTTCATCGCCTCAGTGTCGGTCGTGGTCGGGGTCGTGCTCGTGTTCGGTGTGCTCGGTCACGGCCGTGGCTCCTCGACGCCATCGGCCAGCTCAGCCGGAGCGAACCAGCTGACCGCAGTGCTGGCTGTCCTGCGCCGGCCGCAGACGGCAGCGGACCGCGCGGTCTCGCCGTCTGAGATGCGTTTCCTCGACGGGGACGTGGGTCCACTAGTCAGGGGCCTCACTCGTCGCGTCGCGACGATCGGTCGCGCGAGGATCTTTCTGTTCGTGACCAAAGCGCGCGAACCTGATCTGCAGTTCGCCCAGAACGGGCCGCTGTGGAGCGCGTCCCTCGGCGAGCGCGTCTTCGTCGATAGCGCCAGCACGTCGGCGCCCAATTCCCAGGTTCCCGCAGCGGAGCTTCGCGATCCCCAGGTCGCTTCGGGCTGGTACGTGGAGGCCTCCACGCAGAAGCAGTATTTCCTCGAGGTCGTTCCCGACGGAGTCACACGGGTCCGGATCGTGTTCCGCGACGGCACCGTTGACGCGGCGGTCAGCAACAACACGGTCGTGGCTCTGGCGCCGCCCCGCAGCAACGAGCAGGTGCGCGCGGTCACCTGGTTCGGGTCCTCAGGACAGGTGATACCGACGATCACAGAGGCGACCGACCGGGCATGGCACGCGGCCCTGGTGGCGCGTGAGGCGGCGGCCCGCTCGTCGTTCATCAGGCAGCAGGCCAAGGTCCCGAACCACGCGCCGGCTGCGCTGGTGCACGACTTCGCGGTGTTCGCTGCGGACACAGAGAGGCCGGTGAGCGCAGCCGGGATCAGCGTCTCGCATCCCAGTCTCGCGTCCCTGCCGTTCCTGATATTGCAGCTCGTCGCCAACCCGCTCGCTGTTCGTGAAGTCAGCACGCAGTCGGGCCTGCGGTTCTGGGTCGACCCCGGGCCAATCAGGCTGTCGGAGGCCTCGGGCCGTGTGCGTGAACTCACCGACATCTGCTTACGGGTCGAGGCGAGTCCCTCGCTGACGGGCGGCTGCGGGCGGCGGCTGTCGACGGTGCTATCCAGCGGACTCTGGGCCGCAGCCAAACCTAACCACGGTCCAACCGTCATCTACGGGATCGCGCCGAACACGAATCGAACCGTCACCTTTGTCCTGCGCGGAGGCGGGAGGCGAACGGTTCCCGTCGTCCATGGCATTGCCGTCGCGCCCGCCGCGGGAGTCACGCAGATTCTCGTGAGGGGCGCGAACGGCAAGCTCACATCCGTCCAGGCTCCGAGCCCGCTCCACTTCTGATGCGTTGGAGCAAATCGGACTAGCCGTGTCCGTCCCCGCAGTTCACCTTGGCCACGCCGATAACAGCAACCGTTGGCTCGCACCTCCATGAGGCGCTGCTCGCAGCGTGCCGCGGTCACCGGTCGGCGATCAGGTCCGAGCTGCAGCTGTCAGCCGGCGAGGTCCTCACGAGTAAGGGCGTCGACCTGCCGAATTGATCGACATCCGGCAAGCGGCCGGCAGCCGGATGTAGCCCTGAGCGAGAGCGCGGCATCGTCGGAGCATCTCGATCTGACGCGCCAGTCTCGGTCGGCTCACCGTCCGCTCACAGCGACGCGTTTTGCGATGATGACGATGTGCCCGCGCGGAGAGGCTTTGCTGTGCTGGCCGTCCTGGTCGGATTGGGCGTGGCGGTCGGGCCGCCGCTGACCGCTGCCTCGGTCCCGGCACCGCCAGGCGAATTTGTGTCCATTGCACAGGGTCACGGGAATCCGCTCGCCTGGGGTATGGCGCTCTATTCGTCGAGTACCGGCGCGCTCACCCGGCGGCTGGCGACGTTCTCGGAGTTGTCGTTCACGAACAACGGTCTTGCGTTCGCGCCCGACGGCGGCGCGGTGTACTTCACGCTGATTCCGAGGCATGCCAGGCGGCGGTTCTACCTCCGGCTCATGCGCCTTGACGTCGCGACCGGTCGGCAGACGTTCGTCGCCGACGGTGCGCAGCCGGCCGTCAGCGACGACGGAACTCAGCTCGCCTACGCCACGTTTCCGCGCGGATTGGCCGTCCGTGACCTGGCAACGGGCCAAACGCGCACGATCGGCCTCGTGACCCAGCTCGGCCAGGCGGCGGACCTGCTCGACGCCACGATCAGCTGGCTCGCGGACGGTTCGGACGTCGCGATCATCCCATCAGCACCGGCCTGGGATCTCGTGGGACGCCCGCCCTCGCCGGCGCGCTGGTGCGGAACCACCGACGCTCACGCGGTCGTGGTGTTCGTGCACGTCCCCGCCCCACCTGCCCCGTTGAGCGCCGACTGCGTCCATCTCGGCGGGATGGCACTAAACCCCGCGATCGCGCTATCCGGGAGCCAGGCGTCCCCGTCCTCACTGCTGCTCGCCACAGACAGCTATGGCGACAGCACCCGTGTCGAGCAGATCTCTCAGACCGGCACCACTACCCGCGTGCTCACGATCCGCGACTCCCTGCCGCTCGCGTTTGACCCGACGGGCACCCACCTCATGTACCTTGTAGGCCACAGCCCACCCGTGCTGTGGGAAGCGACAGTCGCCAACGGGCACCTGAGCGACCGGCGGCGATTTCCGAAACACAGCTGGGGACCTATCGCATGGTGAGCCGCCCGGGCTGGCACGCGTCGCTGCCAGTTTGATCGAGACCGAGCAGTCGGCGCCTCGGCTGCCAAACCGAGCCGCGCTGAGCAGTCAGCGCCGGATCGGGCTCATTAGGCCCACGGACCGTTGCTGAGCGCCGAGGAGAACCAGTCACGCGCCGAGCGCCAAGCTCTTCGACGGTAGTTCTCCAACCGGCGACGTGAACGATGGAGGTATCCCGGACGCACAGAGACGCGCATGCCGCGGATTATGGCGATAGCCCTGTGCGGGGCGGACTGTCGGAATGATCGAATCTCGACAGCGCTCGATCTAGCCCGATGCAGCGGTTGGGCCGGCACGAGGGCGAACGTTTGAAGTACCACATTCGGTTACTTGGGCAGTTATTCGGCCGCTGACTCAGTGGGGGGGTAACCGGGGCGGTGAGCTGCGCAGCGCTGCCAACGCTTGCACGAGCTCGGCGCGACCGGCGCTGAGAGCAGAGGGGTCGGCTAGCGTTACGTCGTGGGTGCCAGACGCTGCCGCGGTCCTCGCAACCAACCTCCCGATGAGCGCTGCCAAAGTCGCGATCGCACCTGCAACGAGCGCGACTCGGACCGACCGCCGATCCACATCCCAAACGCGCCTAAATAGCTCCGACATCTCCGAGCCTACGAGTCAACAGTCTTGGCCTCCTCTCCCCCAAACCAATCTAACGCCTTGGAAGTCGGAAGCGGAAAGCCCCATCTGGAATTTCGTTACACCCGGCCCGACCTGGTCGCGAGCGCGATCCACGATGAAGTGGCGATCGCCCGCAGCGAGTTCGGCCGTGCCCTAGAGGCGGCCGCTGCGCTGGCGAAGGACGGCGACGCGCACCTGGTCGCACCGCTCCGCCGGCTGGCGGTCGCCGCTGAGACGCTCGCGATGGCAATCGACGCGTCGGAGCCTGGGTCTGCACAATAAGTCTTCGAGACGGGGGCCGCTACCCATTGGCCCCCGTACCCACTTCCTCGGGCGACTGCCTTTCGATCTTTGCGGCAGTCCCTCCGAGCGTTGCGGCAAACCCCGATCCACAGTAGGCCGTCCTCTCGCCTTGGCTGTGGCAGGCGGCGTCATTAGGCTTTGCGGGTGGCCGACCGTTGCCCGCGTTGCAACGCCCGAGGGTTCAACTGGCGAAGTTCCCTGTGCCGAATGCGGCTGGAAGGATCCGGCGCTTGAGCCCTGGGTGCCGTCGAACTGGTACCCGGACCTGGCGAATCCGGGAAAGGCTCGTTACTACAACGGGTATTCGCGAGCGTGGATCGGCAAGTCGAAGACCGATGTCGACGCTCGTCCCATCCCGACGGAGCCGCCGGTCGGGTGGTCAGGTCCCGCCGATCCGGCGCGTCTCCCAATCGCCCAGGTGACGGACTGCCGGGTGCTCGGAGGGCATGGGCTGGGCATCCCGGCAGGAGCCGAGGTCGAGGTGGATTTCTTGCCTGAGTCGATGAGGATTCGGCCAGGGTGGGCGAGCCGGGGGAGCCGCGCCGCCTTCACGCCGGTGGACGTCCTTTGCGCAGATGTTGAGGAGATTGAGATTGGAGAAGCCAATGCTTGGGGGGGCCTGGCCGAACGCGGGTCCGCAGCGATCCTGTGAGGCGTCCTGCAGCCCTTATGGGTCCCTCACCGCCCGCGAACGCGTAAACCGTCCGCCATTGTCCGTTCCCTAGCGCCGGACCGACTCGGCTCGCCGCTTTCGGTCTTCGCGGCTTGCTTTTCGATCCAGCGCTTTCGGCGAGCTTCGCGCCTGTCGCGGAACTGCTGCCGCCACTCATGGAGCCCCTTCATGACCCCTCCTTCCCGTGCGCGGAAAGCTTGTAACAGGCCGCGCAGCGCCAGCCTCCAAGCCAACTTTAATCTGCCCCATCCAACGCGTCAACTTGACCTAGCTCTCGCCCCTGGCTTCGGCGGCTGGACTGAGGCCGGAACGAGGGAGGACTGTCGCTGAGGTCTAGCCGCGGCAGCGGCAGGCTTCGTCGGCTTCTGCTACTCGGGCGTGACCTGCTTGCCGTTATCCCGATCCGTTGCTAGCACGCGCGGCCGGAGGCGGCCTCTCGGGTCTCGGAGCCCGCTGCTCGTCGTAGACCGATCCGGCAGCGGTGCTGGTGTCTGCTGGTTTGGCGCGCAGTGCAGGTGCGCGACGACGACGCTGAGGATGCGCGTGCTGTTGCCAAACGGGGTCTCCCGGTTGAGGTCGCTGACGCCGGGATGGATCAGTTCCAGATCCGGAATCGCGGAGGCGGAGCGTCCGCGAGCCGCGCCGACAATGGCGCGTTCCTTTCGAAACGAGGTGTGACGCGGCGTTGGCGAGACGTATCTGACGAACGAGGTCCGCATCGTGCTGCGGACCGCTGACCCTGGACGCGGTCAACCCGCGCGTTGAGGCCTAAGATCAACCCGTTGTCCAACCCTCGGGCCGACGACACGGGGCCGCCATGAGCAGATCATGACGGCCATGACAACCCCGATTACCTCATCAACGCAGTGTTCGCCACCGTAACTTGATGACGTCGTTCAGACCACCGAGCGCGAACGTACGTCAGCAGAGCATGTGGCGGCAACCAGCACACCGCCACATGCTCTGCGCGAACGGATTCCGGGGGTCAGTGTTCGACCGCTGGAATGGCGATGGGCGGAACGGTCTCCGGCCGTTCGCCCGGAACGGTCTCCGGCGGCTCGCCGATTCGTGCGACGTCGAGGGCGATCAGGCCGAGGTTCGCACCGCAACCTGCTCCGATGATCGTGGTGATGACCGCCATGATCCCGGATGTTGCGTTGAACCCCAGCAGCGCGCCGACGAGGGCGCCCGTCAGCGCGACCCAGATGCCGATCCTCGTGGCCCTGGCCGGCCGCTCGCGGTTGACCCAGGCCCAGTAGGTGCCGAGGCCGATCGGCGTGCCGATGGAGAGAACAGCCATGAGTTCGCTGTTGAGGGGCACTGTCGGCAAAGCCACCAGCACGATGATCAGGCCGATGAACCATCCGCCGAGGCCGAGCACCAGCAGGTAGACGGAGCGCAGAATCGCGCTCGCCTTGCGCCCGAAGCCGCCGCGCTTGCGCGCCCGGCGCCACATCAGTAGCAGTGACAGGATCGTGAGGAGTCCTAAGCCCACCATCGCGCCGAGGCCGTCTTCGGCGTAGGCGCCTTGGCTGGAGCTGGGGCTGAAGTCGACCTTGTTGCGGGTGTAGAGGGACGTGTCGACCTTGCCGGTGTCGAGGTAGGTGTTGATCAGACGGGTCCCGGCTGCCGGTTCGTAGGGCCAGAAGTCGTCGGAGTGGCCGAGGTTCGAGAGCACGACCTCACGGCCGTTCGCGAGGTGAGGCAGGAGCTCGCTGGTCGCATTCTCGGGCGGCGTTGCGAAGTCGAGGTTGCCGCCGATCAGCAACGTCGGAACGTTCGAGTTTTGCACGTGGGTGTACTCGTTCTCGTCCGGGTTCGCCGGCCAGGCGTTGAGGAGGAGGCCGCCGGCCCAGATAAGGTCGTTGCCGGCAGCACTGATCAGCGATCCACGGTTTGCTCCCGACGCGTAGAAGTGCTTCGCGTAGGTGGCGTCGCTGCGGCCGATCGCCGCCAGGTCGCCCCAGACAAACGAGCTCGGAAAGGTGAGCCGTGCCAACACGGACAGGAACCACGCGCCGCTTGCGTCGCCCTTGTCGGCGGAGAGGAGTGAGTTGATCGTTAGTGGCGCGGCGATCGAGTTGCCGCCGGCGGAGGTCTCGTTGATCAGGCCGAAGAACGCGGCGGCTTTGAAGTCGCCCTTCTCGATCGGCAGGAGCAGCCAGTGACTGGGAACGTGAGCGAACGAGGACTTCACCGACGCGGCGAGATCCGGCGTCCGGCTACGACAGCTCGCCGCCTGGGCGCAGAGCGCGGAATAGCGCTGGATCTGCTCGTTGGTCGTCTTTGGGTCCCAGATGAAGTTGCCGGGTGGATTGACGCCGATCATCACCGAGCGATGGATGCTCTTCGGGTAGCGCCACGCATAGATCATCGCGACCCGGGTGCCCGCGCTTTCGCTCACCAGGTCGATCTGGTGGTAGCCGAGGGCGCGGCGGGCCGCCTCGAGGTCGCCGACTTCTTCGGGGATCGAATAGCCGGCGAGATCGACACCATCGCTGCGAAGCCGGTCGGCGCACGACCGGTACGCCGCGGCGACGGCGCGGTACGACTGCTCGCTGAGGAGGTCACCCGAGCCCTCCATTGCCGAGCTCACCTCCGGGCAGTCGAGCCGGACGGAGCCGTCGACGCCGCGGTAGCCGACGAGCACGACGTCGTGGTTGGCGGTGAAACGGCTCGCGTCCGGGAAGACCATGTTGGTGACGCCGGGGCCGCCTTGCAGGCGGAAGATCGGGGCGCCCGGATGGGCCGAATGCGCATGAATCACTATGACCGGCAGCGCGATCAGGCGCGAGTTCGGATCATGGCGGTTCTCGGGCACCACGAGCGTCCCGCAATCCGCGGCGGAGGCGCCCTTTTCGGTGGAATAGGTGCACGGGTGCATGGTCAGCTGGCCTGCATGCGCGCCGGCAGGCACAGAGACGGCCGTAGAACTGCCGGCGAAGTGGAGGTAGCCGAGCGCGAGCGTGAGGACGGCGATCAGGGCCAGGCCGGTGATCCGGCCTCCCCCAAAGCGTTTTGCGACGGTCTTCTTGCCGTTACTGGAGAGATCGCTGATCTCGACGGCAGCCGAGCCCGGGCTCTTCGCCTTTCCGGGCGCGCGAAACTTCTTCAGTACGGCGTGTAGTGCGGTCATCACTGCTCCTCAGGTGGGTGCAAGTTGCCTGGGGATCAGTCTGGGACCGCCGCCTGTGCCTGTCATCGCCCGCAGGGCGCGTCTGCGCTCCTCCTCAGCGCAGATCTTTGCCGCTCGCGCGTCTGTCGAAGGACAGAGGCGCGTCTACGCGCCGGGCGTGACCAGCCCGCTCTCGTGCGCCAGGACGACGGCCTGCACGCGGTCGCGGAGCCCGAGCTTGGCGAGCAGGCTGGACACGTGGGTCTTGATCGTGCCCTCGGTGACGAACAGCTCGGCGGCCAGCTCGGCGTTGCTCTTACCGTGCGCCAGCATCCTCAGCACCTCGCGCTCGCGCTGCGTCAAGGCGTCCAGCCGCGTGCCGAGCTCCGGCCTGACCGGCCGGCGTGCGAACTGCTCGATGATGCGCCGCGTGACCGACGGGGCGAGCAGCGCCTCGCCGGCACACACGACGTGCACCGCGTGCAGGAGCTCCTCGGGTGGGGCGTTCTTGAGCAGGAAGCCGCTGGCGCCCGACCGCAGCGCCTCGAACATGTACTCGTCACGCTCGAACGTGGTCAGGATCACCACACGACTGTGCAGCTCGCCGTCTTCGGTAATCCGCCGCGTCGTCTCGAGTCCGTCACCGTCGGGCATCTGGATGTCCATCAACACGATGTCGGGCCGCAAGCGCCGGGTGCTGTCCGCGGCCTGCTCGCCGTTCGCCGCCTCGCCGACCACCTCGATCTCGGGATCGGACTCGAGGATCATCCGAAAGCCGGCGCGAACCATCGCCTGATCATCGGCCAGCAGCACACGGATGCTCACAACGCACCGTCCGAGTTGGCAGCGGCGTAGGCGAATGGGTGATGGAAGGCCTCTAGCGCGCGGTCGCGGGCGACAGCAAGGTCGAAGCGGTGGCCATCCCGCGTGTCGTCGGCCGAGACGGTCACTGCGTCCTGGCGGGAGTGCCCGAGCGGCAGGACGTGGATGCCGTCGTTCTCGCCGGCGGCGAAGGCAACTGCCTGAGTCGAGGTGACCGCCTCGGAAGTGCGGAGAAGTTGAACATGGGTGGTGCGGTCATCACTGCTCCCAGGTCGGTGCAAGTTGCCTGGGGATCAGTCTGGGACCGCCGCCTGCGCCTGTCATCGCCCGCAGGGCGCGTCTGCGCTCCTCCTCAGCGCAGATCTTTGCCGCTCGCGCGTCTGTCGAAGGACAGAGGCGCGTCTACGCGCCGGGCGTGACCAGCCCGCTCTCGTACGCGAGGACGACGGCCTGCACGCGGTCGCGGAGCCCGAGCTTGGCGAGCAGGCTGGACACGTGGGTCTTGATCGTGCCCTCGGTGACGAACAGCTCGGCGGCCAGCTCGGCGTTGCTCTTACCGTGCGCCAGCATCCTCAGCACCTCGCGCTCGCGCTGCGTCAAGGCGTCCAGCCGCGTGCCGAGCTCCGGCCTGACCGGCCGGCGTGCGAACTGCTCGATGATGCGCCGCGTGACCGACGGGGCGAGCAGCGCCTCGCCGGCACACACGACGTGCACCGCGTGCAGGAGCTCCTCGGGTGGGGCGTTCTTGAGCAGGAAGCCGCTGGCGCCCGACCGCAGCGCCTCGAACACGTACTCGTCACGCTCGAACGTGGTCAGGATCACCACACGACTGTGCAGCTCGCCGTCTTCGGTAATCCGCCGCGTGGCCTCGAGTCCGTCACCGTCGGGCATCTGGATGTCCATCAACACGATGTCGGGCCGCAAGCGCCGGGTGCCGGCCATGGCCTGCTCGCCGTTCGCCGCCTCCCCGACAACCTCGATCTCCGGATCGCACTCAAGGATCATCCGAAAGCCGGCGCGAACCATCGCCTGATCATCGGCCAGCAGCACACGGATGCTCACAGCGCACCGTCCGAGGTCGGCAGCTTGACGCGCACGGCGAACCCGCCGCCGGATACCGGCCCCGCCGTCAGTTGGCCGCCGTGCAGAGCGGCACGCTCGCGCATGCCGATCAACCCCAGGCCGCCCGGGCTCGTCCCTGATAGCGCCGTCGCGCCGCGGCCGTCGTCGATGATCTCGACCTCGAGCTCGTCGGGCCAGTACCGCACGCGCACGTCGGCGCGCGACGCCGCTGCGTGCTTGAGGGTGTTCGTCAGCGCTTCCTGCGCGATGCGGTACGCCGACACGCCGATCATCGGCGGCAACGAGCGTTCCTCCCCTTCGATCCTGACCGAGACAGCGAGCTCGGACTCACTCATGCTCGCCGCCAGCCGCGGAAGCTGGCTCAGGCCAGGGCGCGGAGCCAGCAGATCGTCCTGGTCGCCGGCCTGCCGCAGGAATCCGAGCAGGCGGTGCAACTCCCCCACCGCCTGACGGCTCGAGACCTCGATCGCGGTCAACGACTCCTTGGCCTTGACACGGTCACGGTCGATCACCACCCGGGCAGCGCCGGCCTGGACGCCCATCATGCTCACGTAGTGGGCGACGACGTCATGCAGCTCGCGCGCGATCCGCACGCGCTCCTCGAACACGGCGTGCTCGGCCTGTGTCGCACGTGACTCCGCCACCTCGGCCTGCTCGGCCCGCGCGCGGACGGCAAAGCCTGCAAGCCACGCGACGGCGAAGTCGACGGGAATGAAGACGAGCTGGGCGACCGAGTGCCCGGGGATCTTGTAGACGACGGTCGCCACAGCGCCGACCACGATCGCCAGTCCGAGGACAGCCCGCCGGACGTCCCGAAGGTTCCCAAGCAGGAATGCGACCGCCAGCTGCATCGGGAAGAGGGACTCGGGGTACGGGATCAGCAGCGGGTCGACGAACGAGATTCCCACGGCCAAAAGCCAGTACGCCGCCGGTCCGGCAAACGGAAACCATCGCCGCGCGAACACCGGTAGCACCAGGATCGCGAGCGCGGGAAGGCAAAACCACAGCGTCGTTGTCGGAGCTCCGGACGAGCCGCGTGCGAGCACCACGTCAACCATCGCCGCGATCGCCAGCAGCGCGATCAGCAGATCGAACCAGTACGTGCGGGCGAGATGTTCGCCTCGGCTCACACATCGAACGTACTCCCCCAGCTCGCGGACCGCCTCCCACAAGGTCAGACGCGGGATCCCTCTCAGGTACTACCCACCTCGGAACCAGCAGCCTGGCGACGACGCCGCGCCTGCGACACCTCGCCCTAACGGCGCCCACACGCTCGCGGACGACGCCCACACTGCACCCCTGGCGCACGCACGGCGCTGCCGCCACCCGCGCCCGGACGAGGCGCCGGAACCGCTACCGGTCAGTCCCGCGCGCTCACGGCCAAGACCGCCGCATCCCCGCCGCTGCGGAGCTCATCAAGAACGACCGCTTCCGATCCGCCAACTGCCAACGGAAGCCTCGAGCCCGGATGCCCGTGCCGACGTCAAACCAGGGCGCAGAATCCAAGCGCTGGTTGGTACCGCTCCTCGCCAATTGGGAGACTTCCGCTTTGGTCTAACAGGGGCAGTCAGACGATCGTGGGCGACGCCTGCTCTGGGCCGACCATGGGCACGCACTTTCGACGAGGTTCAGTTGGTCCGGGTGCGACACGTCGCCGAGGACGCACGACTTGGGCTCCAAACGTGTCCCCAATCTGTCCCGAACCCTGCCACAAAATACCTGCAAATGAGGAACTTCTAGTAACCGTTCAGTCCCTCGGGCCGCTCAGGTGAGCGCGGGGAATGGATCGCCGCGGGCGTGCCCGGCGAGTAGTTCGCTTAGGTAGGTGAATAGTGAGCGGTGTTGGAGGCGGCAGGTCGTGGCGGCCGAGAGCGCACGTTCGGCGAATCGCTCGCCGGTCTGGCTTTGGGTGCCGAGCGAGAGTTTTCGGTGGATCACGGGTCCGCGGAGCGCGCGCTCAGCGGGGTTGTTGGTCGGTTCGATCCCGTCGATCCGGGTGAAGGTCCAGAGCGCGGGCCAGACCTTGAGCAGGTTGTTCGCGAACTGGCGGTGCCAGCGATTGCGGGACTTCTTCGGTGAGGCGTTCTCGAGCAGCTCTCGCAGCTCGGTCTGGATCGGGGTGATCTCGGCCTGGAGTCGCTCGCGGTCGTGGTGCTCGTGCTGGTAGGAGCGCCAGGCGACGAACACCTGCTTGGTGAGCGGGACACCCTTCTCGCCGAAGGTCTTCTGCTCGCCCAGCCCGTCGGCGTGTCGCCGGAAGTCGCGCTGCAGATGCGACCAGCACACCTGTCGCTGGTCGGGGTGAAGATGGCTGTAGCCGTTCCAGCGGTCGGAGATCACGATCCCGGGATATGTGGTGCCGATCAGCGCGTTGAACTGCTCGCGGTTGCAGTGCTCGGCGATCTGAAAGAACGCCGCGTCCGGCGTGGTCGCGGTCCACAACGCGCGGCCCTCCCCGCGGGTTCGCCAGCCGGTTTCATCGACATGCACCGCGCTCTGATCCAGTATCTGGTCCTGCAACTGCAGATGCGGGCCGGCCAAAGCGTCTGAGGCCCGCTGGCAAATCGCGTCCGCGCTGCCGGTCGACAACGCGACGCCGAACAGGTCACGCACGAGCTCGCAGATCCCGCGGCGAGAGACACGGTACCGGGCGGTCAACGTCACGACCGCCGCCTGCAACCTCGGCCCGAACGCGCAGCCACCGATCCCATCGGGCAACCGGGCGCTCGTCCGCGCGCGACACTCCGGGCAGCGCAACTGATGCGTGCGATGCTCGGTCCAGCGCACGCTGATCGGCGGCAACTCCGCGATCTGATGACGGCCGAACTGTCGCCTCGGCCGCCGCTCCTCGCGGGTGAACGCGCGACCGCACCCGCCACACCCCTCGGGGTAGTGATCGACGATCTCGTCAATCTGATCCTCGGGCCGCAGCTCACGCCCTGCGCCTTGGTGCCCGCTCTGCCCGCCAGCCTTGCGCTGCTCGCCCTCCCGTCGCATCAACTCCTTCGCCTTCGCGCGCGCCTGCGCCCGGCGCTGCGCACGCGTCTTCGGCGGATCCAAGGAAGGCGGCCTTGACGTTGTCCGCGAGTCCTGGCGCGCCTGCGCCTCCAACCGACTCAACCGCTCCTCCAACGCCTCTACGCGAGCGGCAAGATCAACAATGAACTGGACACACGTCTCACGACCCGCGTCATAGATCGCCTCCGCCTCTGACCGATCCATGACCGCAAGATTCGCTGCACAAAGCAGGAATCCCTGCCCCAGGCCCCGACGACTGAACGCTTACAACTTCTAATCCGATGGTCGCAGGTTCGAGTCCTGCCGGGGGCAATCACGGAGGGGCTGGAAAGGGGCCGGTTTGCCAAAGTGGTGCCGTGGGCCCACGGGCGAGTGGATCGTGCTGCGGACTGCGCCCCGCGGGCTAGAATCGCTGCCGGGTTTCGTTCACGATCGACGGGAAGAGATTGGATGTGATCGCGACTCGGACGATGGTCTACGCCGCTGAGCCGGCGCCGTGAGCGAGCGGCTCCTGCAGGAGCTCGCACCCGAGGTCCTCGCCGCCGTCGCCCGGCGTTACGGCCGCTTTGACCTCGCTGAGGACGCCACCCAGGAAGCGCTGATCGCGGCCGCGCAGCAGTGGCCGGTTGAGGGCGTGCCGGTGAATCCGCGCGGCTGGCTGATCGCGGTCGCCAACCGGCGGCTGATCGACGGGCTACGCGCCGAGGCGTCGCGGAGCCGGCGCGAGGAGGTCGCGGTGACCCAGGAGCCACCGCCCGGCGCCGACGTTCCCGACGAGGACGACACGCTGACCGTGCTGTTCATGTGCTGCCACCCGGCGCTTTCGCCGCCATCGCAGCTGGCGCTGACGCTGCGGGCGGTCGGTGGTCTGACGAGCGCCCAGATCGCCGCCGCGTTCCTCGTGCCCGAGGCGACGATGGCTCAGCGCATCAGCCGAGCGAAGACGACGATCGCCGATGCTGGCGGCCGCTTCGAACTGCCGTCCGACGATCAGCGCGCCGCGCGTCTGGGCGTCGTGCTGCACGTGCTCTATCTGATGTTCAACGAGGGCTACACCGCGACGTCCGGCGAGCAGCTGCAGCGCCGCGAGCTCGCGGGGGAGGCGATCCGCCTGACGCGGATGGTGCACGCGCTGCTCCCCGGGGACGGCGAGGTCGCCGGGCTACTGGCGTTGATGCTGCTCACCCAGGCGCGGAGCGGTGCGCGCGAGAGTCCTGACGGCACGCTCATCCCGCTGGCGGAGCAGGATCGCCTCGGCTGGGACGGTGCGCTGCTGGAGGAGGGCGTGTGGCTGATCCAGGAGACGCTATCGCGCGCGCCGCTTGGCCCCTACCAGCTTCAGGCGGCGATCGCAGCCGTCCACGCCGAGGCTCCGACCGCTCTCGATACCGACTGGCCGCAGGTTCTCGAGCTCTACGACCTGCTGCACGCGCTGGCGCCGAGCCCGGTCGTCACGCTCAACCGGGCCGTCGCAGTCGCGATGGTCGATGGCCCGCGCGCCGGACTGGCCGACCTCGACGCCCTGTCCGGCGACCGCCGCCTCGCGTCGCAGCACCGGCTCGCGTCGGTCCGCGCCCATCTGCACGAAATGGCCGGCGACACGGAGGTCGCGGTGGACGGGTACGAGGATGCCGCCCGCCGTACCACGAGCATCCCCGAGCAGCGCTACCTGCGTGGCCAGGCCGACCGGCTACGCGTTGATGTCGAGAACCCGCCGACGGCTCCGACCACAGGGTGAACCCCCCCGACCACGAGGAGCGTGTCGATGCGCTACATCCTGCTGATCTACCAGAACACCGAAGCCTGGAACGGTCTCTCCCAGGAGGACAAGGACGTCTTGATGCACGCCGCCGGCGACATCGTCGAGGAGTTGTCGGCCACCGGCGAGTGGGTCGGCGGCGAGGGCCTGGCCGACGCCTCCCAGGCGCGGTCGACGCGGGTGCGCGACGGCGTCGTCACGGTCACCGACGGGCCGTTTCTGGAGGCCAAGGAGGCGCTCGCCGGCTACTGCATCGTCGACGTCGCCACGCCGGACCGCGCCGAGGAGATAGCCGCGCGCTGGCCCGACGCCCAGCGGTGGGGCATGGAGATCCGCGCGCTGATGCACAGCGCCGGCGAGGAGGACTGACCGATGCTCACGCTCTACGAGCACCCCTTCGCGCTCTATTGCCAAAAGGTGCTGGTCGCGCTCAACGAGCAGGGTGTGGCCTTCGACACCCTCGAGGAGCAGCGTGACTTCGACCGCGCAGAGCTCGCGAAGCTGTGGCCGCCAGCATCGATCCCGGTGCTACGCGACGGCGACCAGATCATCGGCGAGACCTCGATCATCATCGAGCACGTCGCCGGCGCGCAGCTGGTGCCCTCGCTTGAAGCCCGCAAGTGGGACCGCCTCTGCGACCAGTACATCTCCGACGCCGTCCAAGCGATCGTGTTCGACACGGTCGAGGAGCGCTTCGACGAGCGCGCCGTCGTCAGGGCGCAGGGCCGGCTCGACATGATCTACGGCATGCTCGAGACGCAGCTCACCGAGCACGAGTTCCTAGCCGGCGACACGTTCACGATCGCCGACTGCGCCGCCGCTCCTGCCCTGTTCTACGCCCTGGCGATTCACCCGTGGAGCGAGGGTATGCACCCGCAGCTCACGCGCTACTACCGGGCGCTGGCGCACCGGTCATCCTTTGCCGGCGTGATCGCGGCCGCACGGCCCTACCGGCACCTGTTCCCGCTGCCGTGGCCGGCCGACTTCGACCGCTACCACTAACGTCCCCCCGACAGGCGGGCCCACGGCCTGGGAGCACTAGCATCGGCGCCATCGGATAGCGTCTCACGGGTGGATCGCCCCGATGGACACCAATCGCTGTGGGCCAAGCTCGCTCGTCAGTTTCGACGGAACCGGGGCCGGCAAAGTAATCCCGGCGATGACATGCGCCGTGCAGGTCAAGGCGAGCCGGGCAAGGACGCGGCGTTGGAGAAGATGATGACCGCCACATACCGCTCCGGACAGGGCATGTGAGGTGAACGGCGACAAACCCGGGCCCCGCCCGTTGCGGACGCGGCCCGGGCTCCGGTTCGCCTTGGATTAGCCGTGGTGCTTCTTGTGCTTCGGTGCCTTGAACTTGACGGTCTGCGAGAACGTCCGCGAGGTCCGACTACTGAGGATCTGCGTGACATCGAGTGTCACCTTCAACGTGTGGCGGCTCGCGCGCAGGCGCTTACCGAGGCCATTCAGGGAGACCTTCACGATCTTCGACTGCCCGGCCGTGAGTGTCACTCTGGGTGCGGAGCCGACCGTGACCACGACCTTGCGGATCTTCGGCTTCTTGTGGGCCGTGATCGCGATGATCTTGTGGCCGCGATGCTTAACGGTCACCGTCATCCGGAACGAGAGCTTGCAGATGGCTCCTGCGGCTCCCCTGCACGACACCCGGACGAAGGCCGACGTGCCGCTCACCCTGGCGTGGCCGACCGACGTATGGCCGTTACCAGGTGGTGGTGACGCCGTCGTGAACTGCTGATCGACGCCGACCACTGGCGGAGCGAAGTCGCTGGTGATCACGGCCCTATAGTGGATCGTGGTCCCTGGCGCGAGTCCGCTCAGATTTGCGCTGAATGCAGTCGCCGATTTGCTCACGCCGATCTTCTGCGTGGGCGTGCGGCTGCCGTAGTTGATGTCCTTGCCGAACTGGAACGAGACGTTCACCGCCGCTCCCTCAGGATTGACCGAGCCATTTAGCGTCGCGGTCGATGCAGTGACGTTCGTGGCCGGTCCGGTCAGCTGATTGTCGGCCTGGTAGGCGTCGGCGAACAGCTTCGAGTTCCCGTCGGTGAACAGCAAGAACGGCGTTCCGACCGCGTTTGCCTGGCACGCAGCGCCGTCGTCGCTGAACGGATTGGCGATGCATCCCGAGGAGATCGGGGCACGAACCGTGTCAGGTGTGCCCGTGCCGAGGGGAGCATTGTCCTTGGCGAACGTGTCAGGGGTGCTGAAGTGTCCGGTCACAACCGACCCGTTGTGGTGCCAGGTGACGTAGGGCGTGTTGCCTGAGAACGTGATGTCAGCGCGGTCGCCGGTACCGATCGGCTGACCATTGTTGGCGATTACGAACCGCGCCGCCCCGCCGGCGCCGACAAGCCGGGCCACGAAGACATCGTTGTCGTTCGGAGTCCCCGCGCTGCCCTCGTCCCATACGATCCATGGGACAGTGGGGTTGCCGGGGGTCATCGTGCCTGCCGCGACTCGCGGATCCTCGGCGTCCTTGGTGGGATCGTTGTTGATCGAGCAGCTCGCCTCGGCGTTCTGATCCGCTGCACACGGTCCGAAGTGGTGGGGCGGTGACGATGCGTCAAGCACGCCGGTCCCTGGAGTTCCGGTCCTTCCGACCGCTACCCAGTTGAAGCCGCCATCGACTGTTCCTGTCGGAGGTGTCGTCACGCTCGGCACCGTCGCCTTCGCCGCGAACACCATCTCGTTGTTGCGTAGTCCGATCCCGCTAGGGTGCGCGGTCGGGGCGTTGTCGCTGACCTCGTACCACACGACCCAAGGTACGGTGTCGTTGGCGCCCGTGAAGGCCATGTCGGGCTCGATTCCGTCACGCGTCGGGTCGACGTTCATCGACGGGTCGGTCGTCGAGGAGGGGACAGTTCCTGCGCCGGAGGCAACCCGCTCGACTCCGACCTGCTGGAAGCAGAGTCCGCCGTTCGCTCCCGTACTGGTCGGGGGCTTGATCGGAACAGCCCCGTCGTTCGGGCATGTCGTTCCGCTTGTGGGCTTCACGGCCTTGCTTGTGAAGATCTGCTGGGGGCCCGTGTCGCTGCCGTCGATCTCCTGCCAGGTCACCCACGGCACCGGATCAGCGTTGGCGGTGGTCGCGCCGCCCTGGACGACTGGATTGACCGCGTCGCGGTTGGTGTGGATGTTCAGTGACGGAACCTCAGGGCCGCTTCCGCCGTTGCCCCTGCCCTGCCCGGCGAAAATCCATTTGCCCTGGTTGGCGTCGCCGGTGTTGTCGAACTTGCTGGCGAAGATGTTGTCGCTGCCGAAGTTGGTTCCTGACGTGCTCTCGTACCAGCTCGCCCACGGAACTGTCCGGCCCTTGCCAGCGAAGTCGATCGAAGGCGCCTCGCCGTCCTGGCCCTGGTCGAAGTTCAACGAGCCGAGGAACGTTGGGCTCGCGCTGGACCGCCCGCCGACGGTGCCGTTGCCGCGAGTCGTCCAGGCGCCCGGCCCGAGCGGCTTTGCGGCCGGCACCGCAAACGAGCGGCTGAATATTTGGTCCTTGTTGCCCGAAGGCTCGGTTTGGCGGAAGATCGCCCAAGGCACCAACGGCTTGGTTGCGACGAGAGAGCCGCCGACGACGTCCGAGTTCGCCGGGTCCTCGGTGTTAACCGGCAGGTTCGGGTTGATCCCGGCCGCCGAGTCGTTGTTGACCTGATCGCCCGGCGGCAGCGCCTGAAACGCCGCCGATGCGGATCCAGCTGCGGCCAAGGCGGCGATCACACTCGCCACGGCGGCGGTGCGCCGCCGAGACCCACGCATGTTCATCCCCATTACCCCTCCTTCGTGTGATTGGTTCGAGTGTCCTCACGAGTCGGTGCCGGTGATCGGAGGTGCCCTGACCGACGACAGCGACCCGGGCTCGAGTGGGCTCACGCCGCCGCGGCAGGGTGCCACGATGAGGCTGTGTGGACCTCGACGTGGCCGTCGGGGGAAGGCCACAAACCAGCTGCCATCGAACCGGCAGGCCGACTTTCCTCACCGCTCACCGCCTGGCGCTCAGAAGACGACATGGTCCGCGAGCACCTCGGTGAACCCGTCGAGGTTATGGGCATTGAACGTCTCAGTCCCCCTTCTCGAAGGCCTACCTACGGTCACTGCCATCGAGACCCCTTCAGCAGGCGAGATATAGCCCGCCGTAAGAATCGGGAGGTCCCCCGCCTATGGGGTCTGGCCCCCATCCCTTTGCGCACCCCAGGTTCTTTGGGTCCGCGCGTCGGAGCTCGCGGGATCTTCGACGACACGGACTTCCGAACCGATCCATGAGATCGCGCGTCAGCGGGCGGCGCTGCGATAGCGTTGCGAGATCCGATGCGGCGTCCGTGGTTCAAGCTCGAGGCTTGCGACGAAGATTTCCTGCGCTGGGGGCCGCACCGGCAGCTCGCCATGTTTGAGATCCCGCAGCCCGCCGACCGCGTCTGGGCGGCGCTGACGTCCGACGATGCGTTGAGGTGGTGCCGTGCGCTTTCCGGTGTGACCTGGACGTCGCCACGGCCATTCGGCGAGGGGACAACGCGTACGGCCAGGACCCCCGGTGGCGCGTTGGCCCTTAGGGAAATCTACTTTCGCTGGGAGGAGGGTAGGCGCAAGTCGTTTTACGTCAGCGAGGCGACGCTTCCCCTGTTCCGCCGGTTCGCTGAGGATTACCTCGTCGAGGAATTGTCTCCCTTAAGCTGCCGGTTCACCTGGACGGTTACAAACGAATCGCCGCCGGCGGCGCGGCCCGGAGATCCGATCAACGCGCTCATCACGCGGAGTCTGTTCCGCGATACACGGCGCTACTTCCGCGCCACGCAACTGCCAAGCGAGCAAACTACAGCCCGCTGAACACGATCGCCTCGCTTACGACGTGGGTGATCAAGTTCTTCCTCTAGGCTTCGACCGGCCCGGGGTCCGGTCGCAAAGGTCCCTCACCGGCTACCTGGCTTCGACCCCCTCCGGGTCCGGTCGCACGACCACCGTGTCGGCGATCTCGATGATCTCGTCGGCCGGGAGGCCCGCGCGCGACGCGTGCTCGCGGATCTTCTCGGGGCTCGACGCCTGGTAGATGCAGACGGTCCCTAGCCTGCCGTCTGGCTCGACGACGACGTAGGAGCGGATCCAGCGGATGTCAGCCGACATCTCGTCGTCGCCTACGTTCGCGGAGCGCGTGGCGGCCGCCTGCAGCTCCTCCGGCGATCCCCACCCAGCTTGCCGTCGAATCACGTACGTCTTGAGCTGTGGTGCAGTACTCATAGTCGTTCCTCTCTTTAGATCGTCGGCGCTGCGTCAGTCGTGGCCGGCGAGTCTCACGCTGGTGCGGGCTGACTGGTCTGTTCCTGGGCACTAGACGCGCGCGTCGCGTGGATTCTTCCAGCGCCGTGCTCGCCCGAGCCGTCAGCAGCACTGGGACAGCATCAGACCGCTCAGAAAGTGGACGAGCGCGGCGAGCGGCTTGGGCATTCGCCCCTGGATGTTGGCCGACGGCATCCCTGAGATGTGCAGCGTGTAGAGCTCGGCGCGCGGATCGCCGCTCGCCGGCCGCGCCACCGGCCGTGCGGCGGCAACGAGTCGCCGGAGGCGGGCCGTCTGGTCCGGGGGCAGCCGAAACGGCTTGCGGATCGCCCCCGAGATCTCGCCGATGAGCGTGGTCAGCAGGGCCGAGCCGTCCGCCCTGACCGAGACCGTTTGCCACAACAGGCTCTCGGGCGAGTACTGGCGCATCGTGACCAGCGCGCCCCGCTCGACCGAGTAACCCACGACCGGCCGGCTCGCCGCGCGCGTGATCGTCTCCTGCGCGGAATTGTGACGGTTGCTCCCGCACGCCGTGATCGCAATTACGAGCAGCAACGCGCCGAGTGCGAGGGCGGCGCAGCTCAGCGGACGGGTGCGCTTCCTCCTTCCCACCCGAGCATTAAATCGCCAGCGATCCCATCGTCACCTTAAGGCACCATGAAGACGCACGCCCCGATCGGTTCCGAGTGAGGCGTCCTTGGAGAGCGACTGAGCGTTGACCTTCGGGTTAGCGTTTAAGCTTCCGGGAGCCACGCGGGCCGTGAACGTCCATGACCAGGCGATCCAGTCGGGGGACTGCGACAAGCGCGCATGTACGCGTGGGGCCGCTCCGCGGGCGCGAGGCTGAGCTCGCCCAGCTCGAGCGATTGATCCTCTCCGCCGAGACAGGCGAGGGCGGATTGGCGCTGATCGAAGGCCCTCCGGGGATCGGCAAGAGCCGCGTCCTTGTCGAGGCCGCGGACGTTGCCGCCGGGCGTGGTCTCGCGGTGGCGGCCGGCGTCGCCGATGAGCTTGATCAGATAACCCCCTGGGGTCCGTTGCTCGGCGCGCTGACATCGACCAACCCGATGATCGTGAGCCGGGACGAGCTGATGTCGTTGAGCGGATTGCTCGACGGCCGACTCGAGGTGCTCGAGCGAATCCGGATAGCACTCGAACGGGCCGCCCGCGAGCAGCCGCTGCTGATCGTGATCGACGACCTCCACTGGGCCGACCCGTCGACGCTGCTGGCGGTCGGCTCCCTCACGGTGCAGCTGTTCTCCTATCCCATCGTGTGGTTGCTCGGCCCCCGGCTGTTTCCGTCGTCCGCTCAGATGGACGCGCTCCTCGAGCGGGTCAGCGCTCAGGGGATCGTGCGCCTCCCGCTTGGTCCGCTGAGCGCGGATGCTTGCGCGGGACTCGCGCAGGACCTGCTCGGCCGCCGCCCGAACTCGAACGTGGGCCGGCTGGTCGCCCGGGCTGAAGGCAATCCGCTGTACATAGTCGAGATCGTGCGCCAGTCGGATGCCATCGGCCGCGACGAGGCGCCGCTCACCGACGGGGACCTGCAGATCGCCCGCTCGCTGGCCTCGGTCGTCGTCGACCACCTCCGCTCGTTGTCGGCGCAAGCCCGGCGGCTGATCAAGGTGGCCGCCGTGCTGGGCCAGAGGTTCTCGGTCATCGAACTTGCCACGATCACCGGGCAGCAGACGAGCGAGCTGCTTATACCGCTGGGTGAGGCACTCGCCGCCGATGTGCTGATCGAAGACGGTGAACAGCTGGCGTTCCGACACGATCTCTTCCGACAGGCCGTCTACAACGACGTGCCTGCGCCGCTGCGGTCGGCGTTGCATCGTGACGCGGCCGCCGCGCTGGCCGCGCACGGCGCCCCCGTACTCCGGATCGCGACTCACGTCGCGATCGCCGCCGTCCCGGGGGATGACAGCGCGATCGAGACGTTGGGCCGCGCCGTCGGCGAACTGTTTGGCACCTCACCTTCGACGGCCGCCGATCTCGCGGTGCGAATCGTGGAGCTGCTCGCCGACGACGATCCAAGGAGGCCCGGGTTCCTGGCCATGGCCGTACAGATGCTCGGCTGGTCAGGGCGGGTACAGGACGCGCGCGCTCTCGGCGAGGACTACGTCGCCGACCACGACCTCCCGCTAAGGCTGGAAGCGCAGATCCAGCTGGGGATGAGGCGCGCCTGGCTGATGCATACCGGCGAGCCCTACCCGACGCCGCTTCCCGAACACCTGGTGACCGACGAGAACATCTCTGCGGCAGTCCGCGCCGACCTGATCGCGGTCGATCAGAATCCGGCGATTCTCGCGCGGCCCGCCGCCGAAGTTGCCCCGATGCTGCAGCGCGCGGCGGAGCTGGTGACGGTGGACGGCGACGCGATCGATGTTGCGTTCGTGCAGAGCATCCGCCTCGGCCTCGAGCAAGAGCAGGGGAACCTCCTCGAGGCGCTTGCGATCGCGGAGGCGCCGCTGGTGGGGTTTCCGGATCCGCCCGATCAGGCGGGGGCGATCCGCGACAGCAGCATCGCCAGCTGTCTTGCAACGCTGGGTCGGCCGGTGCAGGCGCTGCAAATGCTCGCCGGGGCGCTGCGAGCGGCGTCGTCCTCCGGACAGACGATCATCGTCTCGCGTTGTCAGAGCATCCGAGCGATGGTTCTGCTCGAGCTCGGCCGGGTCGACGACGCGCGTGCCGAGGGCCAGTCGGCGGCGGAGCTGGCCGACAGCCTCGGATTCGGCTACTACCTCGGCCAAGCGCTGATCACGGTCGTCGAGACGGCGTTGCGACAAGGTGACCTCGCCGATGCGAGGGTGGCCGCGGAACTACTCATGGAGCGCTCGCCTCACGAGCCGATGGGAGACGCACCCTGGGCAGCCGCCCTATGTGCCGACGCGGACGGCCGGCCCGATCAGGTCCGCGAGGCGCTGGCCCCGGTCGCGCGACGCCTCGTCCAGTCCCGCTTCGTGATCGTCGACTGGTACCCCTCGCGGCTGCCCCGGATGGTCCAGATCGCCTTGCGCGCCGGCGCCCGGGATCAGGCCGACGTCGCGGCACGGGCGGCGCTCGAAATAGCTCGTCGCAACCCCGGCTTGCCGTCGGCGGCCGGATCCGCACTTCACGCGCAGGGCCTCCTCATGTCGGATCCCGCGCTGGTCCAAGAGGCGGTCCGGACCCTTGTGACCGGCGACCGACCCTTGGCCACCGCCGCCGCACAAGAGGATCTGGGCCTGCTGTTGAGCGAGGCGGGTGCGAACGTCGACGCGATCGGACAACTCGAAGCCGCATACGCCGCGTATGTGCGGGCCGGTGCCTCGCGCGACACGGCCCGGATCCGCGCCGCGCTCCGCCAACTTGGCGTGCGTAAACGGCAGGTGAGCGTGCGGCGACCCGATCACGGCTGGGAGAGCCTCACAAAGTCCGAGCGCCTCGTCGTCGATCTCGTTGCGCAGGGACTGACAAATCGCGAGGCAGCGAGCGAGCTGTTCCTCTCACCCGACACGATCAACGCTCATCTCAGGCACGCGTTCACGAAGCTGAGCATCCGGTGACGTGTCCAGCTCGCTCGGATCGCCGCCGAACGCGAGCGCGTGCCTGTCTGAACGGCAAGTCCTTCCGATGCGTCTCGGTTCAGTCGTCCTCTGACCGCCTGACCGCGAGGCCTGACAGCACTCTGATGCAGGGTGACATTATCAAATCTTGACATGACGTCAGTTTGCTGTCATCATGGCGTCATGCAAATCGACAGCTACGTCCAGGCAGTGTGCGAGGACCTCGCCCGCGTGGCCGCGGTCGGCGACGAGTCGACCGCCCGCGCCGCCGAGCTCCTCGCGGTCGCGATCGAGTCATCGCTGGCACTACGACTACAGGAGGCGATGGCCGAGGCGGCTCTCGAGCTGTCGGGGCAGCTGGATCAAGGCCGGGTGGAGGTCCGGGTCGCCGGCGGCGAACCGGAGCTCGTCTACGTCGCCGACGCGGGGCCGGTGGCGAGCGAAGCCACCGATGAGGCGCTCGCCGCCCGCATCACGCTGCGTTTGCCCGAGAGTCTGAAGGCCCGCGTCGAGGCGGCAGCCGCGTCCAGTGGCGTGTCCGTCAACACCTGGCTGGTCCAGGCGATGGGCCGCGCATTGGAAACCCGTCCACCGGCCGGCGGCACCCGCCGGCTTAGCGGCTACGGCCGAAGCTAAAGGAGTGAATCTGTATGACTGAGCAACGTTTCCAGACGCCCCGCCCTGTCCGGCTCGAGGTCACGGTCCCCGCGGGCGACGTGGAGGTCGCGACGGTTGACGGCGTGGAGTCGACGGTGACGCTCGAGGGCTCACAGAAGCGCCTCGACCAGACGAACGTCGAGCTCGTCGGAGACCGGCTCGTCGTGGCACCACAACGCAAGACGTTCGGCACCGTGTTCGGGCGCTTTGACGGGTCGCTCCGCGTGAGGGCCCACGTTCCGCACGGCTCGCGCGTCGAGATCGTCAGCGCCGCGGGGCGAGCAACGCTCGACGGCACCTTCGCCGGGCTCGAAACGAAGTCTGCGTCCGGCGAGGTCCGAGTCACCGGCGAGCTCGACGGCGACGCCACCGTGAAGACCGTGAGCGGCAGTGTCCGCCTGCCTCGCGTCACTGGCGACCTCAACGCGGGGACGGTGTCGGGCGACATCACTGCCGAGGCGGTCGGGGGATCGGTGTCGGCGAAGTCAGTGTCTGGGGCCGTCCGCGTCGGATCCGTGCGCGAGGGCAAGGTGACCGTGCAAAGCGTGTCCGGCGACGTAGAGCTCGGCATCGCGCCGGGCACGAACATCCAAGTCGACGCCGGCTCGGCATCCGGCGTGCTCAGCTCGGACATCTCACTCTCCCCTCAGTCGGGCGGCGAAGGCGGCGCAGAACTCCTCATCCACGGCAAGACAGTGAGTGGCGACTTCCGGATCTTCCGAGCCGCCTGAGTTCACACTCGAGTCCGGCGCGGCTAGTGCCGAGCATGGCTAAGCCGGCGTGGGCGCCGGCGTCGGCGTCGTGTGGCGGCCGCGCCTGCGCCAGCTTCGGCCGATCTGCTGGATCATCGGCGGGTAGACGATCCGGTGGCGGAACGGCCTGATCGCGGCCATGTATGCGGTGCCCAACAGTCCGTTTGGCTTTGCGTATACGGCCATCTGGCCGGTGTAGCCGCCCGCACCGTCCCCAACCCAACCGAGGTGGATGACGCCGTGCACGGTCTGGTTCGCGATCTCCGCCGCCCACTCGTCCTCGAGCAGATAGAGACAGACGAACGGAAGCTTCTCGAAGCCAGGAGTTGGGGTCTCGCGCAGATCTCCCGGCAACCGGTCGCGGAGCGTCGGCACCCGAGACCCGAGCCCGGCCTCCGGGCGGTCCCAGCGGAGAACCTCTCCGATGGTCTCGCGGATCGTCCAGAGTGCGCGGGCCGCTCGGGACGAGCCTCGCGACGGGTCAGCGGAAGCGATCAGCTCCACCAGGCGAGGGAAGTCGTCGCGCCCGCCCGGCGTCGGTAGCGCCCACACGTCCTCGAGTCTGAAGTCGGGGGTGAAAGCGTGGATTCTCCACGGCCGGGAGGTGTGCGCGCTATCGGGGAGCAGCATTCATGAACCTCCGATCCATACGGTACCGTATGGTTCGAGGTTAGTGACCATCTTGGGCGATGTCAACTCCACTTGAGAAGCGATCGATCTGAGCGATGGCCATCACTCGGACGCCGCGCACCAGCTGGATTGATGAAGGGCTGAGGGCACTCGCCGACGCCGGTCCGGACGGCGTCCGGATCGAGTCGCTGGCGCGGACGCTCGGCGTCAGCAAAGGCGGCTTCTACTGGCACTTCGAGGACCGGCGGGCGCTTCTGGACGAACTGCTCGACGCCTGGGAGCGCGTAAGCGTCGACGAGGTGATCGAGCGCATCGACGGCGAGGGCGGCGACGCCAAGGCCAGGCTCCGGCGGCTGTTCGCGCTCGCTGCGTCCAGCGGCGCGGTGCTGCGGATCGACCTCGCCGTACGCGATTGGGCCCGGCGCGAGCACGCGGTAGCCGAGCGCCTGCGCCGCGCCGATAACCGGCGAATGGATTACCTGCGCTCGCTCTTTCGCGCTTTCTGCCCCGACGAGGACGAGGTCGAGGTCCGCTCGATGCTGGCGTTCTCGCTGTGGATCGCCCCGCATTTCATCGTCGCCGATCACGGCGCTCGAACCCGCGCGGAGGTGCTCGAACTAGCGCTCAGGCACCTCGAGGCCGACTAGGACGCCGGCGTCACGACAGCGAGGGTGACGTCACGCCGACCGTGGAAGCCGAGGCCCTCATAGAGCGTGATCGCTTTGGTGTTGGTACGGAGGACGTGCAGGAATGGGCGCTCCGATCGGCGCTGGATCCCGGCAATCAAGGCCAACATCAGTCGCGACGCCATGCCTGTGCCGCGGTAGGCAGGTGACGTGCAAACCGTGCTGATCTCGGTCCAGCCTGGGAAACGCAGCCGCTCGCCCGCCATCGCGACGAGCTCACCATCGCGGCGAATTCCGACGTAGTCGCCCAGCTCGATGGTCCTCTCGGAAAACGGGCCGGGATTCGTCAGTCGAACGAGCTCCTGCATCTCCGGCACATCGGCTGGACCGAGAGAGACCGCTTCGGCGGCCTGGGCGCCGCGGGCGTCCACCCCGATCATCTGCACAATCTCGAGCGTTCGCATTAGCGTCCAGCCGGTGGGCAGCAAGCGGCCGGTGTGACCGATCGCGGCGATCGTCCCCGGGGGCACCAGCTTCGCGGCGTCCTGCCAGTCCGCGTCGGTCGCGGGTGAGGGCAGTGCCAGGAACCCCGCGATCTCTGCGGGGTAGCGCAGCACTCGACCTCGTCGCTGCGCGAACCGCGCGTGCACGGTCGACAGCGCGGCGAACGCCGGGTTGTCGAGCCCGGCCTCGTCGCCGGAACGGGGGGATCCGGACACGGGTATCTAACGGTCGAGCATTCGTTCGAGCCCTATCTAACCAGGCGTGCGTTCGACCGTCAGGTGTGTGCGAACCTCTTCGGCGATTGCTCGGGTCAAAGCCGGAATGAGCGAATTCTTGTCCCGGGAGCGCTTCAGACGCGACCATCGGTGGGCGCCGGGCAGAATGTCGGCCTATCTCGACGGAGAGCTCGACGCGAACCGCCGCGACCGGATGGACCGCCACGTGAGCGAGTGCGCACGGTGCCGTCGGCTGCTTGCGGGTCTGCGCCTCGTGCTCGATGCGTTGCACCGCCTCCCCGCCGCCGAGGGCGGCCCGGACGCGGTCCAGCTCGCCAGTTCAGTGCTCGTTCGGCTGAAGGAGCCACCGGCGCCCTAGCTGAACCGTTTCCCGTCAACCGTGGGTCAAATGGGCATGACCGAAAACACTCACATCCAGAACCAGACCGACAACCCTCGGATCGAGAAGACCGATCGCCAGTGGCGCGAGGAGCTGACCCCGGCCCAGTACGAGGTGCTCCGTAACAAGGGGACCGAGCGGGCATTCACCGGGGAGTACGTGCACGAGAAGCGCGACGGGGCGTATCACTGCGCCGGCTGTGGCGCCGAGCTGTTCTCGTCCGACACGAAGTTCGACTCAGGCACCGGTTGGCCGAGCTTCACCGAGCCGGCGGATCGCGCCAACGTAGAGCTTCATGACGACTTCAGCTACGGCATGCATCGGATTGAGGTGGACTGCGCCGCGTGCGGAGGACATCTTGGTCACGTGTTCCCGGACGGACCCGGGGAGACGGGCGAGCGCTACTGCATCAACTCGTGCTCGCTGGCTTTCGACGAGCAGTCACGCTAGCGGACTCGGCGGGCGCCAGTCACCTGTCGCCCGTCGACCACGCGGTATAACCGCGCCGTGAGTGCCGCCCCGACCTCCGAGCATGAGCTACTTCGGAGGGCGCGGGTCGGCGATGAGGGTGCATTCGCTGAGCTCGTCGCAATGCACGCGGACCGCGTCTACGGAACACTGCGAAGGTTTGGGCTCGATCCCACCGAGTCGGACGAGGTCGCCCAGGAGGTGTTCCTGCGTGCCTGGCGCGGCTTGCCACGTTTCGAGGAGCGAGCGCAGTTCTCGACGTGGCTCTACCGGATCGCGTTCAACGAGGCCCAGAGACGCCTCTCACGCCGAGCGGCACCGCGCCTCGAGCCGGGCGTCGATCGCGATGATCCAATCGTCGCGTTGCCCGAATCGCCGGCTCTCGGGCCCGAGGCTCAGGCGCTTGACCGTGAGTTCGTGCGCACGCTCGAGCGTGCTCTCGAACAACTGCCTGACGACTGGCGTATGGCGGTCGTCCTGCGCGACATTGACGGGCTCTCCACGCGGGAGGCGGCCGAGATCGTCGGTATCCGCGAGGCGGCGTTCAAGAGCCGCCTTCACCGCGGCAGGATGCAGCTTCGCGCCCTCCTCGAGCCGTACCTGAAGCCCGAGGAGGGCTAGCTGCGGTTAGCGGATCGTCGTCGCGCAGGCCGCGCCGCCGTGCTTCTCGACATAGCGCTGGTGGTAGTCCTCGGCGTCATAGAAGGTCGACGCGGGCACGATCTCCGTCACGATCGGCCTGGCCAACTCTCGCTGGCGCTCATCGCGGGAGGCGATGGCCTGCCGCTCCTGCTCGGCGTCGTGGAAGAAGATCGCCGATCGATACTGGCTGCCGATGTCCCAACCCTGGCGGTTGCGGGTGGTCGGGTTGTGGACCGACCAGAACGTGCGCAGAAGGTCGTCGTAGCTGACCAGCGCCGGGTCAAACCAGACCTCCACCGACTCGGCATGGCCAGTGGAACCTGAGCAGACGTGCTCGTAGCTCGGATCCGCGGTCCTTCCGCCCGTATAGCCGACGGCTGTCTTCACGACCCCTTCGATCTCGCGGAACGCGGCCTCGACGCCCCAGAAACATCCCGCGGCAAAGGTGGCGCGCTCCGCGCCCTCGATCGCCCTGACGTCGAGCCTGACGTCGGCGTGCCTCTCAGGGCCCGGACTCTCCGACCGCTTGCGTGTGAAGTTCAACAAATCGCGTCCTTTCGGTTTTCTGTTCGCAATGAATAGACCCGGCGACGGACCAAAACGGTTCACGCCAAGGGGCCGTTGCCCGGTTTGGGGCGATCACATAGCGTTGCCCACGTACCCGAGCTTGGAGGCTGCTTCAGATGCCGCGCACGCACCACCTGCCTGACCAACAGGTCCATTTCACCTGGGACACGGGCCACGACCCGGTGCTCGGCATCGATTCCGGCGACACCGTCGTCGTCTGGACCCGCGACGTCAGCGACAACCAGATTGGCCCCGACTCCGACACGAGCGTGATCGCCGGTCTCGACTGGGATCGGGTTTACCCGTTGGCTGGGCCGATCGCCATCCATGGCGCTGAGCCGGGCGACACGCTCGCGGTCGAGATCCTGGACATCCACACCCAGGGGTGGGGCTGGACCGCGATTCTGCCAGGGCTGGGGCTGTTGCCGGATGACTTCCCGGACGCCTATCTACGCGTCTTCGACCTCTCACACGGCGACGTCGTCTACCTGCGCGAGGACATCGCGATCCCGCTCGAGCCCTTCTTCGGAACGATGGGGGTTTGCCCGGCGGGTGCCACTGCCCAGCCCGTGATGCCGCCGGGTACGTTCGGTGGCAACATGGACATCCGTCAGCTCGTCCGCGGGTCGACGCTGTACCTACCGATCTATGTCGAGCAGGGGCTGTTCTCCTGCGGTGATGCCCACGGCGCGCAGGGCGACGGTGAGGTGTGCGTGACCGGCATCGAAGCTCCGATGTTCGCTTCGCTGCGCTTCTCGCTCGAGAAAGGCCGCTCGATCCCCGGGCCGCAGTACCGCACTCCGTCCCCGCTGACGCCGCGCGTCGACTCCGCGCCGTTCTATGCCACAACCGGCGTCGGAGGCGATCTCTACGTAGCCGCGCAGGACGCGGTCCGGGCGATGGTCGACCACATCGACGGGACCTACGGGCTCGGGCGCGAGGATGCCTACGTGCTCTGCAGCCTCGCCGTCGACCTGAAGATCTCCGAGATCGTCGACGCCGGCCAGTACATCGTCAGCGCCGTGCTCCCTGAAGCGATCTTCGGGCCGTGATCAGCGCTCAACGAGCGATTCGCGCTGATCGCGCCGTGGTTGTCGCCGACCGCGGGTCGCTAGCCTCGGTCATCGATGACCGTCCCAGCCGAGGACCCACCGCCTGAGGCAGGAAAGCTCCCGACGAGCCGGGCGGCGCGGACGGCGCGCGTCGGCAGCTTTGTGACCGGCCAGGGCCTGCGGTGGGCGGGGATGCGGACCGCGAATCGCGTCCGGACGCCTGAGCGAGCCGCGGCCGCCGAGAACGAGCGCACCGCAGCGCTCGTCCACGAGTTGGTCGAGCAGCTTGGGAGGATGCGCGGGGCGGCGATGAAGGTCGGGCAGATGATCTCGATGGCGGAGTTTGAGGGCCTACCCGACGAGCAGCAGGAGGAGCTGCAACGCAAGCTCGCGACGCTGCGCGACGACGTGCCGCCGGTCCCGTTCGCGCGCCTCGAGAAACTCATGCGGCAGGAGTACGGCGCGCCGCTAGAGCGAGTCTTCTCCGATTTCGACGAGCGCGCGTTTGCCGCTGCCTCGATCGGACAGGTCCATCGCGCCACGACCCTTGACGGCAAGCAGGTCGTCGCCAAGATCCAGTATCCGGGCGTCGCGGAGGCGGTCGAGACCGACCTGCGCAATGCGATGCTGCTGCTGCCGCTCGTCAAGCGGCTGGCGCCGGGGCTCGACGCCAAGGCGATGGCCGAGGAGCTGCGCGAACGGATCGCAGAGGAGCTTGACTACGAGCTCGAGGCCCAGAGCCAGCGCCGGATCGAGCGGCGGCTTCGCGGCCATCCCTTCATCACTGTGCCCCGCGTCTACACCGACCTGTCGACCCGGCGCGTCCTAGTCTCGGAGTACATCGAGGGCCAACGCTTTGAGGAGGTGCGGCGGGCGGAGGCGGCCGAGCGCGACCGCTACGGCGAGATCGTGTTCCGGTTCTTCTTCGGGTTGACCTATCGCGATCGGATCGCCCTCGGCGATCCGCATCCGGGCAACTATCTGCTGCGCGCCGATGGCCGGGTCTGCTTCCTCGACTTCGGCTTGGTCCGCGACGTCGACTCCGGGCGGGTCGACCAGGAGCGTGCGATCGCGCGCGCCGTCCGCGACAAGGACGCGACGGGGTTGAAGGCGGCCATGATCGCCGGCGGTTATCTCCCCGCCGACCGGGCGGACGCCGTCGATGCCGAGTTCGCTTTGAGGCTGATGCGGCGAGCGATCAAGTGGTATGCGGTGCCGGGCGAGCGTCGCTTCTCGCCGAGCCACGAGCGTCGGGATCGTGAGCCGGAGCGCCTGGACAGCGAAGAGCGGGCGGCGATCAGGTCGCAGGTCAATCAGTTCACAGTTCCGCCGACCGCGATGCTGATTCGGAGGATGCACGGCATCGTCGCGATCGTCCTCGGTCAGCTCCGGGCCGGTGGCGACTGGGGTGCGATCGCCGCCGAGTATCTCCACGGCGCCCCGCCGGCCACGACTCTCGGACAGGCCGAAGCCGACTTCTTCGCGCGCAGGGGTGCCCCCGCCAAGCGTTGACCGCCGGCGCGAGCTGACGTCGAGCTCCCCGCGAGCGGGCACCCGTTTCGGGGTGCCCGCTCGCACGGGCGCTACTGCGCGGCCGTCTCCAGGAATCCCGTCACGGATCGCAGGCGCCCGTCCTGCGCGAGCGTCCCGAAGTCGTAGCCGGTCGCCACGGAGACTTCGTCCCCGTTGTGGATGAGGTGCCAGGAGAAGCGCACTCGATCGTTGTGCGCATCCGGGGCGTCCGCGAGTTCGAAGCGGTACTCCCCGTACTGCTGCTGGACGCCGGCGATCATCGCGTCGATGCCGTCCTGGCCATCGCCCTGCATGAGCGGGTCGAGGTAGTCGGCGTCGTCGGCGAACGTCTGGGCAATCAGCGCTCGGCGGCGCCCGGCGTCCCTTTCGTTCCACGACGCGATGTAGTTGTCGACCAGCCTGGTTACGTCGGCCATGTCGATGCCTCCTTGGTGGGGTCACTGTGGTGCGGCGGAAATTGCCAGTGCGACGTCGCGCTGTCGATTACGTTGGAGGTAGGTACCGTCCCTGCGTAAACCATCACGGGAAGGAGAAACGATGCCGCTGCAAGGTCAATACGAGCCGAGCCCGGCCGCATGGGTCCGAGATCAGGTCGAGGAGTACGAGAGCTCCGGCGGGACCAAGGGAACAAGCCTGCGGGGCGTGCCCGTGGTTGTCATCACCTCGGTCGGCGCGAGTTCTGGCAAGCTGCGCAAGAACCCCGTGATGCGGGTCGAGCACGACGGCGTGTATGCGGCGGTCGCCTCCAAGGGCGGGGCTCCCCAGCATCCCGCCTGGTACCGCAATCTCGTCGAGCATCCGATGGTCGAGCTCCAGGACGGGGCCGCCAAGCGCGACTACACGGTGCGCGAGGCCTCCGGTGACGAGCGCGAAGTCTGGTGGGATCGCGCGCTGGAGGTCTGGCCCGACTACGCCGAGTACCAGACCAAGACCGACCGGCAAATCCCCGTGTTCGTGCTCGAGCCGACGACGTAGTGGTCGGCGCCCCCGAGCTCTTTCTCTTCGACAGCGGCACGCTGGGCCTTGGCGGCGTCGAGGTGCCTGTGCCGTTTTACCTGTTTCGCCACCCGCTGGGGGACGTCCTCGTCGACGGCGGCAATCCCTTGGCGGTGGCTCGGGACCCGCGCGCCCACTGGGGGGCGTTGGCGGACATCTTCGAGGTGCACATGACCGAAGGGCAACACTGCGCCGTCCAACTGTGCGAGCTCGGCGTTGCGCCCGAGTCCGTTCGCTACGTCGTCCAGACGCATCTGCACATCGATCACACGGGCGCCCTCGGTCACTTCCCCGGCGCCAAGGTCGTGGTGCACGCCCGTGAGCTCCAGGCTGCGCGCGAAGCACAGTCTCCGACCGCGACTGGATACGTGCGCGACGACTTCGATCGCCCGGAGCTGCGCTGGCAGCCCGTCGATGGCGAGATCGACCTGTTCGACGACGGGACGATCCGCTTGATCGAAACCCCGGGTCACTCGGCGGGGCACATGTCGCTGCTGGTTAACCTCAGCGGGACCGGACCCGTGATGCTCACGGCGGACGCCGCGGACAACCGGGCTCAGTGGGAGGGACGCGCCCACCCGCGAGCGCTGTTCTCACGCGAGGAAGCGAACCAGGCTCTCGAGACCCTGAGGGGGATCGCGCGTGAGCTCGACCCGCTGATCGTCTTCGGGCACGACTCTGAGAACTGGTCGGAGCTCAGGCACGCCCCCGAGCACTACTCGTAGCCAGCGGCCCGCCGACGTCGTGCCGAGGGCTGTAGCGTTGCCCTGCGTGCCGACGTCCGCCCAGCAGCTCACGCGCCGCTTCAACGTCCGGATCCCGATGCGAGACGGGATCACACTGGCTGCGGACCTGGTGCTGCCAGCCCAGCTTCCGGCCCCCGCGGTCGTAATGCGGACGCCGTACGGTCGCGGTGGAGAGCGGCCCACCGAGCGCGCGGATGCCTTCGCCAAGGGCGGTTACGTCGCGGTGTGGGTCGACGTGCGAGGCCGTGGCGACTCCGACGGCGTATTCCAGCCCTATCGCAACGACGGGCTCGACGGAGTCGACGTCATCGCCTGGGCGGCCGGACAAGATTGGTGCGACGGCGCGGTCGCCACCTTTGGGGGCAGCTACCCCGGCATGATCCAGTGGCTCACGGCGCTCCATCAGCCGCCGGAGCTCGCGGCGATGATCGTGCTGGTCACCCCGTCAGACCCGTTCGTCGAGGACCCCACCGGTTTGCCGGGACCGATGCACATCCATTGGTTTCGGATGACCGACGGGCGCGCGCTCCAGTACACCGAGGCCGTCGATTGGATGAACGTCTACGGTCACCGGCCGCATATCGCGCTCGACGAGGCCGCCGGATTCAGCTCTGAGCTGTGGCGTGAGGAGTGCCGGCATCAGACTCTGGACGACTGGTGGGAACCGCTGCGCTACCAGCATCGCATCGCCGAGGTCGACGTGCCGGTGCTGCACATCTCCGGCTGGTACGACGACGAGGAGATTGGAACCCCCGCGAACTTCGCCGCGATGGCCGCGGCGGGGCGTTCGGGCCAGCGCTTGCTGATGGGGCCGTGGGGACACCAGGTGAACGCTGGACGTCAGTTCGGCGAGCTCGACTTCGGTCACGACTCGGTGGTCGACCTGGAAGGCGTGATGAACGCCTTCCTCGACGAGATGGTCCTCGGTCGCGCGCCGGCGGAGCCCGCCGCTCCGGCACGGGTCTTCCTGATGGGCGCCAACGAGTGGCTCGACCTAGCCGCGTGGCCGGACCCGGACAGCGTGCAGCGAGCCTTCTATCTCGATAGCGGCGGCCGGGCCAACTCACGCTTTGGCGATGGGCGGCTGGCCGACGAGCCTGCGACCGCCGCGTCACCGCCCGATGAGTGGCTCCACGATCCGAGCCGACCCGTTCCGTTCATCACTCCGGCATCCTCGGCACAGTTGGGCGGTCCCGATGACTACTCGGGCGTCGAGACGCGAGGCTGCTTCAGAGACCGCGCACACACCACCTGCCTGACCAACAGGTCCATTTCACCTGGGACACGGGCCACGACCCGGTGCTCGCCATCGATTCCGGCGACACCGTCGTCGTCTGGACCCGCGACGTCAGCGACAACCAGATTGGCCCCGACTCCGACACGAGCGTGATCGCCGGTCTCGACTGGGATCGGGTTTACCCGTTGGCTGGGCCGATCGCCATCCATGGCGCTGAGCCGGGCGACACGCTCGCGGTCGAGATCCTGGACATCCACACCCAGGGGTGGGGCTGGACCGCGATTCTGCCAGGGCTGGGGCTGTTGCCGGATGACTTCCCGGACGCCTATCTACGCGTCTTCGACCTCTCACACGGCGACGTCGCCTACCTGCGCGAGGACATCGCGATCCCGCTCGAGCCCTTCTTCGGAACGATGGGGGTTTGCCCGGCGGGTGCCACTGCCCAGCCCGTGATGCCGCCGGGTACGTTCGGTGGCAACATGGACATCCGTCAGCTCGTCCGCGGGTCGACGCTGTACCTACCGATCTATGTCAAGCAGGGGCTGTTCTCCTGCGGTGATGCCCACGGGGCGCAGGGCGACGGTGAGGTGTGCGTGACCGGCATCGAAGCTCCGATGTTCGCTTCGCTGCGCTTCTCGCTCGAGAAAGGCCGCTCGATCCCCGGGCCGCAGTACCGCACTCCGTCCCCGCTGACGCCGCGCGTCGACTCCGCGCCGTTCTATGCCACAACCGGCGTCGGAGGCGATCTCTACGTAGCCGCGCAGGACGCGGTCCGGGCGATGGTCGACCACATCGACGGGACCTACGGGCTCGGGCGCGAGGACGCCTACGTGCTCTGCAGCCTCGCCGTCGACCTAAAGATCTCCGAGATCGTCGACGCCGGCCAGTACATCGTCAGCGCCGTGCTCCCTGAAGCGATCTTCGGGCCGTGATCAGCGCTCAACGAGCGATTCGCGCTGATTGCGCCGTGGTTGTCGCCGACCGCGTGTCGCTAGCCTCGGTCATCGATGACCGTCCCAGCCGAGGACCCACCGCCTGAGGCAGGAAAGCTCCCGACGAGCCGGGTGGCGCGGACGGCGCGCGTCGGCAGCTTTGTGACCGGCCAGGGCCTGCGGTGGGCGGGGATGCGGACCGCGAATCGCGTCCGGACGCCTGAGCGAGCCGCGGCCGCCGAGAACGAGCGCACTGCAGCGCTCGTTCACGAGTTGGTCGAGCAGCTTGGGAGGATGCGCGGGGCGGCGATGAAGGTCGGGCAGATGATCTCGATGGCGGAGTTTGAGGGCCTACCCGACGAGCAGCAGGAGGAGCTGCAACGCAAGCTCGCGACGCTGCGCGACGACGTCCCGCCGGTCCCGTTCGCGCGCCTCGAGAAACTCATGCGGCAGGAGTACGGCGCGCCGCTAGAGACAGTCTTCTCCGATTTCGACGAGCGCGCGTTTGCCGCTGCCTCGATCGGACAGGTCCATCGCGCCACGACCCTTGACGGCAAGCAGGTCGTCGCCAAGATCCAGTATCCGGGCGTCGCGGAGGCGGTCGAGACCGACCTGCGCAACGCGATGCTGCTGCTGCCGCTCGTCAAGCGGCTGGCGCCGGGGCTCGACGCCAAGGCGATGGCCGAGGAGCTGCGCCAACGGATCGCAGAGGAGCTTGACTACGAGCTCGAGGCCCAGAGCCAGCGCCGGATCGAGCGGCGGCTTCGCGGCCATCCCTTCATCGCTGTGCCCCGCGTCTACACGGACCTGTCGACCCGGCGCGTCCTGGTCTCGGAGTACATCGAGGGCCAACGCTTTGAGGAGGTGCGGCGGGCGGAGGCGGCCGAGCGCGACCGCTACGGCGAGATCGTGTTCCGGTTCTTCTTCGGGTTGACCTATCGCGATCGGATCGCCCTCGGCGATCCGCATCCGGGCAACTATCTGCTGCGCGCCGATGGCCGGGTCTGCTTCCTCGACTTCGGCTTGGTCCGCGACGTCGACTCCGGGCGGGTCGACCAGGAGCGGGCGATCGCACGCGCCGTCCGCGACAAGGACGCGGCGGGGTTGAAGGCGGCCATGATCGCCGGCGGTTATCTCCCCGCCGACCGGGCGGACGCCGTCGATGCCGAGTTCGCTTTGAGGCTGATGCGGCGAGCGATCAAGTGGTATGCGGTGCCGGGCGAGCGTCGCTTCTCGCCGAGCCACGAGCGTCGGGATCGTGAGCCGGAGCGCCTGGACAGCGAAGAGCGGGCGGCGATCAGGTCGCAGGTCAATCAGTTCACGGTTCCGCCGACCGCGATGCTGATTCGGAGGATGCACGGCATCGTCGCGATCGTCCTCGGTCAGCTCCGGGCCGGTGGCGACTGGGGAGCGATCGCCGCCGAGTATCTCCACGGCGCCCTGCCGGCCACGACTCTCGGACAGGCCGAAGCCGACTTCTTCGCGCGCAGGGGTGCCCCCGCCAAGCGTTGACCGCCGGCGCGAGCTGACATCGAGCTCCCCGCGAGCGGGCACCCGTCTCGGGGTGCCCGCTCGCACGGGCGCTACTGCGCGGCCGTCTCCAGGAATCCCGTCACGGATCGCAGGCGCCCGTCCTGCGCGAGCGTCCCGAAGTCGTAGCCGGTCGCCACGGAGACTTCGTCGCCGTTGTGGATGAGGTGCCAGGAGAAGCGCACTCGATCGTTGTGCGCATCGGGGGCGTCCGCGAGTTCGAAGCGGTACTCCCCGTACTGCTGCTGGACGCCGGCGATCATCGCGTCGACGCCGTCCTGGCCATCCCCCTGCATGAGCGGGTCGACGTAGTCGGCGTCGTCGGCGAATGTCTGGGCGATCAGCGCTCGGCGGCGCCCGGCGTCCCTTTCGTTCCACGACGCGATGTAGTTGTGGACCAGCCTGGTTACGTCGGCCATGTCGATGCCTCCTTGGTGGGGTCACTGTGGTGCGGCGGAAATTGCCAGTGCGACGTCGCGCTGTCGATTACGTTGGAGGTAGGTACCGTCCCTGCGTAAACCATCACGGGAAGGAGAAACGATGCCGCTGCAAGGTGAATACGAGCCGAGCCCGGCCGCCTGGGTCCGCGATCAGGTCGAGGAGTACGAGAGCTCCGGCGGGACCAAGGGAACAAGCCTGCGGGGCGTTCCCGTGGTTGTCATCACCTCGGTCGGCGCGAGCTCTGGCAAGCTGCGCAAGAACCCGGTGATGCGGGTCGAGCACGACGGCGTGTATGCGGCGGTCGCCTCCAAGGGCGGGGCTCCCCAGCATCCCGCCTGGTACGGCAATCTCGTCGAGCATCCGATGGTCGAGCTCCAGGACGGGGCCGCCAAGCGCGACTACACGGTGCGCGAGGCCTCCGGTGACGAGCGCGAAGTCTGGTGGGATCGCGCGCTAGAGGTCTGGCCCGACTACGCCGAGTACCAGACCAAGACCGACCGGCAAATCCCCGTGTTCGTGCTCGAGCCGACGACGTAGTGGTCGGCGCCCCCGAGCTCTTTCTGTTCGACAGCGGCACGCTGGGCCTTGGCGGCGTCGAGGTGCCTGTGCCGTTTTACCTGTTTCGACACCCGCTGGGGGACGTCCTCGTCGACGGCGGCAATCCCTTGGCGGTGGCTCGGGACCCGCGCGCCCACTGGGGGGCGTTGGCGGACATCTTCGAGGTGCACATGACCGAAGGGCAACACTGCGCCGTCCAACTGTGCGAGCTCGGCGTTGCGCCCGAGTCCGTTCGCTACGTCGTCCAGACGCATCTGCACATCGATCACACGGGCGCCCTCGGTCACTTCCCCGGCGCCAAGGTCGTGGTGCACGCGCGTGAGCTCCAGGCTGCGCGCGAAGCACAGTCTCCGACCGCGACTGGATACGTGCGCGAAGACTTCGATCGCCCGGAGCTGCGCTGGCAGCCCGTCGATGGCGAGATCGACCTGTTCGAGGACGGGACGATCCGCTTGATCGAAACGCCGGGTCACTCGGCGGGGCACATGTCGCTGCTGGTTAACCTCAGCGGGACCGGACCCGTGATGCTCACGGCGGACGCCGCGGACAACCGGGCTCAGTGGGAGGGACGCGCCCACCCGCGAGCGCTGTTCTCACGCGAGGAAGCGAACCAGGCTCTCGAGACCCTGAGGGGGATCGCGCGTGAGCTCGACCCGCTGATCGTCTTCGGGCACGACTCTGAGAACTGGTCGGAGCTCAGGCACGCCCCCGAGCACTACTCGTAGCCAGCGGCCCGCCGACGTCGTGCCGAGGGCTGTAGCGTTGCCCTCCGTGCCGACGTCCGCCCAGCAGCTCACGCGCCGCTTCAACGTCCGGATCCCGATGCGAGATGGGATCACACTGGCTGCGGACCTGGTGCTACCAGCCCAGCTTCCGGCCCCCGCGGTCGTAATGCGAACGCCATACGGTCGCGGTGGAGAGCGGCCCACCGAGCGCGCGGATGCCTTCGCCAAGGGCGGTTACGCCGCGGTGTGGGTCGACGTGCGAGGCCGTGGCGACTCCGACGGCGTATTCCAGCCCTACCGCAACGACGGGCTCGACGGAGTCGACGTCATCGCCTGGGCGGCCGGACAAGATTGGTGCGACGGCGCGGTCGCCACCTTTGGGGGCAGCTACCCCGGCATGATCCAGTGGCTCACGGCGCTCCATCAGCCGCCGGAGCTCGCGGCGATGATCGTGCTGGTCACCCCGTCAGACCCGTTCGTCGAGGACCCCACCGGTTTGCCGGGACCGATGCACATCCATTGGTTTCGGATGACCGACGGGCGCGCGCTCCAGTACACCGAGGCCGTCGATTGGATGAAGGTCTACGGTCACCGGCCGCATATCGCGCTCGACGAGGCCGCCGGATTCAGCTCTGAACTGTGGCGTGAGGAGTGCCGGCATCAGACTCTGGACGACTGGTGGGAACCGCTGCGCTACCAGCATCGCATCGCCGAGGTCGACGTGCCGGTGCTGCACATCTCCGGCTGGTACGACGACGAGGAGATTGGAACCCCCGCGAACTTCGCCGCGATGGCCGCGGCGGGGCGTTCGGGCCAGCGCTTGCTGATGGGGCCGTGGGGACATCAGGTGAACGCTGGACGTCAGTTCGGCGAGCTCGACTTCGGTCACGACTCGGTGGTCGACCTGGAAGGCGTGATGAACGCCTTCCTCGACGAGATGGTCCTCGGTCGCGTGCCGGCGGAGCCCGCCGCTCCGGCGCGGGTCTTCCTGATGGGCGCCAACGAGTGGCTCGACCTAGCCGCGTGGCCGGACCCGGACAGCGTGCAGCGAGCCTTCTATCTCGATAGCGGCGGCCGGGCCAACTCCCGCTTTGGCGATGGGCGGCTGGCCGACGAGCCTGCGACCGCCGCGTCACCGCCCGATGAGTGGCTCCACGATCCGAGCCGACCCGTTCCGTTCATCACTCCGGCATCCTCGGCACAGTTGGGCGGTCCCGATGACTACTCGGGCGTCGAGACGCGAGGTGATGTGCTCGTCTATACGAGCGAGGAGCTGACCGAGCCTCTGGATGTGCTCGGGCCGGTCCGGCTCGTCGCGCACGTAGCCACGTCGGCGGCCGACACCGATGTCAGCGCCAAGCTGATCGATGTTCATCCGAACGGGTTCGCACAACGGCTGTGCGACGGGCTCGTGAGACTGCGCTACCGCGGCGGTCACGAGCGCGTGATGCCCGTCGAGCCCGCGACCGTCTACGAGGTCGAGGTCGTCATGTGGGACACGGCCCAGCGCTTCCTTCCCGGCCACCGGATCCGCCTCGAGGTCGCATCCTCATCGCATCCCAAGTTCAGCCCGAATCTGGGCACCGGCGGCGACGAGGCCGAGGAGACCGACGGGGCCCTCGCGCGCAACACGCTCCACCACGACCCAGACCACCCGTCGCGGCTGGTCCTGACCGTCCTGGGCGCTCGCTGAGCGCGGCGGCCGGCGATCAGGAGGCGCGCAATAGGATCCGGGCGACGCTTTCGGCCACGCAGACCGGCTTCTCGCCGCCCTCGACCTCGACCGTGAAGCGGTCGACGATCTCCCACCATCCGCCGCTCTTCTCCTCCACGGAGACGAGTTCGGCCGTCGCTCGGACGCGGCTACCCGCCGGGACCGGCGCCGGAATGCGTACACGGTTCCAGCCCATGTTCACGCCGAACGCGATGTCGTCGGACTTCAGTCCGTCCCCAGGCGTGAGCTGGTCACGCAGCCCGTCGATTGCACTGAGAGTCAGGTTGCCGTGCGCGATCGTCGTGCCGAACGGCGACTCGCGCTTGGCGCGCTCTACATCGACGTGGATCCACTGATGGTCGCCCGTGACGTCCGCGAACTTGTCGATGTCCTCCTGGCTGATCGTCCGCCAGGACGAAGGCCCGCGCTGGACGCCGATCGCTTCGCGCAGGCGGGTGATTGTGTCGGTCGTTGTGCTCATACCCGGAACGGTAAACGACCGACGCCCATGGTTGTCACCCTTCCACCTCGAGCGCGGCCCTGAGAGCGGGGAGGTCGGGCGCCCCGAACACGACGCGGTTCCTGGTGGCGACGTAAACGAGATCGAGGTCGACACCGGCGCGAGCGATCTTGCGGGTCAGGTCAGCGAGCACGCCGGGGCAATCTTCGACGTCGACGACGACGACCTCCCGCTCGCGGCTGACCGCGAGATGCGAGATGGCCAACGAATGTTTCGCGGCCCCGCCGTGCTTGACGAGGATGTGAAGCTCGGCTCGCTCCCCGGTTCCGATACACGTGGCCGCCGCGATGTTCACGCCGGCGTCGCTGATCGCGGCCGCAACCTCCGCCAGTGCGCCCGGGGTGTTGTCGATATCGATGACCAGATCGACTGCCATCCGCCGGCCGCCAGCCTATGATATGGGGGTTGTGCCTTTTGCTTTTTTTCGCTTCGGCGCGCCGATCCGCGGCGGGCGGCTGTAGTGGTGGGCAGCTTCGACCAGCAGGCGGCGGGCGTGACCGGGGCCGGCCTTGGTGATCGCGCCCTGCCGGCGCTTGGTGTCCGAGGTGTGCTCACTGGGGACGATCCCGAGAAACCCCGACACGAGTGTCGGCCTCGGGAACCGCGTGAAGCTGCCGACCTCGGCGCACAGTCCGGCGGCCGACAACGTGTCGATCCCGCGGAAGCACCGTAGCCGCGCGATCACTGGCGCATGCACGCACTCAGGGATCTGCTGCTCGAGCACGTCCAGCAGCGTCCCGCGCCTGCCCGCGAGCAGCTCCACGGACGCCAGGTAGTCAGCGAACGCCGACTGCGAGCAGGCGTCATCGAATGCGAGCGCGCGCAGCCAGCGCAGATGCCCCGCGCTCCACGCCCGCACCTCCTCGAAGCGCTGTCCGCGGCGCAGCAGGAACTTCGACAGGCGATGGCGCGCGCGCATCTGATCACCGCGCGCGTCCTCGATGCAACGGATCAGGTCGCGGAACGCCTCATCCTCGATGCTCGGCACGAACGCGAACCGCAGCTCCCCGGCCGCCAGCAACCTGACCAGCCGGATCGCGTCCCGGCGGTCGGTCTTGACCCGATCCCCCGGCCCCTTCGGGATCGATCCCGGCGCGACCACGCGCACGTCGATCCCACGCCGGCGCGCCTCGCGCGCCAGGCCGAATCCCGTCGGCCCGGCCTCATACACCGCGACGATCGGTCCCGGCAGCAGCTCCAAGAACGCGACCACCGCCTCCGGCGCGCCCACCAGCCTGCGCACCGTGATCTCACCGCTTCGCAGATCGAGCACCGCAGCGTGCGTTTGCCGCGCGTGCACATCAAGACCGACAAGGCACGTAGCCTTCAACGGCATGGTCGGCTCCTTCCGTATGTGATTGTGGACCGCCGCGCGAGTGCAAGTCGCACGGCTAAAACGTCCCCAACGCAACGGGAGGGGACCGGCCAGCTTAACTAGCGCGATGACCCCTGGGTGGCCGAGCCGCGGCTGGATCCTCCCAACCCTGTGAACTCAGCGGCGTATTCCGAGGGCAGCGGCGAGTGCCGTCCACTCTGAGCGGGGGATCCCGGTGACGGCCGCCGTCTGCAGGCAAACGTGATCGGCGCCGGCGCTCAGATGCTCGCGCGCCACGGCTGCGATCGCGTCGGCGGTGCCCTGGGGAACGACGGCGTCAATCAGCCGGTCCGAACCCCCGTCCGCGATGTCGCCGTCGGTGAAACCGAAGTCGAGCAGATTGCGCGTGTAGTTACGGAGCCCGAGATAGAGGTTGGCGTAGGCTCGCGCTCTGGCTCGTCCCGACTCGGCGTCGTCGTCGATGACGCAGGCGAGCTCGGGAGCCAGAAGTGGGGCGTGTCCGAGCAGCTCGCGCGCAGCCCGAGTGTGCGTGACCGGGACGAAGTAGGTGTGGGACCCGAGCGCGCGCGCCGCGCTGAGCTCCAGCATCCTCGGGCCGAGCGCGGCCAGGCAACGGCGGTCGCGCGGGACGGGGTCGCGCGCGGCGTCGAGGCCGTCGAGGAACTCACCCATGGCCGAAAGCGGTCGTTGGTATCGGCTCGTGGCCTCTGGGTGACCGATGCCGATACCCAGGAGCGTGCGCCCCGGGAACTCGTGGTCGAGCTCGGAAAAGTCTTTCGCCACCCGCTCGGGCTCGCTCTGCCAGACGTTGAGGATCCCCGTGGCGAGGACTATCCGCTCGGTGGCCGCGAGCAAGGGCCGGAGCGCCGGTAGCTGCGGTGAGCCGCCCAGCCAGAACGTGCCGAAGCCCAGATCCTCGACGAGCTTTGCGGCCTCGCCCGCGCTCTGTTCCCCGAGCACGCGGTATGACGTCCACACGCCGAACTGCCCGAGCTGCACATTCAGAGCTTCGCACAGCGGGCCGGATCGCGACTGCAAGCGCCGGCGTCGAGGCTGCTCGCGGTTCGCACTCTGTGAGCAATATCCCTTCCGAGATCGTCATCCGCCGCGTATCATCCGCCGCCAAGTCACGAACCAGGGGATGACCAGATGGCTGGGGCGACGGCAACAGGTGAGATCGGACGGATTGACTCCGCGCAGTCACACGACGTGAATGCGCCGAAGGGTGGAACACGCGGTCTGGTGATCGCCGCCGTGGTGGTGGTCGCCGCGGCGTTCGGAGCCGCGTTCGCGATCGGCTCGGCTACCAAGGGGAGCAGCAAACAGACGACCTCCTCGCAGCTCGCGCCGGTGACGAGCGTCCAGGGGCCGCAGAAGGTGAGCATCACGGCCGTCGGTGCGGCACCGGCGCTTCCCAACCTGAAGAGCCCACCGAAGCCTCCGCCCAAGCCGAAGACTTCGTCCGGATCGAGTTCCTCTCAGCAGAACTCGGCGCCGACGCAAACGACGCCGGTGCAGCCGACGCAGACGACGCCGGTGCAGCCGACGCATACAGTCACGACCGCGCCGCCGCCTGCTCCCCCGCCGCCGACCCACACGACCCCGACGACGCCTAAGGTGATCATAGGCGGTTCCGGGTAACCGCCGCGTTCGGCAACCCGCCCGGCGTGGCGGTCGGGTTCAGGCTGCCGTGTAGCCGAGCTGCGAGAGCCGGTTCAGGTCGGTGCGGAGGCCAGCCGTGGCGCTGGCGATCTTCCGACGAGCCCCGTTGTATCCGCTGTCGTTGTTGTGGGCGGCGGCCTGACCCATCGCCGCGTACCCGGCCCCGATGTTCTGAAGGGCGGTGGCGATCGCCGCGTTCGTCGAGGCCGCTGCCGGGCCCGGCTGGAGCTTGGCCACGGCCGAGCCGGCCTGACGGAACGCCGTCGCGAGGTCTCCTGCGGCCCGGGCCTGGTCGCCGGCCTTCTTTGCGCTTGCCAGCCGCGCTCCGGCGCTCGACTGATGCGCGTTGAGCTCCCCGATCGCGGTCTTTAGCCCGGCGGCGTAGCTCGAGCTGGGGCCGAGTCCGAGAACCGAAGCCGACGAGAGCTGGAGCGTCCCGATGATGCGCTCGCAGTTGCTCAAGAACGTCGTGCTGGCTCCCTGTGGCCGGCAGATGGCTACCACAGACCCGATCGTCGAGGGCACCGCGTAGGCCGTCTCAGGATTCTGTGCTCCCTTGGGCGTCAGATTCAGGAAACGGTAGAACTGCGTGTGCCCAAGGGTCACGGTTTGCGGTGTAGGGGTTCCCTGTAGCGTCGCGACGAATCCCGCCGGCAGCAGCGTGGCGTCGGTCTTCGCGGCTGTCCCGATCACGAGTAGCCCGCCCGTGGGTGCCGACGGAGCAACGGCAAGCTCGTTCGAGAGGCCGACGTTCGCCGACGTGGGCACCTTGTGGGAGGCCCATCCCGGTAGCAGCGAGACCTGCACCGGTCCTGACGAGGCGCTACCCACCATCGCGGGCGCCGGAGGCTGAGACTTCGAAGAGCCGTGGGCGATCAGGAATCCGACCGCGGCCGCGGCGACCGCGGCGATGAGCCCGACGGCCGCGACGCGACGCCGCGCGACCTCGGGACGGGTGGACGGCCGACTGCGCGCCGGAGCCGCGGCGACGGCGGCGGGCGCGGGCTCCCGTTCGGGCTCAGGTTCTGGTTCTGGCTCCGGTTGCCGCTCCTCCTCCTCGGGCGCCTCCACCGGGGGCGGCGTGGCGGCCGAGGAATCCGGGACGTCGACGGCCGGGGCCTCAGCCGGCTCTGACAGCTCGGCCGCCGCCGCGGCGCCCCCGATCGCGGCCACGGTTTCGTCCGGGCCCGGCGCCGGGGGCTGCGGGTCGGCAGTGCGTTCCGGCTCGGCCGGAGGTTGCGGAGCGACCGCCGGCGAGGCGGCCGACTCATGCGGCGGTTCGGGCGGCGGTTCGGGTGCCGTCGCGGGTTCGGGCGCACGTCCGTACGTCATGTAGGCGGCGCCGGCTGCTGCGGCCGCAGCCGAGGCTTCTGGCGGGATCGCCGGGCCGCCTTCCCGCGGCGTGCCCTCATCGGGTGGATGATCGGGCGGCTCCCGAACCTCCGGCGCAGCGCCGAACGTCATGTAATCCGGGGATTCAGGTGTCACACGATCGTCCTGGGGTGCCGGTGGCGCTTCCTCCGGGGTCGTCGTTGCGCTGTCCTCGACGGCTGGCGGGGCTTCGGCTGCGGCTGGCGGGGTTTCGGCTGCGGCTGGCGGGGTTTCGGCTGCGGGAGGCGGGGCGGCGGCCTCGGCCGCGGTGGCGCCGGCAGCCGCAGCGGCCGCCGCCTCGGGCGCCACGGACTCCGCCGCCCGGCCAAAGGTCAGATACGCCGGTTGTTCGGGCGCCGAGGGCGCCGCCGGCTGAGGGGGCGGCGCACCGGCCGTTTCTCCCGGCGTCAGCGCCCCCGGGACCATCGGCTTCGGCGTCGGCATCGGCATCGGCATGCTCTCGAACGGAGCCGGCGTCAGCGGGCGCGGCGTATCGAGCGCCGTGATGTGCTCGGGCAGCCGGGCTTCGCGGCGCCAGCGCGGTCCGAGCAGCTGCAGCACGATCTCCTCGAGCTCTTCCCAAGCGCCCACCGCGGTCTGCGTGCGCTTCCCGGGGTCCTTCACGAGGAGCCGATCAATCCAGCCGGACAGCTCGGCGTCGATATGCGAGTTGACTTCGATCGCGGGCGGAATCGGCTCGTTCACGTGCCGCATGAGGATCACCATCGGGGCGTCCGTGTCGTAGAACGGGACGTGACCGACGACATGCTCGTAGGCCATGACTCCGACCGAATAGAGGTCTGTCCACATGCCGACGGGCTGGGCCATGGCCTGTTCGGGAGCCATGTAGGTAGGCGTGCCGACGGTGGTTCCGGTCGCGGTCAGGAAGGCGGCGGTCCCGGCGCTCTGGGTCGCCTTGGCGATGCCGAAGTCGGTGATCTTCACCCTTCCTTCGGCGGTGACCATGATGTTCTCGGGCTTCAGATCGCGGTGGACGATTCCGTAGGACTCCGCGTGGGCCAGGCCCGCCAGGATCCCCTCCATGGCACCGGCGAACTGCGCCAGCGCCAGCCGCCCGACGTATGGACGGAGCGATCCACGCTCGACGTACTCCATCGCGATGTACGGCGTGCCTCCCTCCTCGAAGTACTCGAACACCGTGACGATGTTGGGGTGGTTCAGGGAGCCGGCCAGGCGCGACTCGCGCAGAAAGCGCTCGGCGAACTCCGGCGCGCTCGCGTGGAAGGTGCTCAACTCCTTCAGCGCCACGTTGCGCTCGAGCTGCGTCTGGCGCGCGAGGTAGACGGTCGCCATTCCGCCGCGGCCGATCTGGCGCATGATCTGATAGCGCCCGACGTGGCGCTTCGGACTGGGCATCCCGTGAGGGGTGGGCGTCGTACCGCCGACGTCTTCTGGCGGTCCGCCGGGCGGGTCAGTCACGTTCAGCCGCCGCGTTGGTGGCGCAATTCGTCAAGCTCGCTGGCTGCTCGACCGCTGGACTCCCCAGTGTTGAGAGATCTCGCGTCACCCGTCTTGCCCCATGCCTGATCGTACTACGAACACCGGCTCACGGCAGAGTGACATTTGCTACTGAACCATTTTCCTGTGTGTAAGGTCGTGGGGGCGGCCCAAAGGCGCACTCCACCTCGTGACGGACCAGCGTCGCGCCGCTAGGCGCACGCGAGCGGTTTTCGCGCTCCCGGGGGTAGGCATCGCCTAGCAACGGATGGACCGGCGCCGGCATGGGTCGACAAGATCTCAACCTTACCGACCCTGTTGGGCGCAGTGATCGAGATTTGAACCTTCGAGCCGGCTGATAAATGAGCCTTCCGGAACTGCGGCGTCAGGCTGATGGTCGTCTTGTGCTTCTTCGTGATCCGACCAAAAGGACAACCCCCACCGCGACATGACACCGTGACGGATCCGCTACTCGGCACCCCGCTGATCGTCATCTGCGTGAACTTGGTGAATGGAGGCGTAGCCGGGACGACGGCGAACCTGAAATTGATGTTCGACGTGATCCTGGTGTAGAAGAACTTGACCGTCCGTGGGCCGATCGCGGTCCCCGACGTAGCGCTAAATGTGAACGTGGTCGGAAGCTTGTAGAGCTGCGTCAAAAGCTTCTTGCCTGTGCCATTCAGCCCAAAGCTGATCGTCCGCGAGCCGCCGGCGGCGACACTGTAGGACCCGCTCCCGAGCTTGACCAGCAGGATCTTCTTGCGCTTCTTCTTGTGCTTGTGCTCACGGGCCGCGACCCCCACCACCGAGCTGCCCCGCTTCGTCTCATGAGCGGTCACCGCAAAACCACCCGAGCACGTCTCGCCCGACAGGCCGCTGCATGTGAACGTGAGCTGGGCAGAGGGTCCTGAGGTCGATTGCGACACGGACGACGTCGGTACCGGGACGGCGAAGGCGGCGCTCGTCTGCGAAGTGCTGCCGGCGAAGTTCGACGCGGTGACCGTGCATGTGTAGGTGCCGGGCGAGGTCGCGGTGATCGAGTCAGAGGAGCCGGGGATCGGGTGGCCGTTCAGTGCCCACGCGTACGAGAAGCTGTGTGGCGCGCGGTAGTAGAGGGCTTCGACGATGTCCTGCCCCCACGTTCCTTGTGAGCAGGTCAGCGTGGTCGACGAGTGCGTGGCTGTGATTGTCGGCGCACCGGCCGCAGCCGGAACGTCGAGTATCGTGGGAAAATCTGGCTCAGTGCCGGTGACCGTGCTCGTGTAGAGGTCTTTAGCGCCACCGCTTCCGTCGGCGTTGGCGGATGAGATCGTGGCGTTGCCCCGGTTGATCCAGTACACCTTCCCAGTCACGGGATCGACCGCGGTCCCGACAGGTTCTGACACGCTCGCGCCAGTCGTGTTAGCCGCCATGCCGCCGGTTCCGTCCAAATTCGCGAAGTCGATCGTGAACGTCCCGCTGAAGTTGCCCCAGTAGATCTTGCCAAGCGTAGGATCTATCGACGGGCCATTCGGTGTGCCCACTGATGTTCCGGTGATCGGAAGGTCGTTGCCGCAGAACGACGTGCATGAGGGGTCGAGCTTGGCGAATGAGATCGTCTGGCCCCCTGCGCTGTTCGCCCAATAGATCCTGTTCTGGGCATGGTCGATTGTGACGCCCGCCGGCTGGGAGACTGTCGCTGTCCCCGTGTTGAAGTCCCCACCGGTTTTCCCGTCGAGTGTCGCCCAAGAGACTGCATGGTTTGCTGTGCCGTTGAAGTTCCCCCAGTAAATCTTTCCTGCCGCATGGTCAACGACTACGCCGATTGGAAAGCTCACGGTTGCCCCCGTGCTGCCCGAGCTGACTAGATCCCCGTGGCCGCTGCCATCGAGGTTGGCAAACGAGATCGTGTTACGGACTGAGTCAGCCCAGTAGACCTTGTTGGTGGCTGGGTCGAGAGCGACGCCCCAGGGTTCGGTCACGGTTGCGCCCCCGAGGTTGACAGTCTTGGCCGCAGTGCTGCTGCCGTCCAGGTTGGCGTAGAAGATCTTGTTTGAGGTGAAGGGGTCGGTCCAGAAGATCAGGGCTTTGGCACTCGCCCCCGGCGCCATGAAAGCGCCGACGAGCACGGCCCCGAACATCACCGCGACGACCATCCGCGTCCGCGAAACCATCGATGACAAGGTCCCTCCAATCATCCCCAATTACCCCCGGTTCAACTAACCCAACGACCGGATGATACTCCTCCAGCCAGGACGCAAAGCGTGATCGACATCACAAGTCTTCAGCCGGAGGGCCGGTAGCCCCGTGGCCGCGTGGGGGCTCAAATCATCCGCTCCCGCACGGCCAGCGCCACCGCCTGCGAGCGGCTCTTCACGCCCAGCTTGGTCACGATGTCGTGCAGGATCGCCTTGATCGTCCGCTCGCTGTACGAGAGCTGCTGGGCGATCTCTCGATTGGACAGGCCCGCCGCGACGAGTCTCAGCACCAGCTGCTCACGCGCGGTGAACTGGCCCGTGGCCCTGGCGAGGCGGTCTCGGTGGGACGTGGGAGAGACCGATCCGGTCAGCGCCCGAAGCGCTGCCGCGTCGAGCGCGTAGATCCCGGCCGCCACCGCCGTGACCGCCGCGATCAACGTCTCGGGCGTGAGCGAATCGCGGGCCAGCGCGCCGGCAGCGCCGTTGCCGAGCGCTTCGAGCACGCGGCCCGCCGTCACGTCCTGTACGCACATCACGATCCGTGCGCCGCCTTCGATCGTGACCTCCTGAACGAACGAATCAACGCCGCCGAGGTCGCCGTCGAGCAGCACGACGTCTGACTCGGTTAGCGCTTCGTCCTCCCAGGCGAGCGCGATCGAGCTCGCGTAGGCGACCGACTCGACGTCCGGCGCCGCGCACAGGGTGGCCTGCAATCCGCTCGCGTAGATCGTGTCCCGGAACACTAGGAAGATGCGCACTGGCCGCTATCCCTCTTCGTTGGCAGGCCGCTCCCGCTCTGTCGACGCAATCATATGGGCGATGTCCAGCCGGGTCTGTGCGGTTTGACAACTTGCACACCAAGACCCTGCCGAACGGCTCAGACCGAGTTGGCCGCGCTCTCGACCTTCATGTCGGCCAACTCAGAGAAGGTGCCGCGCAGGCTCGACCCGCCGTAGTAATGCGAGCTCGCCCAGTCGCTGTTCGCGATCGCCGACATCTGCTGTTCGGGGCTCTGACCGACGGTTGAGAGGATCGCCCGGATGCTTGAGCTCGCCCCGCCCCAGTCGCCTTTCAGGAACTTGGCCGTCTGCTCGGCGGCGGTGACCGGATCGCTGAACGCCTTGTTGAACGCCATCTGACCGGCTCCACTGTCGAAGTAGCCGATGTTCAGCCAGTTGAAGTTCGAGGCGGCCTGGCGCGCCTGCGCGGGTCCGCCGGACTCCTCCGCCAACTCCCAGGCTGCGATCACGCGAGGGCTGAGACCCGTCAGCTGCGCCAGATGGCCTGCGAACGTCTCCTGCCCGCTCGTCAGGAGTGAGGAGCTCACGGTGATCGCGCCGCTGACGGGTACTCCGGGGCTCTGGCCCATGACCTGTTCGGCGGCGCCGGCGACGCCGCCCGTGCCTGGCGCCGCCGGGACCGCGGGCTCAGGCACGGCTCCCGGCGACAGCGCCCGGGAGCTGCTCGACCGGCACCTGGCCCCCGGGCGCGGCGGCCGCGGCCGGCCGGAGACCGGCGTGCCGCTCGGCGGCTGGACGGCCTGGAGGAACTGGACCGTGTGGCGCGGCGGCCCGTGCTCGTGCGGAGCGATCGCCTTGAACCCGGCGGTGCCCGGAGCCCCGGCGACCGGGACGGCCTCGACCGGGGTGCCTGGGACCGCGGCGGGCGGCGCGCCGGGAATGGCAGCGGCTGCGGGTGCTGCGCCCGGGGCCCCGGCGGCCGCCGGGGCTGAACCGGGGACCGCGGACGCCGCACGGGCGCTGGGATCGACCGCCGCGCCCGCGCTGGCCGCGCCTCCGTGTGGCGCCAGTGCGTAGTCGGGACGGACCACGCCGGTCACCGAACTCGGGGAATAGATCGTCTCGCTGACGTTCGACTGCGAGGTGTTACCGGCGATCGTGTGGACGCCGGCGGCATCGATCTTGGTGATGATCGCGACGTGCTCGGCCCCTCCGAAGGTGGCGAGATCGCCGGGACGAGCCTGGCTGATCGGGAGGATCCCCTTCACGAACGGCGGGTCGCCGTTGCGCGCGAGGTCGAGGATCGACGCGACCGACGCCACCGAGTGCGGCACCTTCAGCCCCGCCGCCTGGAGCGCGTGGCCGGCGAAGATGCCGCACCACGGCGCGCCGTGGAACCCGTACTGGGCCTCGAACTTGTCCAGCGCGGGCCCCATGTTCGGCCCGCTGCTCTCGGGCAGCTTGCCGATCATCGAGCGGGCGTAGTCGAGCACTGCCTGTGGACCCGTGTGCGGCGAGGAACCGACGCTCGGGCCGGCCGCGAGCACCGACCCGACGACGCCCGCCCCGGCGCTCCCGGGCGCGACCGCGGCGGCGGAGATCTGTTGGACGGACGCGGGCCCCGTCCCCGGGTACAGCGGCGCCGCCGCGCCCGCGGCCGGTTGTGCGCCGATGGCGTAGTTCATTTGGGGTTGGGGTTGGCCGCTCTCGATTCCGGTGTAGCCGGCTTCTTGGGCGGGGGTGGCGTTGGTGCCGGGCGCCTCGAAGGCGAAGTGCAGTCCGTTGGCGGAGCTGGGGCCGGTGAAGAAGCCGGGGGATTGGATCGGCCATGGGGTGCCGATTTCATCAGGGCGGATGTTGGGGTCCATGGCGGCGATCTCGGTGACGAGGTCGCGGGCGGCGAAGTTGTCGGGGCCGACCGGTTGCCCGTCGACGGAGACGATGTCGAACGATTGGACGTGGACGGGTGTGCTGAGGACTTCGAGGTTGGAGACCCCGATCGTGTGGTGCGCGAGGATCGAGTCGAGCATCGATACGACTCGGGGGTCCACGCCGCCGGATTCCAGCCACGTGCGCACGGCGGGTGGGGCGCTAAACCCGGGGGAGTCCAGCAGTCCCGCGAGTCCGGCGGGGGCGACGCCAGCGCCGCCAGCGCCGCCGGCGGCGCTGCTCGCGCCCTCGACCGCGCCCGACACGGCCCCGCCGGCCGCTCCGCCCGTGGGAGCAGCCGTGGCCGCCCCGCCCGTGGGAGCGGTCGTCGCCGCCCCGCCGGTCGGGGTGCTCGTGGCCGCGGCGCCGCCCGTCCCGGCGGGAGCGCTCGACGCTGCCGCGGCGCCCGGGGACGGTGGCGTCTGGTCCGGCCAGCCCGACCCCGACCCCGACCCCGACCCGAGGACGCCGTGGTCGTGGCGCCACCCATGTTGGGCGAGGACCCCGAGCCCGCCGCCTTCGACGCGCCCGCGGACCCGCCACCCGAACCGTGCCCCGAACCCGAAGCACTCCCACCACCACTACCTGAGGACCCCGCGGCCGCGTGCGACGCGACGGCCTGCGAACCACCAGCACCACCAGCCGACCCGGCCGCGCCAGCCGCCCCCGCCGCCGACCCGCCCGCGCCACCAGCCGCCCCCGCCGCCGAAGACCCAGCCGCCGAACCCCCACCAGCAGCACCCGAACCAGACCCCGCCGCGCCCGCCGCCGACGAACCCCCAGCAGCACCCGCAGCCCCAGACGAACCGCCCGCCGCCTCCGCCCGCTTGAGCGCCGCCGGCGAGACCCCCGCCTTGTGCTCCAACTTGTGCTCCAACGCCGACGGCGACGCCTTACCCAACCCGTGCGGCTCATGCGGCACCTTCACCCCACCCAACGCCTTCCCCAACCCACCCGGCAAACCATGCGCCGCCAACCGCTCAACCTGCTCCAACGCGATCCCCTCCGCCGCGATCGCCATCACCACCCCAGCCAAACTCGACCGCGACTCCCGCAACTCCATCGTATGCATCGCCTTCCCCGAACCACCCAACTCACCCGCCAACCCCGGCAACCCCGCCGCCACACACGCCCCCGACGGATCCCGACGAAACTCCGCACGAAACCCCGGATCCACCAACAACCGCTCAATCAACCGACCCGCCAACTCAACCTCTTGCTCGGTGGGATCCGGCATCACAATCCCTCCGGGTGCAGGACGTTCGGGAAGGTGGCGAGGTACGACGCCGATGGCTTCCCGATCTTCTCGACTCCGCCGCCTCCGCCCCACGGGCCGTGCATGCCGCCGGACTCGTAGAACTGGCCGTTGATGGAGATGATCACGTGCCCGTCCTCGCCCGGAAGTGCCCGGTCGTAGATCGTCACGATCTTGCCCGGGCCGGCCAGGATCCCAGCCTGGTCGGGGAGGTTGGTCGTGGCGACCGGTTCGTTGAGGTAGCCGCCGGCGTGTAACACCGCCGAGACAAACCCCGAGCAGTCATAGCCCGAGCTCGCTCCCCAGCCGGCGTGGCCGCCGCCGAGGATGTACGGCTTGCCGAGTAGCGAATCCGCCATCCGCACCATGTCCTGCACCTTGTTCATCCCGCCGGCGCCGACCGATGAGCTGATGGGCGCGGCCGCTCCGGAACCGGCGAGTTGCTCCACCGGCTGCGCCGACGACGGCGCCGCCGCCGGGTAGGTCGCCGCAGGGTAGGTCGCGGCCGGGTACGTGGCGGCCGTGGGGGCCGGTTGTGCGCCGATGGCGTAGTTCATTGGGGTTGGCCGGTGTTGATTGCGTTGTAGCCGGCTTCTTGGGCGGGGGTGGCGTTGGTGCCGGGCGCCTCGAAGGCGAAGTGCAGTCCGTTGGCGGAGCTGGGGCCGGTGAAGAAGCCGGGGGATTGGATTGGCCATGGGGTGCCGATTTCGTCAGGGCGGATGTTGGGGTCCATGGCGGCGATCTCGGTGACGAGGTCGCGGGCGGCGAAGTTGTCGGGGCCGACCGGTTGCCCGTCGACGGAGACGATGTCGAACGATTGGACGTGGACGGGTGTGCTGAGGACTTCGAGGTTGGAGACCCCGATGGTGTGGTGCGCGAGGATCGAGTCGAGCATCGATACGACTCGGGGGTCCACGCCGCCGGATTCCAGCCACGTGCGCACGGCGGGTGGGGCGCTAAACCCGGGGGAGTCCAGCAGTCCCGCGAGTCCGGCGGGGGCGACGCCAGCGCCGCCAGCGCCGCCGGCGGCGCTGCTCGCGCCCTCGACCGCGCCCGACACGGCCCCGCCGGCCGCTCCGCCCGTGGGAGCAGCCGTGGCCGCCCCGCCCGTGGGAGCGGTCGTCGCCGCCCCGCCGGTCGGGGTGCTCGTGGCCGCGGCGCCGCCCGTCCCGGCGGGAGCGCTCGACGCTGCCGCGGCGCCCGGGGACGGTGGCGTCTGGTCCGGCCAGCCCGACCCCGACCCCGACCCCGACCCCGAGGACGCCGTGGTCGTGGCGCCACCCATGTTGGGCGAGGACCCCGAGCCCGCCGCCTTCGACGCGCCCGCGGACCCGCCACCCGAACCGTGCCCCGAACCCGAAGCACTCCCACCACCACTACCTGAGGACCCCGCGGCCGCGTGCGACGCGACGGCCTGCGAACCACCAGCACCACCAGCCGACCCGGCCGCGCCAGCCGCCCCCGCCGCCGACCCGCCCGCGCCACCAGCCGCCCCCGCCGCCGAAGACCCAGCCGCCGAACCCCCACCAGCAGCACCCGAACCAGACCCCGCCGCGCCCGCCGCCGACGAACCCCCAGCAGCACCCGCCGCCCCAGACGAACCGCCCGCCGCCTCCGCCCGCTTGAGCGCCGCCGGCGAGACCCCCGCCTTGTGCTCCAACTTGTGCTCCAACGCCGACGGCGACGCCTTACCCAACCCGTGCGGCTCATGCGGCACCTTCACCCCACCCAACGCCTTCCCCAACCCACCCGGCAAACCATGCGCCGCCAACCGCTCAACCTGCTCCAACGCGATCCCCTCCGCCGCGATCGCCATCACCACCCCAGCCAAACTCGACCGCGACTCCCGCAACTCCATCGTATGCATCGCCTTCCCCGAACCACCCAACTCACCCGCCAACCCCGGCAACCCCGCCGCCACACACGCCCCCGACGGATCCCGACGAAACTCCGCACGAAACCCCGGATCCACCAACAACCGCTCAATCAACCGACCCGCCAACTCAACCTCGACCTCACTTGACGACACGGTTCACCTCGCGGGATCGATACCTGGCGCGGTGAAGCAGCGGCCCGAGCGCGATCGGCACTAGCGCACCACATTTGCGGCGGTCTTGACGGCGTCGAGGTGGCTGCGGGCTCCGGTGGCGGTCGGCGTCTGCCAGCCGTGCGCGATCAGCGCAGCGCCAGCCAAAGTCTCGAGCGTTAGCCGGCGAAGGCGGCATTGGCGTACGCGATCCGGTTCTGCAGCATCGGCGCTCCCGGCCGCTCATACTGATCACAGAACTGAGTCGCGGCCTCGCCCGGACTGGCGGCTGCGTTCATCTGTGCCAGCAGCCCGGGATAAGAGCTCTTTAGATCGTGAACTAGGTACTTCAGTTGGCCGGATAGTGACCAGTCCGTCGGGCCGCGAGGCGGCTGCCATTGCGCGAGTCCGCCTCCCGGCGCGCCCGGGTTCAGGCTCGATTCCTGTTGCAGGTTGCCGACGACGCCGGCCGCCGCCGTCTTGGTCAGTCCTTGCGAGACGAGATAGTCGCGGATCGACGTAGCGCTCGACGAAGTCGGAAGCTCGGGAGCGATCCCCGGACCCTGGCCCACGACCTGTTCGGCGCCGCCGCCGCCCGGGGCGGCCGGGACCGTGGTCTCGGGGACCGCTCCCGGCGACGCGCCCGCGACCTGCTCGACCGGTACCTGGCCTGTGGGCGGTACCGCGTCGGCCGGGACCGGCGTGCCGCTCGACGGCTGGACGGCCTGGAGGAACTGGACCGTGTGGCGCGGCGGCCCGTGCTCGTGCGGAGCGATCGCCTTGAACCCGGCGGTGCCCGGAGCCCCGGCGACCGGGACGGCCTCGACCGGGGTGCCTGGGACCGCGGCGGGCGGCGCGCCGGGAATGGCAGCGGCTGCGGGTGCTGCGCCCGGGGCCCCGGCGGCCGCCGGGGCTGAACCGGGGACCGCGGACGCCGCACGGGCGCTGGGATCGACCGCCGCGCCGGCGCGCTGCGCCCGCGCCTGCCGTGTGGCGCCAGTGCGTAGTCGGGACGGACCACGCCGGTCACCGAACTCGGGGAATAGATCGTCTCGCTGACGTTCGACTGCGAGGTGTTGCCGGCGATCGTGTGGACGCCGGCGGCATCGATCTTGGTGATGATCGCGACGTGCTCGGCCCCTCCGAAGGTGGCGAGATCGCCGGGACGAGCCTGGCTGATCGGGAGGATCCCCTTCACGAACGGCGGGTCGCCGTTGCGCGCGAGGTCGAGGATCGACGCGACCGACGCGACCGAGTGCGGCACCTTCAGCCCCGCCGCCTGGAGCGCGTGGCCGGCGAAGATGCCGCACCACGGCGCGCCGTGGAACCCGTACTGGGCCTCGAACTTGTCCAGCGCGGGCCCCATGTTCGGCCCGCTGCTCTCGGGCAGCTTGCCGATCATCGAGCGGGCGTAGTCGAGCACCGCCTGTGGACCCGTGTGCGGCGAGGAACCGACGCTCGGGCCGGCCGCGAGCACCGACCCGACGACGCCCGCCCCGGCGCTCCCGGGCGCGACCGCGGCGGCGGAGATCTGTTGGACGGACGCGGGCCCCGTCCCCGGGTACAGCGGCGCCGCCGCGCCCGCGGCCGGTTGTGCGCCGATGGCGTAGTTCATTTGGGGTTGGGGTTGGCCGCCCTCGATTCCGGTGTAGCCGGCTTCTTGGGCGGGGGTGGCGTTGGTGCCGGGCGCCTCGAAGGCGAAGTGCAGTCCGTTGGCGGAGCTGGGGCCGGTGAAGAAGCCGGGGGATTGGATCGGCCATGGGGTGCCGATTTCATCAGGGCGGATGTTGGGGTCCATGGCGGCGATCTCGGTGACGAGGTCGCGGGCGGCGAAGTTGTCGGGGCCGACCGGTTGCCCGTCGACGGAGACGATGTCGAACGATTGGACGTGGACGGGTGTGCTGAGGACTTCGAGGTTGGAGACCCCGATCGTGTGGTGCGCGAGGATCGAGTCGAGCATCGATACGACTCGGGGGTCCACGCCGCCGGATTCCAGCCACGTGCGCACGGCGGGTGGGGCGGTAAACCCGGGGGAGTCCAGCAGTCCCGCGAGTCCGGCGGGGGCGACGCCAGCGCCGCCAGCGCCGCCGGCGGCGCTGCTCGCGCCCTCGACCGCGCCGGACACGGCCCCGCCGGCCGCTCCGCCCGTGGGAGCAGCCGTGGCCGCGCCGCCCGTGGGAGCGGTCGTCGCCGCCCCGCCGGTCGGGGTGCTCGTGGCCGCGGCGCCGCCCGTCCCGGCGGGAGCGCTCGACGCTGCCGCGGCGCCCGGGGACGGTGGCGTCTGGTCCGGCCAGCCCGACCCCGACCCCGACCCCGACCCGCGAGGACGAGGACGCCGTGGTCGTGGCGCCACCCATGTTGGGCGAGGATCCCGAGCCCGCGGCCTTCGACGCGCCCGCGGACCCGCCACCCGAACCGTGCCCCGAACCCGAAGCACTCCCACCACCACTACCTGAGGACCCCGCGGCCGCGTGCGACGCGACGGCCTGCGAACCACCAGCACCACCAGCCGACCCGGCCGCACCAGCCGCCCCCGCCGCCGACCCGCCCGCGCCACCCGCCGCCCCCGCCGCCGAAGACCCAGCCGCCGAACCCCCACCAGCAGCACCCGAACCAGACCCCGCCGCGCCCGCCGCCGACGAACCCCCAGCAGCACCCGCACGCCCCAGACGAACCGCCCGCCGCCTCCGCCCGCTTCAGCGCCGCCGGCGAGACCCCCGCCTTGTGCTCCAACTTGTGCTCCAACGCCGACGGCGACGCCTTACCCAACCCGTGCGGCTCATGCGGCACCTTCACCCCACCCAACGCCTTCCCCAACCCACCCGGCAAACCATGCGCCGCCAACCGCTCAACCTGCTCCAACGCGATCCCCTCCGCCGCGATCGCCATCACCACCCCAGCCAAACTCGACCGCGACTCCCGCAACTCCATCGTATGCATCGCCTTCCCCGAACCACCCAACTCACCCGCCAACCCCGGCAACCCCGCCGCCACACACGCCCCCGACGGATCCCGACGAAACTCCGCACGAAACCCCGGATCCACCAACAACCGCTCAATCAACCGACCCGCCAACTCAACCTCGACCTCACTTGACGACACGGTTCACCTCGCGGCTGCCGTACCGAGCACGGTGCAGCAGCGGAGCGCCCAGCGCGAGCGGGATCGGCAGGAGCAACACCGCGAAGAACAAGATGAAGCCGCCGACCACGACGCCCTTCGGGGCCACCTTGACGAGCACCGAGTAGTAGCGGAGCGACAGGACCGCGACGAACCCGGCTCCCAGCGCCGACCAGACCAGACCGGCGATCGCGTAGCGAGCGAGCACGGGGGAGCTCTCCTCGGCCGTCCTCTGTCCGGAGAGCCGCTCGCGCAGCTGCTGGCGTGCGCGCTGCTTGAGATGTGGTTCGCGCAACCATTCGCACAGGATCTGGTAACCGTCGCGGTCGAGGAACGGGTTGAGGTTGAAGAACGCTCCGACATAGCCGGCGAACGCGAGCTGGAAGAACACCTCCCGGACGTTGCCTTTCGGCGAGATCGCACACAGGATCGAGAACAACGCGCCGAGCGAGAAGTCACACAACGGCCCGGCGGCGCTGATCACAATCCGGTGCGTCCGCGACTCGAAGTAGGCCTCGCTCGAATCCACGAAGGCGTACGGGAAGATCCACAGCAGCCGGAATCCCGCGCGATCGGTGGAACGTCGGTAGTGCGCGAGCGCGAGTCCGTGCGCCAGCTCGTGGACCATGACGATCGCAAACCGTCCCACGAGAAACACGAGGCCGCCTAGCACGAGCCGGTGTGCGACGACGAACGGCGTGCCGTAGCGCGCCCCGACGAGGTAGGAGAACACGACCAGTCCCGCCAGCGAGAGGAGGACCAGACAAGTCACCATCAGCGGGGAGAAGAACAGCCGGCCCCAGTGCCGGTAGGCCGTCTTGAAGTACTCGGGGATCCAGCCGAACGTCTTCTCCCGGGTCTTGAACGCGCGGGCGAAGAAGCCGGGTTCCTCTCGGGGAACGGGTGTCGGCGCCACGCCGTCGAGCATCCCGCGCTCACCGAAGTCCGCCACCAACCTGGCGAGTCGTCCCGCTCCACTCGGTCCGAGCCGATTGCTCGCCTCGACGAGCAGCTCGGCGACGGTCCGCTTGCCATCGAGCAGCTCCACGAGCTGGGCGTCCTGCTCGCTCATTCGCAAAAACGCGCCCTCGCGCAGATCACGGAGCACGTAGCGCTCGTCGTCGGGCTCGTCCTCGAGTCGCTTCAGCGCCCATCCCGACCGCAGCCGAGGACGCAACGAACCGTCGCGAGAAGGCGAGGCCGCGGGCCGCAACCCCATCTCCGTCGCCCCCACCGGGACCACGAGCGTGGCGTTCGCGGGCATCGCGATCGCACTCGACGCCTCCAGCGCGCCTGGCTGGCCCGCGATCCCCGCGCCGGACGGCGCGGCGGCGCTCTCGACCCGCAGCACGACGTTCCCGAGACGGATCTCCTGGCCGGCGAGCAGCCGCCGCGGCTCGGACAGCGGCTGACCAGAAACGATGACGCCGAACCGTGATCCGGCGTCCTCGATCACGGGGCCGTCGGGACCGGCCGCGATCCGGGCAGCCAGGCGCGAGACGGTCCGGTCGTCGAGCTTGACCGTGACGTCGTCGCCCCGGCCGATCGTCATCGCGTCCTGCAGCGGGAACCGCTCGCCGTCCGGAAGCACGAGCACGAGCGGCTCCGACCCGGGCGGGTAGATCGGGGAGGGACGATCAGCCACCGGTCGGGACCGGCTGCCAGGCGGGGTGCGCCCCGAGGCTCGTCAGGGTTCTCGGACTGAGTGGGTTGGCCAGGCTGATGGCGGAGATAGTCCCGAGCGCGGTGGACGTGCACATCCCGTTGGGCTGCATCACGGCCACTTCCTGGCTGTCGGAGCGCCAGGACACCTGGCAGGCGCTGACCGGCAGCTGCTGCGAGGCGTTTGGTTGGAAGTTCCCGGCCGGGACGATGTAGAGGAAGAAGTTGCCGGTGCCGATGTTCGAGACCAGCGCCATCTTCTTGCCATTGGGGGAGAACGCGCCGGCGACCACGCCCTGACCGGAGACGGCGTCGTTGGTCTGGAGCGTTCCGTGGCCCCAGTCCGACCCCTGGGTCGAGTAGGGGACGTTGCTGTTGAACGCGAGGAGCCCGAACGTGTGGCCGCCGTTCTGGGCGCCGAACACGAGGATCGTCTGGCCGCCGGGGGCCCAGTTGACCTGGTTGCCGAGCTCCCAGCCCGGCGCGTTCGTGCACGATCGGTTGAGCGCGAACGGACCGACCGTCGCGAGGCACAGCGCCGTCCCGCTGGCGCTCCGCTGGATGAACGCGACGATGTGCTTGCTGTTCGTCGGCGCGAACGACGGGTCGAGGTTGCTGATCCCGGGCTGGGGTGCTGTCACCTGGAAGGGCTTGACGCTCTTGTCCTTGGGGTTGTCGAGCACGAGTTGCCCGTTCTGCGAGTAGACGAGCTGAGTCCCGTCCGTGCTCCAGGACGCCTCGGTCTGGGTTCCGCCCGCCCCGGGCGGGACGGTTCCGGACGGCTTGCCGGTCGACGGGTTGATCACGCTGATCGTCTGGCCGTTGTCGTAGGAGAGCTGCGGCGAGCCGTTGGAGATGATCAGGTCGACCTGCGCGCCTTTGGGAACCTTCGAGCCGGCAGCCGGAATCGTCCCGGCGACCTGGCCGATCGGGACCGTCGCGAGCTGTTTGACCGGGTGCGGGACCAGCCCGAGCTGGGAGAGCTTCGCCGCGGCCTTCGTGGGATCGCCGCTCAGTGCCGGGATCGGGATCGGACCCTTGCCGGCCTGCGCGGCCACGGCGGCCACGGACGCGGCACCCGCCGCCGCGGCGGCGGCCGTCCCCGCGCCGGCGCCGCCCTTCTTCGACGCCGAAGCGTTTCCGCCGCCGGCCGAACCTCCCTTGCCGCCGGCCGAAGCGAGGAACACCGCGACGGCGGTGCCGTTGGGGACGGTCGCGTTGGCCAGTGGAATCTGCGAGGAGATCTTGCCCTGCGGGTTGAGCGGCTGGGGCGAGACGGTGCCGAGCGCGAGCGAAGAGGCGCGGAGCGCTTGGTCGGCCTCCCCGGGCGTGTCACCGACGACCTTCGGGACCGTCGCCTTGCCCGTGCCCGTGTAGATCTTCACGGTCACCATCGCGCCCTTCTTCGCCTTCGTCCCGGCGGCCGGGCTCTGGTCGGCGATGCTGCCGGCCGGCTTGCTCGCGTTGGCCACCGTCACCGGCTTGGGGGCGAGGACGAATCCGTCCTTGTTGAGCAGTTTCTGTGCCGCGAACATACTCGGCTGCCCCTTGAGGTTGGGGACCACGGTCTGCTTGGGCATCAGCTTGATCGCGAGCACCGCCAGCGCGGCGATCGATCGGTACGACGATCGCGAGCCACCACGGCAGCCACGGCCGCTGCCGGAAGACGGCCATTCTCGGCGGCGACGGCGTCTCGACGCCGACCGGTGCGGCCGTGACCTGAAACTGACGGTCCTTGTTCTTGCCAATCCAGATCTGTTTGGGTGGCAGGGCGGTGAACGGGCATTCGATCGCGTTCCCCGGCTCCAGCGCGATCTTCGGCTCGGCGAAGCGGAACTGGCACTCGGCATCGGTGTCCTCGGCGCTCAGCGCCACCTCCGTGCGCGCGTTGGCCTTGTTGCGCACGATCAGCCGGTAGCGAGCCTTGAGCCGACCCGAAGCCCGCTCGGGGTGCAGCTCCGTAGCGACGTCGAAGTACGGTCCGACCGTCGCCGTCGCCGACGATGACGCGACCTCGCCTCCGTAGGCCCTCGACTCGGCCACCACCTCGAACGGCCACGGGCGCGCTTGGGACTGCGGCGCTCGCGGCGGGTGGATCTGGATCTGGATCTCCTGCTCGTAGGTGCCGCCACTTCCGTACGGCACGAGGTAGGCGGTCGCCGGCGAGATCGTCCACCAGTCCTCCGGCAGGCCCCGGACGGAAAGATCGAAGTTGTCCACGACCTCCGACTGGTTGCGGATCAGCCCCACGATGACGACACCCTCACCCGGATTCACCAACACCCGCACCGGGCCAGGAGACGCGCTGTCGTCGTCGGGCAGACGCAACATCAGTGCCGCCGCACCCGGCGGCGCGTCGCCCGACCCCGGCGTACCGGGCATCGGCGCCACCCCCGACCCAAGCCCATCCGGCGCCGCCGGAGCGCCCCACGCACGTCCCGGCCCGGCCGCATCGGCCGCGACCGTCACGTTCGGGTCGAGCTCCTGCGCCGGCGTGTCCTCAGTCGCCGCCGGCTCGGACGCCGGAGTCGAAACCGCCGGAACGAAACTCGTCGGCTCCCACCGGAGATACTCGCCGCACTCGCAGAAATCGCGGTCGTCCGGGTTCTCACGCCCACAGCTCTGACAGACCCTCATGCCGCATCTCCCTCGGGCTGTCGGGGAGCCTTGACCCGAAGGCGGTACTTGACGTGCGCGGGCTTCGCCTGATCGATCAGTCGTGCGACCGCGGCCAGACGCGTCTCCGGCAGCGGGTCGTCGCAATAGACGACGAACGACGGAGGCTCGCTCGACTTCTCCTCCGATTCGGTCGTCTCGAGCGACCACGTGACCGAGCCACCGTCCTCGACCCGTAGCGGCACGCCAGGGAACGCGAGCTCCAGCGCGAGCTCCAGCCCTTCCCGCGTCCCACGCCGCCGCATCAGCTCCGGCGCCATCTGCACGATGCGACGCCGCTCCTCGCCGGAGCGCGCCTCGTCATGCTCGAGCCCGAGCCACTCGGTGAGCAGATCGAGGACGTCGCGGGGAGCGTAAGCGGGATCGAAATGCTCAGGGAGGTTGTCGAGCGATGCCATGAGTGGATCCAGCAGCGCCTCGAGTGCACCCACGAAGCGCATCCCGAAGTCGCCATCGGTGTAGATCCCCGGCAGGTGATCGCGCAGGTAGCGACGGCTCGACACCGACGCCGGAGCCGGTTCGCTCCCGACGGCGCGCTCGATCTGGATCGTCCCGAAGCCCGCCCCCGCGAAGGTGACAAACGGCGTCTGGCCGGCGTGTTCGTTCCCTTTCTCTTCGGACACGATCCTCGTTACCCCCGGTAGACGGCCTTGACGATGTGCTTGGCGGACGCGATCAGCTCGTCGGAGGCGAGCATGAGCTGACTCTCGGTTGGTTGCGCGGCCTGCTCGCCGGTTCTCAGATCGGTCTCGTACATGCGAAGCACGTTTACGAACTCGACGCCGTCGATGCTGTAAACGATCCCGAAGAGCTCGCCCTGGTTCACGGCGCGGCCCAACGGCCAGCCCTCGCCAGGTCCGGCCGGCGAACCCCCGATCAGCGGGTTCAGGTACACGTACAGGGCGTGCTCGACGTCGTGTTGCACGCGCTCGAGGTCCGCGAGCGGCGAGGCGCGGACGTCGACCACAACGCTGACGCCCTTGAGCCGTACCGGCTCGAGATGGATGCTCGTCCCGAGCAGCCGCCGCTCCTCGAGGGCCCCGGCGACCGTCCGCATCAGCTCCTCGCTCGGCGTGAGCTCAGCGAGCTCGAGCCGGCGGTCGGCAGGGGCGAGGAGCGGGAGCACATGCACGCGGATCGCGCGCCCGTCTTCCGGGGCCACGCAGATCGCGCGGGCCACCTCGGGAGACGCGGCCAGGGTGAGCCGCTCGAAATCCTCGGCCGTCACCGCGCGAGAGCGGCTGCGGATTTCGAGGCGCGCCCGCTCGCGGGCGCTCTCGAGCGATTCGGCGTCGAGCCCGCCGGACGCAGCGCGCGGGTTGCTTACGCTCACCACGCCGGGAGCCGCCCCGAGCAGGATCCCGAGGGTACGCGGCGCCACGTTGCCCGCGCGTCCCCCGCCGTGGCGGTAGCGGCTGAAGCGCAGGAGCGCCCCTGCGGGCGGGATTGCGCCGTAGCGCCGCCAGCCGCCGTCGGGCTGGCGGATCGCCGGACCGAAGCGGACCTCGCCCGCGGTCGCGTCGAGCTGGAAGTGGCGGTCGCCCGGCCGGCTTCTCGCGAATGTCTCGACGTGCTCCCACGCGACCCAGCGACTGTCGCCGCGCTCTCGGACCTCGAGCGTCTCGCCGTCGCTCAGATCCAGCACGGGCCTGTGGTCTAGCCGGTAAGAGAGGCCCGGTATCCCCGTGCTGGCGCCGATCAGCTCTCCGTGGACGGTGGCGGCGTGGCTGGCGCTGACGGTCGCGCCCACGACCGCGGCCGTGACGGTCGTGATCTCCGGCGCGTGCTCGTAGATCGAGTCCGCTCCGCGGTTGGGCACGTTCAGTCGACACCGCAGCCAGTGCAGCGTCTCGCCCGCGATCCTGTTCGCCGCTGCCTCGGGTGGGATCTCGATCGTGATCTCGCCGCCGCCAAGAAGGAATGAGCCCGTCTCATCGCTCGCCACGAATGCCTCGTACCACCCGCCGTCCTCACCGGATGCTTCCCACATGAGCGGCGGGTTGTCCGGATCCACGTCGCGCCCCTCCGCGGGTGAGCACTCGATGCTCACCCGCAGCACGAGCTTTGCGATCGGTCGGTCGAAGCCGAGCAGGAGCGCGCTGTCCCCGGAGGGCGGATTGCCGAACGGGGTTCTGGCGGGACCCGTTGGCTGCGCCTTGACGCCGGCCATGGTGGCGGCGGTCGCCTTGCCGCCTACCTCGACGACGTACGCCGCCAGAGCTCCGCTCGGGACGACCAACTCCGCGTCGGTCTGGAAGATCACCGGCTCGTCGTCTGCTGCACGCGGTACCGCCACCTCCGTCCCGGCCGGGATCGCGGCGCCGTCGGTTCCTCCGACGATGAACCGCACGTCGACCCTGGCCTGCTCGGAGGGAGCGGGCTTTACGCCGACGAGCTCCAGCAGCGCGAGGTGGAGCCGCTCGGGGATCCGGTTGATGCGGTAGGTGAGGATCTCAGTGAACCACGCGAACAGCTCGATAAGGGTGATCCCGGGGTCCGAGACGTTGTGCTCGGTCCACTCCGGCGTGTGGCGGATGATCCGGTTGCGCGCCTCGCTTACAAGCTCCTGGAAGCGAACGTCGTCGAGCATGATCTCGGGGAGCATGGCCGCGAACGTTAGCTCCGCTCCGGGCGTTGCTCCAGGCCGGGTTGGCCCGTGTCACCGCCGGTTTGAATCCATGGCTGCCCCGGCGTAGAGTCGCGGACGATGCCGCCGCTCGTCAGCAACGGAGCGATGATCAGCTGCTCGATGGCGATGCCGCCCGTCCCCGTACCACTGGCCGTCGTCCCAATGGGCACGCCGGTCACGGCCGGCACCCCGGCGGCGAACATCCAGGCGTTTGCGCCGATGGTGAACATCCCGACGTTCGGGATGTGCGGAACGATGTCCAACCCAGTAGTGGCGGCAGCGACCGCCGCCAAGCTGGGGGCTTTCACTCCGGCGCCGTGCGTCCCGGCCACGTCATCGCCGTGGACACCAGGTGCTTCCAAGGTGATGGTGCAGGGCCAGCCCGCTCTCCACACTGGCTGCACGGCGATGTGCGCGTGGGGGGGCGTCATTTCGATCACAGCTCCTGGGAACGCGGGCACAGTCCAGGTCACCTGACTGCCGTCACTCTCGGTGCCGGCTCAGCAGCCCTTTCCGGGTGTGTTCGAACCCGGTGCCAGGCACGTGATCTTCGAGGACGGCCCACGGGGTGGGCGGAAGGAAAAGACGAACACCTTCCCGGTATATCCCGTCTTGACGATGTTGACTGTGATCTTTGCCTTATTGCGCAGATGCCAGCCCTTGAACGAGTTGGACAAGGAGCCCGCAACCCTTACCTTCAGCGTCCCCGGCGTCATCCGCTAACTACCCCTGACTTGCCTTGAAGCCTGCACTACGAGGGTAGAACACATGACCGCCGCTCGCAATTCGGTTGCGCAGGATCGAATGCAGGCTTATGCTCAGGCGGTGGAACCGGACGAGCTCCAGCGGGGCCTCGAGCAACTCCGTCGGCCGGCACTAGCGGATACGCCCAAGTCCGCGACGGTGACGAACGACTCGTCCCTCGCCGGGCTCGCCTCGGCGATCGGCAACCGCGGCTTCAGCCGGAGCGTCGCGCGGATGCGCGACGGCGAGGGCATTCTCAACGGCGGGCTCGTGCATCCAGACGTCGAGGCGGCGATCGCATCCGCGAGAGGCGGGGGCCGGTCGCTGGACCGTGGCATCGCCCAGCAGGTGGGCGGTGCACTCGGTGACTCGTTCTCCGACGTGCGGGTGCACTACGACGAGCACGCGGCCGCGCTCAACCGGGCGGTGTCGGCGCGGGCCTTCACGGTAGGGGGCGACATCTTCTTCGGCGCCGGTGAGTACCGGCCGGACACCGACGGTGGACGTGAGCTCCTAACACACGAGCTCGCGCATGTCGTGCAGCAACGAGGGGCACCGGAGAGCGGACCGCTGACGGTCTCACAGCCGGGAGACGAGCTCGAGCGCGAGGCCGACGCCGCCGCACAGCGCGTCGGCTGAGCGAGCTATGGCGACAGAGACCGAGGCTCACCTCGACTGGTTCCAGTTCCTGGAGGCCAGGTTGCAGACTGCGGTGCAGGCCGCAGTCGCCGCCGGGAGCGATCCCGACGACGCGCTGCGTGGCCTCTACATTTCAGATGAGCAGGCGCTTGCCCTGGCAGCCGAGGGCGGGCGGCCACAACCATCCAGCCCACTCGGTGAGGCCGCGACGCGGCTCGCCGAGACGGCCCAGAGACTCGGGCTCGACGCCCTCGACAGCTCCGTGCTGGCCCTCTGTGCCGCTCCCGAGCTGCACCCTCGCTTCGGCAGGCTTTACGCCTACCTCCAGGACGACGTCACCCGCAGGCTGGCGAGCCCGCGGCTCGCGGCCGACCTGCTGGCCAGCGAGTGGGTCGGGCGCCCCGACGTGCTCGCGTGCTTCGGTCCGACTGCTCCGCTGTCGAGGCGCGGCGCGATCCGCCTGCCGCCGGCAGATCCGACCGCCACGCTCGCCGACCGTCCCGTCAAGGTCGCGGACCGGTTGGCGGCGTTCCTGCTCGGCGCCGGCGACCTCGCCGGAGCGGCCGCGGGAGTCAGGCTGCGGCGCCGCGAGCCGCAGCCGATCAGCGGTCGCGATGAGTCGGTCCAGCGAATCGCGATGCTGCTCGCGGCGCGCACGCGCCTCCCGCTCGTGGTGTGCGGCCCGGACGGCGGCGCGATCCTGGCGGCCGCCGCCGGCGCTCCGCTCGTGCTCCTGGGCGTACGGGAGCTCGACCGTCCGGAGGCGATCGCCGACGCCCGCCTCGCCGCTGCCCTCGCGCAAGGGCTGCTGTGTCTCGACGGGCTCGAGGACCTCTCGCCGGCCGAGCGCACACAACTGCTGCGGACGCTCGATGAGAGCTCGGAGCGGCTCGTGCTGCTCGCGGCCCGTCGCAGCGATGCAATCGCGCTGAGCGATCGGGCAACGCTGTTGGTCGAGGTCCCCGATCCGAGCTTCGGCGAGCGCAGTCACGCCTGGACCGAGTTCAGCGGCTGCGCGGACACGCGCGAGGTGGCGGCGAAGTTCCGGCTCTCGATCGAGCAGATCCAGGCTGCCGCCGAGGTGAGCGTGATCGCGGCGCGGTCGCGGGGTGAGTCAGAGCCGAAGCCGGTCGATCTCGATCTCGGCGCCCGCCACGCGTCGTCGTCCCGGCTGGGTGAGCTCGCGGCACATCTCGATCCTGGATACGCGTGGAACGACCTCGTGCTCCCCGAACGCCAGCTTGACCTGCTGCGGTCGATCTCCGCCTACCTGCGCCATCGCGACCGAGTGCTTTCGGAATGGGGATACGAGGAGACGGTGTCACGGACACAGGGACTCAAGGTGCTATTCGCCGGTGAGTCGGGAACGGGCAAGACGATGGCGGCGCAGGTTCTCGGCGCCGAGCTCGGGCTCGACCTCTTCCGGGTGGACCTCGCGACGATCGTCTCCAAGTACATCGGGGAGACCGAGAAGAACCTCGAGCGGGTGTTCACAGCGGCCGACGGGTCGAACGCGATCCTGTTCTTCGACGAGGCCGATGCACTGTTCGGAAAGCGCTCCGAGGTCTCCGACTCGCACGACCGCTACGCGAACATCGAGGTCGCCTACCTGCTCCAAAGGATGGAGCGTTATCCGGGCGCCGTCATCCTCGCGACCAACTTCCGTCGCAACATCGACGACGCCTTTGCGCGCCGGCTCGACTTCGTAATCGACTTCCCGTTCCCCGAGCCCGAGGACCGCCGCCGGATCTGGCAACTCGTATTGCCGCGGGCGGCCCCGGTCGCCGACGACGTCGATCTCGACTTTCTCGCCAACCAGTTCAAGCTGTCCGGCGGGGCGATTCGCAATTGCTCGCTAGCCGCCGCCTTCTCGGCGGCCGACGAGGGGACCCAGATCGAGATGCGGCACCTCGTGAGGGCCGTGGCGCAGGAGTACAGCAAGCAGGGTCGACTCACGCTCGAGGCCGACTTCGAGCGGTTCCACGGCGTCGTCCGCGGAGATTCGCGCTAGTCGGGCGCCCGCCGAGCGCTCGCCCGAGCAGCGCGTCTACTTGCTCAGCGGCGGGTTGAACTTGTTCCAGGACGTCGCCATCGCATCCGTCATGAACTGGCCCTTTTTGTCCTTGTCAGGGTGGGCAGACCAGCGCGACAACACGCGGGCGGCGGCGCGGTTTCCGGCGGCTCGCTGTAGCGCCAGGGCGGCGGCCGGGGAAGGGCCCGGGAGGCGCGCCGGCCGAGCCGGCTGCTGGGCCGAGGTCGGACGGTGCTGCCTTTCCCTACCATCGGGCTCGTAGGGTGCTCGCTCGACCATGGAGGTAATCCTAGTGCCAGCTGGGACCAGCCGCTACCGGCTCCAGGCGCTGAGTAGGGCCTCCGAGATCGTCGAAGACTTCCGCGGCGACTACGACCAGCTGGCCGAGATGATGCGAGCCTCGTGGGGCGAGAGCCCCACGCCGCCATACCTGCACACGGCCGAGTTCATGGCCGACTGGTTCAAGTACCCGGGGGCCAGCCCCTCGCTCGCTCCTTCGATTTACGACGGTTCCGAGCTGGTCGCGTTCATCGCCGGCTATCCGCGAACCGTGCTGATCGGCGGGGTGGAGCTGAGGCTCGTGATCTCGACGTACCTCACCGTGGCGCCCGCTGAGAAGGCCTCGGGATTCGGGATCGTGCTCTGGGGCGAGCTCATGCGGCGCGCGGCGGGAGCCGGATTCGACGGAGCGATCAGCTACTGCGCCGAGGGTCAGACGATGAATCGGATGATCGAGGGGAGTTCCCGTCTGTTCGGGCTTCCGCTGCTCCGCGCCGCATCGCTGCCCTATCTGATAAGGCCGATCTCGGAGCCCGGTGATGAGCGCGCGAATTACCCTTCGGCCGCGCGACTTGTTGACGGCGGCGGCGGCGATGCGTGAGCACGCCGACCTGTGCCGGCTGTGGACCGAGGCCGAGGCGGCCTGGCAGCTCTCGCGCGTTGGCGCGGTCGCGGTCAGGGGCGGGACGGATCGAGAGCCGGCGGTTCTGACCGGCCACGTCATCACGATCGACGATGCCGACCAGACCAGATGCGTCGTGATTCAGGACATCCTGTGGGGGAGCATCGGCGCTCGCGACCGGCAAGCCCTCGCGCGCGATCTGATCATGCAGGCGGCCTCGCGGGGAGCGCGGGTGGCGATCCTTCCGCTCGTCAGCTACGCCGACATGGAGCCGTTCGCGGGGCTGGGATTCTTCCCGACGCCGCACACGGTCCATGCATATCTGACCGTCTTCTCCGAGCCCGCGCCCGGCCGGCCGCCGGAGCGCTACTACCTCGACGTCAGCTGATCCGCGAGGGCCCGAGTTGCCGATGAAGCTGGTCGAAGCGCTGGACATCCTGCATCGTCCCGGTGCCGAGGACGCGTCGCCGTTTTCGGTGTCACTCGCGGTGGGATTCGAACCGCTCCATCTGCGCACGTTCCTCGCCGCCGAGCTGACCATCAAGCTTCCTGCGGCGCGCGTCGGCGTCGGCTCGGGCATCTTCGACGACCTGCCCGGGAACATCGATCGCGCCGCTCGGTCCGAGGCCGACGCGATTGCGGTCGTGATCGAGTGGCCGGACCTCGATCCGCGGCTCGGCCTGCGCCGCCTGGGGGGGTGGCGTGCGCCCGACCTCGCCGACATCCTCGAGTCTGCCGAGCGTGCGCTCGAGCGTCTCGAGCTCGAGCTGAGGAGCGCCTCCGGCGCGAAACCCGTCGCTTGCTGCCCTCCGACGCTGCCGCTGCCCCCTCTGTTCCCCGAGTGCCCGGACCAGAGTGGCCCACAGGATCTAGCGCTCCGCGACGCGGTGGCGAGCTTCGTGGCGCGGCTCGCGCGCTACGACCGCCTCGCCGTCTGCGCTCTCCAACGGCTCGACCAATCCTCACCACCGGCCACCCGGCGGGACGTCCGAGCCGAGCTGACCGCCGGCTTCCCCTACTCGGTCGCGCACGCGTCCGCCGTCGCGGGGCTGCTCGCGAGCCTGATCGCAGGAGCTACAACGAAGAAGGGACTGATCACCGATCTCGACGACACGCTGTGGGCCGGGATCGTCGGCGAGGTGGGGCCGGAGAACGTCTCTTGGGACCTCGAATCCAGGAGCCAGCGTCATGGCCTCTACCAGCAGTTGCTCGCCTCCATGGCCAGCGCCGGCTTGCTGATCGCGGTCGCCAGCCGGAACGATCCAGCGCTGGTCGCCGCAGCGCTCGGGCGCGAGGACCTGCTGATCCCAGCCGACGCTCTGTACCCCGTGGAAGCGCGCTGGGGACTCAAGTCACGCTCGATCGAGCGGATCCTCGAGGCCTGGAACGTGGGCCCCGATTCGGTTGTCGTCGTCGACGATGACCCGCTCGAGCTCGACGAAGCGCGAGACGCATTTCCGGGCCTCGTGACGGTCGCCTTCCCTCGGGACGACGACTCGCTGTGGCCATTCCTCGTGCGGGTCCGCGAGCTGTTCGGCAAGAGCACGGTCACCGAAGAGGACCGCCTGAGGCTCCAGAGCATCAGATCGGCCGGCGCGTACCGCGAGGACGCTCGGCGCTCGGCGTTGCACCTCGACGACTTTCTCCGCCGCGCGCAGGGCCAGATCGAGTTCGTGAGCGCCCGCACGGTGAGCGAACGGGCGCTCGAGCTGATCAACAAGACGAACCAGTTCAACCTCAACGGCCGGCGGGTTGGCCGGGCGCGGCTCGAGCGAGCGACGGGCGAAGGAGTGGCGCGACTGATCACGGCGAGCTACAAGGACCGTTACGGCCCGCTCGGCGTCGTCGTCGCCATCGTCGCCTTGCCCGGGGCGGGTGGCCTGACGATCGACGCGTGGGTGATGAGCTGTCGCGCGTTCGCGAGGCGCCTCGAGTACCACTGCATCGGCTATCTGTTCGACAGCTTCGGAGTGGATGAGCTCACCGTCGCCTACCGCGAGACGGACCGCAACGCGCCCGTGCGCGAATTCCTCGCCTCGGTCGTCGGCGAGCTTGGCGACGGAACCGTGCGCGTGACGCGCGAGGAGTTCGAGAACCGATCACCCGCGCTCGTCCATCGGGTCTGCGAGGCGGGCCAGTGACGGGCGGCGATGAGGCGCTGACCCGGTGCTTTCGGGCGACGTTTCCCGAGCTCGCGGTCGAGCAGCTGCCAGACGCCCGCGCCGCCACCGTGGAGGAATGGGACTCACTCCACACCCTGATCCTGATCGCCGTGCTCGAGGAGACGTTCGGGCTGCGGATCCCGCCGGACGACTACCCCGCGCTGCGGTCGTACGCGTCGGTGCGCGAGTACCTGCTCGCGGCGCAGGTCCTCTAGGACGCGTCGGGGCCGTCGGACGGACGGCTTGCCCGTCCTCGGTGGCGCCGCTACAGTCCGGCCAATGGCGAGAGTCGTCGAGGTTCCGCTGAACACCGCCATCGCGGATCTCGACGAGGCGCTTCGAACCCTGCTCAAACGCGAGCTCAAACGGCACGGCTTCGAGGGGGTTGAGATTGCCTTCGACGCGCCTTCGAAGGAGTGGTCGGGGAAGCTGACGGGGCCGACCGTCGACCTGTTCCTCTATGACCTGCGGGAGGCGCTCGATCGTGCCACGGCGACGCCGAGCGAGCGACGGGGCAACGGCACCGCGATCGTCATGGATCCCCCGCTGCAGCTCGAGTTGACGTATGCGGTCACGGCGTGGACCAAGGCGGTTGAGGACGAGCACCGGCTGCTGTCGCAGGTGCTGTCGGTTCTCTTCTCCTACAGCGACATTCCCGCCGACGTGATCGGCCAGAACGCCACAACGACACTCGCGCGGGCCGAGACGTCGGTCGGCCGGCCCCGGGAGGAGAAGGCTGACTTCTGGACCTCGGTCGGCGGGCAGTACAAAGCCTCGATCGACTACATCGTTCAGATCGTCGTCGAGTCCGGCGCGACGTTCGTTCGCGGGCCCGAGGTGCGGACCACCACGGTGCGGACGTTTCTGTCCGATGCTCCGAAGCCGACGATGCAGGAGCTCCACCGCTTTGGGGGCACGGTCGGCGATCGCGACGCGCAACCCCTCTCCGGCGTTTGGATCGCCCTTCCTGACTCGGGTCGCTGGGCCGTGAGCGACGGCGACGGGCGGTTTCATTTCGCTCGCGTGACGCCGGGAACGCATCGCGTTCTGGCGCGGACGGTCGACGGGCAGGAGGCGGAGGCGAGCGTGTCGGTACCGGGCGGCAAATGCGATCTGACGCTCGGCTCCGCTCGGCGGCGTCCGGCTCGTCGCTGAGTCTGCCCGACCAGGCTGTCCATTAGGGCGATGGCGCCGGCGCCGTTGCCCTTAAGGCCTCCCTTCCTGTGTCTGGCGACGTGACATGATGGCCGTTCACGGTCATGGGGCAACGGGGACCGCAGCGAGACACCGGCACTGGGGAGCGACGGAATACTTTGCGCTGTGAGCACCCCGTCAACATGGCCACGTTCAGGTTTGACCTGGTTTTCGTCACCGACGGCTCGTAAGGAGTGTTATGCCCACGTACCTGACGCCGGGCGTCTACGTTGAAGAAGTCTCCTCGGGGAACAAGCCGATCGAGGGTGTCGCCACGTCGGTCGCCTGCTTCGTGGGACTGCTGCCCGGCGGTCCGATCAACAGGCCGATGCGGATCTCGAACTGGACTCAGTTCGCCAACCTCTACACCGACCCGCAGCACCCGGAAAACGGCCCGTTCATGGAGGGATCGTTCACCGCCCACGCCGTGTATGGCTATTTCATGAATGGGGGATCGCTGGCGTGGATCATCCGCGTGGGGAGCGGGGATGAATCCCCCAAGGCCCAGGCGGCGCTCCCGTCCGCGACCGACAAGGACGTCGAGGCGCTCCGCGCCGTGGCGCTCGACGGAGTGAGCGACTCGGTACAGGTGGAGGTGACCGAGGAGACCCCGCAGGAAGGCAAGGACACTGACCCGACTTACAAGTTCACAGTCACGTCCGGCGGCGAGACCGAGGAATACCCGGGCGTCACAGTGAAGAGGGGACGCACATACGTCGCCACAAAGGTTAATTCCACATCAAAGCTCATAAAGATTGAGGAGACCGGCGCATCACTGCCAGATATTCGCCTGGCGCCTGGTACGTACACGCTCTCGGTCCCGTCGGTCGCGCTAGAGAAGGTTTCTGCAGGTGACTTCGAGGGCGACGTGGCCACGCGTAGGGGGATGGGCAACGCGGCCGCGCTCGACGAGGTGACGATGCTCATCATGCCCGATGTAGTCAACCTCAATAGCGACGGTTCCCAGATGCGCGACCTCCAGGGCAAGATGATCGCGCACGCTGAGCTGATGGGGGATCGCATGGCGATCCTCGACACGCCGGACGGGCTGATCCCGCAAGAGGCGTTGGAGTGGCGGATGAACACGGCCGGTTACGACTCGAAGATGGCCGCGATGTACTGGCCGTGGATCGAGGTCATGGACCCGCTGACCAAGCGGCCGCTGCGGATCCCGCCGTCCGGTCACATGGCGGGGGTCTGGGCCCGCGTGGACGAGACACGCGGGGTCCACAAGGCACCGGCCAACGAGGTCATAAGGGGTGCGAACGGCCTTGCGTTCCAGATCACCCACGCCGAGCAGGGCGAGCTCAACCGCAACGGCATCAACTGCATCCGCGCGTTCCCGGGACGTGGGATCAGGGTGTGGGGAGCCCGCACGATCTCCAGCGATCCCGAATGGCGCTACATCAACGTTCGGAGGCTGTTCAACTTCGTGGCGGAGTCGATCATGCTCGGCACCCAGTGGAGCGTGTTCGAGCCCAACGACCAGCGTCTGTGGGCGAGCCTGTCGACCAACGTCAGCTCGTTCCTCAACCGGGTCTACCGCAGCGGCGCCCTATTCGGCGCCTCGGCCGCCGAGGCCTATTACGTCAAGTGCGATGCGGAGACCAATCCTCCGGAGCTGATCGAAGCCGGGCAAGTCGTCTGTGAGATCGGGATCGCCCCGGTCAAGCCGGCCGAGTTCGTGATCTTCCGCTTGAGCCAGTTCACGGGCGGCGGCGGAGCCGAAGTCGAAGAGTGATCCCGAAGCGATAGCGAAGAAAGGAACAGAACATGAGCGCGACTCCACCTCCCGTTCAGACAGTCACTCACATCAGCGTTCAGATCCAGGGCAACTCGGTGTCGGGAGTCGACGCAAGCGCGATGAGCACCCTCCTATTCAGCTCGTGCACCCCACCGCAATGGTCGATCGAGGCCCCGAAGCACATCTTCCATGGCAACAGCGGCGCGCCCGAGACGATCATCTCGGCCGTGCAGAACCCCAACTACGGGACTATGACCCTGACTCAGGGGTGGGATCCCCAGCACGTCCTCGCGAGTTGGATGAACCAGATCTCCGACCCGTCGAAGGCGATTACCGACAAGAAGGCGACGGTGACGGTCGTATTCATGGATTCGACCGGGCAGCCGCTCTTCCAGTGGGTTGGCACGGGGGCGCTCCTGACGGGATTCAGCCATAGTCCGTCGGACGCCAGCTCCAACGGCGTCCTGACGATCAACGCGACGATCGACGCGGACAGCTGGCAGCTCCAGGGGTCATCCGGCGGCAGTCCTCTGTGAGAACGTGAATGCAAACGGAGATCGAGTTCACTCTGCCGCGGGGTTACGTCGACGAAAGCGGTGAAGTTCATCGCGTCGGCACGATGCGCCTCGCCACCGCGCGGGACGAGATCGAGCCGCTCCGGGAGGTCGACGTGCGACAGAACGCGGCCTACCTCACGGTGCTCCTGCTGGCGCGAACGGTGTCGCGGATCGGCGGGATCACCGACGTGACGCCCTCCGTGGTCGAAAACCTCTACGCCGCGGATTTCGACCATCTGCAACGGCTCTACGAGCGGATCAACAGCGACGGGGAGGCCGTCGGGGTGGTCAGCTGTCCCGAGTGTGCGCATCGGTTCGAAGTGGACCTCACCGAGATAGAGGACGGTCGCCTGGGGGAATGACGAGGCCGTCTCCCGAGCAGCTGCTCGCCGAGGCGGCCCGGCTCGCCTACCACTTCCACTGGCAACTCGACACGATCCTCGACCTCGAGCACGCCGATCGCAGACGGTTCCTCGCCGAGGCGCAGGCGCTCGCGGTGGCCGACAACAACAGGAGCTGAATGGACGACGTTCGGACAGCGGGATCCCGAGCGGCGGTGCCGTCGGCGGCGCTGCGGACGCTGGCGCTCGCTGAGCGCATAGCCGCGCGGGCCACGCGGCACAGCCGGCTCGCCGAGGCGGTGGTGCGGGCCCGCTCGCCCAAGCTGCTGCGCGCGGCGACGCGGATCTCGCACCTCGTCCCCGTGGGGAGCCCGGCCCCGGGCCCGACGATCTGGCGGCTGACTCGTGCGCCGTTGTCATCGGCGCCGGCGGCGGCGCCTCCCGCCGGACCCGACTCGCCGCCGTCCCGCTACGCCGCCCCCGCGCCCGAGCGGAGCACGCAACCGCCGGAGCTTGCCACGGCCCCGGACGTCGCGCCGACCCCGGACGCGGGCTCCGTGGCGGGCGAGTTCAGGGCGATGATGCAGCACCAGCACGGGATGCCGGATGACGTGTTCGAGGCGATGTTCGGCAGTGGTCTCGCCGCACCGGCAGCTCCCACGCCGGGCCCCGAGACGCCCGCGGTCCGCGAGCCGGCCGACGACTCATCGCCTACGCCGGCGCCGCTCCGCACGGCCCAGATCATCGAGGGCGCGACCGGGTCGGCGCCGCTCGCGCCACCTCCTCAGCCACAGGTGGCCCGTAGGGCGAAGCGACTTTCGACCCGTCCCCCGGCGCCCGCCGCCACGGCGCCGGTTTCCGGGTCTAGCACGGCCGCCCCGCCTCCAGCGCCGGCCGGGCCTCCGGCGAGTTTGCCAGCCCGGACGCCGCCCGCCTCGACCACGCCGGCGCCCCCAACACAGCCACCAGGTTCGCCCCGGCCGCCGGCCGACGTACGGCGACGGCCGCCGGCTGGCGCCCCGGCCACCGAGCCACCGGGTGACACGGCGCCGCCGGCTCCCTCGACAGTCACGCCACCTCCGCCCGAGCCGTCGCCCGCGCCCCTCCAGCGCGCATTCGGGCCAGCGCCGCCCGCGCCGGCGCCACCGCCGGATACCGCGGTGCCAACGCCCGCGCCCGCCCACACGGCGCCCACCTCTGAGGCGCCTCCTCTCCCGGAGCCTCCGGTCTCCAGGTCGGAGCCCCTGTCGGCGCGGCCTCCGCAGCCGAGTGGCGGGCCCGGCTCGCAGACCGCGCAGAGCGCTCCCCCGCCGGAGCCGCCGGCGTCGGCCTCTGGTCCAGAGGCACCGTCGCAAGGCAAGACCGGCGGCGCGCCCCCGCCCGTGGCCGCCCGCGGCCAGTCGGCCGGCGCGGGTGGTTCGGCGACGCGCCCGCTGGTCCGTCGCGCGTCTGCCAGCGCCCCGCGCCGGTCGGCGCCCGAGCGGCCCCACGTGCGGCGGGCGAAGCGGCCATCCGCTGCGCCACCCCCGGCGGTGCCGTCGACGCCCGCACCCAAGCCTGCGAGGTCGCTCGGTCGGCGTCTGGCCGACGCGTTCCGGGGTGGGCGGGGACGGTCCGCGCGGGCGCCGCGTCCCGCCGCAGCCGCCGAGGATCCCGGCCGCCGCGGGCCCGACGCGAGCGCGATGCCGGGCGGGACGGGCTCTCCTGTAGAGCCCCGGTCGTCGGTCAGCATGCCGCCAACCCGCCCGGAACCTCCGACGCCGCCGGCCGCCTCTCCACCGTCGCCGGCGCCTCCACAGACGCACCCGCAGCCACCGGTCGAAGCCGTCGAGGCGCCGAGTGCGGCCGACTCGACGCCCGCGCCGCAGCCACCCGCGGTAGGGAGATCGGAATCGCAGCCGGCTCGGCCATCGGCGGCCGCGTCGTTGCAGCGCTCGGCGGCGCCGGGCGAGAAGCGCGCGCGTCCGGATGCCTCCCGAGTCGGCGCCGATCGCGGTGGCGCGGCCGCTTCGCCATCCCGGCCCGCGCCGGATGCGGGCGACGACACGCGCGGCCGAAGGCTCTCGCGCGCCGCTCACGAGTCGCCACCCGCCGCCGCGCCATCGCCGACCACCGCCGCCGCGCCCGAGGCCGCCGTCGCGCCCGAGGCCGCCGCCGTACCCGGCGGCGCCGCCGCGCCCGCGGCCGCGCGGGCCGGAGCGCCGATTGCTCCTCCCGGAGAAGCTCCGCGTCCGACGGCACCCCCATCCGTGCCTGCGCGGCCCGCCGATCACTCCACTCTCCCGTCGCCGGTACCCCGGTCGGCGGCGGCTCAGCGCCCGGCACCGGCCGGACCGGTCCGGGTTAAGGCCGTGGGGCCGGCCTCCCCACCCCGGGCGCGACCCACAGCCGCGCCGATCAGACGCGATTTGCCCGCTCCGCGGCCGGGCCCGGCGCCACGACGGCCCGTCGTGGCCCGGCGGGCGCCCGCTGAGGCTCGTTCCTCGCCAGCGGCCACTGACTCCGCGAGGTCACGCGGTGCTCCGCCCGGCATCGCGCGGGCGGAGCGGACCCGGCGGTCGGGCACACTTGCGCGCAGGATTAGCGATGTGCTCCGCCGGCCGACCGCGAGGCCCGACGTCTCGACGCGGCACGAGCCCCCCGGGCCGGACCCGAGATCGAAGGGCGCCCCGGCAGCCCCGTCGATCGGCGTTCCCGTTACACGCGAGGCGCGGCAATCCGGGCGACCCGTCGTCGGGCTCGCCTCATCCAAGGCCAACGTGGCCCGCAGACCGCGCGCGAGCGGACCGGCGCGGACGACGAAGCCCGCGGCCCCCTCGCTGGCGGACGTGAACGTGCCCCCTGCGACCGAGGCGCAATGGGCGGCGATCGCCGAGACGCGGCCGCCCTCCGCCCCAGAGCAGCCATGGTCGGCGCCAGGTCAGAGCCAGGTGACGGCGGTCGGGCGCGGGCAGGCGGGCTTCGCGCCACGGGAACAGTCCGAGGTCGATCCTCCCTCGAGCGTCGCTGAACCTTCAGCCATGGCGCGGATGATGGCGGCGCTGACCCCAGGTCCCGGCGTTCCGTCGAAGCTGGCACGCAAGCCGGCGGCCCCCGCCGCCGCGCGAGCAGCTCCGGCGCGCGCTGAGCGCCCTGCTCAGGCCCCACGGCAGGCCGTCCAACCCGCTCCGGCTCGGCCGCCCGCGCCACCATCGATCCACCGTCCAATCGCCGCCCGACCCGGCGCGCGGCTGCTAGCCCGGGCGACGTCCGACGCGGGCGGCGGCGGCTCCGGCGGCGGGGGCGGGGGCGGTGGCGGTCAAGACTCCGACCTGATCTACGTTGAGGTACTCCGCCGCGTCCGGCAGGAGCAGGAGCAACTGGGGCAGCTAATCGACCACCCATTCTGAGACGCCGATGCCATCCACCTTCGTTCACTACGTCGTCCTTGAGATTCCGAGCATCACGGACAACTCATCGTTCCTGGGCATCTTCAAGGGCCTCACGGGGTTGGAGGTCAACTTCGATGTGCTCGAGTACAAGGAGGGCGGCAACAACGACTTCGTGCATCGACTGCCCGGCCGGATGATCTACCCGAACCTCGTGCTCTCATGGGGCCTCGTGAACGACACGGCATTGCTGAACTGGTTCATGAAGACGCACGAGCAGGCGCAGACGCAGGACATAACGCTGACGCTGACCGCGACCAAGGGCGACACGAGCAATGACGTCCGGAAGTTCACGTTCGGCGACGCCTTTCCCGTCCGCTGGTCCGGGCCGCAGTTGCAGGCGGATGTCGCGGACCCCGAGACGTGGGGCGAGACCCTCGAGATCGCCCACTCCGGCCTCAAGTTGAATTCCTGAGCCGATGCCCGTCCCACAAGGTTTTCAGAACGCGAAGCTGCAGATCGAGGGCGGCGACACGATCCAGTGCGCCTTCAACCCGGAGACGTACACAGTCTCCAAGACGAACATTTGGACCTACAAGCCCAATCAGAGCAAGGACTACCCCGCACCGGAATTCGGCGGGGGGATGCCGATGGTGTACACGATGCAGCTGTTGCTCGATGTCTCGCTGCAAGGCACCGATCAGAGCATCAAGGATCAGGCGAACGCGCTCATGAAGGCGATGCACGGTGGCGGCAGTCCCCCCAAGTTCGTCACTTTCAGCTGGGGCTCGACCCAGCTACCGAAGGCCGCGCCGCTGTCGATCTCGATCCAGTACGCGATGTTCCATCCCAACGGGGATCCGATGCGCGCGTTCGTCGATCTCGAGCTCGCGCAAGCCGACGACAGCTCGCCGCCAGGGCAGGCTCAGAACCCGACGACGCGCGGCACCGCCGGCCTCCGGTCGCACATCGTCCAGGACGGCGACTCGCTGCACTCGATCGCCTACGACTCCTACGGCGATCCCACCCGGTGGCGCGTGATTGCGGAGGCGAACGGGGTCGATGATCCGCTGCGGATCGAGCGCGGAACAGCGCTCAGCATCCCGAGGCTCGACCAGTGAGCGCGGTCAGCGGCAACGGGGCCAGCAGCGATCACAACGTCGCGATCTACTCGATCCTCGTCAACGGCTCGGCGATCGACGAGACGCTCGCCAAGTCGATCCGCGAGATCAAGATCCAGAGCTACCTTCGCCTGCCCGACACGTGCACGCTGATCGTCGGCTATGAGCCGGGCACCGAAGGCGGGGATCAGCCGATCGATTCGAACCCGTTCGACATCGGAGCGCCGCTGGAGATCAAGCTCGGAGCGGCCGACGATCTGACGACCCAGTCCCTGTTCAAGGGCCAGATCGTCTCGCTCGAGTTGAATTTCGGGGAGGGCGGCGTCGAGCTTCTGTGCCGCGGCTTCGATCGCTCGCACGCCCTGATCCGCTCGCGCAAGGCGCAGACGTTCCAGAACATGACCGCGAGCGACATCGTGACGAAGGTCGTCACCGCCGCCGGATTCACTGCTGACTGTGATGCCACCAGCGAGGTGCACGACTTCATGCAGCAGGACAATGAGACCGATTGGGA
>CAVXAO010000012.1:0-412555 GCA_963759695.1 uncultured Solirubrobacterales bacterium
GGGCCCCCACAACACTTCTTCGTCGCCGCAGTGACCGAGGCCTCGAATGCTGCTCAGGAGCTCGTCGGCCCAGAGCGGAACTGTCCGGCCCGGCGTTCGTGTCCGGCGGCACGCCTCGGGCTTCGTGAAACGGGCACTGACCTCCTGGATGTCGGACGATCACTTCTGGCGCGGGGCACACGCCGGCTCGGCCTGTCTCAGCCCTCCACTTGCGAGGCGCCTACCTAGGCAGATCGGCGGGCGGACCCTTCGAGCGAGCGTTGCGCTTGTGGCGAATCTCAGGTGCGGACAGCTGCCACTGCCCAAGACCTGCTTCGCTATCAGCGCGGTAACGGTGCCGCTCTACCCTGAACGGGGTCACGTCTGGCCCCGCCGTGATGCTCGGCCACCGTCCACCGTTTGAGCAGATGCCTCCTCCCTCGCGCCCGGGCAGTCGCAAGACCCTGGCACGGAATACTTTGAGCCTGTGGCGGTCGCTGACGATGACCTGCGTGCTCCGCTCCTGCGGACGAAGCTCGTTGTCCCTGGCTCTCCTCGCCTCGTAGTCCGTGAAGGCCTGATCGACGCACTCTTTGAGGGCCTGTCGCGCCCGTTTACGCTGGTCTACGGTCCCGCTGGTAGCGGAAAGACGATGCTTGTCGCGCAGTGGGCCGCATCCGCCAGAGAAGAGCGTCCGGTGGCCTGGCTCTGGTTGGAGGTGGACGATAACGATCCCGCGAGGTTCTGGATGTACGTCATCGAGGCACTGCGGTCCGTGGTGCCCGGGATCGGAGGGGCCTCGCTGGCGATGGTGCGTGCGCCGGGCGTCAACCTCGCTGCGGAGGCTCTCCCGGCGCTGATCAACGAGCTCGCCGACGTCTCGGAGCCGTTCGTCCTTGTGCTGGACGACTATCACGCGATCGAAGACGAGCGGATCAACGAAGGCATGGCTTCGCTCATCGAGCATTTGCCGGCCACGCTGCGCATCGTGATGACGTCGCGTGTTGAGCCGCCGCTCCGGATCGGAACGCTGCGCGCGCGGGCCCAGCTCAGTGAGATCGACGCCGGGCAGCTGCGCTTTTCACTTTCAGAAGCGGAGTCGATGCTCAATGACGTGCATGGCCTCGAGCTGACCGCCGACACGGTCAAACGCTTGCACGACCGCACGGAGGGCTGGGCAGCCGGCCTCTATCTGGCCGTTCTGTCGATGCGCGGGCGGGATGATGCGAGCAGCTTCGTCGCGTCCTTCACTGGCAGCGATCGACGGGTGGTCGACTATCTCGCAGCTGAGGTGCTCGGTGAGCAGCGCGAGGCGGACCTGGACTTCCTGCTTCACACGAGCGTTCTCGACAAGTTCTGCGCGGCTCTGTGCGACGCCGTCACGGGCGGCCGAGACAGCCGGGCGATCCTTGACCGGATCGAGCGGGTGAACTACTTCCTGATTCCCCTCGACCCAAGGCACGAGTGGTACCGGTACCACCACCTGTTCGGCGAGTTGCTGCGGCACGAGCTCGAGCGCAGACAGCCGCGACGCGCGGCAGAGCTCCATGATCGAGCCGGGCGTTGGTTTCTCGATGCCGGGATCGTGTCCGAGGCGATCGGACACCTAACGGCAGCGGGGGAGCTCGATGCGGCTTCCGAGCTGATTGACAATCACTGGCTGGCGTTCACGAACGCCGGCCAGCGGGAAACGGTCGCGCGGTGGATGGACCAGCTCCCCCGCGGCTACATCGTGAACGACGGCCGCTTGTGTCTGGTCCAGGCGAGGACCGCGCTAGCAGTGGGCGAGCGTGCCGAGGTCCTGAGGTGGGTGGACTTGGCTGCGCAGGCGCCGACAAACAACCCGAGGAATGACGCGGAGTTGGGGGAGGAAGTAACCGTCGTTCGGGCCGCGGCATGGCAGTTGCTCGGGGACATGCGTCAGGCTGAGCAGCTGGCCGGACGACTCGCGCCTCTGGATGGGAGTTCCATTTGGCACTCGCTCGCGGCGTGTGTGTTGGGCACCTCAGCGCGATTCTTCGACGCAAACGACGACGCCCAAGAGCTGTTCGACACGGCGTTGAAGCTGGGCGGCTCCAGGAACTTCATCGTGTCGATGCTCTCGCTTGGACGGCTCGCGCTGATCGCCGCCGATCGCGGGGACTGGCGGGGATGCCGCGCCAAGGTCGAGGCCGGGTTCGCTGTGGTCCGGGCAAATGGTCTGGAGGAGTACTGGATCTGCACCTCGGCCCACGTCGCACGCGGGCGGCTGTTCCGGCACGACAGGCGGCCGGCCGAGGCGCGGGCCGAGCTCGAGCGCGCGGTCGACCTCGCTCGGCGAGGCGCTGGCCTGGTCGAGTGGTGCTACGCACTGACGACACTTGCCGAGCTGCTGCGCGAGCTGGGCGATCGCCGTGGAGCACGCGAGCTAGTGCTCGAAGCGCGCGAGCTGCTGTCACGCTGTCCTGATCCCGGCACGCTCGCACCGCGACTGGTCGAGCGGTTGGAAAGCGCTCTGCGACTGGTGGTCGATGTATCCGGCGCGAGGCCAGTAGTAACCGACGAGCTGACAGCGCGGGAGGAAGCAGTGCTCGGGCTTCTCCCTACCGGCCTGTCGACCAGGGAGATCGGGGACGAGTTGGGCATCTCCCGCGACACGGTCAAGACGCACACCAAGCGCATCTACCAAAAGCTGGGTGTGTCAAGCAGACGCGACGCCGTCGCGCGCGGCCGAGACCTGGGACTGCTTTAGCCGCGCTCGCGTCGAGGTGACCGTGGACGGGTTGTCCGGGCAGCCTGCGTTGTCGAGCGGGACGAGCCCGGCTCAGCAATACGACCGCGCGGCCGCCAAACATCTGGCTGCCGTCGCGCAGAGCTTTGCGTGGGCTGAAGAGTCCGCGGCGCGCGGCGACTATGTAGATGCGCTCGGTTGGATCGCGGCGGTTGAGGCGACCGGCGACCGGCTCTCAGATGCATTCGAGACCAAGCGCCACGCGTGGGTGATCGCACTCGCGGACCGCCGCGGCCCAGAAAGGGAGACCGCTGATCTACGATCGGATCGGGCCGCGAGATGAGCGCGAATGAGGCGCGCGAGGATCACGGTCGCGACTTGCTGGGCGTGACTGAGTTCGTGCTCGGCGAGACGGATCTGAAGGTCGTTCTCGACAGTGTGGTGGAGTCCGCGCGTCGGGTGACTGGGGCGCGGTACGCGGCGCTGTGCGTGCTCAACGACGCCAGGGACGGGCTTGCCCGGTTCATCACGGCGGGGGTCGACAATGACTCCCATACGACGATCGGCAAGCTGCCGTGCGGCCGCGGCGTGCTCGGCGATCTGATCCTCGATCCAGTCCCGCTGCGCATTGCCAACCTTGCCGAGCACCAGCACTCCTACGGGTTTCCAATCGGGCATCCGCCGATGCGCTCGTTTCTCGGTGTCCCGATCCTCGTCGACCACGTGTCGTGCGGGAGCTTGTACCTGACCGAGAAAGCAGGCGGAGCACCGTTCACCGACCAAGACCAGAAATGTGTCGCGACGCTCGCCAGACGCGCCGGCCTCGCGATCGATCACGCCCGGCGGCAAACCGGCAACGGCACTGTCTGAATCGGCCTAAGAAAGTGTCGGAATGATCGAGATCCGGCAGTCTCGGTCGCCCTTGCTCCCTCATCGCCGCCGAGCTTAGACCGGTTCTCTGCACCAACAATTCCCGTCCAGTCGGATCCCCCGCGCCAGCCAGTCCCGCTGTTAGGGGTCGGGGTAGAAACGGAACGGAAAGCACCGCTAAGCCGTTCGGTTTGGTGAACACCTGGGCCCCGGCCAGCGTGTCGCGCTGAGCTGCAGGCGCGTCGAGGGGCGCGTTTAGTACTTGCCGCTCTCCGGCGGGTAGATGTCTCGGTCGAACGGGTGCGACTCGGCCTCGCCGCGCCGCCACCGTTCCTTCTCGAACTCATACAGCGCCTGGCGATACTGGCGGATGCTGCCGTGATGCGCGGGGAAGGCGAGTGGCGACTCGGCGAGACGCCGGCGGCGTTCGGCGCGCACACCGCGATCAACCTGGGCGTGCTTGAGCTCCTCGACGCTGCGGTCGCGGGCGAGCTCATCGATATCGGCGGCGATCCGCAGGAGCACTCGCCTGACGCGACTGATGTCAACAACGATGTTGCAGCGCTCGGGGTGATCCGCTTCGGGGCGCACTCCGACCGCGACCCGGGGCCGCCCGTAGCGCCGGCCGCGAACCGCGCCGCCAGCGTTGACCTGGATCGGATCATTACGTAGACCTGCCTACAAATCGATAGGTTTTGGCGCGCTTGGCGGCTTTTCGCGAACGCCCGCGATGTGGTAGGAGTAGAATCGATGGTGCGCTGGCCCTGCGGCCAGAACGCTCGACGCAAGCCTGGACGCCACCGACCGGTCACGCGCGCCCGCGAGACGCGAGGCGGGGACTCCCGGGTTTTGACTACGAGGATGGTCCGTACGTCCTAGCGGCGCTACGCCAGCCCCCCCGGTTACCGCGTCCCTATTTGATTGATCGCTCGGAGTTCTCGTCGTGTTTGTGTTGGCGTCGATCCCGAGAGGGACAGGAAGGCTCCAATTCGATGACAAGCAACATTCAGAACGGGGCGCCGCGTGGGCAGCGCGAGCTCGACCGGGATCGCGACTCGGGGCGAGGCTCGGAAGCGGTCGGCGGCGGTGAAAGCTTGAACGCCGCGTCGATGAACCTCGGACGTTATCCCGTCCGAAGCGAACTGTTTCGGGCGCGGCCGCTCGAGGACTCGGTGCGAGAGTGGCTGAGTCACCTGCAGAGAGCCGCCGACTTGTTCTCCGACGAGGAGATCCTGGCGTTGAGTGAGGACGGGGCTGTCCAACTGGTGGAGCGCCTCGTGGTGGAGCCGTTGGTGCTGCTCGAGCAGGAGGCGTATGTCGAGGACCATGGATCGACGCGAGCGTCGGTTCTGGTGGTGCCGTTCACGGGCGATCCCGATTTCTTCGAGCTTGACCCAAGACCGTTGCGGTCTCGATCGGGCCCTGGGGACATGCCGGGACCGTTCGGTTGTGTCAGCGAGGACCTGTTGCACGTCGAGCTCACGAACACGCCGGGACTATCGCCGGGCGACCACGTGGTCGAGACTCGACTTGCTTGCGTGCGTGACCACGTAGAGAGTCTGCGGTCGGCGCTTGAGCGGTTCCAAGCCGATCTGCGTGATGTGGGACTGCGGGCGCTTGAGCATCGCCGTGAGCAAGCCGAAGTCCGTCGCGGGTCCCTCGCTGTCGATCCGACGACGTGACGACGCGCCGGCGACGTTCACGGCGCCACCTCTTCAGCCACGGCCAGGACCGCACGGCCCTGGTAGACGTCCCTTGACGTAGGCGCCTTCGAGCCTCTAAGTGGAACTAGCCGCGCCAATCCGGCGGCGTCCGACATGATCTTCTCCGTCACCGCCACCGCGAAATCTCTTTTTCGGGTGAGTTTGCGCTTCGTTGCCGCTAGGCTTTGGCCGTACAGCGATTCCCGACTAGGTCATTGATTGCCGCGGGGGTCGCGACTTGAGAGCGGAACGAGTGCGCGGTCGCACGCTGGCCGCGCGATCGAGTCGTTGACGGGCCTGATCGTGGCAGCGCACCACTACCTCACCGAACCGGACATGCTGGAACGCCTCGGCCTGGTCCCGTGACGGCACGCATTTGCCGGGGAAGCGACTCGCGCAGCGTGCTCCTCGCGGGCGTGGCAGAGGTCCTCGAGCGCTACGAAACAGGGTCGTCGGTGATGGACTGGCCTCCGCGCGAAGTGCTCGGTGCTGGCGTCGTGGCCGCGTCCTCGGTTTGGGTGGCTGCGCGGACAGGCATGGCCGCGTGGCGTGACTGTGCAGGCGATCGCGAGGGGACGAGGTCGTGAGCGGCCAAAATGGTGCAGGCGGCGACGTGGGTTTGGTGCTGGGTGGCGGCGGGGCGCGTGGCGCCTACACATCCGGGGCGTTGTCGGTGCTGTTGCCCGAGCTTAAGGATCAGGTGAGGGTGATCGTCGGGACGAGCGCGGGCGCACTGATCGCGTCGTATCTGGTGGCTAATTGGCATCGTCCTACCCAGGAGGCGGTCGAGGACGGTCTGAGCTTCTGGCGCGACTTGCGATTCGGGGACGTGTGCGCGCCGCTGATGGCGCTTGGCGGCGCGACTCGGTTTATGCGCTACGTCGGCGAGTTTCTGCCTGTGCGCAGCATGCACGGCTCGTCGATCCTGCACCCCGAACCGCTGCCGCAGACGCTTGCAAGGCTGGTGGATTTCGACCAGCTGGGCGAGAACATCCGCGAGCAGCGCCTCGCGCTCGGGGTGGTCGCGGGCCCCGCCTACGGCAACCGGTCGGTCGTGTTTCACCAGGGCGGGATTCCGCGACACCGCGAGGACCTGTTGCGTGGGATCGAGTACGTCGCGACCCCCAACCTGGGTATAGAACACATGCTGGCGTCCTCTGCGATCCCGGCGTTGTTCCCGGCCGTGCGCGTAACGACGCCCGAGCCGGCGGCCGGCTGGTATTACGACGGTGGCTCGCGGCTGAACACTCCGATCAAGCCGGCGCTATGGCTGGGGGCCGAGCGCGTGATCGTGATCGCGCTCAATTCCGTGGCCCCGAGTCGCACGCCACCGCCCGAGCACCAGCCCGACTTCTACGTCGGAGCCGCGCACCTGCTGCACGCCGCGCTCGGCGACCCGCTGGCGCAGGACATCCGCACGCTCGCCAACACAAACGCCCTAATCGCAGCGGAACCCACGGCCACCAATGGACGCTCTCGCAACCACCGTCCCGCTGCTCGCCAGCAGCAGCCGCCGGGCGGGCTGCACGAGCCGGTCCAGCCCGTGCCCTACATCTTCATCGCGCCGGAAGATCCCTTGGCGATCGGCGCGATCGCCCGCCGCGTATACCGCAAGCACTACGGGCGCCCCTGGAACGCCGGCGCGCGCGATCTGTGGCTGCTGGGGAAGATCCTCGACGCCGGCGCCGACGCGATCCACGGCGAGCTCTTGAGCTACCTGTTCTTCGCCGGCGAATTCGCCGAGGAACTGATCCAGCTCGGCCAAGCCGACGCGCAGCGCTGGATCGACGAGCACCCCGCGGACCTCTGGCAGCTCGATCCACTACCCGCCTGGAGCCAAGCCCCCAACGGCGACCCAGGCGCCCTCAGCGCCCCTCAGCCAGCGCCAGTACGAGCGCTCGCAGACGCGGGGGAGCCCGCCACCGTCCCACGCGAGCAAACGGGGTGAGCTAAGTAAACCGAGCAGGCGCCCACGCCCGACCGCTGCCGCCGTGGCCGTTCGTTCATGCAGCAAGCGATCATCGCCCGCTGCTTGCCGCCATCAGCCGCGCCACGCCGGCTGTTGCTCATCGATTGGGATGCAAAAGTGCGGGCCCAACGACGATGATCACCGGGGCAACCGCAGTTGGCGGCCAGCGCCAAGCCGGATCGCCGCGGAGCCTGGGCTCGAGCTGAAACGTCAGTGAGTGTCCGCGCTCGGGACTGGTTCCAGCACGAACACTTCGACAGCTAGGTCGGGGTCGATGTGGTTATCGCTCATGAAGCCGATCACCTTGCGTCCCGTCAGCTCCTCGATCTCGCGGCTAACGTCCTTCTTCATGATCATTTGCCAGCGGTGGCGCAGATCGAGCACCGCCTCGCTCTGGCCGGCGTCAGCGAGCGTTTGCTCGCCGCGTGTGAGCGTGTCCTGCAGCACCACGAACACGCCGTTAGGGCCGAGCGTCGTCTTTGCCTTCGTAGGGCCACGACCGGTCGTCCGGGACAGCGCCCGAACGACGGTGTTCGAGATCCTGGCGGCGAGTTCCCCGTCGTGAATCGGGTCTTTGTTGGTCATCATGCTTCTCCGCTCTCACGCCGACGAATGGTGTCCCGCGGCTCGTCCCACGAACAGGGGCGCGGGGGGCGCAACGGCGCCGCACCCGTCTCGCGTCCGGACACCCGAACACGATCCGAGTCACGAGTCCGCGGCGCCGTGACCGAGTCTACTCGCGGCGCGGAACGCTCGCGCCTCGTGGCGGCGACCTCCAATCCGTCCCCCTCGAGGGGTCGTCTGAGTAACGGCGGTAAAACGCCCAACAATTCATCCACTAACGCGGGTTAGGCGCGACTGGTGGTCTGCGCGGCCGCCCGAGGACGCCTGGGATGTCGAACGTAAGGGTGCCGTGGGGGTTGATCGTCTCGAACTGGCCGGGGCTGAGGTTGGCGATCGCGTCGAGGGAGTTCCCGTGCCGTTGACCCAGACACAGCTCGCGAGTGCCGTCGCTGACCGTGCCGAGATCAGCCGCGCCGAGGCGAAGCGGGTGCTCGGGGTGCTCGAGGAGATCGGTGCTCGAGGAGCTCGGGAACGCTCAGAGGGAACAGCGCGAGAGTTCCGCTCGGCCACCGAACCAGTCGTCTGACCCGGTGCTACCGCTTGGGAACGGGACCAGCACTCCGACCCGTCCCGCGCGCCGCGCTCCTGCATTTCGCCGATGCGGCAGTCTGCGATCTGGCTCTGCTTGTAGCCTGTTGCTGGGGTCGCGCGCATGGCCGTCGTAGCGGCTCCTATTGCGCTCAAGAGGGGCCTCGGAGTTAGTGCGGTAGCGATGACGGAACGTCGCGCCCCGAATCGTCCGGCGCAACGACGCCTGGGGTCGTGTGTACTCGGACGCGTCAGTGAGGCAGGTGTTCGGACCCCCGCCTCAGCGAACCCGGCCGATCTGGCTGGGGAGAGTGGCGCCGATTGCGCTGGGGTGGAGGACGCTTTCATGAGGACCGGCTGCTCCCGTGAGGGGTGCGGATCGGCCAGCGGCCACTGGCCCGGGATCTTTGCCGCGTGATCACGGCGTGTGTGGTCGCCGTGTTGCGTCTGGCAGCGAGTGTTGGTCAGGCGAGATCGACCGCGCTACTTGAGCGAGTGGCGAGGGTCCTCGCGAGGTGGGGCTTGTGCGGACTGACTGGTCGCGGCGCAGACGCCGCGCTCACAGCCCGGAAGGCGACTTACCCCTCAACGACTCGGGTGCCAGGCGGCCTAGCGAGGCGGCTGGGTGGCGGTGTGGTCGCTCGGGCTGGCGTAGATCGCGTCGATCGTCTCGGCGTACTTGTGCTGGACGATGCTGCGCTTGACCTTGAGCGTTGGGGTGAGCTCGCCGGTTGGCTGGGAGAAGTCCTCGGGGAGAATCTCGAAGCGCTTGATCTGCTCCACGGGCGCGTAGTGCGAGTTGGCCTCGTCGATCGCTGTCTGTATCTCGGCGCGCATCGACTCGGACCGATGGAGCTCGTCGAGCTTCAGGTTGTGCTCTCGTGCGAACGCTGGCGCCTCGTCGGGGTCGAGCGTGATCAGCGCGACGAGGTAGGGGCGGCCATCGCCGATCACGACGGCCTGCGAGATCCAGCGGTTGCGCTGCAGCGCGTGCTCGAGGTTCGCGGGCGTGATGTTCTTGCCGCCGGCGGTGATGATGATGTCCTTCTGGCGGCCGGTGATGTGCAGAAAACCGTCCTCGTCGAGTCGCCCGAGGTCGCCGGTGTGCAGCCAACCGTCCACCAGCGTCTCGCGCGTCGCGGTCGCGTCGTGGTAGTAGCCCTTGAAGATGTTCGGGCCTTTGATCAGGATTTCGTCGTCGTCGGCGATCCGTACCTGGACGCCTGGCAGCGGTCTGCCGACGGACCCCAACCGGAACGCGTCGGGGGTGTTGACGCTCGCCACGCTGGCGGTCTCGGTCATTCCGTAGCCCTCCATCACCGGCACGCCGCAGGCGTAGAAGAACTCCAGGATGCTGGGAGCGATCGGCGCCGCGCCGGTCACCGCCTGGCGCAAGCGCCCGCCGAACAGGTTGCGCACGTTGGCGTAGAGGGCCTGCTCGGCGCGCTCGAACGCCGCCTGCAGCTCGGCGGGGACCTCCTCGCCGCGATGCTGCGCTTGGCGCACCGCCATCCCCACCCGCGTTGCCTGCTCGAGCTCTCGCGCGTCGCCCGCGGTCGTGGCCAGCGTATGGATCTTCTCGAAGATCCGCGGCACGGACGGGAAGAACGTCGGCTTGAGCTCCATCAGGTTGGCCACGATCTTTTGCGGGTCCTTCTCCCAGTAGGCGAGCGTGGCGCCGGCATCGAGCACCAGGAATTGAACGATCAGCGCGAGCGCGTGCGCCAGCGGCAGGAACAGGTACACGCAGTCGTCCTCGCGCACCAGGTCCTGCGTCTCCAGTGCAGACGTGATCGCACGGTAGTTGCCGTGCGTCAGCTCGCACGCCTTCGGCGGCCCGGTCGTCCCCGACGTGTAGAGCAACAGGCACCCGGCCTCCGGCGTGACGCTGTCGACGCGCTCCTCGAGCTCGGTCTGCGCCCGCCCTCGCCCTCGCTCGCGCAGCGCAGCAAGCGAGATCGTGCTTCCGTCGGCGTCCGCCGGGTCGATCACGATCACGAACTCCAGCGCCGGCAGGTCCGCCTCAACGGCGCGGACCTTCGCCAGTTGCTCGGCGTCCTCGACGAACACCGCCCGCGCCCCGGAGTGATGCAGCACGTAGTGGCACTCCTCCGCCGAGTTCGTCTGGTAGATCGACACGACAATCGCGCCGGCGGCAAAGCGTCGCAAAACACGCGTAGGTCCACTCCGGCCGCGTGTGCGACAGGATCGAAACCCGGTCTCCCGGCTCGATGCCCAGGTCGACGAGCCCAAGCGCCAACTCCCTCACCGTCCCCTCGAGCTGCTCGTAGGAGACCTCGACCCACTCGCCGTCAACCTTGTGCATGAGCGCCGGCTTGCCGCCGTGCCGCGCCGCCGCCAACCCGATCAGGTCAGCCATCGTCCGCGAGCCCGTGCCAACCCTCCCATGCATCCGATTGCCCCCTTCAGGTTCGCACAAGCCGGCGATTCTAGGGGCAGGACCAAGCCAAGTGCTCCTCGTCCAACGTCTGCGGCGCCCCGCCGGCCCTCTTCAGCCTTTGTCGTGGGGAGATGCGCGAAGCGGCCGCCCGCTACCGTGCCGCTGTCGCGTGCGACAGCGCCGCTAGCTCGAGCAGGGAGGTGACGATGCCGTCTCTGAGTACATCGAGGTCGGGCATAGCGGCGCGATCGGCGTATAACCCGAACGTCACCCCGCCGGCGTAGGAGACGGCGGCGATCCCGACCGCGTGCTCGGCCGCGAGCGGCACGATCGGCACGACATCGACCATCGGCGCGCCGAACGCATACAGGCGACGCGGCGAGCCGGGGATGTTGGTGATCGTGACATTAAACAGCCGCTTCGCGGACATCGCCCGCGCGAGGGCCGCATGGAGCACCGGCGGCGCGAGCTCGGTCAGCGCGGTCACGGCGCCGGCCGCGAGCGCCTGCCCGCCGGCCTTCCGCTCCTCCGCCGTGGCGCGCACCAGCGCGTAGCGGCGCCGCGGGTCGGCCTCCGCCACCGGCAGCTCGACGAACAGCGAGGAGACCTTGTTGCCAAGCTCGCCACGGTCTCCCTCGCGACGGATGTTCACAGGCACCATCGCGCGCAGTCCCTGGCGCGGCGGGTCCTCGCCGCGCTCGAGCAGCAGCTCATGCAACGCGCCGGTGGCGACACACAGCACGACATCGTTGACATGGCCGCCAAGTGCAGAACGGACCTTCTGCAGCTCCTCGAGCTCGACGTGAACGGCCGCGATCCGTCGCGTCGCGCCGATCGGCACGTTCAGGCTCGAGCGCGGCGCCGCGACCAGCTCGTCACGGACGAGCAGATCGATCACCCCCGCGAGCGCACCAACGCCTCACGCGGATGCATCAGCGCGTGCGCGCCGGCCCGAGCGGCCGCCAGGCCCGTGCCGGCCACCTGGCCGACAGGCTCGGGTGGATGCGGGAGCCATCCGAGCCAGGCCAAGCCCGACACCGGGACGTGGGGCGCTGACGGCTCGCGCGGCGCGGGCTTTGCGCCGAGCAGCAGGTCGACAACGTCGACCGAGCCGACGCCGTCGACCAAGCAATGGTGGGTCTTCGACACCAACGCCCAACGCCCGCCCGCGAGACCGTCGAGCAGCACAATCTCCCACAACGGACGGCCGCGGTCCAGGCGATGCGAGTAGAAGTCCGAGATCCAGTCCAGGAACTCGGGCTCGTCCCCCGGCGACGGCAGCGTCGCATGACGAACGTGCGCATCGATCTCAAAGCGCTGATCGCGCTCCCAGGACGGCCAGGCGAGTCCGCCCGTGCGGGGCGCGTCGAGCTTCTGGCGGTAGCGAGGCAACAGGTCCAAGCGCTGTTCGAGGTGCTCGCGCACCTCCCCGATCGCCGGCGCCCCACCGCCCGGGAGTGGGTCGAACACAAGCGCGGCGCCGATATGCATCAGCGCGCCGTCATCGGCCTCCTCGAGCTCCAAGAACGCAGCATCGAGCGCCGTTAGCTGGTCGTTCGCCGACATCGCGGCTCCTCCGGTCGCTTTACCGTCACGGTACGCGCTGCACCGCCAGCTGCCATCGGTGGATGATCGCGCCGAGGTGCGTAGGAACTACCCGCCCGTAATCGACTGACGGTGGGGGTGAGCGCGTACGCGGGCGCGACGGATCGCCTTGCCTGGTGTTGATACCTCATAGCTACGTCGTTGCCGCGCCACGGCGCCGTCCGGTCAGAAGGTCCTTCACGCGGCCAGCGGACTACCTCAGGCCGACGTTGTGGGCGGCGACCCACAGTACGTTGCTCGTGGTGCCGGCAGGCAGCGGCCCGCGATTCCGAAAGGCGACCACGCTGGACTCACACGACGATGTTGAACTGCAGCGCGGGTCTTGATCGTGCTCGTGAGCAACCTTGCCATGGCCGCTACAAGCGTCCACGCTCCATCCGCACGCTCGCTATCGGGGGCCAGCGAGAGCAACAGTGCCGTGCCGACGTCATCGACGAGACTGCGGTGCTGGTGCAAGGCGGCAGTCGGAGCCGGACAGCTTGTCTTGTAGCTCCACCCGCGACGGTGCCTTATCCGTTGTGCTGTGCGCCGTTTGCGCGGGAAACTACGGCTGACCTCTTTTGTCGGGTTCTCGTAGGCTTTGGCAGATCCGAGCGGAGAGGAGCGCGTATGTCGCTCGAGGACGAGGTTCAGGGCATCATGGATATGGGCGTGAAGGCGACCCCAGCGGGTATCCGCGCTCTCACTGAAGGCCCTCGGTATGTCGCCGACCCCATCGGCGACATTCTCATGCCGATGCTCGCTGCCAACCGTGAGGCGATCTTGCGCATTGCCCGTGAGATGGACGAGGTCGAGACGTATCCTTCACCGACTCGGACCAGCCGAGCGGGCAGCATCGTGGCGACTTTCGCTAATCGTTTCGCCAAACCCTCTTAGGAGGTTGAGCAATGGGAGTAGAGGATCACGCACCGTCGGCCGCGGAGGTTGCCGAGGCGGCCGTGTCTGAGGCGCAGATCGCGGTTCATTGGCGGGAGGAGGAGTATTACCCGCCGCCGCCATCGTTCGTCACGCAGGCGAACGCGGCGGACCCGGCGATTCTTGAGCGCTTCAGCGAGGAGCATTACCCGGATTGCTTCATCGAGTATGCGGAGATGCTCGCGTGGGATCGCAAGTGGGACACGATTCTGGACACGAGCAACCCGCCGTTCTGGAAGTGGTGGGTCGGCGGGCGTCTGAACGCGAGCGTGAACTGCGTCGATCGACACCTGGAATCGCGCGGCGATAAGAACGCGCTGATCTGGGTGCCTGAGCGCGAGGACGAGGAGACGCAGGAGATCACCTACCGGGAGCTTCACCGACGCGTGAACGAGTTCGCGGCGCTGTTGCGTGATTTCGCCGGCGTGCAGACCGGTGACCGGGTGACGTTCCATCTGCCGATGGTGCCTGAGCTGCCGGTCTCGATGCTGGCGTGCGCTCGCATGGGTGTGGTCCACTCTGAGGTGTTCGGCGGGTTCGCGGGGGCGGCGTGTGGTCACCGGATGGCCGACTCGCAGAGCAAGATCCTGGTGACGATGGACGCCTACTCGCGCAACGGCGAGCTCATCGACCACAAGGCCAAGGCCGACGAGGCGATCGCGGCCGCGCGTGAGGAGGGTCAGGAGATCGAGAAGGTGCTGGTGTGGCGGCGGCACCCCGGCGAGTACCACTCGCAGAGCCCGATGGTCGAGGGTCGCGACTTCTTCATCGACGAGTTGTTGGACAAGTACCGCGGGCAGCAGGTGGAGCCGGTGTCGATGCCGGCGCAGGCGCCGCTGTTCTTGATGTACACGAGCGGCACGACCGGCCGGCCGAAGGGGTGCGAGCATTCGACCGGTGGCTATCTGTCGTACGTGACCGGCACGTCGAAGTACTACCAGGACATCCACCCGGACGACACGTACTGGTGCTTCGCCGACATCGGCTGGATCACCGGCCACTCCTACATCGTTTACGGGCCGCTGTCGCTTGGTACCACGAGCGTGATGTACGAGGGCGTGCCGACCTATCCGGACGCTGGGCGGCCGTGGCGGATCGCCGAGCAGCTGGGCGTGGACATCTTCCACACCGCGCCGACGACGATCCGCATGCTGCGCAAGCTCGGCCCCGAGGAGCCCGAGAAGTACAGCTATCACTTCAAGACGATGACGACGGTCGGCGAGCCGATCGAGCCCGACGTGTGGCGCTGGTATCACAGCTTCGTCGGCAAGGGCGAGGCGGCGATCACCGACACCTGGTGGCAGACCGAGAATGGTGGCTTCTTGGGCAGCACGCTGCCGGGGCTGCAGCCGATGAAGCCGGGCAGCTGCGGGCCGGGTGTGCTCGGGATCTACCCGGTGATCTACGACGAGACCGGCGCGGAGGTCCTGAAGGGCTCGGGCAAGGCGGGGAACATCTGCATCCGCAACCCGTGGCCGGGCAGCTTCCAGACGATCTGGGGTCAGCCGGAGCGGTACGTGGATACCTACTACGCGAAGTACAACAAGGACAAGGACAGCAAGGACTGGCACGACTGGCCGTACTTCGCCGGCGACGGCGCCGTGCAGGCGGCCGACGGCTACTTCCGGATCCTCGGCCGGGTCGACGACGTGATCAACGTCGCCGGCCACAGGCTCGGGACCAAGGAGCTCGAGTCGGCCGCGATCATGGCCGAGGAGGTCGCCGAGGCCGCCGCGGTCCCCGTGATCGACGAGGTGCGTGGCAAGATCGTGGAGATGTACGTGGCGCTCAAGCCGGGGATCCAGCCGAGTGACGAGGTCGCGCGCAAGGTCTCTGACACGATCGTCAAGGAGATCGGGTCGATCGCGCGCCCGAAGAACGTGTGGATCGTCAGCCGACATGCCGAAGACCCGCTCGGGCAAGATCATGCGCCGGGTGATCGCCAGCATCTCGAACTTCGCCGACGTCGGCGACGTGACGACGCTCGCGAACCCCGAGATCGTCGATGAGATCCGCCACCACGTGCATAGCGAGAAGCTCGCGCACGGCGAAACCCCGCGCGAGCTCTCAGAGAAAGAGAGAGAGGAGATCGCAGCCTACGGCCACGCCGAGTAGACACCCTTTCCGCACGACCGCCAACCCGCCCTCGCGCGATCGAGCAGGGGCCTAGGGCGCGCTACTCCTGCAGCATCCGCGCGTTGTCGATCAACTCGCCAAGCGCGGCGGCGCTCCGCGCATACCCGCAGAAGCCGTTTACGTCTCCCTGCTCAAGAGCACTCCAGCAGATCAGGTCGGCCAGACCTATGGCGTCCTGGGCGAGCCGCGGGAGCATCGACAACGGACAGCACTCGACCTCGCTGCGCAGCTTCCGGACCGCCGCGAGCCAGTCTCCCGGGGGCGGTTGCAGGTCCTCGAGTAAAACCGAGAACTGCCCGACGATGTACTGCTGGGTCACCGGAGACTCCAAAATCGCGCTGCATGGTCAGCATACCTCGCAAGCCGGTCAGGCAACAGGCTAGCTCCACAAAATGCGCGATGGGACACGCCAGCCGGTCGGCTGTACGAACAAGACGCGAGGTTCTCAAGGGAGACGCTGAGGTCATCCAACAACGCCTGCGTCTCGGCACCGCCCTCCGTGTGCACCGTTCGGCCGGCCGTTTCCACCGACGCGAGACGGTCTCTGACCCAGCGCGCGCTCACGTCCGACGCGATGCGGTCCAGCGGATAGCGCCGCACGCCGGGCAGACCGAATGGCTCTGCACCGCCAGCGGGCGATACCTCAGGCTCGGCTCGGGACACACCAGCGTGAGCTGCACGCCGTCGCCAGCGAGCTGCCGTAGGCGCAGCAGACCTTCAACGCCAGTGACCCCGCCACCGCAGGTCACGACCTCGAAACCCGCCATCCCGTCACTATCCAGACGCAGGCGGACGGGCACATCGGCGCAAACCACGGATGCCTTGCGTGTGGATGGGTTTGACCCGAGCGCACGGGGCACGACCTGCACAACCGCGCACATGGCTACCCGATCGCTTCTCGCACGCTCAAGCAAGGGATCACCCTGCGAGCGGGTAGCGCGGCCCGTCGTCGCAGCGCCCGAACCGCTCGCGCGCCCCGACCTGACTCGCAAGTCACGCGGACCTTGAGCGGGACCCAAGCGCTCGGACAGCCGCGCGCTCACCCTCGATTACTGCGACCTCTAACGGGACACCGTGAACCCGGACAGTCGTCTCACGATCTGAGACGAACGCGGATCCAGCGGCTGGGCAAGGGCGCGAACGCTTCTGACGCGCCTATTGGCAGAGAGATCGAGCGTCGTGATCTACGTTGGCTCAGCTCACCGGGCGTGACCTTGATTGAAAGGACCCCCGTAAGTCTGTGTCATGCGCGGTTTGCCGCGATCGCGATGCGTCGTTGCGCGCGGCCAATCGCTGACGCACGGTCCCCTGCGTTGCCAGGACCGGTGGCTGCCGGGTGCTCAGCTGCCCGGGACGCGGTTGTGCGACGCCTGTCTCGATCAGCTCGAAGTAGCATCGCGATCGAGCTGGGGTTTTTGCGAGCGTAGGGTCTTAGATCAGTTGGCGGGCGTCAGGTCAGGACCGGGTTACGTCTTAAGCGCTAGGAACCGGGATCCCCAGCCGTCGAGTGTGACGTGGTAGCCCTCGCGGGCCAGTTCGTCGCCGGAGCGTGTGAAGCGGTCCTCGCTTAACTGGTTGGCGAGGCTCCAGGTCCGTCCGGCGAGGTCGCGCCACGGCAGTCGCACCCGTCCCTCGGCGTCGGCGGGCGAGAGGTTGACTACCACGAGATAGCGCGCCTGCGGGTTCGACCAGCACCACGCGACGAGCTGGGGGTGTGGGTTCTCCGAGCGGCCTGTGCAGTCGCATAGGCGCCAATCCCGGCACCCAGCGCGGGCGCCGGCGGCGGCGTCTAGCAGCCGCCCATAGAACATGCGTAGATCGCGGTCAGGTGCCTCGTCGGGCTGGCGTCCGAGCTGTATCGGGAGGTGCGTCCGGAATCCCTCGAGCTGCCCGTCGTGGTACAGGCGCGCGCCTGGGAGCGTGGACATCACGACCGCGGCGGCGCGCCCTCGCGCGGACCCGAAGGTGAGCGCCGCCCGGGGCTCGTCGTGGTTCTCAATGAATCGGATCAGGCGCTGCTGGTAGGCGCCGTCGGCCTGGAGGTGGCCGCGGACCGAGTCGGGCGGGTCGCGTACGAGGCGGTCGTATAGCCGCTTGTCGTAACAGAAATCAAAGCCCTGCTGTTGCAGGGTCCACTCCATGTCCCAATACACCTCGGCCGTGAACAGGAAATCCGGACGCGCCAGCTTGCAGCGGCCGATCAGGTTCGGCCAGAACTCGGCCTCAGGGGGGGTGCCGGCCCGCTCGCCCCATGTGCGCGCGAACACCTCGTTGGTCATCAGCATCGCCATGTCGCAGCGCACTCCGTCGCACTGATCCCCAATCGCGGCGACCGTCTCGGCGGCTGCTTCACGCAACGCCGGCGAGAACGCGTTGAGCTGGAGAACGTCCTGCCAAGGGTCAAAGTAAGGGTCTCGTGCCTTCGCGAACACGCCGCCGGCGATCTCCATGAACTCCTCGGGATGCGCCGCGAGCTCAGCGTCGCTGCCGGCAAGGAAGCATTCCGAGTGATCTGTGACCCAGGGATGGTCGGCCGCGACATGGTTCGGCACGTAATCGAGAATCAGCGCGACGCTCCGATCCGCGAGTCGCCGCCGCGCGGCCGCCAGCCCGTCCGGTCCGCCGAAGCGGTTGTCAACCACATAGTCGCGCACGCAGTACGGCGACCCGAGCACATCCTCCTCCTGCAGGTCGGGTAGCGCACAACCGTATGCGGCGCGCAGCTGCGGCACGCCGAGCGCGACCGTGCGGCCGATCGGGCTGCGCTGCCAGACGCCCATCAGCCAAACCGCGTCGACGGGCAGCGCAGCCAGCGCGTCCCACTCGGATCCCGGCACTTCGCCAAGCCCGAGCGGGCGTCCGAGCTCACGTCCCAGCCGCTGCAACCACGCCGCCGTGTTGATCTCGTAGATCGTCGGGCTGGCCGGGATGCGCACTGCGCTAACCGGTCAGCTTGCGGATGTCTCTGCTGAGGTCAACCGGCGTGCCCAGCATGACACGGGGGGAAAGCACAGACACGAAGGTTCGTCTGCCGTTAGGGGTCATTCGGCGCGTAGACCCGCTCGACGTAGTCCCGGAGCATGCGCCCGCCAGAGAAGGCCGGACCCAGCGTGCGCATCGACGCGCGAATCCGAGCCAGCCAGGCCCGCGGAAGCCCTTCCGCGTCCCGGTCATAGAAGGCCGGCGCGACCTCCTGCTCGAGCAGGCGGTACAGGGCGGTGCCGTCACGCGCGTCCTGCGTCCCGGCGTCGGGTCGCACGTCGCCGGGGAGCGCCCAGCCGTTCGTCCCGTCGTACGCCTCCGCCCACCAGCCGTCGAGCACGCTCAGATTCAAGCCGCCGTTGATGACCGCCTTCATCCCGCTGGTGCCGCTGGCCTCCAGGGGCGGCCGCGGGAGGTTCAACCACAGGTCGCAGCCCCGCACGAGCAGCTTGCCGATCGCCAGGTCGTACTCGTGCAGATATACGACACGTTCCGCGACGTGCGGCACGTCCTTGATCCGATACAGATCCTGGACGACGCGCTTGGCCTCCACATCGCTGGGATGGGCCTTGCCGGCCAGGACGAGCTGGATGGGCTCGGGCCCGGAAAGCAGGGTGATCGCCCGCCCGGGATCGTGGACGAGCAGCCCGAGCCGCTTGTAGGTAGCGTTGCGCCGCGCGAACCCGACCGTGAGGACGTTCGGGTCAAACGCGCGAGCGGCCGCCTCGATCCCTGGCCGCGGCTGGCCCTCGGCGAGCCGGTCGATCCCGCTGCGCTCCTTGACGAATCCCACTAACTCCGCGCGTTGCTCGCACCGGGCTTCCCACAGCTCGGCGTCCGACACCCCATCGAGCCCTTCCCAGATCGCGACGTCGCTGGCCCGCCGCCACCAATCCTGGCCGAGATGGCGGTCGAGCAGGCGATGCATCGCCGGCCCGACCCAGGTCGCCAGGTGCACCCCATTGGTGACGTGCGTGATCGGCACCTCGTCCACTGCCCGCTCCGGCCACAGCCCTTGCCACATCTCGCGCGCGACACCCTCATGCCGGCGGCTGACCGCATTCGCCGCCCGGCTCATCCGCAGGCTGAACTGGGTCACGCCAAACGGCTCGGCACTGTCCGGGGGATGCTGACGGCCGAGCCGCACGATCGCATCGGGATCGGCGCCCAGCTCGGAGATCACGCCCCCGAGCGTGGCGATCACGTCCTCAGCAGAGTACGTCTCGTTGCCGGCCCCGACCGGCGTGTGGGTTGTGAACACCGTCCGTCGCCGCGCGGCCTCGAGCGCCTCCTCGATAGCCGCGCCGCGCGCCGCCTCACCGCGTGCCAGCTCGAGCACCGCAAACGCCGCGTGCCCCTCGTTCAGGTGCACCAGCGACGGCTCGATCCCCAACGCCGCGAGCGCACGCACACCCCCGACGCCGAGCAGCGCGTACTGCGACAGGCGGGTGACCGGATCGCCCACGTACAGCTGCGAGGTGATCCACCGCTCCAGGGGCCCGTTCTCGGGCCGATCGGCATCCAGCAAGAACAACGGCACACGACCGACCGCGACACGCCACATCTGCGCGCGCACCTCGCTCCCGCGGACCGGCACCGTGATCGTCAGCGGCCCTCCATCCGGGCCAAGCACCAGCGCCATCGGCAGCCGCTCGGGATCGTTATCAACCCAGTACTCCTGCTGCCACCCCGAGGCATCCAGACGCTGCCGAAAATACCCCTGGCGGTAGAGCAGGCCGACCGCCACCAGCGGCAGCGCCTGATCCGAAGCCTCCTTGACCAAATCCCCGGCCAGAGCGCCCAGCCCGCCGGAATACACCGGCAGCGAATGATGCACGCCGAACTCCGCGCACAGAAAAGCCACCGGGCGCTCCGCCGCGATCGGCCCCACACACGGACGCCGCAGGTCCGTCGCGAAGGCGTCCTCGAGCTCCGCAGCGCGGGCGATCAGATCAGAGTCACCCGCGGCCCGAGCCAGCGCCTCACTCGACACCTCCTGCAGCAGGCGAACCGGATTCTCGCCACAGATTTGCCAGCGGTGGGGGTCGATCGCGCGGAACACCTCCTTGCCGCGGGGATACCACGCCCAGCGATAGTTGTAAGCAATCCGGGCCAGCGGCGCGAGCGCCTCCGGGAGCCGCCCCGCCAGATCCGCCGCCCGGCCCGACAGCTCCTCATCCCCCGATCGCACGTCCATCATCTTCCCAGGTCCTCGCACCGACGCCGGGGCACCTGCATTCGATCTCGCGCGGTAATTCCCGGCGGATGTTCCGGGCGGCGTGTTCCGCTCCGGCAAGCAGCCGTGCTCGAGGCCCGGGGAGCGCTCCGGGAAGGCCGCGACGTCGCGTTTGCGCGGCACTTGCGGAGGGTGTGCCAGCCGTCCTTGCCACGGTCCCGGCAGCCGTGCTGCGATGCTTTCTCGCCCCGGCTACACCCCGGCTCGCCCGATGTTGTAAAACAACGGGTGGTGTCTGGCGCCCTGGACATCGACCGGTTGTGGCGGTGATCGATGTCGCGAGCCGGGTCCGACTGCTTGAAGTGTGGGGGGGCGCAGCGTTGTGGCTGTGGGTCGGGAGCTCGAGGTCGAGTCGATTGAGGTTGAGGAACTCGCGGATCGTAATCCGTATTTTTCCGCGTTGATCTGCGCGCGGCTCAGCCTATAGGCTGCCGCGGCAACAGCAATCGGGGCTGTGTGCAGCGATAGGGCTGTGTCCATTGCTGGGAGGTCTGGATGTTGCCGTCGGGCCAGACGTTGCCGGAGTCCCTTGCGGAGCGTGGAGTGAGTCGCCGCGCGTTTATGAATTTCTGCGGGGTGATGGCAGCGACGCTGGCGCTGCCGGCGAGCTATCGGACGCAGATCGCCGAGGCGCTCGCGACCGTGGACCGTCCGGTGCTGATCTGGCGCCAGTTCCAGGACTGTGCCGGGAACTCGGAGTCGATCCTGCGCTCGCCGCATCCGGATGTCGCGGAGATCGTGCTGGAGACGCTGGCGTGGAACTATCACGAGCTGATCATGGCCGGGGCGGGCGCGCAGGCTGAGGCGATGAGCACGCAGGCGGTGCGGGATTTGAAGGGGAAGTACATCGCGGTGATTGAGGGCGCGATTCCGACGGGCGCGGGCTATTGCACGATTGGGGGCCGTTCGGCGCTGGACATCGCGCGCGAGGTGGCGGGCAACGCGAAGGTGACGATCGCGGTGGGAGCGTGCGCGTGGGACGGAGGGTTGGTGCAGCATGGCCCGACTGGGGGTCAGGGGGTCCAGGATGTCGTTCCGGGCGCGAGCGTGGTCAATCTCGGCGGTTGCCCGCATAACCCGGCGAACACGGTCGCGGTGCTGGTTCATTACCTCACCTTTGGCGAGATGCCCGAGCTTGACCAGTACAACCGACCGCTGTTCGCCTACGGCGATCTGATCCACGATCAGTGCGAGCGGCGCGCGTACTATGACGCTGGCCTGTTCGTCGAGGCGTGGGGCGACGAGGGGCACCGCAAGGGTTACTGCCTGTACAAGATGGGGTGCAAGGGTCCGTCAGCGACGTTCAACTGCCCGGAGGTGCGCTGGAACGACGGGACCAGCTGGCCGGTTCAGGCGGGCCATAACTGCATTGGCTGCGCCGCCCCGGAGTTCTGGTCATCGATGAGTCCGTTCTACTCGCGGCTGCCGAACGTGCCGGGGTTCGGCGCGGACACGACCGCGGAGACGCTCGGGCTCGCGGTGATCGGTGGTACCGCGGCGCTGATGGCGGTCCACGCCGGCGGCAAGTTCGTGCAGGCGCGGGTGGGCCGCGGGCGCGACGGCGTGGATCAGCCCGCGGATGCGATGGCTGGGGCCGAGCCGCTCGGCGAGCAGGCCGCGGCCGCGCAGCCGCCCGCCGCCGACTCGCCTGCTACCGACGGCGGTACGGCCGAACCTCCCACCACGGGCAGCGACCTTGGCACAGAAGAGCGTCCGGAGACGGGAGGCAGCCTTGACGAAGATCAAGATTGACCCGGTGACGCGGATCGAGGGTCATTTGCGGATCGAGGCTGAGGTCAGCGGGGGAAAGGTCACCGAGGCGTGGGCGTCGGGAACGATGTTTCGCGGGATCGAGAAGATCGTCGAGGGCAAGGATGCACGCGAGGCGTGGATCTGGGCGCAGCGGATCTGCGGCGTCTGCACGACGGTGCACGCGATCGCCTCGGTGCGGGCGGTCGAGGACGCGATCGGGGCCACGCCACCGCCGAACGCCGAGCTCGTGCGAAACCTGATCGCCGGCAGCCAGCTCGTCCATGACCACGTGATCCACTTCTACCACTTGCATGCGCTCGACTGGGTGGACGTCGTCTCGGCGCTGAAGGCCAACCCGGCGAAGGCGTCGCAACTGGCGCAGTCGATCTCCGACTACCCGAACTCGAGCAGCACCTATTTCCAGGCCGTGCTCCGGCGGCTGAAGCCGCTCGCCGCGTCCGGTCAGCTGTCGCTGTTCGCGAGCGGCTACTGGGGGCACCCGGCGTACAGATTGACACCGGAGGAGAACCTGATCGCCGTGGCGCACTATCTCGACGCGCTCGAGTGGCAGCGCGACGTGATCCGGATTCATGCCGTGCTCGGCGGCAAGAACCCGCACCCGCAGACGTTCGTGGTTGGCGGAATGGCGACGTCGCTGGATCTCAACAGCCCGCAAGCAGTCAATGCGGAGCGGATCACTTTCCTGCGAGAGCGCATCGCGACGATGCGCACGTTCATTGAGCAGGTCTACATCCCCGACGTGCTGCTGGTCGCCTCTGCGTACCCAGAGTGGACGAGCATCGGTGGTGGGACGAAGAACTTCCTCACCTACGGCGGGTACGGCAGCGGCCCGATCGGCGACACGGCGTCGTATCTGTTCCCGCGCGGAATCATCCAGGACCTGGATCTCACGACCGTGGTGCCGCTCGATCCGGCAAAGATCACCGAGCAGGTAGCGCGCTCGTGGTACAGCTACGAGGGGGGTGACCAGGCGGCGCTTCACCCGTATACTGGGGAGACCAACGCCAAGTACACGGGCCCGGAGCCGCCGTATCAGTGGCTGTACACCGATCGCAAGTACTCGTGGCTGAAGGCGCCGCGCTACGACGGGCAGGTGATGGAAGTGGGCCCGCTCGCCCGGGCGCTGGTCGCGTACGCCGCGGGCGTGCCTGCCGTCAAGCAGTCCGTCGATGCGACGTTGAAAAAGCTCGGCGCGAAGCCGGCTGCTTTGTACTCGACGCTCGGAAGGGTGGCGGCCCGCGCGCTCGAGAGCGAGATCGTGATGAGCCGGCTCGAGGGCTGGCTCGATGAACTCGAGCGAAACCTGAACTCGGGCGACACGCGGATCGCGGACACGGCCAAGTGGGCGCACTCGTCCTGGCCCCAGAGCGCGCGCGGATTCGGGCCGCACGAGGTCCCGCGCGGCTCGCTCGGCCACTGGGTCGAGATCCAGAACGGTCTGATCTCGCGCTACCAGGCGGTTGTGCCGACCACGTGGAACGCCTCCCCCCGCGACGCCCAGGGGCAGCCGGGCCCCTATGAGCAGGCGCTGGTCGGCACGCCGGTCGCCGACCCGTCGCGGCCACTCGAGCTGCTTCGGACGGTGCACTCGTTCGATCCCTGCCTCGCCTGCGCGGTCCACGTGCTCGACGCCAAGCATGCCGGTCAGCGGACGACAGTCAGCGTGGAGCCCACCTGATGGCGGTCACGCCCACCTACAGCCGAGCCAGCGCCGCCGATGCCGCCCGACCGGCCCGCCGCACGATCTACGTGTTCGAGCGGCCCGTGCGGATCTGCCACTGGACGATCGTGCTCGCGCTGACCGTCCTCTCGATCACCGGCTTCTACATCTACGACCCGTTCCTCGGCGGCAGCGGCACGCCCGGCCACCCCGGGTTCACGATGGGCGAGATGCGGTTCATCCACGAGACGGCCGCGTTCGTGTTCATCGCCGCCGTCGTGTTCCGCATCTATTGGGGCTTCGTCGGCAACCGTTACGCGCGCTGGCAGGGGATGCTCCCAATCACCAAGGGCCAGCGCCGCAGCCTGCGCCAGGTGGTGGCCTTCTACGCCTTCCTTGACCGCCGGCCACCAAGGGTCAACGGCCACAACGCGCTCGCGGGCCTCGCCTACATCGCCCTGTACCTGTTGTTCATCGTCACGATCCTCACCGGCCTCGGCCTGTACGCATGGATCCTCCGCAGGCCGCCCTGGACGACGCTGTTCGGCTGGACCTGGAGCGTGATGCCGGTGCCCGATCTCAGGCTCGTGCACTTCTTCTTGATGTTCATGTACATCGGATTCGCGATCCATCACGTCTACTCCGCGGCGTTGTTCGACATCGAGGAGCACAATGGCGAGCTGTCGAGCATCGTCACCGGCTCCAAGGCGAACCTGCTCGACGTCGGGGACGAGCCGCCGGAACGATGACCCGCGGACGCGACACCGTCGTGATCGGCCTCGGGAACGTCGTCCTGTCCGACGACGGCCTCGGGGTCCACTTGGTGCGAAGGCTGCGGGAGCGCCACCGGCTGGAGGACCAAGTCGAGCTGGTGGAGGGCGGGACCGCCGGCCTGCTGCTGCTTCCGCATATCGCTGACGCCCGCCGCGTGATCATCGTCGACGCGATCGACACCGCCGCGCCGGCGGGAACGCTGGTGCGCCTTGCCGGAGACGAATGGTGGCGCGCGTTCGAGCTTCATCTCACCCCGCACGACGTCGGCTTACGAGACCTTCTAGCCGCGGCTCAGCTGAGCGGGGCATGGCCATCGCAACTCGTGCTCCATGGCGCGCAACCCGCCAGCACCGCGATCGGAACCGAGCTGAGCGAGCTCCTGGCCGCGGCGCTCGATCCGCTCGCGAGCGCAGTCGTGGCGGACCTGGTCGGCTGGGAGGCGCACGCATGTGCCTAGCGATCCCGGGGCAGATCGTCGAGTTCTGCGATCCGGAGCGGTTCCTGGCCCGAGTGGACGTCGCCGGTGTACGCCGCGTCGTCAACGTAGCGCTGGTCTCCGGCGGCACCGACGGCGTCGCGATCGGCGACTGGGTGCTGATCCACGTCGGCTTCGCCATATCGCAAGTCGACGAGCAGGAGGCGCTCGCGACGCGCCGGCTGCTCGAGCAGATGGGACGCGAGTACGAGCAGGAGCTCGAAGAGCTGAACGCAAGCGCGATCGAGTGAACGCGCCTGATCGCGACTCTCGGGAGCGCTGCGTCACATGCGGTGACGCCGCAACGCGGTCTGGTGCCGACTGCTGCCGCGGCGCGAGGGCCCGCGCAGCGCGTAGACGGCGGCGACGCGCAACTGACTGTCGAGACACGTGCGCTCCTTGCACGGTCGCGCCAGACGAGGCGCCGGCTGCGCGCGCCGGCCGCGCGATCGCGCCGCTGGATCGCGCAGCCCTCCATGATGCTCGCCGAGGAGTTTCGCGATGTCGAGCTCGACCGAGAGAGGGCGAGCGAGATCGTCGCGATCGTCGAGCCGGATGGCCACCACAAGCCCACGAGCGTGCGCCTCGATGAACCGCGGTGACAGGCCAGCGCTGGGCTGGTGCGTGCAATCACCCCGAGGAACGGCTCTCGCACTGTCTCAACGGTCGCCGGCTCGCCGCGCAACAGCTCGCCCGCGCGGTCGGTCGCGGCCCGGGCGGGCGGAAGATGCGGAGGCGATTCAGGTCACGTCGTGATCGTCTTCTCGTGACGGTTTGGGCGGCGACCTAGGCGCGATCCGCGGATAAGGGTCTGAGCTGAGGCGGGCTTGGCGTCCCCCTGGCCACAGAGAATGCGGGTGTTCGAAGCTCCCGATCCCGACCAGGGAGGGCACGTTGCAGCCGCCTCCGGCAGCGTCGGTACGAAGTCAGGGCTCACCACCGTCGCTCTCGCACGCGATCGCAGACCGCCGCCGCGCCTCCACGCTGGACCCGGCGCAGATTCGAAGCGGGGCGTCTCCGCCCGACCGAGTGGGTGGCGTCGGGCGCCGATAAGGTGGCGCTCGGATCTCCCGCGCACCCGCTTCGCGCGGCTCCCGATCAGCCCGGGCGGTGAACGTCGATCACGCGGTAAGGGCTGGTCACGCGGAACGCTTGCGGATCTTCGTTGCCCCGGCGCAGGATGCGGAGAGCTTCGTTTCGCACTTGGCCGTAGGTGCCCGCACGCTCGAGCACGGGTCGGCCGGCGACGCTCACCGGATGTTGCTCCTCGTTGGCTTCGAGGTATGCCTCGGGTGACGCGGCGGTGATGGCGAGCTGTCCCTCATGGATCTCGACGTGTGCGGCATGGCGCGCGGCAAGCCTCCCGACAACGTCGGGCTCATGCCAGGCGAAGCGAGGCGGCGTGCGCTCGGTGGCGGCGGCAATGGCGCGGCCGAAGGTGGCGACCATCGCGTTGACCGGCCCAGCCGGTACCCACGCCGAGAACAGTGCGCGGCCAGACGGACGCAGCACGCGGATCATCTCGTCGAACGCCCGGCTCGCGTCAGCGGCAAAGATCAATCCGAATACCGACAGAGCGACGTCGAACGAGCCATCCTCGAACGGCAGCGCCTGCATGTCCCCGACCATGAACGAGGCCTCGACACCCTCGGCCACAGCGCGGTCGCGCGCGACGTCGATCAGCCGGGGTGCGGTATCGACGCCGCTCACCAGTGCGCCCGCGCCGGCGGCCAGCAGCGCCGCGTTGCCGGTGCCTGTGGCGAGATCCACCACTCGCTCGCCACGCCGTACATGCGCGAGAGACACCACGTGCTCGGCGACCGGCTCGAGCTCCACGGCCATCTGCTCGTACTGGCCGATGTTCCAATCGATCATTTGGCTCGTGACCCTATCCGACGAGAAACAATCCACTCGCGGCCGCGTTGACATCCTGCTCGGGCTCCTCCGGGCCAACCGCGCGCCCCTTGCGCTCCTCGATCCGCCGCTTGGCATCCGCAAGCGCCTGCTTGCGGCCCTCCGCAGTGCGCAGCTGCTCGGGCAACTCATCACCACGCGCATCGCCGTAGAGCTCGTCCTCGCGCCGGTCCGTCTCCTCCGCCTCACGCAAGATCTCCCTGACCACGCCAGAGTAGGACCGGTTCTGATCCATCGACGCGTTCGCCTTGATCTTCGTCCCATCGACCATGATCACCCCAACCGACACCAACCCCGCCTCCTTGCACAGCCCCAGCACCTGATCAAACAACGCGGCGATCTCGCTCTCGTGCCGACGGCGGAACTCCGCGATCGTCGAATGATCCGGCACCCGCATGCTCGTGATCACCTTGTAGGCGACATCCTCAAGGCACGCCCGCTCGATCCGACGCGAAGAACGGTTCCCACGCGCATACGCGTACAGAACAAGAGCCACCAGGTGAATTCAACTGGTTGTCGCAACGCCTGACGTTGGGAGTTGTTATGGCGAGGAGAAACCGGGCGTGGAATCGTGCCGCTGCAGCCGGAACGCGTTGGGGTGGACATCCGCCTGCGGGGCGACGGGAGCATCGGGTCCGGTTCTGGGAGGCGATCGCTCGAGGTGCATCAAGCGAGAAGGCTACGGTCGAGGCGGGTGTGTTGCCGAGCATTGGTGTCCGGTGGTTTCGCAAGGGTGGCGGTATGTCGCCTCTCGATCTCGCGCCGGTGTCGGGGCGCTATCTGTCTTTCTCCGAGCGGGAGGAGATCGCGGTCCTGCTCGCCGGAGGTTTCGGGGTGCGGGCGATCGCGCGTCGGCTCGGCCGTGCGCCGTCGACGATCTCGCGAGAGTTGCAACGCAACGCTGCGATCGGACGTGGCCGCGTTGAATATCGAGCCTCGACCGCCCAGAGGCATGCTGAGCGTCGCGCTCAACGTCCCAAGCCGGCGAAGCTTGCTGTCAACCCGGAGTTGCGGCGCTATGTGCAGGACCGGCTCGCTGGAGAAGTGCAACCGCCCGACGGGAGCGTCGCGGGTCCAGACATCGCATGGCGTGGGCGGCGTCAGGGACCGCGGAAGGATCGCCGTTGGGGACAGTGCTGGAGCCCGGAGCAGATCTCCGGTCGACTGCGTGTTGACTTCCCCGATGATGAGTCGATGCGTGTCTCCCATGAGGCGATCTATCAGTCGCTGTATGTTCAGGGCCGCGGAGCGCTGCGCCGGGAGCTGACCGCTTGCCTGCGGACAGGTCGGGCGCTCAGGGCCCCCAGGAACAGGGCATTGAGGGGCAACCGGAGCTTCGTGACGGACGAGCTGTTGATCAGCGAGCGGCCCGCTGAGGTTGATGACCGTGCTGTGCCGGGTCACTGGGAAGGCGATCTGATCCTCGGGACGGACCGCTCTGCGATCGGGACGCTGGTCGAGCGTTCAAGCCGGTTCACGATGCTGCTTCATCTCTCGCCGATCGAAGGTCACAACAGCCCAAGGGTGAAGGACGGGCCGCCGATCACGGGTGCCGGGGCCGGCGCCGTTCGTAATGCGATCGCTGAGACGATCACGACTCTCCCGGAGCAACTGAGGCGGTCCTTGACCTGGGACCAGGGGATCGAGATGGCCCAGCACGTGCGGCGTTCGATACCGGTCTGCAGATCTATTTCTGTGATCCACGAAGCCCGTGGCAGCGCGGGACGAACGAGAACACCAACGGGCTGCTGCGCCAGTATTTCCCGAGAGGCACCGACCTCGCGCGCCACAGCGCCGAGGCGCTCGGCGCTGTCGCGGCGGCGTTGAACCGTCGACCGCGAAAGACGCTCGGGTGGAAAACACCCGCTGAGGTGCTCACCGAGTACTTGAGCGCCGCGGCCTGACCGCATGCAGCGTCCAACGCGACTGACCTGAGGGCTGCGGCACACCTGGTCCCGGGGGGTGTCCGGAGGGGTCGCGCGCGGCTATCGCCGTTCCGGCCCGCCCTCCGGGCGAGCCTCCACGACGACAGCCGCATCACCCAGGCAAGCCCAGTCGTCTCTTCTGGCCTTTAGAGTCACCGGCCACACCGCGTTGCGACGACCGGTTGAGCTCAGGCCAGCATCGCCGGGTCATACGGAGCACGACCCGCCGCACCCAACCGATACCCCTCCCGGAAACGGCTTAGATCCATCTGATCCACCGCCCCCAGAACCGTCCACACCAAATGATCCTCAGGCAGCCACTCCAACAGCGACGGCGGCATCAACAACACCTGGCCGCGCTCGCACGAAACGAAATCTCGAGCCATACCCGGAAGTGTCTTAAACCCGGCAGACGACACCGATATTCCGACAGCCTCGTGGCAAAGCGATCACGCGGCCAGCCGTAATTGGGGCCATCGCTAGGTCGCCTTTGCGATAGTGCGCTGCACGCTGGCGCGAGAAGAAAAGGAATCGTCGCGGTGGCCGACGCCGCGCGATCGCGTCCTGTCGAAAACAATCACGCCAGGTTGTATGTCCCGCGAACGGTTATGTTGAGCGGGTGTTGGAGGACTGGCGTTTTCCCTGCTCAGCAGGGTTTGGCTGGGTGATTCCTTCAACATAATCGTGGCAGTCCTGTCGAGGCTTCACGGAGTCGTGTTCCGTGATCCGATTGGAGGCATCGATGGGCAAGAGGGTGTGGTTCCCGGTGGTGTCGGGGCCGTTGGCGCCGTACGCGGCGGGGTTCGAGTGGTGGCTGCGCGAGCAACCGGGTGCTGTTCGTGTCGATCTATCAATCGCCGCTGTTCCCCGGGACCGGGCCGGGCTACGACGTCGGGGAGGCCGAAGGCACGGGCTTCACGGTCAACCTGCCGGTGCTTCCGGGATCCGGGGACGAGCTCTGGGTGTCGCTCGTCGAGCACGTCGTCGTACCGCTCGCCCACGCGTTCGAACCACAGCTCGTGCTGGTCTCCGCGGGATACGACGCGCATCGCGACGATCTGCTCGCGGATTGCACCGTGACCGAAGAAGGGTTCGCGGCGATCGCGCGTGCCGTGTCTGGAGCGTGCGAGTCGTTGGCGGCGCCAGTCGGCGGCGTGTTGGAGGGCGGATATGCGCTCGGGGCGCTGGGACGCTTGGTGGCGGCGACGCTTCAGGCGTTTTCGGCGCCGGTTGGAGTCGCTGGTTCGGCACGCGCTCCGCAGGCGGGCGTGACGCCACTCGCGCGCGAGGCGCGCGAGCGGCTCGCCGCGTGGTGGCCGCAGCTCGGGCGGGGAAACGTTCGCCAAGGCTAGGCGCCGGCGGCTCGACCAATCACCGAGTTCGACGTGCAGTAACCACTGCGCCTTGCGCTCACGGGACTATCCTTCGCTCCTGGTGCGGGACTGTTCGGACGCATGGCGCTCCCGAGCACAAGCAGCATCGCGGATCCCAGCGACGAGCGTCCCCTCTCTGTCAACGTCCGGTCCGCCGACAGCTGGGGTTGGTACTCGAGGGGCTGTCCAGCGCCGCGACAGCCTGCCGTTACCGTGTAGGCAGGGAACTTGAAGGATGCACCACTAGGCGCCCGACCAAGCGGGCTCGCAGCAGACTTCGCGCTCTACAGACGGCCCGGTGCCCGAGTCGTGGGTTGCCACATCCGAAAGTTGGCGTCCGGCGCAGCGACCTTGCGAGGCCCCGCTCATCGGCGCGGCCAAGCGAAGCGTGATCGCTAGGCGACGGCCGGAAACTCGTCCACGCCGGCCGCCAGCGGCTGCGGCGTGGACCGGACCGCGAGCACACGCGTACGCGGAGGCTTGGAGCCCGATGCGGCGTGGCGCGCGCTCGGAAGGGAGCGGCCGCAGGCGGCTTCGATGAACTGTGCGAGCTCGCTCGGACGCTCTTGCTGGGGATGGTGGCCCATCTTCTTCCAGACGCTGACCTGCGCTTGCGGGAACGCGGTCATGACACCGTCGCGGTGAGCGAGCGGGACGAGCCGGTCGCGCTCGCCCCACAGCGCCAGTACCGGCCCGTGGTAGTCAAGCTGACGGCGGTAGAACGCGTTGCGCGAGCGCCCCGACGCCGTGATCGCCTCGTTCGCGCACTCCGCGCCCGGCGCCCAGCGGTAGGCGTTCTTGCGTAACCGCGCGACGAGCTCGGGGTCCGGCAGATGCCCGTTGCCGACAACCGCCATGTACACGCCGAGCGCGCTGACGGGGTTCATCAGCGCCAGCGGCAGACCATGGCGAACCACGCTGCGCACCCCCGGCAGTTGGATCGCCTCGGCAACACGAATGCGCCCGAAGCCGACGGGCGCGATTAGCACGAGCGCGGCCACATCATCGCGCAACCGCTCCGTCAACCCCGTCGCGACAGCGCCACCAAGCGAATGTCCAACCAGCGTGAAGTCGTGAACCTCGAGCGCCGCCAACGCGGCCTGCACATCCTCCGCATAGGCCGAGATCCGGTTGCGCCGCGGGCGGTCGGAGTCCCCGAAACCCGGCAGGTCGAACGCGTAGCAGGGACGGTCCATCACCTCCGCCAGGTGCTTCCAGCCCACCGCACAGTCAAGCAGGCCGTGCAGCAGCACCAGCGGCGCGCCATCCCCGGGCCAGCACTCCAAGCTCACGCGCCGGCCGTCAGGCAGCGCAACAGCCATCGCCCTCGCCACCCGGTCGATCCCCACACGCTCGCTCGGGGCGTCGCCCCCCGACCGTCTCTCGCTTCTGCTCTGGGCAGCCATCACTTCATAACCCCGCACTGCCCGGATAGGGCCTTACGCTCCTGCTCATCCATCATCGCGCCCGGCATCCCACTCGAACGCGCCACAACGTCGCGCAACCAGGCAACCGACCCGGCGAACAACGGCACAACCCCGCCACACGACCAGCATGAGAGATCAACCGCTCCCCGCTCGCGTCGGGTCCCGGCCGGCTCGACAATCCCGCGAGCCGCCGCTACCAACAACCCCACATCACCACCAGCGTCGCGGGAGCACCGGCACCGCTTCGGTCGCTGCCTCGACGCTCGGCCGTGCCAGCCCCCACCCGCGAACCCCAGCCAGATGCGCGCAAGATTAACGAGCACGCCCCTTGCCTCACGGCGGTCCGATCCATCTCACAAGCCTCCTTCAAGCCCGCCCCGCGTCCCACCTAGCGGCGTTCCGCGAGAACGTTCTGGGAAAAGAGGATCAGAAGGGCGCTACCGGAACGCTAGGAGGGGCCGAAGCGAGAGCGTCCAGGTGAGGCTCTATGACCAACGCAGCCTACCACCACCAAACACCCGAGGCATCTGCCGCGCGGCCAGTTAGATACGCGAGCCGCAAAGACGCCAAAGTGGTTCTGCGATCGAGAGCACGGCTCGAGAGTTTTGGTTTCGGAGCGCCGGGTTGGGCCGGCATCGAGGAGATGAACGGTCTCTACATCGAAGGAGCAGCGATTCGGGATGGCCCCGGGGGCCATTGGTTGGCATTCGTGAGGGTGTCGACGAACCGTCGGTCAGGGGTGCACGCGGGCCGGCTCGGCAGTGGGTGGCTGCTCGTTTGTCTGGAGCCAGAACAGGCTGATGCGGTGCACCGCATCAGCGAACTCGTCGCTGTTGACCGGTTTTCGCACGTAGGCGTTGGCGTGGTTGCTGTAGGCGTTGAGGATGTCGGCGGGCTCGTCGGAGCTCGTCAGGATCACGACCGGCACGAGCGCAGTCCGGTCGGCCGCCCGTATCCGGCGCAGGATCTCGAGGCCGTCGAGGCCCGGGAGCTTGAGGTCGAGGAGCACGAGCATCGGAACCGGGAGGGTGTCGTCCAGCAGACGCTCGAGCGCCAGCCGGCCATCGGCGATGTGGGAGATGTTGTTGGCGATGCCGCTGTTGCGCAGCGCGTAGATCGTCAGTTCGGCGTCGTCGGGGTTGTCCTCGATCAGCAGGACCTCGGCAGCGCTCATGGAGCTGGTTCGTTGGCGGTGGCGGCGTCCGGCTCGGTGGCTGCCGGGAGGGTGAAGGAGAAGCTCGCGCCGCGGCCGAGGGCCCCGGAGGCGGTGATGCTGCCGGCGTGGCGGTGGATCACGTGCTTGACGGTTGTCAGTCCGATGCCGGTGCCGGGGAATTCGCTCTCGGCGTGCAGGCGCTGGAAGGGACTGAATAGTCGATCCGCGTGCTTGGGGTCGAACCCGGCGCCGTTGTCGCGTACCCGGACGGAGAGGTTCTCGCCCTCGCGCGTGCCGTTGATCTCGACGCGCGCGTCTGTGGTGTGGCGGGTGAACTTGAAGGCGTTGTCGAGCAGGTTGGTGAGCGCGATCCGCAGCAGCGGCTCGTCGCCGGTGACGCGCAGGCCCGGCTGAATTGAGACCTCGACGTCGCTGCTCGGGGTCGGCGCTGCGTAGCTCGGCGACGATCTCGTGCGCGAGGGCGCTGAGGTCAACGGTCGTGTGCGCAAGCGGCTGTCGGCCGAGTCGCGAGAGCTTGAGCAGCTCATCGATCATGCTGCCCATCTTGTCGGCGCCGGCCTTGACCCGCTCCAGCGAGTGAAGCGCCTCGGGGGGCGGGTCGTCTCCCAGCTGATCTTCGAGCATGCTGGCGAAGCCGTGGATCGCGCGCAGCGGGGCGCGCAGGTCGTGGGAGATGGAGTAGCTGAAAGCCTCGAGTTCGCGCACGGCGGCTTCGAGCTGCGCGGTCCGCTCCCGGACCCGCAACTCGAGCTCGGTGGACAGCCGGCGCAGCTGGTCCTCGGTACGCTTGCGCTCGGTTACGTCCCTGAGCGAGGCGAGCGCCGCGGGCTGGCCTTCCCAGTCGATCGCGACGACGCGCATCTCTGCCGTCCTCGGGGTAGGGCCGGCGACGACGTCGATCTCGCTCGACTCGCCGGGGACGAGCGGAAGGCCGAGCCGGGTGCCTTCGAGCGCCTGCGCTGCGCGGCCGAGCAGCCGCCCGGCGGCCGGGTTAGCGAACACGACCACGCCCGCGCGGTCGATTACCAGCATCCCATCGACGTTCTCGCCGATCACCGTCCGCAGACTCTGCTCCGCGACCGGTGAACCGCCGGTCACGGCGGCGTCCTCCTGGCGCTGCGAGCTCACCGCCGCCCGCCCGCGTGCCCGCCCTCGGCGCGGTCGGCTTCAGGAGCTGAACTCCGCCAGTCCGGCCAGGATCCCGCGAACCCCGCGAATCGGGCCGAGCAGACGCATCCCGGTGTCGGTGATCTCGTACTCGTGCATCGCATGGGCATGCGCACCGCCGCGCAGCTTGAGCACCAACACGGCGCGCCTGATCTCGCTATCGAGGTCGAAGTAGCGCAACGCGATGATCGAGTCGGTGATCGTCGACAGATACACCGCCGTCGCGTGCTCGCCGCCCAGCAGGCTCGGAAGCGTCGTCGTCATCAGGCTCCCGACACCGCGCCCCTTCAGAAAGCCGGTCAGCCCGACGCCGAACTCGCGAAACGCTCTCGGCGGCGCGTTGTGCTCCAGCGCCGTCATGCTGTCGATCGAGAACCGCCGCGGCGCGAACTCATCGACGTTGTGCTTGATCTCGACCAGGAGATCCTCGAGCCCCACGCGCTCCGGATAGCGCGAAACGATCCGCAGCCGACCCTCGCTCCGCGGCGTCTCGAGATCCACCCCCCACGACCTCGCGTTGCGGATCAGCTGTGAGGGGTTCTCCTCGAAGGACAGCAACAACCCCCGCTCCCCGGCCGCCAGCCCCGCCGCGATGAACTGCACGCTCATCAGCGTCTTGCCCGTACCGGTCGCGCCCGTGACCATCACCAGCGAATCGCGGTAGATCCCACCCCCGCACATCTCATCAAGCTCGCGGCACCCCCAGCGACATCCTCTCCGTAGCAGCGTCGCGCGGCGCCTCGATGATCGAGAACGGCACGATCTCGATCCCGACCTTCGGGTTGATCACGAACGGGAACTCCCCCTTCCCGTGCTCAGCGCCGCGCAGCTTGAGCACCTCGACCGTCCGGCGGCGAAACTCCGCATCAAGGTCATTACGCAAGATCACCACGTTGTCAACGACGAACTCCTCCGCCCCGTAACGGGCGACATAGCCGCTCTCTCCCGAGCGCTCCGCCACCAACAACGTCGTGGCGCCCAAGCGGCCGTAACTCGCGCACCATCGCCGCGAACGCCCGCCGCACCTCCGCTCGCAGCAGAGAACCCCGCTAGCAGCGCATCGATCGGGTCAAGCACAACCGCTTACCCTCCACCTGCGCCAGCGCGTGCGCGATCCGCGCCGACAACCCCCCGAGATCGAACCGGCCGCTCACGACCGCTTCCGGATCCGGCGTCGCGTCCACGATCACCAACCGCCCATCCTCCACCAACCCACCGAGGTCCCATCCAAAGCTCTCCGAGTTCGCGATCAGATCATCAGGGCGCTCCGCGAACGTCACCAACACGCCCGGCTCGCCGAACTCCCTCGCGCCGCTCGCCAAGAACTGAAGGCCAAAGACCGTCTTACCCGACCCCGTCCCCCCAGCCACCAACGTCGTGCGACCCCGCGGCAACCCGCCCAAAGCCAGCGAATCGAAACCCGGAATGCCAACCTCAACACGCTCCAAACTCAACCCCTCCCAGTAGTCCGTCGATGCCGCTGCCGACGCGCGCTCGCGCATCCAACCGCTCTCTCCGATCACTCATCAAACCGCTTCCCCCAGATCCAGAATCCTCGCGACCTCCCGCCAATCCCCGAGATCCCCAATCACACTCAGCCGCGGCGCCGGATACAACCGCACCAACACAGGCGTCGCGACGATCCCGTCGGCCTCCGCCACCTCAGGGCACTCGAACACATCCACAACCTCCACCTCCCAATCCTCGCCGCCCAACCGCTCGCGCACCAACTCAAGCTGCCTACGCGCCAACATCGACGGCGGACTGTCAGCTGCGACATACAAACGCAGCGCCACCCCGACACGCTTCGGCGCGTACTCCTCACCGCTCACCAACGCACCTCACAAGCCCCGCTCAACCACCAGCCGCGGGACGCAATCCCCCGACCACTCAGCATGCGGATGAGCGGTCCGCACCGTGTCAAGTCGGGCAGCACAGGCAGATCGCGAGTACGTGATCGGGACTGTAGATAGGATGAGCGGCCCCGGCTAGGTCCAGCTCGCACATCTTGCATCGGACGCTTTCGGATCGAAGAGTTGGACACGCCGTGCCGGACGGTGGATCTCGAGGTATTCGAAACCCACTGCGGTAGGGCATGGACCGTCTCGTCGGTGTTCGCCTGCGATGGCATTTGAAGACCGCGCGAAGCGCCCGGAGGTGGCACGGCTGCGGCTGGACGCGGGTGCCGTAGGCATCTGCGTGGCCAAACTCAGCAAAGCTGAGGTGATTCAGCAAAGCTGAGATGATGATGGCCGAAGGGGACGATGACGTGCTGATCACGACGGAGCTTGCGGGTCCGATCAAGGCACCCCGTCTAGCACAGCTCACTTCCGGTTGCCCGGACGCGCGCGCGTGTGCGTCGCGCTGGACTCGTGGGAGGGTGCGCGTCGGCGATCGACGCCGCGCTGCCGCGCGTGCTCGAGACTCTGATCGCGGTGAACGTGAGCAGGACCGCTGCGGCGTTGCACCAGTACACACCCATCGATTCGCTCGAGGCGGTCGATCACGTTGCGCTTCATACACGAGGGTCTAATCGTAGGTTCGCGTCAGATGAGCAAAGCGGAGATTGATCGGACCGAACGGGTCCGTTTTGACCCCGGTGCGATCCGTTCGCCCGGCGTTCAAGCTTCGTCGGGTCGCGATCGCCTCAGATCGTCGCTTAGAGTCGCGATCGCGATCGAGTTCGCGGCGCGTGCGCGCCGCCCAGTTCTGCGTCTTGGTTGTCATCGTGTTTGGTGCGTTCCTGTCCCTCTCGGGGGTCCACGCCGAGCCGAACACGGCGAGAACCCGAGTGATCAATCAGATCGGGACGCGGCAACCGAGGGGCTGGCGTAACGCCGGTAGGACGTACAGACCATTCCCGTAGTCAAAACCCGGCAGCCCCCGCCTCGCGTCTCGCAGGCACACGTCGCGCGGTCGGTGGCATCCAGGCTTGCGTCAAGCATCTGGCGCAAGGCCAGCACGGCACCGACTCTACTCCGATCGGATCGCGGGCGATCGCCCGCACGGACCTGAGCTGCCGTCCGCGACCCGATCAGCGTCACAACGATCACATGATCCCGCCGCTGCCCTGCCACAAATTGCAGCCGTGTCGCGGGCGAAGGGAGAGCGTTGAAGGACCGCAGACAATGATCCCCGCGCTCGCCGAAGGCACCTGGAGGATCGATGGTCGCGAGCCGGTCATCTTCATCACCGAGCCGAGCACCGCTCGCGACCGTGCTCGCCGTCTGCGCCCGCCGGGTGCGTCAACGATCCTCGCCGCGCTCGCACGAAACTCCAAGAACCCGCCCACACCGCGAGCTCGTACGCGACGTCGACAGCCACGCCCCCCAACCGAACTTGTCGTGCTCGACGAACTCGAGTATCTCGCGCCCCACGACCGCGACAACGAGCCCTTCTTCCAAATCATCTCCGAGCGCAACGAACGCCAAAGCCTGATCTGCACGATCAGCCTCCGATTCGGCGAGTCGACCAAAGCGTTCCCCGACCAAGCCCGCCAAACGGTCGTCGACCCGGATCGCCACCGAAGCGCACACGATCGACAACGGCAGCGAGTCCTGGCGTGTCCGCCACGGCCTCGACGGCGAAAACCAGCAACGGAAACATCATGGCCCCGGGTTCGCGTCTTGCCGACCAGCACGGCAATCACGCAACGTCAACCACGGACAACGACCGAAGCGAACCGCGGCCAGTTCAAGCCATCGCTCCGAATCCCGTCAACGTCTCGCATTCGAGCGGCCCCGGCAAGCGACTACGCGAGCGTAGACTCCAGTCACGGCGCCGCGGAGTCGCAACACGGACCGTGTTCGGGTCGCCGGAACCGAGACGGGTTCGGCAGCGCTGCGTCCCTTCGTGCGCACCGAGGCACGGTGCCAAGATTGGTCTGGCTCAACAGATCGGAGCAGCACCATGACACCCGAAAGCTCGCTGCAAGACGGGGAACTAGCCGCCAAGATCTCGAACACCGTCGTGCGGGCGCTGGCCCGGACGACCGGTCGCGGCCCGACAAAGGCGAAAACCACACTCGGCGCCAACGGCGTCTTCGTCGTACTGCAGGACACGCTCACACGCGGCGAGCAGACGCTCGCTGACGCCGGCCAAGGGGAAACAGTGCTCGATCTCCGCCACCGCTGGCAAATGGTCATGAAGCAGGACGTCAGCCGCGAGATCGAGCAGCTGACGGGCCGCAAAGTGATCGGCTTCATGAGCGATAACCACATCGACCCCGACCTCGCGGTCGAAGTGTTCGTACTGGAACCACTCCCCAGCCCGGACACCCACTGACAGTTCAAGCTCCAAACCCACGCCCTGCGGCGCTGCGGCCTCGCGTGGCTGCAGCGGCCGCCGCCGTCCGTGATCGCCGTCGTCGCCGCGCCGTCTTTGCGTTCACGGGCTCGACGCTGGCGCGTAGCTTTCAAGCGCCAGTCTGGCGGCACCCCAAGTACCGCTATGCCCGCGAAGCGCCCGCGAGATGGTTCCCCACCGGACGCCCGGGCCGGGAGGCCCGGCGCGTCTAGACGAGGCCTCGGGCCGCCCGCGGCCTTGCCGTAACCGGGCTGAAGCCTGCCGGCCGACGCGTCCGAATACCCATCCACAACCGCACGGCGCCGTCAGCTGGACGGCGGTCGACCCATCCTCACCGCCCGCGGGCTCGCCATCGTCGCAATAGCGGTGTACGCAAACTTCTCGCAGCAAGGGGGGCCATACGAACGCCTCGCTCGACCGAGTGTCCGCAGTTGACCGAGCAGCGGGCGCGCGCTGCGGTCAACTGGACCGGTGGCTACAAAGACCCTCGCGATCATGGAAGCGGGCCTGCCCATCCGCGGCCGCCGGGCCCTGCTCGTCGCCAGGAGCAGACGCGCCACCCCGACGAGCTCCAGAGACCTGCTCGCGGACGGATCCGGGCCGCAGCCGGTCCGATCGTTGTCTACGCCGGCTCGTCGAGTCAGCGCCCGGTGCTAGCTCGCAAACGCAGCGCCGCCAAACAGGGGGGACGGAGCGCCGCTACGCGAGGTGCGAACCAGCGACGCCCATGCGGCCGGCATCGCGCAGCGGTGAGACGGCTGTCGCGTCGCAGGCGTTCGCAGCTGGCTTTCGCAATGCCACGGCATGGGAGCGTCAGCGCCGAACCAGGCCGACGCTCGCTCTTATGATTCCGGCGCGCCAAGCGTGACGCATGGAATCAACGGAAATCGAGCGCGCCTGAGCGCTTGCTGGGGATCGCGCGCCACGCCACTTTGCAAGCGACCAGCGCCATCGACGGCCCTGCCGCGGTCGCGTTGTCCGGCAGCTACGGCCGCCGTATCGGGGCGATTGCTTTCGACGGAACGCGATCGCGCGGCGCCAAGCAGCGCGACGATCGCTTTCCCTCTCGCGCGAGCGGGCGTCGGACGATCGCAAAGGCGACGGAGCACGCGTCAGGCGGCCCCGGCGCTCACGAGTGGTTTGCCACGGTTCCGATAGTCGCGCCGACCCCACCCGTGGTCGTGGCCGCCGGCGACCACCGAACTGTGTGCTCCCCACAACCGGCGGCTGCTGACAGACGACCGCGGATTCGCGGCGTCGCGCCTTCCCGAACGGGCGCAGCGGCCTGCCGGCGTGGCTTCGGAAACGTGGACCGGAAGCGGCCCCATCACTTCAGAGAACGCGGAGAGGTGCGTCGCGGCGGGATCTCCGGTCTCCAGCTGCGCCGCGAGGGTCGGGACAGGAGACGGGCGACTGGGGCGAGGCGTTTGGGCGTATTGAGGTGCCTGGACGTCCGCGCCTGTGACATCCACAGAGCCTGCGCCAGGGCAGGACGCGGGGCTCGCGCTCGCCAACCTGCGCCGCTCACGGCGCGGATGATGGGCCACGGCTTGGGCCTGGCAGCGCAACACTACGCAGAGCGAGATGGACTCAAAGGAGCAGCGCTCCGTCCTGCGGGCGGCGGTATATCGTGGTGACGGACGGGCTGTCGTCGACGTGCTCCGCGATGTTGGCGCCGACGATGATTCGCTGCAGCTGGCTGGCGACGGCCTCATCGCGGCCGTCGTGCAGCGCGTGGACGGGGCCGCCGAGCTGGCTCGCGGACTCGTGGTCGGCCTCCGGCAGCGAGGCTGGGAGGGGGATGATGAGCTGGCCGACCAGCTTGAGGCTCATCTCGGCGGCGGACCGGCAGCGATGCTGCGCGCCTTGCCCGTCGATCTCGAGGAGCTGGCTGGCATCCTCGAGGGCGATCTACTCAGCGTCGGGGGCCGCATCGATATCACGACCGGTGAGGTCTGGTCGCAGGCGGCGATCGAATACGTCCTGGAGACCGGAGAGGAAGACGAGGACACCAGTGATGATCCCGAGCGGTGGCTGGCGGTCCATGGCGAGGGCTCACGCGAGGGCTACCGGGACATGGAGCTGTTCATCGCGTCCGTCGAGGATCACGGCCGGGCCGAGCGCCTGGCTGTCGCGATCAAAGGCCGCGGCGCGTTTCGCCGCTTCCAGGACGAGCTTGCCTGCTGGCCCGGCGAGCTTGAGCGGTGGCACGCACTCTTCGAGGAGCGCCAGCGCGGCCGCGCGCGATCATGGCTCGCGGCGGCCGGCTACCGCGTACTGCCGGTCGACCACCGCGATTCCTGAGGACGGGCCATCGGCGCGCTACCAGCCTGAGCGAGGCACATCTTCAGGCCGCGCAGAGGGACGCCGGACACACGCTCGGGCGTGAGGCCGAGGGTGTCCTTCAATCGCTTTTGTTCCATCGGGCATCGCGGGGCCTGCGAGCGCAAAGGGCGACATTCCGCGTCCTGGCCGAGGGCGACCCCGACGTCGACGCGGCGTTCGCTTCCGCGGTGAGCTGCTCGCCGCCGCCGAGGTCGCTGACGCCGCCCCGGCCACTGCTCTCAGACCAGAGGGGCTGTGCTGCGCGGCTGCCGCGCTACCCAGATTGTCCGACAGCGGTCGCCCTGAGCGGCAGCCAGGGCATCGACATCGTGGCTCGTTTGCGGCGCAGGCGGTAGCGTTGCTCCGGGGCGGGTCCATAGCTGGCCCTGCGCCCGGCTCCGCTTCGTGCTCTACGGCGAAGCGCTGGCCGGCGACCAGCCGCGAGTCGAGACCTTCGCGCCACATTGACGCTTCCGTGACCTCCCGCATAGAGGTGGGGGATTACCGATGCGGGCGGCGTCGGCGGGTGGGACTATCAGTCAAGACGGCAGTCCGTCGAGAGGATTCTCTCCCAAAGGGTCAACGAGACGGCCTTTTTGCCCGTGTCTGGGCGTGAAGTGGATCGCACTCGAAGCTTGAAAGTCGCAGGCGCGAATACGTGTGTGCTGTGGATGGAACGCAAGGTGACTCGCGTCGGGCCGCGGAGGTGGCTGAGGCAGCGGAGGCTGGGCACGCACAATTTACCGCTGCGGAGGCTAGGCAGGCGCAATTTACCGCTGGGGAGGCACATGAGCGGGCCGCCGAGGCATACGAGCGGTCCGCCCGCGCGCACGAGCGCGCAGCCGCGGTGGCGGAGCGATATGGCGATGCCGCGGTGCCGCGGCATCGCGTGGCTGCCGCGCAAGCGCACGAGGCGGCAACCTTTGCTCGGCGCGAAGCCCGCGAAGCTCGGCAGAGCATTGACACATTCCCTTTGCCGTAACCGACGCCAGGTGGGCGTCATTGATCGCGCTGGGGAATGATCGGTGGCTGTCGGAAACACCACTCAGAGATCCGGTGCATCAATTGGTCGGCGGGATAACATCTGTTGATGTCGCCCGATGCCGGCCATTCCACTGGGACGAGGCCCTCAATTCAGGCGTCCTTTGACTCTTGGGTCCCACCGTCATTAGAGCAGTGACTATTCGAATGGTTTCCGACGGCCACATCGATTTCCGGCAGTCTCGAGGGGCGACCAGTGCACATTCACGGCCGGCGCGATTGGCTGCCGTTCCAGCCCCCTCAGCAGCACTCTGAGCCGGATGCCTGGGTTGCGATCTGAAGGGTTAGTGAGCGTCCGCTTTCGGGAGCGCTTCCAGCACGAACACTTCGACGGCCAGGTCGGGGTCGATGTGGTTGTCGCTCATGAAGCCGATCACCTTGCGTCCCGTCAGTTGCTCGATCTCGCGGCTGACGTCCTTCTTCATCACCATTTGCCAGCGGTGGCGCAGATCGAGCACCGCGTTTCCCTCGCCGGCGTCGGCGAGTGTCTGCTCGCCGCGTGTGAGCGTGTCCTGTAGCACTACGAAGACGCCGTTGGTCCCGAGTGTTGTCTTTGCCTTCGTGGGGCCACGACCGGTCGTGCGGGCCAGCGCACGAACCACAGTGTTCGAGATCTTGAGGGCGAGTTCTCCGTCTGGAATTGAGCTTTCGGTCGTCATCGTGGTCCTCCGGCTTTCTCAAGCCGACAAATGCTGTTCTCGCGCGACTGGCGCGTCGCGGTCGGCCACGTGGACTGACGTTACCGCCCGAGCGAGCCCGACTTCGCCTGCAACTACCGCATCGCCCACCGTAGCTCGCCGCAATCCCGCGCTAACGGTGCTTGGCGGCCTCAGATCTTGCGCTCGCCTTCTCACGGCGCGTTCACGCCGCAGCGCTGCGCCACGATTTCCGCCATCGCCGCGAACGCCCGCGAGCTGTACCACGCGGGCGTAAAGCCGTGAGCGTCGGCGCCATGCTCACACGCGACGCTTACCAAGCTCTCAAGGTCTGCGCCGCGCAGCCGAACATCGCAGCGCACCGGATGCAACTCAGCGCACCCCACCTCAAAGACGTGCGCGAACGAGGCCGCTGATGTCGGCGCCACGGTCTCCGCCACAACGGGAGTCCCGACTATGGGGTCCGCCCGCGAAGGCGCCCCAGCGACTAGCGACAGGTTAGCCGCGACGCCTCCGGAGGCGATCACGGGGGCTCCCCTTTCTGGTCGTCTCCCGACCGGTCCGGCCGGAACACTCCCATCGGGCAATGGTCAACGAGACACCTGCGGAGGCGATCACGAGCGTCCCCTTTCTGGTCGTCCCCCGAGCCGGTCCGACCCGGGGCGACTCCCATAGGGCAGTGATCAACTCTCCTACCTTTTCCCCAGATGTCAAGGCGTGCCGCGCCAGGCCGTGCGCCGATACGCACGATTTCGCGCTCCGCCCGCGGGCCGATCTCTCGCCCCGGTCGGCGCAACAGCAACAAACCCGCACCCGGTCGGCGGGGTTTGCGGGATGCCAACAGCCGTCGCGGGGCGTACGGTCGGTCCATCTCCTTAACGGGAGGGAATCCGAGCAATAGAGCGCGCAGCGGTAATAGCGGGCTTACGGGTACCGTCACTGCGTGCGCTCGCTTGGGTTCAAGCGGGTCTGTTGGTGACCATGGGGTGGAGAAGATCCGCCTGTTCGGCGGCGAGCCGCTTGTGCCCTCGAGGTGGAGCGGCTTGTCGAGATGCTCGCGCGGAATCCCCCGGCTCGGGGACGTGGCGATGACCACCAACGGCTCGGCGCTGGCGCGCAAGGCGCGGGCGCTTGGGGACGCCGGGCTGCGGCGGATCACGGTCAGCGTCGGGGCGACTCGAGCTGTCGGCTCTCCAGCTGCAGCTCGCGGTCCTAGATTGAGCGTTGGGTGGACCTGGCGAGCGGGGAGCTCGGCCGTGCCGATGTTGGTGCGCCGAGCCCCCGTCGGTCAGCGCGTCGTGATCATCACTACGATCCCGCGCCGACCGCTTACCAGGAGGAGGAGATGGCCAGACTCGAGGTGTCGGATATCGCTCGCAGCATCAGGGGGCGGATTCGGGAGGTGGAAGAGCAGCTCAAGGATCACAAGGCTTTGAGCGACGAGCTTGAGCGTCTAAGGGGCGCGCTGAGTCGGCTGGAAGGCGGAGTGCGCGCTCGCGTGGAGGGCGGGCGCCGTCGCCAGCGGCCGGTCGCGCAGCGCACGACGGCGCCAGCGCCAAAGGACACCTCGCCGGCACGGAGCACGAACGCCCGCGCGCCGCGGGGTGAGAACAAGGAGAAGATCCTCGCGGCGCTGGAGGGCGGCCCCAAGACCGCGTCGGAGATCGCAAACGAAACGGGCATCAAGGCGAGCACCATCAGCGCGTCGCTGAGCAAACTCGCGACGGCCGGCGAGGTGGTGAAGGCCGACCGGGGCTACGCGCTCCCAACGTAACCACGAACGATCGGAAGTGAGCATGGCCTTTGAAGTCGCTAAGCGCGTCGTAGCGGAGTCCGAGTCAACGAGCCGCCGACCTCGCTGCGGTGTCGTTGAGGAAGTGTTGCGCGGCGACCTCTCGCCTCGGTATCGCATCCGCTGGGACGATGGCCGTGAGAGCATTTACACGCCCGCGAGCGGAGCGCTGCGGGCCGAACCGCGCCCGAAACGCCAACGACAATCGACGCCGCGCAAACGCTAACCCAAGCCTGGGCAATCTGCGGTGATCGCGAGGTGTGCTGCAGTGGGCTATCGGTGTGATCTGCGCTGGCGGGGCGCCGAGGTTGTGACCGGGGGTGCTGGCTCGAGCAGGCGCACGCCGACCAGCCTGCCCGTGCTCATCGACGCGTTGTATGACGTATCCGTTCAGCTCGAGCTTCGGAAACGACGGCGGCGGGGAACGTGATCGGGGCGGCCAGCTTGTATGTATGAGAGCAGTGCGCGGTGTGAGCGCTCACTGCTCGTGGTCTTGGGCGTGGCGCGGCGGGGGTCGGCGTCAGTGGCCGGTCGCGGAGAAGTGCATGTAGTCCTTGGTGGCGCTCCAGTTGCCGCCCCAGCCCCAGCCGACCGAGGCGAACGCCTCGACGACCGCGACGGTCACCATCCCGGGGCGGTGGTGGGAGCGGTTCAGGTACGGGATGCTCGCCTTTTCGCGGGTGTGACCGCAACCGGTGTATGGGTTTTCGATCGGGTTGACGTCGACCGCCTCGCCGTAGGCGTGCTCAGACCAGGTGTGGGTCGGAGGGGTGCCCGGACACGGCGAAGAGGCAGCGTCGCGGCACTCGAATGAGGCGGTGTCATCGCCGGAGTCGGTGAGCGGCTGCATCTCGCGGATCCGGAAGCGGAGGTGGTAGAGGCGGCCGAAGACCTTGCGCAGCGGCCCGGCGGCGTTCGCGTTGACCACCAGCTCGCCGGTGTGAGCCTGGCGGTCGAAGCCGACGAAGCCGACGGTCAGCAGCCGCAGCTGCGAGAGCGGTGTCGGGCAGCCGGGATGCCAGAGGTGCTTCTTGAGCCCGGCATTGAGCGGCGCCGGGAGCGACTGGACGTGGCTGTGGAACGGCGGTAGCCGAGGCTGGGTGCGGGCTGCCTGGCCAGCGGAGGCGTGCGGGACGCCGCCCAGGGCGACCAGCATCAGCGCCGACGCGAGCAATCGGAGCGGGCCCCCGCTGAGGATCCCGGCGAGCACGGATTTGACGCTAGCACCGCGACGCTTGGGCGCGATTCATCGGCCGGTTCACGGGGCGCCGGGCGTACGGAACTCTGGCCGGTCGAGCAGTCACAGCCTGGTGCCATCCGGCTGGCGGCGCGCAACCTGGGCGCGGGCGCCCGCATCATCCTTCGGCGCGATCGAGTGAGCGCGATGTCGCCGCGGGCCAGCGTCGGCAGCGGCTGCTCGGACTCGACATACGTCGCGGTGGCCGCCGTCGACACGCTCGCGATGCTCGCGCTCGTGGGCGGGCCGATCCGGCGCCCGCGCTCCGGGTTCGATTGGGGAGGCGCGGCAGGCGTGTGGGGTCGCGAGAGTCACGCCCGTGAGACCAAACCGTCGTGCGCCCGACGCCGCTCGCAGCACCGAGCAGACCTGCCAACACTGGCCGCCTCACGCCACGAATCTGCGCCCCAAGCTCCCCACCCCTGGACGCAGCCGGACATCGTGAGCGGCCGCTGCGCCCACACCCTCGCGTCCTCGAGCGTTGGTATATCGCACGCAAATCATGAAGCTGATCGGCCGCCGATCGCGCCCGACCACCCAGCCCCCGTCCACTGCTACATCGTCGCCGACAGGGCCTGGTTGCGGCGCTGCCGCTCTAGCGATTCGCCAGGCCGAAGCGGAAGCGCTGATCGTCGGCCCCATGAAGCTCGACGCGACCGGTCGTTCGTGGAAGCAGGCGTCTCGTTCTGCCGGATCAGAGCGCTCAGTTTCCTCAAGAGCAGCACAGATTGACGGTGGCGTGGAGACTGCTGCTCGCCGGCCGGTGCGGAACAGAGGCCGGCGTCCGGCTCGGCCGCCGGCGCTTGCTGAGCAGCAAAGCGTGGCAAGCAGGAGCCTCGCGTGAAGTGAACGTGCCCGTCGAGGAGAAAGTACCGCTCGTCGTCCTGCTCGTACGTGTGGCTCCTCTCAGCAGCTGGCTAACGGGTCTACGGCAACGGCCAGCGGCTCGAGGCGCCGCCGCGTCCTTCCCCGGGCTCCCGCCGCCGTACCGCGACGGCGAGACCGCGGCAATCGGTGCGCCCGGCTTCTGACTACTCTCCCGTCGGGATGAAGGTCGCTTACGTGTTCTCCACTTCCGGCCACACGGCGAGCTACAAGCTCGGGAGGATGATCCTTCCGCAGCTGGAGCAGGGAACGCACGGCGTCGAGGTCGTCGGAATGTTCTTCTTTGACGACAACACCTACCTGCTGCGGGCGGGCGATCCCGTCGGCGAGCGCCTCGGGCGGGTGGCCGCCGAGCACGGAATGCTGCTGATGCTTTGTGACCAGTGCGCGCTGGAGCGCGGCCTGGCCGAGGGGGAGATCGGCGCTGCGCTGCCCGCGGGAACGGTCGCGGGCGTGCGGGTCGGTTGCTTCCCCGACCTCTATGCGGCGCTGGCTGGGGAGCCGCCGGATCATGTCATCACGCTGTGAGAGGACCGAACTGGTCCTCGGTGGGCTCTGCTCAGCAGAACCACGGCTCGGTGAGCCGTGGTCTCCCCTCGGTCGATCCCATCGGGATGGCCTCCGGCTCCGGACCGGCCGGCTCGCCGTTGGCCTCGCGCACCGCCGCGCGGATGCGCGCGAACGTCAGGCCAGTTGCTTCCTGCGCGGCGGCGCTCTGCTGGACCAGTGCACTGAGGCGGCCTTGCAGCCGGTCGGCTGCTGGGTCCGCTGAGCGCCACGGGTAGCTGAGGCGTTCGGCTTCGTAGGGGCCGAGGTGCTCGCGCAGGTCCTCGCGGTCTAGCAGCAGCGAGCCCTCGGGGACGAGTAGCCGGATCGTGTACTGCACCGGGTCGACGTTGGCCACCAGGTCGTGCGCGGCGACGAACTCGACGATCTCTAGCACGTCACGCGGGGTCGTCCACGGCGTGAAGGGCATAAATGAGGGCCGGGGCTCGATTCCGTGCGCGCGCAGCAGCTCGAGGGCTTGTACCGCCTGGGCGGTGGTGTGGCCCTTGTCGAGGCGGGCGAGGATCTCGTCGTTGACGGTTTCCAGCGCGCAGACGACGAACAGGCAGCCCGAGGCGGTCATCTCCTGCCACACGTCGGTGTGCTCGAGCACGTGCTCGACCTTCGTCGTGCAGTCGAAGGTCAGCTCCGGGAGCCGCTCGTGGAGCGTGCGCACGATCGCTACAGAGTGGCGCCAGCCGTTCAGGAAGTCGGGGTCGCCGAACGTGATGTGGCGCGCGCCCATGGCCGCCAGGCGCTCGACGTCGCGCAGGACGGTCTGCGCCTGCACGACGCGGATGCGCCCGTCGTAGACGGCGGGGACAGGGCAATGCCGGCAGCGATGCACGCACCCGTGGCTGGCCTCGACGTACCCGACCAGCAGCTCCTCCCCGCCCACCGCCAGGCGGGCGTAGCGCTCGAGTCCGGGCAAGAGCTCGCGGGCCGGCGGGTCGAAGGTGCCGCGCTGCAGGTGGATGATCGGCCGTTCGGCGGCCGCGGCCGGCGGGCGCGGGGCCGCCAGCTCGTCCACCCAGGCCGTGAGCGCCGGCTCGTACTCGCCAGCGATCACGCGCGCGGCGAGCTCACGCTCGACCAGCTCGCGGCTGACGGTGGCATACAGCCCGTAGAAGCAGATCGGTAGCCCGGCGTGCTCGCGGCGTACTCGCCGGCCGGCGCTGAGCGCCAGGCGCATAGCGGTGTGCATCGGCACCGAGAAGCCGACCGCCTGGGTCCATTCCAGCGCGCCGGGGTCCCACGGCTCTACGCTGAGATCCAGGCAGCGGACCTCGTGGCCGACGCGGCGCAGCGCGGCCGCCGGCGAGGCGACGTGCAACGGCTGGTGGCCCAGCTCGTAGGTCGAGATCAGCAGCACGCGCACGGGTAACCCACGCTAGCGCGCGCCGACCGGCTCGGGCGCGTGCGGCTCGATCCGGATCCGCAGGCGGGCGTGCGCGGCGCGCAGCGAACGCTCGACCGCGTCGGCGCTCGCCCCGCGCGCGAACACGAAGCCCAGATAGCGGTCGCCGTCGGGCAGCGGCACCACCGGGCGGCCGCGGGCGATCGTGATCTCCAGCCCGCCGATCCCCTCCAACGCCCGGGCCTCCTGCTGCCCCTCGACCGCGCGCAAGACGCCAGCGCCGGGGATCGGGATCATCATCACGCCGGCCGCCAGCGGCTCCCGCGCCAGGTCGTCGAGCCCGAGTCCCAGCGCGTGGCGCAGGATCACCTGCTCCAGGCTGACACCGGTGCCGAATCGCAGCGCGCGCGAGCACAGGCCGCCGATCGACCGGGCCGCCAGCTCCAGCACGCTGACCCGCTCGCCGTCCACGCGCAGCTCGGCATGGATCGGTCCCTCTCGCAGCCCCAGCGCCCGCGCCGCCCGCGCAGTGACCGCCTCGACCTCGCCCAGGACCGCGGTCGGCAGCCGCGACGGCGTCACGTACAGCGTCTCCTCGAAGTACGGCCCCTCGAGCGGATCGGGCTTGTCGAACACCGCCAGCACCTCCAGACGGCCTGCGCGCAGCAGCCCCTCGATCGCCACCTCGGCGCCGGGCAGGTAGCTCTCCAGCAGCAGCGGCGCCCCGGGCGGCTCCTGAGCGACGGCCAGAATCCCCCGGACGCGCTCGGCGGTCAAGCGGGCCTGCTCGGCATCGTCCGCCCGGATCACCCCGCGGCTGCCCGACAGCCCCAGCGGCTTGACGACGCAGGGAAGGCCCACCTCGCGCGCCACGGCCGCGACGTCGGCTCCAGAGGGGAGCAGGGCGAACCGCGGTTGCGGGACGCCGGCCTCCGCGAGCGCCCGGCGCATCGCCGCCTTGTCGCGCGTGCGGGCGACGGCGGCCGGCGGGTTGTGCGGCAGGCCGAGGCGCTCGGCGCCCAGCGCGGCGGCCATCACGCCCTGATCGTCGACGCCCACGACCGCGGCGAACGGGGTGCTCCGGGCACGTTCGGCGATCTGCTCGGCCGCCACCGCCGGGTCCGACAGACGCACGGTCAGCGCCCGTTCGCCCATCACCGCCGTCATCGCCGCGCGGCGCTCGGACGCCACCGTGACCGCGACGCCGAGCTCCCGTGCCGCGGCCAGGAAGTCCGGCGCCCGGTAGGTGGCGGACGGCAGGATCAGGAGAAGACGGTCCACGGCGCTATCGTAGATCGGTGGCCGACCCAGCCCCTGCACTGCTCGCCATCACGGCATCGGCTCTGGAGCGCGTGCGCGACTTCCGCGCCGCCGCGCCCGACCCGAGCGACCGCGTGCTGTCCGTGCGGATCACCGGCGCGGCCGACGGCGAGTACGTCTGCGCGCTATCGCTCGAGCCGCAGGCTCAGATCCGCGCCGGCGACACCGTGCAACACGAGGGGGATCTCTCCATCGTCGTGGCCAACGACAGCGTCGCGAAGCTTCGCGGCGCCACGGTCGACTGGAGCGAGAACCGGCTGGGCGGCGGCTTCGTGGTCGTCAACCCGAACAAGCCGGCCTCCCCACCGCGCGCCCTTCCGACCCTCCCAATGAGCCCGGGAGCGGGTCCCTCGGTCCGCCCGTCGGGTCCGCCCACAACAGCCGGGCCCGGCCTGGACACCGAGGCCGCCCGTCGCGTTACGGCCGTGCTCGACCGTGACATCAACCCAAGCATCGCCAGCCACGGCGGACACGCCGAGCTTGCGGGCATCGAAGGCGCCACCGCCTACCTACGCCTAGGCGGCGGATGCCAGGGCTGCGGCATGGCCACAGTCACCCTCAGCCAGGGCATCGAAGTAGCGATCACCCAAGCGGTGCCCGAGATCACCCAGGTCGTCGACGTCACCGACCACGCCTCCGGGACCAACCCCTACTTCGAGCCCGCCAAAAAGTAAAACGGCCCCGACCTCCGTCGACGAGCGTGCGCGGTCCTGCCTTCCTGATCATCGCGACCACGTCCACCGGGCGCCCGCGACCAGCAGCACGTCCTGTACTTCGCAGCCTCGGTGTTGATGAGCTTCCTCGTCGGTCTGCGCTGACGATCGCCCGCTTCGCCCGCCGGGAACGGCGACACAAACCGTTCGTCATAACCCTGATCGGAGCGATCATCATCGTGTTCACACTCATCGTGAATCTCGGCCGCGGGAAGCCGCCTGGCATCGCCAGTACTCGCGCAACCGAACACGAGGGCTGACCGGGCGCCTTGAGCGCGCGGTCGTCCGCGATCCGACGGGCGATCGCGGCGAGCGATGAGATCCTTGACTGTGATCGTGTGCGGTGGGGCGGCTGCACGCACGTCACCGTCTCATGACAACTGCTCGGGCAATCCCTCGCAACAGACCCAATGCACCGACGAGCCTCGCCAGCGGATGCTCCGGCCGCAAGTCCGCCGAGGTTGATTGGCAGCGCCCGCGAGAAAGCCAATCGCCCGGGAATATGCTGGTGGCCATGGCTGAACCGAGCGTAAGGCATCCAGAGGCGCCGGAGCCCGGCCCACAGGGCCGATGTGTCTGCGGCGAGAAGGTCACGATCGCCGATGCGCGGGAGGTGACTCTGCCCAACGGTCGTGCCGGCTGGCAGGGCTACTGCCCCGAGTGCGGCGCACCTCTGTTCGCGATTCGTCGCAGACCGACGGCCAGCTGAGTCACCAAGCTGAGGCCGCATCTGGTGTGGCCGGCGCAGCGTCCCGTTGTCGGCGTGGAGGCCGGCAGACGCCCGGTTGGACGACCTGCGATAGCGCAGCCCGCTGGCCCACCAGTTCTGTTCCGCCGGCAATTCGGCACCTGCTCGCTCGGGGCAACGGGACGAGCAAGCACCCCGCGCGGACTCCGTCGGGGGAAAGCGAACGTCCGGAAGGATACCGAGCGCTCTGTTGCTGCGGAACGATCTCGGCACTCTCGTAGGTCGCTACCGACGCTCCGCACGCCCAAAGGGCAGTGTCGGGCGCGCTGCCCCTTTTCGCGCGGAACAGTAGCCGCGCGGGCGTGACCCATTTAGGCGTTTATGTGCAGGTGCTCAGAGCGCGTGAATGACGTGAACGAACGGCCTCCGGGCGGGCCTCGCCGACACGATATGTGAGGTTCTGAATGACGTGAACGACGTGAACGCGACCGAGCGATGATCGGCATTGGGACCGGTGGAGGCGCAGATCGGGGAGCCCGCGGGCACCCGGGCCCGCACGCCCTCGGGGTGGATCAGCCTGCCCACCGAGGCCCACCGCGTCGCCAGGCGCGGGCGGGCGCCCGTGGGCGACCACGGCGCCGGGCCCCCGGTCGACGCCGCAGACGTCGCTGCCTTCCCTTCGTTGCGCCCTTGACGTTCCCCCCGGCCGACGGCGACTTTGTTCGTTTCTTTCGTACCTCGTCGCCGCCGCTGCCCTCGTGGCCCTCTCACTGGTCATCGGCACTGGCGTCGCTACCACCCGCCGCTGAGGCCGACGATCCCACGAGAATTGCTGGTTTGGGCTATTTGCGACAGCGTCCCGGGCCGGCCATCCGGCCACCTACGAGGTCTTGAAATAGCGCGCATTCAGGACAGCGCCGCTCGGTTCGCTGGACGCCGAACTCTGCATGGGCAGCCGTCGCGGCGGTCGGCGACGGTCAGTCGCGCGCCGACTTGCGCAATGCAGTGACAACCCACGTTCTTTTGTCAGTGCCGCTCCCACGAATCTGCGGCAGTCTCGCGCCGATCCCCGCCAGCCATAGGGGCTTCTGCACCCGGTCCAAAGCTCGCTTCTATGTCAAGGGTGGGTCGCTATTTGCGTGGTTGGCTGATCGGGTGATGGTCGGTCGGGGGGTGGCGGTTGGCTCGCTTTGGGGGGTGCTATGAGCCGAGTGGGGCTGGTCGAGGGCGGCAGAGCGTCTTAGAACGCGTTGGTTGACGGCGGTCAGGCTTCGTCGCGGGTCGCTCGCGTCGATTTGCAGCGTGCGACGTCGGCGGTGAGCGTTCACCGCGGGCGTCATTGCGCCGGAGAACGGCGCTGAGCGGTCGATTGGTCGCAGCGGTTTAGCGGATGCAGATCATCGGGCTGGGTGCTGTGGTGGTCTGCTCGACGTCTCGCTGGGGGCGGGGACGCTCGGGGATCAAGGCCGGGTCGGGCTCGGCGGTCGGCTGGCTGTTGATGGTTTGCCGCTGGCTGGCGGGTGGCTCGGCGAGGAGGTGGTAGAAGCGGCGCGCGAGGTGGCGCTTGAGGCACCGCAGCGCGCCCTTCTTCGTCTGGCCTTCGGCCTCCTTGCGAGCGAGATACTGCTTGGTCGCGGGGTCGCGTTGGGCGCGGGTGATCGCGATGATGTGCAGCGCGTGGTTGAGCTGGCGGTCCCCGCCGCGGTTCAGCCGGTGCTGGGTGCGCTGACCGGAGGAGCATGGGATCGGGGCGGTTCCGGTCTGCAGCCCGAAGCTCGAGTGTTTGCGAAATTGCTTGACGCCGGCGGTGTGGCCGATCAGGATCGCCGCGGTCAGCGCCCCGCACCCTTGCTCGGCCAGCAGCTCGGGGCGGTGTCCCTTGACGAGCTCGCGAAGCTCTGCTTCGAGCTGATCGATGTGACGGTCGAGGCTGCGGAGCTGGGAGACCTGCTCGTGCGCGATCCTGACCCTGGCGCCGGCCGACAGCTTGCGCAGCCGCCGGTCGACCCGGTCCAGTTCGCGCGCCTTGTTGAGCGCGCCGCGCTTCAGGGAGCGTTCCAGCTCGGGGCACAGCGTGAGCAGATGCCACCGCAACCGGTTCACGGTGCGGGTTCGCTCGGCGATGAGATCGTTGCGGTGATCGCATAGCAGCCGGATCTCCATCGCCCGCTCATCCAGGTACGCGACCGGGAACCGCTCGACCCCGTCCTTGACGACCGCGCGCGCGACCGCGAGCGCGTCGATCTCGTCCGACTTGCCCGGCTCGCGCTCGGCTTTGCGGGTCGCTCCCATTCGGTGCGGCGCCACCCTCACGACCCGCTCGCCCGCGGCTAGCAGCGCCTGCTCCAGCCGACGTGAGACATGCCGGCAGTCCTCGATCGCCCACACCCGCTCCGCATCCAGGCCGCGAGCCCACCGAACAACAGCCACATGTCCCTCATCGTCAGCCTTGATCTCCCGGCTACCGCGTACCCGACCGGTGCCCTCGTCCACGGCCGCGAGCGCGTGCGAGCCCTTGTGCGTGTCCGCCCCGATCACGATCATATGACCGTCCCTTCGTTTGGTTGACGCCGAATGAAGCGGATCTCCGGCGGACAACTGTCACGCAAGGCGAAAGCCACGCTTCTATCAAGTCACGCCGAAGGTCCTCGGACGGCGGCGGGCGACACAAGCTTGACCGGTCAGGCCAAAGCAGTCGACACAGCAGTCGAGAGTCAGCCCGCCGCCAGCCCGAGGACCTACCGGTCGGGTCGGACGTCACCGCCCAGACAGCCGGTCACTTTGACAGTGACAGCATTCTGTCCATCTTCAGCCGAGGCGCAGAGCCCGCTTTGCTCGGGGCATCCGCTCCTCGTGACGCGACAACTTCACCTAATGCTTCAGCGCGCCATCAAGGCTTCGCCGCCGATCTGGGTGGGCGCGGCAGAACGCGGACTGCCGAAGTCCGCCAGGCGGTCGTAGACGATTTCCGTTGGGATCCGTACGGCGTCGTCGCGTTCACGTAGTTCACCGCGAGGGCAGGCCAGAGCCGGCGGCGCATCCGAGCTCCTCGCACCCAGTCGCGGTCACACGCGCTGATACGCCGCCCAGGTCGCTTCGCTCAGCACACTCACAGCACACATCAGGGCGCATTTGGCGGCCGTGTCGGTTGGGGACTTCAGGAGTTTCCCCTGCACGGACTGCTGAGCGCCCTCTGACGGCAGTTACCTGCATTGCTTGACGACGAGCGACGTGCTCCAGGCGACCAGCGCAGCGCCGTGCGTCCGCGCGGCGGCCACGTATCGGTCAGCAGGCCAGGAATCGTCGCTCCTCGCGACCGCACTCAGCCCAGAGCGCCTCGGCGCGGCACTCGAATCTCGGGACACAACGGGGACACATGCGGTTTGTTACAAGCGGCGTTTTACCTGCTAATCGAGCAAGGCGACGACCGGAATCGAACCGGTGTAGACGGCTTTGCAGGCCGCTGCGTAGCCACTCCGCCACGTCGCCGGGCCGCCAAGGGTAGCGACCGCGCTGGCGCTCAGGAGGATGAGGCGCTGCGGAGCGTGACCGTGTTTCCGGCCGGATCTCGAACCGCCGGATCGTTCCCGCAAGATTCGATCTTGAGGCCGGCCGCGCGAACACGCCCGAGCACCCGCTCGAGCTCCTGGCCTGTCGGGAGCAGCACCTCGAAAGACTGGAGCCCGATCGAGCCGGGCGGTGGGGGAGAGGAGCCGGCGCTGCGCCACGTGTTCAGGCCGAGGTGGTGGTGGTAGCCGCCGGCGGACACAAACAGCGCTCCCGGATAGCCGCGGACCATCACGTCGAAGCCGAGCACACCGCTGTAGAACCGCTCAGCGTCTGCGAGATCAGACACCTGGAGGTGGACGTGCCCAATCGCTGTCCCCGCCGGCACGTGCTCCTGGAGGCCATCCGCGTGCGCGAGCTCGCCGAGCACGTCGTCGAGATCGAGCGGCAGAGTTGCCATCCGAAGCCCCTCGGCGGTCCGCGACCACTCCTCCCGCGGGCGGTCGCGATAGATCTCGATCCCGTTGCCGTCCGGATCGGACAAATACAGGGCCTCGCTCACCAGGTGGTCCGAGGCGCCGTCCAGCGGCCAGCGCGCCTGCGCCAACCGGGCCAGCGCCAGCGCCAGGTCCTGACGGGTTGGCACGATGATCGCCAGGTGGAAGAGACCGGTCGTGCGAGCGTTCAGCGCCGGCGCCGAACTGTCGGCGCGTAACTCGACCAACGGGTGCGCCTCGTCGGGACCGAACGCCACCGTCCCGTCGGCACGCTCGTACGATCCCAGCCCGATCGCCGTCTCGTAAAACGACCGCGACCTGTCGAGGTCGGACACGGTCAGGCGAACCGGGCCCACGGTCGTCCGTGGGTCGATCGACACCCTCGACTCCACCGGGATTGCCATCGTCATCGGAGCTTACGCCGCTTGAGCCAGCAGACCCTGGCGTTGGGCGAGCTGCTTGTGCTCCGCCGCAAGGCCCGCCATGATCTCAGCCAACCGGTCGCGGATCTCCAGGTCGACGAGCACGCCATCTTCGTCGAACTTCTCGGACGCCTTGCCGACCGGGAGCTCGGCGTCCAGTACGCGCGCGGACGCGATGCCGAGCGCCTTGCGAAGGTGATCCTGCGCCCAGATCGCTCCATAGTCGGTGATGCTGGCGCCGACAACTGCGACGGGCTTGCCCCACAGCGCCGACCCCTGGCCGTACGGCCGCGAAGCCCAGTCGACTGCGTGCTTGAGCTGTCCCGGCATCGACCCGTTGAACTCGGGGGTTGAAAACACGACCGCGTCCGCCGAGGCGATCCGGTCGCGCAGCTCCCGCACCCGCTCCGGCGGATTGTCGGTGTCGCGATCCTCGTTGTATGGCGGCAATTCCTCCAGGTCCTGATACAGCTCGAGCTCGACGTCCGCGGGGGCGAGCTCGGCGGCAGCCCGCAGCAGCGCCGTGTTGTACGACGCTGACCGCAGGCTGCCTGAAATGCCGAGGACGTGCATCGCCTTACGCGCCCTTCACGGCCGAAACGCTGACGACCAGCTTCACGTCGTTGGAGACGAGCAGGTTCCCGTTCGGGAGGGTCTGGTTCCACTTCAGGTCGAAGTCGCGACGATCGATGACGCCCTCGACTTCGAACCCGATGCGCTCGTTGCCCCACGGGTCCGTGCCGCCCTCGCCGGCGGTGCCAGCCAGGTCGATCGGCTTCGTGATCCCCTTGATCGTGATCTCACCAGCGAGCAGGATCCTGCCGTCGCCAGTGCTCTCGATCGCGGTCGTCTCGAAGGTGATCTCCGGGTACTGCTCGGCGTCGAAGAAGTCCGGCGCCGCCAGATGACCGTCGCGCTGCTCCTCACCGGTGTCGATGCTTGCGACCTCTACGGACCCCCCGAGTACCGGGGTGGCGCCGGTCGCGTCGATCGTGCCATGGAAGCGCCGGAACGCGCCCCTCACGGTCGCGATTCCCATGTGGCGCACCTCGAATCCGACGCTGGAGTGGCTCGGATCGATGGTGTAGGTGCCGGCGGGGATCCTCTCGGGCGAAATAGCTGTGGCTGACATGTCTCTCTCCTTTTCAAGATTGGTTGAGCTTGCAAGCATGTTAGCAAGGTTTATTTGCGCAGTCAAATATCGAGGGGTCAACCACCACGTCCATGAAGGCGGTCCCAGAGCGAGCAGAACGGACTCGACGTCGGCCTGGAGGGAGGCCCGGGAACCAGACGCGCGTGGCCAGGGCGATCCGGCGAACCCAGCCCCGTGGCCGGACGAAAGGCCGGGTCGGTCAGTCGACCGTGCAGGACCCGCCGGCGTGAGCGCCGGGCAGGCGGCTCAGCAACGAAGCGAGCTGGAGGATCTCGTCCTCGGTGAACTGCTCGAAGAAGAGCCGGCGGATGCTGGCCACGTGGGTGCAGCCGGCGCTGCGTAGCTTCTCGTACCCGGTATCGGTGAGCTGGGCATAGGAGACCCGGGCGTCGTTCGGACAGGAGACGCGCTCGATGAACCCGTCCTGGACCAACCCGTCGATCAGGCGCGTGATGCCCGAGCGGGTGAGCATCGTGCTCTCGGCGAGGGCCGACATCGGCAGCCGTCGGCCGTCGGACTGCGCCAGGTACAGGAGGACCTCGTAATCACGGGTCGTAAGGCCGTGCTCGGCGATCAGCTCGGCGTCGAGTAGCCGCAGGATCGAGGCATGGCTCTGGATGTAGCTGCGCCACGCGTCGAGCGCCGCTCCGTCGAGACGAGATACCTCAATCGTGGTTTGCATACCTCAGATTCTAGTTGACGGGTCAACGTCATTCGTGATAAAGGGACGACCGTGAGTCCGGAGTTTTCCAAGTTCCCTTCGCGGCCGTGAACGAGATCGCCCCTGGGTTGTGGCACTGGACGGCAGGCCACGATCACATCCACAGCGACGTAAGCTCGTACTACCTCGCCGAATCCGCTGTTCTCATCGATCCGATGATCCCCGCGGAGGGATTGGCGTGGTTCGAGCAGCACGGCGCGCCGGAGCACATCGTGCTGACGAACCGCCACCACGATCGCCAGTCTTGGCAACTGCGCGAGGCGTTTGGGTGCACCGTGCACTGCATCAGGAATGGGATGTACGAGCTGGAGGGCCGCGGGCCGGCTGAACCGTTCGACTTTGGCGATGAGCTCCCCGGCGGCGTCATCGTCCACGAGGTCGACGCGATCTGCCCGGACGAGACGGCCCTGTACGTACCTTCGCACCGGGCGCTGGCCTGCGCGGATGGAGTGATCCGCTCGCGGGACTCGGGCCGCCTGGGGTTCGTCTCGGATTATCTGATGGAGGATCCCGAGGAGACCAAGGAGGGATTGCGCGAGGCGTACCGCCGCTTGCTCGAGCTCGACTTCGACGTGCTCCTGTTGGCCCACGGCGACCCAGTCGTCGACGGCGGAAAACGGGCTTTGAGGGCGTTCGTCGGTTAGCTACGCAGCCGCGTCCTCGGTCTCGTTCAGTTGCTGGTCACCGCGGGCGCGCAGGACGGCCCAACGGCGATCACCAGATACCCGAACGCTGCCACGTGCGGAAGGAGGATCGCCAGGAGGATGACGGCGATATAGACCGCGAGGCTCGGCGAGGTCGCCTGTATGAAGGCCTGAATCTCGGTATCCCTGGCCTACACGGGCGTTGCCGAGGCTCTATCCCAGGCCCACCGGCGGCGTAGGCGGTTGCTTCGGGCCGGCGCACCACGGGTTGGCGGGGACACCCTTGCATGGGTTCGGCATCGTCGCCAAGTGCGCCGGAAGCGGGTGCATGACCACGCGCGTCCGGCTCGGGTAGGGCACACCGCCCGGACACGTGATGCTCCCACCGACTAGCGATCCCTCATTGCCGCACAGGATCTCGAGGACCAGGGGCACATTCGCGTTGGCCGGCGCGCTTGCGCCGGTGCACGCTGGGTGCGTCTGCTGGAGACCGGCCGGAGAGGTGGTGAGTCCGGCGGGATCGGTGTTGCCGCTGAAGCAGTTGGTCGGATTACCGCTCAGGAAGTTGAACGCGGCGATGTCGCCGTTCGTCGCGTGACCGTAGGAGCCGTTGTTCGAGAATCTGTTCTTGAGGATCGCGTCCCCCCAATTGTCAAACAGGCATGCGAGGGTGATGCCGAGGAAAGTGAAGTTCAGCTTGCCGCCGATGCACGGCGGTCCGCCTTCCCCCTGCTGGACCTGGATGAGCACTCCCCAGGCGTCGTTGCCGACGATCCGGTTATGCATGACCGTGTCGTTGCGGGCTCCACTGAGTGACAGACCCACCCCCAGAGGCGTGGAACCGGCCTGGCCCACCTGGGGCACGTTGGCGTTGTTGTTGTCGTGGACGTAGTTGTCCAGGAACACCCAGCACGAGTGCGTGTGGGTGATCGGGCTGGTGCCGTTGTTCGGACACGCTCCGTTCTGGGGGGATGGGGCATCCCCGTTCTCGCTGTCGGTGTCGAAGCCATCCTGGTTTAGGTCGAACTCGGAGTTCCTGACGACGAGCGGGCCACCGGAGTTGGTCCCCGAGTAGCCGAGTGAGTTGAACTCGGCGTGGGCGCGGTTGATCGTCTGGCTGCATCGTTGCTGGCAGGCACCGATGTAGTAGCCGGAGTCACTGAAGTTGCTGGCGTACGTCTGAAACCAGGTGCCACCGGTCCAGTTGCTGGAGAAGATCCCGTATTGCGCGGCGGTGCCGTTGTCCCGGTAGAACGTGTTCGTGGCGCTCAGATACGAGCCGTAGTAGCTGTGGCCTCCGATCTTCCCGCTGTCGTCGCCGCCGTTCCACCAGATCTCGTTGCCCGCATCGCCGTGACCGCTTAGGAAATTGCACACGGTCAGGTTCTGGACCCAGACATTGGTGGCTTTCCAGACCAGGACGCCGTTGAGTCCGAGACGCCCGCCTGATCCGCGTGGACCGAGATTTTGGTCGCTCTGCGCGCGGCTGCAAGCGGGGCCGGACTTGGTCCCGTCGATGATCACCTTGTTGCGGTTCATCCCGCGAACGTAGATCCGGGGCTTTGTGATCAGGATTCCGGCCGGGGTGTTCTTGCGGCCGGGCGGCTCGGAGCTTGAGATCGTCTTGTAGTCGCCCGGCGCGATCAGGATCCAATCGCCAGGGCGAGCGGCGTTGACGGCCGCCCGAATTGATTTGTACTGCCCGCGGATGCCTTTGTAGGTCCCGACCCGAAGCACGTGCGCGCTCGCATTCGCGCCCACCAACATCACGGCTAGCGCCGCAACAAGCGCGGCATGATGACGATTCACGTGTCGAAAAATCCCTTCTGCTCCACCGCCGAGCCTGCGCTCTCTGATCGGCGATCGTGACACCACTTAGCCGCAAAGGATGATGACGCCCCGTGCGCCCGCGACATCACCCATTTCGAGTGACGACTGAGGCCTGGACCGTCGTCGAGCGTGCGCGCTGTCGCCGGGGTCAGGGCGGCGCTCAGCTCACGAGCGCCACGACCGGTCACGATCAAGTAGCCGCCGGCAAGCGTTGAGAGGAGCAGCAGCCCGGCCGTGCTGTGCGAGCGTATGAAGGAGTCCACGGCGCCAACTGTTTGCTGGGTCCGCTGCGGTGCCTTGATCGCGCCGAGAGCGGAAGTTCGAGCGGCGCCAGCGTGACGACGCTGAAGAGCACCAGCAAGATCACCGCGCGCCGCACTCACGTTGGCGTTTGCAATGTCAGCGAGCGCCGCCAGGTACGCCTTGTTAGACGCGGGGCAAATCAGCGTCGCGCGATCGACATCAGCACGAGGGGCCACGCACTCGCTGCCTCCTCGGGCCGGCGCTCGATGGCATCCCGCACCCGGGGGTAAAACTGATTCGCGATGTCCGCGGCTGCCTCGGCGGATCTGACGTCCGCGACACGACCGAATAGGGAGGGCTCGGAGAACGCTCTGAGGAAATCAGAGACGTTGGTCGCATAGTCGCGGCGGTCGCCGGTGCGCTGGAACTCCGACCACAGAGGATCGCTCAGCGCGGCGTCCGAGCACGACTCGAGCTCGAATACACCAACGAGCGGCTCCTCTCGAAGAGGCCGGGTGAACTCCTCGCGCGTCCGATAGTAGGTCGGTATCACGGTTTGCTCGTACTCCCCCTTATCTAGCGTCCCCTCGTCGACGAGTTCGAGGAGCACTGCGTTGGCGAGGTCGAGTAGTCCCTCGGCGCTCGAGCGCCCGTACGGCGAGGCTCCGCTCCCGACGACAACGAGCCGACCGCCATGCCGTAGCTCGGCGCCGCGGTGTGTTAGGAACTGCTGCCAGTCCTCCTCGGCTTGCGCCGCATACGCCCAGCGCTCGTCCCCTGATGCGAGCGGGGAGAAGATGTGCCGCAGGATCGGAACGAGTACGCGGCTCAGCCAGTGAACGGCGATCGAGCTCCAAGCGATGGCGACGCTGTCAGCGGGAAAGATCTGCTCGTAGAACGATCGTCCGGCGGCGAACGCGGAGACGAACTCCTCGTCGCCCAGGTAGCTCTCTGGCGCGTCGCGCAGCGTCCGGAACAGAGCAGCAAAGTCGTTGTCCGGAAGATCCGTGTGGATCACGACGATCGGACGGGGGCAGGGAAACGCTCACGGAGCACGCCGATCGCCGCGCGCATCGCCCCGATCGAATTCCTTCCCTGAGAAGAGCCGTAGTCAGCGAGTGTCACGGCCTCGGCTGCACCCACGCGAACGAACTGCGCGGCACCAGTGAGAAGATCGAGGCCAAGCTCGCCGGCGACGTGCTGCGGAGCGGAGTGCTCGTTGTGCACGCCATCGCCCGCCATCACCGAAGTCCCGGGAGCTGATCCCTCGGCAATGACCGGTGCCCCTCTACGGCCGCAGTTCCAGCGTGATTCGGGACGACGGGAGGCTGCCCGACGAAAGTGGCGGCGCGGGTGACGGTTGACGCGGCGATCAGTACGTCCGCCGGGAACGCGCTCCTGTACGCGTGGTTTGCGTCGGTGCTGGTGGGAACAGTCCGAGTTCTCGGGGAGGGCGGCGAGCGCACCACCGAGCCACCTCCGGCAGTCGCGTCCGCTGGCGACGCCGGGATGCACATGGGCGACCGCACCGTGACGCGCGCCCAAATCAACGCCGTGGCAACACTCACCATCGTGGTGCTCTTCGCCGCCGTGGTGCTGGCGGCCACGCTCGGCAACTTCTCCGCATAGCCGGAGAAGCTGGAGCATTGACGGTGCCCGAGGGGTCAAATTCCCGTTAACGGGGGATCAGCGATTTGATCTTCGTCGCGGCCTTGCCGGTGCCGTCCGCGTTAGTGACGGTGACGGTGACGGCGACGGACTCCTTGGCGTGCTTCGCGAGCGCCCTGAGCGCCGCGGCCGGCAGCTTCAGTGTCAGCGTGGCCGAGCGCCCGGCGCTCACCGCCGCGACGTCGGGGCCGAGCCTGGTTGTCCTGAAGGGCTGCCGACGGTGCTTTGACTTCTTGCCGATGAGTCGCGTCAGGGTTCCGGCGAGCTTGACCCTGGCGGCCTCGTCGCACTTGACGCTTAGCGCCAGTGTGCCCGGCTTGACGGCGCTCCGGCGGTTGCGGCTGTGCCGTTTGCGCTTGGGCTTGTGGAGCAGGACGCGGTTGCTCTTGCTCCTCACAGTGCACGCGGGAGGCGACGCGTGGCCGGTCGGCGCCGGTGGATTCGCGGTGAACGTGGCGATCACTTGCTCGTCATAGCTCATCGGGACGGTGCAGGTGCCGGTGCCGGTGCAAGCCCCGCTCCAGCCGCTGAATGATGAGCCGCCGGCCGGTGCCGCGCTCAGCGTTACGGCGGTTCCCGGCATGTAGCTGTGCGAGCAGGTCCCGGGACAGCTGATGTTGCCGGGGTTCGAAACGGTGCCGTGGCCAGTGCCGGTCACGACGACGAACAGGCTCGCGCCATTCGCGATCGTATCCGTGAGGGCGACCTGGCTCTCGTCGAGGCGGTCGATCGTGGGTGCGATCAGCGGGTTGGTCTCCGCAAAAATCATGTCCGGTGGCGCGGCGGCAGCGCGGCGCCCGGGGCGCGGCGCCAGCTGCGTAGTGCTCGGAATGATGTGGGACCTGATCGCCGCGCTGAGATTCGTCGCCCGCTCGCTGATCAGATCGGCAGCAAAGTCGGCCGGATTGAAGGTCGGCATCACGGCAAGGGCCGCCTTGTAGAAGTTCACGATCTGCGCGGGGACGGTGCTGGCGGTAGCCACGTTCCAGAGGTTGAAGTTGGGGTCGGTGGGCGCGAATGCATCCTCGTTGGCCCCGGCGATGAGGCTGTGCAGCGTGTCGTCGCTGGCGAGTGCCTGCGGCAGGCCGAGCGAGACGTAGCCGTTCAGCAACGCCGTCGCGCCGGCGAGCCGGGTGGCGGCAGCCTCGACGTCGCTGTCCTGTCCCCCGCCGGCGGTGAGGGTCGACCCGTTGCTGAGGATGTCCTCGTAGATTCGGCGCTGGAGATCCGTGAACACGGCTGCGATCGCCGGCTCGACGTAGCCCTGGACGTCGGACGGGTAGGTGGTCGTCTGGTTGACGGACATCGAGAGCAGCGGCGACATGTCGAAGCAGCTCGGGTTCGGATTGGCCACGCCCGGCCAGCTCGACGCCACGTCCTCGACAGCGTCGATCGTGGCATCGTCGGGGTCGGCGCACCGGGGGATGTTGAATTCCGTCGCATTCGCCTCGCCGACCTGCTCGACGATCGAGTTGTCCGCTGAGTGGTAGAAGTAGCTGATCGTCATGTTCAGATCGGGGAACGGGGACATCCCCGTTCGATCCGCTTCCCAGCACTCGTCGACGTGGCCGATCCCGAGTCGCAGCGCATTCAGCACCGGGGCGGGAAGGAAGCTCATCGTGCCGAGCGTCAGGTGAGGGATCGTGAGCGACCCCACATCCGGCGGGAGATCGGCAGCCTCGGCGGAGCAAATCGGGACGGCGCTGTCAAAAGAGCTCGTGGCGAGTAGCGTGGTCGTATCCGGGCTCTGGCTGACGCCGCCCCAGGGGTCGAGCCCGCCGTAGCTGAACGTCTGCCCGGGGACGGTCTGCGACGTCAGGTAGCGCTGCTCCTCGTTGTGCAGCGCCTGGGACAGCGTTGGGGGAGTGCCGGAGGGGTGGAGCGTGACCCCGCCCCAGTACAGGTAGTACCTGATCGCCGCATCCAGCGTCTGGTTGGCGGTGCCGTTGGCGTCGCTGCCGGCGTCGTTGACCGATAGCTGATGCAGCGCGTTCGCGATTAGCTGACCTTCCTCGCGCATCGCCGCCAGTTGCTCCAGGCGACTCGGGGTGACGTACGTCGGGTTCTCCATCAGCAGCTGCGCGAACGCGCGCGCGGACGTGGCCCAAAAGTCGGGATCAGGGAGGCAGAGGTCGTGAGCGAGGTCAGCGTTCGGCGCGCATGTCGACGTCAGCGGTCCCTGCCATGTGATCGATGGAGCGTCGGTCTCCTCGGCCGGGAAGGCATTGAAGAAGTCGATGTTCGAGTCGAGCGTCAGCGGATCGTCGGCGGTGACCAGGTTGGCCGCGTTCACGGCGTCGAATCCGGCGGGAACGTTCAGCACCGTCTGCGTCAGCGCGGTGCTCGTCGCGTCCTGGTAGAGCGCGCCGGCCGCGATCGCAAACTGGCTCTGTGGCAGCGGAACGCCGTTGTTCTGCCGGTAACCGATGTACTGATCGATCAGCGTGCCCAGGTCGTTGCGCGCGCCCTGCGCGAACAGCGACTGCACCTCGGACTCGAGATGGTCGACGGAGTCCTGGAGGTTCGTGAGACTGGTCGCAAGCTGCGTAATCTGCAACTGGGCTGCTGTCAGCTGAGCGCTGAGCGCGAAGGCGTTCTGGGCGATTTGGTTGGAGATTCCCGCGAGTTGGCTGTCAATCGCGTGGAAGGCCGACTGTGTGTACTGCTCGAAGTCGGAGAGTTGCTGCGCGAGGTTCTGGATGCTCTGGAGGATCAGCGTGTTCGGATCGGGGCCGCCGAAGCCAAAGCCGATCGCGTCGCCGACGACGCTCAGGGCGCCGGTCATCGCCCAGGTCGGATCGATCTCGGCCACCGAGAGGGTCGTGATCAGCGCGGTGACGTCGAACCCCGCGGTTTCGAACTGCTGGAAGCTCTGGAAGCTGAGGTAGTCGTTCTCCTCGTCCGCGACCTGAGCCGCAGCTTGGCCTTCGGCTATCTCGGCCTGAGCGAGTTGCTGGTCGGCCTCGGCGAGCGCGTCGGCCTCGGCGGCGGCCGCTGCCTGCTGGGCCCTGATCGTGGCGAGCTCAGCGGTGGCGTCGCTCTGGGCCTGGTTGCGGGCATTTTGGCAAGCCGCCCCCGTGGAGCCGGCACCGTTCGGGCACTGCTGCGCGACGACTTGAGCATCGCGCAGAGCGCCGGACGCGCAGTCGCTCGGCGAGGAACCGTTTGTCCCTCCGGCAAGGGTGCAGCTCTGATCGTCGATCTGAGACACGCTCCGGTTGACGAGGCCCTCGAGCGTGCCGACGGTGGTGCTGAGGCTGCCGTCTGACGCCACCGTTCGCCCAAATGACGTGATCGCGGCGTTCTCCAGGGCCGGATTCTCCATCAGCAACGTGTGGGCGCCGTCGAACACACTCTCGTTGGCAGCTTTCTCCCACAGCGTGTCCCGAGCCTGACCGAAGGAACGATTGAGCGCCGCGAGCGAGGCCGTCGCTGCCAGCACGCGGACGGGGGAGAAGCTGCTGTACGTGAGCGTGTCCAGCGAGTCAGCCGAGGCGTCGAATTGCTGTCCGAACATCTGTGTGGACTGTGAGGCGTCGATCAGCGCGTGGTCGGTGATCTGCGCCAACGCGTGGGCCACGTCCGCAGGGGGGCCGGAGTCAATCAGGGCGCGGTGATCGCCAGCACCCGCTGGTTGCCCGCCATGACCGTGAGCGTCCCGGCCGACTGCGCGTCCGGGCCCGAGACCAGCGCCGCCTCGAGCGCCCGGATGTCGGATACGGCGCGGGCGGGATCGAGCGTTGCGTTCTCAACGTAGAGCTGTTGGAGAACCTTCTCCAACACGACAGTTTCGGTGCCGCTGGGAATCTGACTCAATCGGCCAACGTCGCCCGCGACGAACAGAACCTGAGCGACCTGGGCAGGAGACAGATGGACCGGCGTGACGACGACGCAGCGGCCCGCGCGCCGGGGGCCATGGCCAGCGTCGCACCGACCACCGCGATGCCCACGAGCCAGCGCACTGATGCGGTGCCGATGTTCCCGGTCTCCTGTGATCGCGCCACCACGCATCCCTTCCGGAGCGTTGCCGGCCAGGAGTATCACGCGAATCACGCGGACGGCGGCGATCCCACAAATCCCGCAGACATTTCTTGGCCTGCTCGAACGCTGAACGCTCGCACGCAGGCGTTCCGCTGGCGGGTCGGTGGCACAGGGGACGCCCCGTGATGACTTTCCAAAACGAGCCCAAGTGCTCTCCAACCCCCGCCGTGTCTCCTTGCCGCCATTTCCGTTCAGAGCACGCGGTTCTTGACCCGGCGGCGCGAGGTTTCCGCCGCTCGCCTACCGCTCGGTGGGGCTTCGGCCGCCCTTGCCCGAGGCGAGACCCGTTCTGATGGTTGGGTCTCTGTCTATTTCCGAGCCGAACAGAGCGGGGCGAAGACCGCGAGACACGTGGCGTGATGCGCAGCGAATGACAACAGCAGAGCCGGGTAAAAACAGCAGCAGCAGAAGGGAACCGGCGCGCACACGACGGTCGCCGCGACGAAGCTCGAGACCGCCCAGGCTTCGCAGGCAACGAGTGCTGCGCACCAGCCGTTGACGTTCTGGGCTCCGGCCACCCCGGAGCCGCCGCCGGGGAACAGATGGACGACCTGAGGCGCCGGCAATGCCCACCGGGTGAAAACGTCGGAGGGCCGTGCGCGGGGCCAATCCCCCGGATCATCGAGACCCTGAGTTAGCCACCCGCCCAGACCGGATAGCCCACGTGAGTGCGAAAAACTTGCGAACACCCTATGTGCGACGCCATCCGGCGCGTTGCCCCGGACGATCGACCCAGGCACACTTGCTGGCGCTGGCGCGCGGTGTCTCGGATCGGGGTTTGAGACGGCCTGGCTGGCCACGTGCCGTTATGCGCGGGCAGCCGCCCGGTTGAACCTCGTCAGCTACGTGAAGACAAAAAGCACGGAGGTCTGCTCAGCCGCTTCTGGAAGCGCCGCCAAATGCACAGGGGTCAACTGAGGCGGATCGGCCCTATCGGCTTCTCCCTCACCGGACCAAACAGCCTGGACCGTGGGCGAGGACGGACGGCCGCTCGCCTACGCGGTCGCCACGTCGTCCGGCGCTGCCGCGAAGAACTCGTCGGCAGCAATCTGGACGGGTTTGTCTCGCTGCCTCCGACCAGCTTCTGTCGTTGGAGCGAGGTCTACCAGCACTAGGTGCAGCCGATAGGTCTCCGTCTGCAAGACCGGGGGCAAGTCGTAATACGGACCCTCGCGGCGGAAAACCACACAGAACGCTTCGTCAACGGCATAGGGACCACCTCGCAGCCGACCGACTGTGTCGAGCACCTGCGCCACGCTCGTGACGATGTCGGCGCGAGCACTCGACGTCGTATACAGCTTTGCCTCGACGTAGAAGCTGGCCAGCGGGTCGAGCAGGTCGGGTTGTAGGCCACCCGCCAATGGCTTTGTCAGCGGGGAGAGCCCAGCGTCGAAGAGATAGCGGGCGAACTCGCCGGTCAGGCGGGCCTCGGGTGCGCCCTCAAGGCGGTCGTCGTCCGCGACCGCGAGCATGCGCTCACGGTCGTGCCACTCACACCGCAACTTGAATCGGTTAACAAGCGCCAGCCGCGAGCGGGTGGTACCGATACGACGGCGCAGCTCCTCCCGCAGTCGTTCGACAGCGTCGCGCAGTTCGGCGACACGCTTGTCAATGATGCCCAGGTCAGCCGCATCCAACCTCCCCTGCCAGGCCAGCTTAAAGAGCGAATAACTCTCCGAGCTCACCCACCCCATCAGGTCACTCGCGGCCTTGAGGCTGTCCTCGTCCTCGTCGTCGATGACCCGCGCCGGACGGTTCAGTTCATCAGGCACCGCCTCCAGCTCGAGTAGCGCGAGCCCGGCAGAGGTCCGCGTGCGCAGCCTCAAGAGGCGGACGGCGTAGTCGTAGCGGCGCTGCACGTTCCCGAGCCGTCTTCGCCACGCGTCGAGTGAGTCCCGCCCCAGTCGGTTCTGCCCGGCCTGGGCTGGCGGCCGGTTCTCGGTCAGAATGGCCTCGTGGTTCGACTCGCCTTCAGCGTTCTCGCGAGCAGCCGATGCCTCGGTCTCATGCAAGTAGGCGGTCTCTTTGTTCCGAAGGATTCCCAGGAGCGTCTTCGCCAAGCCACCCTCACCGTCCGCGTTGAACGGCTCCGGTTCGGAGCCAGCCCACTCGTCGAAATATGCGAGCGTGCCTCTGTAGCTCAAATCCGCCTGTAATTTGACTGCTGGTGAGTCCGACTCCGACGGCGGTCTCAGGTTCGAGTCATCTGCTTCGGGCCGAAGCTCGACGAGGTCGCGCCGCAAGTCGAGAAGGTCTGATGTGAGCTCCCGGTCGACCTCTTCCATGTCATCGACGATCTGTACGACCTCTTCAAGAATGTCGTCGAGGTAAGCGGCGAGGCGCGGCTCGCCTCGCAGCGCCCTGAGAAACGGCTCGACCTGAATGAGGAACACCGCAGAGTCTGTCTTCCGGAGGAGGAAATCCACCTGGCGGTCGAGCAGCTCGACGAGCGGGTCCACGGCCCGCAGTATGGCCTGTTCCGGGCGGCGCGCCGCGACTGGTCAGCCGACCCGCGCGCGTTCCCGCACTATCCGAAGGTTGCTCGTCCGCGCCTGAAGCCGATCCATGGCTGCGGCGACGTCGCTCTGCGGCGGCTCGGTCGACCAGCGTTTGCCGACGCGTTGGACCTCGCCGCGGCGCTCCAAATCCTGCAGCCGGGCAAGCGCCTTCTCGCTGCTAAGGCCTGCCGCCCGGGCCGCCATCGCCGTCGAGAACGAGCCAGGCAGCTTGCGCAGCGCCGCTCGTAGGCGATCAGGCCGGTCGGGCCCGCGCCCCTCCGGGCGCTGTGCCGCCGGCGCGAGCGGATCGGCCGTGCCGGGAACGGGTTCCAACGCGGGCGCTGGTCTGCGGCCCACCGGCGGATCGTCCCCGAACCGGGCTTGGCAGGCGCCGCACAACACGACGGGCTCCCGCTCGGCCGGGCGGACGACCGTAAACCCGCGCCACCCACGACCAGAGCGGCACACGCCGCAACGCCGTCCGGCGTTTTCTATCTCGATCAGGTCTTCGGTACGCAACGGCGTTCTCCCCTCACCATAGAACGTCGATCGCGCCGTCGCGGTAAACGTTCCCGAGTGAAACGCTCGCGGCTGAACCCGAGGGCCGCCCGCCTCCGCTCGCTTCTGGTTAATCGCCCACGCGGCTACGAGCATTCCATCGCGCTCGGCCCGCGCCGAGCACCAAAAAAGAACCCCGACCTCCCGGGTTCGGATGCCGCTGGGTCGTGCGGGATGTCGAGCTCGTGCATGCTGGCGACGGTAGTCTCGGGGCGATGTTCGACCACGTGGGGATCGCCGTATCCGACCTCGCCGCGTCCGAGCGGTTCTACCGCACTGTGCTCTCGGTGCTCGGCGTCGAGCCGAGTCACGCGGACGCCGACCAGGTGCGTAGCAGCGAGGCGCGCTCGCTGGTCGGGTGGGAGGACTGGTGGATCGGCTCGACGGACCGCGAGCACCCTGTGACCCGCGGCTTGCACGTCGGCTTCCGCGCGCCGGACCGCGTGGCCGTTGACGCGTTCTGGCAGGCGGGGATCGACGCGGGTTACCGGGAGGACGGCGCGCCCGGACCGCGGCCGGCCTGCGGCCCCGACTACTACGGCGGCTTCCTGCTCGACCCGGACGGCAACAGCGTCGAGGCGGTCCACGCCGCCCGCGAGCGCCCCGTGCCCGACAGCGTTATCGACCACCTCTGGCTCCGCGTCCGCGACCCGCAGGCGTCGCGGCGGTTCTACACGACGGTCGCGCCGCACGCCGGGCTCCGCCTGGCCCACGACGCGTCGGATCGCGTGCAGTTCTCCGGCCCCGACTTCTCCTTCTCGCTCGTGCGCGACGAGCGCCCGCTCACCGAGCACGTCCACCTCGCGTTCCCCGCCGACGCGGACGCCACGGTGCGGGCCTTCCACGCCGCCGCGCTCGCCGCGGGCTACGAGGACCACGGCGCCCCCGGCGAGCGCGCCGTGTATCACCCGGGTTACTACGGCGCGTTCGTGCTCGACCCGGACGGCCACAACGTCGAGGTCGTCAACCACAGCCGCTGAGCGAGGCTGACGAGTCCGCCCACAACGTCCCCCTCGGCCCGGACCAACCTTCACACCGGGCGGCCGTACCACCTCCGCGGCCATTCGGCAGGCCCGCGAGGAGGTCTGTGGGACGCACTCAGGACGCAGTCCGCAAATTGCCGATGGTCGGAAGTAGGCGAATCCCCTGTAACTACCGGAGTGGGCGATGCTGGGCTCGAACCAGCGACCTCCGCCTTGTCGAGACGGCGCTCTCCCAGCTGAGCTAATCGCCCGGGAGGGTTCGTAAATGTAGCGTGCATAGGACGGCGGGTCACGGGGTACACTCGCCGTCGATGTCGAGAACGCTTCGGCTCCCGGTTCTCGTCCTCGCGTGCGTGGGCCTTATGAGCGCTGCCGCTGTCGCGCAGACGTCTTCCTCCGACACGTCGATCACGCCGAAGACGGGCAAGACGCACACGCGGTTCGTGGTCAGCTTCATGCCGCCCGCGAGCACGACAGCGGGCACCCGCTTGACCTCTCAGATCAGCTATGTGGTCTCGGCGCACATGCGGTCCCGTCCGCGAGGGTGCAACTCCGCGGTTTCGGCGTCCGTGAGCCAAGCCGTGGCGGGCTCGACGGCCCACGTCCCGCTGGCCCCGCACAACGGCCACGGCCGTTGGTGCGCCGGTGGTGTGTTCCGGGGCCAGGTCGAGGAAGTCATAACTCCTCCGACTTGCGGGTGCCCTCCGCCTCTCCACGCGGCGGCCGTTCCCTGCCCGGTGAGCAATAGATCCGAGTCCGTGCTCTGTCCGTTGGGGGGATCTCGCGCGATGGGCCCGGACGTCCAGGTCGCCCCACAGACGATCACGATTGGGACGTTCAGTTTCCGCGTCCGTAAGCGCGCGCGCTGACCGGCGCGCCCCGGCGGCGCGCCCCGGCGGCGCGCCCGGGCGCGAGACGCATCGGGGAGGCGCACGGATAGCATCCTGCGCCCATGGAGTTTGAGCTCCCCGATGGCAACAAGCTGACGCTGGCCGAGGGCGCGACCGGGGCCGACGCGGCCGCGGCGATCGGGCCGGGGCTGGCGCGGGCGGCGCTGGCGATCCGGGTCGACGGCGAGCTGCGCGACCTGGCTCGGGAGCTTCCGCAAGGCAACGGTGTGCCGAGGCTCGAGATCCTCACCGATCGCAGCGGACCCGAGGCCCTCGCCCTGATCCGCCACGACTGCGCACACGTGCTCGCGGAGGCGGTGATGGAGCTCTATCCGGGCGTGAAGATCTCGATCGGGCCGCCGATCGAGAACGGCTTCTACTACGACTTCGACTTCCCCGAAGGGACCACGATCAGCGATGCCGACTTCGAGCGGATCGAGGCGAAGATGCGCGAGCACATCGAGGCCGACGAGCCGTTTGTCCGCGAGGAGATGGGCGCCGGCGAGGCGCTCGAGCGCTTTGTGTCGGAGGGCCAGGACTACAAGGTCGAGCTGATCGAGGACCTTATCAGGAACCAGGGCGTGCACACCGTCTCGCTCTACACGAACGGCCCGTTCACCGATCTGTGTCGAGGGCCCCACGCGCCGAGCACGAAGCGGATCAAGGCGTTCAGGCTTCAGTCGGTGGCGGGGGCCTACTGGCGCGGGGACGCGAACAACCCAATGCTCACGCGCGTGTATGGAACGGCGTTCTTCTCGGCCAAGCACTTGGAGGGGTACCTGGAGCGGGTCGAGCGGGCGCGCGCCAACGACCACCGCCGCCTCGGCCCTCAGCTCGGTCTGTTCACGTTCTCGGACGTGGCTCCCGGGTCGGCGTTCTGGTTCCCGCCTGGCGCCGAGGTCTTCAACTCGCTCGTCGCGCTGAGCAGGGAGATGGGGCCGCCGCGGGGATACACCGAGGTGAAGACGCCGCAGCTCTTCGACAGCTCGCTGTGGAAGACCTCGGGCCACTGGGACAAGTACCGCGAGAACATGTTCGTGACCGAGGCCGAGGACCGGCCGATGGCGCTCAAGCCGATGAACTGCCCCGGACACTGCCACCTCTACTCGCTGCAGAAGCACTCCTACCGCGACCTGCCCGTCCGCTACTTCGAGCCCGGGCCGCTGCACCGCAACGAGCCGAGCGGCACGTTGCACGGGCTGCTGCGCGTCCGCCACTTCACGCAGGACGACGGGCACATCTTCTGCACCGAGGAGCAGATCCAGGACGAGGTCGCGGCCGCGCTCGAGTTCGCGTTCGCGACCTACGACGTATTCGGGCTCGATGTGCGGCTCGAGCTCTCCACGCGGCCGGACAAGCGGATCGGGTCGGACGCGCTGTGGGATCACAGCGAGGCAGCGCTGCTTCAGGCGCTCGAGAGCAAGGGCCTGTCGTACGACCTGCATCCTGGTGACGGCGCGTTCTACGGGCCGAAGATCGACACGCACATGACCGATTCGCTGGGCCGCTCCTGGCAGCTCGGGACGGTTCAGCTCGACTACAACTTCCCCGAGCGCTTCAATCTGACCTACACGGGCGCGGACAACGCAGAGCACCAGCCGGTGATGATCCACCGTGCCCTGATGGGGTCCTACGAGCGGTTCATCGGGATCCTGCTCGAGCATCTGGGTGGCGAGCTGCCGGTCTGGCTGGCGCCGGTCCAAGCCATCGTGCTGCCGATCGCGGACCGCCACGCCGCGCACGCGGCGAACGTCGCGGGGCGGATCCGGGGGGCCGGCTTACGGGCCGAAGTCGACGAGCGCACGGAGTCCGTCGGCCGCAAGATCCGTGATGCCGAGCTGCGCAAAATTCCTTACATGCTGGTTGTGGGGGACAGGGAACAGGAGAGCGATGAGGTCGCGCTGCGCGAGCACCGGCGCGGAGATGCGGGATCGGTCGCGGTCGAGGCGTTCATCGAGCGCCTGGACGAAGAGGCGAAAAGTCGCGCGAGCCGGTAGATACGCCGCTATACTGGCCGCCGTTGATCCAACTGCATCACCACACACGGCTCGGCGCCGCTTGACGTCACGCCGCCACCGCAGCTAGTGCCGGTTCCTCGTAGGTTCGACCGGCGCCCGCCAGAGCGGGATCAGACTCGGATCAACGACCGCATTCGCGTGCCCGAGGTTCGGCTCGTGGGCGAAGACGGGAAGCAGATCGGAGTCGTGAAGACCTCAGAGGCCCTCGCGTACGCGCAGGAGCGAGACCTCGATCTCGTCGAGGTCGCCCCCGACGCGCGTCCCCCCGTTTGCCGCGTGCTCGACTACTCCAAATACAAGTACGAGCAGGCGCAGAAGCAGAAGGCCGCCCGCAAGCACCAGCAGCAGATCACCATCCGTGAGATCAAGTTCCGCCCCAAGATCGCGCAGAACGACTACGACACGAAGAAGGGGCATGTCCGCCGGTTCCTGACCGGCAAGGACCGCGTGAAGATCACGATCATGTTCCGTGGGCGCGAGGTGACTCATCCGGAGCGCGGCATGGCCCTGCTCGATCGACTCGCCGAGGAACTGTCCGATGTCGCGGTCGTCGAACAGGCGCCGGTTCAGGACGGCCGCAACATGACGATGATGCTTGCCCCGTCGAAGGCGATCCTCGCCGGCGGCCAGGAGAAGAGCGCCGACGACGCCCACGAGACGGACGCCAATCACAACGAGGGGGCGGCGGGCGGTGGCGCGCCCGCGGCCCGGGCGTCCAGCGACACGGCCGCCTGACGCGGACCGCCCGCGGTCTGGCCCCGACCGCGTCTGCTTTACTTGGCGGCCGTCATGCCGAAGATGAAGACGCATTCGGGCGCGAAGAAGCGGTTCAGGCTGACCGGCACCGGCAAGGTGCGCGGGCGGCACGCGTTCTCGACCCACATCCTCGAGAAGAAGCCTCCGAAACGCAAGCGTCGCTTCGCGGAACCCGCGGTCATCTCCAAGCACGACGAGCCGCGCGTGAAGAAGCTCCTGGGAGCGAAGCGCTCATGACACGCGTGAAGCGCTCGGTACACGCGCGCAAGAAGCGCCGGGCGACACTCGCGCTCGCCAAGGGCTATCGCGGCGACGCCAGCCGGCACTACCGTACGGCCAAGGAAGCCGTGCTGAAGGCTGACCAGTATCGCTATCGCGATCGGCGTAACCGCAAGCGGGACTTCCGCCGCCTGTGGATCACCCGCATCAACGCCGCCGCGCGTCAGAACGACATGTCCTATTCGCAGCTGATGCACGGTCTGCAGCTCGCCGGCGTTGAGCTCGACCGCAAGATCCTCGCGGACATCGCCGTCCGCGACGCCGAGACCTTCCGACGCTTTGCCGACCGCGCCCGCGAGGCGCTGGCGGCCGGCTGAGCACTAGCCGACAACCACCAGCACCGCAAACCGGGCGCCGATCCTCGAGGACGGCGCCTTTTCTCGTTTATGACCATCACAAGCTCACACAACCAGAGGCTCAAGGAGATCCGGAAACTGCGGATGCGCCGCCGGGAGCGCGAGCGTGCGGGGCGGTTCGTCGCCGAGGGCGAGGATCTGCTCGCGGCTGCCGATGCCGCCGGATGGCCGGCGGTCGAGCGTTTCTGCGCCGCCGGCAGCGGCCTGCCCGGTGCCGAGGTTGAGCCGAAGTTGCTCTCGAGTGCGTCCGGGCTCAGCTCCGGAACGCGGACGCTCGCGGTCTACGAGGAGCGGTGGGCGGCGGCGCCGCTCGGACCGCTGTGCGTCTACCTGCACGGGGTCCACGATCCCGGCAACGTCGGCGCGGTGCTCCGCTCGGCGGAGGCGTTCGGCGCTTCGTGCGTGGCGATCGGTCCCAGTAGCGCCGATCCGTTCGGGCCCAAGGCGGTGCGGGCGAGCATGGGGGCCGTGTTTGGCGTCCCGCTCTGGCGCGCGGCGCCGCCATCCGGCCTCGATGACCTCCCGGGCACAAAGATCGCCCTGGTCACCGGCAGCGGACCGCCGCTCCCCGAACTTTGGCGTTCTGATAACGAGGGGTGGGACAAGAACGCCAAAGTTGGAGGTGGGGGGGACGTCACGCTGCTGATCGGGGCCGAGCGCGAGGGCCTCCCGCTGGCGCTCATCGAGGCGGCCGACCTCACCGCCCGCATCCCCATTCACACGCATTCCCTGAACGCCGCGATGGCGGCGACGGTCGCCCTTTACGAGCTGACGAGATGACTGATTCCTCTTGGCGCACCCGCGGATGGCGCGCACGACGCGGCGCCGGATCGGCACCCACGTCCTCGCCGGTAGCGCCGCTACCGGCTTCGTCCGCGTGCACCCTCGCGCCTGCGGCCCGCTCGGCATCCTGCCTCGCTTGCGTGGGCCGCGCGCGAGTCATCCGGCTGCTTGGTCGTCCACACCCCCGCGGGCACGTCAGTCGGAACCAGCCATTTAGGATGGCGCCGTCAAAATGACGGAACGGATCGCACAGATCAGGCATGAGGCCGAGGCTGCGATCGCCGCTGCCGCCGACATGCACGCACTCGAGGAAGTCCGGATCCGCTACCTCGGACGCAAGGCGGAGCTCCCGAACCTCCTGCGAAACGTCGCCCAGTTGCCTCCGGAGGAGAGGGCCGCCACCGGAAAGGCGGCAAACGAAGCCCGGCGGGCGCTCGAGCGGGCGATCGAAGAACGCGCCGCCGACCTCGCGGAGACCGAGCTCGAGCGACGCCTGGCGCAGGATCGCGTGGACGTCACGTTGCCGGCCGACCCGCTCCCGGCGATCGGCCGCCTGCATCTGCTGACCAAGACGCAGCGCGAGATCGAGGACGTGTTCATCGGGCTCGGCTTCAACGTCGCCGAGGGGCCCGAGGTCGAGACCGTCTACTACAACTTCGACGCGCTCAACTTCGCGCCGACACACCCCTCGCGGCTGACCTCGGACACGTTCTACGTCAAGCCTCTCACCGACATCCTTGATCCTCAGGCTCAACTGCTCAGAGTCCACACCTCGCCGGTGCAGATCCGCGCCATGGAAGCGCAGCCACCGCCGATCTACATCGTCATGCCGGGCCGCGTCTACCGGCCGGACAACGACGCCACCCACACGCCCCAGTTCCACCAGATCGAGGGACTCGCGGTCGACACCGACATCACGCTCGCCGACCTCAAGGGCACGCTGCTGGCGTTCGCGCGCGCGATCTTCGGCGAGGAGCGGCAGGTGCGACTGCGCCCGCACTTCTTCCCGTTCACCGAGCCGAGCGTCGAGGTCGATGTCTCGTGCTTCAACTGCGTCGGCGGCGTGACCGCGGACGGCGACCGGTGCTCCCTGTGCAAGGGGACGGGGTGGATCGAGATCCTCGGAGCGGGGATGGTCGATCCGAACGTGTTCGAGCACGTACGCGAGTACGGCTACGACCCGGAGGAGATCCAGGGCTTTGCCTGGGGGATGGGGATCGAGCGGATCGCGATGCTCAAGCACGGCGTACCGGACCTGCGGCTCCTGTACGACAACGACGTCCAGTTCCTGGAGCAGTTCGGATGACCGGAGGGGGAGAGACGACGATGAGGGCCCCGCTCGAGTGGCTCGAGCAATACTCCGCTCCCGCGCTCGACGTGAACGCGCTCGCTGACCGACTGGCGATGACCGGCACCGAGGTCGAACGGATCGAGCGCCACGGCGTTGGCGCATTGGAGAACTTCGTCGTTGGGAAGGTGCTGGAGGCCGGGCCGCACCCCGACGCCGATCGTCTCAGCGTGTGCGTCGTCGACGCGGGCGACGGGGCACCGCGACAGATCGTGTGCGGCGCGCCGAACGTGGCGGCGGGCCAGACCGTCGCCGTCGCCAAGCCGGGCGCCGTGATGCCCGACGGGACGACATTGCGGAAGGCCAAGCTTCGCGGCCAGGAATCGGACGGGATGATCCTCGCCGAGGACGAGCTGGCGATCGGGACCGAGCACGCCGGGATCATGGTGCTCAGCGACAACGGGTTGGCACCAGGGACTCCGCTCGAACAGGTCCTGACGATCGCGACCGACGTGCTCGTCCTCGAGGTGACTCCCAACCGACCGGACTGCCTCGGGGTCTACGGCGTCGCCAGGGAGGTGCACGCCGCCACCGAGGCGCCGCTGAGCGCACCGCCGTGGGCCGAGGACCCCCACCCCGATGGCGACGTCAGCCAGGTCACGATCGACGTCCAATGCCCGGAGCTGTGCCCTCGCTTCACCGCGCGGGTGTTCGAAGACGTGAAGATCGGGCCGTCGCCGCCGTGGCTCAAGGCGCGCCTGATGGCCGCCGGTCAGCGCCCGATCTCGAACGTCGTCGATATCACGAACTACGTCATGCTGCTTACCGCGCAGCCGCTGCACGCGTTCGATCTCGACCGGGTCGCCGGGGCAGAGCTGACGGTACGCCGTGCGCACGACGGAGAGAGGGTTGAGACGCTCGACGGACAGACCCGCACGCTCGACCACGAGATGGTCCTGATAGCCGACGCCGACGGACCGACCTCGATCGCCGGCGTGATGGGAGGAGCCCGCTCGGAGGTCGCACCGGACACGACAAGGGTGGTGATGGAGGTCGCGAACTGGATCGGCGCGAACATCCATCGCACCTCGCTCAGGCTCGGGCTGCGCAGCGAGGCATCGACGCGGTTCGAGAAGCAACTCCAGCCGGAGCAGGCGATGGAGGCGCAGGCGGTGGCGACGAAGCTGATGGTGGAGCTGTCCGGCGCCCGCGCGGTCCCCGGGACGATCGACATCGGCGGCCCCGGGCCGGAGCCGCGGACGATCCGGTTGCGCGATGCGCGAATAGCGAGCCTGCTCGGAGCGCCGATTCCGCGCGAGCGCAGTCGGCGCATCCTGGAAGCGCTCGAGTTCACGACCAGCGACGCCGCCGATGGTCTCGATGTCAAGCCCCCACCGTTCCGCCGCGACGACGTGACCCGTGAGGCCGACCTGATCGAGGAGGTGGCGCGGATCGACGGTCTCGAGAAGCTGCCCGCGACGCTTCCGTCCCGGCACGGGGCCTCGGGCCTGCTCACGACGACCCAGCAGCTTCGCCGGCGCGCCGCCGATGCCCTGATCGCCCAAGGACTCGACGAGGTCCTCGGCTGGAGCTTCGCCCGGCCCGAGCTCGTGGAGCGGCTACGGCTCGAAACACCGCACCAAGCCGTCGAACTGGAGAATCCGATGTCGGCCGAGCAATCCGAGCTGCGGACGACGTTGCTGGGGTCGTTGCTCGACATCGCCCAGCGCAACGTCGCTCACGGCGCCTCGACGCTCAGGCTGTTCGAGGCGGGTGCGGTCTACTTCCCAGCCCAGGATCGGCAGCTCCCGCGCGAGCCCTTCCACGTGGGGGCGGTGCTGCTCGGCGCCGTCAGGCCCCCGACGTGGCGCCACCCAGAGCCTCCGAACGCCGATTTCTTCGCCGCGAAGGGCGTGCTCGCGGGACTGCTCGGCACGCTTCGCGTTCCCTGGACCGTCCACGCCGAGTACCAGCCGTTCCTTCATCCGGGACGGGCGGCGGCGATCCTCGCCGGCGGGCGAACGGTCGGATGGCTCGGCGAGATCCATCCACAGGTGGCGGCCGAGTGGGACATCCGTGAGACCGTGGGGGCATTCGAGCTCGATCTCGACGCCGCCATCGCGGACGCCGTGCTGACGCCGATCTACGAGGACGTAACGAGCTTCCCCGAGGTCCGCGAGGATCTCGCGGTCGTCGTTGCGGACCGGGTCAGCGCGGCTGAGGTGCTGGATGTCGTGCGCCGCAGCGGCGCGCCTCTGCTCGCCGATGTCGAGGTGTTCGACGTCTACCGCGATCCGGACAGGCTCGGCATGGGCAACTATTCGCTTGCGCTGCGGCTCGCGTATCGGGCCCCGGACCGCACGCTGACCGACCAGGAGGTTGCCGAGCGGCGGGAGCGGATCGTGGCGGCCCTGGCCGACGAACTCGGCGGGTGGGTCCGTGGCGCCTAGAGACGTAACGAGCCCGGCCCTTAGCGTGTCGGTGTTCGGTGCAGCCGGTTTCACCGGCGCCCTCACCGCGAAACTGCTCTACAGCCACCCGTCGTTCGAGCTTCGCGCCGTGACCGCACGTTCAGACGTCGGCGCTCGTCTCGACGAGCTCTACCCCCGCCACCGCGTGCCGATGACGCTCGAGGAGCTCGACCTCGATCGCCACGCCGAGGTCGACGCCGCGGTCGTCGCCTATCCCCACGGCGCCGCGGCGCCGCTGGTCGCGGAGCTCCGCGGCCGCGGCGTGAGGATCGTCGATCTGAGCGCGGACTTCAGGCTTCGCGATCCCGAGGTCTACGCGGTCTGGTACCGCGAGCACCAGGCGCCCGAGCTCCTCGCCGAGGCCGTGTACGGGCTGCCTGAGCGCTACCGCCAGGAAATCCGCACGGCCGACCTGGTCGCCAACCCGGGGTGCTATCCCACCGCCGGAGTGCTCGCGCTCGCTCCGCTGGCGAGAACCGGCCTGATCCGGGACATCGTGATCGACGCCAAGTCGGGTGTCTCGGGGGCGGGCCGTGCCGCCACCGGCAAGACGCACTTCGTCACCGTCGACGAGAACGTGAACGCGTACGGGGTGCCGCATCACCGGCACACCCCGGAGATCGAGCAGGAGCTCGAAAGGCTCGGCACCGACGTCCGAGTCACGTTCACCCCGCACCTGCTGCCCTTGGACCAGGGCGAGCTCGTCTCGTGCTACGTCACGCTCGACGGCGACGGGCTCGACATCGAACGGCTCTACCACGACGCCTACGCCGATGAGCCGTTCGTCGAGCTCGCCTCGGCTCCACCCGGCGTCCGTGACGTCCGCGAGACGAACATCTGCCGGCTCTCGGTCCACCGGGACGACCGGACCGGGCGCGTCATCGTGTTCGGGGCGATCGACAACCTCTGGAAGGGCGCGGCCTCGCAGGCGGTGCAGAACCTCAACCTGATGTTCGGGTTGCCGGAGGCAGAGGGGATCGCATGAGCGCGACTGACACCTTCTTCAGGTCCCGCTGGATCGAGGCTCCCGGGCACATGACCGAGCTGCCCGGAGGGCTGCCTCAGGGATTCCGGGCCGCCGGCGTCGCCTGCGGGATCAAAGAATCTGGCGCACTCGACCTCGGGCTGATCGCGTCGGACTCGGCCCAGACCACGAGTGCCGCCCGGTTCACGCGGTCGGGCACGCTCGCTGCACCGGTGATGCTGACGGCCGAGCGCACCCGCCTGGACGGCATCCGCGCCGTCGTCGTGAACTCGGGAAACGCGAACGCGGCGACCGGTGCGCCCGGACTCGAGAACGCGGCGAGGATGCGCCAGGCCGCGGCGATCGCGTGCTCGCAGGAGTCGGAGGATGCCGTGGCCGTGGCCTCGACGGGGGTCATCGGTGTGCCACTGCCGATGGAGCAGGTGATAAGCGGGATCGCGGCCGCCGCTGGTGAGCTTCGAGGGGATGGCGAGGGCGCGTTCGCCGAGGCGATCTGCACGACCGACGCCTTCCCGAAGCACTGCTGTTTCGACGTCCAGCTGAGCGGCGGGGCGGTGCGGCTGACCGCCCAGGCGAAGGGCGCCGGCATGATCTCCCCGGGCTTCGCGACGCTGCTCGTGTTCGTGCAGAGCGATGCCGAGCTGTCTTCCGAGACCTGTGACCTCCTTCTCGGCGTCACCGTAAAGCGCTCGTTCGAGCGGATCACCGTGGATGGCCAGCTCTCGACGAGCGACACGGTCATCCTGCAGTGCAGTGGCGTTTCCGGGATCAAGGTCGAGCCGGAAACCGAGGACGAGCTGCGCTTCGGAGAGGCACTCGACGCGGTCATGCGGCAGCTGGCGCTCGAGGTCGCCCGCGACGGCGAGGGCGCGCGGCGCGTCGGGCGCGTCGTGGTGCGCGGCGGCGACGATCAGACCGTGCAGCGCGTCGCGCGCGCCGTCGCCAACTCTCCGCTCGTCAAGACGGCGTTGTACGGCGGCGATCCGAACTGGGGGCGGATCGCCCAGGCCGTCGGGGTGGCGACGGTCGGGATGGCCCCCCTGGATCTGGACATCGCGATCGAGGGGGTCCAGGTATGCGCGCGCGGCGCGTACGTGCCGCACGATCCGGAGGCGCTGAAAGCGGCCGTACAGGACGCCGAGGTGGAGTACGAGATCGGACTCCCGGGCGAAGGGGCCGAGACCGAGCTGTTCTTCTCCGACCTCGGCCACGAGTACGTGACGATCAACGCCGACTACACGACGTGATCGAGCTCGAGTGATGCGCGACGTAGGAACCCTGCTCGAGGCGCTCCCGTACATCCGCGACTTCCACGGCAGGACGGTCGTGATCAAGTACGGGGGCGCGGCGATGCTCGACGCGCAGCTCAAGGAGGACTTTGCGCGGGACGTGGTGCTGCTCAAGTACGTCGGCATGAATCCGGTGATCGTTCACGGTGGAGGCCCCGAGATCACGACCTACATGGAGCGGCTAGACCTTCCGGTGCAGTTCGTCGACGGTCTGCGCGTGTCCGATTCGGCGACGGTCGAGGTCGCGAAGATGGTGCTCGTGGGCAAGGTCAACAAGGACATCGTCCTGCGACTGGGCCGCCACGGCCAGCCTGCCGTGGGGCTGTGCGGAGACGACGGGTTGCTGTTCCGGGCCGCGCGTCAGGCGGCACCGAGCGGTCAGGACATCGGTTTCGTGGGACGGATAGAACGCGTCGACGTGGACGTGCTCACGCACGTGGCCCAGGATTACATCCCTGTCGTGGCCAGCGTCGGCGCCGACCGAGAGGGCCAGTCCTACAACATCAACGCGGACGAGGCGGCCGGGGCGGTGGCCGGGGCGCTGCGCGCCTACAAGCTCGTGTTCCTGACCGACGTCCCCGGATGGATGCGCGATCCGGATGATCCCTCCACGCTGGTCTCCGAGGCCGACGCCAACGAGGTGGCTGAGCTGCTGCCGACGGTAGCGGGCGGGATGCGCCCGAAGCTCGCGGCATGTCTGCAAGCGATCCATGGCGGAGTCTCCCACGCCCATATCGTCGACGGACGGGTGCCGCATTCGCTCCTGCTGGAGCTGTTCACCGATGCCGGCCAGGGCACGAAGATCGGGATGGCTCTGTGAGTCTCGCCGAACTCCAGGCGATCGAGCGCGACTACGCGATCGCCACCTACGCCCGCAACCCGGTGGAGTTCGTGCGCGGCTCGGGATGCCGCCTGTGGGACGACGAGGGCAACGAGTACCTGGATTTCCTCGCGGGGATCTCGGTCCTGAACATCGGCCACTGCCATCCCCGCGTCGTCCAGGCGGTCCGCGACCAGGTCGGCCGGCTGACACACGCCACGAACCTCTACTACACGGCGCCGGGCATGCGGCTGTGCGAAGCGCTGGCCCAAAAGTCGCTGGGCGGCAAGGTGTTCCTCACCAACTCCGGCACCGAGGCGATCGAGGCGGCGATCAAGCTCGTGCGGCGAGCGCGTCCCGGCGGGACCGTCGTCGTCGTCCAGGACGCTTTCCACGGGCGCACCTACGGCGCGCTGTCCGCGACGCCGCAGGAGTCAAAGCAGGCTCCGTTCGCGCCGCTGGTTCCGGGCTTCGTCGTCGTGCCCAAGGATCCCGGCGCGCTCGATCGCGCCGTCGACGAGCAGACCGCGGCGGTCCTGCTCGAGCCGATCCAGGGGGAGAGCGGAATCAACGTCCTCACCGACGATCTGCTCCGGGCGGCTCGCCACGCTTGCGACCGGACCGGCGCGGCGCTCGTGTTCGACGAGATCCAGACGGGCATGGGGCGAACCGGCTCCCTGTGGGCGTACGAGCAGACGCCCGTCGTCCCCGACGCGCTCACGACGGCCAAGGCGCTCGGAGGCGGGTTGCCGATCGGAGCGCTCGTCACCGGCGGGCGGCTGGCCGACGCGCTGGAGAAGGGTGATCACGGATCCACGTTCGCGGGCGGTCCCGTGATCGCCTCCGCGGCGCTGGTCGCGCTCGACGTCTGCTCGGATCCGGAGCTCCTGGCGAGCGTCGGGACGCTGGGCGAGCGGCTCGCGGCCGGGCTCGCCCAGCTTTCGTTCGTCGATCGGGTCCGCGGCCGCGGCCTGATGCTTGCGATCGACGTCGCGCCGGGAGTGTCGGCGCCCGACCTTGCGCGCCGCGCCCTGCTCGACCAGCATCTGGTCGTGAACGCCACTGGACCGGGCACGATCCGCTTCGAGCCGCCGCTGATCGTCAGCGAGGACGAGATCGACGAGGCGCTTCGGCGGCTGAAGGAATTGGCGACGTGACCGAGTACCTGCCCCCGGACGAGATGACGCTCGACGGGGCCGGCGACGCGCTGAGGAGCGGGGTCGCCACCGTTACCGGCGAGACAGAGGAAGCCGACCGCACCTTCTACGACACGTTTGACGGGCTGCTCCACGCGGAGGGGCTGGAGCTCGTACACGAGGGCGGACGGCTCGCTCTTCTCGAGACCCAGTCCGGCCGGGAGCGAGCCGGGGTGGTGAGCGCGCCGCCGACGAGCCCGGTCCTCGGCGTCGAGCTTCCGGGCGGCCCGCTCCGAGAGGCGGTGATCGCGGTGTGCGGCGTTCGAGCGCTGCTGCCGCTCGTCCACGTCCACACTCGCGTGCGGACGCTGCGAGTGCTCGACGACGAGCAGAAGACGGTCGTGCGCGTGAGCCTCGAAGAGCCCACAGTCGTCTCGGACAGCTCATCGGAGAAGCTGCTGCGCCCGCGGGTCCGGATCGTCGCCGTGCGCGGATATGACGCGGAATTCGAGCGCGTCCGGCGGCGTCTCGAGCACGAGCTTGGCTTCAAGCCCGCCGACCAGCCGATGGTGGACGAAGCGATCCGCGCGGCCGGCGAGCTGCCCGGGGGCACTCCGTCGAAGGTCAAGGTATCGCTTGCGTACAACCAGCGGGCCGACGATGCCGCCGTGCACGTTCTGCGGCGGCTACTGGATGTGATCGAGGCGAACATCGACGGGACCGTCGCCGATATCGACAGCGAGTTCCTCCATGACTTTCGGGTCTCCGTCCGGCGGTCCCGGGCCGTCCAGCGCGAGCTGAGGGGGGTGTTTCCGCCCGCCGCGCTCCAGCACTTCCGCGACGAGTTCCGGTGGCTCCAGGGCGCGACCGGCGATGCCCGTGACCTGGACGTCTACGTCCTTGATTTCGAACAGTTCCGGGGGCTGGTGCCAGAGCCTATGGGGCCGGATCTGGAGCCTTTGCTGACTGTGTTGCGGGATCAGCGGACGGCGGCGCATCGCGAGGTGGGCCGTGTGCTTCGCTCTTACCGAACGACCCGTTTGCTCGCCGATTGGCGTGCCCTCCTCGACAGGCTCACGTCACTGGCGACCGACGATCGGCCTGACGCCACGCGCCCGATCGGTGTGGTGGCCGGCGAGCGAATCACCAAGGTCTACCGGCGGATGATCAAGATGGGCGAGGCGATCGACGAGTCGAGCGCGCCAGAGGCGTACCACGAGCTCCGCAAGAAGGGCAAAGAGCTCCGCTACCTGCTCGAGCTGTTCGGCGCGCCGCTGTACCCCGACGACGTCGTCAAGCCGATGATCCGGGCGCTGAAGAGCCTCCAGGACGTGCTCGGGAGACACCAGGACCGAGAGGTTCAGGTTGCCACGCTGCGTTCTCTGCGCGATGACGTCGTCCGACTCCCGGATGGCGCCGCGGCGGTGATGGCCATGGGCGTGCTGGTGGAGCGCCTGGGCGAGGACGAACGGGTGGCGCGACAGGCCTTCGCGGAGCGGTTTGCGGTGTTCGCCGCGAAGTCCCAGCGCAAGCTGGTGAAGGACACATTCGCGTGAGCCAGGTCCTCGCCACCTACAACATCAAGGGGGGTGTGGGAAAGACCTCCGCCGCCGTCAACCTCGCCTACCTCGCGGCCCGGGACGGTTATCGCACACTGCTCTGGGACCTGGATCCTCAGGGCGCGAGCACCTACCTGTTCCGAGTCAGGCCGAAGATCCCCGGCGGCGGTCGCAGGCTGGTACGGCGCAAAACCGACGTCGGCGAGCTGATCAAGGGAACCGATCACGACCGCCTGGATCTGCTCCCGGCCGACTTCTCCTACCGCCACATGGACCTCGCGCTCGATGCCTTCAAGCGGCCGACGTCGCGGCTCGCCCGCGTGCTGGCGCCGATCCGCGAGGACTACGACTACGTGTTCCTCGACTGCCCTCCGAGCATCTCGCTGGTGTCCGAGAGCGTGTTTGAAGCAGCCGACGCGCTGTTGGTCCCGATCATCCCGGCGACGCTGTCTGCGCGCACGTTCGAGCAGCTGCTGGCGCGGGTCGATGGCCCGCGCGTGTTCGGGTTCTTCTCGATGGTCGACATCCGCAAGCGGTTGCACCGAGATCTCGTCGCCCGGTTCCGCCTCGAGCACCCGGCGGCCATGCTCGGAGCGGCGATCCCCACATCCGAGGAGGTCGAGCTGATGGGCGAGGAGCGGACATCGGTCGCCGAGATCGCGCCCGGGTCTCCGGCGGCGTTGGCCTACGAGACGCTGTGGCTGGATCTGCGGCGGCGGCTCGACGGACCTGCGACGGCCACCAATACGCTTCGCGAGCCCCAATGACCGAGCCGTTTCAGGCAACGACGCCGACAGCCAGCTACGAGGCGATCCCCGAAGAGGTCCATCGCGTCCTGCTGCTGTACAGCGGCGGCCTGGACACGAGCGTGATGCTCAAATGGATCCGGGACCATTACGAGGCCGAGGTCGTTGCGCTGACGGTGAATCTCGGCCAGCCGGGCGAGGACTACGAGGTGATCAGGAGCAAGGCGCTCCAGCTCGGCGCGATCGACTGCCACGTCGTGGATGCCCGCGAGGAGTTCGCGGCCGAGTACGTGACCCGGGCGATCAAGGCCAACGCGATCTACGGGCTCGGCTATCCGCTCTTCACCGCGCTCGGCCGGCCCCTGATCGCCAAGCTCGCGGTCGAGCACGCCCGGGCGAACGGCTGCGACACGATCGCCCACGGCTGTACCGGCAAAGGGAACGACCAGGTGCGGATCGAGTCGACGATCGCGACGCTCGCGCCCGAGCTCAGGGTGATCGCTCCCGTGCGATCCTGGCGGATGGGGCGCGAGGAGGAAGCCAGATACGCCCGTGAGCACGGGATCCCGGTCAAGGGCGGCACCGAGCTCGCGCCATACTCGATCGACGACAACCTGTGGGGTCGCTCGAGCGAGGGTCGCTGGATTGAGCAGCTCGATCAGGCCCCTGAGGACGATGTCTTCCAGCTCGTCACCCGTCCGGAGGAGGCCCCGGACGAGGCCGAGCAGCTGACCGTCGAGTTCGAGCGCGGGATCCCGGTGGCGATCAACGGTGACCGTCTTGGCCTCGTCGCGCTCCTGGAACGCGCGGGCGAGATCGGTGCCCGCCACGGGATCGGGATCGTCGACCATTTGGAGGACCGGATCGTGGGGCTGAAGGTCCGCGACATCTACGAGGTGCCGGCCGCCGCCATCGTGCTCACGGCTCACCAGGAGCTAGAGCGTCTCGTCGCCACCATCCATCAAAACCAGCTCAAGCCCGCGCTTGACCAGAAGTGGGCCTACCTCGTATACGCGGGGCTGTGGTGGGAGCCGTTGCGAGCCGATCTCGACGCGTTTATGGACGCGGCCAACCAACAGGTGACCGGCACGATCGGGCTAAAGCTTTACAAGGGATCGGTACGCGTGATAACCCGTGCGTCACAAAATGCCATCTATGACGCACAATTAGCTACTTTTGCGGAATCTGGAGGACTCTTCTCGCAAGCGGCCTCGCCGGGGTTCATCGAGTTGTGGTCGCTTCAATCGCGAATGGCGTGGCGAGTCAGGAACCAGGAAGGCGGGTAGCGTCGCGATCGATCGGATGTCACGGTGATAGACAAGCCGGCTAGCGTGTCATCCGCATGGGGAGTCGAGGGACACGCTGAACCGACGCTGGCGGAGCTCCGCCAGGAGCTAGACAGCCTGCGCTCCGCCGCCGAGCAGGAGAACGCCGCGCGGGTCGCGGCCGAGACGCGCGCGGCGATCGTCGAGCGAGAGCTTCTCGACCACAAGTCCCGGTCCGCCCGTGCCTACGAGGCGATCGAGGAGCTCCGCGGGCAGCTCGAGACGTTACGCGGTGCGGAGGCGAGCCCTGTCCGCCAGTCCGCGGCGAAGCGGACCTCGGCGCCTGACAGCGCTCCCTCGGCACCCGGGGCGGCGCCGTCGCACGGGCCCTGGCTCGAGCGGGCGCTGCGCCGGCTCGCCCGCCGCAGCGCGCCGCTCGCCGGTCGTCTTCTCGTCGTGCTGGTGCCCGGAGCCGAGATGGAGCAGGAGCGGCTCGTCGAGATGCTCGCGGCCGGCCGCCTCCGGCGCGGGCGCGCTCGGGCGCTCGGCGAGGGCCAGAGCCTGCACGCGTTGCGCCGCCGACTCGCGGAGCCCGGCTCGATGGCCGAGCTGCGCCTCGCTCCCGGACTGTCATTCGCCTTAGCCGCGGTGATGATCGAACCGCGCTGGACGATCGGGGAGCGCTTCACGCTCGCCTATCAGCTGCCCAGCGACGGGAGTCGGGGCCCGTATATCGTGATTCGCGACGGCCTGCCCGTGACGGTCACCGGCGACGCCGTTCCCGACGCCGTCAGCACTACGATCGTCTGCGCGCCGGACCTTCTCACGGCAGTGCTGGCGGGCGCGCGACCCGCGGGGACGACGATCGTCGGTGATGAACGGCCGCTCGAGCTCCTCCAGACCTGGCTCGAACGCGGACAGAGCGACTGAAACCACCTGAGCGGCGATCGGCAGCGGTTCAAATGTCCGCGTCGATGCCTATGCTCGAAGTCGTTCGATGAGCAACCCCTGCGCGCACCTACATGTCCACTCCGAATACTCGCTACTGGACGGGGCGTGCAAGATCGAGGAGCTCGCGGCGTGCGCGGCCGCGTTCGATCAGCCGGCGCTCGGGCTGACCGATCACGGCGTCATGAACGGCTCCGTGGAGCTGTTCATCGCCTGCCGCAACCACGGGATCAAGCCGATCCTCGGGTGCGAGGCATATGTCGTCGATGACCACGCTCGCCGCGCCCCGGGCCGTCTCGATCGGTTTCATCTGACGCTGCTCGCCGCCACGCCGACGGGCTACAGGAACCTGGTAAAGCTGTCCTCGGCGGGATTCCTGGAGGGCTATCAGCGCGGCAAGCCATCGGTGGACATGGCGCAGATCGCGGCTCACGGCGAGGGCGTGATCGCTCTAACCGGCTGCCTGCAATCGCGGTTCTGCCAGTTCCTCCTGGACGGCCGCGTGAAAGAGGCGCGCGCCCACGCCGACGAGCTGATCGGTGCGTTCGGCGCCGACAACGTGTACTTCGAGGTCCAGAAGAACGGGCTCTCCGCCCAGGAGCAGGCGAACGAGGGGATCGTGCGGATCGCGCGAGAGCTCGGGAGACCGCTGGTCGGCACAGGCGACGTCCACTACCTGCGTCGCGAGGACTACCACCACCACGCGGCGCTGCTGTGCGTGCAGACCAAGTCCACGCTCAGCCAGCCGAAGATCAGCTTCGAGACCAACGAGTTCTACCTGCGCTCTTCTGACGAGATGGCGGAGGCCTTCTCGGAGTGGCCCGAGGCGCTCGCGACGACGGTCGAGATCGCCGACCGCTGCGATGTCGAGCTCGAACTCGGCCGGCAGTTGATCCCGCGCTACCCGACGCCGGACGGCGTCTCCGAGGAGGACTACCTGCGCATGCAGGTCCACGAGGGCCTTCGCGAGCGCTACGGCAACCCCGCGCCGGCAGCGGCGATCGAGCGCGCCGAATACGAGCTCGGGGTGATCGCGCGGATGGGGTTCAGCGGCTACTTCCTGATCGTCTGGGACTTCGTCAAATACGCGAAGGACTCGGGGATCGCCGTCGGGCCGGGTCGTGGCTCGGCCGCCGGCTCGCTGGTCGCCTACTCGCTCGCGATCACCGACGTCGACCCGCTCCGTTACGACCTCCTGTTCGAACGGTTCCTCAATCCCGAGCGCGTTTCGATGCCCGACATCGACATCGACTTCTCCGTCCGCGGTCGCGAGCAGGTGATCCGCTACGTCACAGGCAAGTACGGCAAGGAGTCCGTCGCACAGATCGTGACCTTCGGCAAGATGTTCCCCAGGGCGGCGACCCGTGACGCCGCCCGGGTGCTGGGCCACGACTATGGAGCCGGCGACAAGCTGGCGAAGCTGATCCCGGATCCGATCATGGGACGGGCGCCCAGCTTCGAGGAATGCCTGAAGCCCGGGCAGCCACTGCGCGCGGAAATCGATCGCGACGGCACCGCGAAGCAGATCGTCGACGTCGCTCGCGGCCTCGAGGGGATCGTCCGAAACTCATCGATCCACGCCGCCGCCGTGGTGATCGCCGACCGGCCGCTGACCGACATCGTGCCCCTCCAGATTGCCGATGCCGGGACCGACGAGAGCGGCGAGAAGGTCTTCCGCATGGTCACCCAATTCACGATGAAGCCAATCGAGCAGATTGGCCTGCTCAAGATGGACTTCCTCGGCCTGCGCAACCTCGACGTGATCGAAGACGCGCTCGACATCGTCGAGCGATCGACGGGCGAGCGTCCGGAGATGTCTGCGCTGCCGCTCGACCACCTGCCCACGTACGAGATGCTCGCCCGCGGCGACTCGATCGGCGTGTTCCAGTTCGAGTCCGAGGGGATGCGAGAGGCGCTGAAGAAGGTCCGTCCCACCGAATTCGACGACCTCGTCGCGCTCAACGCGCTGTACCGGCCGGGGGCGATGGACCAGATCCCCACCTACGCCCGCGGCAAGCGCGATCCCGAGTCGATCTCCTACCCGGACGACCGACTGCGACCGATCCTGGAAGCGACGAAGGGCGTGATCCTCTATCAGGAGCAGGCGATGCGGATCGCCACGGAGCTGGCCGGCTTCAGCGGTGCCAAGGCCGACGACCTCCGCAAGGCGATCGGCAAGAAGAACCGCGAGGCGATGGCACTACTCAAGCCCGAGTTCGTCGCCGGCTGCCGTGCCTCCGGAACGAGCGAGCAGGTGATCGAGTGGCTGTGGGCGACCAACGAACGCTCCGCCGACTACAGCTTCAACCGCAGCCACGCCGCGTGCTATGCGCTGATCTCCTACCGGACGGCGTGGCTGAAAGCCAACTACCCCGCCGAGTACATGGCTGCGCTGATCTCCTCCGTGATGGACACCAAGGACAAGGTCCCGTTCTTCGTCGGCCAGGCCGAGCAGATGGGGATCTCGATCCTGCCCCCGGACGTCAACCTATCCGACCACGAGTTCGTCGTCGTCGACGGCAACATCAGGTTCGGGCTCGATGCCGTGAAGGGCGTCGGCTACGCGGCCGTGGAGGCGATCAAGCGGGCGCGCGGAGATTGGGATCCCATCCGCCGCGCCCCCAGCCACCCATTCCGCGATCTGTGGGACTTCTGTGCTCGCGTCGATGGCCGCGCGGTGAACAAAAAGGCGATCGAGGCCCTGATCAAGTGCGGCGCGTTCGGCTCGACCGGAGCGACACGCAGGGGGATGCTCGAGGTCCTCGAGCAGGCACAGGGGGCGGGGCAGAAGGCACAACAGGATGCTTTGATCGGACAGGGCTCGATCTTCGACCTCGGTCTGGAGGTCGGGGCCGCCGATGAGGGGGCAGCCACGGGTGGTGCCAGGAGCGCGGCCGCCGCGTTTGCCACCCCGAGCCACGCGCCGATCCCGACGATCGAGTTCGACCGGCCCGAGCTGCTCGCGGCCGAGAAGGAGGCGATTGGCCTGTTCATCTCCGCTCATCCGCTCAAGGAGGTCGGCCCCGCGCTACGTGCCCGCGTCGACTGCGCGGTGGGCGAGCTGGCGACCCGGCGAGACGGGGACTGGGTCACCGTCGGCGGGATGATCACCCAGGCGAAGCGAATCAGGACCAAAAAGGGCGATCCGATGATGTTCGCGACGCTCGACGACCTCGAATCCTCGGTGGAGCTGCTCGTATTCGGAAAGGCCCTCGCCGAGCACGAGGACGCACTGACCCCGGACTCGATCGTGCTCGTCCGGGGTCGCGTGGATCACCGCGATCGAGAGAAGACGTGCATCCTGGCTCAGATGATCGAGCGGTTCGAGCCGACTCCCGAGGACGTTGTTGCCGCGCGCGAGCAGGAGTTGAAGGCGGCGCGGCCCCCGGCCGCGCTGCGCCTGCGACTGGACGCGACCTCGTTGCGCGCGACGGCGCTCGCCGACCTGAAGGAGCTGCTGGCCGGGTTCCCGGGAGAGTCCGACGTCGTGATCGAGCTGAGCACGACGGTCGGCGCCCGTCGGCTGCGCCTCGGATCCGAGTTCCGGGTCAACCACAGCGCGAGCCTCCACGCCGAGCTCGATGCGCTGCTGGGTGACGCGATCATGCCCGAGACCCAGGAAGTGCGAGCGGAGGCGTTGGGCGCCGCCTAGAGTTGGTGACCGATGAAGCGCATCGGTCACCTGACGCCCATCGGGGCGGTCGTGCTGGTCATGCTCGTTGCGGGGATCGTGGCCGTGGTCGTCGGTTCAAAGCCGGTGCAGGCCGTCGGCCTACTCGTCGTCATATTCGTGCTGCTGGTGTTGATCGTCGACCTGGCTCCGCGGACGCTCGCCATGCGCCGGCAGGATCACGACCGCGATCGGGGCGGCCCGGGTCCGCCCTAGCGGCTGCGCGCGCGACTCCGCGAGCGACTCCGGGAGGCCTTGCCGCGCTTTCGCAGCTTGAACGCGAGCGCCACGTCCTCGGCCGTCACGGCCCCTTTGTCGCGGCCGGTCTCGAGGACGCATGGGAGCCGCTCGAACCGGGGCTCTGACAGGAACGTTGCGCAGCCGCTCGGACCGAGCTCGCCCTCGCCGAGAATCGCGTGGCGGTCGCGGTTGGAGCCCAATGGGGTCATCGAGTCGTTGACGTGCGTCGCCCGCAGCCGATCGAGACCCACGATTCGGTCGCACTCGTCGAGCGTCTCGGTCAGCCCCTTCGGCGTGCGGATGTCATAGCCCGAGGCGAACACGTGGCAGGAGTCCAGGCACAGGCCGAGCCGTCGATCGCCGCCGCTGGCGTCCAGGAGCGCCTCGAGCTCCTCGAACGAGCGTCCGAGCGTGCCGCCGGCGCCGGCCGTGTTCTCTAGCAGGAGATCGCACTTCTCGGTGCGCCCGAGCGCTTCCCCGATCACCTTGCCCGCGCGGCGGATCGCCTTGGGCACATCCCCCTGCTTGGCTGACCCAGGATGGAGGACGACGCCGACCGATCCGATCCCGGTGCCCACGTTCAGCGACTGCTCGAGTGAGGCCAGCGACTTGGTGCGGATCTCCTTGTCCTCGGAGGCGCAGTTCAACAGGTACACGGCATGGATCAGCACCGCCTTGATCCGCGTGGGGGCCATCGCTTCGAGAAACTCCGCGTAGTCGTCCTGGTCGTAGACCGTCGGTCGCCACATCCGCGGCGACTGATTGAAGATCTGGATCGCCTCGCAGCCCCGCTCGACGCCACGTTCGATCGCGTTCGCGAGGCCACCCGCCTGGGACACGTGGGCGCCGATTAGCATGGGGAACTGTTTTTCATGCGAGTTCGCTTTGCCCCATCGCCTACGGGAGCGCTCCACATCGGCGGCGCCCGGACCGCCCTCTACAACTGGCTGCTGGCTCGCGGCCAGGGGGGGACGATGGTGCTGCGGATCGAAGATACCGACCGTGAGCGATCGACACCCGAGAACGTCGAGCAGATACTCGACGCGCTCCGGTGGTTGAAGCTCGACTGGGACGAGGGGCCGATCTTCCAGACGCAGAACGCCTCGCGCCACGCCGAGGTGCTCCAGCAGCTGCTCGAGTCGGGCCACGCCTACCACTCGACCGCCACCGCGGACGACGTACGGGCGTACAAGAAGCTTCACGGTGCCGACCGGGGATTCAGGGGCGCGCCGTCGAACTCGGGCGCGGTCCGGCTGCGCGTCCCGGACGCGGGTGAGACCGTCGTCGACGACGTGATACGCGGGCACACGCGGTTCCCGAACGCCAACATGGACGACCCCGTGATCGCCCGGGCCGATGGCTCGCCGCTGTACAACTTCGCGGTCGCCGTCGACGACCTCGACGCCCAGATCACGCACGTGGTTCGCGGCGAAGATCACCTCTCGAACACCCCCAAGCAGCTGCTCGTGTTCGAGGCCCTTGGCGTACCGCCGCCACATTACGCACACCTTCCGCTCCTCCTGGGTCCCGATGGCCGAAAGCTCTCCAAGCGCCACGGCGCGGCGTCGGTCCAGGAGCTGCGCAGCGCCGGGTACCTGCCCGAGGCGGTCGACAACTACATCGCGCTGCTCGGTGCCGGCTTCGCCGCCGACGAGGAGCACTTCACCCTTCCGGAGCTGGCCGAGCGCTTCCGGCTCGAGCGGGTCTCGAAGAACCCCGCCGTGTTCGACGAGCGCAAGCTCCGCCACATCAACGGGCTGTGGATCCGCGAGCTGGGCGTCGACGAGCTGACCGAGCGCCTGGAGGAGCTGACGGGGCGCAGCGGCCTGCGCGACGCCGTCGAGATCGCGGCCCAGAAGATCCAGACCCTGTCCGAGTTCTGGCCGCTCGTCGGCTTCGTGTTCGACGGTCCCGTCGACGATTCGAAGGCGTTCGAGAAGACGATCGCCGGTGACGGTGGCGTCGAGGCGCTGAAGGCGGCGCGCGAGGCGCTCGCGCGCAGCGAGCGGTTCGACGCCGACGCGGTCGAAGTGGCGCTGCGGTCCGTCGTCGAGGCACGGGCGAGCAAGCCCGGCCAGGTGTTCCAGCCCGTCCGGGTCGCGATCGCGGGGACGACGGTGTCGCCGGGCATCTTCGAGAGCGTTGCGCTGCTCGGACGCGATGAGACGCTCGCGCGGATCGATCGTGCACTGAGGCGTGCGTCCACCTGAGACGCTAAACCGGCATCGAACATTTGCCGATACCGTTCTTACGCAAGATCGCGAGAAGCCTAAATCCCCTGCCGTGTCGGATCCAACGACAAGGATGAGTGAATCACCGGTGGCATCACTGGCTGCTGCAAAAGCCGACCCAACTGACCCGTACGCCGCCCGCGAGCGGCACCACAACGAAGGGCATGGCCGGCGCCTGACCGCCGCGTTCGAGGCGCTCGAGGCGTTCCCGATTCTCGTCGAGTCACGCAATCGCGTAATGCGGCTGTTCGAGGCGGGGGATCCGCCCACGGCCGACGTCGTGGCCGCGGTCGAGGCCGACGTCGCGCTGGCGGTGGCGGTGCTACGGCTCGCCAACCAGATCGAGGGCAGGACCCGCGGACGCGTTGACAGCGCCGTCGGCGCCGTCGAGGTGCTCTCGCCGCGCACCGTTCATTCGATCGCCAGCCGTGCCCGTACCTTCGACTTCTTCGAGCGGACCGCCGTCTGGCAAGGGATCCCTGAGCGGTTCCGGCTCCACGCAGTCGCGACCCAACGCGCCGCGGACCGTCTCGCGCGCGAGGTGGGCTACGAGGCGCGTGACAGGCTGATCGTCAGCTCGCTGCTCCACGACATCGGCAAGCTCGTCCTCGTCCACGCGTATCCCGGCTATCCGCGCCAGATCCACGGCGACGCCCGTACACCCGAGGATCGGATGCAGCGCGAGCGCCGCGAGTTGGGCGTCGATCACGCGCTCGTCGGGGGCGTGCTCGCCAGACGCTGGGGGCTGCCGAAGTCGATCGCCAGCGTGATCGAGCGCCATCACGCCGACAACAGCGACGGCGAGGCCGCACTCGTGCGACTCGCGGACATGCTGGCCCACTACGTGTTCGGCGGATCGATTTCGCCGTCGGAGCTGCTCGCCGTGGCCCGGACCGTCGGGGTTTCGCCGGCGGCGCTGCGAACCGTGATGTACGACCTGCCGCTGCCCAGCACCGGCGGGCGTCCGCGCCAGATCGACCCGTGCCCGATGTCCGCCAGGGAGATCGACGTCCTGCGCCGGCTCGCCCGGGGGATGGTCTACAAGCAGATCGCCAGCGAGCTTGGCCTGTCAACCAGCACCGTCCGCACGCACCTGCACAACGTGTACGGGAAGCTCGGCGCGATGGACAGGGCCCAGGCCGTCTTGATCGCGACAGAGCGCGGCTGGATCTGAGCCCCACGGCGGGCAGGATCTGACCCTCCGAGCGCCACTGGTCTGAGCCGCCGCTCTCGCGCGCGTTGCGGCTACGATCGCAGCCCGATGATCTCGATCACCACCAAGTCGCCTTACGCGCTGCGGGCCCTGGTCGAGCTCTATCGCTGCGGGGACGCCACCCCCGTCCCGATCGGCGAGCTTGCCCGGCGCGGGGGGGTACCGGTGCAATTCCTCGAGCAGCTGTTCGCGACGCTCCGGCGGGCAGGGCTACTCCGCTCGCAGCGTGGCGTCAAGGGCGGCTACAGCTTCGCTAGGCCGGCGACCGAGGTGACCGTGCTCGAGCTCGTCGAGCTGCTGGACGGGCCGGTGGGTCAGGGGGCGGACGGCGTGTTCGCCGAGGCGGCGTCCGCGGTGCGCGGCGTCCTCGCCGAGTCGACGGTTGCCGAGGTGGCCGAAGCGGAGGCGAGGGCCGTCCGACCGGCGATGTACCACATCTGATTTGCGCCGCCCACTGACGCGAACATCCTCCGGCCATGGCACACTCGACCCGGTGCCGCTCGTCCGTCCACGCGTTTCGAGCCGTCTTCGGCTCGTCGCGCTTCTGCTCGCTCTCACGCTGGCGGTGCCAGCCGCTGCCTCCGCGCGGGTGCCAACGGGCTTCGTGGGGATGGTCGTCGCCAACCCCGTTTATCCGGCGGCAAACTCGAGCGTCGATCTCTCCCAGCAGCTCGGGACGATGGTGGGGGCCGGGGTCGAGAGCGTGCGGGCCGTGTTCAACTGGTCATACGCCCAGCCCTACAAGACCTGGAGCGAGGTCCCGGCAGCGGATACGTCCGAGTTCACCGACGTGGGCGGCGTGCCGACGCGCTTTGACCAGATGGACCAACTCGTGGCCGCGGCGGCGCAGCGCCACGTATCGGTCCTGCCGGTCGTCCTCTACGCGCCCGCCTGGGATTCGGCGCAACACCCGGCGACCTCGTTTGCGCGGCCCGCGTCCCCGGCGCCCTACGGTCACTTCGTGACGGCGCTGGTCCAGCGCTACGGGCCCAACGGCACGTTCTGGCAGACCCATTCGCCAAAGGTCCCGATCCGGATGTGGCAGGTGTGGAACGAGCCCAACATCACGGTGTTCTGGTCGACCCAACCGTTCGAGAGGACGTATCTCTCACTTCTTCAGGTGGCGCACAACGCGATCAAGGCCGTCGATCCGGGCGCCAAGGTGGTGCTCGCGGGCATGCCGAATTACTCGTGGATGGCGCTTTCGAAGATCTACAAGCGAAAGGGCGCCCGGCGGCTGTTCGACGTGGTCGCCGTTCACCCATACACGCGCCAGCCGGGCGGGGTCATCAAGATCCTCGCCAAGGTCCGACAAGTCATGAACGCGGCGGGAGACAGGCGTAAGCCGATAATCGCCGACGAGATCAGCTGGCCGTCATCACTGGGCGAGACCCACCACACGGAAGGCTTCGACTTCGCCACGACCCCCTCCGGTCAGGCCAAGAAGCTGGCGAGGCTAATCCCGATGCTCGGCCGCGATCGGACGCGACTCGGCCTCCTCGGCTTCTACTACTACGACTGGGCCGGGATCGAGGTCCGAAACGCCGTGTCGTTCAACTTCTCGGGCCTGTTCCGGTTCAAGTCCGACAGGTTCGTCGCGAAACCGGCGTATTACGCGTTTCGCAACGCCTCGCTGGCCCTGGAGAACTGCCGGAGGAAGGGCACGGTGCCGACGGTCTGCCTGAAGCCCGGGTAGTGGCGCGTCGAGCTAACACGCGTTCTCGTAGGGTTCGACTCACCGATGTCGCGGATCCCTACCAACATTGCCGACCACGTGGGCGGCACGCCCGTAGTCCAGCTGACGCGGATCGCGCCCGACCTCGCTGTCGAGCTGTTCGCGAAGCTCGAGGCGTTCAACCCCGGCGGTAGCGTCAAGGACAGGATCGGCGTCTCGATGATCGAGGCGGCCGAGCGCGAGGGTCGAATCGACCCCGGCGTCACAACGATCGTCGAGGCGACGAGCGGCAACACCGGCATCGCGCTGGCGTTCGTCTGTGCCGCCAAGGGATACCGGCTGGTGCTGACGATGCCTCAGGGGATGAGCCGTGAACGTGAGGGGCTGCTGCGGCTCTACGGGGCCACGGTCGAGGTGACCGAGTCGCTCGGAGGCATGAACGAGGCAGTCGACGCGGCCCGCGCGCTCGCCGACCGCGAGGATGTGTTCCTGCCCGACCAGTTCTCAAATCCAGCCAATCCCGAGATCCACCGCCGAACCACGGGGCCCGAGATCTGGGATGCGCTGGATGGCCGCGTCGACGCTTTCGTCGCCGGGGTCGGCACCGGCGGGACGATTACGGGCGCCGGAGAGGTGCTGAAGGCCCGCAATCCTCGCTGCCACCTGGTCGCCGTGGAGCCGAGCGCCTCCGCCGTGCTGTCCGGCGGGCGGCCCGGGCCGCACAAGATCCAGGGAATCGGCGCGGGCTTTGTGCCCTCGGTGCTCAACCGTGAAATCCTCGACGAAGTGATCGCCGTCGATGACGAGGCCGCGATCGACACGGCTCGTCTACTCGCGCGGCGCGAGGGCGTCCTGGCGGGCATCTCCGGCGGTGCGGCGGTGTGGGCGGCGCTCCAGCTGGCCCACCGCGAAGAGTTGCGCGGCGCCAGGATCGTGACGATCCTGCCCGACTCTGGAGAGCGCTACGTCTCGACCCCGTTCTTCGCGCCCTAGAGCGCGCGGACCGGGGAATGCCCGTCGGTACGCTTAGACGATGCCCAGCCTGGGGTTGATCGCAAGCACCGCGGCGGAGATCCGGCGCGATGTGAACGCCGCGCAGAGTCGTGATCCGGCCGCCCGCGATGTCGGCGCGGCGGAGATCCTGGCGACCTGGCCCGGCGTCCACGCCCTGCTCGCCCACCGGGTCGCCCACGCCCTCTACGGCGTCGGCATGCCGGTGATGCCGCGGGTGATTGCCGCCATCGCCCGTGCGGTGACCGGGATCGAGATCCATCCCGCGGCAGAGATCGGTGACGGGTTCTTCATCGACCACGGAATGGGAGTCGTGATTGGGGAGACAGCGCAGATCGGCAACGACGTGACCCTTTATCAAGGGGTCACTCTTGGCGGCACCGGGTTTGCCACCGGCAAGCGGCACCCGACGGTCCAGGACAACGTCACGATCGGCTCCGGGGCAAAGCTCCTCGGGCCAATCACCGTCGGGCACGGATCGAAGATTGGCGCCAACAGCGTCGTCATCCACGATGTCCCTGCCAACTCGACGGTGGTGGGCAATCCCGGTCATCCCGTCCGAGTGGAGGGACGTCGGCCCGAGGGGCCCGATGCCGACTGGGTTCACCTACCCGATCCGATCGCAGACGCCATCAAGGCCCTCTCCAGCCGGATCTCGGCGCTCGAGCGCGGCGAAGAGCAGGCCAACGGTGGCCGTCCCGATGGCCGGCCGGCGCGAGCCGCTGACGGGCGCGCCAACGACGGCCGGACGGACCCGGAGCTGACGCCCAATCCGCCGGTCGGGCCTAATCCCGCCGGCGGCTGAGCCGGGTGCGGCGGCTACTGCCTAGGGCTCGAGGCGCTCGGCGACGGCGCTCTCGGATGCGACCGGGAGGGGCGGCGCGGGGATCTCGTCAGCGGCGAAGTTCCTTCGCGTCTTGACGAGATACAGCGGTCGGCCCTTGACCTCGTCGTAGATCCGGCCCACGTACTCGCCGATGATGCCGAGCGCGATCAGCTGAATGCCTCCGAGCAGCAGGATGGCGATCGTGATCGAGCCGAACCCGGGCAGGTAGGAGCCCAGTATCCGGAGCACGATCACGACCGGGATCGCGACGAACGCCAGGGTCGAGATCAGGAAGCCGAGCAGCGTCGCCAGCTGGAGCGGGCGATGCGAGAACGATGAGATGGCATCCAGAGAGAACCTCAGCATCCTCGAGATCGTGTACTTCGTCTCGCCGGCAAACCGCGGATCCCGGTGATACGGAACGGCCGCCTGCGTGTAGCCGACCCACACGGTCATCCCCCGCAGGAAGCGGTTTCGTTCTCGCATCGACAACAGCGCGTCGAGAGGGGCGCGGTCGAGCAGCCGGAAGTCGCCCGAGTTGTGCTGCAGTTCGACCTGGGCCAGCTTGTCGAAGATCGAATAGAACCACCGCGCGGTGGTCAGCTTGAATCGCGATTCTCCCTCGCGTTCCTCGCGTACCGCATAGACCACGTCGCACCCGGCGCGCCAGTGATCGAGCATGCGCGGGATCAGCTCGGGCGGATCCTGGAGGTCCGCGTCGAGCATCACCACGGCGTCGCCGCGAGCGTGGTCGAGCCCCGCGGTCAGCGCCGTCTGATGCCCGAAGTTGCGAGACAGCGACACGACGCGGACACGCGGGTCTCCGGTCGCCAACCGTTCCAGCGCGGCCGAGGAACCATCGGTCGAGCCGTCGTCGACGAGCACGAGCTCGAACTGCACACCCTCGAGTGCGCCGCGGACCCTCGTGTAGAACTCGTCGATCAGGGCTTCTTCGTTGTAAACGGGCGCCACGACGCTCAGCAAATCGAGCTCGCGAGAACGAGCGATCTCACCGGAGCCGTTCACAAGGCCCATGGTATGCCTCCGTGGCTCGTTCCGCGCGGCCTCAAAGCCCCAACACCGACCCGCCGTGGGGGATGTATCCCAGTACTTGAATCAATTGGACCATTCCGGTGATTACGATCGCGGCCTGCCACAGTCGCCGATCGCTGGCCAGCGCGGCGAGGGGGATCAGCCACGCCACATACCACGGCAGCAGAGCGCTGGCCGTCAACAGCAGCGCCACCACGGCCCAGCCGGCGCCGTCGATCCAGTCGATCTCTCCGCGCCACACACGGCGCAGCAGCCAGGCCAGCACCACCGCGAATGCCCCGGCGAGGAAAAGGCCGACGATGTGGCCGAGCTCGCTCAGCCCGAGTCGGGTCGTGATGAACCCGGGGATGCTGTGCCAGTCACCGTCGCTCTGGCCCTTCTGAAGGGTCGCGAGCATGTGCAGCGGACCGGTGCCGAACACGGCGAATCCAAGCGCAGCCACGAACGCGGTCGCGATCGCCGCGCCGATGGCGATGTCCCGTCGGCGGCCGAAGTTCCTCTGGGCGCCGGCGCCCGCCAGCGCGAACGCCAGCGGCAGCACGGCGGTCAACTTGATCCCAGCCGCGAGGGCTATCGAACCGCCGCCCGCGCGATCCCGATGCGCGAGGAGCAGATAGATCCCCGCCCCGACGGCCGCCAGCATCAGCAGGTCGTTGTGACCGCCGCCAACGCCGTAGAGCACGATCAACGGATTCAATCCGACGAGCGCCGCCGACCTGACCGGGTCCAGGCCACGCAGTCTTGCGGCGTTCCACACGAACGCCACCAGCGCCAGGCTCGAGACGGCCGCGATCGCCTTGTAGGTCAGCGCGCTGGCGGCGATCGACAACGGCGCGAGCAGATAGCTGAGGACCGTGAACACCGGACCGTATGCCGTTGGCGTCGATACCCACTTGGAATCGATGAACGGATAGATCGGATCGAGGGCGATCGCGTGCGGGCCCTGCAGGTACGGGTTGGCCCCGTACATGGCTCCCATCCGAGCGTACGCCTGGTAGCTGAAGATGTCGGTCGAGAGCAGCGGCGGAGCGAGCAGCACGAGCGCGTGCAGCGCGGCGATGGTCATCAACACTGCCCGGGCCGACAGCCGGTCAGCCGACACGGCAACGACCGCGTAGCACACGAACATCAGGCCCAGAAGCGCAATCAGCGGCGCCACGCCCAGGCCGAGCCCCGTGCGTGCAAACGGCCCCGCCAGCCAAGCGGGGATCGGCCTCACGGACTCGGGCAGCAGCGAGTCGGTGTTCGCTGCTCCGAGCGCGATCACGAAACCGGTCAGGAGCAGACCGACAAGCCCCAGCCATCCGGCGCGTGCGCGCGCAGACTCCCCTCGCGAATCGATCGCGCGAGGTGCGAATTCGAAAGCGCCACTCTCGGGAGTGGCGCCAAGTGGCCTTTGCATGCTCATCGTCGCAAGGATGCCCGCCAGCCACTCGCCGACGGTTTGGCCATCATTGCAATTAGGTTAGAGCCAATGCCGGACTTCTGACGCCCGGGCTCGGCGAGCCCTCTACGGAGCGCCCACGGTCGTGCGCCCCTTCGTCCCGTTTCCGATTGCGGCACGTGCAGTCCGCCGCAACCGCGGCACCAGCCACATGGCCTCGACGGCGATTGTCGTCGACATCTTGCTCGCACCCACCGTCCGGTCGGTGAACACGATCGGCACTTCTCGCACCGTGAACCCGGCCAGCACGGCCCGATAGGTGACTTCGATCTGGAACACGTAGCCCTCGGCGCGCACGCTCGGAAGGTCGATCCCCTCGAGCACGTTCCTGCGGATGCATTTGAAGCCGCCGGTGAGATCCCTTATATCTACCCGCAGAATCGTGCGCGCATACCAGCAGCCGCCGCGACTTATCACCCGGCGCAGCACCCCCCAGTCGCGGACCCCGCCTCCCGGCACGTAGCGGGACCCGAGCACCAGGTCGGCGTCCGTCGCCGCCTCCAACAGCTCTCCGAGGTACCGCGGATTGTGCGAGAAATCGGCGTCCATCTCGATGACCAGCTCTGCGCCGCCGGCGAGCGCAACCGCGAAGCCCGCGAGGTACGCGTGGCCAAGGCCCGTCTTTGTATCCCGATGGAGGACCTCGACTGTGTCGAGCTCCTGAGCCAGCCCGTCCGCGATCCGCCCGGTCCCGTCGGGGGAGTTGTCGTCGACGACGAGGACCCGATAGTCGCGCACGCCGAGTCGCTGCAGCTCGGCGGTCGTAGCGCGGATGATCGGCTCCACGTTGGCCGCCTCGTTATACGTTGGGATCACGACCCAGAGCCGCGCCTTCATGGCCTCCGGGAGCGTAGTGATAGCGTCAGCACGCCGCGTGCATCGCAATCGAATGCGGTACTCGGCATCATGGCGCGGGGGATTTGGACATGGATGACGGCGCTGCTACTGAAACGGTCCAACCACGCGCACTGGTCGCCGGACCACGGCCGGGCGTGCAACCTCATCATCGACGTCGGCGAGCGACGCTGGTACTCGGCCTGGTCGCCGCCATCGCGCTGATCGCGGGGGTCGCGGCGGGGGCCGGCGGAGGGAGCACTGTTCACCATGGCGTGAGCGCCCCGAACGGCTACTTCGGGCGGATCAAGACGTTCGCCGGCTCGGGGCCGGGCTCCTTCTCGGCGAGCGAGCAGACAGCCGAGAGCGCAGCGATAAACCGCACGCTCAGCTACACGCCGTTCGTCCGGATCGCGGGCGCCCAGCACCGGGAGGTGGCCTTGACGTTCGACGATGGACCCGGTCCGTACACGCCGGCGATCCTTTCCATCCTCGAGCGCGAGAACGTTCCGGGGACGTTCTTCGAGGTGGGCGTCCTGGAGGCATATTTCCACGCATCGACGGCCGCAATCGTCGCCCGCGGCTGGCCCATCGGCGACCACACCGAGTCGCACGCCCCGATGGGCAAGCTGAACGCCAAGACCCAGCGGCAGCAGTTGCTCCAGGAGGTATCGGCCATCGGCGACTACGGGGCGCCGTTCCCTCGCCTGTTCCGACCTCCGTACGGATCCTGGGACGCGGCCACGCTCCGGCTCCTGCACAAGTACCGGATGCTGATGGTCCTGTGGACCGTGGATACCAACGATTACCGGCAGCCCGGCGTCCCGGCGATCGTCCACGCCGCCGTCTCTGGCGCTCGCCCCGGCGCCATCATCCTCATGCACGACGCCGGCGGGAACCGCTCGGAGACGGTGGCGGCGCTGCCCAGGATCATCAAGGCGCTCCACGCCCGCGGCTACAAGCTTGTGACCGTGCCGCGATTGCTGATGGACAACCCGGCGCCCGCGAACCAGCACTTCTCGACGGTTCTGGCCGCTGAGCTCGGCGGGAGCTGAAACGGGGGCGCTCGGGGCGGGCTACCGGCGCACGTAGGCGACGCGGTTCCAGCTAGGTTCGGGCGCCAGCTCGATCGGCTCGTCTCCCCGGTCAGGCTGGATGTAGACAAACGCGTTCGCGTCCTCGTCGAACGCCACGTCGAGCTCGCCCTCCTTGACCCGTTGATCGAGCCAGGCGCTTCGGAAGATCAGTCTGCGCAGCCAATGGACGAGGGAGCGGTCCGACGGGCCGACCAGTTCGGGCCAGCAGTCGTTCACGTGCTCGCCGAGGCGGGAGGCGGGTTCGGTCACTTCACCGTTGACGACGAGGTTGATCAGGTCCTCGGCCTCGTCCTCCTCGACCGTACCCTCCAGGAACCCAAGCTTCCGCGCGGACTGCTCGCAGCGCTCGCGAAAGTCGCGCTCGTTGAACGTGAAACGCAGCTCACCGTATTCGAGCACGAAGTCCTCCCCCGAGCTGTAATTCCCGCGCCGGTACATAGAAGCGTCGGGATCATATGTGGGATTCCTGCCTCGCCGCAGGGGCTGAATGCGATGTTGCAGCAGAGGGGTGAAAACCCGGCCGCTCGGGCCTCTTCTCGACATGGAAACAGGACCAGCGACCATCCTCGTCATCGAAGATCACCGGGCCACCAGGACCTTCCTGGCGGACAACCTCGCCGCCGACGGCTACGAGCTGCTCGAAGCCGATACGGCGGCCGAGGCGCGCCACCTTATGGAGACCAAATTCCCCGACCTGGCGATCGTCGACCTCGGTCTTCCCGACCAGGACGGACTCGAGCTGTTGCGCGACGTGCGGGAAACCGATCGGATTGCCGGCCGGCTCGATCCCGACCTTCCGCTCCTCGTGCTGACCGGGCGCGCCGGAGACCTCGACCGGCTCCGAGGATTCGACTCCGGCGCCGATGACTATCTCTCGAAGCCGTTCTCCTACCAGGAGCTGCGCGCGCGGGTGCTCGCGCTACTGCGCCGCAGCCGCCGGCGGCCCGGCGCCGGACGCATCCGGATCGGCCCACTCGAGCTCGATCCGCTGTCCCGCCACGTCCGTCTCCACGACCAGCCCGTCCAGCTCTCGAAGAAAGAGTTCGCCCTGCTGCGGGCGCTGGCGGCGGAACCGACTCGCGTCTTCACCCGAGAGGAGCTCCTACGCGGCGTCTGGGGGTTCAGATCCCTCGGTGCGACGCGGACTTTGGACTCGCACGCCTCCCGGCTGCGCAAGAAGCTGGGCGCAGAAGGAGACACGTTCATCGTCAACGTCTGGGGCGTCGGATACAGGCTCGTCGACGGGGGTCTCGAGTGATCGCAGCGCTGAGCGGCTGGCTGGTCGCCAGCCTCGCGGCGGCGCTGGCATTGGTTGCATGGCGGCTTCTCGCGATCCGAACGGAGGCGGTGGCACGTGCCTCTCACGAGCTCCGGGGCCCGATCACCGCCGCGCGTCTCGGCCTCGAGCTCGGCGTCCGCTCCGGACAGGTGGCGCCCGATCGTCTGCGAGCGATCGATCTCGAGCTCGACCGCGCCGCGCTCGCGCTCGATGACCTCGGTGGCGCCGGCGCCATCCACCGCACCCGCCGGGGGTGTGGACTCGCGGCGGTCGGCGAGTTCGAGCTCCGAGAGCTCGTCGCCAGTTCCGTCGAGGCGTGGCGCGCCACCGCGGATGCGCGAGGGGTGACGCTGCGGCTCTGCTGGAATGGCGGCGCCGGCGCAGTCCTGGGCGACCGGCTCCGGATCGCGCAGGCAACCGGGAACCTGATCGCAAACGCGATCGAGCACGGGGGAGGGGTGATTGAGGTGCGCGGGGGACGGGAGCACGATCGCGTGCGGATCGAGGTGATCGATGGCGGTCCCGGTCTGCCGGCGCCCGTTGCCGAGCTGGCGCGCCACGCGCGGCACCGGCGGTGGCGAGCCGAGCCGAGGCGCCGGCGGGCCGAACGGCGCCACCGGCGCGCCGGGCGAGGGCGCGGGCTCGCGATCGCGGTGGCGGTCGCCGAGGCGCACGGGGGCCGTCTCGCGGCGGCGCCCTGCGAGCGTGGCGCCCGGCTGGTGCTCGAGTTGCCGGCGGCGCGAGGGACGCGGCGCGGCCCGGCCACCTCAGCCTGAATCGCCATCCGGGCAGGGGAGAGCGGGCTCGGGTCGGTGGCGGTGCCAGGGGAGGCGGTCGACGCGAGGCCCGCGGGGCAGAGGTGGCGGCGGTCGGCTCGGGTTGGTGGGCGGCTTCGTAAAAGGCGCAGGGAGGGGGTGGGTGGGGTGGCCGGCGCGTTGCCGGAGCCTGGCGTACGCCCAAATCGGCTTCGCCGCCGGAGTCCGGGCACTCGGGCGGGTCTTTCTTGCGGCTTTGTGCCGAGAGTGTGTCGAGAGTGTCACGGGGATGGTGCATAGCGCGTCAACGCCGGCGCCAGATCCGAGCCCTGTCGTATTGAGCACACTCTTCGTGCATAGCCCGACAGGGCTCGCCATCCGGCGCAAGGTTGTCGTGTTGTGGAAAGCGCCGGGATAAACCGGCATGGAGAAGGAGCGGAAGGAGCTCTGCATCGAGGATTTAGCGAATCACGGTGGCCCTGAGTCATGCGTCGGCCGTCCGCGAGGGCGGCGGCGAAGCGTTGACAGGGGTCGTGCGGGCGGGGCTATTGAGCCGCGAAATGACAATTTAGTTCGGGGTGCCGACGCTCTCATAACAGGCGGAAGGCCATGTCGCTGGCGGCGTTATCGCGAGTCGCTGGGGAACCCCGCGCGGTCGAAGAACCCAGGCACGTACGAAGGTCTTCATGCGCGAGAACCGGGAGATCCCGCGGTCACTCGTCCTGTGGTCAGGGGCGGGTCGCGAGGGGAACGCTGAGGCGGTAATCCCTCGATGCACGAGCGCGGGAAGTCAGACAGGCTCGTAGTACCGGCGAAGCCGCCGAACAAGCCCGCGGGTGCGGGGGCGGAGGTGGTGGAGGGAAGGGGCCTGCCCGAGGGGAACACGGCCAGGGAAACACGTCCCGGACCCAGTGCCGGGGAGGGCGTGTCAAGCGATCTGGATCGTGTGCGCCGGGTGGCGCGAAGGGATGGTGGTGTGCGGTTCACCGCGCTTCTGCACCACGTGAGCGTGGATCGCCTGCGGATGGCGTACTGGGGGTTGAATCCCAGGGCGGCGACCGGGGTGGACGGGGTCACGTGGCGGGAATACGGGCTGGATCTCGAGGAGAACCTTCGGGGTCTGCATGCTCGGGTTCACAGGGGCGCTTATCGGGCGAGGCCGACTCGGAGGGTGTTCATCGCCAAGCCGGACGGGCGGCTGCGGCCGCTCGGGGTCGCTGCGTTGGAGGATAAGCTCCTGCAGCGGGCGGTGGTGGAGGTGTTGAACGCCGTCTATGAGGGGGACTTTCTCGGTTTCTCGTACGGGTTTCGGCCGGGGCGCGGCCAGCATGACGCGTTGGACGCGCTCGCGGTCGGGATCGGTCGCAGGAGGGTGAACTGGGTGCTCGACGCGGATATCCGCGACTTCTTCGGCTCGCTTGACCGGGCGTGGCTTGAGAGGTTTCTGGAGCACCGGATCGCGGACAGGAGGGTCCTTCGCCTGATCCAGCGATGGTTGAAGGCGGGGGTCATCGAGGACGGGGAGTGGTCGAGCGCGGAGGAGGGAACGGCCCAGGGAGCGTCGATTTCGCCGCTGCTCGGGAACGTGTATCTGCACTACGCGTTTGACCTGTGGGCCGAGCGGTGGCGGCGGCGGCACGCACACGGGGACGTGATCCTGGTGCGGTTCGCCGACGACTTTCTGGCGGGCTTTGAGCATCGTGAGGACGCCGAGCGGTTCCTGGCTGACCTGCGTGAGCGGTTGGCGGGGTTCGGCTTGGAGCTGGCGGCCGAGAAGACGCGGCTGATCGAGTTCGGGCGGTTCGCCGCCCGAAATCGTGAACGTCGCGGCGATCAAAAGCCTGAGACGTTCGAGTTCCTGGGGTTCACGCACACGTGCGCGACGACCAGGCGCGGGCGGTTCAAGCTCAAGCGGACCACGAGCAAGAAGAAGATGCGAGCGAAGCTCAGATCGGTCAAGACCGAGATGAGGCGACGACGCGATCTCCCGATCCCCATCCAAGGACGCTGGCTCGCCAGCGTCCTGGTCGGGCACTATCGCTATTACGCGGTACCCGACAACAGCAGAGCGTTGCGGGGGTTCCGCGAACGCGTCATCCAACACTGGCGGCGGGCGCTTTCGCGCCGCAGCCAAAAGGGACGCATGACGTGGGAGCGGATCAAACGCTACGCCGAGCGATGGCTACCTCAGCCCCGCATCCTGCACCCCTGGCCCAACACGCGCTTCGACGCCAAAACCCAAGGGAGGAGCCCAGTGCGTTAGACGCGCACGCTGGGATCTGCGCGGGGGGCGGCTGGCAACAGCCGTCCCTACCGCGATCACCATCGAAACGGCCCGCGACTACCCCCGTTCCCGCCTCGGTTCCCGCCTCCGTTCCCGCCTCCGTTCCCGCCTCCGTTCCCGCCCGCTTCGCCAGCGCCGTTTACCGAGCCGCCCGCCATTCAGAGGCGACGGGCGCCACAAAAGCGCCGGCGGGCCGAGAGTCGACAGCCACTGAGCAGGGGACCGTGGCGGGCACGCAATGGCGGGCACCGACGTGCCGGGCGGTGGCGGGGCGTCGTGTCCGGCCCGCCACGCACGCACACACCCCGGACGGAACCAGCGCCACCGTGCAACCCGCCTCTCAATCCGCCGATCTGCACCCGATCCTGCACGTCCGGCCCGGCCGACGTCGAGCTAGCCGGCGCCCCAAACCCCCGGCGCCCATTGCGTTTTCGCGACCGATGTGCCGCTGTCGACCCACAAAGTGGGGTAATGAGTGGGAAATGGGTTGCATTGTGGGGGAGTGTGGGGTAAAGTGGCGATGCATGCGGAACCCGGGTGGCGGGGCTCCTCCCACCCAGCCACCCGGGTTCGGAGTTCGGTTAACCGGATGAGAAACCTTGATTTTTCGCGGAACCTTCGAACACGCGCTCGATGCGAAGCATCGCCTGACGATCCCGTCGAAGTTCCGCGCGGCGCTCGCGAGTGGGGTGGTGCTGGCGGCCTCGCCGGAGACGAACAAGACGGCGCCACGGTCGCTATCGATCTGGACGCCCGAGGACTACGACGCGTACACGCGGGCCGCGCTGTCGGGAGTCAACCCGCTTTCACCCGACGCCCGGGACCTCAAGCGGTTCTTCTTCAACTTCTCGCATGACACCGAGCTCGACTCAGCCAACCGCGTGATGGTCCCGACACAGCTCATGGAGTACGCCGGGCTGGACAAGGAGGTCGTGGTGGTGGGCTCTGGCGAGTGCCTCGAGGTGTTCGATCGTGGCCGGTATCACGGCTATAGCGAAGACGTCCTGATCCGTGCCCCCGACATCGCGGCGAGCCTTGGCGACACTAATTGACATGACGCACACCCACACGCCGGTGCTCGCGGGCGAGCTGATCGACCTCCTCGACCCGAGGCCCGGCGAGATCGCCGTCGACTGCACGTTCGGCGGTGGCGGCCACGCGCGGCTGATCGCGGATCGAATCGGCCCGGCGGGAACGCTCATCGGGATCGATCGCGATCCGGTGGCGGAGGAGCGCTTCGCGGAGCTCTCGGCCGAGGTGGCGTGCGACACGCGGTTCATCCGCGCCGACTTCGTCACTGGCCTCGGCCGGCTCCGGGAAGAGGGCCTCAAGGCAGATCTGATCTACCTCGACCTCGGCATGTCCTCGATGCAGGTCGATACCTGGGCGCGCGGTTTCTCCTACGCGTACGAGGCGCCCCTCGACATGCGGATGGACCCAGACCAGGACCTCACCGCCCGCGAGATCGTGAACACCTGGGACGAGCGGCGCCTCGCCCGGCTGTTGCGCGATTACGGCGAGGAGCGATACGCGTCGCAGATCGCTCGCGCGATCGCCCGGGATCGCCGGCGCGATGAGCTGCGCTCCACCCAGCAGCTGGTCGACGCGATCAAGGCGGCTATCCCGGTTCCGGCGCAGTTCGCCGGCGGTCATCCGGCGCGCCGGACCTTCCAGGCGCTCCGAATCGCCGTCAACGACGAGCTGTCGCAACTCGACGCCGCGCTGCCCGCCGGCTGGGAGCTGTTACGGCCCGGCGGTCGGCTCGCCGCGATCTCGTTCCATTCGCTCGAGGATCGTCGCGTCAAGCGGTTCCTCGTCGCCCGCGCTCGTGGGTGCATCTGCCCGCCCGAGCTCCCGGTTTGCGTCTGCGGGCGCCAGCCCGAGGCGGAGCTCCTAACCCGTCGCGCCATCGCGCCCACCCCCGGCGAGGTGGCGGCGAATCCCAGGTCGAAAGCGGCGCATCTTCGCGCAGCCCGCAAGCTGGAGGTCACGACGACATGACACCCCCTACCGCCACGTCCCCCGGCCGCCGAGCCGCCACCACCAAAGACGGCCATCGGCGCGCGATCCGCCGGCAGCCCGCGCCGGCCGCGCCCCGGCGGGTCTCGGGCCCGAGCGCCGGACGCGCGGCAACTGCGCCCGCCACCTCGGCCCCGGCGCGGCGACGCTCGCCGCGGACCGCTCCCGCTCGGAGCGTCTCGATTCCCGGGCGGGCACTCGCCGTGGTTCGGGGCCTGCCGGACCACTCGCTGCTCGACCGAATCGTCCGCGGGCGGGCGTGGATCCCGCTGCTCGGCGTGATGCTGGCGGGCATCGTGGCGATGCAGGTCGAGGTTCTGAAGCTCGGTGCGACCATGGGCCGTGCGATCGAGAGCGGCACGGCGCTGCAGAGCCGCAATGAGCTGTTGCGGGCGAGCGTCGCGACGCTCGCCGACGACCAGCGAATCGAGCGACTGGCGGCGGGCATGGGGATGGTGATGCCGGAGCCCACGGCCGTCGGCTTCCTGTCGATGCGGTCCTCAAACGCGCGGCGCGCCGCGTCCAACATCCACCAGCCCGACGGCCCGGCGTTCCTGTCCGCGCTCCAGACGCTTGACGCGCAGGCCACGCCTCCGGGCTCGACTCTGGTCGGGACGAGCTCGACGGCGACCACGACCACCGCTGTCGGCGCCGCTGCGCCCGCAGGCGTGACCGACACCGCTACGAGCAGTACCGCGGCGACGGCTACACCGACGACGAGCACCCCGACGACCGGCGCGCCCGTCACATCGACCCAGACGGCCACGCCGACCCAGACCGTCGCCCCGACCCAGACCGTCGCCCCGACAGTGCCCTCATCCACCAGTGGGGGTGCGACGCCGGCCAGCGGGGGATAGCCGGCGTTGCGCGGGACCGACCGCCGCATCGGTTTCATCTTTCTGGCCTTTCTCGGCCTGCTCGCGATCGCGCTGCTGCGCGCCACCTATCTCGGCGCAGTCCGAGCGCCGGCGCTTCGCCGGGCCGCGCTGACCCAGCAGGTCACCACGACGACGATCCCGGCGCCGCGCGGCACGATCACCGACCGCAGGGGCGTACAGCTGGCGATCAGCGAGTCGGCCGACGACATCGCGGCGGACCCCTACCTGATCAAGAACCCAGCCAGCACGGCGCAGAAGCTCGCGCCGCTGCTCGGCCAGCCGCTCGACACGGTCCTGACCGACGTCAGCAAACCGCACACTGGGTTCGTCTATCTGGCCCATCAATTGCCAGGGGATCGCGCACAGCAGATCCAAGACCTCCATCTCGACGGAATCACGCTGACCCCACAGATCACCAGGGTCTACCCCCTGTCATGGGCGGCGGCGCAGGTGCTGGGGACGGTCGGTTGGAATGACCGCGGCCTCAGCGGGATCGAGTACCGCTACAACAACGTGCTCCGCGGCACCGACGGAATCCGGCGGACCGTCAGCGACGCGATCGGGCAACCGATCGCGATCGACGACATACGGCCGACCGAGCCGGGCAAGACGATCAAGCTGACGATCGACTCGGCGCTCCAGAACGAGGTCGAGCAGGTGCTTGCGGGGGTCGGCGCCCAGTACTCGCCTCGGGGGGCCACCGCAATCGTGATGAACCCGAACACCGGGGCGATCCTCGCGCTCGCCAACTGGCCGAGGGTCAACGCAAACAACCTGGCGGGAACGCCGACCTACGCGACCGAAGACCGAGCGGTGACGTTCAACTACGAGCCCGGCTCGACGTTCAAGGCGATCACGGTTGCGGGAGCGATGCAGGCCGGGCTCGTCACCCCGAACACCGACTTCGACATCCCGCCGTCGATCTCTTTCGCCAGCAACGAACCGCCGATCCACGACGCGGAGGACCACGGCTACGAGACGCTGAACGTCGCGGGCATCCTCAAGTACTCGAGCAACATCGGGGCCGACCTGATCGGGCAGCGGCTCGGCGCCCAGCGCTTCGACCATTGGGTGCACCGGTTCGGCTTTGGCTCGCCGACCGGCGTCGATCTGCCGGGCGAGGACGGGGGAATCGTGCCGCGCTGGTGGCAGTACTCCGGCGCGTCGATGTTCAACCTCCCGTTCGGCCAGGGCGAGTCCGTCACGCCCATGCAGATCGCCACCGCCTACGCCGCGATCGCCAACGGCGGCATCCTGCGCCCGCCCCACATCGTCCAGTCGATCGCCGGCAAGCCGGATCAGGTGCCCGCCGGGCACCGGATCATCTCGCAACACACCGCGTCCGCGCTGCGCAACATGTTGGTCGGCGTGTTCGGAGAGGGGGGGACGGCCTCGGGCGCCGCGATCCCGGGTTACGTGATGGCGGGCAAGACTGGCACGGCCAACATCGCGGTCGACGGCCACTACTCCGACAGCCAGTACGTGGCCTCGTTCGTCGGCATGGTCCCGGCGGGGCACCCGCAGCTTCTCGCGCTGGTCGTCGTTGACCGGCCTCAGGGCGCGATCTACGGCGGCTCAGTCGCGGCGCCCGCGTTCCAGAAGATCGTCGGCTGGGCCGTGCCGTATTTCGGGATCAACCCGCGCTGAGCGGGCAGCTGGTCGGCCCGATGATGGGCTCTGCCTCGCGGGCCGAAAGCGGGCGGCGCCGCGTATCGCCGGCTCAGCCCAGCTGGCGCTTCAGCGCCGCCAGCCGCTCGTCCCACTGGCCGCCGACGTCGGCCATCCACGACACCGCCTCCGACAGCGGCGCCGGCGTGACCCGGTAGCGCACCTCGCGGCCGGTGCGCTCGCGGTCGAGGAGCCCCGCCTCGGTGAGCGCGCCCAGGTGCTTCAGGACGGCCTGTCGGGAGATGGGAAGCTCTGACGCGAGCTCCGTTGCCGTCGCCGTCCGTTGATCGGCGATCGCGGACAGCAGCGCGCGCCGGGTGGGATCGGCCAGGGCACCGAAAACGGCTCCGGCCTGATCGAGCTGGGCCGCCATGCTCAGGCCGCCACCAATGCGGGGCCGTACGTCTTGCCACCAACGCCGGGAAGCGGTGTGCCGACGAGGTCGAGCAGTTCCAGCGGGCGCGTCTCGACTACGCGGAGCAGCGTATGCGCGCCGTCCTCGGTGAGGGTCAGCTCGACGCGTGTCGCCGGATCCCCGTCGTTCGCCCACCAGAACGCGAGCCGCTCCGGGGCGCGCACCTCCTCGACCCAGCCGGTCTTGATCTCGTCGCTGGAGCGAAAGCACGCGTCCCCTCCGGGGAGGAGGTCGAGCTCGACCTCCTCGGCGAGCCAGCCATCGCCGGTGATCGCCTCCCACACCCGCTCGACAGGGGCTTCCACCAACAGCTCCCGCTCGATCTTCTCGGACATCGACGTCTTCCTCTCGGACTCAGGCGCAACTCTGCGGTTGCACATCTGCTATGGTGGCGCAACTAATCGGTTGCACCTTAGCACCCAGAGGAGGTCTCCATGCCACTTGTACCGATGGTCGTCGAGCAGACCGCCCGCGGAGAGCGCTCGTTCGACATCTACTCCCGCCTGCTCAACGATCGCGTCGTGTTCCTCGGCGGCCAGGTCGATGAGGAGACGGCGAACCTCGTCGTCGCTCAGCTCGTCCACCTCGAGTCCGACGATCCCGACAAGGACATTCACCTCTACATCAATTCGCCGGGCGGCTCGATCTACGCCGGCCTCGCCATCTACGACACGATGCAGTTCATCCGTCCCGACGTGCAGACGATCTGCTACGGAATCGCGATGTCGATGGGATCGTTGCTGCTCACAGGCGGTGCGCCCGGGAAGCGGATGGCGCTGACCAACAGCCGGATCCTGATCCACCAGCCGTCGGGCGGGTTCGACGGCCAGTCGACGGACGTCGAGATCCACGCGCGCGAGATCCTGGCGCTCCGAGCGCGGGTGGACGAGATCTATGCCAAGCACACCAGCCAATCTGTCGAGCGGGTCCACGCCGACATGGAGCGCGACCGCTACTTCACCGGCGAGGAGGCGGTCGCCTACGGCCTCGTCGACCGCGTGCTCGAGCGGCGTGAGCTCGGGAACGGGCGACGGGGGTTCGGCCAGGGCTGAGCAGCCCGCACAGAGCGACGGCGGCGGCCTCGGCTGGGCGCCACCGCCGTACCCCTGAGTACCCTCCCAGCCGATGCTGCTGAAGCATGTGATCGACGGCGCGCCACCCGCCGCCGGTGAAATTGAGATTGCATCGCTCGCCTACGACACCAGGGCGGTCGGGCCCGGGACGCTGTTCTTCTGCGTCGTGGGGTTCACGCGCGACGCCCACGAGTTCGCCTCGGAGGCGATTGCCCGGGGAGCGGTCGCGCTCGTCGTGGAGCGTCCCCTCAACCTTGGCGTTCCCGAGATCCGCGTACCAAGCGCCCGGGCCGCGATGGCTCCGGCCGCGGCCCGCTTCTACGGCGATCCAACCGCCGAGCTGCAGACCGTCGGCGTCACCGGCACGAACGGGAAGACGACGACCGCGTTCCTCGTCAGGGCCCTACTCGAGGCCGGCGGGCGCCAGACGGGCCTCCTCGGCACCGTGAAATCGGTCATCGGCGGCCAAGAGCGCGAGGTCATCCGGACGACCCCGGAAGCGATCGATCTGCAGCGGACGTTCAGGGAGATGGTCGACACGGGAGATGTGGCGTGCGCGATGGAGGTCTCCTCGCACGCGCTCGAGCTTCATCGGGCCGACTCGATCCACTTCGCCGCGGCGATCTTCACGAATCTCACCCAGGACCACCTCGACTTCCACGGCACGATGGACGAGTACTTCAACGCCAAGCGGCGGCTGTTCACCGACGCGGACACGCGGACCGCGATCGTCAATCTCGACGATCCCTACGGCGCCAGGTTGGCCGCGGAGCTCGACGACGCCATCACGTTTGGTCTCGAGAACCCGACCGCTGTCTACCGAGCCATCGACGTCCAGACGAGCATCGCCGGTTCCCGGTTCACGGCCCGGACCCCGGATGGTGAGATCGAGCTGAGCTCGCCTCTGCGCGGCCGCTTCAACGTCTACAACGTGCTCGGCGCGTTCGCGTCGGCGAGGGCACTCGGGGTGCCCGCCGTGGCCGCGGCCGGGGCGATCGCCATGGCCGGACAGGTCCCCGGACGCTTTCAAACCGTCGACGAGGGACAGCCATTCGCCGTAGTCGTCGATTACGCCCACACGCCGGACTCGCTGGAGAACGTGCTCAAGGCGGCGCGCCCACTCACGACCGGGCGACTCCACGTCGTATTCGGCGCCGGCGGCGATCGCGATCGGGGCAAGCGGCCGCTGATGGGGGAGATAGCCAGGCGGCTGGCCGACCGGATCATCGTCACCTCCGACAACCCGCGCTCGGAAGACCCGGAGGCGATCATCGAGGAGGTGCTCGCTGGGATCCCCGACGCCGATCAGGTCGAGCACGACGCCGACCGGCGTGCGGCGATCGCCACCGCGATCGCCGCCGCCGAGCCCGGCGACGTCGTCGTCATCGCCGGCAAGGGTCACGAGCAGGGACAGGAATTCAAGGCGGGACTGAAGCTGGCGTTCGACGACGTGACCGTCGCGCGTGAGATCCTGCGTGGCGTGCCCGTGAAGGCCGGCGCCCGCCTGCAGTGAGATCGTGGACACCCCACCAGGTGGCCGACGCGGCCGGCGCTCGGCTGATCGCACGGGCGCCCACCGATGCCGGACCGGACCGCGTCGTGATCGACTCGCGCGAGGCGGGCCCCGGTGCGCTGTTCGTCGGGCTCGCCGGCGCCACCGCGGACGGCGGCTCGTTCGCCCCCGAGGCCCTCGCCGCCGGAGCCTGGGGGGTGCTGACCCGCCCCGAGCACGCGGAGGCCGTCCGCGGAGCCCCCGCGCCGGGTGTGCTGCTGGCCGCCGAGGATCCGCTGGTGGCGCTGCAACGGCTCGCGACTGGATGGCGGCGCGAGCTCCAGGCGAAGGTGATCGGCGTCACCGGCTCCACCGGCAAGACGACGACGAAGGATCTGTTGCTGGCCACGATCGCCCCGCACCGGCGCGCGGTGGCCTCGCGCCAGAACTTCAACACCGAGATCGGGCTGCCGATCGAGATCCTGAACGCGCCGGAGGGTACCGAGGTGCTGGTGCTGGAGATGGCGATGCGCGGCGCCGGCCAGATCGCCGAACTGGCCGCGATCGCCGAGCCCGAGGTCGGGGTGATCGTCAGCGTCGGGCCGGTCCATCTCGAGTTGCTCGGCACGGTCGAGGCGATCGCGGCCACGAAGGCCGAGCTGATCGCCGCGCTGCCGGCCGGGGGCACGGCGGTGATCCCCGCGCGCGAGCCGCTGCTCGATCCGCATCTGCGCGACGACATCGAGCTGGTCACGTTCGGTGAGGGCGGCGACGTGCGCCTGACGAGCGACGACGGGCAGCGGATCACGATCGAGCACCGGGGCGGCCCGATCACGCTCGAGGTCCCGTTCACACAGGCTCACCTGCGAACCAACCTGCTGGCGGCGGTCGCCGCGGCCGAGGCGATCGGCGTGACTCCGAGCGGACGCGTCGAGCTTGCCCTGTCTGTTGGCCGCGGGCAGCGGACGACGTTGCCCACCGGCGTGACGGTCATCGACGATTGCTACAACGCCAACCCAATGTCGATGCGCGCCGCCCTCGACGACCTGGCCGCGACCGCGAACGGGACGACCGGGGGACGGCGGATCGCGATCCTCGGCGACATGCTCGAGCTCGGGCCCGACGAGCGCCGCTACCACGTCGAGATCGGGGACTACGCGGAGACGAGGGGCGTCGAGGTGCTCGTCACCGTCGGCCCATTGGCCGCCGCGATGGGCGACGGCTTCAGCCGCGAGATCCATGCCGTCGCCGACGCGGCCGCGGCCGCGGCGATCGCGCCGGAGCTGCTGCGAGCCGGCGACGTGGTCCTGATCAAGGCGTCCAGAGGGGTGGGGCTCGAGTTGGTCTGCCGGACGCTCGGCGAGAGGGCGACGGCCTGATGGGCTCCGTCTCCGGCCGGATCCTGATCGCTGGGACCTCGGCGCTCCTGCTCTGTCTGTTCCTGAGCCCGAAGTTCATCCAGTTCCTCCGAGGGCGGGAGTTCGGCCAGAACATCCGCGAGGAGGGCCCGGAGGGGCACCAGACGAAGGCCGGCACGCCGACGATGGGTGGGGTGATCATCCTCGTCGCGTTCGCGATCCCATTTCTGATCCTGTCCACCAGAGACTGGCGGTCGCTCGGCGTCCTCTTCGCCACGCTCGCCTGCGCGGCGCTCGGCTTCGCCGACGACTACACGAAGATCGTCAGGCGCCGGTCGCTCGGGCTGCGCGCGCGGACCAAGTTGATCGTGACGATCGCGATCTCGCTCGGCTTGTGGTGGATCACGACGCAGGAGGCCCACCTCGGCCCGTCCGTCCGTCTGCTGCCCGTCGACGTGAACGTCGACCTCGGCCCGCTCTATCCAGTCTTCATCTACCTCGTGGTGGCGGGAACGACGAGCGGCGTCAACCTGACCGACGGGCTCGACGGCCTGGCCGCCGGGTGCGCCGCGATCGCGCTGCTGGCCTACATCGGGATCACGTTCATCACCCCCGGTTACCACGATCTGACGATGCTGGCGTCGTGCCTGGTCGGTGCCTGCATCGGGTTTCTCTGGTTCAACAGCTTCCCCGCCAGCATCTTCATGGGTGACACCGGATCGCTCGGGCTCGGTGGGGCGATCGGGGGCCTGGCGATCATGACCAACACGGAGGTGCTGCTGATCCTGATCGGCGGGATCTTCGTCATCGAGGCGCTGTCCGTGGTCATCCAGGTGTTCGCGTTCCAGACGTTCCGAAAGCGCGTCTTCCTGATGGCGCCGATCCACCACCACTTCGAGCTCCAGGCGTGGTCGGAGACGAAGATCATCCTGCGCTTCTGGATCGTCGCCGCCGCGTTTGGCGCGATCGGGTTCACGGTGTACCAGCTCAGCATCCGTGCTTAGTCGGCCGGTGGCCGCCGACTCTAAGCCCCGGCCCCCGCTGCCGCCGGGGCCGTATCTCGTGATCGGTCTGGCCCGGTCGGGCGTGGCCGCGGCGCTGGCGCTGCGTGAGCTCGGTCACGAGGTGATCGGGGTCGACTCGGGCTCCGCACAGGACGAACGGCTCCGCGCCGCCGCGGGAAGGCTTTCGGAGGCGGGCGTCGAAGTCCACCTGGATGCGTCAGGCGACGTCTTTGCCGCCCGCGCCGGGACGCTCGTCAAAAGCCCCGGCGTACCCCAACAAGCGCCGGCTGTGCGCGCGGCGCGCGAACGGCGAGTGCCCGTGCTCGGCGAGCTGGAGCTCGCCTGGCGCCTGCTCGAGAACGAGTTCCTGGCGGTGACGGGTACGAACGGGAAGACGACGACCACCGAGTGGATCGGCCACATCCACCGCGAGGCGGGCGTACCCGTGGCGGTCGCCGGCAACATCGGGACGCCCCTGTCCTCGTTGGTCGGAGAGCTGGCCACCGAGGTGACGATCGTCTGCGAAGCCTCGTCGTTCCAGCTCGAGGACACCGACTGTTTCTCGCCACGGGCCGCCGTGCTGCTGAACCTCGCTCCCGACCATCTCGATCGCCATCCGAGCTACGAGGACTACGTCGCCGCCAAGCTGCGCGTATTCGTCAACCAGGGCAACTACGACGTGGCCGTGCTGCCGGACGACCTCGGAATCGAAGACGTCGGCGGGTGCGCGCGACAGGTCCTCTTCGGAGCCGGCCCGGAGGCGGAGCTGGCCGACCGCGCGGGCTATCTCTGGTGGGACGAGCGCCCTCTCCTGCAGGTGTCAGAGCTCGCGCTTCCCGGCGACCACAACCGGCAGAACGCGATGGCGGCGGCCGCCGTGTGCCTGGCCCGAGGGCTCGACCCGGGCGCGGTCAGGGCGGGACTGCGCAGCTTCGCGGGCGTGCCCCACGGCTGGAGCTGGTGGCGATCCAGGATGGCGTCGCCTACGTCAACGACTCGAAGGCGACGAACGTCGCGAGCACGATCGTGGCGTTGCGGACCTACGCCGGGGGGGTCCACCTGATCGCGGGGGGGCGGGGCAAGAGCCAGGACTTCTCGCCGCTGGCGCCGCTCGTCGCCGAGCGCTGCCGGGCCGTCTACCTGATCGGCGAAGCCGCGGCCGAGATTGCGTTGGCGCTCGTCGACACCGGGGTGCCCGCATACGACGAACGCGACCTGGAGCGCGCGCTCGCGCGATCCCGCGCGGCCGCCGGCCCCGGTGAGGTGATTCTGCTCTCGCCGGCGTGCGCGAGCTTTGACCAATATCCGGACTTCGAGGCGCGCGGCGAGCATTTCCGCAGCCTGGTTGGGGGCGGCATGACGGCGGGAGGCTCCTGATGGCGGCCTCCGCGGCCGCCCCGCGTCAGCGCAGCGCATCCGAGAGCCGTCAGGCCGGCAAGCGAACACGCGCCCCGGCGCGACGCCTTCCGCCACCGCTCGAACACCGGATTCTCGTGACCGCGACCCTGTGCCTCCTCGCGTTTGGCGCGGTGATGGTCTACAGCGCGTCGTCGCCGCTGGGCGTCTTGAACGGCAAGGGGAACGGGACGGGGGAATTCATCCGGTATCTGATCTTCGGCGGCATCGGGCTCGCCGCGATGCACGTCCTCGGACGTCGTGGACTCGCGCTGCTCGACCAGCGGCTCGTGAACCTCCTGTTGCTCGGATCGTTCGTACTCCTCGTGCTCGTGCTCGTGCCGGGCTTCGGCATCGAGGTCAACGGGGCCCGGCGCTGGTTCAGCGCCGGCCCGATCCAGTTCCAGCCTTCCGAGCTGATGAAGCTGGCGATCGTCCTGTATGTCGCCAGATATCTCGCCGACCACCCGAAACGGATGCGAGGGCTTCGGCAGGCGATCGCCCCGATCGCCGTCGTGGCCGCTCCGGCCTGTCTGCTGATCGTGGTCGAGCCGGATCTCGGCACAACCCTGGTGATCGTGTTCTCGATCACCGCGTTGCTGATCGCCGCCGGGATGCCCATGCGCCAGCTGGCGCTGCTCGCTCTGATCGCGGTCGCACTCGTGATGCTCGTGGTGATGATCCAGCCCTACCAGCAGGCGCGGCTGACGGCGTTCCTCCATCCGTGGTCGTCGAAATCGACCGCGGGCTTCCAGGCGGTGCAGGGCCAGATCGCATTGGGGTCCGGCGGCCTTCTCGGCGTCGGCCTCGGGCGCTCGGTCCAGAAGATCTTCTACCTGCCCGAGGCCCAGACCGACTTCATTCTCGCGGTGATCGGCGAGGAGCTCGGCGTCCTGGGGATCTTCGGCGTCGTCTTCCTGTACGGGATGATCGCGTATGCCGGGCTGCGCACAGCGCGCCGAGCATCGGGACGGTATGCGAAGCTGCTCGCGACCGGCCTCACGTCACTGATTCTTTGTCAAGGCATCCTCAACATCTTTGTCGTCCTCGGGCTCGCGCCGCTGACCGGCGTTCCGTTGCCGTTCATCTCCTACGCCCCGACGAACCTGTGCGTGATGCTCGCGTCGGTGGGGCTGCTGTTGAACATCTCGCGGCCAGGCGCGCACCGGCTCCAGGTCGTGGGCGGGTCCAGTCGCGAACGTGAGCGGTCCGCGGATCGTGATCGGCGCCGGCGGGACCGCGGGTCACGTCGTTCCCGCGCTGGCGGTGGCGGACGCGCTCCGGGCTGAGGGCGCCGAAGTCTCGTTCATCGGCGGCGAGCGGGCGGAGCTCGAGCTCGTGCCCGCCGCCGGATATGAGCTGCACACGATCCGCGTCGAGCCCCTGTACCGCAAGCGTCCGGCAAAGGCGGCCCGCGCCGCGGTGATCGACGCCACGGCCGTGCGAGCGGCGCTGCGGATCATGCGGAACACCCCGCCGGCGGCGGCGCTCGGCGCCGGCGGTTACGTCGCGGGGCCCGTCGGGGTGGCGGCCGTCGCGAGCCGGATTCCGCTCGTCCTGATGGAGGCCGACAGCCACCTCGGACTGACGAACCGCCTCCTGGCTCCGATGGCCAAGCGGATGTTCCTGGCGTTCCCCATCGACGGCCGCGAAGGGCTGCGCTACCGCGTGAGCGGCCGACCGGTGCCGCCCGCGCCGGTCGACCGTCGGGCGGCGAGGGCCCGGTTCGGGATCGGCGCGCACGAAACGTGCGTTGTCGTATTCGGCGGCTCTCAGGGAGCGCGGTCGATCAACCACGCCGCGCTCGAGGCGTTCGCGGGCGCTCGCTTCCGCGTCCTGCACGCCGCCGGCGAGCGGGACCTCGGCGAGCTCCGCTCGCCGGGGCCGCACTACGACCTGCGCGGCTACATCCCGAACTTCGGGGAAGCCCTCCTCGCCGGCGATCTCGTGGTCGCGCGCGCCGGCGGCTCGATCTTCGAGATCGCGGCCGCGGGCCGGCCGGCCGTGCTCATCCCCTACCCCTACGCCACCGCCGACCACCAGGCGGCCAACGCCCGTTTCATGGAGCGAGCTGGGGCGGCGGTCGTGATTCCCGACGCGGAGCTGACCGGTGCCCGGCTGGCTCAGGAGGTCGGCCGCCTGCTCGCGGACCCGGTCAGGCTGGCGACGATGGCGCGCGCCTCCCAGGCACTCGCCAGGCCCGATGCCGCGCGCGAGATAGCCCACGAGCTGCTCGCCGTGGCGCGCGAGGTTCGAGACTAGGGTCGAGGCGCCAGCGCCGGGGGCTAGTCCGAAGTTCCCTCGTAGGGCTCGCTCGGATAGCCGGGGCCGAGTCGGCCGTTCGCGTGGGCGGCGAGCTCGATCGCGCGTGCCGTCCAGAACGTTCCCGAAGCAGTCCCACCGTTGCACGGGCCGCTGCTGTTGCCGGGCGGCGAGCTCCACAGGAAGGCGTCGACGTGCGCGAAGCCGGTGTCCGTGGTGGGGCGCGGTCCCAGCGCGCGGCCGGGCGGATTGCAGAGATCCTCGTTGCCCTGGGTCACGGGGTGAGGGTTCTTTTTCGGCCCGTTGCCGTTCTGAGCGGTGTTGATGACGAAGTTCGCACCGTGGGTCAGGCGCGAGACCTTGTCGCCCCACTTGATCTCGCTGATCGTCCAGTTCAGGTGGGTGTCGTTCGTCCAGAAGCCGCGAATCGTGCGCACGCCGGCCGCGTTGAGGACCCGAGCCGTGTAGCGCGGGCCGTTGGCGTCCGAGTAGCCGGCCTCGAGGTAGACCACCGTGTGGGGCAGCGAGGAGATCTTGTTGACCTCGTAGCGGAGGTCGGCCTCCCAGATGCCCAGCGAGCCCATCTTCCGCACGCAGCCCGACGAGCCGACCCCATCCAGCTCGAGCAGGTATACGGCCGGCCGGTTCGCCGTGGCGCGGGCGATCGCGTCGATCCGCGCCCGGAACAGCGCTCCGGCGGCGCGTAGCTTCGCGGGAGTCGGGCAGGCGCCGGCGGCCGGGTGCAGGAAGTAGGTGTTGACGATCGGGATCGTCCCCGGATCGGCGGTCAAGTTGTGGCAGAAGATCTTGATCGCCTGGCTGTACTCGCCCTTCGGCGTTCCGCCCTGGGCGTATGCGCTGAACCGTTGCGGTTCCGGTTCGACGGCGATCTTCTCAAGGTTGCGGACCTTGAAGGCGAGCCCCGGATCGTTGTTCAGCCGCTGCTGCACGGAGGCGGAGCCCAGGATCTGCTGCTGGAACTCGGCCCAGGAGTAGCTATCCGGGAAACCGGCGGGGTCACGGCCCAGCAGGCGCGCGATCGCCCCGGCCGCCGCCCCGTGCGCGGGGCCATCGACGAAGAAGTTCGCGCCGTTCAGCGGATTGGGGCCCGGCGGGGTGGGCAGCGCCAGGGGGTTGGATGGGTCGCGCGTCGACGAGTGCGGATCGCCGCAGACATAGGAGGATTTGCCCCGCGCGCGCGCCGAATGGACCGGCACCCGCGGCCACCACGACCGCGAGCGCGGCCAAGAGAATCAGATCCCGCCCTCTGCAGCAACGTGCGTCGTCCCCAGCGCATCGCGCCGCTAGTCATAGCAGACATGTCGGCCGCATGTCGCGGTGGACTCGCCCGTTACCCTCGCCGATCAACAATTATCTGATCGGTGCATTGAGTGAACGACGATTGGTCATCGCGCCGCCTGCACTTCGTCGGCATCGGCGGCGCCGGCATGAGCGGGCTTGCGCTCGTGGCGCGGGCGCTCGGAGCCCAGGTCACGGGGTCCGACCGCGCTGAGTCCTCCTATATCGAGCGCCTCCGTGAGCACGGAATCGAGCCCGTGCTCGGTCATGCCGCGGCAAACGTTCCCGAGGGCGCCGAGGTCGTGTACTCCACGGCGATTCCGCCGTCGAACCCCGAGCGCCAGGTGGCGTCAGGACGAGAGCTCCACCGCGCCGACCTGCTGGCCCAGCTCGCCTCGCTGCGCCGCTGCCTGGCGGTCACGGGGACGCACGGCAAGACGACCACGAGCGCGATGATCGTGCACGTGCTGCTGCGGTGTGGCCTCGATCCCTCCTACGTGGTCGGCGGGGAGCTCCGGTCCACCGGGGCGAACGCCGGCTGGGGGAGCGGGGAGTGGATCGTCGTCGAGGCCGACGAGTCGGACCGCTCGCTGCTGAAGCTCCAACCGGAGATTGCCCTTCTCACCAACGCCGAGCTCGACCACCACTCCACGTACGCCTCGCGCCTAGAGCTCGAGCAGACCTTCCGCACGTTCATGGCCCGCGCCGGCGACCGGGCCGTGGTCTGGGATCGGCCCGCGCTGCGGTCGCTGTGCCCGCCGAACGCGGTCGCCTACGACGCCCCCGACCCGGTCCTGGAGCCGACCGGCGCGCGCTTTGAGTGGCGCGGGATCGAGGTGTCGCTCGCGGTTCCCGGCGCCCACAACGCCGTCAACGCGGCCGGCGCGCTGACCGCGGCGGCGCTGGCCGGCGCTGATCCCGTCGCCGCCGCGGCGGCCCTCGCCGACTTCCACGGGGTCCGCCGGCGCTTCGAGTTGCTCGGCCAGACGAGTGCCGGCGTGCCCGTCTACGACGAGTACGCCCACCACCCCACCGAGGTGGCCGCGGACATCGGCGCCGCCCGCACGCTGGCGCCGGCGCGCCTAGTGGCCGTCTTCCAGCCGCACCTGTACTCGCGGACGCGGGCGCTCGCCCAGGAGTTGGGCGCCGCGCTGGCCGCCGCGGACGTGTCGGTCGTCCTGCCCGTCTATCCCGCGCGCGAGCGAGCCGAGGACTTTCCCGGCGTCGACGGCCGCATGGTGGCGGTCGCGGCCGCCGATGCGGCCCGAGGGCGGTCGGTGGCGTGGTTGCCGAGCTTCGACGACGCGCGGCGCTTCCTCGAGACGACGCTGCGCGCGGGCGATCTGTGCCTGGTGATGGGGGCGGGCAACATCGACGCGCTGGGACGCAGCCTGGTCGTCTAGCGCCGGCGCAGGAGCGTGCGGTCGGCTCGTTGGCGGTCGTGCTCGGTGGCCGTCGACTCTCGGCCAGCCCTTGATTGGCGGGCGGCCCTGATGAACGGCGCTGGTAAGGGGGAGGGAGCGGGCGGGATCGCACCGCCACCGCCCGCCACCGCCCGCCGCGATCAGGGGGCCGTGTAGACGGTGGCGCAGCCAAACACCCGACGGCCGTAGCCGTGCGGTTTCAGCAGCGGCCAGAGCTTCGCGCGAGCCCCGCAGGGCTCGAGCACGTAGCGCGCCCCAGATTGCTCGATCAGCGCCAGCGCCGCGGTCGGGCTGAGCGGCCGCTTGCCCGGATAGTCGAACAGCCGGTTGACGTACTTCGTCCGCCGGCTCCACTGCGGGCTCCAGACGGAGTGCCCGACGTAGGTGCTGTCGTCGGTCAGGGCCGGTACCCAGATACCGACCTTCGCGGTGCTCAGCACACCGCCTCGGGGCTGGCGCGCGAGGTAGTCGAGCGCGTCGGCCTCCGGGCGGTCTAGCTGTGCAACGGCCCGGCTTCCGAGCCGGTACTTGATCAGCAGCCAGGTCGTCGCCGGAGCCGCGCCGAACACGAGCACGACGACGCCCGCGGTGACCAGGAACCGCAGGACCCGCGGGTTGCGGCCTCCCAGGCGGCGCTCCTCAAGGACCCGTCGCCACCCCTGAACAGCCAGCAGCGCCAACGGGACCGACGCCCCCGCGAACGCCTGGAACTTGCCGGTCGGCACCGCGACGAAGGTGATCAGCACCGCGATCAGCCACAGTCTCAGCAGCCGCTGGCGGTCTGAGGTCGCGCGGGTCCGCCAGCCCGGGACCGACGCGAGCGCGGCCGGCCCGAACGTGGTCAACCATCCGAGCAGCGGGATGCCGGCCCGGTGCGGGCCTGTCCCCCGGCTGGAGGTCGCCCAGCCGGCGTCGATCTTCGGCAGGATCAGGTAGTAGAGCAGCGGCAAGGCGATGCCCGCCAGTGGCAGCAGCAGCCGGACGTTGCGCCGCGTCAGCAGCCGGTCCCAGATCGCCAGTCCGACAGTCAGGACCCCCAGTTCGGTGCCCTGCCATGGGTGGAGGAAGGCGGCGGTCGAGCCGAGCGCGGCGGCGGCGAGACCGGCCGGCTGAAACAGCTCGGCGCCGAGGGTCGGTCGGTCCAGCGTGTCCATCAGCTGCTCCACCGCGATCAGGTAGCCAATCATCGCGGTCACCGTTAGCGCGATCGGGAAGTAGCCGCTGATCCACTGCACGGCGTAGCTCTCGCCTGTCAGCAGCCCCATCCAATGTGCGCCGTAGCTCTCGCCTGTCAGCAGCCACATCCAATGCGCGCCGTTGAGCTTGAATTGGAGGTAGACGACGAACAGGAAGAACGGACTGACGAGGAACATTGCGAGCGTCAGCGCGATCGCTCGGGCCCGTCCGTCGTTGCCGAGCACCAGCTGGGCGTACCGGCGGAAGACGACGATCAGCAGGACCAGCGCCACCGCCTGCCACAGCGCGAGCAGCAGCAGATAAGACATGCCCGCGTCGACGTGGAGCAGTCCGGTGACCAGCCAGATCGGGTAAAAGAAGACGTGGCCTCCGTTGTTGAAGCCGTACAGGTTCGCGATCAGCCCGTGGTGAGCGGCGTCCGTCGCCCACGCGAGGTACTGCATCGAGTCCTGGGCGGAGGCGGCCGCCGCGCCTAGGAAGACGCGGTTGTTGGCGGCCGCGTCGACCGCGTTGAGCCCGAACAGCGCGAACGATGCCACCGCGAACACGACGACGAGCACCCACTCCGCCCCGGTTAGCGGCAGGCGTCCGGTCGATCTTGAGACGGTACCGTGGACCGACAGCTTCGGCACCGGTTCGGGGGCGACCACCGTGCCGATGTCGCGGCTGCTGGCTGGATTTTTGGGGGACGGCACGCCGAGAAACATCGCAGCCTACAGGCGACTTCGTTAAATCTGGTTGGGTCTTGATGCAGAGGGTCAGCGGACGCCGGCGGATCACCCGGGCGAATAAACCTGCGGGCTCCAGTTGAAGTGCCCGACGTAGGTGCTGTCGTCGGTCAGCGCAGGCACCCAGATGCCGACCTTCGCGGTGCTGAGCACGCCGCCCATAGCTGATTCACACCGCGAAGCGACTCACCGAGCTTGACAGCCTCCGCGGGTAGCACCCGATGAAGGCACCTCCCTGACCGTCGGTATCACCGACCTGCCGTTCGACCGTTCAGTGGCCTTGCTCGAAGCCCGGCTCGTCGCTTCGGGCGCTTGGCTCCCACCCCTCGGTCCCCGACACTAGGATCACGTTGATGTCAGATCACCTCTCGTCTGGCTGGCGACGATCATCTGCCTGGGCGCCACCGCGGGGACCGCAATGGCGCTTTACCGCCGGACGCTGAATCGCGTCGCCACTTCGTCCGTCCGGTCGGGCACCCTCGCCCGCGGAGTCGGGATCGGGTTTGCAGTGTATGCAGCCGGTGCGGGGATTGCGTTTGTGATGCAGCTCTGTCTCGCGCGGTGGCTCGGTGCGACTGCCTATGGCACATACACCTACGTCATTGCGTGGAGCGGGCTTCTGGCAATCGCCGCGGGGCTGGGATTCCCCACGCTGGTCCTTCGCCTGCTACCCGATTATTCAATTCGCGAGGACTGGGCACGGGTGAGGGGCGTGCTCGCCACCAGCCTCGTGGGAACGGTCGTGATCGGCGCGTTGATCGCGCTGCTTGGAATCACGCTGGTTGTATCCCTTGGCTGGAAGAGCAACGCGTCTGTCCCCGACTCGGTGATGGGCTTTGTTTTGGTGCCCCTCTTCGCCCTGATGGCCCTTCAGCAGGAAATGGTCCGTAGTTTTCGGAGAATCGGGCTCGCGTATGCGCCGTCTCTTCTCCTGCGCCCCAGCCTCATCATCTTGGGCGCCACCTGTGTCGTCGCGTTCGGTCACCAGCTCGATAGCAGCATTGCTCTCGCACTCACGATCACAGCAACGGTCTTTGTGATTGCACTCCAGGCGTGGCGGTTCCGTCGCGCGATGGGTCCGATCGTTTTGTCAGCACGACCCGTGTACGAACGGTGCATCTGGATCAAACAAGCCCTTCCGCTGCTCCTCGTGTCGGGCTTCGTAGTCATCATCGAGCAAACCGACATCGTCGTGGTCGGCGGCGTCCTCGGGGACCGCGCCGCTGGCCTCTATGGCGCGGCCGCCAAGACGGCAAGCCTGGTCGGGCTCATTCTGATAGCGGCCAACGCGATCGGAGCACCGATGTTCTCAGTCCTGTTCGCACAGGACCGCCATAAGGACCTTCAGCAGCTTGTATCCGCAATAACCGCCTGGGCGTTCTGGCCATCGTGTCTGCTCAGCATCATCCTCGCCACCTGCGCGCCTCTCGTCCTCACCACTTTCGGGCCGGCATTTGCATCTGCCGAGTGGCAGCTGCGCGTCCTCCTCGTCGGTCAGATCGTTAATGCCGCCGCTGGCTCGGTCGGGTGGCTCATGCTGCTATCAGGCCGTCAGAACGTGGCCGCCCGGGTCTACGGATGGGTTGCGCTCATCCACGTTGTTCTCCTTGCCGCCCTGACATCCGTATTCGGTACGCTCGGGGCCGCGGCCGCGACGACGCTCACGATGAGTTTGTGGAACGTCTGGCTTCATGCCGCAGTCGTCCGAGACCTCAACATTCACCCTTCCATCATCTTCAATTTGCGCTCGGCTCGCGCTAACGGGGCAACTGGCGCCTGATGCCGCAACTTGGTTTATGCCTCCGCGGCGCCCGTTGGGTCGGGGCTCGTCTTCTTGGTCGTTAGGCGCGACCAGGTCGAGCCAAGTACAAACTCTTCTATGTCCAGCTGCCCCCGATGGCGTCTCCAGCCATCAACGTCATGCACGGCACCTCGGATTGAAGCTCGTCCTCAGGCTCGTGGCTCACTGTGGTGATGGCCCTGGCGAGTCAGTTGTCGCCTGAGAAATGCGCGTGGCCGGAAAGATTGTGCCCATCTCCGCGGCGTAGCACGCGGCTGTTCGCGCGCGATGCGCAACGATTCCCTCGAAATCACGGCTGCAAAGGAGAAACAGTGGAAAACCGGCAACTCGGGCGCTCGGGCCTGCGCATCTCGGTCATGACGCTCGGCACGATGGGGTTCGGTGGCGGCAGCATGTTCGCCAACGTTGGCACCGGCCGCGTCCAGGACGCCCGGCGTCAGATCGACCTGGCCATCTTCGGCACCGGCAACGTGAAGGACGCCCGGCGTCAGATCGACTTGGCCCTCGAGGCCGGGGTCAACGCGATCGACACGGCGGACATCTACTCGACCGGCAGGGCGGAGGAGATCGTCGGTGAGGCGCTTGGGTCCCGCCGGGACGACGTCATCCTGGCCACCAAGGCTCGCTTTCCGATGGGCGACGGGGCGAACGACGCGGGCCTCTCCCGCCACCATCTCATCCGGGCCTGTGAGGCCAGTCTGCGGCGGCTCGGCACCGAGTACATCGACCTCTACCAGCTCCACGAGTGGGACGGGCAGACGCCGCTCGAGGAGACGCTCGGCGCCCTCGAGCACCTCCTCCAGAGCGGCAAGGTGCGCTACGTCGGGTGCTCGAACTTCGCCGGCTGGCAGGTCATGAAGGCGCTCGGCATCGCGCGCGCGGAGGGGTTGCCGGTCTTTGTCAGCCAGCAGGTGTACCTGTCTTTGCAGGAGCGCTCGGCCGAGTACGAGATCGTGCCCTCGGCGCTCGACCAGGGATTGGGCCTGCTCATCTGGAGCCCGCTGGCCGGCGGCCTGCTCTCGGGCAAGTACCGCCGTGACCAGCCGGCGCCCGAGGGCTCCCGGCACGCGACCGAATGGGACGAGCCGCCGGTCTTCGACGAGGACAAGCTCTGGGACACCGTCGATGCGCTCATCGAGGTAGCTGAGGAGCACGGCGTGACCGCGGCTCAGGTCGCATTGGCCTGGCTGCTCGGGCGGCCGGGAGTCACGAGCCTCATCGTCGGCGCCCGCACCGAAGAACAGCTGCGCGATAACCTCGCCGCGATCAACCTGCAGCTGAGCGCGGAGGAGCACCAGCGCCTGGAGCGGGTGAGCCGCCCGACGCTCATCTATCCGTTCTGGCATCAGAGGAGGACGGCAGCCGATCGCCTGGGGATCGGCGACCTGTCGCTGATCACGCCGGGTCCCCTATATCTCATGGCGCGCAAAGCACGAGCACGCGGTTCTGCCCGCCGGACCGCGCTGACGGTACGCACCCGTCGGCATGCCCCCGCCGCGCCGGACGCCGGCGAAGCGCTCTTTCACGTCGTCGACGCCGCTTACGAAAGGCGATCGATCCCGCTCCGAGCAACACCCACTGGTTTTTCTGCTACGCGACCAGATAGGCCGGGCTGTACCTTGACAAAGCCATGGTTGGCTGAGAGTGTCCCCCGGCAAAGATGCTGGCTAGGAGGGAGCACACGCTCTCCAACCACCGCAGTGTTTGGCTTCGGCTCCGCGGGCTGCAGCTCGACGATCGGAGCATCCGGTGCTGCATGACTTCTTGACTCAGGCGGCCCTCCGTTCGCCTGGCGTCCAGGCAATTGGCGCGGGTGGAGCGACTTTGACCTACGGCCAGTTCGCACACGACGCGACTGCTGTAGCCCACTCGCTCCGCGCGTCCGGCGTGCGGGCCGGTGACAGAGTCATCGTGCTCAGCCCCAACACGATCACGGCGGCCGTCGGCTTCTGGGCCGTGGTGATGTGCGGGGCCGTGGTGGTAATGATCAGCCCGCGAACGCCTGCTCATAAGCTGGCATGGGTGCTGAAGGACGCTGATGCGGCAGCGTTGATCACGGACGAATCCCTGGTAGGCGCCGCTGTGGCAGCCGGCTTGACGAAGCTTCGCGCCGTTATCGTCGCTGGGCCTCCCTCCGCGCTTGCCGACCTGCCCCACCTCGCTCACTCAGTAACGCTGGATGAAGCCGTCGCCGCCGGCTCACACGCCGCCGACGACCTAGGCGTCCCTGCTCGCACGGATCTGGCGGCGTTGATCTACACGTCTGGTAGTAGCGGAGAGCCGAAGGCCGTAATGGTGACCCACGACAACGTGGATGCAGCAGCGACCGCGATTTGCGGCTACTTGGATCTCACGTGCCGTGACGTGTTGCTGTGCGCGTTGCCGTTGTCGTTCGACTACGGCCTATATCAGATGATCATGAGTGTGAAGGCCGGTGCACGCTTGGTGCTGGAGCGGTCCTTCGACCTCCCTGGACAGATCCTTAACACGATCGTCCGTGAGGGAGTGACCGTCTTCCCAGGGGTACCGACTATGTTTGCGATGCTGGCAAGGCTTCCTTCGCTTGAGCGCTGGGACTTGACCGGCGTCCGAACGATCACAAGTTCCGGATCCGTCCTCGCGAGCGAACAGGTGGCTTGGCTCCGCGGTGCCTTCCCAAGGGCACAGATCTTCTCGATGTACGGGTTGACGGAATGCAAGCGTTGTACGTATCTGCCGCCAGTCGACCTTGAGCGCAAGCCCGGTAGTGTCGGCGTCGCCATCCCTGGTAATGAGATTTGGCTGGTCGACGCCGACGATCGGGTCGTCGCGGCTGGCGAGGTCGGCGAGCTGGTCGTACGTGGTCCGACGGTCATGGCTGGCTATTGGCGCCGCCCCGAGGAAACGGCTCGACGCCTTCGCCCGGGCCCGGATCCCGGGGAGTTTGTGCTCTACACCGGTGACCTATGTCGGCTCGATGATGACGGGTACCTCTATTTTGTCTCGCGGACGGACGACGTGATCAAGTCACGCGGGGAGAAGGTCGCTCCCGCCGAGGTCGAGGCTGCGCTGCGATCTTCGCCCGGTGTGCTCGAGGCCGCTGTAGTTGGGCGGCCTGACGAGGTTCTCGGTCAGGCCATCCACGCCTTCGTACTAGTGAGTGACCCCAGCCAGGTGACGCCCGCCGTCCTGCGCGCGGCATGCCGCGAGCGGCTGGAGCCGTTCAAGGTCCCGAAAGCAATCGAAATCGTCGACACGATGCCCCGGACGGCGAACGGGAAGATCGAGAAGGCCGCGCTTGTCTGATTCCTGGTTCGCAGCAACTGCAGGACCGGGCATTGCTCGACGCTACACCAGGCCTGGAATTCATCGCCAGTACGAGGGGCTGCCCGTTCATGGGATGGCTTGCCGCAGGCCCAAAGACGCCCAGGGGAGCTGAGGAGATACAGAATGCCCACCGTCATCGCGCTCAAGGACGTTCTCGCCGACCTCCGCGGCGACCCGGAACTCAAGAATCTCCCTGATAACGCGAGTGTGCTCGGCGATGTGGGCCTGGACTCGCTCGAGCTGCTGCAGTTCATGCTCGAGGCCGAGGCCAGACTGGCGGTCGAGGTCGATTTCGAGCGGCTGAGCTTCGAGCAACTGGAGTCGCTAACTGATCTCGCCTCGTTCCTCGACTCGATGCCCCGACAGTGACGCCGCTCACCGTACTTACGTCGTCTGTCGGCCTCGGCTCGTATGTCGCGGCCCTGCTGCATCAGGCACTCTTGCGCGACGCGGGGTACCGAGTCGACGTCGAGGTCGTCGAGGGCTGGTTCACACGACCATCACATCGAGCGCCACCTCATGCATCAGAAGGCTTTCCATCGAGACTTCCGGCTTGCGCTTGCCGGTCGACGCATGGCCAGGAGCATCGAGGGCCGCCTTGACGGGGAACGCATCAATCGACTGCTCGCCGCCTGGCGCGGAGACGGTCGTGCCCGCTTTTTTGTTTGGTCCGGATATTGGCTGCCCGTGCTCGAGCGCTATGCGGCTTCCGTGCCGGACGCGCATATCGAACTTGACCTCTGCTTCGCCGACGCCATCGAGAGCGATTCCTTTCGCGTCAACCACGAGCCGGCGGGCGTCGTGCGACGGGAGTTCTGGCTATGGAACTGGCGGCGGCGAACCCTGGGCTGGCGCCTCCCGGTGCCGGCGGGTGCTCCGCTTCCCTTCGCTGAGCGAGCGCGGCGGCTTGTCGCCCACGGCGGCGGTTGGGGCTTGGGGACATACACCGACGTGCTGACGGAGTTGTCTCTAGCCGGTTATGCGCTCGATGTTCTCGGACCCGATTCTCCTGATTGGGAGGGCCGAGGACCGCTCGACCGGCGCTACGTGCGCGACCCGGAGTGGCACCCTTGGGTACGCAACGCTGCTGGAGACCTCACCTTCCCACCGCTCGGGGAGGTCCGCCCCGACGGCGAGGTGTGCTATCGATCGGAGCTCAGATTTCCTGCGGCACACGTGAATGTTCGCCGAGGCGATGGCCGTGGTCAGCAAGCCGGGTGGCGGCACGCTGCTCGACTCACTCGCAGCGGCCACGCCCGTCGTGCTTCTCACCCCGTGGGGCGAGCCGGAGGCCAAGAACGGTGCGCTGTGGGAAGAGCTCGGCTTCGGGATCGACTTCCAGCGCTGGCGCCAGACGGGCTTCGACCACCGGGTGCTCGAGGACCTCCATCACAGGTTGCTCGAGGCTGGCGAGCAACACATCGACCCACTCGTGGCGGAGGCGGTAGCGTGACCACCGCGAGCTGCGCCCTCTGGCGGGAGGCCCATCATGGATCGTCATCCAGCTACTCGAGCGCTGCAATCTCCGGTGCAACATGTGCTACGAGTGGGGCGAATCCGGGGCCTATAACTCGTTGCCCGGCCTTGCTGAGCTCGATCTCGACGTACTTCTCGAGCGGCTCGAGGAGTGTCTACCCGGGAAGCCGCGCGTCGAGTTCTTCGGCGGCGAGCCGTTGCTGTATCGCGGCATCTGGAAACTTCTACGAGGTGCTCGGAGATGCGGGGTGTGAGGTTTCGTTCCCGACGAACGGCACGACCCTTACCCGGCATGCCCGTCGACTTGTGTCCGCCAATCCAACCGGGGTCTGGGTCTCGCTCGATGGCCCGAGGGAGATCAACGATGCGCAGCGTGGTGCAGGCGTATACGACCGCGCGACCCGCGGGATCGAGGCGATCGACCGTCTCAAGCGCGAAACCGGCCATCCATATCCCGAGCTCGGTGTCACCTTTGTCGTGACACCGGACAACCACCACACTATCCAGGAGTTCTTCCTCGGACTTGACCTCTCGCGACTCTGCGGCGTCAGCATTGAGCTGCAGAGCTACGTCACGGCTGAGCAGCATCGCCACTACGCGCGTGTCGCCCACGAGAAATTCGGAGTGACGACAACGCCAAGCGCCGCCGCCTACGTGCGCGACCCGGCAGTGTTCGCGAACGTCGATGCCGACGCGGTCGCCCGCCAGATGCGTCGCGTGCAAGACGAATGCCGTCAGCGCGGCATCCGCTTCTTCAGCCAGCCGCATACCCTGGACAGCGAAACGATCGCCGCATACCTCTCGGCTGATTGGACGGCGATGGCAGATCTACCACCAGCGCTGCGCCGTACCATGGATGTACGCGGAGATTTCGGCGCGCGGGGATGTCACAACGTGCCACTCGTTCTACGACATCACGGTTGGAAACATCTACGACCGCAGCTTGATCGACATCTTTCACGGGGAGCGCGCGGCGGAGGTTCGCTCCCACCTCCGGCGTGAGCTGTTCTCGATCTGCACCGCATGCACGAGGTATTACGCGATATCGGCGCATCCCATCGCCCGGACAACCGCAACGCGGAGTAACGACTCATGACCCAGGTGAAGAGTAGTCCCGTCGTCGATCGCGTTGCATTTGAGAAGCTGCGCCGTATCGCGCCCAGTGCGCTCGCCGCCCGGCGAGCTCGCCAGGGCGTCCGACGGCTGCCCGACGAGGTCAGCTTCAAACTCACCAACCGCTGTAACCTACGCTGTCACCACTGCTATGAGTGGAGCGAGGACGGCTACCATCACGCCCTCGAAGCCGAGGAGCGCAACCGCGACCTTGACATCAGTGTCGTGGCGAAGGTGCTCGATGCAACGCGCCAGCGCGGGGCGAACGTGTTCCTCTGGGGTGGTGAGCCATTGTTTTATTCCCGCTGGGACGACCTCGTCGAACTGCTCGCTGAGCACCGCCGCTGGACGTCGGTGTGCACCAATGGCGTCTACATCGAGAAGCGCCTCGACTCTCTTCTGACCATCTCCGATCGCCTCGAGATGTTCATCGCGCTTGACGGCTTCGAGCCAGAGCACGACGCCCTGCGCGGAGCGCTGTCGTGGCGTCGCACTATGAAAGGGCTCCGCCGTCTGGTCCATGAGCGCCAAGCCGGGAACTATCGCGGGGAGGTTACCGTCAATTGCGTGTTCCAGGATTCGATGGTGGGGAAGCTGTTCGACTTCGTCACCTTCTTACAAGACGAAGGCGTTGACGCGGTCTACCTGAGCTACCCGTGGCACATCTCTCGACGCACCGCCGCACTGATGGATGATTACGTTGCCGAGCACCTTCCCAGCGTCGCGGCACGTGTACCGCGGGGAGCCGGGAGCTGGCACTCATTCACGTTCGGGCTCAACCCTTCTCTGATCAGCGACCTTCGCAGCGAGCTGGCCCGGATCGACACCGCCGACTGGCGCACGAAGGTGCGCTACAACCCGGAAGTCGACGACGCGAGCCTGGAAGGGTTCCTGGCCGGGAGCGACCAGCCGGCCAGCGGCCGGACTCGCTGCCTGGCGATCAACAGCCGCCTCGATGTTCTTCCGAGCGGCGAGGCGATTACCTGCAAGCTTTGGCCCGAGCTGGCCGTCGGTCGAATCGACACGTCCGGCGTCGCCGACGTCTGGCATGGACCTCAGCTTGAGGATCTGCGCCAGACCGTTGAGCAGCACGGCCTCATGCCGATCTGCTCCAAGTGCCCGGTGCTGTATACGCGTGGTGCGTGAAGCGCGGAGTGGTCCCTAACGATGGACGGTCGGGGTAGCGGAGGTGCTGCTCTAATGCGAGAGAACGCCACCGACCGCGAGATCTCCGCCGTATCGCTCGACGCGATTGATCGCTGGATAGCCGCCCTAGGCGCGATCCCGCCAGCCGCAAGGGTGTATGACGTCACCCCCCGTCGAGCCGAGGTTGAGTTTGGGATCACATCCGCCATTGCGAGCCTTCTCTCAGACCGCGGATTGCCCCGATCTTCCTTCGAAGGTGAAGCTAGATTCTCCTGGCACGATCTTCACTACCTCGCTCTGCGGCTCGGATCTGCGCGTCTGTACCTGAGGACGATGCAGTCGTGGGCACACTCTGTCGCCAACGCTTCCCAGTGTGGGTCGCAACTGGTCGGGCTGCGCTATCGCACGTACGCAAACCCCGGCGCGCTTGTACATGTGTTGTTGCCCGAAGGGCGGCGCGTGAAGGCCGTAATCGGTCCCGACCAGGTTGTCGTCAGGTTCAATGTGCGCATGGCGAACTGTGAGAGGACCTTTCCCCCAAGCGTTCAGCGTGTCCTGCATCAAGCCGCCGCGTTCGACTTTTACATCCTACCCCCGACCCTGGCCGGCGATCTCGACTTTGCACGCCGCACGGGCCTTGGTGGCTGCTTCACAGCATCACGGTTGGTCGTTAGTGAGTGCCAGCAGCGCGGAATCGAGGCGCGGATGGCATACGGGCTTCTGCTGGCGCCGCCGTTGGGGACGCCCGATGAGTGGGCGGAGATCCGTTTGGGTGATGTGTGGGCCCCTGCCGATCCTCTCCTGCTCAGCATCCTCGGACGGTTCGCCGGGCTCGATTCGTCGCGCTGGCCCTGCACCCACTCGCCCAACGCTGTCCTGCTGCGCTTAGCCGACTGTAAGACGGCGATAGTCGACGCTGCCGGAGGGCCAGTGAAAACGTCGTTCGTGGTTAGTGCTGGTGAGCAAACGACATCACCGCGAGGATTAGCTTGACCTCGCCAGACAGTCACAGGACGATGTTGGGAGATCGCGGCCGATCCGATGTACGTACATTGCTATCTCCGACTGAGGCAACTGTGGCCGGGATTTGGTGCGAGCTGCTGGAGCAAGACGATGTTGGCCCTGACGATGACTTCTTCTCACTCGGTGGCGATTCGCTGCTGGCGGTTTGGCTCATGGAAGAGATTGCAGAGCGGACCGGACGGAACCTCCCGCTGTCACTCCTCCTGGAGGGAGCGACCGTCCGGCATCTGGCACGTGCGATCGACGCACAGCCAATACAACCTGGCATGTGGAGGGGCATCAATGTTGATGGACGGCGACGCCCACTCTTCTGGATCCATGGATGGGCTGAGCTGCTCTCCATGAGGAGCTACTTTGACGCCGACCAGCCGGTATTTCAGATCCAGGACCCCCTAGCACGCCGTTGGCAGGTCAAGCCGCGTCTCGAGGTATCTGCTCGCCGTTACGTGGAGGAGCTGCGCCGCATCCAGCGCGAAGGTCCCTACCAGCTGATCGGCTATTCATTCGGCGGGGTGATCGCTTACGAGATCGCGCGGCAAGTTGTTGCTTCCGGGGAACATGTCAGCTTTCTGGGACTACTCGACACGCCTGCACCGGGATTCGTGTTCCCGCTGTCCGTGAGACTCCGTATGCATGCGGCGAACGCCGCCCAACTCGGGCGGATGCTCGCCGAGTTCCGGGCGAGATCTTGGCTTAGCAGAGGCACTTACATCAGGCACGCGGTCCCGGCGATCACCAGGCACCGGTGGTTCAGGTGGCTCCTCAAGAAGCTTCCTCACGATTGGCGGGTGCCGACGCCGCCGGGAGCGATTTACCGCATTCAATACCATCCCAGCAGCTACCCCGGGCACATTGTGCTGTTCTGGGCCACTGAAGGTTGGGCGCAAGTAAGCCGCACCCCTGATTTGGGCTGGGCACGCCTCGCCGACGGAGGCGTAAGCGTGCGAGCCGTTCCGGGTAATCATCGTACGATGGCGTACGGCCCTAACGCTCGCATACTGGCGCGCCACGTGACGGAGTGCCTGACGCAGGCATGACGCTCGGGGTTCTACGCTGACGTACACCGATGCCGCCGTCGTCTGTCGAGGAGGGACCATCTCAGGCGTCTCAGGCGGTCAATCTCGCGACGCGTCGCGTGCTCGACCCGCCGGCGCGGAATCGCGCGACCGTAGGCGGCGTTGGTACGGCGGTAGGGCGGTTTCCGCGCCCTCCACATCGGCACATGGCTCCAGCAGGATCCTAAAGTTGTAGGCGCCCAGCGCAGGCCTGCATTCCGCAGCGCGGCGGTGCCACGGCAGAAAAATCGCAAGCACACCAGTAAAACGAGCCTGTGTCCGCTTCCCTTCATTCATCCCTGCCATGTGGCTACATCTAGTGGCCACATGTCGTACCGTCCAGCGGGACCTGCATCACGTCCTCCTCGAGCATCCCATAAATGGCGGTGCTACTGGGTCGCGTCCGCCGCCTGCTCGCAAGCCGGTCGTCATTAAACTCTCGGATGTCGCGCCCAAACGGCAACCGTCCAACCGATGCATAACGCACCGCACCGTCCGCATCGCGAGCCGGCACCACGTCGCCGCGATTGTGGATGCTGGGAGAAAACGGTATGTCTAGGAGACCTCGCTCAAATGCTCTCGTGATACCAAGCACGATGCTTCCGTGACCGGCGTGAATCACACCTTCAATCAGTGCCTCAGCCTCGGCTCGGATTGCGTCAACTTCCTGTGCAATGCGCTCTTCGTTCGCGACTCTCACGTCAGGAGCGGACAGACCCTGCCGTACCAAGTCGAGGCCGAGCAGGTTGTCGGCCAGTGTCGGTAGTACGGTCGCCTCGGCGGGTGTCTTGGTCAACAGGCGGGTAGGCCGACATAGTTTCGCAGTCACAGCCGACGAACGGATCAACTCACCGCTCGGTGTCGATCGCTCGGAAAGGCGCCCATGTACTGATGCAGCACAACGCTGATCTCCACCTCGCGGTGACCGAGATTCCGCAGCACATCCTGCGCCAGCTTCGGCAGCACGCGACAGGCGGCGATGTCTTGTACCCGGTTGCCTTGCTCAGCATAGCCAAGGCTCACCGATCTCACGCCTTGTTGCGCGGCCAGCACGGCTTCTAATACATCGACCGCCAGGGCTAGGCTCGGAGGAACCAAGACCGCTGTCAGGGTGCCGAAGAATTCTCGATCGAGCACAATTCCAAATCGGTCCGCGTACGTGCCGGTCAGCCGGTCCACGTATTGCCAGTTGGCAATCGCCTCCCCAAGCGGGTAGTTGCGGTAATACGGAATGTTGTACGAGATGCATCCGCCCTCAAAGGCTGACACGCCGCCTGCGTACGACAGCTCACACAAGAGTCTAGGATCCCTTGTGCTGTGACGAATCTGTGTTGGGACATCCACCTTGCTCACAACGCGTCGCAGAGTTGCGACTCCGTGATTGACCAATGGATAGCCGTTGAGTGGGGAACCTGACAGGTCCGCAAGCCGGTGGCGACAGGCGCTGTCCCGTAGGACATCCGAAACAGTTCGGTACTCGTTATTGCGGGTGAGAGAGTCAATTTGAAACGACAGGAGCCCAGCGCCGTGACGCTGCAGCGCCTGGAAAAGCTCAAGCTGCGCGCCAGCAGCCGCGACACCGCAGCGCGGCTGAATGATGGGCAAGGCGTGGGAGGATCGCACCTTGCGTTGAAGCTCACTCGCTAATGGTCGCCGCGACAGACACTTGGCGTTCTGTTCGAGGTCGGCCGCCTGAGCGCCAGTGGGCCACTGCGCAAGTACCTCGCGCCGGGCTCCGTCAAACTCCGCGTCAACCAGGCGGTGGTCGGACACTGCATGGGGATTCGTAGCTGTGCGCGACCTCGTGGTTCGGACGTCATGTCGTACCACATCGATAGGGGGGGCCGCTTCGAGATCAGCTTCCAGGTCAGCCAACACCTCGCTGAGAGGCGTGAATGAGGGAAAGACCCGCGCAAACCCGAGTTGGCGGAATTCGCGCACACAGCGCTTCTGGTCCGCAACGCCGAGCTGCCCGCCGAGATACCAGGGCGGTCGCCAACTCGGATGCGGATAGCGTTCGCGGAGATGCCTAAAGCGCTGCAGGTAATACTGAGCGTGCCCGTCGAGGCTCGATATGAGGACAGCGTTGCACTCGCGCTCGATCTCGAAAAACGTCTCGAGTGGGCTCTGAGGCCCGACGTACAGCACGTCTAGCCCCGAAGCGGTAAGCGCGTGCCGAAGGATCGTAAGACCAACGGAGTGCGCATCGCCTCCGACCCCTCCGAGGGCTACGACACGCCGAGGTTGCGTTCCGCCTATACGGTCCCGGGATGGCATAGTGTCCGCGTGTGGGCTAATGCACGGCGCTCGGCTTCATCGCGGTGGCCGGAGCGCTCGGTCGCCTGATACGCGCGCGCGTGTCCTGGGGACGACATCAGAGCGCGTCCTCGTCCGGACTCGCGGTCAGGCGGAATTGCGCCAGGACGGACCGAAGCCCCATCCCAACCTCGTCAGCGCCGTCGTTAGTCGATATATGACCACGGACCCATTGTGAGGCTGTCGTTCTGTCGATGCACGGTGCTCCAGGATTAGGGAAGCCCATTCTGTTGATGGTTGTTCGGTGCTTGATGAGGCGCATGACGCTCGGAGCTGACGGATGACCATCTTGCATAAGCGCGTGATGGTTGGCCATCAGCGCATACTCGGTCGCGCGCTCGAGGCGGGGCGATCGCAGGTTATGTCAGCTGGTCAATCTCTCGAGCGCTTCCCTTGCTCGAGCCGCCGGATCGGAATCGCCTGATTGAATTACGCGACGGTAGGCGGCCTTCGCGCCCTCCACCTCACCACGCTCCTCCAGCAGGACCCCGAAGTTGTACGCGCCCGCCGCAAGTCCGCGTTCGTCGGCACGGCGGTACGCCGCCTCCGCGCGTTCTACGTCACCACACTGCTCCAACAGGATCCCAAAGTTGTACGCGGCCAGGGCAGGCCCGCGCTCCTCCATTCGGCTGTCGGCGAGCTTATACCGGCGATCAAGGGCCGCGCGATCGATGTCCAATGGCTCGTAGCCGAGCTGGCGTGCTGTGCGGAGGGTTTGTTGGTGCCGCGAGATCCGATATGGATCAAAGGCTCGATCGGTCTGGTGGTGCCAGCGGTCGATCCGGTGGCCCGCGCGCGCAACCCAGCGCTCGTCCCAGTCGAGCTCCATGAGCTCGAGCATCTTGCTTAGTTCCGTTCGATCGCCGGCCAGGAGTCTCTCCGATTGCACTCGAACCAACGGGATTTCGGGCTTCAGGGTGGGGAACTCGAGCCCCATCATATGCACCTCGGTCCACCAGAAGAGGCATTTTTCGTAGGGACTGAGTCGGTGCCACTCCCGGGCGTAGTGCGGTTGAAATACGTTGGGATCGGTTGGCCTCAGCACAGCAAGCCGGGTCATCTCGTGTGGCGGTCCGCCGGGCCAGGTGTTGTGCGATAGCCAAGATAGAGCCGACGGCACGGGGTGTCGTGTGAGGTGAACGATTCGCAGACGGTCAGGGAACCGGGCGGCCAGCATTGGAAGTGCTGCGAGCACCGGCCATCCCGTTTCGACGTAGTAGTCGCTCCTGGCCACACGCTCGACGTGCGCCGCGACTTGAGGTAGCTCGAGGATCGCCTCAGCGTTCGCGAAGGAGCGAAAGAACCGGCGCGGCCAGTACCGAGCGTTTAATGGCTCGTGCTCGACTTCCGCTGACTCGCCATACAGCTCGGCGAACGTGGCCGCGAGCCATTGGGTACCGCACCGGCCCATGCTCAGGAACACCACCACCGGCCCCACGCAAGCAGCCTAGCAACCGCAGCGTTTCGTTTCGGACTCTCGGGGGGTACACCCTCCGTCGGGGGTCGTCTAAGGCGTGGCCGCTTCCTGGGCCCAAGACCGTCGAGCGGCTTGAGTCGGCGGTGGGGGCTGAGCGGGCGGTGCGAGCTGAGCTCCCTGAGCCAGGCTCGCCGGTTATCTGCGCCGTACGTCGAGCCAACCGCTCAGCAGGTGCGCCGCTGCGCGGGAGTCCTCGCCGAACCGGCCGCCGCCGTCCATGTGAAAGCCCGCACCTGCCGCGTCTGCGCCGAATCAGCGCCGCGCGGCACCAACCCCACAACACGACAACCGAGAGCCGAGCCCTGTCGATTTACGCATGAGGAGCGTGCTGAATACGACAGGGCTCGGGATTCGCGGCGGTGTTGTCGTGTTAGGCACCATCTGGACTCCCCAGTCGGGTACCCAGAGCCGCCCTCACTCCCTTTTCCCGGCGCCGTTTACCTGGCCGCCCAGCCGCGACAGCCGCGGTCGCGCAGCGGCCAGGTAGGAGCGCCCGCAAGCCTCAAGTCGACAGCGCCCTGCCCGCATACCGGGCGCTGGACCGCCGATCGTCCATTTACCCTGGATCGATGGCTGATCCGTCCTCGGGCCTCCAGCGCGAGTACCCGCTCTCGCGTCTGACCACGATCCGTACCGGCGGATCCGCCGAGTTCTTTGCGCGCGCCGGTGCGATCGAGCAGCTCGAGGAGCTGCTCGTCTGGGCCGCGGAGGAGGAACTCGAGGTAGGGGTCGTCGGCTCTGGGTCGAACCTCCTGGTAGCGGACGCTGGAGTCCGCGGACTCGTAGTGAAATTGGACAAGGAACTGGCCGAGATCGAACTCAGCGGCACCGGCATACGGTGCGGGGGCGGCGCACGCCTGCCCGCCGTCTCGGCGCGCGCGGCCAAGGCGGGACTGACGGGGATCGAGTTCGGCGTCAACATCCCCGGGACGGTCGGTGGCGCCGTGCGGATGAACGCCAACGCGTACGGCGGCGAGTTGGCGCGCGTACTCGAATGGGTCGACGTCGTGAGCGCGGCGGGCACCCGGCGCCGTGGCCCGGACTCGCTCGACTTCGCCTATCGCCGTTCCAACCTGAGCCCGGGGGAGGTCGTCGCCCGCGCCTCGTTCTCGCTCGGGACGGCGGCGCCCGATGAGGTCAAGGCGACGCTCGCCGACATGCGCGCGCGGCGCAAGGCGGCCCAGCCATCGGGGATCAAGACGTTCGGCTCGACCTTCAAGAACCCGGCCGACCCGCGCGCGGACGGCCGCACCGCGGGCCAGCTGCTCGACGCTGCCGGTTGCCGCGGCCTGCGGATCGGAGGCGCGGGCTTCTCTGCCAAGCACGCGAACTTCATCGAGAACCACGGCGACGCCACGACCGCGGACGTAGTCGCGGTGATGGCCGAGGGCCGCCGGCGGGTGATCGAGCGATTCGGCGTGGAGCTGGAGGCCGAGGTCCAGGCGCTCGGTCCCGTCGAATTCCCGGCCGATTGGAAGCGGGCATGATCGCCGAGGGCCGGCTCGGCGGCCAACGCCGCAGGTCGGCTCGGCGGCGCGCGATACGACTGCCCGGTCCGCGGCTGATCGCGGCCGTGGCGCTCGTGATCGCGCTGCTCGCGGGCGGCTGGCTGTGGCTGCGCGATTCCTCGCTGGTCGCCGTGCGCCGCGTGACGATCACCGGCGTGAGCGGTCCAGACGCAGGGCGGATCCGGTCGGCGCTGACACTCGCAGCTCACAACATGACCACGCTCGACGTCAACAACGGCCAGCTCAACACCGCGGTCGCGCCGTATCCGGTGGTCAAGTCGCTGAGCGTCAGCACCCAGTTTCCGCACGGCATGCGCATCCGGGTTACCGAGGAGATCCCGGTGGGGGAGATCGAGGTGGGAGGGCGCACGATCGCCGTCGCCAGCGATGGCGTGCTCTTGCACGACGCCGCCACCACGTCGAAGCTGCCGACGATCTCGCTGCCGGCGCCGCCCGGAGGGACGCGGGTCACGAAGGGCGAAGGGCTCGAGGTCGTGGCGCTGCTCGCGGCAGCGCCGTATCAGCTACTCCCACATGTGGCCCAGGCGAGCTCGACCGCTGCGCACGGGCTCGAGGCCCAGCTGCGTGACGGGCCGAGCATCTACTTCGGCGATGCGAGCGACCTCGGGGGGAAGTGGGCCGCGGCGGCGGCCGTACTGGCCAACAGCGGCTCAGACGGTACCGAGTACATCGACGTAACGGATCCGCAGCGACCCGCCGCCGGAGCGATCCAGAGCTCGGCGTCGTCCGCGTCCCAGGGCGCCGTTTCGGGTGTCACGGCGACGACCGCGACGACGACGGCGACGACACCTTCCGGAGGGTGAAGCTCTGGTTGAGGGTTATGGTGGAAATTCGCCAACTCTCTGACGCTCATCGAGACTTCAGCGATCTGCAACAAACGTTGCGCCGGCGGACGATCCATTGACTCCTCGCATCGCTAAGCCATAACGTGCAAAACTCCCGCTATCAGCGAACCCTAGGAGAAACACTCAAGCCTATCTTGAGGGTCGGACGGTAATCATGGAAAGCGGTAGCTACCTCGCAGTCATCAAAGTCGTCGGAGTCGGCGGCGGCGGAACGAATGCCGTAAATCGGATGGTCGACGCCGGCCTGCGCGGGGTCGAATTCATCGCGTGCAACACCGATGCCCAGGCGCTCGCGATGTGCGACGCGGACATCAAGCTCAACATCGGCCACGAGCTCACGAAGGGCCTCGGCGCCGGCGCCAATCCGGAGATCGGCCAGGGAGCGGCGGCCGAGTCGCGCGATGACATCAAGGAGGCGCTGAAGGGCGCCGACATGGTATTCGTCACGGCCGGCGAGGGCGGCGGTACCGGTACCGGAGCGGCCCCCGTGATCGCCGAGATCGCCAAGAACGAGATCGGTGCGTTGACCGTCGGCGTCGTCACCAGGCCGTTTGCGTTCGAAGGCTCCCAGCGCGCGCGCCAGGCCCAGGACGGGATCCAGAAGCTGCGCGAGAACGTGGACACGTTGATCGTGATCCCCAACGAGAAGCTGCTCGCGATCGTCGAGCGGCGCACGACGATCCTCGACGCGTTCCGCGAGGCCGACAACGTGCTCCGTCAGGGCGTGCAGGGCATCACCGACCTGATCACGATTCCCGGTCTGATCAACCTCGACTTCGCCGACGTTCGCACGATCATGCACGATGCCGGGACCGCGCTTATGGGAATTGGGAGCGCCAGCGGAGAGAACCGCGCGGCGGAAGCGGCGAAGGTCGCGATCTCATCCCCGCTGTTGGAGGAGTCGGTCGAGGGCGCGATGGGGATCCTCCTCAACATCACGGGTGGGCACGACCTCGGGCTCTTCGAGGTCAACGAGGCGGCCGAGATCGTGCAGAGCGCCGCCGACCAGAACTCGAACATCATCTTCGGCGCCGTGATCGACGATTCGCTCAGCGACGAGGTCCGGGTCACGGTGATCGCCACCGGCTTCGACCACGGCGGCCCGATGCCGAGCACCGCGCGCGAAACCACGCGGCGCGCCCGGCGCGACCGGGACGTCACGATGGACGATCGGCAGCGGTCCTCGCTCGAGATCCGCGACGACGAGATCGACATCCCGTCGTTCCTCAAAGACCGCTAGCCGCGGTCCGACGGTCCCGATCAGTCTTAGAGTCCGGGGTCGTCGTGGCGCAATCTCGGCGCAACGCGACGTTAAGACGCGCGCCGCAACCTCCGGCGCGCTGATCTGTTCTACGTCTGTCAAACCCGCGGCCGACAGCAATTTGCAAGGTGCAGGTGGACTGCTCGCGGATGCGTAGCGCAGTGCGCATCCGCCACACCGCGTGCAGGGCGCTCGCGGCGACGATTCTCGCTGCCTGCGCGGCGGCGGCGGCGCTACCCGCGGCAGCCCGGGCGCAGCCCCCGAGCCCCGCCCCGCCGACCATCCTCGACGGACCCAGCGCAAACATCGTGGGGCTGTCCGGGATCTCGGTGGCGCACGACGGAACCGGCGGCGTCGTCTATCTCAAGGACGTGGGCGGCGTGCAGCACGTGTTCGTATCCCGCCTGACGGGGACATTCCAACCTCCCCAGCGAGTCGACGCAGGGCTCTCCGGTGCCTCCTCACAGCCGGTGATCGCCGCCGGCAACGGCGGGCTGCTGCTGGTCGCGTTCATCAACGGCGGTCAGCTGTACGTGGTCGACCGGGCGAGCACCGGGTCCTCGTACACGCCGCCCATCGTGCTCGCCACGGGCGCCAGCAACCCGGCGATCGCGATCACAAACCTGAGCAAGGCTTACCTGGCGTTTACCGCCGCCGACGGCTCGGGCCACGACGTCCGCTGCGCCTACTACTACCAGGGCAACTGGGGACTGGAGCCGGGGGCGTTCAACGCGACCCCGGGAGACGACGCTGGAACCGGCACGGGCCGGCCGGCGGTCGCCGCCGCCGGCGACGGCGTGGGAATCCTCGTGTGGGGCGAGCACGGGCACATCTACACCCGACGGGTGTGGGGAATTCCCCCGGGCGGGACCGGCCCCGGCATCGCCTACGAGCAGGCCGACATCCCATCGCTGAACGGGTGGAACGAGGTCTCGGCGTCTGATCCGGTGATCGGGAGCGGTGGCGATTCCTCGTACGTCGCCGTCGCGTTCAACGAAGTGCTCGCGAACGGCTCGCAACAGCAGTCGCGCGTGCTGATGCGACGGCTGCGCGGCGGGATCTACGACATCCTCGCGGGGCCGGACGGGCTGACGACGCCCGGGGCCGAGGGCGCCGAGGATCCGCAGGTCTCGGCGGGCGAATACGGAGAGGGGTTCGTGACCTCGGCCCGGGAGACGTCCAACGAGCTGATCGAGATGCGCCTGAGAAACAACGAAACTCCGGGCGCGGTCTCTGAGCTCGACAGCCTCCCAAACAGTTCGCAGCCGTTCGCGGCTCCGACTCCGGCCGGACTGCACTCGGCGCTGATCGCCTGGCAGGAGCAGCTCGCGGGAGCCAACCCGGAGATTCACGCACGCTTCTTCGACGGCACGAGCTTTGGCCCGGAGGAGGTGCTTTCGTCGCCGAGCATGGGCCCCACCGACGCGGCGGATGGGCTCCTGACCGAGGGGGACGGCGCCGCCGACGCCGTGGCCGCCTGGGTCCAGGGCCAGGCGGGGTCGCGGGCGATCGTCGTCGCGCAGCTGTATCAGCCGCCCGGGTCGTTCGGCGCGCTGAAGCGGTCCCGTTACGCCCGCAGCGTCGAGCCCAAGCTGTCTTGGTCGGCGTCGCGCGAGCTGTGGGGACCGCTCCGCTACGTCGTGACGGTGGACGGCGTCCAGGTCGGACAGACGACCGGAACCTCGATCCAGCTGCCCACGGCCCAGTTCCCGGTGCCGCTCTCTCAGGGCCCTCACACCTGGCAGGTGACGGCGTTGAATCCTGCCGGAGTCGGTCGCACCGACAACACCGCGCGTGTGTTCGTCGACACGATCGCCCCCAGCGTGAAGGTCAGGCTGACCGGTAAGCGCACGCCGGGCTCCGCGGTCCGCATCCGGATCCGTGCGACGGACGCCGTCGGCATTCCCGCGGCCGACGCCTCCGGAATCAAATCGGTCCGGGTCCGGTGGGGCGATGGGGTCAGCACGCTCGTCAAGCACGGCACCAGGTTCCACGTCTACAAGCGAGTCGGTCGCTACCGGATCACGGTGATCGTCACCGACCGCGCCGGCAACGCGACGACGGTCGTCGTGAGGATCAGGATCAAGCACCCGCCGAAGCCCAAGCGACGGAAGGGCAAGCATGGCCATCGCTGAGCGGTGCCGCAGGCTGGTCCGCGCCGGCGCAGTGTGCGCGGCGCTCACGCTCGCGTTGCCCGCGCTGGCGCACGCGCAGGGCCCGGTTTACATCGCTCAGCCGCCGACCCCGGGTGCGCTCTACCGCGACGGCCAGAGCGGTCGCTACCTGCTGGGCGGCGAGTGGCTGTCGCGCCCCGACTTCGCCGACCTCGGCCAGTCGGCGGGCTGGTGGCGCGACGTCGCCTCGACGGAGGGCTGGTCGCCGGTAACGATGCCGAACTCCTACAACGCGAACGATCTCTCGTCGCTGAGCATGTCCGGCTACGTCTACTGGTACCGCAAGGACTTCACGCTCCCGACCAGCGGCGCGTTCTCGCGGTATGTCCCCAGCAGGTACCGCCACTGGATCCTCCACTTCGACTCGATCGATTACCACGCGACCGTGTGGCTGAACGGCCGCCGGCTCGGGACCCACGCGGGCGCGTACCTGCCGTTCGAGTTCGATCTCAAGGGGCTGAAACCGGGGGTTAACCGGCTGATCGTGCGCGTGGACAACCGCCGCACGGGCGCCGACCTGCCGCCCGGGCCGGGCGGCGGCTGGTGGAACTTCGGCGGGATCCTCGGCGACGTCTACCTCCGCACGGCGCAGCGCGTTGACATATCCCAGGTCCAGGTCAGGCCTGTCCAGGGCTGTCCGACCTGCTCGGCGACGATCGAGGACCAGGCGCTCGTGCGCAACGTGACCGGAGCGCGGCAGAAGGTTTCGCTGATCGGCACCTACGGCCGGGCTCGGCTGAACTTTGGCTCGGACACGATCGCGCCTCACGGCACCTGGACGGCCCAGGCGACGGCCACGATCAGGCACCCGCGGCTGTGGGCCCCGGGCCATCCGTCTCTCTACAACGCGACGTTCACCGCCTTCGACGCCAAGCGCAGGAAGCTCGGCAGCTACTTCACCTACAGCGGCATTCGGACGATCGCGGTCACCTCCGACGGCCGCTTGACGCTCAACGGCCACCTCCTCGACCTGCGCGGAGTGAACCTCCACGAACAGGCTCAGGGGTACGGCGCCGCGCTCGACGTCGCCCAGATGCACCAGCTGATGGGGTGGGTCCAGGAGGTCGGCGCGACCCTGATCCGGGCCCACTACCCGCTCAGTCCGGAGATGGAGGAGATGGCCGACCAGGACGGCGTCCTGCTGTGGAACGAGATCCCCGCGTGGGGTGTCGCGAGCCGGTACCTCAATCAACCCGCCTGGCTCATGTACGCCCACTCGGTGCTGACGAACAACATCCTCACCAACCAGAACCACCCGTCGATCCTGCTGTGGAGCGTCGCCAACGAGCTCCCGACACCAGCCACCCATGCCGAGGCGACGTATATCGCCGGGGCCGTGGCGCTCGCTCACAAGCTGGACCCGACCCGCCCCGTCGGCATGGCGATCAGCGACTGGCCGGGCGTCGCGTGCACGTCGGCGTACAAGCCGCTGCAGATACTCGGCTTCAACGAGTACTTCGGCTGGTTCGACGCCGGCGGCGGGTCGACCGATGATCGCGACTCGCTCAGTCCGTTCCTCGACTACCTGCGCTCCTGCTATCCGACGAAGGCGGTCTTCGTCAGCGAGTTCGGTTTCGAGGGGAGCCGGAACGGTCCGGTCGAGGAGCGGGGCACCTATCAGAACCAGACCAACCAGGCGGCGTTCCACCTGACCGTGTTCGCGAGCAAGCCGTGGCTCTCCGGCGCAATCTGGTTCGCGCTCCAGGACTTCGCCGCTCGGCCCGGCTGGACCGGAGGCGATCCGCTCGGGACGCCGCCGTACGTGCAGAAGGGCCTGGTCAGCTTGTCGGGGGCGCTCAAGCCGGTCTTCAGCGTCGTGCAATCGATCTACAGGGGAACCGTGCAGGTAGCTCCCGATGTGCGCCGCCGCCACGCGCGCCGTCGGTAGGCGTCACCGTCGCACGTGTCGGGTCACCACGCGCCGTCAGTGAGGGTTTGGCGCAGGTCGCAACGACCGCGACGTGACCCGCCGCGCGCGCCGTGACGCCTAAGCAGCCTCACGGGCCTGTGCCGTGACGCCCTCTCAGCCTCCCGCGCTCCGCGCCGTGTACTAGCCTCAGCGCGTGGCCTCAGCTGCTTCGACTGACCTGCGCCGCACCCCGCTGTACGAGCGGCATGTGGCGGCTGGGGCGAAGCTGGTGCCGTTCGCCGGTTGGGAGATGCCGATCCAGTACGAGGGCATACGGGAGGAGCATCTGGCGGTGCGCCGCGACGTCGGGGTGTTCGACGTCTCGCATATGGGCGAGGTCGAGATCAGGGGCCCGCAGGCGGCCGAGTTCCTCCAGCGGACGCTTTCCAACGACGTGCGCCGGATTCCCGAGGGTGGCGCCCAGTACAGCGTCATGTGCCGCGAGGACGGCGGCGTGCTGGACGACCTCTTCACCTACCGGCTAGCCGACTGCGCCTTCCTGACCGTCACCAACGCGGCCAACCACGACAAGGATCTCGCGTGGCTGCAGTCGCACGCGGCGGAGTTCGACGTCGACGTGCTCGACTGCCACGAGAGCTTTGCGATGCTGGCGGTCCAGGGACCGCGGGCGCGCGAGCTCGTGGGCGGGCTCGCGGACGGGAATCTGCCGTCGCGATTTCACTGCTGCGATCGCTCCGTCGCCGGCGCGGGGGCGCTCGTCGCCGGCACCGGCTACACGGGTGAGGACGGCGTCGAGCTGCTGCTCGCCCCCGACGCCGCTCCGGCGGTCTGGGACGCGCTGCTTAAGGGTGGGGCCACGCCCGTCGGCCTCGGCGCGCGCGACACGCTGCGCCTGGAGGTCTGCTTCCACCTCTACGGCAACGACCTCAGCGAGGATCGGGGGCCGATCGAGGCGGGCCTCGGCTGGTGCTGCAAGGAGCGGACCGGCTTCATCGGGGCCGAGGCCGTCGCTCGCGCGCGCGCCCAGGGAACCGCCGAGAAGCTCGTGCCGTTCGTGATCGACGGTCCCGGGATCGCGCGTCAGGGCAACCCGGTGATCGGAGGCGGCGTGGTGACGAGCGGAACGTTCTCGCCATGCCTGGAACGGGGCATCGGGATGGCATACGTTTCCGCCGAGGAGGCCAAGCCCACGACGCGGATCGAAATCGATGTTCGGGGCACGAAGCGGCCCGCGATTGTCGAGCGCAAGCCGTTGCACCGGCCAAACGAACCGCGAAAAGGAGCTTGAGACATGGCCGACCCCAGCTATCCCGCCGAGCTGCTGTACCACCCGGAGCACGACTGGGCTCGCGTGGATGGCGACTCGGCGACGTTCGGGATCACTTGGTACGCGCAGGACGCGCTCGGCGAGGTCGTGTTCTTCGACCCGCCCGAGGTCGGCACGCAGGTCAGCAAGGACGAGCCATACACCGAGGTCGAGTCCGTGAAGGCAGTCTCGGACGTGTTCGCGCCGCTCTCGGGGGAGGTCGTGGAGGTGAACGGGGCGCTCGCCGAGAGCCCGGAGATCATCAACGAGGATCCTTACGGCGAGGGATGGCTGGTCAAGGTGAGGCTGACCGACGCCTCGGAGACGAGTTCGCTGATGGATGCTGAAACTTACGAGGGCACGCTTTCGTGACCAGGTACACGTCCGCCACCGACGCCGACCGGCTCGAGATGCTGGCGGAGATCGGCGTGGAATCGATCGATGAGCTGTTCGCCGACATTCCAGAGAGCCTCCGCATGCGCGAGGCGCTCGCGCTGGACGAGGGGCTCTCCGAGCAGGAGGTGTTCGAGGAGTTGCGGGCGCTGGCGGGGCGCAACGTCTCGACGGACGACGAGCTGTCGTTCGTGGGCGCCGGCATGTACGACCACTACATCCCGGCGCTGATCGACTCGATCATCCTGCGCTCGGAGTTCCTCACTCCCTACACCCCGTACCAGCCCGAGATCTCACAGGGTGGGCTTCAGGCGATGTTCGAGTACCAGACAGCGATCTCGGAGCTGACCGGTCTGCCGATCTCGAACGCCTCGGTCTACGAAGGACCCAGCGCCGTCGGCGCCGCCGGCTATGTCGCCAAGCTCGCCCGCGGGCGGGACCGGTTCGTCGTCTCCCGCGGCGTGCACCCGCACTCGCGCGAGACGCTGCGGACGCTGGCGCGGGCGTGGGGGATGGACGTGGTCGAGGCTCCGATGAAGGGCGGCCTGACGGAGCTGCCCGCGCTCGACGAGGGTGTGAGCGCGGTGATCGTCCAGCAGCCGAACTTCCTCGGCGCGGTCGAGGACCTGAGCTCGATCGCCGGCCGTGCCCGCGCCGCGGGGGCGCTCACGATCTGCGCGTGCGACCCGCTCCCGCTGGCGCTGCTGCGAACCCCGGGCGAGTGTGGCGTCGACATTGCGGTCGGCGAGGGCCAGACGCTCGGCAACCGGCTCGACTTCGGTGGGCCCTCGTTTGGATTCTTCGCCGTCACGGACGAGCTGATGCGCCGGATGCCCGGCCGGATCGCCGGCGAGACCCGGGACGTCGACGGCAAGCGCGGCTTCGTGTTGACGCTCCAGACGCGCGAGCAGCACATCCGGCGCGAGCGCGCCACGTCGAACATCTGCACCGCACAGGCGCTGAACGCGCTCGCCGGCGTGATCTACCTCAGCTGGCTCGGGCGCCGCGGGATCGTCGAGCTCGCCGAGCTGATGCTCCAACGGACCGCCTATGCCCGCGAGCAGCTATTGGCGCTGGACGGAGTGTCGCCGGTGCACGACCAGCCCGTGGTGCGTGAGTTCGCGGTCGCGCTGCGGGCGCCCGTCGAGCAGGTGATCGCCCGTTGCCGGGAGCAGGGGATCAACCCTGGGTATCCACTGGGTCGAGACTATCCGGAGCTCGGCGAGGGTCTGCTCGTGGCCCTGACCGAACGACGGACAAGGGCCGACATCGATCGGTTGGTGAACGTACTCGGGTCGGCCGTCGCGGCCGAGCGGGTGGGGAACGAGGTGCGGGCATGATCAGCGCCGCCGACGACCAGCTCACGATCTACGAGCGTTCGAAGCCGGGGCGACGGGCATTTGTGGCGCCCCCGCTCGACGTGCCGGAGCGACCGCTGGACGATCTGCTGCCGTCAGAGCAGCGGCGCGCCGAGCCGCCGCGCCTTCCGGAGGTGGCGGAGCCGGAGATCGTCCGCCACTACAACCGCCTCTCGAAGCGCAACTTCGATCTCGACACCGGCTTCTACCCGCTGGGCTCGTGCACGATGAAGCACAACCCCAAGCTGCACGAGCGCGTGGCGGCGCTACCGGGCCACGCGAAGCTGCATCCGTTCCAGGATCCGAGCCGCGCGCAGGGCGCGCTCGAGCTGATGTGGCGGCTGCAGGGGTCGCTGGGGGAGATCGCCGGCCTGCCCCACGTGTCGCTGCAGCCGTCGGCCGGGTCGCACGGCGAGCTCGCGGGCGTGCTGCTGACCCGCGCCTTCCACGAGGACCACGGCGAGAACCGGACAAAGGTCCTCACGCCCGACACGGCCCACGGCACCAACCCGGCGACGGTGACGATGGCGGGCTACGAGGTCGTGCATATCGGTACCGACGAGCACGGCAACGTCGACCTCGACGATCTTCGCGCCAAAGCGAACGATGACGTCGCGTGCCTGATGCTCACCAACCCGTCGACGCTGGGCCTGTTCGAGCCGGGCATCGAGGAGATCGCCGAGATCGTCCACTCGGTGGGGGCGACCCTGTACTACGACGGCGCCAACCTCAACGCGATCATGGGGATCTCGCGTCCTGGAGACATGGGCTTCGACATCGTGCACTTCAACCTGCACAAGTCCTTCACCCAGCCCCACGGAGGAGGTGGCCCGGGTGCCGGCCCGATCGCGGTCGCCGACCGCATCGAGCCTTACCTGCCCCGGCCGCAGGTCGTCCGGCGTGACAGTGGGGGAAACGGGACCTCGGCCCCCTACTTCGATCTCGAATATGACCGCCCGAAGTCGATCGGGCGCCTCCGCGGCTTCCAGGGCAACTATGGGGTGTTCGTCCGCGCCTATGCGTACATCCGCTCACTCGGAGCCTCGGGTCTGCGGGAGGTCTCAGAGGTCGCCGTCCTGAACGCGAATTACCTGCTCGCCAGGCTCCGGCGCGAGGGAGTGCTCGAGCTCCTGCCCGCCGCCTACGACCGTCTCTGTATGCACGAGTTCGTGCTCTCCGGCGCGCCGATGAAGCACGAGCTGCACGTCAAGACGCTCGACCTCGCCAAGCGACTGCTCGACTTCGGAGTCCACCCGCCGACGGTCTACTTCCCGCTGATCGTCGAGGAGGCGCTGCTGATCGAGCCCACCGAGACCGAGACCAAGGAGACGCTCGACCGGTTCGCCGAGATCGTGGCCGAGATCCTCCGCGAGGCGCGCGAGGATCCCGATGTGGCGCTGAACGCGCCGTACACCACGCCTGTCCGGCGGCTCGACGAGGCCGCTGCCGCTCGCCACCCCGTCGTCAGACAACCGCTCTAGCCGGTCCGTGAGCATCATCGCCGAGGGCGCAGCGGAGATCGCGGCTGGGGCCGATCGGGAGCTCGAGGCGCTCGTCGCCATCTCGTCTCCCTCCGGCGATATCCCCGGCGCCGAGGAAGCGGCCGCGGTGTGCGCGGCGCTGCTGCCGTCGTCCGCCGCGATCGAGCGGGTGCCGTGCTCGACACCGAACAGCGCCCCGGACCTGATCGCGCGAATCTCGGGAACGGGCTCGCGCAGGTTGATGCTGCTTGGGCACCTCGACACCGTCATCAGCCACGGATCACACGTGCCGCTGTGTCGGGACGGCGATCACCTCTACGGCCCCGGCGCCTGTGACATGAAGGGGGGCGTGGTGCTCGCGCTCGGCGTGGCCCGCACCCTGTCCGCCCGCCCGGAGGCGTTCGCGGAGCTCGCGGTACTGCTCGTCACCGATGAGGAATGGCGAACGGCCGACTTCGCCCACGTCGGGCGTTTCGCGGGCTACGACGCTTGCCTCTGCTTCGAGGCGGGCGAGCGGACGATCGACGGCCACGAGGGTGTCGTGGTGCGCCGCAAGGCGGCCGGTACCCTGCGGCTCGGCGCCGCCGGCCGAGCGGCCCATTCGGGCAGCGCTCCGGATCAGGGGCGCAACGCGCTGCTCGGGCTGGCACGGGCGGCCCTGCTGCTCGCCGAGCACCACGATCCGCGCGGTAGCGACAGGCTGAGCGTCGTGCCGACCCGGATGCGCGCCGGCGACGCGCTGAACGTGGTCCCCGCGTCGGGCGAGCTCGTGTTCGACATGCGCGCCGACCGGCTCGAGGCGTTCGACTCGGTGCTCGCCGCGATCCCGCCGGAGATCGCCGGCGTCGCGCTCGAGCCGACGATGGAGCGTCGGTGGCCCGCGATGGACTCCGAGAGGGCGACCGCGGCCGTCCTCGAACGCGCCGGCGAGCGGCTCGGGCGCTCGATCATCGGCGTGAGCCGCGGCGGGGCGAGCGATGCGAGTCACTTCGCGGCGACGATCCCGCTCACGATCGACGGCCTCGGGCCGCGTGGCGGTGGCGCGCACACCCCCGAGGAGTTCGTCCTCGGGCCGTCGCTGCGCGAGCGCGCAGAGGTGGCGCTGGCGGTCGCCGTCGAGGCGCTCGACGGCGGTTCGGATGCCGGCGTCGCTCCGGCGGGGTAGCGCGAGGCGGGCCTCCGCTCTTACCTGCATCTTCGTCTCGCGCACGTGGCCACGTGCCATCCTGTGCTCATGAGCCAAAAGCTCCCAGCCCGCTCGGGCCAGACGCAGCGCGAGGGTCTCGCCTTGCTGATCGGGATCGTCGGACTGATGTGGGTGATCGAGGTGATCAACACGCTCGATTCCAACCACCTGGACCGCGACGGCATCTTTCCACGGGACTTCGATCGGCTGTGGGGCGTCATCACCTCGCCGTTCCTGCACGAGAGCTTCGCCCACCTGATCTCGAACACGATCCCGTTCCTGTTCATGGGCGCAATCATCGCCCTGCAGGGAGCGGCGCGGCTGGCGATCGTGACCGGGATCGTGATCGTCGTCGGTGGCCTCGGAACGTGGCTGATCGCGCCGGCGGGCGTCAGCACCATTGGAGCCAGCGGCGTCGTGTTCGGGTACGCGGCGTATCTGCTCACGCGCGGACTGTTCGACCGCAGCGCGGTCGAGGCGTTGATCGGGGTGCTCGTCGCCGTGGTCTGGGGTGGCGCGCTGCTGTCGAGCCTCGTGCCCCACTACGGGATCTCCTGGCAGGCCCACGCCTGTGGCGCGGTCGCCGGTATCGTCGCCGCCTGGCTGCTCGCGAAGGACCGCAGTCCGGCGCCGGCGCTCCCCTCGGCGGGCCAGAGCGCCGGCGCGCTGACTGAGTGATTCAGGGGGCGCGCATGGCGCTCCCTTTCGGCTTTTGCGGTGGCGTTTGTCTGTCGCGGCCGTTTGCTCGATGGCCGTCGACCCTTGGCCCGCGGGCGCTTCGCGCCCGCAGCCCTCCTTGGCGGGCGGCCCGGTAAACGGGCGCTGGGGAAGGGGGCAGGAAGGGCGCGATCGCGTTCTCCGGTGATGCACAACACGACAATGTTGCGCCGGATGGCGAGCCCTGGCGGCTTATGCACGAGGAGTGTGCTCAATACGACAGGGCTCGGATGTGGCGCCGGTGTTGACGCGCTATGCACCATCCCCGTGACATTCTCGACACACTCCAGGCACGAACCCGCCACATCTCGGCACGTCCCCGGCACATCTACCCGCGTCAGCGCTCCGGACTCCGTCGGCGCGGCCCAATTTGGGCGATCAAGCAGGCAGAAGCGCCTGCCGGCGCCTGTCGACTGCCGTCACCCACCCCCTTCCCGGCGCCGTTTACCGAGCCGACCGCTCGCCGGGCTGCGGGCGCGCAGCGCCAGCGGGCCGAGAGTCGATAGCCCAAGCTCGCACCGCCACGCGACACACCGCCACGTCGAGATACGCTGGCGGCCCCATGCGCATCTTCTCCGGGATCCAGCCCACGGGCCGCAAGCACCTGGGCAACTACATCGGCGCGATCGCGCAGTGGGTGGCCGGGCAGGACCGTGGCGAGGCGATCTACTGCATTGTCGACCTGCACGCCATCACCGTCGCCTACGAGCCCGACCTGCTCCGTGAGGCCGTGTACGACACGGCGGCGATCCTGCTGGCGGCCGGGCTCGACCCCCATCGCTGCATCTTCTTCCGCCAGGGTGATGTCCACGAGCACACCGAGCTGACCTGGCTGGTCTCGAGCGTGACCTCGTTCGGCGAGCTGAACCGGATGACCCAGTTCAAGGAGAAGTCCGGCAGCCAGCGCGATCTGGTCTCGGCGGGGCTGTTCTTCTATCCCGTCCTCCAGGCCGCGGACGTTCTCGCCTACCGGGCCCACGAAGTGCCGGTCGGCGAGGATCAGCGCCAGCACGTCGAGCTGATGCGCGACGTCGCAGAGCGCTTCAACGCTCGGTTCGGCGAGACGCTGGTGTTGCCGGAGGTCCGGGTCCCGGACGTCGGCGCGCGGATCATGGATCTCCAGTTCCCCGACCGCAAGATGTCGACGACCGGCGGCAGCCCGCAGGGCACCGTCCTCGTGCTCGACGAGCCGGACACGATCGTCAAGAAGATCCGCTCGGCCGTCACCGACTCCGGCAGCGAGGTCGTCCGGGGGCCCGACAAGGCGGGGATCTCCAACCTCATCGGAATCCTCGCCGCCGTGCGTGGCACCGGTCCGGACGAGGTGGAACACGAGTTCGACGGTTCCGGATATGGGGGGTTCAAGCAGGCCGTGGCGGATGCCGTGGTGGAGTATCTGGCGCCCGTGCGCGAGCGCTACAACGACGTGCGCGCGGACGAGCAGCGACTCGAGCGGATCTTCGCGGAGGGCGCCGAAAAGGCCCATGCCATCGCGTCGGACACGCTGAACGACGTCCGTCAGGCGATGGGCGTCGGGCCGGTCCGGTAGCGCCGCTACTGTCTGCGCTGCCGATGCGCCTGATCGACCTCGAGCTCGACCTCGACGTGTTCGCCGGTCCGTTCGACCTGCTGCTGACGCTGATCCTCCGTGAGGAGGTCGACCTGCTCGAGGTCGACCTGGCCGAGGTCGTGATCTCCTACATCGACCACCTCGAGCTGCGCGGCGAGCTCGACCTGGAGGCGGCCACCGAGTTCCTGGTGCTGATCGCCGCGCTGCTGGAGCTCAAGTCGCGGCTGATGCTGCCCGGCGAGGAAGCCGAGGAGATCGATCTGGATCCAGGCGAGGCGGCCGAGGAGCTGCTCGCGCGGCTGCTCGACGCCCACCGCTACCGCGCCGCCGCCACATACCTGCGGGAGCGGCTGGTCGCCCAGGAAGGGTTCCGGTTCCGCTCCGCGCCGCCGCCACCGTCGCTGCGCCGGGCGTCGCTGAAGGACGCGGGCCCCGTGTATGACCCCGGGCGGCTGGCGCTCGCGATCGGCGACCTGCTGACGCTCCCGGAGCCCGTGGACCTGCGCCACATCTCCGTTCCGAAGGTGACCGTCGCCGAGCGGCTCGGCCACCTGCGCGCGCTGCTCCGGCGGGGGAGCTTCACGTTCGAGGAGGCGGTCGCGCGCTCAGATCGGGTGACGGTCGCCGTGACGCTGTTTGCGGTGTTGGAGCTGTACAAGCAGGGCGAGCTCACCTGGGCCCAGGACGAGCCTTTCGGTGAGATCACGATCGAGGCCGCGGCAGCCGGGGCGACGACTCGCCTGACCGCATGACGATCGGCCTCGAACAGACGCTCGAGTCGCTCCTGTTCCTCTCCTCCGAGCCCGTCGAGGCGACCGCGCTCGCGGACGCGACGGGCGCCGAGTTGCACGAGGTGGTCACCGCGCTCGAGCGGCTGCGCGAGCACTACGAGTTCGAGCGCCGCGGCCTGGTCTTGCGCGAGCTCGCTGGAGGCTGGGCGCTGAGCAGCCATCCCGACGCCGAGGCCGCGGCGAGGCGGCTGCTGGCCCGCCCGCGGACGCCGCCACTGACGCCGGCACAGGCCGAGACGCTCGCGATCGTGGCCTACCTGCAGCCGGTCTCGCGCCCGGAGATCGCGCGAATCCGTGGCGTGAACGCCGAATCGGCGGCGTCGACGCTGCTCGAGCGTGGCGTGATCGAGGAGGCCGGTCGGTCGCAGTTCGGGGCCGTGCTGTACCGGACGAGCGAGCTCTTCCTGCGCCTGTTCGGCCTGGGCTCGCTCGATGAGCTGTCGGATCCCGCCGCCTTCGATCCCTCGCCCGAGCTCGAGGAGGAGCTCCGGGAACGCTTGCTGCGCGCGGGCGAGGCGCGAGCGACGGCCTAGCGGTCGGCGCGCGCCGCGAGCTGGCCGCAGGCGGCGTCGATCTCCCGTCCGCGGGTCAGGCGGACGGTGGCGTCGAGGCCGCGCCGCTCGAGTTCGGCCCTGAACGCCTCGATCGCCTTCGGGCTGGACCCTCGGTAAGGGGAGGCCGTTGGGTTGTACGGGATCAGGTTGACCTTGAAGACGCGCCGGTCGAGCGCCTCGGCGAGCTGGACGGCCTGGACGTGCGAGTCGTTCACGCCGGCGAGCATCACGTACTCGATGAACACCTTGCGGCGCTTGCGCGCGTAGTAGGCCTCGCAGGCGGCGATCACGTCGGGGAGCGGATAGCGGTCGTTGACAGGCATCAGCTCGGAGCGCAGCGCCGGATCGGCCGAGTGCAGCGAAAGCGCCAGCCGCACCGGCATCGGATCCGACGCCAGGCGCTCGATCCCGGGAATCCAGCCCACGGTCGAGATCGCCGTTCGGCGGTGGGTGATCCCGATGTCGGGGAGCCGCCGGCACGCTGCCAGGACGCTCTCTAGGTTCATCATCGGTTCGCCCATCCCCATGAACACGGCGTGGTCGACGCGATCGATCCGCCTGAAGTGGAGCGCCTGATCGAGGATCTCCCAGGTGGTGAGGTTGCGGCCGAAGCGCATCTGGCCGGTCGCGCAGAACGTGCACGTCAGCGGGCAGCCGGATTGGGACGAGAGACAGAGCGATCGTCGTCCGTCCCGGTAGCGCATCAGCACGGCCTCGACTGGCCGCCCATCGTGGGTCAGGAACAGCGCCTTCACCGTCCCATCCCTGGCCTCGGCCTCGTGCTCGAGCGCGAGCGTCGTAAACGGGACGGCCGCGCCCAGCCGGTCGCGGAGCCGTAGCGGGAGGTCCGTCATCGAGTCGTAGCCCGTCGCTCCCTGGGCCGTCCAGCGCCAGATCTGCCCGGCGCGGTACGCCGGCTCGTCCAGCTCCTTGAGCTTGTCCTCGACCACGCTGAGATCCATGCTCTCTATGGTGGCAGGGCGATGCGCCTCGCCAAGTACCTGGCGTCCGCCGGCGTCGCTTCGCGGCGGGCCACCGAAGAGCTGATCCGGACGGGCAGGGTGTCGGTCGGCGGCGTGGTGGTCAACGATCCGGCGCGCGAGGTCGGCCCCTCCGACGACGTGGCGCTCGACGGCGAGGCGGTCGCGCCGGCACCGGACCGTGTCGTGTTCGCGGTGAACAAGCCGCTAGGCGTCGTCTCGACGGCCCGCGACCCCCAGGGCCGTCCGACGGTCGTGTCCCTCGTGCCGACACCGCTGCGGCTGTACCCGGTTGGCCGACTCGACATCGATACGACGGGACTGATCCTGCTCACCAACGACGGCGAGCTCGCCCACCGGCTGACCCATCCGAGGTTCGAGGTCGAGAAGAGCTACCGCGCCGTGGTCGCCAACGCCCCCGTTCGCGACAGCGTCCTACGAGCGCTGCGAGCGGGGGTGGAGCTGGACGATGGCCGCACGGCGCCGGCGCGCGTGCAACGGCTCGCGGCGGACACGCTCGAGCTGACGATCCACGAGGGACGCAAGCGCCAGGTCAAACGGATGTGCGAGCACGTGGGCCATCCGGTGAAGCGGCTCGAGCGGATCCGGTTCGGACCGCTCGAGCTCGGAGACCTGCGTCCGGGCACCTACCGCGAACTCGGCGCAGCGGAGGTGGAGCGGCTCGCCGCCGCTAGCGCTGGATCAACAGCTCGTCGCGGCGAAGCGTCGTCGTCGTGAGCGCGCGCGAGACCTCGGCGGGCGTGAGGGCGATCGGCCTGTCGGCGACCAGGCGCATGATCGTGAACTGGTAGGCGCGGCGCAGCCACACCTCGCGGAAGCCCGGAATCGGGTAAGAGCTCTGCATCTGCGACGGCGTCAGGTTGCACGCCGCGCCCCACCAGCACAGCCGCTCCCGCGGCGCGCTGATCGAGACGACATCAAGCTCGCGCACGCTCTCCGGGCGGTGATTTCGCCAGAAGTTCAGCTCCGGGAGATACAGCGACAGCGGGAGCAGATCCCGGTAGTGCTGGATCAGGATCGCCCGCTGGGGCCCGCCCGCCGCCGGGCGAGGACCGAGGACGCGAGCGACTCCGCGCCAGTCGGGGCGCTGGAGGTTCCGATCTGAGGCCACGCCGATCGCGGCGGCGACCCCCGTCGCGCACAGAACGGCAGCGGCGCAGATCCCGACGACGCCGGCACGCCGCGCGCCCAGACCGCCGGACACCGCGATTGCCGCCGGCAGCCACAGTGCGATCACGTTTCGCGTGATCAGGTCATCGACGCCGACGGCGACGAGCACGAGGTTGAGGATCAGCCCGCCGAGGGCGAGTGCCCCGACCGCCAGCGCCGAACGCCGCTCGAGGCGGTCGGCGCGGAACGCGAGCAGGACCAGGCCGATCACCACCATCGCCGCGCCGAGGGGCTCGAGCACGGCGTATGCCGGAGCCCCGGTGCCGATCACGAACTGGGGGATGATCTGGCCGAGCCGCGGGCCGAGGGCGATCTTCGCGATCCAGCTCGCGTTGCCGGTCCCGTTCTGGCTGATCGCGAGCGGGATCAACGCCAGCCCGCACAACGCGACGACGCCGACGCCGATCTGCACGGACCGCCTGCGCCAGTGCGAGGCGAGCAGCCAGATCGCCTGGGGGACGATCGCCAGCAGCGCGTAGTAGTGCGTTGCCAGCGCCAGGCCGGAGGCCACCACCCAGAGCGCCAGCGTTCGCGGCGTCGGGGTTGCGCGGGCATAGGCAAACGCGAGCAACGCGACGGCGGTCAGGAGCACGAGCATCGAGTAGGAGCGCGCCTCCTGCGAGTACCAGATCAGAAACGGGTTGCATGCCGTGAGCGCGGCGGCGATCACGCCGGCGCGCTCGGAGACCAGCTTCCGTGCGGCCATGTAGGCGACCGGCACGGTGGCGACGCCGCACACGGCCGACAGCGACCGCAGGCCGGCCTCGCCATAGCCGAACAACCTCGCCCACACCCAGGCCACGCAGTAGTACAGCGGCGGCGTGGACTCCGAATGCGGGATCAGGCCCAGCATCTTGCCGGGCGAGTAATGGACGAGGAGGGCGGTGTTGCCCTCGTCGAACCAGAAGCCCTGATGGCCGATGCCGACGAACCGCAGGGCGGCCGCCAAGGCCGTCAGCGCCGCGACCGCGAGCGCGGCCGGCGAGCTGAGGGCACCGATCAGACTGCGCTCACCGCTACCCAGCGATGCTCCTCGCTGATGGGAAAGAGCGCCAACGCTCACGGGCGCGGATGTTAGGACCGGCCGACGAGCGAAAGCGCGCCTCCACGACAGCGACACCCCGGCGTCCGAGAGACGTGGATTCGCCTTAACACAATCTCAACATAGACATGTACCGCGAGAAAACGCTTACCGGGCAGTATTTTCAGTACATGCGACCGGAGTCGAGTGCCCCCGACCCGGCCGTCGCGTTTGCCTCTGGACCCGTCGCCGGTGCCGGCGCCGGGCATGGAGACCCGACGGTTGCGATACCGCGCCTTCCGCTGGGCGCGCGTCTGCACCTGCGCTGGCCCCGGGTGGCCCTACACCCGCTCGCCGGTCGCGCCGCACTCGGCGCGATCGTCTTCGGCGCATTTCTCGTGGTCGCGTTCACGACCTCCGGACCGACACCGCTGATCGCCCGCAGCGTCCAAACGTTCCCCGGCTGGGAGGCCGGTCCGCTTCACGGACTCTTCCAGGACCTCAACTTCAGCAACAGCACGGCGGCGGATCTTGGCCTGAGCTTCGTCTTCTTCGGGATGTGCCTCGCGTACTTCGTGGCGGTCGGCGCTGTACGGGCGCTCTCGATGCGCGTGATCGTCGTGTGCGTACTCGTGCTGCACGCGATCCTGCTCATGGGCCCACCGCTGACGCTGACCGATGTCTTCAACTACCTCGGCTACGCCCGGCTCGGCGGGTTGCACCACCTCAATCCCTACACGCACGTGATTCAGGCCGAGCTCCACGACCCGATCTATCGGTTCAGCACCTGGCACAACCTGCGCAGCCCCTACGGGCCCCTGTTCACCGCCGGCAGCTATCTGATCGCGGCGCTCCCGCTGGCGTACGCGTACTGGACCGTCAAGGTGGCCACCGTACTCGCCAGCCTCGCGTTCATCGGGCTCGTGTGGAAATGCGCGCGGCTGCTCGGGCGTGACCCCCGGTTCGCGGTCGTGTTCGTCGCCCTGAACCCGATCTATCTGATGTTCGCGGTCGCGGGGTTCCACAACGACTTCTTCATGCTGATCCCGTCGACCGCCGCGATCGCACTCGTGCTCTCCCGCCACGACCGCTCCGCCGGAGCCGCGGTGATGATCGCCGTCGCGGTCAAGTTCACCGCGATCCTGCTGCTCCCGTTCCTGCTGATCGGGGTGATGACGAACCGCCGACGCGTGAACATCCTGGTCGGCGCGGCATTAGCCGCGATCCCGCTCGCGGCCATGTACCTGGCGCTGTTCGGCCTCTCGCTCCCGAACCTCGTCGACCAGAGCACGCTCCTGACGCCCTGGAGCGTCCCCAACATCATCGGCTTGATCCTCGGCGTCGGGGGCGGGACACCGGGGTTGCTGCGCGCCGCCAACGTCGCGCTGATCGTCGTGATCGCGCTGCTGTTGCGGCGCAACCGAGACTGGCTCTCCGATGCGGGCTGGTCGACGTTCGCGCTGGTCGCGACGCTCGCGTGGCTCGTGCCCTGGTACGTCATCTGGGTGCTGCCGCTGGCCGCGCTCGGCAAGAGCCTCAACCTGCGCCGGGTCGCGCTCATATTCACGGCATATCTCGTAATCGGGTTCGCTCCGTCGACCGGGACCTGGCTGTCGAAGCTCGGGATCAACCTCATGAACAGCCCCGCCGGCCAGGCGTCGACCACCCTTCAACACAAGCTCGCCCAATAACCCCCTGTCAGCTTTGCGTAAGGTCCAGCGGCCCCGGCGCGCCCTGACAGCCGGTCAACTGTTAGCGTCGTGTTAGATGCGTGTCGAAGTCGGGACACCCCCACCGAAGGTCGACCGCACGGCGGCCCCTGTCGCCGTACGCCGTCGCAGGCTCGATCGCTTCGAGCTCGGCGTCCTCGTGGCGTTCGGCGCGATCTCGCTCTGGGTGCTCACCCTCGACCTCCTACAGGTCGTCGTAAACGGTCGCGTGTGGACGGGGACGGACGGCGTCTACATCGTCGATCAGTTGCAGTACCTGGCCTGGATCCGCAGCGCGTCTCACCACGTGCTCGTGTCGAACCTCTTCGTCCTGCGCTCGACGCCCGCCGATTATTTCCAGCCGGCCGTCGTGATCTCGGGAGGACTCGCCGCCCTCGGGCTCTCCCCGGCGGTATCGCTGCTGCTGTGGAAGCCGGTCGCCGTGGCGGCCGTCTTCTTCTCGTTTCGCGAGTTCGCCCACCGCACCGTCCCCGGGCTCTGGCCCCGGAGACTGGCGCTGCTGCTCGCGCTGTTCTTCGGCTCGTTCACGTTCCTGTACGGGACGTGGGGAGTGATCGGTGACCTGTTCCCGGGTTTCCTGTCGTGGGGTTACACGTTCGGCCTGATCGCCCTGGCGTGCATGGTCGCGGGGCTGCTCACCTACGATCGCGCCCGCTCGAGCGGTCGGATCGCCTGGTGGCCCGGATTGCTCGGCGCGCTGGCGAGCCTCCTGCACCCCTGGAACGGAGAGGAGCTGATCCTGGTCGTCATCGCGACCGAGCTGGTGCTGTGGCGTGGGCTCCCACGCACGCTCCGGCACCTGAAGCTACCGGTGCTGACGGTCGCACTGTCGGGCGCGCCGCTGCTCTACTACGCCGCGCTGGGCCGCGCCGACCTCTCCTGGCGACTTGCCCGCGAAGCGAGCAAGCACGCGTTCTCGCTGTGGGCGATCGTGCTCGCGCTGGTGCCGCTCCTGATCGGCGCGGCATTCGCGATGCGCCGCAGGAACGCAAACTTTCTCGCCGTCGCCACGCGGACGTGGCCGCTGGCGGCGCTGATGATCTTCCTGGTGTCGGCGAGCGGGTTCAGCGCCACGCCGCTACACGCCTTCCAGGGCATCACGCTGCCGCTCTCCGTGCTCGCGGTGGAGGGCGCGCAGTGCGTCGGGTGGCGCCGCCTGCCCCGCGTCGGCTGGGTGACCGCGGTCGTCGTCTTCCTGATCACGGTTCCGGCGACTGCGTACGAGCTGAACACCGCGCGACAGCTCGCGGCGCCCACCCCAGGTAACGCCAATTTCATCGCGCGTGACGAGCGCAGCGCCCTCGACTACCTGGCCGACATCCGCGCCCCCGGGGGCGTCCTGACCCGTAGCTACCTGGGCGCGGCGGTCCCTGAGAAGACCGGGCGACGGACACTGGTCGGCGACTGCCTGTGGTCACAGCCCAACTGCACAGGGCGGGTCAGTCAGTCGCAGGCACTGTTCGACGGGACCCTGCGCGGGCCGGCGGCGCGCGAATTCGTCCGCGACACGGGCGCGACGTTCGTCCTCGCCGACTGCACCGCCACGGCGGACTTGCGCAAGACATTGCGGCCGATGCTCGTCTCCGTCCACCGCTTCGGGTGCGCCACGGTCTACCAGGTGGACTCGCCCAGCCGTCCGGTTGGGCCTCTGGCAGAATTCCGCGGCCATGCGGCTGTTCGCGCTACGGGGCGCCAGTAGCGTCGCGGCCAACGAGGCCGACCAGATCCTGGGCGCCACCGACGAGCTGATGCGCGAGCTGATCGCGCGCAACGGGCTGACTCCCGAGACGATGGTCAGCTGCATCTTCACGCTCACGAGCGACCTCGACGCCGAGTTCCCCGCGGTCGCGGCTCGTCGACTGGGGCTGGATCGCGTGCCTCTCCTGTGCGCCCAGGAGGTGGCGGTTCCCGGCTCGATGCCGAAGGTGATCCGGGTGCTCGTCCACTACTACGCGCCGGACGGGCACCAGCCCCAGCACGTCTACCTCGGCGACGCGCGGGCGCTGCGGGCGGACCTCCAGTCGGCACAATAGGCGTCGATGGCCATCGAGTTCTCAGAACGGATCCGCAGGATCCCCGTGTACCCCGTCGCCTCGGGCTACGACCTCGGAGCCGACGTGGCGATGCTCGCCTCCAACGAGTCCCACTTCCCGCCGCTGCCCGAGGTAGTCGAAGCGGCCGGTCGCGTGCTGGCGGGCGCGAACCGGTACCCCGATCCGTCGTACTCGCCGCTGCGCCAGGCGCTGTCGGACCGCTACGGCATCGCCGCCGAGCGGATCGCGCTCGGAAACGGCTCGTGCGACATCCTGCTGGCGGCCGGGGAGGCGCTGCTCGAGCCCGGGGCGGAGGTCGTCTACGCGTGGCCGGCATTCAGCGTGTATCCCCATCTTGCCGCCGCCTCGGGCGCCCGGGCGATCGAGGTCCCGCTCGACGCCGACGATCGCCATCAGCTCGACGCCCTCGCTGCGGAGATCACGGTGGCAACCCGGTTGGTGCTCATCTGCAACCCGAACAACCCGACGTCGACGGCGCACGGTCTCGACGCGATCGAGGACTTCCTGCGCGGGGTGCCCCGTCACGTGTGCGTGATCCTCGACGAGGCGTACTGCGAGTATTCGCTCGCGCTCGGGGACACGTACGCGTCGGTGGAGTTGCTGCGCCGGTACACCAACCTCGTGCTGCTGCGGACGTTTTCGAAGGTGTACGGTCTCGCCGGCCTGCGGGTCGGGTACGGACTCTGCGGCTCGCCCGAGTTCCGCGTCGCCGTCGATCAGGTCCGCCAGCCGTTCTTCGTCAACGCGTCGGCACAGGCGGCCGCGGTCGAGGCGCTCCGTCACCAGGACGAGGTCGAGCGACGCGTCGCGCGGACGATCGCCGGCCGAGGGGCGCTGGAGGACGGCGTCCGCGCGCTGGGGCTGTGGGTGGCGGAGTCAGACGCGAACTTCATCTGGCTGCACCTGCCGGACGAGGCGGACGAAGGCGAGGTGGTCTCCGGTCTGCGTGAGCGCGGCGTCCTCGTCCGCGCCGGCAACTCCCTCGGGCGCTCCGGGGCGCTGCGCGTGACGGTCGGCACCGACGCGGAGAACGAACGGTTCGTGGCCGCGCTCGGCGAGGTGATCTCCTAGGCCGGTCTTGGGTGGGGTTGGCCGCGGTTCCCGGGGGCGGATTGTGGCGAAAAGCCGGTCGTGTCGTGTTATGCACCATGAATACGCCGGATCTGGCCCCGAAAAGCCCGCCGCGCCCGCCAAAGCCCCCACCCACGTCCTTTCCCAGCGCCATCTTTCAAGCCGCTGCCAACCAAGGCGGCCGCCGCGGCACAGACCGTGCCCGCCACCTCGATCCGGACGGTCGTTCGTCGCGCCGCTTGGCATCCCGACCGCGGTCTGGTACAACCCCGCCCGACGCGTATGTCCGACCGACGCCACATCTCCGCTCTCGGCTGGTCCTACTACGCGCGCTTCTACGCCTGGCGATTTAGCTAGGCGCTCGACCACGCTCCCCTCCCGCCGCCGCGGGTGGGCGGCCTCGAAAGAGGTCGGGCGCCGGTAACCACTCCGCCCCTTTGGGGGCCCTCGACCTCGTACAGTTCCAGGCGCAGAAAGGACCGAAAAATGATGATCGTGATGAAACCGACGGCCACCGACCAGGAGGTGCAGGCCGTCATCGACCGCGTGGAGAGCGTCGGCGCGCGCACCCACCTGAGTCGAGGCGAGGAGGTCACGGTGATCGGCGCGATCGGCGACCGCGAGCACGTGGCCCGGCTCGAGCTCGAGGGTGCCCCCGGCGTCGACCGCGTGGTTCCGATCCTCAAGCCCTACAAGCTCGCCTCCGCGCAGTTCAAGCACGGCCGGCGGACCGTGCTCGACATCGCCGGTCGCAAGGTCGGCGGCCAGCACTTCGCGATGATCGCTGGGCCGTGCACGGTGGAGTCTCGCCAGCAGACGCTCGACACGGCCCGGATCGTCCGCGACGCCGGCGCCACGCTGTTCCGCGGCGGTGCGTACAAGCCTCGCACCTCGCCGTACGCGTTCCAGGGCCTGGGCCAGGAGGGGCTGCGGCTGCTCAGAGAGGCCAAGGAGGAGACCGGCCTGCCGATCGTCACCGAAGTGATGGACGTCCGTGATCTCGATCCCGTCCTCGAGGTGGCCGACGTGATCCAGATCGGCGCGCGGAACATGCAGAACTTCACCCTCCTCGCCGAGGTCGGCCGATCCGGCGCTCCCGCACTGCTCAAACGTGGGCTCTCGAGCACGCTCGAGGAGCTGCTGATGGCCGCCGAGTACGTCCTCAAGGAGGGCAACGAGTCGGTGATGCTGTGCGAGCGCGGAATCCGCACGTTCGAGACGGCATACCGCTTCACGCTCGATCTCATGGCGGTGCCGGTTCTGAAAGAGCTCAGCCATCTGCCCGTGATCGTCGATCCGAGCCACGCCGCGGGCAGGCGTGACCTCGTCATGCCGCTGTCGCTGGCCGCTGCTGCGGCCGGTGCCGACGGGATCATCGTCGAGGTCCATCCCCGGCCTGAGGAAGCAATCTGCGACGGCCCGCAGCAACTCGTCGCCGACGAGTTCGGCGAGTACCTGGAACGGGTCCAGGCGGCAGCAGCGGTGGCGGGCAAGGCGCTCTCGAGCGCGGCCGTTTGAGGATCGCCGTCCTCGGCGTCGGCCTCATCGGCGGCTCGATCGCCCTGGCGGCGCGCGAGCGGCTCGATGCCGCCGTCGCCGGCTATGACGTCTCCTCGGGCGCGCTCGACACCGCCCGCGCCCGTGGCCTGGTCGACCGGATCGCCGGCACGATCGACGACGCCGTTCACGACGCCGAGGCAGCGTTCGTGGCGGTGCCCGTCGGTACGCTTCCGCGAGCCGTCGGCGCCGCGCTCGCGGCCGCGCCGAGCGACTGCGTCGTGACCGACGTGGGGTCGACGAAGCGGGCGGTCGTCGCCGCGCTCGACGACCCGAGGTTCGTGGGCGGTCATCCGCTCGCCGGGGCGGAGAACGCCGGCGCCGAACATGCTCGCGCGGATCTGTTCGACGGGGCTACCTGGTACCTGACTCCCGGGCCTACGACGTCCGGGCTGCTCTACGAACGGCTCTACCGGTTGCTTCACGGCCTCGGCGCCAGACCGGTGGCGATCGAGCCCCACGCGCACGATGCCATCCTCGCGACTGTCTCCCATCTGCCGCACGTGCTCGCGAACGTGCTCGTCTCCCAGGCCGCGGACGCGCTCGATGCCGGCGGTGAACGCCTCCCGGCGACGGGTCCCAGCTTCCGCGATGCCACCCGCGTGGCCGGGGCACCGAGCGCGATCTGGACCGACATCTACATCTCGAACCGCGACGCGCTGGCGGGTGAGATCGACGCCACGATCGAGCGCCTGAGCGAGTTCCGCGACGCGCTGGGCAGCGCCGACCCCGCCCGGATCACGGCCTGGAATGACGCCGCCGCCGCCCACCGCAGGCGATTGCTCGAGGCCCATCTCGCCGGCGGTCCGCTGTTTGAGCTTCGAGCGTCGGTGCCGAACCGTCCCGGCGTGGTCGCCGAGCTGGCGCTGGAGCTGGGCCGGGCCGGCGTCAACATCACCGACATGGCGCTCTACCCGGCGCCGGACATGAGCGAGGGAGTCGTCGCGCTGTGGATCGCCGGCGAGGACCCGGCCCGCCGCGCCGAGGAGCTCGTCGGGAAGCTCGGGTTTCCGGTGGCCCGCGCGTGAACGCGCGATTCGACCCGTCGGGCCCCCTGCGCGGGCGCCTCGCGCCGCCGCCCGACAAGTCGCTCTCACATCGCGCCGCCCTGCTCGCCGCCATGGCCTCGGAGCCGGTTCGGGTCGGCAACTACCTCACCGCCGCCGACACCGCCTCGACGCTGGCCGCCGTGCGAGCGCTCGGCGCGATCGTCGAGGAGCGGCCCGACGAGCTGATGATCCGCGGCACCGGGTTGCGCAACGCACACGTCCCGGGAGAGCCGATCGACGTCGGCAACGCCGGCACGCTGATGCGACTGCTCCCGGGTTGGCTGGCGTTCCAGCTCGATGGCCGCTTCACGCTCGACGGCGATCAGTCCATCCGCCGCCGGCCGATCGACCGGATCGTCGAACCGCTGCGGCTGATGGGCGCGCGGATCGACGCGCGGGATGGCCGGTTCCCGCCGTTCACGGTCTCCGGCGGTCCGCTTCAGGGAATCGAGTACGCGCTCCCGGTGGCCAGCGCGCAGGTGAAGTCGTGCGTGCTCCTGGCCGGGCTCGTCACGGACGCGACGACGGTGATCGAGCCCGTCCCCTCGCGCGATCACACCGAACGGCTGCTGTTGCGCGCGGGCGCCTCCCTAACCCACGACGGCGACGCGGTCCGCGGCTATCGCACGACCGTGCGCAACGCGGACGAGCTGGAGCTCGATCGCGTGGATGTCCCCGGTGACATGTCGTCGGCGGCGTTCCTGATCGCCGCCGGCGTCCTCGTCCCACGCTCTCGACTGCTGCTCGAGGGCGTCGGTGTGAACTGGACGCGGACCGGCTTCCTGCGCATTCTTCAGCGGATGGGAGCGATCGTGCTCGGTGAGCTCGAGCCGGTCGGGGCGTTCGGCGAGCACGAGCCGATCGCCGACCTCGACGTCACCGGCGCGCCGATCGAGGGAACCACCGTCGAGGGAGCGGAGGTGCCGCTGACGATCGACGAGCTCCCGCTCGTAGCGCTTCTCGGATGCTTTGCCGAGGGAGAGACGGTCGTCACCGGAGCGGCCGAGCTGCGGATCAAGGAGTCCGATCGGATCGTCAGCGTGGTCGAGGGACTGCGCGGACTCGGCGCGGAGATCGAGGCGGCCCCCGACGGGTTCGCGGTGCGCGGCACCGGCAGGCTTCGCGGCGGCCGGATCGACGCTCGCGGCGACCACCGGCTTGCGCTGCTCGGCGCGGTCGCCGGGCTGGCCTCGGAGGACGGCGTCGAGGTCGTCGGGATGGAGTCCGCGGCCGTCTCCTACCCTGGCTTCGGCGAGGACCTGGCGAAACTGGCGGCCGCGTGATGGTCGTCGCGATCGACGGCCCGGCCGGAGCCGGCAAGTCGAGCGTCGCTCGCGCCGTCGCGTCGAGGCTCGGCTACACATACCTGAACTCCGGGGCGATGTACCGGTCGGTCGCGCTCGCGGCGATGCACGAGCACGTGGTGCCGGCGGCGATCGCGGACGACGTGCACATCGAGCTCGGGGAGCGTGTGCTCCTCAATGGGCGCGACGTGACCTCCGAGATCCGCGCCCCCGAGGTGTCGGAGGCCGCGTCTCGCGCTGCGGCGGATCCCGCGGTACGGAAGGCGATGGCCGCTCAGCAGCGGCGGCTGCTCGGCGCCGGCGACTGGGTGGCGGAGGGGCGCGACATCGGAACGGTGGTCGCCCCCGACGCCCCCGTGAAGGTGTTCCTGACGGCCGACCCCGCGGAGCGGGCGAGGCGTCGGGCCGCCGAGCTCGGCGTCGATCCGGCGACCGTGCTCGCCGAACAGACGCTCCGCGACGAGCGAGACCGCAGCCGCGAGCATTCGCCGCTCGCGCCGGCTCCGGGCGCCGTCGTGCTCGACACGACCGGCCTGACGCTCGAGGAGGTCACCGCACGCGTGGTCGAGCTGGTCCGCGAGGCTGCCGCCGCGGCTTCCAGAACGTAGGCCCGCCGGCGCGGATCGGCGCACGCGACCCCGTCGGAACTTCGCGCAAGTTCTCCTCGTCCCGTTCGTTCCAGGTCGCACGGTCGTGCTCGAGCACGACCTGGAAGAAAGGCACCGATCCAGGTACCGAGCTGCCTGCCGGTTGGCAGGGTCCATGTGGTGGGTCCGGGGACGATAGCCTCGGACCCACCATGAAGGTCGCTGTCGTCGGCTATCCAAACGTCGGGAAATCGTCGCTCGTCAACCGTCTCACGGAGTCTCGCGAGGCGGTCGTCCACGAGCGGCCCGGCGTTACCCGCGATCGCAAGGAGATCTCGACGGACTGGAATGGCCGGTCGCTCACGCTGATCGACACCGGCGGGGTCGATCTGGGCGACCGGGACGTGCTCGCGCGTCAGATCCAGGCACAGGCGCGAGCTGCGTTGGCGGACGCCGATGTCGCAGTGCTCGTAGTCGACGCGAAGGCGGGGCTGCGGCCCGGAGACGTCGAGATGGCAGAGCTGCTCCGCGGCGGATCGCTTCCCGTCGTGGTCGCCGCCAACAAGGTGGACACCGTTGCCGGCGAGCCGCTGGCCGCGGAGTTCTTCGCCCTTGGGCTCGGCGCCCCGATCGCCGTCTCCGCCGCCCAGGGACTCGGTACCGGCGATTTGCTCGACCGCATCGTGGAGCTGGGGCCCGGCGAAGAGAAGGAGGAGCAGGCCGGCGATCCAATCCGACTGGCCGTCATCGGACGCCCCAACGTGGGGAAGTCTTCGCTGGTCAACCGGTTCCTGAGAGCCGACCGCGTCATCGTCTCGGAGGTCGCGGGCACCACCCGCGACGCGATTGACCTGCCGCTCAGCTTCGAGGGCCGGGATCTGATCCTGATCGATACGGCCGGCCTGCGCCGGCAAGCGAAGGTGGATGAGTCCGTTGAGTACTACACCGCGCTGCGATCTCGTCGTGCCGCCGAGCGAGCGGACGTAGCGCTCGTGGTATGCGACGCAACCGATGGCATCACCTCGCAGGACCTCCGGGTCGCGGAGCTCGCGATGCGCAGCGGTTGCGCGACCGCGCTGGTGCTCAACAAGTGGGACCTTGCCACCGACCTCGATCTGGACCACGAGCGGGCTCGCGCGCACCAGAAGCTGCGGCTGCGTCCTCGGGTATTGACGGCGAGTGCGAAGACGGGCCGGCACGTGGATCGGCTGCTGGTCGAGGCGGTCGGCCTCGCCGACCGCAGCCGTGGCCGTATCCCCACACCACAGCTGAACAGGTTCCTGTCCGAGCTGGTCGCGGCGCGGCAGCCGCCGGCCGGGAGCGGCCGCGGACCACGGAGCCATCGTCTGAAGCTGCTGTTCATGACCCAGACCGGAGAGCGGCCGCCGCGGTTCTCGGTGCAGGTCAACTCGCGGGCCCGCGTCACCAGAGACTATGCGTACTACCTCGAGAACAGGCTGCGCGAGCGCTACAGGCTCGAGGGCATACCGCTGATCATCGACTTCGTCGAGCGCAGCCAGCGCCGATCTTCCGGCGCGCGAGGTGTGGCGGCATGAAATATTGCCCGTGATGTCCAGCTCGACGAAGGGGGTCGGCGATCCTCCCACCGAGTCAACGGGTGATCTCGCCGAGAAGCCGGACACCGAGAGCCCGGATGGGCAGCACGGCGAAATCGGGCCCCCCGTCGCGCCGAGGATCACGAAGCGAGGGGCGTCACGGGCCAAGACCAAGATCGCCGGCGCGGCAGAGCCGGAGGCCCCGGGGGGCCAGCCGGAGGCCCGCGCCGAAAAGCAGCGAGCGCCGAAGGCAAACGCGCAGACGGACAACGTCACGAAGGAGCGGGCGCCGAGAGCAAAGAAGCAGACGGCGAAGCGGCGCGCGGCGGAGGGCAAGAAGCCGCCCGCGGCGAAAACGTCGGGGCAGCGGCGGACCACGGTCAAGCAGCCAGGGACCGCCAAGACGGCGAGGCAGCGAGCGCCCCAGACGAAGAGCCAGACGGCGCCCAAGACCACGGCGCCCCGCTCGCCCCGGGCCAACCAAGAGGCGGTTCCGGAGGCCACGACCGCGCCGCCGGCGGAGGTCGCGAGCCAGGCGCCGCCGGAGATCGCGATCCAGGCGCCGGCGGAGATCGCCCCCGAGGCGCCGCCCGAGCTCGGGACACAGCCGGCGCCGGCGATTACCGAGGAGCCGCCGGCGCATGCTGCCCAGCCGCTGTCAGCCCGGATCGCCCGGGAGCCGGCGTTGGTGCTCGCCGGCCTGGCCGGTGTCCTCCTACTCGCCGCGGTAGTGCTCGCCGTGGCGCTGAGTGGCGGGGGCGAGAACGCGTTCGCGACCGGCGCCGCCTCGATCGTCCCCGCCGACACGCTCGCGTACATCAATCTCTCGACCGACTCCTCGCGGCCCGCCGTCAAACAGGAGCTCGCGCTGCTCAAGCGTTTCCCGAGCTATCCGCTGGCGAGCGCTGCTTTGCTGACCCGCCTGGCCTCGATCGTCGGCGGCGGGAAGTCCGTGAACTTCGCCACGGACGTCAAGCCGTGGCTCGGTAACGAGGTCGCGGTGGCGTTCCTGAACACGACCTCGTCAGCTGCCGGCTCGCTGATCGCGCTCGCCGTCACCGACCAGTCACGCGCACGCGCGCTGCTCCTGCGGTCGGGGGCCACGTCGAACGGGACCTATCGAGGAGTTCAGCTCTACCACTACCGGACCGGAACCGAGCTGGCCTTCGTCCGCGACTACCTGACGCTCGGTCAGGCCGCGAGCGTGCGCGCGGCGATCGACGTCTCGACGGGTGCCTCTCCGTCGCTGGCCACGAACCCGGCGTACGTGCGGGCGTCCGCCGGGGAACCCGCCGGCAGGGTCCTCGACGCCTATGCCTCGGCCGCCGGCGTACAGCGGATTCTCGTCTCGCGCGGGGGCGCGCTCGGCGGCCTCGGCGTGCTGCTCTATCAGCCCGCGCTCGATGGCACCGCGATCTCGGTCACGCCGACCGTCGGGGGCGCGCAGGTCCTGATTCACAGCGCGCTCAATCCGTCGCTGAAGCGGCTGAGCGGCCCGCCCACCCCGTCGTTCCGTCCGACCCTCCAGAACGTGGCCCCGTCCGGGTCGACGCTGTTCCTCGACACCGACGGTCTCGACAAGGCCGCGCCGGTGGTGTTCAGGGCGGCGGCCGCGGCCGGGATCGGCGGCCGGGTCGGGCCGCTCCTGCATCGGCTGGGCGACGCCCTGGCCGCCGAGGGTGTCAGCCCACGGACGCTCGTGTCGATCTTCTCCGGAGAGACAGCCGTCGCTGTCGTGCCCGGCGGTGCCGGGCCGGCAAGGCCGCCCGGACTGATCATCGTCTCCCGGACCAAGGACGAGGCCCAGACAAAGGCCACGCTCGCCACCATGGAGGTCCCGCTCGCCCAGCTCTTCCCCGCCCCGAGCTCGGGTCCAGGCCAGGCCCCCGAATTCAACGACGTCCAGATCGACGGAGTCACCGCACACGAGCTGTCGTTGACGCCGGGGCTGCAGCTCGACTATGCCGTATTCGATGGGCTCGTCGTCGTTTCGACGAGCCGCGACGGGATCGGCGCGGTGATCGCTCATCAGCGCGCGATCGCCGCGGCTCGGCAGTTCCGAACGACACTGGCGACGCGCCCGCGGCTGGTCTCCTCGCTACTCTTTCTCGACTTCAGCCAGCTCCTCAGCCTCGGCGAGCAGACGGGCCTAACGCCCAGCGCGCGCGTTCGCGCGCTGACACCGGATCTAGAGAAGATCCGGGGGGTGGGCATGGACTCGACGAGTGGGGAGGCAGACACAACCGCGGAGCTTTCCCTCCAAATCCCATGACCACGCGTTCAGACAGAAACGAGCACCTCTTCACATCCGAGTCGGTCACCGAGGGCCACCCGGACAAAATCGCCGACCAGATCTCAGACGGCGTCCTCGACGCCGTCATGCGCGATGACCCCAGGGGGCGGGTGGCCTGCGAGACACTCGTCAACACCGGGCTCGTGGTCGTCTCGGGCGAAATCACGACCGAGACCTACGTCGACATCCAGGACATCGCACGCGAGACGATCAAGCGGATCGGCTACACGGACGCCGAGTACGGGTTCGATTACCACACGTGCGCGGTCATCAACGCGATCGACAAGCAGTCCCCCGACATCGCCCAGGGGGTCGACCGGGCGTGGGAGGCGCGAACGGACCCCGGCGATGACGACGAGCTCGACCTCGCCGGCGCGGGCGACCAGGGAATGATGTTCGGCTACGCGAGCAACGAGACCGAAGAGCTCATGCCGCTGCCGATCTCGCTGGCGCACAAGCTCGCAAAGCGTCTCGCCGACGTCCGCAAAGCCGAGATCATCCCCTACCTCCGGCCAGACGGTAAGACCCAGGTGACCGTCCGCTATGTCGACGGCCGGCCGGTGGAGATCGAGAAGTTGCTCATCTCCACCCAGCATCGCGACGGCGCCGAGTCGCTGATCAAGGACGACCTGTGGGAGCACGTGATCGAGCGCGTCATCCCCGATGAGCTCTACGACGCGCGCAAGCTCCACAAGAACTTCCTCGTCAATCCGACCGGCCGATTCGTGATCGGGGGCCCGATGGGCGACTGCGGCCTCACCGGTCGCAAGATCATCGTCGACACATACGGCGGCATGGCCCGTCACGGCGGCGGCGCGTTCTCCGGCAAGGACCCCTCCAAGGTCGACCGTTCCGCTGCCTATGCCGCTCGATACGTCGCCAAGAACGTCGTAGCCGCGGGGCTCGCGGATCGTTGCGAGATCCAGGTCGCGTACGCAATCGGTGTCGCCCATCCGGTTTCGTTGATGGCCGAGACGTTCGGTACCGAGAAGGTCGAGCGCGGCCGCATCCTCGAGCTGATCGAGGAGAACTTCGACCTGCGACCCGGGGCGTTCCGCCAGTACCTGCGGCTGCATCGGCCGATCTTCCAGAAGACCGCGGCCTACGGTCACTTTGGCCGCGACGACCACGACTTCACGTGGGAGCGGACCGACAAGGCCGAAGCGCTGCGCGCCGGGGCCGGACTCGGCGCCGCGGTCGAGGCCTAGACCCTGGGCAAACGTTTGTCGGAGCCGCTTGCGCCGGCTGTGGCGTCGGCATAGACTGGCCACGGTTCTCTGGTCAATCCTGACGCTGGGCCGGGTGTCGGTAGGTTTCGAGCCGGGAAGGGGCTGCAAGATGAGGGGCGCTGTTCGGTGGTTGGTCATCTGCGCGTCGAGCGTGCCTGCGCGCGTGCCCCGGGTCACGGCGGTCGCCACCCGGACAGGCTCGTCGAGTTTCACGATCGGCTGATCAGCCTCCGCCTCATCGGACCGATCTGATCGGACGCCCCCACATGCGGGCCCCCGCGCACGGATCGCGCGGGGTCCCGCGACCCTGCCGGCTCGGACGGCCGGCTCAGACTCCCGGTTGCATGTGCTGAGCCTCGTGCAATGCGTGGTTCACCGTCCGCACGATCGCGTGCGGCTGGGCGACGCCGCGGAACGTGAAGTCGTACTCGGCGCTCCCGGCGGTGTCGAAGTCCACCGAGCCCACGCCGAGGACGCGCTGGAACAGCGACTGCCGGGAGTTGACGTTCTGGACCCGCTCGAGCCGGGTCTCGTGCATCTCTCGGGACAACAACCCCGTGTTGATCGTCAACCGCCGGTTGGTGATCGTGTAGGTGGTCTGGATGCGCTTGACCGTGCCCACGACGAGTACCACGACGAACACGATGAGCACGACCGTGGTCACCCAGCCGACGCTCACCGATCGCGAGGCAAGTCGCGTGACGATGCCCGCGATCGCGCCGGCGATCACGGCGAGGAACACGCCTTTCACGTAGAACCCGATCAGCGCGCGCCAAGACGGGTGGCCGTGAAAGAACACCTCCTCGCCGGGTTCGGGATCCACCCGGAGAGCCTAACGAGCATGGCCCGGGGCCAGCGGATCCTGGCGCCTCGGGAGCCCTCAGATGCCGAGAATCCAACCGACGAAAGCGATCGCCACAAGGCCCATCGCGGCCAGCGACACCAGGCCGGCGAGTGGCCCCGGCTCGATCATCACCGGGCCTTCGCGCTGAAACAGGGCAAAGGAGGCGACAACCGGGCTGCCGACGATCACGCAACCCCATGCCCAATCATGGCGCTCGACTTTGACCGCGGCGATCGCACCGAGGGCCCGGGCGCAGCCGTCCAGGACGATCCCGACGGCCAGCACGAGTTCGCCGGAGCTCAGTGCGACGTCCGCGACCGCGACATAGATCTCAAAGCCGGCCACGGCGGCGACGGCGAGCCCGAGCAGCAGACCGGGTGGCCTCAGGGCCGCGGCCTCCGTCACGGAGCCTTCGCGGCCAGGATGCGCCGGACGCGACCGTCTGCCCACCGGGGCGCGCGGGGGCGCGGAAGTCGATGACCACGTGTCGCCCGCCTCCGCCCGGCGCGCGGCGAGCAAGCGCGCGGCGCGTTCCACGGCGGCAGCCTGAGAGCTGGGCTCTGGGGGAGGCGTCGGGGCGGGTGGGGATGCAGGCCGGACGAGCGACGCGACGGCGCTCGCCACCGGGCGGACGCGCTCGTCGTTCTCCATGTGCACCGGCGCCCGCGGCGGTGCCGGATCCGGGCCGAGCGCGGCGATCCGCACTTCGAGCAGGTTCCGCGCCTGCGTCCGGTCGGCCGGGAGTTCCCGGACCCCAACCGGGAGCAGCCGTAGACCGTGGGCCGGGATCAGCTCCTCGTAGAGGAGCCGGTGCGGAGATGACTCCAGCTCGCAGACGACCACCAGCCGCTTCCCCGGGTAGTACGCGCTGACCGGGAGCCACTCCCCGGGCCCGGAGTCCGGTGACCGGAGCCACGAGAACCGGTGATCGCGGCGTCCGATCTCGCCGAGCAAGCCGTCGCAAACGGCGAGGACCGCGGGTACCGAAAGCACTGGCAGTGATCCGTTGCCGGCTGGGTCAGGCACGGCTGTCGGCGGTCATCCTGACGGCACTCTACCCTCACCAAGCCGATGGACGCCGACACTCCGTGAGCCAGCCAGCGAGGATCGCCCGCGTCGAGCCGCTGACCCGGACGCGTGCCGTGCGGGGTCCATTCGACTACCGGCTGCGGTCAGATCAGCGCGCCGTGGAGGTTGGTTCGCTGCTGCGCGTGCCCTTCGGCCGCCGCCGCACGCTCGGCGTAGTGCTCGAGCTCGCCGACCGCTCGGAGCTCGAACCGAACCGGCTGGCCGAGCCCGACGCGATCCTCCCGTCGCCGGTCCCGGCCGATCTCGTGCGGCTGTCCCGCTGGATGGCGGATGAGTACTGCTCGACCACGGGCCGCGCGCTGGCGCTGGTGCTCGCGCCCGGCGCGGCCGATGGGGTCACGCCGCGGGAGGTGCTCGTGGCCGAGATCACCGGCCCCGGACGGGCCGCGCTCGCCGGGGAGGCCACGCTGACCGGTCGCCAGCGCGGGATGCTGGTCGCGCTCGAGCAGCGCGGGGAGGCGGTGGCGGCCGAACTCGGAACGGCGGGCCTTCGCCGGCTGGAGGCTCGGGGCTTGGTCACGCTGCGCAAGAGCTCACGCCGCCGGGTGCCCGCACGCCACCGCATCGCCAGCGCGAGCGCGAGCGCGCCGCCGCTTACCGCCGAGCAGCACGGCGCGCTCGTGCGCGTGCTCGAGGCGCTGACCGCCCGCCGCGGGCCTGCCAACGGCGGCCAATTCCTGCTCCACGGCGTGACCGGATCGGGCAAGACGGAGGTCTACCTGCAGGCGGTATACGCCACCCTTAAGGCCGGCCGCAGCGCGATCGTGCTCGTCCCCGAGATCGCCCTCACGCCGCAGACGGTCGAGCGCTTCCAGGCCCGCTTCGGCGACGTCGTCGCCGTGATGCACTCGGCTCTGGGTCAGGGCGAGCGCTACGACGAGTGGCAGCGGCTCCGGCGCGGGGAGGCCAGGGTATGCGTCGGCCCGCGATCGGCCGTGTTCGCGCCGCTCTCGAACATCGGGCTGATCGTCGTCGACGAGGAGCACGAAGGCTCCTACAAGCACGAGGGCGACCCCCGGTACGACGCGCGCATGGTGGCTGAGCGTCGCGCCGACGAACACGCCGCGGTCCTGCTCCTGGGCAGCGCCACGCCGCGGCCCGAGAGTGCGCTGTCTGTCCCGAGGCTGCGGCTGCACAGCCGTGTCGATCAGCGCCCGCTCCCCCAGGTGGAGATCCTCGACATGCGGGGGCTCCACCATCCGCTCCATCCGCAGACTCGGATGGCCCTCGCCGACCTGAGGCGCGCCGGGGGCAAGGCGATCGTGCTGCTCAACCGGCGCGGGTGGTCGAACTTCCTTTCCTGCCGGTCGTGCGGCGCGGTGTGGATGTGTCCGAACTGCGAGGTCGCGCTCGTTCTGCACCGAAGCGGGAACTTCGTCGCCTGCCATCACTGCGGCCACCGGGAGGCAGTCCCGACCCGCTGCGCCGCCTGTGCTTCGGTGGCGGTCGCCCGCCATGGCGCTGGGACCGAGCGCATCGAGCACGACCTGGCGGCCGCGCTCGGCGACGCCGACTTTCCGGTCCTGCGGCTCGATGCGGACTCTTCCGGCCTCGCCACTCGCGCCCGGACGCTCGCGCGGTTCGGCGCGGCGCCGGCGGGGCTGCTGGTCGGCACCCAGATGGTGGCCAAGGGCCACGACTTCCCGGACGTGGCGCTGGGGATCGTCCTGGACGCCGACCAGACGCTTCGCTTCCCGGATTTCCGCGCCGAGGAGCGGACGTTCGCGCTCGTCACACAGCTCGCCGGGAGGGCGGGACGGGCGGCCGTGGCGGGCCGCGTGCTCGTGCAGACGCTGGCCCCCGACGCCCACTCGATCGCGTTCGCCTCGCGCCACGACGCCGATGGCTTCCTGGCGGACGAGCTGGTCCGGCGCCGTGCGCTCTCCTACCCGCCGTTCGCGTCCCTGATCAGGATCGTCTGCTCCGCCGAGGATGCCGCCGACGCCGGTACGGTCGCCGGGTCGCTGCGCGATCTGATCGACCCCCCCGGCGCTACGGTGCTCGGTCCCGCGCCAATGTTTCGCCTGCGCGGGCGCGCACGCAGCCAGATCGTGATCAAGGCGACCGAGCGCGCGGCGGCGATCCGGGCGGCCGGTGAGGCGGTGGACGCGGTGGCGCGGGTGGCGTCGAGGCGTGGCGTGAGCGTGAGCGTCGACGTCGACCCCCAGTGAGCGCGCTGGCCCGGGTGTGCGGGCAGGGGCTGTTGACTCAGAGCTTGCGGGCGCTTTCAGCGCCCGCGGCTGTGGCGAGCGGTCGGCTCGGTAAACGGGCGCTGGGGAAGCGGGCGGGTGAGGGCGCCGGGGCGGTTTGGGGCCCTCGTGCGGGGCTTTTTGCGACTTTCTGCCGGGAGCGTGGCGAGAGTGTCGCCGTTACCGGGCCGCCCGCCATTCAGAGGCGACGGGCGCCGAAGAAAGGGCCCGCGGGCCGAGAGTCGAAAGCCACCGCGCGAACGAACCGCGACAGCCACCAAGTCCGCCCGCCACCGCCACTCAAACGCCGGCCACCCCCTGCCGATACACACCAACGAATCCCGCGCGCCTAGACTAAAAGTGTGGCCGAACAGCTGACAGAAGACGTCGATCCCGAGATCGAGCGCGAGGAGGACGAGGAGCCCCAACTCGATCCCGTCCTCGCCGCGCGCCGCGACGCGGCGCTGGCTCACGTTCGCAAGTTCGGCGATCCCGTCCTGAAGACGAAGGCACGCCCGATCGAGCGGATCGATGACACGCTCCGGGACGAAATCGAGCGGATGGGTGAGCTGATGAACGACGCCGTGGGCGTCGGCCTCGCCGCCACGCAGCTGGGCGTCCTGCACCGGTTGCTCGTGTATCGGGTCCAGCCGGACGCGCCCGTCAACGCGCTGGTCAACCCGGAGATCGAGTGGCGCGGCAGCGAGGAGGAGATCGCGGAGGAAGGGTGTCTGAGTCTTCCCGCAGTGCTCGTCGAGGTCGAGCGACCAGTCCACGTCCGGGTACGTGCCCTCGACGAGCACGGCGAGCCGATCGTGATCGAGGCGTCCGGGTTGGAGGCGCGGGTGATCCAGCATGAGATCGACCACCTCGACGGCGTGCTGATCCTCGATCGCACCACGCGCGAGCAGCGCAAGGAAGCGCTGCGGGTGCTGCGCGAGGCCGAGCAGGCAGCCTGACGGCCGTCGCGTGCGGACGGTCTTCCTCGGCACCTCGGAGTTCGCCGCTGCCGTGCTGAGGCGACTGGCGGACTCGCCCCACCGCCCGGCGCTGGTTCTCACCCGGCCGGACCGGCCTAGGGGCCGCGGCCGTAGGTTGTCGCCACCGCCTGTGGCCGAGGCCGCCCGGGAGTTGGAGATCGATCTCGAGCAGCCGGAGTCGGTCAACGACGAGCGGTCGCGGGCGCTGATCACGGCGGCGAGCCCCGAGGCGGTCTGCGTGTGCGCGTTCGGAGCCTTGATCAAGGAACCTTTGCTGTCGGAGCATTGGATGATCAACGTGCACCCCTCGCTGCTGCCGCGCTGGCGGGGTGCGGCTCCGGTCGAGCGGGCGATCATGGCCGGCGACGAGCGGACCGGGGTCTCGATCATGGAGGTGACGGCCGGTCTCGACAGCGGTCCGGTGTGCGCGCAGCGGAGCGAACCGATCGAGCCGCGGGACACTTACGGGACCCTGGCCGAGCGGTTGCAGCCGATCGGCGGCGACCTGCTGGTCGGGACGCTCGACTCGCGCCCGCCGTGCCAGGAGCAGGACGACGCGCTGGCGACGTACGCCGAGAAGATCACGGCCGAGGACCGGGAGCTCGACCCCGCCCGATCGGCCACGGAGCTCGAGCGTGTCGTGCGCGCCCTCACCCCTCACGTCGGCGCCCATGTCAGGCTGGGGGACGGAACCTGGCTCGGCGTCAGCGAGGCTCGCGCCCTCCGCGGCGGCGGCCCGCCTGTGGGGGTCGTCTCCTTCGACGGACCCCGGCCCATGCTCGGATGTGTGGAGGGTTTGCTCGAGCTGGTGACGGTCAAGCCACCGGGACGACGGCCGATGAGCGGCGAGGACTACCTGCGTGGCCGCCGGCGCTGAGCGAAGGGCACCGACGATCCGGCGCGCCGCCGTCTCCCCGGCTCGGAACTGCGCATTCGCCGTGGTTCGCAGGGTCTTCGAGCAGGGAGCGTTCGCCGACCGGGCGCTTCAGTCCGAAGCCAGCGGGCTGGGCCCGCGCGACCGGGCGCTGGCTACGGCTCTCGCCTACGGAACCGTCCAGCGCCGGGGGACGCTCGACTACGTCGCCTCGAAGCTCACCTCGGGTCCGCTCGAGCGGCTCGATCCGCCCGTCCTCGCTGCCCTGAGGCTCGGGCTCTTCCAGCTGCTGTTCCTCGACGGCGTGGCCGAGCACGCGGCCGTGAACGAAAGCGTCGAGCTGGCCAAGGCACAGCAGCGAGCGGGCGCGACGCTCGTCAATGCCGTCCTTCGCCGGGCCGCGCGCGAAGGGCGGGCACGGCTCGCCGAACTCGACGACCGCACCGCTGCGCACGCCGCGATCCGCCACTCGATCCCGCCTTGGTTGGCCGAGCGCTGGTGGCAGGAGCTCGGCGTGGATCGCGCGAGGGCGCTGATGCGGCAGGCCAACGAGCCGGCCGAATCGGCCCTGCGCGCCAACACCCTTGTGACGACGCGCGATGAGGTGCACGCGCGTCTGGGGGTGGCTGCGCACCCGGCGCCGCGACTCCCCGAGGGCCTCGTGCTCGACGGTCCGTTCGACGCCCGCTCCTCGAAGCTGTTCGAGCAGGGACTGATCACGGCGCAATCTCGCGGTTCGATGCTCGTGGCTCGCGTGGTGGCGCCCGAGCCCGGAGCGCGCGTCCTGGACCTGTGTGCGGCGCCCGGGGGCAAGACCACGCATCTCGCAGCGCTGATGGGCGATCAGGGCGAGATCGTCGCGGTCGAGCGTCACCCGGGCCGGGCCGCGGCGCTGGAGCGTACGTGCACGCGCACACGGGCTCGCTCGGTTCGCGTGGAGGTCGGGGACGCCGGCGCCCCACGCAGCGACAGTGCGTATGACCACGTCCTGGTCGATCCGCCCTGCAGTGGTTTGGGCACGCTCCAGTCCCGCCCGGATCTGCGCTGGCGGGCCAGCCCCGAGTCAATCGCCGAGTTGGCGTCGCTTCAGGGCCGGATGCTGGCCGCCGCGGGCGCCGCCACTGCCCCCGGCGGGACACTCGTCTACTCGGTCTGCACGATCTCACGCCAGGAGAGCGGCGAGGTGGTCGGGCGTTTCCTCCAGGAGCACCCGGAGTTCGTCGCCGATGACCTGCAGCGCGAGTATCCCGAGTGGCGGCACCCGGACTGCGCCTTCTACCTCCAGCTCTTCCCGGACCGCGATGGGACGGACGGCTTCTTCATCGCCCGACTCCGTCGGTCCGGTGAGTAGGAAGCGTCGGGCTCCTCGTTAACCTACGAGGCTCGTGAGCGATCCCACCGTCAAACTGGGCCCCGAGTGCCCTGGGTGCGGCGAGCCGTGGTTGCGGCCGACAGCGGTGCCCGGGCGATACCGCTGCGTGTATTGCCTGCAACGCTACGAACTGGTGTCCGTATGCCCGAACTGCGGGGAGCACTCGACGATTGTGCGGATGTCGAGCACGGCGATCGTGGCCTGCAATCACTGTCAGGGCAGCATGCTGAGGGCGGTGTAGTTGGCCACCCGGGACGCGGGTCGCCTGCGCGAGCTGCGGATCGCGCCATCGATTCTCTCCGCGGACTTCTCGCGCCTGGGCTCGCAGGTCGAAGAGGTGATGGCAGCGGGCGCCAGGGTGATCCATTGCGATGTCATGGACGGGCACTTCGTCCCACCGATCACGTTCGGATCGCTGGTCGTCGGCGCGCTCGCCGATCTGATCCACGACGCCGGCGGGATCATCGACGTTCATCTGATGATCGAGCGGCCGGAGCGGTACGTGCACGAGTTCGTTCGCGCCGGCGCCGACAACGTCACGTTCCACTTCGAGGCGACGCCGCACGTGAACTACACGCTGGCGGCGATCCGCGACGCGGGCGCCACCGCCGGCGCCGCGATCTGTCCGGCGACACCGGCGGACTCGCTCGCCGAGGTGGCATGCGACTATCTCGATCTGGCCCTCTGCATGAGCGTCAACCCCGGCTGGGGCGGCCAGGAGTTCATCCCGGCGTCGCTCGACAAGCTGGCCCGGATGCGTCAGGCGCTGCCCGCCCACGTCGCGCTGGAGGTCGACGGCGGCATTCACGAAGCCACGGCGGCCCCGGCCAGGGACGCGGGAGCGAACCTGCTGGTCACCGGTTCCGGGGTGTTCGGGTCGGCCGACCCGGCGGCCGCCTACGCGGCGATTGCCGCGGCCGCCGGTGTGAGCTGATCGGATCGCTTACCGGTTCCGATATGGGGTAGGGTGAGGGTCGTGCTCGGTGGGAAGAGGTGTCTGGCGGTCGCTGTGCTCGTCGTCGGCATCGCGGTGGCCGGTTGCGGGTCGAGTTCGTCGTCGTCGTCCTCGTCGTCGTCGTCGAAGGTGAGCGCCGACGACTACGTGAAGTCGGTGTGCTCGGTGATCGGACCGTTCGAGAAGAGCGTGCAGAATCGCAGCAACGAGCTGAATCTCGCATCTATCACGAGCGCCGCCCAGGGCAAGACTGCGCTCCAGAACTTCCTGAACGCCGTGGCCGGGGACACGAGCAAGGCGGTGACGCAGCTGAAGGCCGCGGGGGTTCCCGATGTGAGCAACGGCAAGTCGATCTCGACCGGCATCGTGAGCGCTTTCGCGCAGGTGAAGTCCGAGCTCTCGACCGCCGCCAGCCGGGCCGGGTCGCTGCCGACCGCGAGCCCGCAGGCGTTCAAGACGGCGGCCGCCGCGCTGGGGAGCGGCGTCCAGACGTCGATGAGCCGCATCGGATCGAGCCTCGGCTCTCTGAAGAGTCCCTCGCTCGAGGCGGCCGCAGCCAAGCAGCCCGCCTGCAAGAGCCTCGCGTCGAGCTGACACCTATTGGGCTCTGCCCCGAGGGTCGTCAGCGGGTGGCGCTGTGTATCGCCGGTGGCGGGCTCGGCATTCGACTCTCGGCTCGCCCCGGGCGAGCGGGCGGCTCGGTAAACGGCGCTGGGGAGGGGGGTGGGTGAGAGCGGCTCCGTGCCCGATCAGCGGCTCAGATGGTGCATAACGCGTCAACACCGGCGTGGATGCCGAGCCCTGTCGTATTGAGCACACTCTTCATGCATAGATCGACAGGCCTCGCCATCCGAGGCGAGGTTGTCGTGTTAAGCATCATGAACAGGCGCGATCGCGGCCGATCCCTCCAGCCACCGAGCCGGGCCTCGAGAGCCCGCCAGCGCCAGCGCTCAGGCCGCCGCCGCCACCTCCGCGCCGCCCGCCGCAGCCGCCGGCCCTCGCCGGTACACGAGCGTCAGCAGGCCGCACAGGATCAGCGTCCCGAGGAAGTAGCCGACCTCGACCCGGGTGACTTCGTTCGAGATCGTCGGGGCGGCCACGAACGCGACAAACAGCGCCGCCGAGGCGAGCCAGCAGATCGATGCGATCCGGGCCCGGTGGCGCGCCAGCGCGGCCTGGTTGAGCGTACCCGAGATCAGGTGCAGGCCCATTCCCAGCCCGACCAACGCCAGGCCGAGGCGGCCGTAGTGAAAACCCTTGTCGCCGAGCAGCGCGGTCATCACCGGCGGTCCGATCAGCAGCAGTCCGAGTGCGACCGCGCCGGCGAAGGCCGCGATCACCCGAATCGTCAGGCGGATCGCCCGGTGAAACTCCTCCGGGCTCTCGCGCGCCTCCAACCCGGCCAGGTGCGGCAGGATCGAGGTCTGGATGGCCTGGAACAGCTGCAGCGGCGCCCGCACGATCAGCAGCACGTTGAACACGAATCCGGCGAGCACTGCGCCCGATTGGTGGTTGACGATCAGCACCGCCGCGTTCATCAGCGTCTGCTCGGCGAGCATGATCCCGACGACCGCGATCGCGAATCCGGCGCCGTGCTTGAGCGAAAGGTCCTGGGAGGCCTCCTCGACACTCGCGTGCGCGGGTCCCTCACGGGCCGCATCCGCGGCCGGGAAGCCGGCAGGCGCCGGGTGCCTGACGCGCGAGAACGCGAACGGGATGACCAACAGCGATACGAACGGGGCGACCGCCATGCCGAGCGCGACGGCCGTCTCGCCGGAGGCGATCCCGATCGCGACCGCGAACGCGAACGCGAACCGCGAGGTCGATTCCAGGAACACGAGCCCGCCGTAGAGGGCGAACCGCTGGTGGCCGGCCAGCCAACCGCGAGCGAAGTAGCTCGCGGCATAGGCGAGCACCCCGATCACGAGGATCCAGTAGAGCGCACTGGATCCGCCGAACAGGCGCCGTTCGATCTGATCGCGGAGCCCGAGCGCCGCGGCCAGGAACAGCAGCGCGAAGCTCAACTGGATCAGCGCGGGAATCCGCAGCGGGTGGCCGTGCAGGCCCCGTGCCCGCCGATCGGCGATCGTGCGTGAGAGCAGCTGCTCGATCGGCCGGTATATCACCGAGAGGATCACGAACATCACCGCCCAGCACAGCGATACCTGTCCGTACTCCTTGGGGTTGAGCACGTGGCTGGCCGTCGCGAGGTAGGCGAACGTGAAGATCCCCGTGGACGCGATCCCGATCGACAGGATCCGCGCGCCGGACGCGTAGGAGGGGGTATCGAGCTGGGCGCCTCCGGGCGGCGGGCCGTCCGGAGTCTCCCCGCCGCCACGAGGGTCCCGCACCGTCTCGGCGGGACCGGCCATTACGCGACGGCTACCAGCACCATCGTCCAGGGGAACGGGGAGCGGGCCTCGAGCACGTCACCGTGGCGTTCGAGCAGGCGGAGGAACCCTCGCCTGGACCAGTGGTTGACGTGTCCCGGCGTGTTCCCGAGCTGACCAACGTACGCGCCCCTGCCGACATTCACCGCCCGCCACAACGGCTCCCGCGGCACCGAGACGAGCAGGTGGCGACTGGCGACCCGCGCCATCTCGGACAGCGTGCGCTCGGGGTCCGGCACGTGTTCGAGCACTTCGGTCGCTGCCGCCAGGTCGAACTCGCCATCGTCGAACGGGAGGCTCTCGGCCGCCATCGCCCGGAACTCGAGGTTGGGACGGGGCCGCAGGGCCCATTCGCGCCGGAGCTTTGGGTCCTCGAGGTCGATCCCGACGACCCGGCCGGTTCCGAGCTGTTCGGCCCACCTGGCGGTCAGCACGCCCTCGCCGCAGCCGACGTCTAGCACGGAGCTGGGAGCGGCTTGCGCGAACAGCTCCTCGAGCGCGGTCTCGAAGCCCGCCATCAGCCGCCGCACGACCGGGTTCGTCGACCCGTACTTGTCGTAGGTGTTGCCCGTGGGGACGGCGGCGTCCGTGGCGCTCATACCTCGAGCGCCTCGCGATCCTCGCCGGCGCCGGGCGTGGTGCCGGCCGTGGATGCGCGGCGTACTCGCGGAGCTCCTGGCTCGTAGTGCGACGGCTCAACGCCGAGCTGGAGCTCGATTCGCCGCACCCGCTCGAAGGTCCGCTGCGAGAGCGTTCGCTGCGCCGCGAGCAGATCGCCGATCACACCGAGCGCCGCCAGCAGCATCGCCGCGATGAACAGCACCGCGCCCGCGATCAACGACTGCACGTGTCCCGTCGCAGTGTGGGGGCTCTGGACGAAGTAGACGATGAAGCGGACGAACACGGCGAATGCCAGGACGCCCATCACCAGCGCTCCGCCCCAGAACACCTTCAGCGGCTCGTATTGGGAGTAGATCCGGAAGATCGACAGCGCGTTGCGGCGCACATATGCAGCCGTCGAGGGAAACAGCCGCGACTCCCGCGTTTTCGGATTCGTGCGCACGGGCACGTGGTCGACGGCCACCAGCAGCTTGCCGGCCTGGATGATCGTCTCGAGCGTGTACGTGAACTTCGATACGGCCTGCACCTGGAGCGCCGCCTCGCGGTTGTAGGCGCGGAATCCCGACGTGGTGTCGGGGATCTCGGTCTCGGATGCGTGCCGCACGACCCACGATCCCAGCCGCTGCAGCAGCTTCTTGGGCCCGGAGAAGTGCTCGACCGTGTCGACCTGGCGGTCACCGACGACCATGTCCGCCTCGCCCCGCAGGATCGGCCCGACGAGCTTCGGGACGTCGGCACCCTCGTACTGGTTGTCGGCGTCCGTGTTGACGATCACGTCGGCGCCGAGCTTCAGTCCGGCGTCGAGCCCCGCCTGGAACGCCGCGGCGAGGCCCTTATTGTTCGTCAGCTTGACGATGTGATCGACGCCGAGCTCACGTGCGACGTCGATCGTGCGATCGGTCGAGCCATCATCGATGACGAGAAGTTCGACGACGTCAAAGCCGGGTATCTGGCGGGGAAGCCGGCTGACCGTCAGCGGCAGCTGGCTTTCCTCGTTGAAGCACGGGATTTGGATGATGAGCTTCATTGGCCTTGACGCGAACGGTACCGAGGTCTGCCCGGTCCCGACACTTGTGGGAAAGGCTGTGCGCGGCAGTCCGTCGCCCCGGCCGCGATACTCATTCAGCTGAACATGGATGCGCTCACTCTCACCCGCCCCAGCGAGGCTGGGGCGCCGACCGAAGGGCCGCCGGGCCGGTTCGACGAAGGCCCCCCAAAGCGGACGCGGCGACGGATCGGCTCCGTCCACCGCCCCGCCCTCGGGCTGCTGCTGATCGTCACGTTCCTGCTGCGCCTGTGGGGCATCAAGCAGGGTCTGCCGTATAGCTACAACAGCGATGAGGCGACGCACTTCGTGCCGCGTGCGGTGGCGTTCTTCTCGCACGACCTGAACCCGCACTACTTTCTGAACCCGCCCGCGTACTCCTACCTGCTCCACATCGTCTTCGAGCTGTGGTTCGGGAGCGCGGACGCGGTGATGCGCGCATACGCGAGCGATCCGACGAGCGTGTTCGTGATCGCCCGCGTGGTCGCCGCGGTGCTCGGCACGATCGCCGTGTGGCTCACGTATCTCGCGGGTGGGCGGTTCTTCAACCGGACGGTCGGCCTCCTCGCCGCCGCGATCTTCGGTCTCGCGTTCCTGCCGATCTTCTACAGCCATCTCGCGCTCAACGACGTCCCGACGCTGGCGCCGGTGGCGCTGTCGCTCTACGGGGCCGCGGGCGTGTTCCGGCGGGGTCGCAGGCGCGACTACGTGATCGCCGGGATCGGCATCGGTCTCGCCTCGGCGACGAAATACACCGGCGGGATCACGCTCGTATGCCTGCTCGGAGCGTTCGTGTCCGACGCTGCCGGTCAGTCGTTCTGGTCCTCGACGCGAAGGCTCGCGCTCGCGCTCGTGCTGGCCCTCGGCGCGTTCCTGCTGGCGAACCCATACGCGGTGCTCGACTTCTCGGCGTTCCAGGCGGGCGTCTCGCAGCAGGCGTCGCTCGCCTCCGGAGCGGATCCCGCGAAGCTCGGCTCCAGCGGCAGCGGCATCACCTACTACCTTTGGACATTCACATGGGGACTCGGATGGGGTCCGACGCTCGCTGCGATCGGGGGCGCGGCCCTGCTGCTCGCCCGGCGGCGACTGGCGATGGCCCTGGTGCTGCTGCCGGCGCCGATCGCGTTCATCATCTTCATGGGCGATCAGCAGCGGTTCTTCGGCCGATGGCTGATGCCGGTCTTTCCGATCGTCGCGGTGCTCGCCGCCTACGGCACGGTCGAGCTGGTTCGCTGGCTCGCGCGCACCATCCGGCTCCCGGTCGTGATCGGTGGCGCCCTCGCTGCGATCCTGCTGCTGGGCCAGAGCCTCGTTGCGGACGTGCACAACGACGCTGTGCTCTCGCGTCCCGATACTCGCAACCTCACCCGAGCGTGGATGGTCCGCAACATTCCGGCAGGGTCGAAGGTGGTGATCGAGCCCGTCGTGCCGGACAACTGGGCGTCCGACGTCGGCAATTCGCTCGCATCGACGCCGACGGGCGACCGGTGGTACCGGTTCGCCACGTGGATGACGGACCTCGGCCCGAAGGGCCAGCTGCTGCCCGACGGTGAACGCCGCTACGTCGTCGTCGACCAGTACGAGCGGACGCTGCGGCCCGAGCTGCTGGACGAGTACGTCTCGGAGGGCTTCTGCTGGGTGGTCGAAGGGTCCCTGCAGGCGGGCCGCGCATTCGCGGATCCCGCGGCCGCGCCGGACGCTGTCCGCTACTACGCCGCGTTGGCCGAGCGGGGTCGTCTCGTGTATCACGTCAGCCCGTTCTCGAAGGGAGCGCACCCGATCCCCTTCAGCTTCGACTGGTCGATCGACTACTACCCACGCCAGTACCACCTGCCCGGTCCCGAGATGAGCGTATATCGGCTGACCGGGGGTAAGTGCGGCTGAAACTGGCGGCCCGGGGCGCCGTCCTATCCTCTAACTGGTTCCCATGCAAATCAAGACAGACAAGGATCATCGCCATCTGGCACGAGCGATCGAGCTCGCCGAGCAGGGCCGGGGCAGGGTCAGCCCGAATCCCATGGTCGGCGCGGTCATCGGGCGCGAGGACGAGGTGCTCGCAGAGGGCTTTCACCGCGCGGTCGGATCTGCCCACGCCGAGGTCGAGGCGATCGAGGCGGCGGGGGATCAGGACCTGAGGGGCGCGACGCTGTATGTGTCGCTCGAGCCGTGCTGTCACCACGGCCGGACTCCGCCGTGTACCGAAGCGATCCGCGCGGCCGGCATCGGCCGGGTGGTCGTCGCCTCCGACGATCCCAGCGGGCACGCCGCCGGGCGCGGCCTCGGGATCCTCAGGGACGAGGGCGTCGACGTCGTGCTGGCCAGCGGCGATCTGGCGTCGCGTGCCCGACTGCTGAACCAACCGTTTCGCAAGCGAGCTCGGACCGGGAGGCCATGGGTCCTGTTCAAGTCCGCGATGACGCTCGACGGCAAGGTCGCGACGCGCCGCGGAGACTCGAAGTGGATCAGCGGCGAGCAGAGCCGCTTGCGCGCGCATCACTGGCGCGCCGAATGCGACGCGGTTGCGGTCGGGATCGGTACGGCGCTGGCCGATGATCCGCAGCTGACCGCTCGTGTCGACGGCGTGCAGCGCCAACCGCGACGGATCGTGTTTGACTCGCTCGCACGGCTTCCCCTGAGCTCGAAGCTCGTTCGCGACGCGCGCCGCATCCCGCTGACCGTGGTCGTCTCGCGAGCGGCCCAGCGGGCGGCCACCGACGCGCTCGAGGCACACGGGGCGGAGGTGATCGTCGCGACCGGGGAGAACGAGCCCGCGCGCGTTCGCTCGGCTCTCGATCAGCTCGGCGCGAACGAGATCGGCTCGATCCTGCTCGAGGGCGGGCCGCACCTCGCCGGCGCGTTCCTCGACGCCGGCGAGGTCGATGAGATACGCCTGTTCCTGGCTCCGATGATTCTCGGCGGACGGCGCGCCAGAGATCCGCTCGAGGGCGAGGGCGTCCAGATGATCGCCGACGCGGTCAGGGCGATGACGCTCGACTGCGAGCAGGTGGGAGAGGACCTGCTGATCTCGGCGCGGATGAAGGAGTGGTAGGGGTCACGCGTGTTTACGGGGCTCGTGGAGGATCTGGGGCGCGTCACGGCGTCCGAGCGCTCGGGCGACGGGCTGCGGATCACGATCGAGACGCGCCTCGCGGCCCAGCTGAAGCCGGGTGAATCAGTCGCGGTCAACGGGGTCTGCCTGACCGCCGCCGCCGTGCACGACCGCTCGTTCGCGGCGGACGTGATGAACGAGACCGTGACGCGAACCTCGCTGAGTGGTGCGCGCCCTGGTGCGGTCGTCAACCTCGAGCTCCCTCTGCGCGTGGGCGACCGCCTCGGCGGCCACATGGTGCAGGGCCACGTTGACGGCCTGGGCACCGTCCGCGACATCCGAGATGACGGGTTCGCGCGGCGAGTCGAGGTCGCCATCCCCCGAGCGCTGCGTCGCTACGTCGTGGAGAAAGGGTCGATCGCCGTCGACGGGATCTCGCTCACCGTCGCGGAGCTTGCTGAGCGATCGTTTACCGTGTCGCTTATACCGGAGACCCTGGAACGAACGAATCTCGGGACCGCCGAGCCCGGTCGCAGCGTGAACTTGGAGGTCGATGTGTTGGCGAAGTACGTCGAACGGCTGATGGAGGCAAAGGCATGAGCAGCAGTCGCGTCGGAGCTCCGTTCGCCACGATCGAGGAGGCCGTCGAGGACATGCGTCAGGGCAAGATGGTCGTCGTCGTCGACGACGAGAATCGCGAGAACGAGGGCGATCTCACGATCGCGGCGCAGTTCGTCACGCCCGAGACGATCAACTTCATGACCAAGGAAGGACGCGGACTGATCTGCCTGGCGCTGACTGCGGAGCGGTGCGACGAGCTTGGGCTGGATCTGATGGCGGCGAAGAACGAGTCCGCGTTCGAGACGGCGTTCACGGTTTCCATCGAGGCACGGGAAGGAGTCACGACGGGGATCTCCGCCCACGACCGCGCGCGCACGATCCAGGTGGCGATCGACCCGCAGACCGCCCCACGGGAGCTGGTTCAGCCGGGCCATGTCTTCCCACTGAAGGCGAGGGGCGGTGGCGTGCTCGAGCGCGTCGGTCAGACGGAGGCCGCCGTCGACCTCGCACAAATCGCCGGCCTGATCCCGGCCGGCGTGATCTGCGAGATCATGAACGACGACGGCAGCATGGCGCGCGTGCCCGACCTGGCGCTTTACTGCGAGCGCCACGGGCTCCGGATGGTGACTGTGGCCGACCTGGTCGCCTACCGTCGCCGGCACGAGAAGCTCGTCGAGCGGGTGGTCTCGACCAAGCTGCCCACCGCCTTCGGTGAGTTCGTGGCGTTCGGCTACCGCTCGCTCGTCGACAACAAGCACCACGTGGCGCTGGTCAAGGGTGATGTCGACGGTGCCGACGACGTGCTGGTCCGCGTCCACTCGGAGTGCCTCACCGGCGACGTGTTCCACTCGTTGCGGTGCGACTGCGGCGAGCAGCTCGAGTCGGCGCTCGCGATGATCGAACGCGAGGGACGTGGGGTGCTGCTGTACCTGAGCCAGGAGGGCCGCGGAATCGGGCTGCTGAACAAGCTACGTGCCTACAAGCTCCAGGAGGAGGGACTCGACACGGTCGACGCCAACCTCCGCCTGGGACTTCCCGCCGATCTGCGCGACTACGGGATCGGGGCACAGATCCTGGTCGACCTCGGCTTGACCTCGATCCGGATCCTGACGAACAACCCCAAGAAGATCTCCGGGCTGGCGGGCTACGGGCTCTCCGTGACCGACCAGCTGCCGATCGAGCACGTGCCCAACCAGCACAACGAGGCCTACCTGCGCGCCAAGCGGGAGAAGCTCGGCCATACGCTCCATCACCAGGGGCTCGCGCTCGACGAAGAGATGATCCACGACGAACAGGAACACGACCGCCGGCGCGATGAGCGCTGACTACCGCGTGGCGCTGTGCGTGGCGCGGTTCTATGAGGAGCTCGCCGACAAGCTGGAGGCGGGCGCCCGGGCGGCGTTCGCGGACGCCGGGATCGCGGATGCCGATCGGTTCGACGTGCCCGGAGCGTTCGAGCTGCCGCTGGTGGCGAAGTACGCGGCTGAGTCAGGTCGCTATGACGCGGTGGTCTGTCTCGGTGCGGTGATCCGCGGCGAGACCGACCATTACGAGTACGTCTGCGGCGAGGCCGCTCGCGGAATCCAGCAGGTCCAGCTCGACACCGGCGTTCCCTGCGGCTTCGGCGTGCTCACCGTCGACTCGATGGAGCAGGCGCTCGATCGGGTGACGGGCGGCGCCAAGCGCGACACGGGACGTCACGCGGCGGAGGCGGCGCTGGCAGCGCTGCGGGTCAAGCAGCAGCTGTCCGGCCGGCGCGGGCCGACGGGCTTTGGCGCCGTCTAGGCGCTAGCCGAAGGGACCGGGCCGCCGTGCCCGTACGCGTGGCCATGCCCGTGCCGTCCGGGCCCGAATGGAGGTCCGCTCCGTGCCGGCGCGCCACCGGGGCCGGCCTGCGCGGGCGCGCCACCCCGGCCGGCAGCCGGTGCGCCACCGCCGCCGGCCTCGCGACCCAGAGCGCGTAGCGCCTGCTGGAGCTCGGCCCTGACGACGCCGGCCTGGTTGGGGATCTGCATCCGCTGCCACAGGACCTCGACCGCCGCTTTCGGGTCGCCCGACAACAGCAGTGCCCGGCCGAGGTCGAAGAGCGCGTACGCGTAGGTCACACTCGTCGGCGAGGCGGTGCTGAGCGCTTGGCGGATGACCGGGATCGCGGCGCCGTAGTTGCCGTCCTGAAGCAGCTCGTGGCCCTGCGCCTGGAGCGTGTCGGCGGTGGGCGGGGGCGTCGTCGCGGCCATCGGACTGGCCTGAACGGTGCTGGTTGTGGACGGCCTGGGCCGCGGCGCAGCAGCGTGGCGCTTCCTGACGCGCCCGCGGCGGGCGGTGACCGGCGTCCGCGGTTTCGCCGCGCTGAGATTCCGCGGCGGGTGATTCGAGGCGGCGGGGTGCGAGGAGCCGAACATCCCGCTGTCCGCCGCGGCGACCCCGACGCCCACGACCACGGCTGCCAGCGCAGCGAGCGCGGCCCCGCGTCGCCGGCTACGGCGTGGGGTCGCGGGCCGCTCGCGGATTGGTGGCGGAGGATGGGAGCGCGGACGCTGAGGCGAGCCGGCGGCAGCCGCGCGTCTCGTCGGCCTAGCGGTTTGTGAAGCGGTCGTCCCGAGCGTGGGTGCTGTCGTTCCGAGCGCGGCGTCGATCGCCTGGGAGAACTCGCCGGCGCTCGCCCACCGATCCTCAGGGCGCTTCGCCATTCCGCGCCGGAGCACGCCGTCGATCGCTACAGGGAGAGCGGGGTTGAGGCGGCTCGCGGCCGGAGGTTCCTCCTCGACGTGCTGGCGCGCCTGCGCTGCGAAACGTTCGGCGCCGAACGGACGCCGGCCGACGAGCAGCTCGAACGCGGCGACGGCCAGCGCGTAGCGGTCGCTCGCCTCGGTCGCCGGTCGTCCGAGCACCTGCTCAGGCGCGATGTACGCCGCGGTTCCGAGCATCTGCCCTGTCCCGCTGAACGTATCCTCGCTGGCCAGCTGGGCGATCCCGAAATCGGCGACGTGCAGAACGCGCTCGCCGTCCAGCAACAGGTTCCCGGGCTTGATGTCGCGATGGATCACCCCGCGGCCGTGTGCGTAGTCGAGCGCGGCGGCCGCCTGCCGCACCCATTCGACGGCCTCCTCACGGGTCACCGCCCCAACGCGCAGCGCGTCCGCGACCGTGCCCCCGGGCAGAAACTCCATCACGATGAACGGCCGGCCAAGCGGTGCGTCGGGGTGGCTCGCCTGACCGATGTCGTAGATCGTCACGACGTGGCGATGACTGGACAGCCGGGCGGCGGCGCGGGCCTCGCGCTTGAACCGCTGCAGCGCCGACTCGTCGTGCGCGAATCGTTCGGCGATCAGCTTGATCGCCACGGTGCGCCCGAGCATCCGGTCGCGTGCGCACCAGACCGAGGCCATGCCCCCAGTGGCGATCGGCCGACGTATGGCGTAACGATCCGGGAGTTGCAGGCGTTCGAGCAGCATAAAACGGTCGGAAGTCTCCGGCATCGGAGCCCTCTTACCCATGCCCTTGAATCTAAACCAAGAACTCTGCCGGAATGAACCAAAACGTGCGGACAGCGCGTTTGAGGGGTGGTTGTGCGCTGAAGCTATACTCGCCCGCCATGCCGAAGGTCTGTCACGTATGCGCGAAGGGTCCATCGTTCGGTCACAGCCGTAGCCGGTCGATGGTCGCCACAAAGCGGCGGTTCGAGCCGAACCTCCAGCGCGTGCGCATCGACGATGGAGGGACGCCACGCCGGGTCTACGTCTGCACTCGCTGCCTGAAGGCCGGCAAGGTCGTCAAGGCCCGGTAGCCGGCTTGGTGACGGCGCCCCTCCGCGGTTAGGATCGCAGCCAGCGACCTGTGTCCGACCCGAGCATCCTTCGTTTCCGTGCGGTCGTTGAGGCCGGCTTGGCGGCGCTCGAGTCGCGCCGCGAGGAGGTCAATGACCTGAACGTGTTTCCGGTCGCCGACGGCGACACCGGCGACAACATGGTGCTCACGCTGCGTGCCGTGATGCAGGAGCTCGATCGGCTGGCCGGCGCCTCGGAGGCCCGAACGATCGACGACATCGGCAGGGACGAGATCGTCGCCTCCGTCGCCCGCGCCGCGCTGCTGGGCGCGCGTGGCAACTCGGGCGTGATCCTGTCCCAGCTGATCCGCGGGGCCGCCGAGGAGCTCGCGAGCCGCCCCGGCGAGCTCGTCGACCCGGTGCTGATCGGTGCGGCGCTCGCGCGGGCCGCCGATCAGGCATACGGCTCGGTCCGCGATCCTGCCGAGGGCACGATCCTGACCGTCGTCCGCGAGATGGCATATCGCGTCGCCTCCGATCTCGCCCACATGCCCAACGGACGGCTCGCGCCCGCGGCGGGCGACGATGAGCAGAACGCGGTGATCGCCGAGGTGATCGAGCGTGCCCTCGATGCCGGTCAGGAGTCGGTGAAGCGCGGACCGGAACTCCTGCCGGTGCTCCGCGATGCGGGCGTCGTCGACGCCGGTGGGTACGCGCTGACGGTGCTGCTCGCCGGGATCATCGGGGCCCTGCGGGGAACCACCCCGCCGCCGCTCGAGCACCAGGTTGCGGCCCGCGTAACTCACCCACAGCACTCCTCGAGCACCTACCGCTACTGCACGAACTTCGCGGTCATCGGCACCGGCCTCGAGCCGCGCAGCCACGTGCTCGCGCTGGAACAGCTCGGAGACTCGGTCCTGGTCGTCGGCGATCAGACCACGCTCAAGGTCCACGTCCATACCGACGACCCGAACGCCGCCTCGGCCGTCTTCGCCGGGACCGGCATCGTGTCCCATCTCGACGTCGCCGACATGCACGCGCAGGTCAGGCAGCGCGACGAGCGGCTGGCCGAGCCTCCGAGGCCCGACGTCTGCGGTGCCCTCGCGGTGACGAGCGGTAACGGAATGCTGTCGCTGTTCCAGAGCCTTGGTGTCCGCGTCCTGGACGGCGGGCCCACGCTGAATCCCTCGACCTACGACATCCTCGCCGCGATTCACGCGATCCCGGCCGAGGAGGTCGTCGTGTTGCCGAACAGCCCAAACGTTGTTATGGCGGCTGAGCGCGCGGCCGATCTGTCCGAGAAGACGGTCGATGTGATTCCATCGCGCTCCCAGCAGGCCGGGCTGGCGGCCGCCGTAAGCCTGGATCCCTCCCACACCGCCCACGAGAACGCGACCGCGATGCTGCGGACGCTCGACCGCGTGCGCACCGGAGCCGTCGCGCCCGCCGCCCGTGACGATGCGCAGGGGCGATTCCGCGAAGGCGATGCCGTCGGTTTCGTCGACGAGCGGATCGTCTCCTGGGGCCAGCCGCGCGACACGCTGCGCGATGTGCTCGAGCGGCTCGCCGAAAACGCCGAGCTGATCACGTGCCTGCGTGGCGCCGAGGCGCCGCTCGACGATCGCACGGTCCAGGCGCTCGCCGCCGGCGAGGTCGAGTTCGAGCTCAGCGAAGGTGGCCAGCAGAGTTATTGGTGGCTGCTCTCGGCGGAGTGAGCGACCGGTAACCCGGTCATCATCAGCGCTGTCCGATGCCCGCGACAGCTTTTGGCAGCTCCCGGCCACTCGCCCACGAAGAGCTTCAGGCCGCCCCCGTCTCCTACCCGCGCCCGTCCCGCCTGGGCAAGTCGCTGAGCCTCGACGGCCCGAAGGCCGAGCACGCGGCCGATGTGCTTGGCCTGCACACGGTCGGCGACCTGCTCGAGCATCTGCCTCGCGATCAACGGGAGGCGCGCGCTGTGGCGCAGCTCGTCGCCGGGGAGAGCGCGACTTTGGTCGTACAGGTCAGGGCGATCTCGTCGCGCCCGGTACGCCGCCGCGGCATGCGTCCGCTGGTCGAGGCCACCGTCGCGGACGACACCGGGACGATGAAAGCGACGTTCTTCAACCAGCCCTGGCTCGTGCAGAAGTACCCGGCGGGTACGCGGCTCGTCCTGCACGGCAAGTTCGAGGCGCGTAACCGCTTCCGGGTCCAGGGCCACGCGCGAACCTCCGAAGCCGCCACCGGAACGGACGCCGTCGCGCACTACCCCGCCACCGAAGGGCTTTCCTCGACCCAGATCCTCGCCCTCGTCGGCAAGCATGCCGGGGCGGTCACAGACTCGGTCGAGGCGCTCCCGGCGCCGCTGCGAGTCCGCGAGCGGCTGCCCGATCGCGGAGGCGCGCTCAGCGCCGCGCATTTCCCGCGTGATCAGGGGGATCAGGAGCTGGGGCGCCGCCGCCTCGCGTTCGAGGAGCTGCTGCTCGCCCAGCTCGCGCTCCTTCGCCGGCGACGGCTGCGCCGTAATGAGGCCGTCGCGCCGGTGCTGGACGGCGAGCGGGAGCTGACGGCCCGGTGGCTATCGGCCCTGCTGCCGTTCCCGCTCACCGGTGACCAGCTGCGGGCGCTCGAGGCGATCGACGACGACCTGGCGCAGCAGCGCCCGATGCAAAGGTTGCTGATGGGAGAGGTCGGATCGGGCAAGACCGTGGTGGCCCTGTACACGTTGCTGAGGGCGATCGAGCAGGGGTTTCAGGGCGCGCTGATGGCCCCGACGGAGACCCTCGCCGAGCAGCACTTCGCGACGATTCAGACGCTTCTGCCCGGGGAGCTCGTGCCCGTGGGGCTGCTCACGGGTTCGACCCCCGCGCGCCGGCGGACCGACCTGCTCTCGAAGCTGGCGACGGGAGAGCTGTCATTGATCGTCGGTACCCACGCGCTGATCGAAGAGTCCGTGAGGTTCGCGCGTCTGGCGGTAGCCGTCGTGGACGAGCAGCACCGCTTCGGCGTCAGGCAGCGCGCCGCCCTGGATGCCAAGGCGAGCTCGGAAGGCGCGCCACACGCTCTGCACATGACGGCGACGCCCATCCCGCGAACGCTGGCGCTGGCCGGCTACGGAGACCTCGACCTCACCGTGCTGCGGGAGCTACCGCGCGGTCGCCAGCCGATCCGGACGCACGTGTCCTCGACCGAGCGCGAGCGGACGCGCGCCTACGACCGGGTCCGCGAGGACCTGAGGTCAGGGCGCCAGGCGTTCGTGGTCTGCCCCTTAGTCGAGGAGTCGGACGTGCTCCAGGCGCGTGCCGCAACGGCCGAGTTCGAGCGACTGCGGACCGGCGAGCTGCGCGACTTCGACGTCGTGCTGCTCCACGGTCAGTTGCGAGCAGGCGAGAAGCAGGCGGCGATGGAGTCGTTCGCATCGGGCGCCGCGGACGTGCTCGTCGCCACATCGGTGATCGAAGTGGGGATCGACGTCCCGAACGCGACCGTGATGCTCGTTGAAGACGCGGAGCGCTACGGGATCTCGCAGCTGCACCAGCTCCGCGGGCGGATCGGCCGTGGGACGCATCCGTCCCTGTGTCTTCTGTTCGGATCCAAGGACTCGCCGAGACTACGCGCGCTGGTGGACCACAGCGACGGCTTCCGGCTGGCGGAGATTGACCTCGAGCTGCGCGGGGAGGGCGAGCTCGTAGGCACCCGACAGCACGGACTGGCGCAGTTCCGCATCGCGGAGTTGCCCCGCGACGCCGAGCTGCTCGAGCGGGCGCGGGCCCATGCCGAGCGGGTCAGCGACGAGGATCCTGAGATGGCGCTGCCGGAGAATGGGCTGCTCGCGGACGCGCTGGTGCTCGCGTACGGCGCCGAGGCGCGGGCTCCGATCCGGGCGTGAGGGTGATCGGTGGGCAGTGGCGCGGCCGCGCTCTGGTCGCGCCCCGCGGCCGGGACACGAGGCCGACCGCCGACCGGGTGCGCGAAGCGCTCTTCTCGATCCTCGGTGACGTCGAGGGTGAGCGCGTGCTCGACCTGTTCGCCGGGTCGGGCGCGCTCGGGATCGAAGCGCTGTCTCGAGGCGCCTCCGAGGCGACGCTCGTGGACTGCTCGCACGCCGCCGTGGCGGCCATCAGGCGCAACCTGTCGGCCCTGGGCGTCGAGGCCGAGGTCGTCCGCCAGCGAGCGTCGGTGTACCTCGAGCGCGCACGCGCAGGCGGCCGTCAATACGATCTCATCTTCCTCGATCCCCCATACCACCAGGCGAGCGTTCTCGGACGTGAGCTGTCGGAAGCATTGGTGGCGGTTCTCGGGCAGGGAGCCCGAGTCGTCGCCGAGAGCGACCGGCGAGCCCCGCTCGAGCTCGAACTCCCGCTGCTGGTGTGTCGCCGTTACGGCGACACACTGATCCGAATCTATGGCTCCTGACAATCGAAGCGCGATCTGCCCCGGTTCATACGACCCCGTCACCTACGGTCATCTCGACGTGATTTCACGCGCGGCCGCGATGTTCGACAAGGTGATCGTCGCTGTCGTGAACCTGCCCATGCGCAAGGGTGGGACGCTGTTCAGCGCGGACGAACGGGTCAGATTCGTCGAGAACGCGACGCGCGACCTCGACAACGTAACGGTCGAGCCGTTCAGCATCCTCGTCGTCGACTTCGCCCGCGAGCGGGGGGCGAAGGCGATCGTGAAGGGGCTGCGCGCAATCTCCGACTTCGAATACGAGCTGGAGATGAATCAGCTCAACCGCCGGCAGGCACCGGACATAGAGTCCGTGTACCTGATGGCGTCACCCAAGTACAGTTTCATCAGATCCAGCGGAGTGAAGGAGCTGGCAACGTTCGGCGGAACCATCGACGACATGGTGCCCGATGAGGTCGCCGCGGCGTTGAAGGAACGCCTTCACCGCTGACGAAACAGAGGTTCTGCGATGGACGTCCTTGTATTAATCGACAAGTTGGACGATCTCGTCCACAACGCCAAGCCGGTTCCGCTGACCGACCAGGTGCGCGTGGACAAGGAAGAGATCTACGACATCCTCGATCAGATGCGCGCCACGATCCCGGAGGAGATCAAGCAGGCGCGCTGGATCGTCAAGGAGCGGCAGGAGATGTTGGCCGAGGCAAAACGCGAGGCCGAGCGGATCGTCAAGGAGGCACGTGAGCGTCAGGAGCGGCTGATCTCCGACGAGGAGATCACCAAGCAGGCCGAACGCGCCGCCGAGGACATCATCGAGGATGCACGCGGGCGCGAGCGGGAGATCCGGCTCGGCGCCGAGGACTACGCCGACGAGATCCTCAACACGCTCGAGGTCAACCTGACCAAGTTCATCGCCGCCGTACAGCGCGGGCGAGATCGCTTGGCCGGCAAGGATGAGCCGGCCGAAGTGTCTTGATCGAAGTACTGGACACCGACATCACCAAGCTCCAGGTCGACGCGATCGCCAACGCGGCGAACACGCGCCTGCTGCACGGCGGCGGCGTCGCGGGAGCCATCTCCCGCGCCGGCGGGCCGACGATCGACCGCGAGAGCCAGTCGGTGGCGCCGATCGGTCTCGGCGACGCGGTCGAGACGTCCGGCGGCTCGATGCCGTGCCGCTGGGTGATCCACGCCGCCACGATGGAGCCGGGCGGGCCGACCTCGGCCGCGATCATCCGCCGGGCGACCGAGAGCACGCTCGCGCTCGCCGACAAGCTCGGCGCCAGGTCGCTGGCGCTCGTGGCGTTCGGGACCGGCGTGGGTGGCTTTCCGCTCGCCGAGGCGGCGCGGATCGAGGTCGGGTCGGTCCAGTCTCACCTCGACGGCGGCAGTGGCCTCGAGCGGATCGTCTTCGCGGTGCGGGGAGACGAGGCGCGGGAGGTGTTCGAGCGTGCGCTGGACGGCTGAGGTTCGCGCTCATCGTGGGGCGATTCTGAGGTCGAGGCGGCGCTGGTGCTCCGTTCTGCTCTCGCTGGCGGCGATCCCCGTGGGCTGGCCTCACCACGTTGGCCTGGGACTCACCGATTCACCTGGGGATGCCCAGCAGCTGTCCCACCGCGTGCACCTCGATCTCCGCTACCAGTACCTCTCTGGCGGCGTCAACACGGGCGCCGGATGGGCGACCTGGAATCCGAACGGGACGTTCGCATCGATGTACGTACGCGAGTCGATCGCCGTCCACATGATTCCGGTCTTCACCTACTACCAACTGCTGCAATCCAAGCCCGCCGCGGGCTCGGATGAGCTTGAGAAGGACCTCTCGAATCTCCGCAACCCGGGGACGATGGGGGCCTACTGGGCGGACTACTCCCTCCTGCTGCGCCGGGTGCGTGCGGCGGCCGGCAGCCACCTGGTGATCATCCACATCGAGCCCGACCTGTGGGGCTACCTGGAGCAGGCACGCGCGGCTGGCCTCGCCCGCGGCTTCGCCCACAAGCTCATCGCGCTCCGCAACCGGCTCGCTCCGCACGTGGCGCTGGCGTGGCATCTGAGCGTCTGGGGAACCGGCGAGAACCCTACCTACTCGAAGGCGTCGTTGGCCCACACGGAGGCAGTCGCCACCCGGTCCGCTGCCTTCTACCGGTCCCTTCACGCGCACTTCAACCTCGTGTTCACCGACGTCACGGACCGGGACGCCGGCTTCTACAAGGTGATCGAGGGCAACCCCAACACCTGGTGGGGACCGTCCAACTTCCGCCGCGAGAACACGTACATCGGCGAGTTCACCCGCCGCACCCACGAGCCCGTCGTCCTCTGGCAACTCCCGCTCGGCAACACCTTCCTCAATAACACCTGGGAGCACTTCCGCGACGATCGCGTCCAGTGGTGGCTCGGCGCCGGCGGCCGGGCTCATCTGCGGGCGACCCGCAACGCCGGCGTGATCGGGCTGCTGTTCGGTGGCGGGGCGGCGGGGACGACTGGCGCGAACACCGACGGCGGGCTCTTCTTCCGGCTCGCCGGACGGTACCTGAGCCACCCGCTGTCGTTGCCCTGAGGGTTGGGTCTTCGGTTGGCTGGGGGTGGCGCGGTGTCTGTGCGAGCCGGGGGCGTCGACTCTGAGCCCGCGGGCGCCTTCAGCCCGCGGCTGTGGCGGGCGGTCGGCTCGGTAAAAGGCAGCAGGGAAGGAGGGTGGGTGAGGGCGCCGGCGAGTCACCGGAGCCTCTGATCGATCTGATCGGCTGCCCGAACCGGAGGCGCGCCCTCCTCAGCTGCCTCATCCGGCGGGTTTGTGGCGGGAGTGCGTCGTGTCAGTGTCGAGAGTGTCACGGGGATGGTGCATAGCGCGTCAACACCGGCGCCAGATCCGAGCCCTGTCGTATTGAGCACACTCCTCGTGCACAACTCGACAGGGCTCGCCATCCAGCGCAAGGTTGTCGTGTTGCGCACCAGCGAAGCGGCCCTCGATCGCGCCCGTTCCCACCCCTTCCCGAGCGCCGTTTACCGGGCCGCCCGCCATTCAGAGGCGACGGGCGCCAAAAAAGCGCCCGTGGGCCGAGAGTCGATGGCCACCGAGCCCCACCCGCCGGCGCCACCCGCGGGCGCCACTCGCCGGCGCCACCCCTCACCGAATCGCGAACCCCCGCAACCCCTCGGGCGCCTCCTCCGCCACCTCGACCCGCGCCACCTCGGCGTGCCGCGGCCCCGTCTCACAGAACCTGACCACGCGCGCCACGGCATCCGGCGGGCCCTCCAATACCGCCTCGACCGCCCCGTCTCGCCGGTTACTTACCCAGCCTGAGACGCCCGCCTCTTTGGCCCTCCGGCGCACCGAGTCGCGGAAGAAAACCCCCTGGACACGCCCATAAACGACGATTCGGCGGCGAACGGCGTCGGCGCTCATTGCATCGATTCTTGCAAGCGGCCGGTTCCGTCCGCCGCCCTCGCCATCCTCGGTTGCGATGGCTGCACTGTGGTTGCTCATCGGACTTATCATCGGCGCGGCGCTCGTCGCCGTCGCGGTCCGTACGCGCCTGCGCTCGCTGACGAACGAGGCCGGCCGCGCCGCCGAACTCGATCGCGAGCTGATCAAGGCCCGCGCCGACCTCGACCACGAGCGCTCGCTGGCGCAGGAGCGGCTCCAGACGCTGGGGGAGGCACAGGCGCGGCTGTCCGAGTCGTTCAAGGCGCTCAGCGCCGACGCGCTCCAGTCCAGCATGGCGCAGCTCGCCGAGATGGCCCGCGCCCAGTTTCAGGCTGCGCAGGTCGAAGCCAAGGGCGACCTCGACAAGCGTCATCAGGCGGTGGAGCAGCTCGTGGCGCCGCTCAAGGAGCAGCTCGGCCGCGTCGACACGCAGCTGCTCCGGCTCGACCAGGAGCGACGCGAGTCCCGCGGCCGGCTCGAGGCGCAGCTCCGGACGCTGACCGAGACCGGCGAGAAGCTGCGCACCGAGACGGGTGCGCTCGTGACGGCGCTGCGCAAGCCCAACGCGCGCGGGCAGTGGGGGCAGATGCAGCTGCGCAATGTGGTCGAGCTGGCGGGCATGGTCCGCCATTGCGATTTCGCCGAGCAGTCATCGCTCCCCGGCGACGACGGCACGTTGCGGCCCGACCTCATCGTCCGGATGCCCGGTGGCAAGCACGTCGTAGTCGACGCGAAGGCCCCGCTGCAGGGCGTCCTCGACGCCTACCAGGCTCGCGACGAGGAGGAGCGCCAGCGTCACCTTCGCGACCACGCCCGGCTGCTGCGTAAGCACGTCAAGTCGCTGGCCGACAAGGCGTACTGGGCGGGTCTTGACTCGGCGCCGGATTTCGTCGTTCTGTTCCTGCCGGGGGAGCATCTCTACGGCGCCGCGCTCGACGCGGATCCCGGCCTGATCGAGGACGCGATGGCGAGGCGGGTGCTGATCGCGACGCCCACGACGCTGCTGGCGATGCTCCGCGCCGTCGGCTACGGCTGGCAGCAGGAGCGGGTCGCGGAGTCGGCCCAGGCGATCTCCGAGCTCGGACGGGAGCTGCACGGTCGTCTGGTCAAGCTATCCGCGCTGCTCTCGACCCTGGGCAAGCGGCTCAACAGCGCGGTCGCGGCCTACAACGAGACGGTCGGCTCCTACGAGGCGCGCGTCGTGCCGGGGGCACGCCGGTTCGCCGAGCACGGCGCGGTCGCCGAAGGTCGCGAGATTCCTCAGCTCGAGCAGGTGTCGCTGAGCGCGCGCACGGTCCACGTCGCCGACGTGGCGGACGAGCTCGTCGACGAACAGCTGCCGCTGGAGCTGACGGCCCGGCGCCTACGCGCCGCCGAGTAGCGACGCCGGCGCGCCTGTCGGGCATCCGCTGGCGCGCGCCTGTCAAGCCTCCGCCGTCGCGCGGCTCCGAAGCCCCGCCGGCGCGCGCCTTTCGAGTCCCGCCGGCGCCACTGCCATCAAGCCCCCGCCTCCCGCTCGTCCCACCAGCGCCGGAGGTCCTCCCGCTGTTGGGGCAGCGGATCCGCCGACGGCTTGCGCTCGTGGACGTAGGCGAGCGCCTCGTCGACGTCGATTCCTTCGCGGATCGCGATGACACCGGCGGCGATCGCGGGAGATCGCTGCCAGCCGGCGCGGCAATGCAGATAGGTCCGGCCATCCTGATCCAGCCAGCCTGACACGACGCTGACCGCGGCTTCGAGCTCATCGGCCGGCAGACCGGCGTAGTCCGTGAACAGGACACGGCGCTCGGCGATCCCCGCCGCCGCGTAGGCCGCGATGACCGCGTCGCGCTCCCCCGGCTCGTACTCGGCGTCCTCGACGAGGTTCAGCACCCGCTCGATGCCCGCGCGCCGGAGCAGCGCCACGTCCTCGGCGTCGAGCGGATAGGAGCCGATCAGGAGGTTGTCGAGGACGTCGGCAAAGCCGTAGGTGCGAAACCACGCGGACACGCCCGAGATCATCGCGGCTCGACGTTCGCCCGTGTCGTTACCTCGACCGAGCGCCACGATCGCGCCGCTAAGCTCACAACGATGTCCCTCCGTAGTGACACGTTTGATCTCGGGGGGTTGCACCTCAGCGCGGGCGAGGGGCGTCGGCTGGAGCTGGCGGTGGCGATCGACCCGTTTGTGCTCGGCGGTGAGCGCTATGCCGTCGAGCCGTCGCTCTGCCCGGTTCGCCTCGACGTTTCGCGCACGACGGGGGATGGCTACGTCCTGCGATTGCGGTTCGACGCGACCCTGGCGGGTCCGTGCATGCGCTGCCTGGAGCCGGCGACGCCGGTGTTCAGCGTCGACGCGCGCGAGGTGTCCCAGCCGGGAGAAGGAGAGGAGCTCGACTCGCCGTACGTCGAGCGCGGAATCCTCGATCTCCATGCCTGGGCGCGCGACGCGTTGGCGCTGGCGCTCCCTACGACGCTGCTGTGCCGGGCCGACTGCGCCGGTCTGTGCCCCGTCTGCGGCGTCGATCTCAACTCGGCGGGCCCCGATCACGGGCACGAGCGCCAGCCCGATCCGCGCTGGGCGAAGCTGTCGGAACTGAGGTTCGAGTAACCTCATCGCAACAATGGCCGTTCCGAAGCAGAAGCAATCTCACGCCCGTACCTCTCAGCGCCGTGCTCAGCACAAGGTCGACGCACCGACGTACAACGCGTGCCCCCAATGTCACAGCCCTCGGATCCCACATCGGGTCTGTCCGGTCTGCGGTTACTACAAGGGCCGCGAAGTGATCGCTCCGGGCGCTGACGAGCCCTCGCTCTGACGCCCGCGCGCATGGTCACGGTCGCCGTGGACGCGGGCGGGGCCGATCTCGGCCCCCAGGAGGTAGCCGAGGGCGCGGCGCGAGCCGCCGCCCAAGGGATCGGCGTGCTTCTTTTCGGGCCGGCCGCCGAGATCCGCTCGGTCGGTCAGGGTGTCGAAGTCGTCGACGCGCAGGTGTCGATCGCCAAGGCCGCCGACCCGGCGTTCGCGGTCCGGTCGACCCCCGAGGCGTCGATCGTCCAGGCGGCCCGAGCGGTGGCCGAGGGACGAGCCCAGGCGCTCGTCTCGGGCGGCTCAACGGGGGCGGCACTGGCGGCTGGACTGTTCAACCTTCGTCGCGACCGCGGCATCTACCGGCCCGCGCTGGCCCTCCCGGTGCCGATGCCGGGCGCCGCGCCGGTGTTGCTGCTCGACGTCGGCGCCAACGTCACCTGCCGGCCGGAACACCTGGTGCAGTTCGCGCACATGGGCTCAGCGTTCGCCCAGGCAGTGATGGGGATCGCCGCGCCCCGCGTGGCGCTGCTCTCGAACGGCGAGGAGCCGGCGAAGGGCACGCCTGAGCTCGTGACCGTGCACGAGCAGCTCGCCGGGGAGGCGGGCACGGGCCTGAACTTCGTCGGCAACATCGAGGGCACGCAGGTCACCGCCGGCGTGGCCGACGTCGTCGTGATGGACGGGTTCACCGGCAACATCACCCTCAAGCTGATCGAAGGCGTCTCCGGACGGACGATGCGCGCGATTCGCGACGCGGCCCTCAGCTCGCCCCGCGGCAAGCTCGGCGGCTGGCTGCTATCGCCGGCGATCCGGAGACTGCGCGAGGAGATCGATCCGGAGACACCGGGCGGCGCCTACATGCTCGGCCTTCGCCAGCTCGGGGTGGTGGCCCACGGCCGGTTCACCCGCCGCGGGTTTGCGCGGGCGATCGAGGTGGCGGCTCGCGGTGTGCAGGAGGACGTGATCGGTCGCACCCGCGCCGCCCTGGTCCAGGCGGGAGCCGTCCGATCGGTTCGCGCCGATACGGACGACGGGTCCTCCTCGTCCGAGGCGACGGCTACCTTGTCCAGCGGATGAGTCGCGAGCAGGTCTTCGAACTGATCCGCGCGCACCTGGCGGACGAGCTCGAGCTGGATCCGGAGTCGATCCACGAGTCGACGCGCTTCAAGCAGGATCTGGAAGCCGATTCGCTCGATTTGTACACGCTCGTCCAGGAGCTCGAGGACAGCTACGGCGTGAAGATCTCAGATGAGGAGGCGGCGAAGATCCTGACCGTCGGTCAGGCGGTCGACTTCGTGCTCGCGAGCGGCGTGGCCCCGTCAGCTGCTGCGAGCCAAGGTTCTGACGCTGAGTGAGCGTCAGCGGCATGGGAGCGAGCACCCGGCGCCGGCGTTCCGCCGCGACGCTCGCCGAGTTGCTCGAGCGGTTGCCCGACGAGCTCGCCAAGAACGTGTTCACGCACTCCTCGTGGACCACGAGACGTTCCGACTCCTACGAGCGGCTCGCGTTTCTGGGCGACAGCGTCCTTTCCTTGGCGGTGACGACCCACCTGTACCCGCGGCTCGAGGCCGAGCGGTTTGGAGCGGGACGGTTGACGAAGATCCGCGCCCAGGCGGTCTCGGGACGCTCGTGCCGGGAAGTCGCGGTGCGGCTGGGGATTCCCGAGCGCCTGCGCACCGCGGCTCCGGCCGGCGCCGCGTCGAGCATCGAGGCGCTCGTCTCGACGGAGCGCGTGCTCGCGTCGGTCATCGAAGCCGTGATCGGTGCGTGCTATCTCGCGTTCGGCTACGAGACGACGTCGAGCGCCGTCGTCGAGGCGTTCCTGCCGGAGATCGAGGACGCGCTCGAGCATCCGGTCGACTACAAGTCGGCGCTTCAGGAACTGCTGGCGCGCCGGGGCGAGCTGGTCACCTACTCGGTAGTCGAGGAGCAGGGACCGCCGCACAACCGGACGTTCTCGATCAGCGCCGTGATCGACGGCGTCGAGGTCGGGCGCGGAACCGGTCGCAGCAAGAAGGACGCCGAACAGGATGCCGCGCAGTCGGCGCTGGAGGCTCTCGAGGAATCGTGAAGGACGGATCGTGTACCTGAAGTCGATCACGCTGAAGGGCTTCAAGTCGTTCCCGGACCGCACCCGGCTCGAGTTCGGTCCAGGCGTGAGCGTGATCGTCGGCCCGAACGGGTCCGGCAAGTCGAACGTCACCGACGCCGTGCTCTGGGCGCTCGGAGAGCAGTCGCCGCTCGCGGTCCGCGGACAGTCGATGCAGGACGTGATCTTCGGAGGTTCGCCGGGGCGACAGGCGGGCAAGAGCGCCGAGGTCGAGCTCGTGCTCGACGACAGCGCCGGCCTCCTCGGTCTCGGTGCGCCCGAGGTCTCGATCGTCCGCCGGCTCGACCGCAGCGGCGAGGGCGAGTACCGGCTCGCCGGAGCTCGGTGCAGGCTGGTGGACGTGATCGAGGTGCTGTCCGACACGGGTCTCGGCAAAGAGATGCACTCGGTGATCTCCCAGGGCCGGGTCGAATCGATCGTGACCTCCAAGCCGCGCGAGCGGAGGATGCTGATCGAGGAGGCCGCCGGCCTCGGCAAGCACCGCAAGCGTCGCCGCCGGGCGCAACTGAAACTCGAGCGGACGCAGGAGAACCTGGATCGGGCGCTCGACGTCGAGCGCGAGGCGCGCTCGCGGCTGCGGCCGCTCAAGCGCCAGGCGGAGGCGGCCGAGCTGCACGCGCGGCTCGAGCGTCAGACGACCGAGACGCGCTGGGAACTGGTGCGAGACGACGTCCGCTGTCGTGAATTGGAGCTCGAGAGGGCTCAACAGGGGGCGTCCGAGGCGCGGGCGGGCCGCGAGCGGACGGAGCGCCGGCTCGAGGGAGTGGCGAAACGGCGAGAGGCCGCCGAGGAGGCACTGGCTCGGCGCAGCGCGGAGCGAGAGGAGCTTTCCCGGCGCTGCTTCACCGCGCAGTCGGCGGGCGAACGCGTCGGCTACCGGGCGGACGCCGTCAGAGCTGCGGCGGCTGGACTTGAGGCGCGTCTCGCGCGGGCCAGCGAGCTGCTCGATCAGCTGCGCGCTGAGGCGGCGGCTGACACGCCCGACCCCGACGCCGGCGCCCGGATCGCGACCCTCGAGGCGGCGCTGGCTGCCCTCGATCGCGATCGCGAGGCGGAGCTCTCCCGGCAGCTCGCCGATCTGAACGGGCAACTGGACGCCGCGAAAGCGGAAGCCGCCGCCCGGGCCGATCGGGTGGAGGAGACCCGCGGCAGCCGAGCACAGGCCGAGGAGGCGTTGGAACTGGCCCGCGGGCACCTTCGCGAGGCCGAACGCGGCGTCGAGCAGGCAAGGCGGGAGGCGGCGCGCGTGGGCGGTGAGCTCGCCGCCGTGAATCAATTCCTGCGCAGTCAGGCGGCGGTGCCCGGGGGCGTGAGCACTCTGTCCGATCAGCTCGAGGTCGATCCGGGCTTCGAGCTCGCACTCGCGGCAGCGCTCGACGGCCGGCTGCGCGCCGCGGTCGTACCGGACCGCGCGGCGGCGGCAGCGCTGCTCGATCGCGCTGGCGCCGACGGCGGCCGGGCTCTGATCGCCGGGTCCGGTTCGGGGCAAGCCCCGCGCTCCGGCGGTCCGCCCCCCATCACCGGTGCGGACCTGCTCGTCGATCACGTCCGTGGCCCTGACGCCGCGGTGGCGCTGGCGCGCGTCCTCCTGCGCGACGTGTGGGTCCTCGACGCGCTCGATGGCATCTCAGAGGCCTTCGAGGGGGTGGCCGTGACCAGGAGCGGGCGCGTCTTCTCTTCCCGAGCGCGGGAGGTTCGACAGGCTCCGGCCGCTGGAGAGGAGCGGGTGCTCGCCGAGCGCAACCGCCGTGAGCAGCTGGTGCGCGCGAGCGAGACCGCCGCCAGCGCCGAGCTCGGCGCGGCCGTCGCGCTCGAGCAGGCGAGCGTTGCGCTCGCCGAGGCAGAGACGGGGCGCGACCAGGCAATCGCCGAGGACCGCTCGGCGGTCCGTGCAAAGGACGAGGCCGCCGAGGAGGAGCGGCGGATCGCGGCGATGATCGAGCGGCGGCGGAGTGCTCCCGACGATGGACCGAATGCGGGGCGCCGCGCGCAGCTGACGGCCGAGCTCGCGGCCGAGCGCGCGATGCTCGAGCGGGCGGAGCGCGATCGCCGCGAGCGCGACGCACGCGTGGAGCGCCTGCGCGGGTTACGCGAGCGCGACGAGGCTCTGACCGGCCCGGTGGCCGCGCTGATCGCGGCTCTGGACCGCGCCGGCGAGGCGATCGCGCGGCGGCGCGCCCAGTTCGACGCCGACCTCGCCGCCGACCGGGAGGCCGGAGAGCACGTGGCCGCCGAGCTTCGCGAGTGCGCCCAGCAGGAGGCCGAGCTGCACGGCGAGCTCCACCGCGAGAGCGAGGTGCTGACCGAGGCCGAGGTCCGGCTGCAGCGTGTCCGCGACCAGGTCGCCGACGCACGGGCAGAGCTGAGCCAGCTCGCCACACGGCTGGCGCTCGAGGCGGTCCCGGCCAGCGAGCCACTCGGCCCGGAGGAGCGCGAGGCGCTCGGCTCCCGCCTGGAACGTCTGGCGCGACGACGCGAGCAACTCGGGCCGGTCAATCCGCTGGCCCAGGAGGAGTACGCGGAGGCGCTCGAGCACGTCGAGGAACTCGAGCGCCAGCGCGAGGATCTGGAGACCGCGCTGCGCGAGCTCGAGAAGCTGATCGCCGACACCGACCGCCAGATCCGGGAGACGTTCGAGCAGACCTTCGAGGCCGCCGCGCGCAACTTCGAGGAACTGGTGCAACAGCTGTTCCCAGGCGGTCGGGGCCGGTTGACGCTCGTGACCGAGCGGGAGGGGGCGCCGCGGGTGCTCGGCGGGCAGCCGCCCGACAGCGACGAGCCCGATGGGACGGAAGACGGGGACGCTGCAGCCGAGGATGACACCGAGGAGGACCTGCTCGGCGTCGAGATCGAGATCACGCCCGCCGGCAAGGAGATGAAGCGCCTCACGCTCCTGTCCGGCGGGGAGAAGTCGATGACCGCGCTCGCGTTCCTGTTCGCCGTGTTCCTCGCTCGTCCGTGCCCGTTCTACATCCTCGACGAGGTGGAGGCGGCGCTCGACGACCTCAACATCGATCGATTCCTGGCGCTGTTGCGCCAGTACGCACAGCGGGCACAGTTCATCGTCGTCACCCATCAGAAGCGCACGATGGAGGCCGCGGACTCGCTCTACGGGGTCTCGATGGGGACGGACGGCATCTCGAAGGTGATCTCGCGCCGGCTCCCACCGGAGGACGTCGCCGCGTAGCGAGTGCCCGGAGTCACTGCGGCCAGCCGCCGCGACCCCGAGATCGCTAACGTCGCGCGCCCAATGGCTCGCGACTGGCAGGACCTGTTCATCGTCGACGGCGCTCCGGCGCGTCCGGAGGAGCCCACGTCGGCCACCGAGGAGCGCCGGATGGGACGATTCCGCCGGCTGCGCGAGAACCTGCGCCGGACCCGTCAGGCGCTGACCAGCGAGATCCAGGCGACGCTGTTCGAGGACCTCAGCGATGAGACTTGGGAGCGGCTGGAAGAGGCGCTGATCTACGCCGATGTGGGAGCGCAGACGACGGCGCAGGTCGTCGAGCAACTCGAGCGTGAAGCGACCAGCGGCCAGATATCCGGCGGGGAGGCTCTGACCGCCCGCCTGACCGAGCTGCTGGCTGACATCGCCCGCACCGGCGACGACCGGATCGACCTGACGGCCGAGCCGACAGTGATCCTGGTCGCCGGCGTGAACGGGACGGGGAAGACCACGACGGTCGGCAAGCTGGCCTGGCATCTGCGCAACGAGTTCGGCCGGTCGGTCGTGCTCGGCGCCGCCGACACGTTCCGCGCCGCCGGCGTCGAGCAGCTCGAGCTGTGGGCGGAGCGCGCCGGGGTCGCCTTCGTCAAGGGCCCGGCGGAGGCCGACCCGGGCGCGGTCGCCTACGACACGATCGCCATGGCTCGCCGCGAAGGGGCGGACGTGGTGATCATCGACACGGCCGGTCGCCTCCATACCCAGGACGACCTGATGGCCGAGCTGGGGAAGGTTCGCCGGGTGATCTCCAAGCAGATCCCCGAGGCGCCCCATGAGACGCTCCTGACGGTCGACGCGACGACCGGGCAGAACGGCCTTCGCCAGGCGCGCCTGTTCTCGGATGCCGTCGATGTCAGCGGCCTGGTGCTGACCAAGCTCGACGGCACCGCGAAGGGTGGAATTGCGCTGGCGATCGCACACGAGCTCGGGATCCCCGTGAAGCTGATCGGCGTCGGCGAGAAGCTGGAGGATCTCCGCCCTTTCGAGCCGAGCGAATTTGCGCGGGCGCTCGTCAGCTAGAGCCGGTTTAGCAGGTAATCTCGGGGGAGATGGAAGGATGGATCTTGTGGCTGATCGCCGCCTGTGTATTCGGGATCGGCGAGATGCTTACGACGGGATTCTTCCTGGCGCCGTTTGCCCTTGGTGCCGGGGTAGCTGCGCTGACCGACGCGGTCGGCGCCGGTGGGGTTGCATCCTGGGTCGTGTTCGTTTTGGTCTCGGTTCTGACCTTGGCCATCATCCGTCCGATCGCAAAGTCGCACATGAAGATGCCGCCACAGATCAGGACGGGCGCCGCCGCGCTGATCGGCAAGCAGGCGATCGTGCTGGAGCGGATCGTCAACGACGAGGGGGTCGGCTGCGTCAGGATCGACGGCGAGGTGTGGACCGCCCGCTCACTGGATGAGGATCAGGTGATCGAGAAGGGAACACGGGTGCAAGTCATCGACATCAGGGGCGCTACGGCGCTCGTTGCCGAGTAAAGGAGAACGGCATGGCTGGAGCAATCGTCGCGGCCGTAATAGTCATCTTCCTGCTGATCTTGTTCGCCCGGACAATCCGGATCGTGCCGCAGGCGCGGGCCGGGATCGTCGAGCGATTCGGGCGTTACAACCGGACGCTCACTCCGGGGCTGACGGTGCTGGTGCCGTTCATCGACCGGCTGAAGCCGCTGATCGACCTGCGCGAGCAGGTCGTCTCGTTCCCACCGCAACCTGTCATCACCCAGGACAATCTGGTCGTGCAGATCGACACCGTCCTGTATTTCACCGTCAACGACGCCAAGTCCGCCACCTACGAGGTGGCCAATCCCCTCCAGGCGATCGAGCAGATCACGGTGACGACGCTGCGCAACGTGATCGGGTCGTTGTCGCTGGAGGATGCGCTGACCAGCCGCGATCACATCAACGCGCAGCTTCGCGGGGTGCTCGACGAGGCGACGGGCAAATGGGGAATCCGCGTCAACCGAGTCGAGCTCAAGTCGATCGATCCGCCGGGCACTATCCAGGAGGCGATGGAGAAGCAGATGCGCGCCGAGCGCGACCGTCGCGCCGCAATCCTGAACGCCGAGGGCGTGAAGCAATCGCAGATCCTCACGGCCGAGGGGCAGAAGCAGGCAGCGGTGCTGACGGCCGAAGGCCAGAAGCAGGCGGCGATCCTGCGCGCGGAAGGCGAGTCGCAGGCGATCGCGACCGTGTTCGACGCGATCCACGAGGGCAAGCCTGACCAGGAGCTGCTGAGCTATCAGTACCTGCAAATGCTCCCGCGACTCGCCCAGGGAGATGCGAACAAGGTCTTCGTGATCCCGTCCGAGTTCGCCGAGGCTTTCCGTGGGATCGCCAAAGCTTTACCAAGCACGAGCGAGAACGAGCACCAGGCGATCGCCGAGGTGCCGCCGCCCGACAGCGCCGACTGGAATAAGTCGTAGGCACCGGTTGAACGTTTCCGGGAGCCCCACTAGCCTGAATTCAGATCATGTTTGACTCGCTCGCCGAGAAGCTCCAGGCGACCCTCGCGGACGTGCGAGGGCGCGGCACCCTGACCGAAGACGACGTCAACGCGGCGATGCGGGAGATCCGCCTCGCACTGCTCGAGGCGGACGTCAACTTCAAGGTCGTCAAGACCTTCACGAATGCGGTCAAGGAGCGCGCGCTCGGAGCGGACGTGATCGGGCAGCTGAATCCGGGCCAGCAGGTCGTGAAGATCGTCTCAGACGAGCTGACCGAGCTGATGGGCGGCGCTGCCCGCGACCTGTCGTTCTCGCCCCGCCCGCCGACCGTCGTCCTGATGGCCGGACTGCAGGGCTCGGGCAAGACGACGGCCACGGCGAAGCTCGCGCGCTACCTGCGCGAAGAGCACGGATCTTCGGTCGCCGTCGCCGCCTGCGACGTTTACCGCCCGGCCGCCGTCGAGCAGCTGATCAAGGTCGGCGCCCAGGCCGGCGCCGACGTCTACGAACAGGGGACGGACCGCGATCCGGTGGAGATCGCCGCCTGGGCGCGCGACCGCGCCCAGAGCGAGGGCAAGGACGTCCTGATCATCGACACCAGCGGTCGTCTGCACGTCGACAGCGCGCTCATGACCGAGCTCGCGAACATCAAGAAGGCGACGTCCCCGCACGACATCCTGCTCGTCGTCGACGCGATGACGGGCCAGGACGCGGTCAACGTCGCCGAGCAGTTCGCCGAGGTGGTGCAGTTCGACGGAGTCGTCATGACCAAGCTCGACGGCGACGCCCGTGGCGGTGCGGCCCTGTCGGTCAAGGCGGTGACGGGCAAGCCGATTCTGTTCGCATCCACGGGCGAGAAGCTAGATCAGTTCGAGCGCTTCCACCCCGATCGGATGGCCCAGCGGATCCTCGGGATGGGCGACGTGATGACGCTGATCGAGAAGGCCCAGGGCGCCTATGACGATGAGCAGACCGCCGAGCTCGAGCGCAAGCTCCGCAAGCAGGAGTTCGGCCTCGACGACTTCCTGGACCAGTTGCGCCAGATCCGGAAACTGGGACCGCTTCAGTCGTTGCTGGGGATGATCCCGGGCCTCGGCAAGGAGTTGCGCGGGGTCAAGGTGGACGAGCGCGAGTTTGACCGGATCCAGGCGATCATCCTGTCGATGACGCCCCAGGAACGGCGCCATCCGGAGCTGATCAAGGGGTCGCGGCGGCTGCGGATCGCCCGCGGCTCGGGGACCAACGTGCAGGCGGTCAAGGCACTGATCAAGCAGTTCGAGCAGATGCGCAAGGTGATGCGCCAGGTCTCCCAGGGCCGGATGCCAGACCTTGGGGCGCTGATGCGGCAAGCGCGGTGAGCGTCCCACCCGCTAACCTCGTCGCACAGAAATGGCGGTAAGACTTCGACTGACACGTATCGGCGGCCGCAAGAACCCGATCTGGCGGGTGGTGGTTGCCGACCAGCGCTCAAAGCGCGACGGCCGCGTGATTGAGACGGTCGGGCACTACAACGCCCAGACCAACCCATCCACGATCGTCCTCGACGAGGAGCGGGTTCGCGACTGGCTCGCGCGCGGCGCCCAGCCGACCGACACGGTTCGCAAACTGCTCCATACGCAGGGCATCCGCTAACCACCGGGTCCAGGATGAAGGAGCTGCTCGAGTACCTGGCGCGCGGCTTGGTGGAGAGCCCGGATGACGTGCACGTCAACGAGGTCCACGAGGACGACGGATCCGTCGTGCTCGAGCTGTCGGTCGGCGACGACGACTACGGCAACGTGATCGGCCGGGGTGGCCGCACCGCCTCCGCGCTGCGCACAGTGATCAAGTGCGCGGCGATCAAGGACAGGCGCCGCGTCTTCGTCGACATCGTCGACGGATAAGCGCCTTTTATGGACCGCGGATGGCTCCGCGCCGGCCGGGTCGGAAGCCCGCACGGGCTCGACGGCAGCTTCCATGTCGGCGACCCGCGGCCCCAACTGCTGAGCCTCGGCGCCACCGTCGCGGTGCGGGGCACGCCGCTGCGGATCACCCGCCGTGCCGGAACCGATCAGCGTGTGATTCTGCGGCTCGAGGGACACGACGATCGTCCGGCGGCGGAGGCTCTGCGCGGGGAGGAGCTGCTCGTCGCGCGCACCGAAGCTCCGCAGCTCGAGCCCGACGAGTGGTGGGCTGAGGACCTGGAGGGCTGCACCGTCCACGACGCCGGCAGCCCGGTCGGCAGGGTGCGCCGGCTGCTCGCGCTGCCCTCGTGCGAGGTGCTCGAGGTGGAACGTCCGGGCGAGCAGGCCGACCTGCTCGTTCCGCTGATCGGCGATGCGGTCCGCAGCGTCGATGTCGAGCGACACGAGGTCGATGTCGATCTGGAGTTCCTCGGGGAACGGTGATGGAGATCGACATCTTCACCCTGTTCCCAGAGGCGTTCGCCTGGTTCGAGTCGCAGCGCCACGTGACAAACGCGCTGGCCGGAGACCTGCGGCTCGGATACGTCAACTACCGCGACCACACGCCGCTGAGCGCCGGGCAGGTCGACGACACGCCATTCGGCGGCGGCGCCGGCATGGTGCTCCGGGTCGACGTGGTCGACGCGGCCCTGAGGGCGCGATACGACCGTGACCCTGCCCGGCTCCCGGCCGAGCGCCGGGTGATCGCCCTCACCCCGAGCGGCCGACTGCTCGACGAGGCGTTGGTCGACGAGCTGGCGGCCGAGCCGGCGCTGACGCTCCTGTCCGGCAGATACGAGGGATTCGACGAGCGCGTCCTCGAGCACTTCGCCTCAGACCGGGTCTCGATCGGCCGGTACGTGCTCGCGGGCGGCGAGCTGGCCGCGATGGTCGTCTGCGACGCCGTGATCCGCAAACAGCCGGGCGCGCTGGGTCACGAGGATTCGGCGGTGGAGGAGTCCTTCAGCGCTACGCTCGAGGGCGGACCCGAGTACCCGCACTACACGCGCCCGGCCGAATACCGCGGCTGGCGCGTCCCGGAAATCCTGCTCTCGGGCCACCATGCCCGGATCCGCGAGTGGCGCCTGGCCCAGAGTAGATCGCGCCGCGAGCCCGGTCCGCTACCATAGACCGCCCGCGCGGGCGGGGCCTCGCGCAAGTGCGCGCAAAGCCCTCGAGCCAACGGCTCTCGCCGTTGAGGCCGGCGCTTGCACTCGCCATGAGCACCGTGATCGACAGCCTGGAGCGCTCTCAGCTCCGCCGCGTTCCGGCGTTTGACGCCGGTGATCGCGTGCGCGTGCACTTCCAGGTGATCGAGGGAACCCGCCGCCGTACGCAGGTGTTCGAAGGCGTCGTGATCAAGCGTCAGGGACACGGGGCGCGTGAGACGTTCACCGTCCGCAAGCAGTCCTTCGGGGTCGGCGTCGAGCGTACGTTCCCGCTCCACTCGCCGAAGATCGAGCGGATCGAGGTGGCCGCTCGAGGCGACGTGCGGCGCGCCAAGCTCTACTACCTGCGCGGTCGCGTCGGGAAGCGTGCTCGCGTTCGGGAGCGCCGTTCAAACCGACCCGAGGAGGTCGTCGCCGGGGGGCTGCTGTACGGGCCGGAGGTCGAGGAGCCCGAGCTCGATGCCGAGCCGGAACCCGTCGAGGCAGCCGCGGCAGACACGGATCAGCCCGAGGCAACTGGGGACGCGGCCGACACGGCCGTGGAGGTAGCCGAGGACGCCGATGCGACGGACGCGTCAGAGGAAGGCGTCCAGCCGGAGGAGGAGCAACCCGAGGCCGAGGATTCGGCCGATTCCGTTCCCCCGACGGTGGCACAGGACCCCGGTCCGGCGGATGAGGAGGATCCCGCCGGCGAAGAGAAGGTGTGACCCAGGCGAAGAAGTCGCTGACGAGCTCCCTGATCGAGCTCGTCGTGATTGTCGTAATCGCGCTCGGTCTGGCACTCGGGATCCAGGCGTTCGTCGTGAAGCCGTACCGGATCCCCAGCGGATCGATGCTCCCGACGCTGCACATCAACCAGCGCATCCTGGTGGACCGAATCGGCAGCCATTTCACGTCGCCGAAGGTCGGCGACATCATCGTCTTCCATCCTCCGAAGAACTACGCGGATGGCTGCGCCGATCCAAACGAAGGCCAGAATCAAGCTGGTCAGGACGCCTCCCGGCCATGCGGAGTGGCGCAATCGCAGCCCTCCTCCGAGACGTTCGTCAAGCGCGTGGTCGGTCTGCCCGGCGACCGGATCTCGATCGTGAACGGCCACGTGATCCGAAACGGCGTCCGCGAGAAGGATTCCTACATAGTCCCGTGCGATGGAGCGGCGGCTTGCAACTTCCCTGGGACAATCACCATCCCGCGCGGGGACTACTACATGCTGGGTGACAACCGACCAGACTCGGAGGACAGCCGCTTCTGGGGGCCAGTGCCCAAGAAGTGGATCATCGGCGAAGCATTCATGACCTACTGGCCACCGGACCGGATCGGCTTCCTGTAGGAGAACGGTGTGGCGACGCCCGACACCAAGCCGCAGAAGTCGATGCTCAAGTCGCTGATCGAGCTCGTCATTACGGTCGCGATCGCGGTCGGGCTCGCGCTGCTGATCCAGGCGTTCATCGTCAAGCCCTACCGGATCCCGAGCCCGTCGATGGTCCCCACGCTTGAGATCGGCCAGCGGGTGCTCACGAATCGCCTGATCAACCACCCGAGCGTCGGCGACATCGTCGTCTTCCACCCGCCCAAGGGCGCCGATCCGGCCACTCCCGTGTGCGGCAACCCCAACCAGGGGGGCGGCCACGCTCAGGCATGCGACCAGCCGACCGCGCAGGAGTCGAGCCAGACCTTCATCAAGCGCGTTGTCGGCGGGCCCGGGGACCGGATCTCGATCGTCAACGGCCACGTGATCCGCAACGGAGTGCGGGAGAAGGACTCCTACATCGAGCCCTGCGGGAGCGATCCTTCTTGCAATTTCCCGAAACCGATCGTCGTTCCCGCCGGGGATTACTTCATGATGGGCGACAACCGTGGCGCCTCAGACGACAGCCGCTTCTGGGGACCGGTCCCTGACAAATGGGTCATTGGGGTCGCGTTCGCCACATACTGGCCGCCGGACCGGATCGGGCTCCTCTAAGAAGGCCAAGCGCGCCGCCCGCGCGGCGCGGCGGCTGTTCGCGTTCGACCGCTCGCTCGGATTCCGTTACGTGGCGGGGGCCGACGAGGCCGGCCGGGGGTGTCTGGCGGGACCGCTGGTCGCCGCCGGCGTGCTGCTCGACCTCGAGCGGATCGGCCCGGCTGAGGTGCGCGCCCTCCGCGCGCTGAACGATTCCAAACAGCAGACGCCGGCCGGGCGCGCCGAGCTCTATCCGGTGATCCTGCGGGTCGCCGCTCGGGTGGCCGTGATCTCCCGCTGTGCGCCGGGGATCGACGCCCGCGGACTGCACGTGACCAACCTCGCCGCACTCCGCGACGCGCTCTCGCGCGTCTGCTGCGCGGGCTGCGTGTGCCTCAGCGACGGCTTCCCGGTGGCCGGCCTTGGCCACGAGCAGCGCGCGGTGATCGGCGGCGACGCCAAGAGCGCGGCGATCGCCGCGGCCTCGGTCATCGCCAAGGAGACGCGCGACCGTTACATGCGACGCGCCGACGCGACACATCCGGGCTGGGAGTTCGCCCAGCACGTCGGCTATGCGACTCCCGAGCATCGCGACGCGATCGAGCGCCTCGGCGTCTCGCCGCTCCATCGCCTGTCGTTCCAGTCCGCTGCCTACCAGCAGCTCGGACTCGAGGTATGGTCAGAAGGCACCCTCGAGATGCTCGATCCCGAGCAGCCTGCCTGACCGATCGAAGGTCACGCCGATCGCATCGAACCGCAGCACGTCCGCGTAGGGCCGGTTGGTCCGTTCGCACAGCCAGCGGCCGGCCATCTTCCGCACCTGCGAGCGCTTGCCGTGGCGGATCGCGTCGAACGGGCTCTGGCCGCGGGAGTCGAGGCGGCGCGTCTTGACCTCGCAGAACACGAGGATCGTCCCGTCGAATCCGACGATGTCGAGCTCGCCCCATCGGGTGCGGTAGTTGCGCTCGACGATCTCGAATCCGCGCCGGGTCAGATGATCGGCCGCGAGCTGTTCCCCGAGCTGTCCAAGCCGATGGCGGGGGTCGTTGTCCACCCCGGGCACGCTAGGGATCGATTTCTGACGTGTGGGTGGCGCGGTGTCTCAATTTGCAGCAAGGCCACGCCGGGCACTTGCGCAGATTCGGCACGCCGCGTCACCCACCCATGACGCGATCCCGCGTAGCGTCGAGCCATGCTCGCCCGCGTCGCCACGTTTGCGATCGACGGCGTCGATCCCCGCCAGGTGTGGGTCGAGGTCGACATCCGCGCCGGCTTGCCCGCGTTCACGATCGTCGGGCTCGGCGATGCGGCCGTGCGCGAGTCGCGGGACCGGATCCGCTCGGCGATCCTCAACTCGGGGTTCGAGTTCCCGCAGAGCAGGATCACCGCCAACCTCGCGCCGGCATTTCTGCGCAAGGTGGGCCCCGGCTTCGACGCGGCGCTGGCGCTGGGCGTCCTCGCGGCGAGCGGCCAGGTCTCGGCGCAGGCGCTCAACGCCTACGCCGTGTTCGGGGAGCTTTCGCTGAGCGGCGAGCTGCGCGACTCGCCCGGGGCGCTCGCGGTCGCGGAGGGAGCCCATTCCGCCGGACTCTCGAAGCTGTTCGTACCGCGGGAGCGGGCCCGCGAGGCGGCGCTCGTGGAAGGGCTCGCGGTGGCAGGCGTCTGCACCTTGCGCGAGGCCGCCGAGGTGCTCGCCGGGGCGCCGGCGCCGGCGCTTCCAGCCGCGACGAGAGTTTCGCGGGCACCGTCGAGGGGACCCGATCTGGCGGACGTCCGCGGCCACGCCACGCCGCTGCTCGCGCTCCAGATCGCGGCCGCAGGAGGACACAACCTGCTGCTGGAGGGGCCGCCGGGGACCGGCAAGACGATGCTCGCCCGGCGGCTGCCGTCGATCCTGCCCGCGATGACGCGGCTCGAGGCGATCGAGGTGACGCGGATCCACAGCGTCACCGGGATGCACGCCGGCGGGCTGATCAGCGAGCGGCCGTTCCGCGCGCCGCACCACACGGTCTCACCGGCGGGGCTTGTCGGCGGCGGGTCGCCGCCGCGCGCCGGCGAGGCGACGCTCGCCAACCACGGGGTCCTGTTTCTGGACGAGCTCTCGGAGTTCCAGCGCCCGACGCTCGAGGCGCTGCGCCAACCGCTCGAGGACGGGTGCGTGACGATCGTCCGCGGCCAGGCCGCGCTCGTGTTCCCGACGAGATTCATGCTCGTCGCGGCGACAAATCCCTGCCCGTGCGGCTTCGCCGGCGTGGGGGACAGGTGCAGCTGTGGCGAGGCGGATCTGCGCCGCCACCGCCGCCGTCTCAGCGGACCGCTGCTGGACCGGATGGACCTGCTCGTGAACGTCCAGGCGCCGGCCGAGCGCGAGCTGCGCGGCGGTCCGGTGATGGATTCCGCGCACGCCCAGCAGCGCGTCGCCGACGCGCGGCGGCGCCAGCAGGCCCGGCTGGCGGGGACGGGCGCCCGGTGCAATGGAGAGATGGATGCCCGGGAGGTGCGCCGCCACGTCGAGCTCGACGACCACGCCGAGGAAGCTCTCAGTCGCGCCTACACGGTCGGGGCGCTCAGCGCCCGGGGCAGGCATCGGGTGCTCCGGGTCGCCAGGACGATCGCCGATCTGGGCGGCCGGGAACGCGTCGCCCAGGACGACGTCCTCACCGCCCTGAGCCTTCGGCAGCGCGGCCAGACCGAAGCGGCGCTCGCCGCATGAGGCCCGGAGAGCACGCATGCGACGACTGTCTCGCCCGGGTCTGGCTGCTCGCGCGCCTGGCCGCGCACCTCGATCCGGTCCGGGGCCGGATCGAGGAGCTGCTCGCGCTCGGCTCGGAAGAGCTGATCGCCGCGGTCGGAGGGGAGCACCGCGCGTCCCTGGCGCGGGAGCTGTGTCGCTTTGACCCCGCCGGCGCACGCCACCGGGCGGCTTCGGGCGGGGTAGAGGCCATCTGTCGCTGCGATCGGCGCTATCCGGATCGGCTGCGGTCGCTCACGCAGCCGCCGGCGGTGCTCCATATCGCCGGGGGGCTGGAACGGTTCCTCGGGCTTGTTGACGAGGACCCGGTGGCGATCGTGGGAGCGCGGCGCGCGTCGCCCTACGGCACCGAGGTCGCCCGCGCGCTCGGGCGCGGACTGGGCGCGGCGGGCGTGACGGTCGTGAGCGGCATGGCGCTGGGGGTGGACAGCGCCGCTCACACGGGCGCGCTGGCGGGGGGCGGCGGGACCCTGGCCGTACTTCCCGCCGGCGCGGAGCGCCCATACCCGGCGACCAAGCGCGCGCTTCACCGCCGGATCCGCGAGACGGGGGCGGCGATCTCGGAACTGCCTCCTGGGAGCGACGTGTGGCGCTGGATGTTCCCGGCCCGCAACCGGCTGATCGCCGGGGTCGCGGCGATGACGGTCGTCGTCGAAGCCGGCGAGCGCTCGGGCTCGCTCGTGACCGCGAGGGTCGCGGGCGAGCTCGGTCGTCCGGTGGGAGCGGTGCCGGGGCGGATCATCTCGCCGCTTGCGTGCGGACCGAATGCGCTGCTCGCCCGGGGGGCGCACGTTGTTCGCGGACCTCAGGACGTCCTCGACCGGCTGTTCGGCGCAGGTGTTCGCACGATCCGCCTGGATGACCGCGCGCCGCTCGAGCCGCGCCTGGATGACCTGCTCAGTGCAATCGCGGACGGGGCCGATACGGAGTCCGCGCTGAGCCGGGTAGGCCTCGACGTGGCGGAGGGGTTGGCGGCGCTCGCCTCCCTGGAGCTCGCCGGGTATGTGCGGCGCGAGCCGGGCGGGAAGTTCACGGCGCTGCCCTGAAGGTGCGGTGGCGGTTCGCTTGCGCGGTGGCTGTCGACTCTCGGCCCGCAGGCGCTTGTTGGCGCCCGTCGCCCCTGAATGGCGGGCGGCTCGGTAAACGGCGCTGGGGAAGGGGGCGGGAACGGGGGCGATCGCGGGCCGTTTCGATGGTGCACAACACGACAATCTTGCGCCGGATGGCGAGGCCTGTCGAGTTGTGCACGAGGAGTGTGCGTAGGTCGACAGGGCTCGGATCTGGCGCCGGTGTTGACGTGTTAACCACCATGCCCGTGACACTCTCGACACGCTCTCGTCACAGAGTTGCGGGTTTCGGCGCAGGAGCCGGCCAACTGGGCTCCCGGGACCCGCCACCGCCCCCACCCGCTCCCTCCCTGCTGCCTTTTACCGACACGTCCACCAACCCCAAGCCGACCGCCGCCACAGCCGCCCCGCGGGCCGAGAGTCCACAGCCCCGGCCCGCAAACAGGCGCCACCGCCAGGCGCCACCGCCACACCCCGCCACCGCCCACTAACCTCGCCCGGCGATGAGCGACCCCGCACCGCCAAACGACCGCCACCGCATCCCCCGGGCCCGCCACCGCATCCCCCGGGTCCTGTCGATCGCCGGCTCGGACTCGGGCGGTGGCGCGGGCATCCAGGCGGACCTGAAGGCATTCGCCGCCTGTGGCGTCCACGGAATGACCGCCATCACCGCGATCACGGCTCAGAACACGGTCGGCGTCACGGCGGTCCACCAGATCCCGCCGGAGATCATCATCGAGCAGGTCCGGGCGGTGGGCGCCGATATCGGGGTCGACGCCGTGAAGATCGGGATGCTCGGCGACGCGGCGACCATCGAGGCGGTGGCGACCGCGCTTGGCTCGCTCGCCGGCGAGACTCCGGTCGTGCTCGATCCCGTGATGGTGGCGGAATCGGGCGCCGAGCTGCTCGAGCCGTCGGCTCGCACAGCGCTGATCGCGCAGCTGATACCTCGCGCCACCGTGGTTACGCCGAACCTTGCCGAGGCATGGGCACTGATGGCGCAGGGCGATCCAGACGCGGCCGCCGCCGCGGATCCCGAGACGCTCGCTCGCGCCGTGCACGCCCTCGGCTCCGGGGCCGTGGTGGTCACCGGCGGTCACCGCGAACAGACGATTGACCTGTTCTTCGACGGAGAGCGCCTCGTCGAGATTCCCGGCGAGCGCCACCCGGACGGAGCCGCCCACGGCTCGGGCTGCACCCACTCCTCGGTACTGGCGGCGCGCCTGGCGTGGGGCGACGAGCCCCTGCAGGCGGCCCGGGTCGCGCACGAGCTCGCATCCCGCGCCGTGGCCAACGGGCTAACCGAGATCGGCGCCGGCGCCGGGCCCGTCGACGTTCTCGGCCTGAAGTCGGGATAGAGGCACCTCCGCGCGGCGGCCGGTCGCATATTGCCGGGACCAAAAGTCAACAAAGTCTGTAAGAATGATCTAGATTGCCTGCGGCTCGCTATTTGGGGCGCCAGTGGTCCAGGGCCGGCTCGCCGGTCAAACGCAAACTGGAGGTATTGCTTTGCCTGATCGAAGCTGTGTCGCGAGGAGAATCCAGAACGGAGTCGTCCTCGCCGCGTTCATGCTGCTCGCATGGGCGGCACCCGGGGGGGCGGCCACGACCGTGACTCCAGAGTCGGCGACGAACTGCAGCGGGTCGCTGCGGAGAGCGCCGACGTCCGACGAGCCGAACACGCTGTCGTACAAGTTCAACTGCGATGGCGGGATCACGGCGTACACGATCATCGCCAGCCGTGGTCCGAGCGGCCTCAGCACGATTGACGACTTCTCGCCGAACTCACTCGCGTACGGCGCCTCCGGCGCAGTCGACTCGAAGGTGAGCTTCACGTGCGAGGGTTCGATTCCCGGCAATGGCGTCAACTGCAACACCGGCGGGAGCCCTCTCCCGGCATCGGAGTCAGTAGAGGGTACGTTCGACACGACGGATCCCTATTGCGGCACCGTTCCGACGAAGGCAACGACGAAGGCAAAGACGAAGCCGAGTTCTAAGGCCGAGCCACAGGCTGTGGTTCAGTTGATCGTGAGCGATGTGACCGGCGCCGAGGATGGTCCCTTCAGGCTGAATCTCAGCTCGGCATGCAAGGCGCAACGCGCGACCAAGAGGTCGGTGAAGCACCGCCACAAGCACAAGAGCAGGAGGGTCGCGGCGAAGCGACGCTAGCTCGGGACCTACCCGGCTAGGGCGGGCACGAGGGCACTCTCGTCGGGTGGAGCGAGGCTCTGCACCTCGCTCCACCCCGCCCGTCGGCGGCTCCGCTTTGGCATAATCAACGCGTGCGCTTTCTGCGAATGAAGCCCGGTCACGGTGAGCTGCTGATCGCAGAGGGCGACGTGGAACTCGCCGAGGACGAGCAGCACCTGATCGAGGAGTTCCGACGGCAGCTCGACGCGGGCCTGTGGGCGGCGGTGCCGACGATGGGGGACGCTGGCCGGCGCGAAGCCCGCATGGTCCGGACGTTCGACGAGATTCCGCGAGACGCGGATCGCGTGATCTTCTTCCCGCGCGCCGCGGGCGGCGCCTAGGCCGGCAACGCGGTGCTGCTCGCGCTTGCGGCAACCGCGCTCGTGGCGCTCGCGCTTCTTTCGGACCTGATCTTCCCCTGGCTGGAGGAAGTGTGGAGCCGCCACCGCGCCCGCCGGCGCAAGGCTCCGACGGTCCTGTACGACCCGGGCCGCGAACGCCGTGCCGAGCAGCGGGCGCGCTCCCTGCTCCATTCCTGCGTGAACGAGGAAGAGTGGGGGATGTACCGGGATCTCGGGTTCATCCGGGTGTGGGGTAGCCAGGCCGACGGCCCCGACGGCGAGCGCTCGGGCGGACCGTATGCCTACCTGATCTACCCCCACCGCCCGATCGTCGCCTACGTCCCGCAGACGCACCGTCTGCTCAGCGAATACTGCATCGCATTCCCCGACGACAGCCGCCCCTATGGGAGCTCGAGGCTTCCGGACTCCGATGATGTCCTCGCGAAATGGATGGCGCTCACCGGCGATGAGCGTCGGCTGATCTCGACGGCCAACATGCACCTGCCGGGCCGCCAGCTCGATCCGGCGCAGGTCAAGCGCGACCTGTGGCGCCTGTCGCAGTGGGAGCGCGCCTGGATGCGCCAGGCCGCCAGCGCGGCCTCGAAGACGGCGGACAACGCGGGCTGAGCCCGCCGCGCCTGGCGGCGAAGGAGGGGGCGTCGGCGACGCCGCCGCCGAATTAGAGCCGCCCCGACGAGCCGGCGCCGGCTGTCGGGACAGCGGGCATGGAGATCTGAGTCGTATTCTCAACTAAGTCAATTGACAAGCAGCCATCTGTGGTACGCTCAACTGCGCAAACTAAATCGACTTTGTGAAGTTTTTGTGGCCCGCGACCTCTGAGCACGCTGGCGCTGGCGCACGCGTTACAGGGTTGGGTTGCGGGGGCTTCACACAAGTGGGGAAAGGAACGCAGTTGAGATCGAGAACGAGGGGACTCTCTGGGCTGCTTGTCGCGATGGCCGTGCTCGTCACGCCGGCGAGCGCGGCGGCCACGACCCTGATCGGGTCGGGATCGAGCGCCGCGCAGCCCTACATGCTGGAGCTGTTCCGGGGTTACAACAAGCTGCACCACAAGATCCACTTCAAGTACATCCCCGATGGCGGTAATGCGGGCGTCAAGGACGTACAGCAGCACCGCAGCCAGTTCGCGATCCAGACGCGGCCACCGCTGCCGAGCGACGCGGGGACGACATACGACAAGCTGTTCCTCGATGGCCTGTGCCTGGCCGTCAACCCCGCCAATCACCTGGGCAACGTGACCCTCGGGCAGGCGAAGGACATGTTCACCGCGGTCGACACGAACTGGAGCCAGGTACCGGGCTCCGGGCTGAGCACGACGATCGACCCGGTGGGTCGCAACTCCTCGGCCGGGTCGTACACGTTCTTCCAGTCGGCCGTCCTCGGCGGTGCGACACAGGCATCGAACGTCCAGGAGCAGACCTCCGACGGCCTCGTCGCCGTGGCGGTCAGCAAGGACAAGGGCGCGATCGGCTACGTCGGGCTGGCCCACTCCGGCAAGGGCAGCGGGGTCAAGAAGCTCACGGTCAACGGCATCCCGTGCGACGCCCGTCACATCAAGAACGAGAGCTATCCGCTGTTCCGCTACATCTGGTCGGTGCTGCCGACGGCCCGGCCGAGCCGGCCGGTCGAGAGCTTCCTCGACTGGGTCCGGATCAGCAAGGGCGCGGGCAAGATCATCTCCAAGTCGGGCGCAGTTCCCGCGTTCAACAAGCATTAGGCCGGAAGGGCCGGGATCCCCGACCTGATGGACGCTGAGATCGCCGACGCGGCAGAGCCGCGGGTCGATCAGGACCGGCGCGCCGAGCTTCTGCTCGGCGCGCTGGTCTGCACGCTGGTGTTGCTGCTACTGGCGATGCTCGGGTTCGTCTTCCATGAGGCGTGGCCGTCGTTCTCGCACAACGGCCTGGGGTGGTTCGGCCCCGGCGGGAGCGTCGACGATCAGATCCAGTCGATCTTCACCTCCGGAGATCTGCAGACCACCCCGCAGTACGTGTTTCACGCCTGGCCGCTGCTCTGGAGCACGATCCTCACCACCTTCGGGGCCGTGCTGATCGCGTTCGTATGTGCGCTGTTCATCTCCGTGTTCATCGTCGAGTTCGCGCCGGATCCGCTGCGCCGCGTGCTCGAACCGGTGGTCCGGCTGCTGGCCAGCGTCCCCTCCGTCATCTACGGCCTCGTCGCCGTGCTCGTGCTCGTGCCGCTGATCGGCAACCACCTGATCACCCAGCAGGAGAAGGCTTCGGTCACGCCCGTGATCTCGCTGACCGGCTACAGCCTGCTGGCCGCCGTCCTCGTCCTGACCGTGATGATCGCCCCGATCATGATCGCGGTCTTCTGCGAGGGGCTTCGCGCGGTCCCTCGCGGCTGGATCGAGGGGTCGCTGGCGCTGGGAGTCAATCGCTGGCGGACGTTCTGGAAGGTCGCCGTTCACACGGCGCGTCCGGCGATGGTCGCGGGCACCGTGCTCGCGGTGGCGCGGGCACTGGGCGAGTCGGTGATGCTGAGCATGGTCTCGGGCTCGGTCGGCTTCTCGCCGAATCCGGCGGACGGGCTGATCTTCCTGTTCGAGCCTTCGCGCGGGCTGGCGGCGACGATCCTCCACAACACGGACGAGCTCAGCTCGCCGCCGATGAAGCACACGCTCTACGCGATCGCGGCCGTGCTGTTGTTCTCGGCGGTCATGCTGTCCTTCATCGGCTGGGCCGTGAAGCAGCCGATGAAGCGGTACTTCTACGCGGGAGCCAATGGATGAGCGCCGCCACTGCGCTGGCCCCCAAGCCCGAGCCGCCCCCCGCGACCGAAAACCGGAGGCGGCGCGAGTCCACGTCCACGTGGCGCCTGACGGACCGCATGGGGCTCGCCTTCGCCTGGATGCTCGGGCTCACGTTCTGCGCGATCGCGGCGTCGATCGTGATCTATCTGCTGATCGAGGGGCTGCGCTACGTCCGCCCCAGCCTTCTCGTCACGCATCCGACGGTCGGCTACACCGAGAACCAGACCGGCGGCTTTCTTGACCCGATGATCGGCACGCTGCTGGTCGCGGTCGTGGCGATGGCGATCGCGCTGCCGGTGGGGATCGCCACGGCAGTCTGGCTGACCGAATATGGCCGTCCGTCGTGGTTTGCGCGAGTCGCCGAGTCGACCGTCGAGATGCTCGCGGGAACGCCTTCGATCGTGCTTGCGCTATTCGGCACGCTGATCTTCGAGAGCCCCGCGCTTGGCTTTCTCAGCCAGACCAACGGAGGCGTCGTCTTCGGTCGCTCGTTCTTCGCCGCCGGCGCGATGCTCTCGCTGATCGCGCTGCCGCTCGTGGTCGCCACCGTGCGCGAGGGGCTCCAGTCGATTCCGGGTCATGTTCGCGAGGCCTCCTATGCCGTCGGCAAGACGAAGATCGCGACGACCCGACGGGTACTGCTCCCGGCGGCTCGTCCGTCGGTCATCACCGGCGCGATGCTCGGCGTCGGCCGCGTGATCGGCGACACCGCGATCATCGTCGTGCTCCTCGGCTCGACGCTCAACCTCGAAGGCGTGGGGTCCGTTCCCCTGCTCAGCACTCTGCGCGGGACCGGCAGCACGCTGACCGGCTACATCTTCGACAACGCGCCGACCGGCGATGGCAACCAGCCGGACAAGGCGTACGCGGCGGCGTTCGTGCTGCTGATGATCGTGCTCGTCCTCAACGCCGGCGTCGACGTCTTCGCGCGGCGGGCCAAGAAGCTGCGATGGGGCTGAGCAAGCCGCCACCCGTGCGCCGGCTCACCGGCGAGGAGGAGCTGACTGCGCCGCCGGCGCGGCCCGAGAGCCCTACCGACGCCACCCCGGCCACGAACGGCAACGGACACCATCCGACCGCCACCCCGAGCCCGGCCCAATCCGGCTTCGTCGCCGCGCCGCGCCGCGTGGCCCCTTCGGCATTCGCGATCGACCGCATGCACGTCCAAGACGTATCGGTCTCCTACGGGCCGAAAGTCGCGGTCAACTCTGTGTCGTTGCCCATCCGCCAGGGCGAGGTGCTCGCGCTCATCGGGCCCTCGGGCTGCGGCAAGACGACGCTCCTGCGCTCGCTCAACCGGCTCACCGAGCTGACCAAGGGCACGAGCTTCCGCGGCGAGATCACGCTCGACGGAGTCGACATCGCCGCGATGGAGGCGACGTCGCTGCGGCGGCGCGTAACGATGGTCTTCCAGCAGCCCAACCCGTTCCCGATGAGCGTGTTCGACAACGTCGCATACGTCCTTCGCGAGCAAGCGTCCCGGAGGCCCAAGCGCAAGAACCTGCGCGGCGCCGTCCAGGACGCGCTGGGGCGCGCCGGGCTGCTCGATGAGGTCGCCGACAATCTCGCCCATCCGGCGCTGCGGCTCTCGGGCGGCCAGCAGCAGCGACTGTGCATCGCTCGCGCGCTCGCCGCCGATCCTGAGGTACTGCTCCTCGACGAGCCGTGCTCGGCGCTGGATCCTCAATCGACGAAGGTGATCGAGGACCTGATTGTGCGGTTGCGCGACGAGGTCGCGATCGTGATCGTCACCCACAACCTCCAGCAGGCCTACCGGGTCGCCGACTACGTCGGCTTCATGTACCTGGGGGAGCTCGTCGAGTACGGAAGCGCGCGGACGATCTTCGGGTCGCCGCGCGAGCAGCGAACCAGGGAGTACGTGAGCGGTGCGTTCGGCTAAGGCGACGCCCGCCGTCCTCGCGCTGACCGCGCTGGCGGGATGCGCGACGACCCAGCAGGAGGCGACCCGCCTGCAGCTCAACAGTGCCCGGATCCGCGCGAGCCAGTTCGCCGTCCGCGTCCACCGACGCAATCCGGACGTCCGCGTCGCCACCGTGCAGCTACTTCAAGGCAAAAACCGGACCGCGGTCGTCGTGCGGCTCCGAAATCTCGCGGGCAGGGCGCTCACCGACCTGCCGGTCTCAGTCGGCGTGGTCGCACCGCACGGCGTGAAGCGCCTCCTGAACGCCAAAGCGGGGATCGACTACTTCGACACGCACCTGTCGGCGATCGGCCCGCGCGCCCAGCTCAACTGGGTCTTCACCACGCACGGCACGCTGCCCGCCCACGCTCGGCCATTCGCCTACGTCGGGCTCCCGACGCCAGGCTTCTCGAGCGCCCAAGGGCTGCCGCTGATCAGCGCGCGGGCCGACGCAGGGGCGGACACGGGCCGGCTCCTCCGAATGACCGTCCGCAACGGCTCGGGGGTGCCCCAGTATCAGCTGCAGGTCTACGCCACGGTCGGCGGCAGGCACGGCTACCTCGCCGCCGGCAAGGCCACGATCGCCCATCTCGCGACCGGGGCGAGCACGAGCCTGGAGATGACATTGCTCGGCAACGCGACCAAGGCGACACCTGCGCTGCAGGCGCCGCCCACGATCTTCGGATAGGAGGCAGACCGGTGGAAGTGAGCGATATCCAGCCCGCCGATGCGGCGGCGCCCAGCGAGCCGGATGCTGCCCCCCGGTACGAGCTCTGCGACCACTGCGGGGCGCCGGTCGACAAAGCGCAGCGCTACTGCGTCTCCTGCGGTGCCCGGCGCCGGCACGTTCGCGATCCCGCCGCCCGCCACCTCTCCGGCGCATCGTCGAAGGCCCGCCGCGCGCCACGTGCGCAGCGGGCCGCCAAGAGGTCCTCGTCGAACCTCGGCCTCGCCCTCATGCTGGCGGCCATCCCTTTGGCCGTGGGCGTCGGCGTGCTGCTCGGCCGGGCATCCACCAACGGCGACGCCAAGCTGATCGCAGCGCTCAGGGCGCAGAAGCCTGAGGTCATCAGCACGGGCGCCGCCGCGAGCACGTCCCAGGCCCAGGCACCGAGCAGCAGCACCACGACCCCCGTCGCAGCCCTGACGAGCAACTTCCCGCTGCAGACGGGCTACGCGGTCGAGCTGGAGACCCTTCCGTCCCACAAGGCCAGCGGGGCCGCCGTCGCCACAGCCGAGCAGGTGGCGCGGAGCAAGGGCGCCAAATCCGTTGGGTTGATTCTCCAGAGCGACTTCAATGTGACGCCGAGCCCGCCCGCCGGCGCCGCCGTGATCTATTCCGGGGCCTACCGCACCCGGAGTGAGGCCGAGCAGGCGCTGGGGAAGCTCAAGTCCCACTTCCCCGGCGCGAAGGTGATCGCGGTCGGCTCGTCCGCCACGGCGACCGCCTCCGGGAAGGTGCTGAGCAAGACAGCCTACGGGTCGGCGCAGCAGATCACGGGCTTCAAGGCGACCCCCTCGCAGCTGGCCGCCGGCCAGCAGGTCGTCGACAAGGTCGCTAAGAAGATCGGCGGCAGCTACGTGAACTCGCAGCGCGGCCTCCCCGACCAGATCTCGGTGCCATGAGCCGCGCTCTGTTCATGCGCCGTTCACAGCTGGCGGCGGCAGCCGGGCAGCTGCACGACTCCGATCTCGAAGCGCAGCGGGAACGTCTCACCGAACGATTCGCGGTCATGCAGTCCGAGCTCGGTGGCCTGTTCTACGAGATGGCGATCCGCGACCACATCCGGATGGAGGTGCTGGTGCAGAAGGCGGCGGCGCTCCAGCGGGTCGATTCGGAGCTCGGTCAGCTCGAGCGGATGCTCGAGAGCGGGGACTCCGCGGTCGGCGGCAACTGCCTCGGCTGCGGCGCTGTCTACGCCCGTGGCGCCGCGTTCTGCGCGCAGTGCGCGACACCCGTGACGGCGACGTGAGCTCCTGGCTGCGTTCAATTCGGCTATCGCGGCTCCAGCTCGCCGCGGTCGCGATGGTGTCGGCGCTGGCTACGGCCCTCATCATCGCCGAGACGCTCGGCCGGACCCCGGCTCAGACCGCGGCGCTCGCCGCACTGCGCACCCGCCCGACAGTGATCCACACCGGAGGACAGGCGACGACGGACCCCACTCGATCCCCGGCTCCGCAGGCAACCGCGCAACCGACGCCGACGCCGGCCGCCTCGGCGCCCGCCGCGCCGGAGTCCGGCCCGACCCAGTCACAGCCGACCACGACCGCACCGACGACGCCGACGACGACCACCACGTCGACGACGCCCAGCTCGACCCCGAGTACGACCACGAAGACCAAGGCCTCGCCTGTCAAGCACGTGTTCGTGATCGCGCTGACCACGACCAGCTACGACGCGGCGTTCGGTCGCGGTTCGGTCGCGCGCTACCTCAACGACGAGCTGAGGCCGAAAGGAACGCTGCTGAGCGGCTACACGACGCTCGGCGGCGCCGAGCTGCCTGACTACCTGGCGATGATCGGCGGACAGGCGCCGAATGCGGACACACGGGCGAACTGCCCGAGCTATAACGAGTTCCCCTTAAGCGCCAAGCCGAACAAGAGCGGACAGGTCCCGGGCACAGGCTGCATCTATCCCAACACCGCACTGACGATCGGCGACCAGGTGACCGCCTCGGGCCACGTCTGGAAGGCGTACATCGACGACATGGGCGCCACCGCCTGTGTGCATCCGAACTCCAACACGCTCGACGACGCGCCGCTGCCGGGAGCGGGAAGCGACTACGACACGCGCCACAACCCGTTCATCTACTTCCACTCGCTACTCGATCTCGGCGACTGCGCCGGCGACGACGTGACGCTCACGAAGCTCCCGGCCGCACTGAGCGCCGCGTCGAACACGCCCAGATACGCGTTCATCGCGCCGGGGGCGTGCCAGGACGCCGCGCAGGCGAGCTGCCCGGACGGGAGCCCCGCCGGCCTCGCCGGCGAGGACGCGTTCCTGAAGGCCTGGGTGCCGAAGATCCTCCACGCGCCGGCGTTCAAGAAGGACGGGGCGCTGATCATCGTGTTCGCGCATGCGTCGCCGGCGGCCGCCACCGACGGTCCGGGCGCCACCGACCCAGCGGGCCCGACAAGGACGGGCGCGCTCGTGATCTCCCGCTACGCCCATCGCGACAGGACGATCTCCAAGGCCTACAACCCATACTCGATCCTGCGCTCGGTCGAGGATCTTCTCGGATTGCAGCCGCTGGCTCGCGCCAAGGCCGCTAAGTCGTTCGTCGCGGCCGCGCTGCCGGGCGCGTAGCCGCCCGCTACAGTCCCGGCCGCAATGAGTGCCACGAACGGCTCCTTCGATCTCAAGCACCGCAGTCGGGCGCTGACCGACGGCCCCGAACGCGCCCCTGCCCGCGCCTTCCTGAAGGGGATCGGCTACGACGACGAGGCGATGAGCAAGCCGATCGTCGCCGTCGCCAACACGTGGATCGAGACGATGCCGTGCAACTTCCATCTCCGCGCCCTGGCGGCCAAGGTCAAGGAGGGGATCCGCGAGGCCGGCGGCACGCCGATGGAGCTCAACACGATCGCGATCTCCGACGGGATCACGATGGGTACGCAGGGGATGAAGGCCTCGCTCGTCAGCCGCGAGGTGATCGCCGACTCGATCGAGCTCGTCTGCGACGCCCACCTGTTCGACGCCGTGATCGCGATCAGCGGCTGCGACAAGACGATCCCCGGCACCGTGATGGCGCTGTGCCGGCTGAACGTCCCGAGCCTGATGCTGTACGGCGGCTCGATCCTCCCGGGCCATCTGCACGGCGAGACGCTCACTATCCAAGAGGTCTTCGAGGCCGTCGGCGCCCACGCCGCCGGCACGATCACCGACGAGCAGCTGACCGAGATCGAGGACGCGGCGTCGCCGGGCGCCGGCGCCTGTGGCGGCCAGTTCACCGCGAACACGATGGCGATGGCGTTCGAGATGCTCGGGATCTCCCCGGCGGGCTTCTCGAGCGTCCCGGCCGTCGACTCGCACAAGGCCGAGGTGGCGAAGAGCGCCGGCGAGCTCGTCATGGACGTGCTCGCCCGAGGACTGCTCCCGAGCGACATCATCACGAAGGACAGTCTCGAGAACGCCATCGCCGCGGTCGCGTGCAGCGGTGGCTCGACCAACGGCGTGCTCCATCTGCTCGCGGTGGCGAGCGAGATGGGCGTCGAGCTGTCGATCGACGACTTCGATCGGATCAGCGAGCGCACGCCGCTGCTCTGCGACCTGAAGCCCGGGGGCCAGTACGTGGCCCCCGACCTCTACCGAGCGGGTGGGGTGCCGCTGGTGATGAGGCGGCTCAAGGAGGCCGGGCTTCTGAACGAGGACGCACGAACGGTCACGGGTCAGACCGTCGGCGAGATCGCCGACGCGGCCCAGGAGAGCGACGGGCAGCGGGTCGTGAGGCCGCTGAACGATCCGATCAAGCCGACCGGCGGGCTGGCGATCCTGCGCGGAAACCTCGCTCCGGAGGGCTGTGTGGTCAAGCTCGCCGGCCACGAGCGTCGCAGGCAGTCGGGCCCGGCGCGGGTGTTCGAATCCGAGGAGGACGCGATGCAGGCGGTCACGGCCGGCTCGATCAATGCCGGCGACGTGATCGTGATCCGCAACGAAGGCCCCGCCGGCGGACCCGGGATGCGCGAGATGCTTGCGGTGACGGCCGCGCTCGTCGGGCAGGGGATCGGGGAGGAGGTGGCGCTGCTCACCGACGGGCGGTTCTCGGGGGCCACCCATGGGCTGATGGCCGGTCACGTGGCGCCCGAGGCGGCGCGCGCCGGGCCGATCGCGGCGGTCCGCGACGGCGATCAGATCACGCTCGACGTCGACGCACGCCGGCTCGACGTCGCGCTCTCGGACGAGGAGATGGCCGAGCGGATCGAGGCCTACGACCCACCCGTCCGACCGCACCCTGGGGCGGCGCTCGCGAAGTACGCCCGGCTCGTCTCGAGCGCGTCCGCCGGCGCGATCACACGCTGACTGGATCCCGGCGGCGTTGGCAATTCGCCGGGCTTGGGAGCAGGAAGTTGTGCAATCAAGCTGAAATACCCCTAAAGCAGTCGCCTTTGCGTGCGCACAACATTCCCGCGGACCCAGATCGCTAGCATTTTGGCTAAGGAGATCGCAGTGGTGCTCGTGTCAAATCTCCGCCCGGCGGGCGAATGAAGCGGGGCAACAGCAGAAGAGCCCCGAACGGTTCGTCGATGCCGGCCCGGCGTCCCCGGCGCGGTCCTTATATCGCCGCCGGCGTTGTGCTGCTCGTCGTCGCCGTGCTGGCGGCCGGCGCCGTCGTCGTCTCCTCCTCGCACGCGAGCCTCGGCTCTGACGCAAACGGGCTGGCGGCGATCAGTCTCCCGACCGGCGGCGGAACGATCGAGAACGTCACCGTCACCACCGGGCCACACAGCGCGCCCGTTTCCTTCGCCCTCCGCGGCGACACGATCTGGCCCAACGAGTTGATCCCGGCCCACCAGGCCGTCTCGGTCGACGTCACGATCAAGCGCCCGGGCTGGATCTCGTGGCTCTCCGGCTCCACCCAGCACGTCCACGTCCAGCTGATGACGCCGGTGGCGACCCTCCGCGCCCATTACCTCACGCTGCGCTCGGGGGCTCCACTCCGACTCCGCTTCAAGCAACCGATCCAGGTCATCTCATACGGCCAGCCCGGGGCCCTCCGACGGCACGTGCTGGCGACGCCGAGCGCGGTGGTCACGCTGCCGCACGGCGCGGCGGCAGGGACGTTGTCGGTGGCCGCGGCGCCGCGGGCGTGGGAGAGCTCGAAGGCCGCTCTGGTCAGCTGGTTCCCGGCGGGAGCCGCCGCAAGCGCGGTGGCGAACCCGGCCCCCGGCACTCAGATCCGCCCGAACACCGCGATCACGCTGACGTTCAACAAGACGGTGCAGCAGGTCCTCGGCAAGAACCTCCCGCCGGTGACGCCGACCACCTCCGGGACCTGGCACACGATCAACGCCCACTCGATCGTGTTCCGACCCCAGTCCTACGGCTACGGCCTGGGTTCCACCGTCAACGTCACCCTGCCGAGCGGCGTGAGGGTCGTGGATGGCCCGAACGGAGACCCTAGCTGGAAGGTGCCGGGAGGGTCGACGACCCGTCTCCAGCAGCTGCTGGCGACCCTCGGCTACCTGCCGCTGAACTTCGAATACGACGGCGCCGGGGTCAAACCGACTCCCCAGGGCGAGCTCAACGCCGCGATCCATCCGCCGGCGGGGAAGTTCAACTGGGCCTATCAGAACGTGCCCTCGGCCCTGCGCAGCTTCTGGCAGCCGGGCTCGTCGGGAGTCATGACGCAGGGCGCGGTGATGGCGTTCGAGAACGACCACGGCCTCGCGACCCTCGGGCTCTCGAATCCGCTGCTCTGGCAGTACCTGATCAAGGCCGCCGTCGCCGGGCAGCGGTCCAAGTTCGGGTACACGTTCGTGACGGTGAGCGAGGGGAGTCCCGAGACCGAGCAGACCTGGCACAACGGCAAAACGGTCGTCTCGGGTGCCGTCAACACCGGCATCGCGGCTGCGCCGACGGCACAGGGCACCTTCCCGGTGTTCGAGCATGCCCTGTCGGTGACGATGTCGGGCACCAACCCCGATGGCAGCCATTACACCGATCCCGGCGTCCCGTGGGTCAGCTACTTCAACGGAGGCGACGCCCTGCACGGTTTCATCCGCGGGTCGTATGGTTTCCCCCAGAGCCTCGGGTGCGTCGAGATGCCGTACTCCGAGGCGTCTCAGGTCTATCCCTACACGCCGATCGGGACCCTGGTCCACGTCGAATAGCGCACCCCGTTAGGAGGTTGGCGCTCATTCGTGCCGAATAGCGTCAGCACTTTATGAGCATGCGGGGCCCAGACAGCGCCGGAACCGAGGATCACGCGCTGGAGTGGACGGCCGCGCTCGAGGCGTTCGACGGCGATCTGCGCCGGCGCGCGGTGGCGGAGAAGACCCGCCATGCGTACGCGATCGACGCGGCCCAGTTCGCGACCTGGGCCGGCGCGCGCCAGCTCGAGCCGGCCACGATCGAGGTTCGCGTCCTGCGGCGCTACGCCGCGAGTCTGTCCGAACGCGGGCAGGCGCCGTCGACCGTGGCCCGCAAGCTCGCGGCGTTGCGCGGCCTGTTCCGGGTCCAGGTCGAGCTGGGTATGCGCGCGGACAATCCCGCCGAGCTGCTGAGCGCGCCGAAACGCGCGCGGCGGCTGCCGCGCGTGATCAAGGCGGCCGAGCTCGCGATCCTGCTCGACCGGATCCCCGCGACGACCGCGCTGGAGCTTCGAGACCGGGCGATGTTCGAGCTCGCGTACGGGTCGGGGCTGCGCGCCGAGGAGCTCGTGTCACTCGATCTCGAGTTTGTCGGCTTCGACACCGAGACGGTGCGCGTCGAGGGCAAGGGCGGAAAGACGCGGCTCGTACCCGCAGGAGAGCATGCGCTGCGGGCGGTCGAGCGTTATCTGGCCCGCGGACGGCCGGCGCTCGTGAACGGCCCGGCGACGGCGCTGTTCCTCTCCAAGTCCGGCCGGCGGCTGAGCACCTCCGACGTCCGACGCCGGCTGCGGACGTGGGCGCGCCAGGCGGCGGCCCACGCGCCGGCGCTCGCCGACGCCCATCCGCACGCGCTCCGGCACTCGTTCGCGACCCACCTTCTCGACGGTGGCGCCGACCTGCGCGCGATTCAGGAACTGCTTGGCCACGCAACCATCTCGACTACTCAGGTTTACACTCGGGTAGAGTCGGCGCGGCTCCGATCAGCGTATGCCCGCGCCCATCCGCGCGCGTAAGCACCGACTCTGGGAGCGAGAACTGGAAACAAACGTCAAAGCGGTCGAGCTTCAGGATCTGTGGCGGCGCTACAAAGCGTCGGGCGATGACCGCGCCCGCGAGCGTCTCGTGATCGCGTACTCGCCGCTCGTCAAGTACGTCGCCGGCCGGATGAGCTCCGGGCTCCCCGCTCACGTCGAGGAGGCCGACCTCATCTCCTACGGGCTCACAGGCCTGATCTCCGCCATCGAACGGTTCGATCTCAGCAGGGAGATCAAGTTCGAGACCTATGCGATCACCCGGATCCGCGGGGCGATCATCGACGAGCTCCGGACGCTCGACTGGGTGCCACGCTCGGTCCGCGCGCGGGCCCGCGAGATCGAGCGCGTCAACATGAAGCTCGAGGCCCGGTTCCAGCGCGCCCCCACCGACGAGGAGATGTCCGCCGAGCTCGCAATCACCGTCGAGGAGTTCCAGGAGGCGCTGCTCCAGATCTCGAACTCGACGATCGTCGCGCTCGACGAACTCTGGAACGTGTCGGACTCCACCGGCGACACGGTCTCGCTGCTCGACACCCTTCCCGACCGCGGCGCCCCCGATCCGCAGATGCTCGTCGACCAGTCAGAGCTCCGCGACCGGATCGCCGACGCGATCGCGGCCCTCCCCGAGCGCGAGAAGCTGGTCGTCGCCCTCTACTACTACGAGAACCTGACGCTCCGCGAAATCGGCGAGGTCCTCGGCGTGACCGAGTCGCGCGTCTCGCAGCTGCACACCAAGGCGGTGCTGCGGCTGCGCTCAAAGCTGGCCGGCGAGCTGGACTAGGGAGGGGCCGCCTACGGCGGCGTCCAGCCGGATGACTCGCGGCGGGCCCGGTGCAGCGAGGCCGGATGCCGAGCGGGCCCAGCCGCGAGGCCATCCGACCCCGTCCGGACGGGGCTTCAAGGCCCCATGGACGCCGAGCGCAGCGAGGCCCGGTATCGTCGCTTTCCTAGACCAGCGACGGAGAGGAGAACGGTATGCACAAGCCCGCGGATCGCATCCGCAACGTGGCGCTCGTCGGCCATCGCGGTAGTGGCAAGACGTCACTGCACGAGGCGCTGCTGTTTCAGGCGGGGGCCGTGAACCGTCTTGGGAGCGTGGTGGACGGCACGACCCTGTCCGACGCGGACCCGGACGAGAAGTCACGGCAGATGTCGATCTCGGCGGCGCTGGCCTCGTTCGAGTGGCAGGACCGCAAGGTCAACCTGCTGGACACTCCCGGCGACTCGAGCTTCGTCGCCGACGCGCTCGGCGCGCTCCGGGTCTGCGAGTCGGCCGTGTTCGTCGTCAACGCCGTGATGGGCGTCGAGGTCCACACGCAGCGGCTGTGGGCGCGCGCGGCCGAGCTCGACCTCGCGCGGCTCGTGTTCGTCAACATGCTCGACCGCGAGCGCGCCGATTTCTTCCGCACGCTCGAGTCGCTGAAGAACGCGTTCGGCCAGCACGTCGTCGCCACCGAGATCCCGATCGGGTCAGAGCACGAGGTCTCCGGCGTGATCGACCTCGTCGACATGAAGGCCTACCGCTACGAAGGCGCGGACCGTGACAACTGCACGGGGATCCCCATCCCCGACGAGCTCCAGGCGCAGGCCGAGGAGTATCGCGAGAAGCTGATGGACGAGGTGAGCGAATCTTCCGACGCGCTGATGGAGCGCTACCTCGAGGGCGAGGAGATCTCCCACGAGGAGATCGTCGCCGCGCTCAAGGACGGCACCAACCACGGCGCGCTCTTCCCCGTGACGTGCGGGATCGCGACGCAGAACCTCGGCACCAACCGGCTGCTCGACGCGATCGTCGAGGACCTCCCTTCGCCGGTCAAGCACGGCGGCCTAGAGGTCGGTGAGCTCACGCTCGAGCCCATCGAGGACAAGGAGATGTTCGCCTACGTGTTCAAGACCCGCGCGGACCCGTTCGCGGGGCGGATCAACATGTTCCGCGTCTATCAGGGCGTGATCAAGCAGGACTCGCAGGTGCTGAACACGCGCACCCACAACAAGGAGCGCGTCGGCCAGCTCGTGACCTTCGAGGGACAAGGGACCGGGCACGCCAACGACTTCGGTCCCGGCGACATCGGGGCCGTCGCCAAGCTCAAGGAGACCAAGGCGGGGGACTGGCTGGCCTCGCGCGATGAGCCGATCGAGATGCCCAGCGTCAAGCTCCCGGCGCCGGTGATGGCGTTCGCGGTCGAGCCCAAGAGCAAGGGCGACGAGGACAAGGTGTTCACGGCGCTCCGGCGCCTCCAGGAGGAGGACCCGACGATCGACCTCCACCGCGATCCGCAGACCGGCCAGCAGATCGTCGCCGGGCTCTCCCAGGTCCACGTCGAGGTGATCGTCGAGCGGCTGAAGTCGCGGTTCGGCGCCGAGGTGAACCTGAAGCCCCCGCGGGTTCCCTATCAGGAGACGATCCGCAAGCCGGCGAAGGCCCACGGGCGCCACAAGAAGCAGACCGGCGGCCGCGGCCAGTTCGGCGACTGCCACATCGAGATCGAGCCGCGCGAGCCCGGCGAAGGGTTCGAGTTCATCAACGCGATCAAGGGCGGCGTGATCCCGACCGGGTTCATCCCCGCGGTCGAGAAGGGCGTGGTCGAGGCGATGCAGGAGGGCGTCGTCGCCGGCTACCCGGTCAAGGACGTCAGCGTCCGGCTCTACGACGGCTCCTACCACACGGTCGACTCCTCGGAGATGGCGTTCAAGGTGGCGGGCTCACAGGCGATGAAGCAGGCGATGGAACAGGCGGGGCCGGTGCTGCTCGAGCCGATCATGCTGGCGACGGTGACCGTCCCCGAGGACGCGGTCGGCGACGTCATCGGTGACCTCAACTCGCGGCGCGGCCGCCCGCTTGGAATGGAACCCTCGGGCGCGGGGATGACCGAGGTCAAGGCCGAGGTCCCGATGGCCGAGATGCTCTCCTACGCACCCGACCTGCGCTCGATCACCGGCGGGCAGGGCGAGTTCACGATGGAGTTCCTGCGCTACGAGGAGGTCCCGGGCCACCTCGCGGGCAAGATCGTCGACGAGGCGCGAAGCGAGAAGGAGGCCGTCAAGGCCTAGAGCCGCGGGCTTTTCTCGCCAAAGAGCGGACCGTTGCAGGCAGGATTCGCCGCCGCTGGTACGCTCGGGGCGTGACCACCAGGGACATCCGTCCGTCGACGGCGATTACGGTCTGTGACGTGTGTGGGCGCACGCTGCTGCGCGGAGAGCGCGCCGAGGCGTACGTCCACGGCGGCGCGCGGCGCTGGGTCTGCGAGCTGTGCAAGTCGCGGGCGCTGCACGAGGGGTGGGTCCGCGAGGGCACCGTGCCGTCCTACGACGGGGCGACCGCCGGGCCCGAGCGCCGGCGCTCGTTGCTGGGCCGGCTGCGGGGCAGGCGCGAGGCGGTGGGCAGCTCCGACACGAGGAGCTCACGAGAGCTCGACGAGGAGCTCGACGCCGCCGAGGCGCCCGCCGGCGGGTGGGTCGACCCCGCTCCCGCTCCGGCGCCGGCCTCCGATGGCGCCAGACCGCGGCGCGAGCGCGTCCGCGAGCCGCGTCACGTGCGCGCGATCCCAACCAGCAGCGAACAGAAGACCGCCTCGGCGGTTGAGCTGTTCAACTCCTCCGAACACACGCGGACCGTGTCCGGCGTGGCCCGCTCGCTGGGGATGCCGACGGTCGCGGTCAGCCCCTCCGACGTGCGCGCGAGCCTCGTCAACGTCGTCGTGTCGTGGGAGCTTTGCTGGTATCGCTACGAGGTCGACCTCACCGACGAGGTGCCGAGCGTCCGCGTCGCCGGCCAGGGCTACGAACTCGAGGAGCTGACCGCCGAGGAGCGTCAGCCCAACGCGGTCGCCGACGACGGCGGGCTGCTCTCGCTCGACCGTTGATATCGCCCTGGACGGGCGGTGGACAAAAGTCTGAATGCGCTGGATCGGGGCGGGCAATAGCATCTTCAGCGTGATCTACTGCGTCGTTCCCGAGCCACTGGCCGACGAGCTGCTCGACAAGCTCACCGCCTACTACGCCGACGACCCGAATGTCACGGTGATCGTCGACCGGCGAAAGTCCTCGCGCCGCGATCGCCCCGCAAGCGGCGGCGGCCAGCGCGAGGTCCGTGATCGCCGGCGCCCGCGCGTTCTCGGAGAGATCCCCGAGCTGGCGAGCGATTGAGCGGCCGCGGGGCCGCCGGGCCGCTGAAGCTGGTCGTGCACGTCGACGGCGGGGCGCGCGGTAACCCCGGCCCGGCCGCCATCGGGGTGGTCGTGTCCGAGCCAGGTGGCGAGGTGCTCGACGAGCTGGCCGAGACGATCGGCGTCGCGACCAACAACGTCGCCGAGTACAGAGCGGTGCTGCGGGGTCTGCAGCGAGCCGCGGAGCTCGGCGCCCGCGAGGTCGAGGTGGTCAACGACTCGGAGCTGGTGGCGAAGCAGCTGCAGGGCGTCTACAGGGTCAGGCACCCGGCAATGAAGCCGCTCTACGACGAGGCGACGAGCGCCCTGCGCGGCTTTGACCGCTGGTCGATCCGCAGCGTGCCCCGAGCCCAGAACGCGGAGGCCGATGCGCTCGTCAACGCCGCGCTCGACGGGACGGTCTGAGCCCCGGCGGTATATAAAGCAGCGGATGAGCATTGATCCAGTCGTCAGGCGCCTCGTCGAGCGCCGTCCCAGACACCGGATTGTCAGCCTCTACCTCGACCTCGACCCCGAGGAGTTCGCGATCCCGAAGGCGCGCGATTCGCAGGTCCACTCGCTGATCGACGGCGCGTCGCGGGAAGTCGACGGCGACGACACGCTCGATCACGAGAATCGGGTCGGGCTGCGCGAGGACCTGGCCCGGCTGCGCGCCTACCTGACCTCCGATGAGCCGCCATTCCACGACGCTCGGGCGCTGGCCGTGTTCGCCTCGGGGCGCGACGAGCTCTTCGAGGTGATCCGGATCCTCCAGCCGGTGCAGGGGCGCGTGGTGATCGGCGCGGCGCCATACATCGAGCCGCTCATCGATGCGGCGCAGGCGCGCCGCTGGTGCGTGGCGCTGGTCAGCGAGCAGAACGCGCGGGTCTTCACGGGGACGCCCGACACGCTCTCCGAACGCGAGCGGATCGGCCTGCGCGAGCAATTCGAGGAAGAGGATCTTCACCTCCGCGACGTCGCCGAGCGCCTCGAGCGGCGCTGGCTGAGCGAGCGCTTCGACCTGCTCGCCATCGGCGGCGAGCCCGAGACCGTGCCGCGGTTCGAGCGGGTGCTCGCCCAGGACCTGCGCCGGCGGCTGGTCGATCGTCGCGTCGAGGCAGACATCAACCACGCCGGCGACGACGCGATCCGGGCTGCCGTGCGCGACGTCGTCGAGACCGAGGAACGCAAGCACGAGCGCGCGGCGCTCGATCGGCTCGAGGCGGGACTGGGGACCGGCGGCCGGGCGGCCGGCGGCCCGGAGGCGACGATCGAGGCGCTGAACGAGCGGCGCGTCGAGGTGCTGCTGCTCGAGCGCGGCCTCGCGCTCTCCGGCGGGCGGTGCCCGAGCGACGGTCTCCTGACGGTGGCGACGAGCGGGCCCTGCCCGGCCGGGGACGGGACCGAGATCGAGGAGGTCGAGGACCTCGTCGAAGCGGCGATCGAGGCCGCCATCCTCCAGGACGCCGAGGTCATCTTCGTCCAGCGCTACCCGGATCTGGGCCCCCACCAGGGGATGGCGGCGCTCCTGCGGTTCTAGTGTCGGGGCACGATCGCCGGCGGTTTACGGGCAGGAGCCGTCGACTCTCGGCCTGCGGGCGATGCGCGCCCCCGGGCCTTGCGAGCGGGTGACCTGGCATTTGGCTGGGGAATGGGGGATAGGGCGCCCCGGACCCCGGACCCCGGACTCCCCGATGGGTGGGTCCCGATGGTGCATAACGCGACAACACCGGCGCGAATCCCGGGCCCTGTCGACCTAGGCACACTCCTCATGCACAGCTCGACAGGCCTCGCCATCCGGCGCGAGATTGTCGTGCTGTACACCATCAAAAGGGCGCGATCGCGCCCGATCCCTCCCCATCGATGCCGTATGCCGAGCCGACGCCAATCAGGGCCGCAGGCGCGCAGCGCCCGCAAGCTCTGAGTCGATCGCCACCGAGCACGACCCGCGCCGCCACCGAGCACGGCGCGCCGGCGCCCTAATACGCGCTCGGCGCGCCGAACATCTCCGGCAGCCGCGCCGCCAGGCCGAAATCGCCCTCGAACGAGGCGCGGTCGGCCATCAGCGGGATCGCCGGGTCGAGCGTCCCGGCGGCGATCCTGACGAAGTCGGCGAGGTTGAAGCGGACCCTGAGGGCGGCGTCCTCGCTGGCGCCGGGGCGGGCGGTGGCGTGGCCATCGGACACCTCGATCGTCCACCGGGTCGGCTCGGCCTCGGTGGCGGGACGCGCGAGCTCGTACACGAGAGAACCCTGGAAGCCGCCGGCCGCATCGGGCACGAACGACAGCGCCATCCCGGCGAAGATCGCCCGCTGCGCGAACGCGGAGCTGAACCGGCGCTCGACGGTCGCGTCGCTGACGCCGTCGACCAAGCGGGCGAGCAGCTTGAGGCCCGTTTCCCGGGTCGCCTGGCGAGCCTCCTCACGCGCCAGGTCGGAGAGTTCGCGCGCGCCGCGCCGCTGCCGGCTGGCGCGCTTGGCCCGCGCCAGCTCCGCCCGCTCGTCGATGACGTAGCTCTGGTCGGGCGGGCGTGGCGGCTTGCGGCGCTCGAGCGCCTGCTCGATCGGCTCGGCGAGCTCCCGCGCCTTGGCCGCCTCCCGCTCGTCGCGCCCGTCCACGAAGGCCGGCATCACGTTCTCGGCGAACAGGCGCAGGGAATCGCAGATGTGCTCGTGGCGGTTGGGCCCGGCCTGTACGACGAAGATCAACTGGTCGACTCCGGCCCGCTCGTAGCGCGCCACCAGATCCTTGACCTGCGCGGGCGTGCCGATCGCGCCGCGCAGCGAGCCGAGGCCCTCCTGCAGCAGCCGTACTCCAAGCGGCGCCTCGTCGGGTCGGACGATGTGGCGGGCGAAGCCGGCGTCGATGCGCCGTTGCTCGAACTCCCGCCACACGTCGGTGACCCCCGGCGTGTGCGGGGCCAGGCCGTAGTAGTGGCCGAGCGAGTAGCCGAAGAAGTGGGCGCCGTCGATCCCGCGCTCGATCGCCTCGGCCTCCTCTTCGGCCAGCATCATCGGGAGCACGACGGCGACGCTCGGGTTGACGGCAAAGGCGGCGGGCACGCATTCGGGTGAGCGGATCAGGCCGTAGTACTCGTCGACCCACTTGGCGGCGTCCTCGGGCTCGACGAACGAGAACGAAAGCGCGCCGATGCCGTTGCGGGCCGCCAGGTGGATCGTCTCGCGCCGGCTGCACGCGACCCACACGGGTGGGTGGGGCTTCTGCGCCGGCTTCGGGATGACGTTCCGTGGCGGCATCTGCACGAACTCGCCGTCCATCCCGGCGAACGGCTCCTCGACGAGCATCCGGGTGATCGCGTCGAGCTCCTCCTGCCACATCGCCCGCTTTCGCTCGCGGTCGACGAGGAAGCCGCCGAGCTCGGCCTCCGAGCTCGACTCTCCGGTCCCGAAGTCGGTCCGGCCCCCGGAGATCAGGTCGAGCGTCGCGATCCGCTCGGCGACGCGCGCCGGATGGTTGACGGGCGGCATCACGTTCACGATCCCGTGACCGAGGCGGATTCGCTTGGTTCGCTGCGAGGCGGCGGCGAGGAACACCTCGGGGGCGGAGGAGTGCGAGTACTCCTCCAGGAAGTGGTGCTCCACCTCCCAGACATAGTCGAAGCCCAGCCGGTCCGCGAGCTCGACCTGCTCCAGGGCGTCGTGCAGCAGCCGTGCCTCGCTGCCCTCGGACCACGGCCGGGGGAGCTGGTGCTCGTAGAAGATCCCGAACCGCATGGGCGAAGCATGTCATGGCGCGACTGCGGCGCTGCCGTGCTAACGCGGCGCCCGCGCTAGGCTGCACGTCGTGACTGATCCACTGATCGAGCTCAGCGCACGCCTGGAGGAGACCGCAGAGCAGCTGCGCACCGGTGAACTGGACCCGGACGCGGCTGTGGGCGTGATCGAGGAGTGTGCGCGGCTGGCGTCCGAAGCGAGCGCTCGCGTCGACGAGCGGACGCGCGCGGCGCTGGAGCCCCTGCCCGACCTTCCCGGTCAACTTCCGCTGCCGTCGGCGTAACTCCGGTGCAGACCGTCGGCTTGGCGCCAGCGTATCCGGACCACCTGCGCGCCGAGGTCGAGCGCTATCTGGAACGCCTCCGGTTCTCCGACGACGCCGCCTCCGCGGGCCTCGAGGAGGCGATGCGCTACTCGCTGCTCGCCGGCGGAAAGCGGATCCGGCCCGTGCTCGCGCTCGCCACGGCGGAAGCGATCGACATTCCGGCGGCCACGGTGCTGCCGCTCGCGGCTTCGATTGAGCTGATCCACACGTACTCTCTGATCCACGACGATCTGCCGGCGATGGACGACGACGACCTGCGCCGCGGCCGTCCGACGTGTCATCGCGCGTACGGCGAGGACGTCGCGATCCTCGCCGGCGACGGCCTCTATGCCGAGGCGTTCAAGCTGCTCCTGTCCGAGCAGCGGGGCGAGCCCGCGGACGTGCTCGCCGCCGCCACCGAACTCGCCGCCGCCACCGGGGTGGGCGGGATGGTCGGGGGCCAGTATCTGGACATCGCCGGGACGGCGCCCCCCGGGGCCGCCGGCCTCCGGCGACTCCACGAACTAAAAACCGGACGATTGATTGCGGCGAGCATCGAGTGCGTACTGCTCCTGGCTGGCGGGCACAAACCTGACACAATGACCTACTTCCGCACCTTTGCGAACGAGCTGGGCGTCCTCTTCCAGATCGTCGATGACATCCTCGACGTGACCGGATCCGAGGAAACGCTCGGTAAGCCGCAAGGGACCGACGAACGGCTTGGAAAGCGCACTTACGTGACCGAGTTCGGATTGGACGGAGCCCGTAGCCTCGCGCATGAGTCTCACGGGCGCGCCCGAGCCGCGCTGGCGCAAGCGGCGCCGAGCGGGGCGGAGCAGCTCGAGCAGATCACAGACTTCATCGCGACCCGGACCTACTGATGTCGGACATCTTGCAGCGGATCAACTCGCCCCAGGACCTCCACGGCCTCACCGAGGACGAGCTCCAGGCGGTCGCGCAGGAGGTCCGCGAGCACATCATCAACACGGTCGGCGAGATCGGCGGTCACTTCGGCGCAAACCTCGGCGCCTGCGAGATCGCGGTGGCGCTGCACTCGCTGCTCGACTCGCCGCGCGACAAGATCCTGTGGGACGTCGGCCACCAGGCCTACCCGCACAAGGTCCTGACCGGAAGGCGTGACCAGCTCCAGACGATCCGCAAGTACGAGGGTCTCGCCCCGTTCTGCGCGATCCACGAATCCCCGCACGACGTGATGGGCGCGGGCCACGCCTCCACGGCGATCGGCTACGCCGTCGGGATCAAGGAGGCGATGCGCCGCGGTCACGGAGAGGACGGCAAGGTCGTCGCGGTCGTCGGCGACGGCGCGATGACCGGCGGCGTCGCGTTCGAGGCCGTCCACCAGGCCGGAGGCGAGGGCACGCCGATCGTGGTTCTACTCAACGACAACGGGATGTCGATCGCCCCGAATGTCGGCGCGATGTCGCGGTACTTCAACCGCGTCCGGCTCAATCCAAAGCTGTGGCACGCGCGGGAGGACTTCGAGGGCGGGCTGACCAAGCTGCCGGTCGGGATCGGCTCGGCATTCGAGCGGTTCGGGCCGCACGTCAAGGAGTCGATCAAGGCCTTCTGGGCGCCCGGCCTGTGGTGGGAGGAGCTCGACTTCGCCTACATGGGCGTCATCGACGGCCACGACGTCCGCGCGCTACGGCGGGCGCTGCGGGAGGCGCTGATCGCCGACCGTCCTGTCGTGGTCCACTGCGCGACCGTGAAGGGCAAGGGATTCGCGCCCGCCGAGGAGGGGGGTCTCGAGGGCATGGAGAAGTGGCACGCCGCGAAGCCCAACTCGATCACGAACGGAGCGCCGGCCGCAAAGCCGCCCGCCTCGAAGCCTTCGAAGCCGGCGCCACCGCAATACACGCAAGTGTTCGGTGAGGCGCTCGTGGCCGAGTGCCGTCGCGACGAGCGGGTGATCGGGATCACCGCCGCGATGAACTCGGGCACGGGACTGAACATCCTCCAGCACGAGCTTCCCGACCGCTACTACGACGTCGGGATCGCCGAGCAGCAGGCGGTTCTGTTCGCCGCGGGACTGGCGCTCCAGGGGTGTAAGCCCGTCGCGGCGATCTACTCAACGTTCCTCCAGCGCGCGTACGACCAGATCGTCCACGACGTGTGCCTCCAGCGGCTGAACGTCGTGTTCGCGATGGACCGCGCCGGCCTGGTCGGGGACGACGGGCCGACACACCACGGCGCCTTCGACATCGCCTACCTGCGCTGCCTGCCGAACATCGTGCTGATGGCGCCACGCGACGAGGCGCTGCTCGTCCACATGCTTCGGACGGCTCTGCTCTACGCGGATGGGCCGATCGCACTGCGCTACCCGCGGGGCGCGGCGGCCGGCGTGCCGCTGCCGGCGGAACCCACGGCGATCGAGATCGGGACGGGGGAGATCCTCCGCGAGGGCGGGCGCGTCGCGCTGCTCGGGTACGGCAGCGGCGTCGGCAAGGCGCTCGAGGCGGCCGATGTGCTCGGGGAGCACGGCATCTCGGTGACGGTCGCCGATGCCCGCTTCGCCAAGCCGATCGACGCCGGCCTCGTCGCCCAGTTGGCCGCCGAGCACGAACTGCTCGTGACCATCGAGGAAGGGGTCCTCGCCGGCGGGTTCGGCTCCGCGGTGTGGGAGACGCTGTCGGACGCCGGCATGACGCCACGGATCCTCCGCGTCGGGCTTCCCGACCGCTACGTCACTCACGGCTCGCCGAACCTCCTCCACGAGGAGGTCGGCTTCACCGGGAAGCGCATCGCCGAGCGGATCGAGACCGCGATCGCTGAACGGGAGTCGGTCGCGGGCTGAGGGCTCCGTCCCAAGTGAGGGCCACTAAAAGAACGACCCGCCGTTCTGGCGGGCCGTTCCGGGAGGAGAGATATTTGCGTTTGATCGCTGCGAGGAAGACTCGGACTGATGATGGCGGCGGTCGGGCGCGCCAACTGTGACTTCGATCACATCTGCGTGTGGAGCGCGCGTTGACGTACCGTTTCCCGCGCGATGAAGCGCATGCGGCTCGACACCCTGCTCTCCGACCGCGGTCTGTTCTCGTCCCGGTCGCGGGCGGCCGCCTCGGTGCTCGCCGGCGACGTCGTGCTCCTGCCCGGACGCCGGCGCGCCGAGAAGCCCGGCCAGATGGTCCCCGAGGACGTCGAGGTGGAGGTGGTCAGCCCGCCCCCGTTCGTCTCGCGCGGCGGAATCAAGCTCGCGAATGCCCTGGACGCCTGGGGCATCGACGTCGACCACCGCGACGCGCTTGACGTCGGCGCCTCGACCGGGGGTTTCACGGATTGCCTGCTCCAGCGCGGGGCGGCCCGAGTCACGTGCGTTGACGTCGCCTACGGTGAGCTCGACTGGCGGCTTCGCTCGGATGAGCGGGTGACGGTGGTCGAGCGGATGAATGCCCGCTCGCTGCGCCCAGAGAATCTTCCGTACGCCCCCGACCTGATCGTTATCGACGTGTCGTTCATCTCACTCGCGAAGATCCTGCCCGCCGTGCTCGGCTGCGCGGCCCGCCGGTTCGACTGCCTGGCGCTCGTCAAGCCGCAGTTCGAGGTCGGCCGCGACACGGTCGGCAAGGGAGGCGTGGTCCGCGATCCCGCGCTGCGGCGGGCGGCGCTGGTCGATGTGGGCCGCGCGGCACAGGGAATCGGCGCTGCGGTGCTGGGTTACGCGAGCTCCGGCCTGCTCGGGCCTAAGGGGAACCGCGAGACGTTCGTGTGGCTGGCGGAGTCGGCCCGGCGGGGAGTGCAGGACCTCGAGGAGGCGACCCGGACGGCCGAGCCGTGAACCCGGTCCGTCGCGCCTCCGTCCTCACCCACCGCCGGCCGGCGGAGACGGCGCCGGCGCTCCAGACGCTGCTGGCGCTCGCGCGCGAGGCGGGTGCCGTGCTCCGGCTCGACGCCGAGGAGACCGGGAAGCACGGGCTCGAGCCCACGCCGGCGCTCGAGCTCGACGCCGAGGACCTGACCAACGTCGACATCTGCTTCGCGCTGGGCGGCGACGGCACGATCCTGGGCGCGCTGCGAATGTACGCCGGTACGAACATCCCGGTCTTCGGGGTCAACTTCGGCGAGATCGGGTTCCTGGCCACCGTCGACCGCGAACAGGCCGAGGACGGGTTCAGGCGCGCGTTCGCCGGCGAGTTCGACGTTCTCTCGCTACCCGGGATCTCGGTGTCCGGAGGGTGGGGGCAGTGGCTGGCGATCAACGACATCTCCATGCACCGCCAGCCCGGGAAGCGGGTGGCGGATCTCGCCTATACGGTCGGGGGAGACGAGATCGGTCGCGTCCGCTGCGACGGGCTGGTCGTCGCCACGCCGGCCGGCAGCACCGGGTACAACCTCGCCAACGGCGGCCCCGTCCTCGCCTGGGGCGTGGAGGGGTTCGTCGTCTCGTTCATCGCGCCGCACTCGCTGACGGCGCGGGCCCTCGTCGTGGCGCCTCACGATGTGCTCGTGATCACCAATCGCTCCCGCGAGGAGCCCGTCGACGTGACCGTTGATGGCCGACCGGTCTGTGCGCTGCCGGCCGGCGAGCAGATCGAGGCGCGTTTCATGAACGCGCAGGGCACGCTCGCGCAGGTCGCCGGAACCACGTTCTACGAGCGGCTGCGCGAGAAGTTCGGCCGACTTGCCTCCCCGCCGTAGCGATCGAGCTCGTAGACACTTGCCTCCGCGCCCGGGCGATCGAGCTCGTAGACTTCGCCACGGCTGAAAATCGAGGGATTTGGGGGTGCAGGGTGTCACTGAAGAGCGTTGTCAGGACTGCGTGCGCGACGGTGCTCGTCACCGCCGGCACGGCCGGAGCGGCTCTCGCCGCGCATCCGGTCAAGGGCGCCACATACACGGGCGCGTTCGGCCCGCAGCAGCTGTCGATCACCTTCAAGGTGGCCGCCAACGGCAAGCGGGTGAGCCATTTCAGCTTCGGCGGCTTTCCGGTTGGCTGCCAGGGAGGTGGCTTCGGCAACCCGTTGCCGGCGTCGGCGCGGGTCTCCAAGCGAGGAACGTTCAAAGCCACATTCCGGCTCTACTTCGCGCCGGATCACTCGACCTCGGGCCACTTGATCGTCACCGGGAAGTTCCTGAAGCACGGTGGCGAGCGGGGCACGATCACGACGAAATTCACTACGAAGAGCTGCGATAAGAGCGAGAGCTACGCCGCCAGCAAAGGCTGAGCCCGTCGGGCGGTCCGGCTGGCGACCCTGGCGCGCCACCGGTCGGGCGGGCCGGCCGGCGACCCTACGGCGCCACCGGTCGGGCGGGCCGGCCGGGCTACCGCGCTACCGCGCCGATCCGTCGGACCCGCCTGGTACACCCCGCGCATGCTCTATGAGCTGCGCGTCGAGAACCTGTTGCTGATGGAGCGGGCCGAGCTCCGGCTCGCCCCGGGACTTAACGTGCTCACGGGCGAGACCGGCGCCGGCAAGACCCTGCTCGCGCACGCCCTCGATCTCCTCCTGGGCGGCCGTGCCCGCAGCGGCATTGTCCGCACCGGCGCGAGCGAGGCCTACGTGGAAGGCGTGTTCGCCCGCCCGGCGGGGCTCGACCAGGCGCTCGAGGAACGGATCCCGGAGGATGCCGACGAGCTCGTGCTGGCACGGAGGGTATGGCCCGATGGCCGCACGCGAGCGTACATCTGCGGCCGCTCCGCGACGGTCGGGGACCTGCGGGAGCTCGGGAGCCGTCTGCTCGCGTTCTACGGGCAGCACGAGCACCGGAAGCTGATGGTCGCGGCGGCGCAGCTCGACGTCCTCGACGGCTACGGCGGCCCCGCGCAGCTCGAGCGCAGGGAGCGGGTCGGAGCCGCTTACGAGGAGGCACGTGATCTGCGCCACCGAGTCGCGGAGCTCCAGGAGCTGGCCGGGGCGCGTGATCGAGAGCTCGACCTGATCGCCTTCGAGCTCGACGAGATCGAGGCCGCCGCGCCGAGCGAGGACGAACAGGAGGCACTGAGCGCCGAGCGGGACCGGCTGCGCCACCTCGAGGGCCTCCAGACGGCGGCCGCGGCCGGAGCGGAGGCGCTCGCCTCCGACGATGACGAGCGCGGCGGCGTCGCGCCGGCGCTCGCTCAGGCTGTCGCGCAGCTCGAGGCCGTGGCCGGCATTGATCCGGAGCTCGCGCCGTTGCTCGAGCGGCTGCAGGCGGTGCATTACGAGGCGGAGGATCTCGGCAGCGAGCTGCGGCGCTACTCGCTCGGACTGGAAGGGGCGCCCGGACGTCTCGAGGAGGTTGAGGAGCGACTCGCGCTGTTCGCGCGGCTCGAGCGCAAGCACGGCGGCTCGATCGCGGAGGTCCTGGGGCACGCCGAGCGCTGCCGTCAGCGACGCGACCAGCTGGAGAACGCCGATGTCGCGCTCGAGGCGGGGCAGCGCGAACTCGCCGCCGCCGAGCGGGAGCTCGCCGAGGTGGCCGCCGAGTTGTCGGCCCGGCGCGCCGAGGCGGCGCCCGCGCTCGCCGCCGCCGTTCGGGAGCGTCTGGCCGAGCTCGCGATGCCCGATGCCCACTTCGAGGTGGAGCTGCTACCCCGCCAGGATGGCTGCGGTCCGCGTGGGGCCGACACCGTCGAGCTGTCGATCGCCCCGAACCCGGGCATGCCGGCGGGTCCATTGCGTGAGATCGCCTCCGGCGGGGAGCTCTCGCGGGTCATGCTCGCGCTGCTGAGCGTGGCGCACGGGGCCCACCACGGGGCACCACGAGGCCGCGGCGGGCGGCCTGGCGGCAGCGACCCCGCTGCTCGTCTTCGACGAGATCGACGCGGGCATCGGCGGCCACACCGCCCGCGCCGTGGGCGAGCACCTGCGCGCTCTCGCCCAGGGCCGGCAGATCCTCTGCATAACCCATCTCCCGCAGGTGGCGGCGCTCGCCTCGCGCCACTTCACGATCGCCAAGGACACGTCGGAGCTGCCGGCGAGGACAACGGTCACGGCGCTCGACGGCGACGGCGTGGTCGACGAGCTCGTGCGGATGCTGGGGGCGGGCGAGGGCGACGCCGCCGCCAGCCAGCACGCCCGCCAGTTATTGAAAGCAGCGTAGGTGCCTACGGTTGGGAAGGGTTAGGAGGGCGCGCTTCGCGCGCCTTTTGGGTGTGGCTTTCGCGCTCGGTTCGTTTTGCTGGGGGGCCGGCTTGCTGGCTGTCGACTCTCGGCCCGCGGGGCGGCTGTGGCGGCCGTCGGCTCGGGTTGGCGGGCGGCTCGGGTTGGCGGGCGGCCCGGTAACGGCGCTGGGGAAGGGGGCGGGAACGGGCGCGATCGCGGCCCGTTTCGATGGTGCACAACACGACAATCTTGCGCCGGAAAGCGAGGACTGTCGAGTTGTGCACGAAGAGTGTGCGTAGGTCGACAGGGCTCGGATCTGGCGCCGGTGTTGACGCGCTATGCACCATCCCCGTGACACTCTCGACGCACTCCGGCACAAGGTCGCCACATCTACGGGCCCGAGCGCCCAGTCGGGTCGACCACGGGCTCCGGCGGCCCGCAACCACCCTCACCCCACCCCTCTCCCTGCTGCCGTTTGCCGAGCCGACCGCCAACCAAAGGCAAGGGTGCGCAGCGCTCCCGCGCCGAGAGTCCACAGCCTCAGCTCGGACAAGCCCCAACGCCCGCGAGCCGAGCCGCCACCGCGCCCTGGGGTCCCGTCCGCGCCCGGCGCTACGGTCCTGACGTCCACTACACTCAGGAACGATCGATGGCCCAAGACCCGCGACGCCCCGTGACAAGCTCCCCCGGGGAGACACGTTTCATCTTCATCACGGGCGGCGTCGTCTCCTCGCTGGGTAAGGGCATCGCGGCCGCTTCGATCGGCCGGCTGCTGGTGGCGCGTGGGCTGAGCGTCCAGCTCCAGAAGTTTGATCCGTACATCAACGTCGATCCCGGCACGATGTCGCCGTACCAGCACGGCGAGGTGTTCGTGACCGAGGACGGCGCCGAGACCGATCTCGACCTCGGCCACTACGAGCGCTTCACCGATGCCAACACCAACCGCGCGTCGAATGTCACGGCGGGAGGGATCTACAACTCGGTGATCCGCCGCGAGCGGCGCGGCGACTATCTCGGCGCGACGGTCCAGGTCGTTCCCCACATCACCGATGAGATCAAGCACAGGATTCGCTTGATGGCGGAGTCCAGCGACGTCGACTTCGTGATCACGGAGATCGGGGGGACCGTGGGAGACATCGAGTCGCTTCCGTTCCTCGAGGCGATCCGTCAGTTCCCGGTCGACGTCGGGCGCCGGCGGTGCATGTTCATCCACCTGACGCTCGTCCCCTATATCGGCCACGCCGGCGAGCTGAAGACCAAGCCGACCCAGCACTCGGTCAACGAGCTGCGCCGGATCGGTATCGCTCCGGACATGGTCGTGTGCCGGTCGGAGGCGGTCATCTCCGACGACATCCGGCGCAAGATCGCGCTGTTCGCGAGCCTTCCGGCCGAGGCAGTGGTCTCGGCGTACGACGTGCCGGACATCTATCAGGTGCCGCTCGTGTTCCGCGGCGAGGGCGTCGATGACTTCATTCTGCGCGAGCACTTCGGACTGTCCGCCCCGGAGCCCGACCTGAGCGGCTGGGAGGCGATCACCCTCCGGGCGAGCGAGGCGAGCCGGTCCGTGCGGATCGCGCTGGTCGGAAAGTACGTCCAGCTCGAGGACGCATACCTATCCGTGGTCGAGGCGCTCAAGCACTCGGGCGTCCATCATGGCTGCCGGATCGACGTCGATTGGGTGGACTCCGAATCGGTCGCCGACCCCGACGTCGCCGCCCGGCTCCAGAGTGCCGATGGAATCCTGATTCCGGGTGGCTTCGGCGGGCGCGGCTTCGAGGGGAAGATCCGAGCGGCCCAGATCGCCCGCGAGCACCGGGTGCCGTACCTGGGCATCTGTCTCGGCATGCAGGTCGCGGTGAGCGAGTTCGCGCGGCACATGGCGGGGATGGAAGGCGCCAACTCGACCGAGATGGATCCGGAGACGCCCTACCCGGTGATCGACCTGCTCCCCGAGCAGAAGGAGATCGCGGACATGGGCGGGACGATGCGACTGGGCGCGGATCCCGTCAAGCTCCACGACTCGACCGCCGTGCGCCGGCTGTACGACGAGCCCGTCGTGTACGAGCGCCACCGTCACCGTTACGAGGTCAACAACCATCTGCGTCGCCGCCTCGAGGCCGCCGGCCTGATCTGCTCCGGGACATCGCCGGACGAGCGCCTCGTCGAGGTCATCGAGCTGCACCCGGACGTTCACCCCTTCTTCGTCGCCTCGCAGTACCACCCCGAGTTCAAGTCGCGTCCGGAACGGCCCGCGCCCCTGTTCCGGCAATTCGTAGGCGCGGCGCTCGCGCATTCCAGCGGAGCCGAGGCCGAGGCGCCGGCCACCGAGCCGGAGCCGGACGCCTCGACGGTGTCGCCCGCCACGCGTTCGTGAGGCGCGCCACCGACGCGCAGCGGGCCCGGCTGCACGACACGTTCGCGGCACTGTGCCGGATCGAGAGCCCGTCGGGAAACGAGCTCGCCTGCGCCCAGTGGATCGGCGCGGAATTGCGGGGCGTGGGCCTCGACGTCGAGGAAGACCGAGGGTACGGCGGGTCGAACGCACCCAACCTGCTTGCTCGCGTGCCGGGTGCCGGCGATCGGTCGATCCTGCTCTGTGCTCACATGGACACGGTGCCGCCGCTCGCCGCGATCGAGCCGGTGATCGTCGACGGCGGATGGGAGAACGCGAATGACGGGATCCTCGGAGCGGACAACAAGGCGGCCGTCGCGGTGCTGCTGGAGCTCGCTTGTCGCCTCGTGAGCGCGGATCCGCCGCCGGACACGGGCGTCGAGCTTCTGTTCACGGTGTCCGAGGAGAACGGATTACACGGTGCCAAGGCGTTCGATCCGGCGAGGCTGCGGAGCACGCTCGGGTACGTGATGGACCAGGCATCTCCGATCGGCGAGGTCGTGATCGCGGCGCCCACGTACCACCGGATTGTGGCTCACATCCAGGGCCGCGCCGCCCACGCCGGGGTTCGGCCCGAGGAGGGCCGCAGCGCGATCGTCGCCGCGGCTCGCGCGATTGCGTCGATGCAGCTGGGCCGGCTCGACGCCGAGACGACCGCAAACGTCGGCACGATCCGCGGCGGAACGGCTACCAACGTGGTGCCGGAGCGGTGCGAGCTCGAGGCCGAGGTCAGGGCGATCGACGAGGTCCGGGTCGAACAGGTCGTGACCGAAATCATCGACCACCTCCAAGACGGGGCGGACGCCACCGAATGCGATCTCGACGTGACCGTCGAGCGGATGTTCAAGGGTTACCGTCTGAAGGGACGCCCCCCGGAGATCGCGCTCGCCGAGCAGGCGCTGCGGGCCTGCGGCTACGAGCCGCGCCAGATCAACACGGGCGGCGGGTCGGACGCCAACGCGCTACGCGCGGCCGGTTTCCCCTGCACGAACCTGGCGAACGGCACGGAGCGCAACCACGAACCGGGCGAGCGCGTCAGCGTCGATGCGCTCGAAGGCATGCTCGAGGTCGCGATCGCGCTCGTCGACGAGGCGGGATCCTCGGAGGGAATGACGGCGTGACCGAGTTCGAGCGGATTGACGCGCAGACGATCTGGGAGGGCAAGATCGTCCGCGTCGGCGTGGAGCGCTTCCGCTATGCCGACGGCGAGGAGGTCATGCGTGAGAAGGTCTGGCACCCGGGTGCGGTCGGCATCCTCCCGGTGGACGCGGGCACCGTGTGGCTGACACGTCAGCCCCGTGAGGCGGCCGGGGCGGCGGCGTCGCTCGAGATTCCCGCGGGCAAGCTCGACGTCGCCGGCGAGTCGCCGCTCGACGCGGCCAAGCGCGAGCTCGCCGAGGAGATCGGCAAGCAGGCGACACGTTGGCAGGAGATCCTGGCGTTCTACACCAGTCCGGGTTTCACCGATGAGCGCGTGTGGCTGTTCCTCGCCACCGAGCTGGCGAAGGTCCCGGACCCGCCCGAGGGCGACGAAGACGAGCGGATCGAGATCGTTCCGTGGCCTCGCGCTCGCCTCGACGACGCGATCGCCGAGTGCGAGGATTCGAAGTCGCTGATCGCGCTGCTGTGGCTGAAGGGTGGCAATACGCCGGGTCCGGGAGGAGCGCCGTAGCCCAGCACGAATAGGTTCGCCATGGCCATCACCGAGCCGACCGCTCCGGCGCGCCGGCTGACCGAGCTGACGCTCGATTTCCTCGCCTATCTCGAACTCGAGCGCGGCCTGTCGCGTAACACGCTTGAGGCATACCGCTCCGACCTGCAGCAGTTCGGCCTGTTCCTCGACCGGCGAGGCCGCGACCCGCTCGAGGTGCAGCCGGCGGACCTGAGCGCCTTCATCTCGGAGCTGGCGGACGGGCGGGCAGGTAAGCCACCGGTCGCGGCGGCGACGCTCCAGCGCAAGATCGCGTGCCTACGCTCGTTCTACCGCCATCTGCGACGCGATCAGATCCTCGACCGCGATCCCACCGCCGATCTGCGCCCGCCGCGGTCCAGCGGCCGGTTGCCGAAGGTGCTCAGCCGCGATGAGGTGCAGAGCCTGCTCGAGCAGCCACGGGGCTCCTCGCCGGCGATGCTCCGCGACCGCGCGCTGCTGGAGACGATGTACGCATGCGGCCTCCGGGCCTCTGAGGCGATCGGCCTGTGCGTCTCGGATCTCGATCTCGAGGCGGGAATCCTGCGCGCGTGCGGAAAGGGCTCGAAGGAGCGAATCGTGCCGATCGGAAGCAAGGCGATCGAGACGCTGCGGGCGTACCTCGAGCGGGGGCGGCCGCGGCTCGTCGGCCTCGCGGACGAGCGACGCGTGTTCTTGAACCTGCGCGGTGGCGGCCTGACCCGGCAGGGCCTCTACAAGATCGTCCAGCGACACGCGCGCACGGCGGGACTCGAGCGGCGGATGAGCCCGCATACGCTGCGCCATACGTTCGCCACTCACTTGCTCGCCGGGGGATGCGACCTGCGGTCACTGCAGGAGATGCTCGGGCACGCCGATATCGGCACCACGCAGGTCTATACGCATCTGTCCCCGGACCGGCTTCGCGACGTCTACTTCGACGCTCACCCGCGCGCCCACATCCCGCGCGGGTCGTAGAGTCCGGGGCGTGGGCATCACGCACTTCGACGAAGCCGAGCGAGAGCACGCCGACATCGGCCACCTCAAGAGCACGTGGACGTATCTGGGAGACGGCGCCGACTCGGTCAACGTCGGCGTCAACCGGATCCAGGTCGCGGATGGCGCGTGGGCGACTCCTGCCCACGAGCACGGGCACGAAGAGGAGATCTTCTACGTGCTCGGCGGCCGGGGAGTGATCTGGCTCGACGGCGAGACGGCGGAGATCGGCGCCGGTGACTGCATCGTCTGCCTGCCGAACGGCGGTGCGCACACGTTGCACGGTCTCGACGGACTCGACGTGCTCGCGTTCGGGACCAGGTTCGACGACGAGAGCCCACGCTTCCCGCGGCAGGGGCTCTCACGGGTCGGCAACCGCGCGGTCGAGACGATGCCAGGATCGATCGACGGGATCCCGACGCAGTGGCTCCGCGAAGCCAAGCTCGGCCCGCCCGAGCTTTCGGACCCACCGGGGGAGCGACCGTCGACGGTCGTGAACCTCGACGCCGTCGAGCCGTCGAAGATCGAGCGATCGCGGGTGTCCCGAACCCGGCGAGACCTCGGTCGGGCGGCCGGATCGGTGATCGCCGGGCTGCAGCACTTCGATGTCTCACCCGGGAAGGAGGCCAACCCCCTGCACTGCCACTCGATGGAGGAGGAGCTGTTCGTGCTTCTCGACGGCGACGGAACGATGCTGCTCGGCGACGATGAGATCGAGCTCCGAGCGGGGCACGTCGTCTCATGCCCGGCCGGCACGGGCGTGGCGCACACGTTTCGAGCCGGCCGGAGCGGGCTCAGGCATCTCGCCTACGGGACCAGGGAGCCGGGCGACGTCTGTTTCTACCCGCGGTCGAACAAGGTCGCGTTTCGCGGCGTCGGCGTGATCGGCCGGCTCGAGTCGCTCGACTACTGGGATGGGGAGGACTGAAGGGAGCAGTGCTCGTGGCCGGTGCGGGCGTGGGCGGTGCGGGCGTTGGCGGTCCTGGCGCCCACATCGGCTCCCGGCACCCATGCCAGAATCGCTCCGTGCTCCGGTCCATACGCGCCGCGGTGGCGGCGATCCTGATGTGCCCACTGGCCACGCTCGCGGCTTGCGGCAACTCGCGAACCCCGGCGCCGAGCGTCTCCACCCCGGCGACGCCGACCGGTTTCCGCGCGCTCAGCTTCCCCGCGGCCGGGCTCTCCCTCCAGGCTCCTAACAACTGGGCCGTGACCGCGGGTCACGGCAGCCTGATCACGACCGTCAGCTCGGGGGCGGCGGTGATCGCGCTGTGGCGCTTCCCCAGCAGTGCGCCCCCACCGGCTGGCAGCGCCGCGCTCCGGCGCGCCGCGCAGGAGCTCGTCAAGGCGGCCCGGGCGCGGGACCCCGGCATGCGCGTGATCGGCTCGGAGGTCACTCGGATCGGTGGCGTCCCGGCGGTCGAGCTCGACGCGGTGGAGCAGATCGCGGGCCGCGCACGGCAGGTCCGCTCGAGCCACCTGTTCGAACCGCGGGCCGAGGTCGTGCTCGAGGAGTATGCGCCGCCGGGGCTCTTCCCCGGGGTCGATCAGGCCGTCTTCGTCCCGTTGGGGCGCTCGCTGCTCGTGACCGGGGCATAGAGGATCGGTGAGTCGAGCGTTCGTGGTCGTGCTCGACGCCTGCGGCGTCGGTGAGCTCGAGGACTCGGGTCTGTACGGCGACGCGGGCGCCAATACCCTCGGGCACCTCGCCGTGGCCGCGGGGGGGCTGGATCTGCCGACGCTCGGGCGGCTCGGGCTGGGCTCGATCCTCGAGCTCGAGGGCGTCCCGCCGGCGCGGCATCCCGTGCTCCATGGCCGGCTCCACGCGCTCGGGCCGGGCAAGGACTCCACGGCCGGCCACTGGGAGTTGATGGGCGTAGTGATGGACGACCCGATGCCCACCTACCCAGATGGGTTCCCGGACGACGTCGTCGAGCTGATCGCCACCGTGAGCGGCCGGAGGATCCTCTGCAATCGGCCGTACAACGGCATCGAGGCGATCGAGCACTTCGCGGACGAGCACGTCAGCAGCGGCGGGCTGATCGTCTACACGAGCCAGGACTCGGTCCTCCAGATCGCGGCCCACGTCGACCTCGTGCCGAGCGAGAAGCTGTATGAGATCTGCCGGCAGGTCCGCGCCGGGCTGAGCCCCGAGCACCAGGTGGGGCGCGTGATCGCGCGCCCGTTCGCGGGTGCGACGGGCGCCTACGAGCGGACCGACGGCCGGCGCGATTACGCGCTGGGCCCGCCGACGCGGAGCTATCTGGACGAGCTCCACGACTCCGGGGTCCCGGTTCACACCGTGGGCAAGGTCGGGCAGCTGTTCGCGGGCGCCGGGATCGACGTGCAGCATCCAGGAGCCACCAACCGCCGGGCGTTGGCGGAGACGGGCGAGCTCCTGCGCTCGCTCGACGCCGGCCTCGTGTTCACGAACCTCATCGAGACCGATCAGGTCTACGGACACCGCCACGACGTCGAGGGCTTTCACCGCGCGCTCAGGGAGATCGACGGGCACGTGGCGCAGTGGCTGGGGCTGCTCAGGGCCGGCGATATGCTCGTGCTGACCGCCGATCACGGATGCGACGTCACCGCGTCGCACACCGATCACACCCGCGAGCACGTGCCCCTCCTCGCCCATTTTCCCGCGAGCGGGTCACGTCGCCACGACGGGCCCCTCGCCGACGTCGGCGCAAGCGCTCTGATGTGGCTCACGGGCCGCGATGCACCGCAACTGCCCGGCGAGTCGTTCACCTAGTACCCCTCACTGATGCCCGAGCTACCCGAAGTCGAGACGATCCGCAGACAGCTGGCCCCCGAGCTGGAGGGCCGGACGATCGTCGACGCCGAGATCCTGGATCATCGCTGGACCCGTCCGGACCTCCCGGGAGCCGCCGAGGAGGAGCTCCGCGGCGCGGCGGTGGTGAGCGTGGGGCGCGCGGGCAAGTACCTCGTGTGGGAGCTCACCGGTGATCGGCACCTGCTGATGCACCTGCGCATGACGGGCACGCTGCTGTTTGATCCACGGGCGGAGCCCGTCCACACACGGGTGCGGTTCGAGCTGGACAGCGGCCACCGGCTCGTGTACGTCGATCCACGGCGGTTCGGGACCGGCCACCTCGTCCACGGAACGCCGGCACGGGATGCGTACCTCGCGGCGAGGCTCGGGGTCGAGCCACTGACGCCCGAGTTCACCCCGCAGTACCTGCGACGCGCCGCGCACGGGCGGACCGCGCCGGTGAAGGCCTTCCTTCTCGATCAGCGCCGGATCGCCGGGGTCGGCAACATCTATGCCGACGAGGCGCTGTTCCGGGCCGGGATCCATCCTCTCCGCCCGGCCGGGCGGCTGACCGCCGTGCAGGTTGCGCGGCTGCGCGACGCGGTCGAGGAGGCCCTCCAGGCGGGGATCGATGCGAAGGGTGCGTCGATCGACGACTTCCGCCACCTCGACGGTGCGCGCGGCTCCTTCCAGGACAAGTTCCTCGTTCACCTCCGCGCCGGCGAGCCGTGCCCGAACTGCGGCAGCACGTTGCGCAAGATCGTGGTCGGGGGGCGGGGGACCTACGTGTGCGAGCGGTGCCAGCCACGGCCCCGATCGCGGGCGGGGCGATCGAAGCGACGTCGACCCGGGGCGTAGCGATCGCTATGCGGCTAGGAGCGTCGAGAGCCGTCCCTCACGGTCCGCCGCGAGCAGCTCATCGAAGCCTCCGAGCGTCTCGCCGTCGATCACGATCTGGGGGAAGGTGAACATGCCGGTCTTCTGGGCCAGCTCCGCTCGACCGTCCGGGTCCTTTGCCAGATTGATCTCTTGATAAGCGATACCGCGGCGAGTGAGCAGCGTCTTTGCGCTCACGCATCGCGAGCACCGATCAGTGGTGTACACAGTCACAGCCCGCATGGCTTCACAAAGTGTAGCTTCGAATTCGCGATGTCCGGACCACTGAAAACCCAGGCGATCGTGCTGCGCTCGATCCGCTACGGCGAGGCCGATCGGATCCTCCATCTGTACACGCCGGAACACGGCCGCCTGGCCGCGATCGCCAAGGGCGTCCGGCGGTCCCGGAGCCGGTTCGGAGCCCGGCTCGAGCCGTTCTTCCATGTCCGGATCGTCCTCCACGAGGGTCGCGGGGAGCTGTTCACGGTGACCGGCGTCGACACGATCGCCGCCCATGGCGCGCTGCGCGACCATGCTGCGACGCTCGACTCCGCCGCCCGTGCCTGCGACGCGGTGGCGCGGCTGTTCGAAACGTCCGACCCCCATCCCGAGGTCTTTCGCCTGCTCACCAACGAGCTGGCGCTGTTGAGCTCCGACGTTGCACACGCCCGACCGGCCAACGGACTGGCGTTCCGGCTCAAGCTCCTGCTCGCGGCGGGAATCGTGCCGCAGCTGGGCTCATGCGCTTCCTGCGGCGAGAGCGAGCACCTCCAGGGCTTCTCGGCCGCCGCCGGAGGGGTGGTCTGCGGCTCGTGTGAGGCAGCGGCGTTCCCGCTCGCGCAGGAGAGCTACCGCTTCCTGGTCGGTGCGCTCGGCGAGCCGTTGGCGCAGGCCCCGGAGGCGTCCGAGCGAGCGCTTCGTCAGGCTGAGCGCGCGATAACCGAGACCGCCGAGCATCACGCGCACGTCCGCCTGCGGCCGCTGCTGCGAGCGGCCTGAGCGCCACCGCGGACCGCGCAGTCTGCGACAACTTCGCGACGGTCGGGCTCGCCCGCGGGGCGGCACTGTCAGAATCGATCGACAGTGACCGATCAAGTCTTAGCCGCCTCGCACGACCACCCCTCGGGACCGGTATCCGCCGCGTTCGCGGCGCGGATCCGCGCCCGGGAGGAGAGCGAGCTCTCGCCGCTCGCGACGCGCTCCTATCCCGCCATGCGGCTACGGGCCGAGCCCGACTGCGGGCTACGGACGCCGTTTCAGCGCGACCGCGACCGGATTGTCCACACCAAGGCGTTTCGTCGCCTCAAGCACAAGACCCAGGTGTTCGTGGCTCCCAGCGGAGACCACTACCGGACGCGGCTGACCCATACGCTCGAGGTCAGCCAGGTCTCGCGTACCGTGGCCCGCGCCCTCAGGCTCAACGAGGACCTGGTCGAGGCGATCGGTCTCGGCCACGATCTCGGTCACCCGCCGTTCGGCCACATCGGGGAGGAGGCGCTCGATCGGTGCCTGTCTGAGCGGTTCGGCTCGCGATTCCTGCACCACGAGCATTCGCTGCGAGTTGTCGACACGCTCGAGCGCGATGGGCAAGGGCTGAACCTGACGCTGCCGGTGCGCGACGGCATCCTCGGCCATTCTGGCCGCGCCGAGGAGCCGTCGACGCTCGAGGGCAGGATCGTGCGGCTGGTGGACCGGATCGCCTACATCAACCACGACATCGATGACGCCCTCCGCGCCGGTGTCATCGCCGCCGACGACCTGCCCTCAGGGCCGATCGAGATCCTCGGAGACACAGGATCGCGGCGGATCGACACGCTCGTCCACGACCTCGTCGAGCATTCCGAGCAGGCCGGAGAGATCGTCCAGGGCCGCCGAGTCGGCGAGGCCATGTCGCAGCTGCGTTCGTTCATGTTCGAGCGCGTCTATCTGGGACCCGAGGCGACGCGCGAGCACGCGAAGATCGAGGGCGTGATTCGCTCGCTGTTCACCCATTACTGCGTTCATCCCGAGGACATCCCCACGTCGATCCCCGACGGCGATCTGCCACGGCGCGTCACCGACTACCTGGCGGGAATGACCGATCGGTTCTGCATCCGCCAGTTCGAGACGCTGAGCGTTCCGGTGGCCTTCGCCCAGTGACCCGCTACGCCGCCGATTCCAGGGACCGCGTGTTCGACGCCGTCGACATGCTCGCGCTCGTCTCGACGCGCACGGACCTGCGACGGGCCGCAGTCGACAGCTACTTCGGCCTGTGCCCGTTCCATGACGAGCGCACCCCGTCGTTCCACGTGCGTCCCGAGGAGAAGCACTACCACTGTTTCGGCTGCCAGTCCTCGGGTGACCCGTTCACGTTCGTGATGGAGACCGAAGGGCTTGACTTTAAGGCGGCGCTCGAGTCGCTTGCCGATCGCTTCGGAGTGACGCTCGAGACCGAGGACGAGGACCCGGCCAGCCGGTCGCGGCGCGAGCGCAGGGAGCGGCTTTATTCGCTCCTGGGGCGCGCCGCGACGTACTACGCCCGCTACCTGTGGGAGTCAGACGAAGCAGCGCCGGCGCGCGACTACCTGCTCGGCCGCGGCCTGACCGCCGAGACACTCAGGGAGTTCCGGGTCGGATACGCGCCGAGCGCGTGGGACCGGATGCTCCGGGCGTCGCGGGCAGGCGGGTTCAGCGACGAGGAGCTGATAGCGGCGGGATTGGTCCAGCGGTCGCACGCCACTCCCGGGCAGGTGTACGACCGTTTCAGGGAGCGGATCATGTTCCCGTCAGCGGATCGCCGCGGCCGCGTCCTCGGGTTCGGCGCCCGGGCGATGCGGGAGAACCAGCCGCCCAAGTATCTGAACACGTCGGACGGTGAGCTCTACCACAAGCGCAGCCAGCTGTTCGGCATCGACCTCGCCCGCAAGGCGGCGGCCCGTGCGGGCCGGATGATCCTCGTGGAGGGTTATACGGACGTGCTCGCCCTCCATCAGGCGGGGATGCGAAACGCCGTGGGGATCATGGGCACGGCGCTGACCGAGGAGCAGATCGGAGAGCTCGAGCGCGTCGTCCGCGTGCTGGACCTGTGTCTCGACGCCGATAGCGCCGGTCAGGAGGCGATGCTGCGCGCGGCACGGCTCGCCGAGCGGCGCAAGCCGCCGCTCGAGCTCCGGGTCGTCCCGCTGACCGAGGGGACCGACCCCGCCGAGCTCGTCGAGCGCGAGGGCGCGGACGCGCTTCGGGCCCGCGTCCAGGAATCGGTTCCGTTCGTCGTCTTCCACATCGACCGGATCCTCGAACGAGCCGACCTTCGCAGCGCCGAGGGTCGCGACAAGGCGCTCGACGAGCTCCGGCCCGTCCTCTCCGAGCTCCCCGCGAGCATCGTGCGCGACGAGCTGATGCGGCGCGTCGCCGGACGCCTCGAGCTCTCCGAGACGCGGCTCGCCTCGGTCATGGCGGGTGCGCCCGCGGCGCCCGCCGCAGAGGGAAACGGTCACGCGGCGCGGGGGCCCGCCACCGTCTCGCCGCTCGATCGAGGACGGAGAACGGAGCGGACCTTTCTCGCGCTGTGCGTGGCCGTGCCGGACGCGGGGGAGGCGGCCCTGGCGGCGATCGATCCCGACGAGCTGCTGACGAGCGAGCTGCTGCGGCGAGCCGCCAGGCATTTGGCCGGGAGGACGTCTGCGCCGCTGGCCGGCCTGCCGCCGGATGACGAGGAGCTCGCACGGGTCGTCGCCGACCTGGTAGCGCGCGCCGGGCGAGGTGGTCAGGTCAGCCAGGAGCGTCTCCAGCACGCGCGGCTCGTACTAGAGCTCGCCCGGCTGGACCGGGCGATCGTGCGGGCCCGGGCCCAGGGGGCGGCGGGGACGAGCGAGCTGGGACACGAGCGCGAGCAGGTGCTGGCGGCGATCCGGGGGGTGGTGGCGCGGCTCGAGAAGGCGGTATGAGCGCTCGCCTCCCCACGAACTGATGCCTTTGGATCCCGGAATCCGGGACAAAAAGGCGTCAGTTCGCGCCGCCCCCGCCGCCGCCTGGCTCCCAAGCGTTCCCGCTAGAGTTCTCTCCCGGCCACCGTCCGGCGGCCGACACCTACACGACAATCCGGGGTAGCTCAATCGGCAGAGCATTCGGCTGTTAACCGAAGGGTTGTGGGTTCGAGTCCCACCCCCGGAGCTGACTTCGCCTCCCGCCTTCGGAGCACGGAAAATTCCCATGATGAAGCTCTACGTCTGTTACGGAACCTGGAAGCCCGCGCCCCGTCCGGGCGGCCACCCATGCGGCAGGGCCTACCACGCCCTCAAGGACGCCGGCCACGATCCCGAGGTCGTTCGCGCCTACGGGCTCGGGATGCTCCCGGACGCGTTCAACCAGACCAGCGGGCGCAAAGAGGTCAAGCGGCTGACCGGCAACAACTGGGTTCCCCTGCTGGTGCTCGACGACGGCACCACGGTCCAGGGCGCCGGCGAGATCGTCCAGTGGGCCCAGGCGAACCCGGCGAGCGGGACATCCGCCGGCGCCGCCACCGCCTCGAGCTGAGACGCCAAGGCGATGGGCGCCGACTGGCCAGAGATCACGATCGAGGATCTCGCGCGCTGGGAGGAGCACGGGGCGATGTGGCGCGCGGTCGCGATCTCCGACAAGCTCGCGGTCGTCGAGCTGTGCTCGTGCTTCGGGGAACCCGTTGACATGGTCCAGAGCACCGCGCCAGAGCTCATCGACTTCGTGCGCTCCCATCGCGAGCACCGGTGACCGCCAGCTGCTCGACCAGCGCGGCCGCGCGCTGCGCGCCGTCGTTGGCAGCCGCCCATGAGGCGAGTTCGCGGGCGCGCGCCGCCACCGACTGATCCGCCAGCGCCCGCCGGGCCGCGAGGCGCAACGTCGCCGGGGACAGGAACCGCCACGGCAGCCTCACGCCGGCGCCGGCCCAGTCGATCCGCGCGGCGTTCTCGCCCATGTCGCCGCTGTGCGGCACTGCCAGCACCGGGCTCCCGGACGCCAGCGCACGGGCCACCGTGCCGTGGCCGGCGTGTGAGATCACTAGGGCACAGCGGGGCATCGTCCGCGAATACGAGATCCACTCCACGAGCCGGCCGTTCGCCGGGACCGCCACGGACTCGCGCAGCGGCTTGCGGTTGGTTGCCGCCAACACGCGGATCGGCTCGCCGGCCAGCCCGAGCAGCGCCGCCCGCAGCAGGCGGTGGTCGGGATCCTGGGCCGTCGAGGGGGCCACGAGCACGAGCGGCGCGTCTCCGGGCGGGGGCGGGACGTCGTGGTACGGCGGCTCCCACATCAGCGGCCCGACCACGTGGACCTCCGGCGGCCAGAGGCGTGGGTACTCGAGCTGAGGGAAGGTGCCGACGATGCAGAGCTGTGCGCTGAGGCCCCCGTGCAGGCGATCGATCGCCGGGAGGCCGAGCCGCTGCCGGGTCTCGTTGAGCTCCGCGCGGCCCTGACTGAGGCCGGTCTCGACGAGCGGCTCCAGCCGGCGCCAGAGAGCTCGTCCCAGTGCCGTGCGAGGCAGGCGCGCGCCGAGCGCGTAGGGGGGAAAACCCGGTCCGCCGGCGGTGTACAGATGGGGTACGAGCGTGGCCACCGGAACCTCCTCCAGCTCGGCGGCCAGCGCCGGGGCCAGGGTGAGGATGTCGTGGACGACCACGTCGGGGGTGCAACGGCGCATCGCGGTGAGCGTCTCCCCGGTCGCGAGCACCACCGCCTGATAGGGCTTCAGCGGACGGTCGCGAGTCGGGAACACGGGGTACTCGGGCGCGGGGACGAACTGCATCCCGGCGGTCTCGACGTGCTCGCGCCACCGTGCCCACGTCTCGAACGTGACCTCGTGGCCGCGGGCGGCGAGCCGCCGGCCGAGCGCGAGCATGGGAAAGGCATGGCCGGCGTCGCCGAACGCCCCGAGGAAGATGCGCAGCCGGTGGGCCGTGGCAGCAGCCGTGCTCGGAACCCCTTGGCCCGTCGAACGCCTCAGCCGGCCAGCTCGGCGATCGCGCGCAGCTGCGCGATCCGGTCGTCGACCGTGAACGCCATCGGCGTGACCATCAGCGTTCCCACCCCGGCGTCGCGGAACGCCCCGAGCCGGTCGCGAACGACGTCCGGCGGGCCGCACAGCGAGACCATGTCGATCAGCTCATCCGGGATCGCGGCGCCGGCTTCGGCCTTCTTCCCGTCGAGGTACAGGTCCTGGATCTCGTTGGCTGCGTCCTCGAAGCCATACCGCTGGACGAGGTTGTTGTAGAAGTTCTGCTTGCGCGAGCCCATGCCCCCGATGTACAGGGCCAGCAGGGGTCGCATCAGGTTTCTGGCCAGGTCGCGGTCATCGGACACGAACGCGCTGACGGTCGGCGCGATGTCGAAGCCGTCGAGCGATCGGCCGGCGCGGCCGGCGCCCTCCTCGAGTAGCTGGCGGAACTCCGAGACGTACTCGGGCGAGAAGAACGTCGGGATCCAGCCGTCGGCGATCTCGCCCGCGAGCGCGGTGTTCTTCGGGCCGATCGCCGCCAGGTAGATCGGGATCCGGTCCTGCACCGGCGAGATCATCAGTTTGAGAGCCTTCCCCGGACCGTCCGGGAGGGGCAGCTCGATCGTCTCACCGTGGTACTCGACGCGCTCGCGGTCGAGGGCCATCCGCACGACCGCCACGTACTCGCGCGTGCGCTGGAGCTGATGCGCGAAGCGCTGCCCGTGCCAGCCCTCGGCCACCTGTGGGCCGGAGGAGCCGAGCCCCACCATCATCCGTCCACCCGAGAGCTGGTCGATCGTCGCCGCCGTCATCGCAGTCATCGCCGGGGTGCGTGCGGGGATCTGGAAGATCGCCGAGCCGAGCCGGATCTTCGTGGTCAGGCCGGCGAGCCACGCGAGCACTGTCGCTGTGTCGGACCCGTAGGCCTCCGCCGCCCACACCGAGTCGTAGCCGAGCCGCTCCGCCTCCTGCACGACGGCGAGCTGTTCCTCCGGTCCCATGCCCATGCCCCAGTAGGCGACGTTGACTGCGAGCTTCATCTGCAAGGTTCCTTTCGCGCAAAGGAGATCGGTTGTTGGGGTCGACGGGCGCCGGTAGAGTGGCCGCCCGGTCCCCGGCAGGCGGTGAAACCCTATGCGAACACGGCGACAGGCGACGGTCCAGGATCTGCGGCGCGCGATCGACCGCCTGCCGCGGGAGACGAGGGTCGCGATGCTCGAGGGCATCCGCGAGAACGAGATCATCGCCGGCGCCTACACCGACCGGGGCGGGATCTGTCCGATGCTGGCCGCCCACCGCGCCGGCGGCCGCACGAACTGCATCTCGTTCGCCAGAGCGTGGGACGCATTCGCGTTCCGGGAGACCCGGACCCCGCTCGCGCGGCGGGCGACGCGCCGGGAGCTGCTCGTGCTCACGGCCCACCTTGAGGCGAGCCTGCTCGACGACGACGGCCCCGCCCCCGACCTGGGCGTGGCGATCGCTGCCCACCGCGGGCTCGTCGGCGATCGCCCGCGGGACGACCGACCCGGAGACGCCGACCGCGGAGCACGAGCTCCGAGCCAGTCCGGGCTGGGCCTGGCTGCGCATCGTGCGCCGCTACGACGAGTACGAACGTGCCCTGGCGCTGCTCGAGTCGGAGCACCCCGCCGAGCTCCAGCCGTCTCGCTGAGGCTCCCGCGTGGCGCTGACGATCACCTCCGGCGGCCGCGATGTCGAGGTCTCACGACCGGACAAGCAGCTGATCCCTCCGAATGTGACGAAGGCCGATCTCGCCCGCTACTACGACGAGGTCGGCGCGGTGATGCTCCCCCACGTGGCCGGCCGCCCGCTCAACTTCGAGCGGTACCCGGACGGAATCGAAGGCCACAAGATCTTTCAGCAGCACGCGAGCGGCCATTTCCCGGACTGGATCCGGGTGGTGGAGGTGCCGAAGTCCGGGGGGACGGTCAAGCACGTCGTCGCCGAAGAGCCGGCGACGCTCGTCTACCTCGCGAACCAGGCATGCATCACGTTTCACTCCTGGCAGAGCCGCGTTGATCAACTCAACCGGCCCGACAAGATCGTGTTCGACCTCGACCCGAGCGTCCATCGCCCCGCCGAGATGCGGCGCGCGGCGCGGCTGATCATCGGTCTGCTCCGCGAGCTCGGCCTGGAGCCGTGGGCGATGACCTCGGGCTCGCGCGGATACCACGTGGTCGTGCCGTTGAGGCGAAGGGCCGAGTTCGACTCGGTCCGGACGTTCGCTCGCGATGTGGCGACGCTCGGCGCCGCGCGCGAGCCGCGGGTGTTCACGATCGAGCAGCGCAAGGCCAAGCGCGAAGACAGGATCCTGATCGACTTCATGCGCAACGGGTATGCCCTGACCTCGGTCGCGCCCTACTCGGTGCGAGCTCGACCCCGCGCGCCCGTCGCGACCCCCCTCCATCTCGAGGAGCTCTCCGAGACGAGCACGCGTCCTGACCGGTGGACGACGCGGACGGTGATCAAGCGCATCCAGCAGGACGGCGATCCGTGGCAGCACATCGCCAAGGGCGCCCAGACGCTCACCGCCGCCCGGCGAGCGCTCGACGCCGCGTTGGCGGAAGTCTGACGCCGCAATACTTCTGCCGTGCAAGGTTCACCGCAGGGCGCTGACCCCGCCGCTGAAGAGCGTCGCACGAGCCCGGTCGAGCTCCTCTGGGACCTCGTGTTCGTATTCGCGATCACGCAGGTGACGTCGCTGCTGGCAAACCATCTGACCTGGGCCGGGTTCGGGGAATCGATGCTTGTGCTCGCGCTCGTGTGGTGGGCGTGGTCGGCGTTCGTGTGGGCCGCCAACGCCGAGGCGACCGACTCGTCCGCGCTGCGCGTGACCTTGCTCCTCGCGACCGTGTTCATCTTCGTCGCCGGCCTCGCGGTGCCACGCGCGTGGGGGACCGAAGCGACTCTCTTTGTATGTGCCTACGCCGTCGTTCGACTGCTCCATCTGGCCCTGTACGCGTACGAGGCACGTCGCGGGAATGCATCGTTGTCGTCGATTTCCGGCTTCGCAGTGACCGTCGTGATCGGAATGGTGCTGCTGATCGTCGGGTCGTTCGTGCAAGGGGCGCTACGCGCCATCTTGTGGGCCGCGGCCGTCGCGATCGACTACGCAGGGCCCGCTTGGCTGACCCGCGAGCGTCTGCGCGGGCTGCAGCGGGTCGCGGTGGCGCACTTCGCCGAGCGCTACAGCCTGTTCGTGATCATCTGCCTCGGCGAGTCAATCGTCGCGATCGGCGTCGGGGCTGCCCGCGAGCCGCTCGATCCCGATCTGGTCGCGGCAGTCACGCTGGGGCTACTGATCACGATCGGGCTGTGGTGGACGTACTTCGACCGCTTCGCTGAGGTGGCCGAGGCACGACTGCGCGAGCACGAGGACCCCGTGATCGCGGCCGCGGACTCCTACAGCTACCTGCATCTGCTCCTGGTGGCGGGAATCATCATCTTCGCGGCCGGCGTGAAGTTCGTCGTTCACGCCGCCGGTGACCCGCTCCACGACGCGCCGCGACTGGCCCTGTGCGGCGGCGTCGCCCTCTACCTGATCGGCCACATCGCCTTCCGGTGGCGGATGGTCGGCGAAGTCGGGTACGAGAAGGCCGCGGTGGCGCTCGGGCTACTGGTGCTGTTTGCCGTCGGCGGCGGACTCGCCGCCTGGGCGATGACAGGGGTTATCGCGGTACTGCTCGCCGGACTGTGCGTCGTCGAGTACGCGCTCGAGCGACGCGAGGCCGAGGCCACGCCGAGACGCGAGGCCGAGGGCGCGCTCGAACGTGGCTGAACCCGGCCGCGGTCCGCGCCCGCGGTTGCTGCCAGTGCACCGCGGGTACCCACGGCTGAGAGGATTCACAATATGACGACGCACGCCAGGCTGGAGTTACAGGGGGCCATTGAGCCCGGATTCGACGAGGTGCTCACGCCGAACGCGCTCGAGTTCGTGGCCGAGCTTCAGAGCCGGTTCGGCCCGCGGCGGTCCGAGCTCCTGGAGGTCCGTGCCCGCCTGCGCGAACGCCTGGCCGGCGGCGAGTTGCTCGATTTCCTGCCCGAGACGCGTCAGATTCGCGACGCGGACTGGTGCGTTGCCGCGGTGCCGGAAGACATGGAGCAGCGATGGGTCGAGATCACGGGGCCGACGGATCGGAAGATGACGATCAACGCCTTGAACTCGGGCGCAGACGGGTTCATGGCCGACTTCGAAGACGCCAACGCGCCGACGTGGCGCAACATGGTCGAGGGTCACATCAACCTCCGGGACGCGATCGAGGGGACGATCACGTACGAGGGGTCCGACGGCCGTCACTACGAGCTCGGCCGAAACCCCGCAACGCTGCTCGTCCGCCCCCGCGGCTGGCACCTACCCGAACGCCACCTGCTCGTCGACGGCGAGCCCGTCGCCGGCTCGCTGTTCGACTTCGGCCTGTACTTCTTCCACTGCGCGCCGCGACTCCTGGCGCGCGGCGCGGGGCCTTACTTCTACCTGCCCAAGCTCGAGTCCCACCTCGAAGCCCGGCTGTGGAACGAGGTGTTCTGCCTTGCGCAGGACGCCCTCGAGATTCCGCGCGGGACGATCAAGGCGACGGTCTTGATCGAAACGCTGCCGGCGGCGTTCGAGATGGACGAGATCCTGTACGAGCTGCGCGAGCACTCGGCCGGCCTCAACGCTGGACGGTGGGACTACATCTTCTCTTCGATCAAGTGCTTCCCTCGGCGACCGGAGATGGTCCTGCCCGACCGCGGGGACGTGACGATGACGGTTCCGTTCATGCGCGCCTACACCGAACTGCTGGCCGCCACCTGTCACCGCCGAGGGGCTCACGCGATCGGGGGGATGGCGGCCGTGATCCCATCGCGCAAGGACGAGGAGGCCAACGCCAAGGCGCTCGACGGCGTCCGGGCGGACAAGGAACGCGAGGTCAAGCAGGGGTACGACGGGACCTGGGTCGCTCACCCTGACCTCGTGCCCGTGGCGCGAAAGGTCTTCGAGGACGGGCTGAACGGCGCCGCCAACCAGCTCGAGCGTCGGCGGGACGATGTCGACGTCAGCGCCGCCGACCTGCTCGACCTTGCCTCGACCCCGGGACACGTGACCGAGGCGGGCCTTAGGACGAACGTCAGCGTCGGATTCCAGTACATCTCGTTCTGGCTGGGCGGGCGCGGGGCAGCAGCGATCAACTCGCTGATGGAGGACGCGGCGACCGCCGAGATCTCGCGCACGCAGATCTGGCAGTGGATCCATCATGGGATCGCGCTGGACAACGGGACCGTCCTCACGCCGAAGCTCGTCCGCCAGGTGCTCGACGAGGAGACCGAGAGGATCAGGAAGGAAGTGGGGGAGAAGACATGGCACGCCGGGCGTCCCGGGGAGACCCGTGAGGTGTTCGAGCGCGTGGCGCTCTCCCCGGAGCTGATCCAGTTCCTGACGATCCCAGCCTACGAATACCTCCGCTGACATGCGGATCGTCGTCACCGGCGCGACGGGCCTGATCGGACGCGCGTTCGTGAGCGCGGCGAAGGCACGCGGTGACACCGTGGTGGCCCTCTCGCGCGATCAGCGCGGGGCCGAGGAGACGCTAGGAGGCGACGTCGAGGTTCACGCGTGGGCCGATCCGGCCGGTGGGCCCCCACCTGAGGCGGGGCTCGCCGGCGCCGACGCCGTCGTGAACCTGATGGGGGAGCAGATCGCCCAGCGGTGGTCCGCGGAGGCCAAGCGGCGGATCTCGGACTCCCGCGTGTCGGGCACGCGTTCGCTCGTCGAGGGGCTCCGGGCGCTGCCCGACGGGCAGCGGCCGCGGGCCCTCGTCTCCCAGTCCGCCGTGGGCTTCTACGGGCCGACCGGCGACGAGCTCCTCGACGAGCACGCTCCGGCCGGATCGGACTTCCTGGCGCGGCTCGTCGTCGACTGGGAGCGCGAGGCGCTGTCGGCCGAAGAGATGATGCGCGTCGCCGTCACCCGCACGGGCGTCGTGCTCGCGCCGGCGGGGGGCGCGCTCGCGAGGATGCTCCCGTTCTTTCGCCTGGGGTTGGGCGGGCCCGTTGCCGGTGGCCGCCAGTACGTCCCGTGGATCCACGTCGATGACGTCGTCGGCGGGCTCCTCCACTGCGTCGATCACCGCGAGGCCGAGGGGCCGGTGAATCTGACCGCCCCGACGCCAGTCACGAACGCCGAGCTCTCGCGGGCGCTCGGGCGGGTCCTGCACCGGCCGGCGTTCCTCCCGGTTCCGGCGTTTGGTGTGCGGCTCCTCTACGGGGAGATGTCCGAGGTAGTGACGACGGGTCAGCGGGCGGTCCCGGCAAAGCTCCAGCACCTCGGCTACACGTTCCACTATGACGAGGTCGAAGGAGCTCTTCGCGACGTCCTGTGAGCGTGCGGTCGTGGTTCGAGGACCGGGCCGGCAACGTCCTCTGGGTCCTCATGAGCCAGCCTGAGGCGGGAGTTGTAGAAGAGGTAGACAACCCCGGCGTGGATGTCGAGTGAGCGGTCGCCCTCATAGTGGTCGCTGATCACCAGGTCGGGGCGCCCGTCGCCGTTGAAGTCACCGGTGTCCCACGTGAAGCCGAACAGCCCGGGGAGCGTGGTGTCGGCGACGATGTTGCGGCTGGCCGCCGCCTCGACGTCGACGAGCTTTGGCTGGCTCGGACTGCTCAGGACCAGCCACATGCGGCCCCGCTGCTGGAGTTGGCCGCCGATGGGCTCCAGGTAGTAGGGGTCGGCGAGCAGAACGTCGGCGCGCCCGTCGCCGTTGAAGTCGGCGCCGTGGTCACTCGCGGGTTGGCCGAGCTGGCCGGGCTCGTCGCCGTAGTAGATGTGGTCGAGGCTCGAGAGGGGAATCTGCGCCGGCAGGCCGCCCCGGCGCCCGTAGAGGACCGCCGCCGCGCCCACGTGCGTCCATCTGCCGCCCAGCAATGAATCCGTGTTGCGCGCGGTGAAGATCACGTCGGGAATGCCGTCGCCGTTGACGTCCCCGGCGGGACGGGCGCTGGCCAGCCCCATGAAGCGCAGATGGACGTTGCCCTGATCGAGGCGATCGGCGGTCACGGTGGCATCGGCGCTCGCCATGTCGATCGGCGAGGCCGTGGAGGGATCGAGCCGGCGGGTGAAGATGTATGCCTGGCCGCCGCCAGTCGGGCCGGCGCCGGCTGCAGTGAACGCGAGGGCGTCCCGCCCGGATCCGGTGATGTCGCCGACGAAGGAGGCGCTGAACGCGAGGCTCGCGTTGGTCGCCGCCGGCTCGGGATCCTGGAATATCAGCGACTGGATGCCGCCGGCGTCTCGGTCGATCCCGAGTCTGTAGGGGGCGTAGAACAGCGGCATTCGACGGCTGCCGTAGATCAGGTACGCGCGCGCCCCGAGCCTCCCGGGCGGTGGGTTGTAGGGGTCGTAGGCACCGATCAGGAGATCCGAGAGTCCGTCGCCGGTGAAGTCGCCGGAGTCGAGCTCGTTGGACCAGGCGAGGTAAAGGTGGCGGTCGTACCCGCCCTCGAACCGGATCCCGGGAATCGTGCGGCCGATGTCCTGCGCGCGTACCTTGACCGTGCATCGGAACTGCTGCAGGAAGCCGCCGTAGATCAGATACGCGGTCCCGCCGTTGGCGATCCTGTCGTGGTCGGTGGCGTGAAACGCGGCTCCGATCAGCAGATCGGGCCAGCCATCGCCATTGACGTCGCTCGCCGGCGCGATCGAGATCCCGAACTTCGCCCGGTACTGATCGCCGTAGAGGATGATGTCCGGCGCCTGCGATCGCGGATCGATGCCCATCCCGCGGTGCCCGTAGTAGACGTCGACCTCGCCGGCGTGCTGGATTCCGTCCACATAGGAGTAGTGGTCGGAGATCGCGAGATCGTCGGCGCCGTTGGCGCTGAAGTCGCCGATGTTCACCGGCGCCTCGCCATAGTGCGAGAAGTCGAATGCAATGCGGTACCGGGAACCCTGGGCATTGAAGATGGCGCTGGCGCTCGTTGCCCGCACCACCTTCGATGGCGGGACGGCGCCGAGGTTCCTCCATTCGGGCGGCCCGACGGGCAAGCGCCCGTCGGGATAGTGGTCGATCACCGGATTGGCGCCAGGGACGTACGGCTTGGGCGGGAAGTGCACGACCTGACTGCGGACGCCCGTCCCGGGAAGAACCTTGCCTCGCGCCGAGCCCGGCACGCCACCCGCGACCGGCACCGGCAGGTCCGCGCCGCGACCGCAGCCGCGGTCGTCGGTCGCCGTGCCGGCCGACGAGAAGCCGGGCGTGGCGAACAGGCAGGCACCTCCATCGGGCACCGGGCGGCCGAGGAGCAACGCCGTGGAGGTGCGATAGCACAGCTGGGCCTGCCGCGCCACAGTCACCGCGATGCTCTGCCCTCCGGCGCGGTGGGCCTGCAGGGCCCAGAGAGCATCCATGTAGGCCAATTCGCGAGCGCTGAGGGCATGCACCGCGGCGATCCGCGAGAGCCGTAGAACGCTCCCGGCCTGGCCGCTGCGCAGCAGACAGATCGCCTGCGCCTCGGCCTCCGTGAGCGCCCGTCTGGCGGCGTCGGCTCGGCGGCGGCCGCGCCACCGTCCGCGCACCGCGTTGAGAACCGGTAGAGCCGCCCGGCGAGCTGGGACATCCCGCGCCAGCCGGGTCAGAGCGCGCCGAACGGAGGCGGTGTCGTTGCCGAGCGCTGCTCGCCGACCGCAGTCCGCCCGCGGTCCGGCTCGGCTTCGCTGGGCCGCTTCCGTCGATGGCGCCGCGCCCGTTGGCGGGCCCGCGGCCGCAAGCGCGGCCACGACCGCCATCGCGGCGGCACCAATGCTCCGGCGCCTGCGCGTCAACGGTCCCATCCGCTCCCCCGGTCGATTGTTCCGGGCTACATGCTCCCCGTCCCGCCCGGTTGGCGCAAGCGCCTTGAGCGGGCGTCGCGGATGGGCCGGTGGTGGCGCCACCGGCCAGCTCATAGGCGGTGGCGCCACCGGCCCCGGGGCCATTACGCTCACGCCCACCGCGCTGCTCGGTGGGCGTGAGCTCGCAACAGGTCAGTGCAGCAGGCGCAGGGTGTTGTCTGCGTCGTCGACGAAGTAGACGCCGGTGTGGCGGGCGGCAACGAGGCCGAACAGGGCGCCGGCTCCGGTGGAGTCGACGGTCTTGGTCGCCACCTGGTTGCCCGATGGCGTCACTTCGACGAGGTTTCCGTCGCCACCGTTGGCGGCGATCAGGTCCCCACCGGGTGCGAACACCAGCCCCAGTGGGCCGTTCAGCGGGCTTCCCGTGGCCACCGTCTCACCGCCCCCGGGGAACGCGGTCATGCGGTGCATCGCGTCGGGGATCGCCGCGATCCGGCTGTTCACCGTGTCCGCGACGTACAGGGTGCCGCGGTTGCCGCCGTTGCCGCCGAAGCCGCCCCGGAAGCCGTGAGAGGCCGCGATGGCGACGCCGGTCGGCCCGACCACGAGCGCCGACGGGTCCGTGCGCTCGTCGAATCCGGTCGCGATCACCTTGATCGCGGTGGGGAAGGGCATCGAGCCGCGACGGCTCGCGAGCTCGATCCGCACGACGGTTCCGTGATCGACGGTGGCGCCGTTGGCCTTGACGGTGCCGTTCAGGACGTTGGTGACGAACAGAGTCGCGGAAGAGCCGCGATCGACTGCCGTCATGTCCCACGGTCCGTTGATCGGGCTGCCGGCGATCGTCTCGACAACTCTCCCGAAGCTGTTGATGACGAGCAGGCAGCCGGCCTTTGCGGTCGCAGACGTCCCATCCTCGGTCGGGAGGCTGCCGACGATCACGTATCCGTCGCGCAGGGCTACGAGCGCGGTCGTCAGGCCAATCCCGCCGGGACACGGTCCCGGCAGCCTGGCGGCGTTGACGGTGGCGAACAGCTTCAGCGTCCCTCCCGGGGTGATCTCGTCGATCGTCGTCCCCGTTCCCTGCGCGTTCATCGAGTTGTTGAAGTTGCTGACCAGGATGTCCCCGCGGGTCAGCTTTCCGATAGACCGCGGGGCGAACACGATCCCGTACGGGTTCACATCGCCGTTCCCGGGAACCGTCGACGTGAGACTGGTCACGGTATTGAACCGGTTGAGAAATGGCTGGTGGCCGTGCGCCGACGCGGCGCTCGCAGTGATGCACGAGCAGACTGCGGTTACGGCCAGACCAGCGCTTAAGGTCCGCAACCGGGCGGTTGCGGTCAGGCGTTTGGCAGACATGGCGGAGCGCTCCTCTCCTGTCGGGTCAACATGTCTGCCTATCAACGACGCCAACGAGGGGGAGATCCTTCCCCTCCGGCGCACCGGTTACGGCGCAGCGCCTCCGCGACCGGCCACCTTAGGCGGCATCGCGCGCAGGCTGGCCGTCCACGCGGCGGCGATCAGGGCGGCGCCGATCGCCAGGGCGATCCAGGTGGCAGCGTGGTCGGTGCCGGAGCCGACCGGCGCGGCGATTCCCGTCACCTGGAGTGTGTGGCCCGAGGCCGCTGCCAGACGCTGGATCGCGGTGAGCGTCGAGTCGACGATATTGGCGCCGCCAGGGGCGCGTAGAGCCGCCAGCGCCGACTGCCCCCTGCCTGTCGGGTGACCACCCTCGTAGAGGCCGAATCCGCCCGGCATGACCACCAGCAGCGTGCCCCGGTAGACGAGCGAGAGCTCCTGGCCGAGGAACTGGGCGTAGTTCTGCGGCTGGCGCCACAGCGCCCCGACCGAGCCGAGATCCGAGGGCGTCGCGATTATCGCCACCCTGATCTGGTAGCCGCTCTTCTGGGCGGCGCTCTCGATCGCGCCCAGCTCGGCCTGCTGCTTCGCCGTGGCTCCGCTGTCCTGCGGCAGGAACACGGTCTGCGTGGCCAGCACGTCGCTCGCCGGGTCCCCGTCCGCCACAGCCGCGGTGGGGAATGAGCCCAGCGCGATCGCGACCGATGCCGTGATCAGGACAACAATGCTGGATTGGCGGACAGGGCTGGAATGGCTCAAGGTGCGCGTACAGTCAGACATCGAGAATGAGCCCGAAGACCGCCACGAAGTCTAGGAACAGGCGGCGCCGGCGGGTCGCGCACGCCGTGATCGTGATGGCCGTTGCGCTCATCTGGGCGCCGACTGCCGCAGACGCGCACGGACCGATAAACCCCTCGGCGAGCAGTTTCCTGGCGCGGCCCACCGAGGTCCCGGCCGGCCTGAAGGCCAAGGCGGTCGACGGCGATCTGCGGCTGTGGTTGCAGGCGGCTCCCAGCCTGAACGTGATCGTCCTGGACTACCGGGGCGCGCCGTACGTCCGCTTCTCGCACTCGGGCGTCCAGGTCAATCAGAACTCGTCGATGTACTACCTCAACCAGACTCCGGCGGAGATCCCGCCGACTGGTCTGGGGCCCAACACCCCTGCGAAGTGGCACGGGGTCAGCGGCGGGCACGCCTACGAGTGGCACGACGGACGTCTACACGCGCTCGGAACGACCGTGATCGCTCCGGGGGCCCGGTATCTGGGCCGCTGGGAGGTGCCCGTGCGGATCGACGGCAGGGCCGCGACGATCGCCGGGGGCCTGTATTACAAGCCGGATCCGCCGCTGGTGTGGTTCTGGCCGATCGTCGTGGTGCTCGCGTGCGTTTTCGCCGGGCTCCGGCTCCGACGGCCGCAACTGGATTGGCGCATCGCCCGAGCGCTGGCGTCCGCGGCCCTCGTGGCGTTCGCCGTCGCGGCGGCGGGTCAGGGGCTTCACGGCCGCCCGACCGTCACCGCGTTCCAGCTCGTCGTACTCGCGTTCGAGCTGGCGTTCGTGATCTGGGGACTGCGCTGGCTGCTGTTGGGCAGGCGGGGCTGGTTTGCGCTGTTCCTTATCGCGGGTGTCGCGATCTACGAGGGCGCGACGCTGGTGGAGGTCCTGCTCCGTGGGTTCGTGCTGATCGCGCTCCCGGCGCTCGTCGCCCGCCTCGCCGTGGCCACCTGCCTGGCCAGCGGCGTGGGCCTGGTGCCACTGGTGTTCCGGGTCGCACCGCAGCCGGGCGCCTCGGCCAGCGACGAGGGTGCAGACGACGAGCTTGACTGGGAGGACGAGGGCCTGTTGGCATGAGTCGTCGCTTCCGGTGTGGATCCCCATTGCGGGCGCCGGCCGCCGTGGCGGCGGTCCTCGTGGCAGGACTGGCGGTGGGAGGCTGCGGCTCGACGGAGCGGCCCCCGCCCGCTCCCGCGCTGCCGGCCGCCCTCGTTCGCGAGGCTCGCTCGGTTGGGCGCGGCGCGCGCTTCCAGCCGCCGGCCACGGGCCCGATCGTGGGCCAGTGTCGGCGCGAGCTCGGTCCGCGCGTCGGGGTCCACGTTGAGCTGTTCGCCGCCAATCGGGTCGTGCTCGTTGCAGCGGGGATCGGCACCAGGCCGCCGCGCGCCTATTCGGAGGGCCGGATCTCGAAGGCGCTCTGTTACGGGGATCTCGTCACGCTCGAGCCGACGGGTGTGGTGCTCGTGCGCCGGGGGACTCGCCCCCACCTGTCGGACCTGTTCCGGGCCTGGGGTCAGCGCCTGTCCTCGCGGTCGCTCGGCACGTTCTCGGCGCAGGCGGGGAGAGCCGTGAGGGTGTTCGTCGACGGTCGCCCGTGGCGCGGGAGACCGGGAGACGTGCCGCTGGTGGCCCACGGCGAGATCGTGCTGGAGGTCGGGCCGTACGTCCCGCCGCACTCGCGATACACATTCCCGCCCGGCGTGTGACGGCCCGTACAAGAGGCGATTGGAGGGCTGTCGATTTTGCCCCTCCCCGTTTGTCTTACGCGCGACCATCCAACAAGGAGGACGCGATGAAGTACATCCTTCTGATCCACCGGGGCACGATTCCGCTCCCGGGTCGCCGGGCGCCCGACTGCAAGCCGCCATGACACCCCGGGGAGACGCTGGCGCTAACGTGCCTGTCGACATGAACCGGTTTTCGCCGTATCGATGAGCCGGCGCGAACGCGTACGTCGGCGCCAAAAGCACCACGGATCCGGAGCCCGGGCGCTGATGATCGGCGCCGTCGTGTTCATCGCGGTGATCGCGATCGGTGCCCTCGGGGTCGTCGGCTGGGTCGTGGACGTCGCCGATTCGGCGCCAAATCTGAGCGGCATCGTCCCTCGTCAGCCGCATCCGCTGACGCGAATCTATGCCGCCGACGGTTCCCTGCTCGGCTACGTACACGCCGACACGGTTTTCAGTTACATCTCGCCGAAGCGGATCCCGAACACGCTCAAGGACGCCACCGTCGCCATCGAGGATCGCCGCTTCTGGCAGCACGGCGCCCTCGACTATCAGGGCATCGTCCGCGCGGGGATCAAGGACGCCTTCGGCGGACGCGACTCGCTGCAGGGCGCCTCGACGCTGACCATGCAGCTCGTGGACAACATGTACATGCCGCGCAGGTACAGCGCCAATCACAACCTCAAATACAAGATCGTCCAAGCGAAGCTCGCCGAGCAGCTCGAGGGCAAGCACTCCAAGTCGTGGATCCTCGACACGTATCTGAACGACGTCCCGTACGGGACCATCGACGGCGAGACCGCTCAGGGCGTCGGTGCGGCGGCGGAGATGTTCTTCGACAAGCCGGTGTGGAAGCTCTCCCTCGCCCAGCAGGCGACGCTGGCCGGCTTGCCGCAGTCCCCGACCGACTACAACCCGCTGTATCGGCCCGACCTCGCCATCGTGCGGCGCGACGAGGTGCTGCAGGCGATGGCGCAGAGCCACTACATCACGGTGCAGCAGGCACTTGCCGCCGAGCACGCGCCGCTCGGAGCCAAGAACAGTCCCCTCTACACCCAGCGGTCCGAGCCGTACATATTCGACTATGCGCTCTCGCAGCTGATCCAGCACTACGGGCTGAAGACAGTCGAGAGCGAGGGGCTCAAGGTCTACACCACGATCGAGCCCAAGATGGAACAGCTGGCCCGCAACGCGATCGTCGCCCACCAGCCCGGCGGCACGGTCCTCGACGATCAGCCCGCGGCCGGGCTCGCGACCATCGACCCGTCGAACGGGCACATAGTCGCGCTCGGGTCATCGGCGACCTACGACCAGACGAACTTCGACTATCCGGTCCAGGCCCATCGCCAACCTGGATCGGCGTTCAAGGTGTTCGCCCTGATGACGCTGATCCACGACTACGACGGGGACCCCAACCAGACTTACTACACGTCGAAGTTCCTGCCGGCCGGCTGGTTGCCATCGAATCCGACCTGGTCGGTGCACACCGCCGAGGACACCTACCAGGGAACCATCAATATCACCAAGGCGACGATCCTCTCTGACAACACGGTCTTCGCGCAGCTGGTCGTCGACCTCGGACCGCAGAAGATGGACGCGATTGCGCACCAGATGGGGATCACCACGCAGCTCGATGGGCTCCCGGCCGAGGTGATCGGAGGGTTGAGGATCGGCGTGACCCCGCTCGAGATGGCCGACGCATACGCGACCCTGTCCAACGGCGGGTATCACATTCCACCGACGATCATCGACCACGTCGTGTTCCCCGACGGCAGCGTCGACAACAGCCTCGGCCACCCCGGGAGGACGAAGGTGTTCAGCTATGCCGAGGTCTACGAGGCGATCCGCGTGCTGAAGGGCGTCATCACGAGCGGGACTGGCACCGCCGCCAACTACGGCTGTCCGGCCGCCGGGAAGACGGGGACGGCGGAAAATCTCGACAACGCGTGGTTTGTCGGGTTCACCCCGAAGCTCTCAACCGCAGTCTGGGTGGGGTACCCGCAGGGCAACGTCCCCATGTCCAACGGCTTCGGCGGAACGCTGGCGGCGCCGATCTGGCATGACTTCATGGAGAGCGCGAGTGACGGGTATTGCGGCGACTGGACGCCGCCCGCGGTCCCGTGGCACGGTACCCAGTTCTTCGGGCCTCACGCCGCCACCAAGGTCGTTGCCCCCATCGGCAAGGGGTCGAACACCGGGACGTCGACGAACCCAGCCAACAACCCGACTCTGTTCGCCACTCCGCCGCAGCCGCCGGCCAACCCCGGCGGGACAGGAAAGACCCATGGCGGCAAGTCGGGTACGGGGGGGACGGTTCCGCCCGCTGGCGGCGCCACACCGGGTCCTGGCGGCCCGACGCCCAACGGCGGTGGTGGTGGCAACGGCGGTGGCGGCGGCAAGCACGGCTAGCGCGGCCGTCAGCGTTGGCTGATATCACGGGCTCGTCGGCGTGTGTGGCGCACCTCGCGGCGAGGTTGACGCGTTCCCACGGACATGTAAGGCTCGCTCACCCGGGCGGTCGTCGGCGGCCGTCCGTGCCCTCAGCGTCGACAAGGGAGGGTCGCCATGCCCCGCCTGCAGGACAAGGTCGCCCTCATCACGGGGGGCGAGAGTGGGATCGGACTCGCGACGGCGCGGCTGTTCGTCTCAGAAGGCGCGAAGGTTCAGATCGTCGGAATCGACGAGCCCAACCTGACTGCGGCGGTCGACGAACTCGGTGAGGACAACGCGCTCTCCTACGTCGCCGACGTCACCGACGAAGACGCCGTGATACGAGCAGTCGCCGAGGGGGCCAATCGCTACGGCCGATTCGACGTGGTCGTCAGCAACGCGGGCATCACGGGGGAGGTCACGGGACTCGTCGACTACCCGTCCGACGATTTCGCCCGCACACTTTCGGTCCATGTCCTCGGCGCCTTTCACATCCTCAAGCACACGATTCCTCGGATCACCGAAGGTGGGAGCATCATCATCACCTCGAGCGTCGTCGGGCTCATCGGAGCCCCCAACGTCTCGGCCTACATCGCCGCCAAGCACGGCCAGGTCGGGCTGATGCGCGCCGCGGCCAAAGAGCTCGCGCCGCGACGCATCCGAGTGAACACGATGCATCCGGGTCCTACGTCGACCGCATTCCAAGACTCCATCGAGACGCGCGCGACCGGGCTTCCGCGCGAGCAGGCCGCCAAGGCGTTCGATGCGCTGATTCCGCTCGGACGTCACACGACAACCGAGGAGATCGCGCAGGGGATGCTCTACCTCGCCGCGGACGAAAGCGCCATGGTTACGGCCCACACGTTCTCCATCGACGGCGGCATGAGCGGCTGACGCGGTATGGGGCCGGACGCCATCGAACGGCAGCCTCGACCGATCACGGCGACGGAGCTGCAGACGATCATCGAGGCCGAGCGCCGGGACACGTCGTTCCTCGTCTACCGAGACGGGGATAGCCAGCTGCACGTCGTCGCGCCTTCCGACGAGTTCACGGTCGGTCGAAACCGAGAGGCGGCGCTCTGCATCCACTGGGACGAGCAGGTTTCAGGGCTCCACGCGCAGCTCGAGCAACTCGGTGGCGAGCTGACCCTGGTGGACGATGGCCTCTCCCGAAACGGCTCCTACGTCAACGGCGAGCGCGTCAGAGGCAGGCGGAGGCTTCGCGATGGGGACACGCTGAGGTTCGGGCGGACGGTCGTCCTCGTGCGCAGGCCCACCGGCCGAGAGCAGCGAGCAACCGAGCTCGCCATCCAGTCAGTCGCGGCCGTCGATCTCTCGGCGCGACAGCGTGAGGTGCTCGCGGCTCTGTGCCGACCGTTGACCGACGGCAACGCGTTCGCAGCACCGGCGACGAACCGCCAGATAGCCGACGAGCTGTTTCTCTCGATTCCGGCCGTCAAGCTGCACCTCCGCGCGCTGTTCGACAAGTTCGGGGTCAGCGACCTGCCACAGAACGAAAAGCGACTCGCGCTCGTCGGGCGAGCTCGAGTCAGCGGGGTGATCAGCGACCGCGAGCCCGCTGCCTGATATGGGCTTTCCGGAACGGCCGCGTCCCCACGACCTACGAGGACGCGACCGCCCGAACTCGCCCGCTTTCCACCGTGCGTGGAAAGCCGCCCCCTTGAGCGCCCCCAGCCTTGGTGTCTTCCCCTTGCCGCCGGTCGGCTTCTACGAGTGATGTCGGGATTGTCCAGGCGGACGTGGGAGGGGCCAAGTAGTCCAAGGGATAGACCGACGTGACCCTCCCGCGCCGTCGGTGGATCGGACAGAAGTCCGTCGCGGTAAAGGTGGGCAGCTTTCGTGCCGATGCTGAGGTTTAATGAAGTTTGGGACCGCGACGGCCCTATCGCCGGCGACCGAGGACATCTTTGACTATCCGCGCGGACTGATCCCGCCGACTCGGCGCGGACGCTCGCAGCGCCTGATCGGCGAGGTGATTGTCGACCTCGGCCTGGCGAAGCAGGAGACCGTCGAGGAAGCCGTCGCACTCGCGCGCGACCGGCGGCGCACGACTGGACACGTATTGGTCGAGCGCGGCGTCCTGCGCCACGACCAGCTGGCGCGCGCTCTCGGCGAGCGCCTCGGCATCGACTACGTCGACCTGTCCGTGTTCGACATCGACATGGGGGCCCTGACCCTGGTCCCCGCCGACGTGGCGAGGCGTTACCAGGCCGTGCCCATTGGCTTCCTTCCGAATGGGACCGTGCTGCTGGCGATGGCCGACCCGACCAACGTCCTAACGCTCGACGAGATCTCGATGATCGTCGGCATGAAGGTCACGGCGGCCGCGGCCGCGCGCGAGGACATCACCGCGCTGATCAGCCGGCTCAACCGCCTCGACGATGCGGTCGTCGAGGTCGAGGCCGAGGACGAGATCGAGCCGGAGCTCGATGTGGCGTTCCTCGACGGGGTCGACGAAGGGGCTCCGATCGTCAAGCTGGTGCGTTCGATCATCGCGCAGGCGGTCGAGGAGGGCGCCTCTGACATCCACTGCGATCCCGAGGCGGGCGACATGCAGGTGCTGTTCCGGATCGACGGCATGCTGAGGCCCGCCGCCACCGTGGCCAGATCGATGGCCTCTGGCGTGGTCTCGCGCGTCAAGGTGATGGCGAGCCTCGACATCGCCGAACGGCGCATTCCCCAGGATGGGCGCCTCGCGGTGACGATCGATGAGCGTCGCGTCGACGTGCGCGTGGTCACGCTTCCCCTTGTCAATGGCGAGGGCGTCGTGATGCGCATCCTCGATACCGGTTCGGTGGTACGCGACCTGAAGCTGCTGGGGATGGATGGCACTGCGCGCGAGCGGTTCGTCGAGGCGGTCAGGCGGCCGTACGGCGCTGTGCTGGTCACGGGCCCGACGGGCTCTGGCAAGTCGACGACGCTTTACGGCGCGCTCGGGATCGTCAACGACGGGCAGCGCAGCATCCTCACGATCGAGGACCCCGTCGAGTCGCGGATCGCCGGGATCAAGCAAGTGCAGGTCTCGGCCAAGGCAGGGGTGACCTTCGCCAACGGGCTGCGGTCGATGCTCCGTGCCGACCCAGACGTGATCATGGTCGGCGAGATCCGCGATCGCGAGACGGCCGAGATCGCGATCCAGGCGGCGCTGACAGGTCACCTCGTGCTGTCCACGCTCCACACCCGAGATGCTCCCAGCGCGATCACCCGCCTGATCGACATGGGCATCGAGCCGTTCATGGTCGCCTCGGCGATCGACTGCGTCGTCGCCCAGCGCCTGGCCCGCACGCTGTGCGCGCAGTGCAAGCGTCCCGGCGACCTCTCCTCCGCGGTACGCGCCGAGCACGCACTCGAGGGCGTCGAGGTGTTCGAGCCGGCGGGCTGCATCCGGTGCGGCTGGACCGGCTACCACGGCCGCGTCGGGGTCTACGAGGTCATGCCGGTCACCGAGGAGATCCGGACGCTCGTGCTCGACCGGCGCGGCACTGGCGAAATCGCGGCCGTTGGGGCTGAGTTGGGCATGCAGACGATGCGCGAGGACGGCATCGAAAAGGTCAGACAGGGCCTCACCTCGCTGGTCGAGGTCAGCCGCGTCACGTCCGTCCTCTGAGCGCCTATCCGAGCACACGACCCCTTGGGTCGACGTCATGCGACCCGAGGGGCGTGGCCAGCGCTATCCGCCGCAGCCGACCCAGGCGCCAGCGCCCTGGTGCTGGTAGATGACCTGCGCGCAGGCGTCCTGGCCCGCGGGCGTGGCCAGGCTGCACCCATATGCCGCCGCCGTGGACGGCAGGATCTGGTAGCGGCCCGTGGCGCCCGAAGAGGCGTTGGTGTTGCCCGCGCCGGTCGAGTAGTTGGCGCCGGACTCAGAGGCGCACGCCGGCAGACCGCCGGTGTGGGTGCCGGTCCCAGCGGGGGCACTGGCCGAACTGTTCGTACTCGCCGGAGCCTGCACGGGTGCAAGCATCCGTTCGAGCACGGCGATCGAGGAAAGGACCTCGGCGTCCGTGGCGGCTCGATTGGCCGACACTCCATCTTTCACGATATTGCGGCCAGGAACGCGGCGGCCCAACCGCTTGGTGACCTTGTGGTACTCCCGCTCATAAGCGCGAGCGTGGGCCGGCGTCGGTGCCTTCGCCGCGGCTACGCCGGGCGTAATGGCCACGAGCGCGGCGCCCGCAGGCAGCATGAACCGTTTCATTTCGGGAACTCCTTTTTCCGATTTCATCGTCCGACCGGCGCCTTCAGACGGTCGGGAGCACCCTCCTCTCGAGCGTGCTTGACGGTCCTTCGCCGGTCCTTGAACGGAGCCGCGTGTCGCCTCCCTGGCGACATAGTTGGCGGCTCAACAGCTCCTGACGTTAGCGTGATCGCCCGGACAAAGTGTGACCACGGTCACACATGTAGCCACCCGTCGACCTAGCGGACGGGCCGGTTCAGGAGCAGCTCGCCATCGAGGCTGGCCGCGATCAGACCGGCCGTTTGCTCCGGGGTTCGGCGATCGTTGTCGATGACATGCTCCTCGAGCGATCCGAGGTCCGAGAAGTCTCGCCACAGACGCTCGACGACGGCCGGATCGGCGAGCTGGAGGCCGGGGCGGTTCGTTGTCCGAGAGACACACGTCGCGGCTGACGCCCTGAGCACGGCATACGACACGGCCTGACCCTGCGATTCGAGCGAGTCGCGCAACGGCTCGAGAAACCAGTGGGGAAGGACGATGCCGTCGACGATCGTGAAATACCCTGCGCGCGCGTAGGCCCCCGCAGCCCGGCCCACGATTTCCATGACGACGGTGTTCTGCCCGTGAGACTCGGGCCTCCACGGCTCGATGTAGCCGGCACGGATGAAGTCGAAGAAGCGATCCGACTCGAGGTGGACCGCGTGCTCGTACCGGGTGGCCAGCGTGCGCGCGACCGTCGTCTTGCCCGATCCCGGCGGTCCCGTGAGGATCAGGACGGGGAGCTCGGGCACGACTCCCATAATGATCCCCGCCTGCCGTTGCCGTGCTGGGCCAGCCGCCAGGCGCACGACGTCACCGCGGCCAGGAGAAGCCCCGCTTCGAGCTTCCCCGCGGGCGAGGACGGGTAGCGCCGGATGTACTCGAGGTGATCGTCGACTCCGGCGAGCCGATCGAGCCCGAGCCCATATTCGCGACGGCGCATGGGCCACAGCAGCGCCACGGTGTTCGCCAGCGAGTCCTGGAGAAGGTGCAGCCCCACCCCGACGGCGAGCATGTCCGCCGCCTCCCGTGCCCAGCCCGGAGCTCCACGCCGCTGCGAGAGGCGGCGCGCGCCTGCGAGTGTCAGCCCCCAGAACAGCGGCGTGTGGGTGACCCACCGGTGATGCACGCCGGTGTTCAAGTCGTGCTCGATGCCGAGGAGGTCAAGTACCGAGGGGATCAGCAGATCCAGGTCAGGCGCACTCGTCGCGAGCATCCCGCCGGCGATCAGGTGTGCGGGATGCCGCGCGCTCCGTCGGCTGCACCACGCGCCGAGCAGAGCGCCGCCTGCCAGGTGTCCGGACGGCAGCATCCCCGTGGATTGTCGCCGTCTCGTGAGGACAGGGTCTCTTGACTGGGGCCATCCTGGCCGGTACAGATTCGGCTCCGCCGGCAAAGCGGGGACTCGAGGATCGATGAACACACCTGTCAAGCTGAGGGCGCGCGGCGTCGCCGCGACTCTGGTCGGACGCGTCCCGTCCGGCGCCGTCCGGCCGTTCGCGCTGCCTCCAGCGGGAAGTGGGCTCGAGCCTGTGATGGGCGATCCCGGCATGCCCCTCGTCGGTCACACACTCGAGTTCCTGCACGACGGGCTTCGCCACGCTCGGGATTACTACGAGCGGTTGGGGACGGTGTTCTGGGTGAACACCGTCGGTGGACGGTGGGTTCAGGTGCTCGGCCCCAGCGGGCTCGAAACCGTGCTGACCAACCGCGATGGCGCGTTCTCCAACAAGCTCGGGTGGGATCCGTTGATCGGAGCGTTCTTCGACCGCGGCGTGATGCTGATGGACTTCGACGAGCACCGACACCACCGGCGGATCATGCAGCAGGCCTTCAAGCACGAGCGTCTGGTCGGGTACCTCGAGAAGATGAACCCAGCGATCCGCAGGGGCATTGCCCGGTGGCAGGCGGGCACCGGGTTCCAGCTCTACCGGGCGGCCAAGCAGCTGACGCTCGACGTCGCGACCGAGGTGTTCGTCGGGGGCGAGCTGAGTGCCGAAGCCGATCGCCTGAACGCGGCCTTCATCAACGTCGTGGCCGGCGGACAGGCGATCATCCGCGCCGACGTGCCCGGCGGCAAATGGCACCGTGGACTCGAGAGCCGACGGTCGCTCGAGCGTTACTTCCGAAGCCAGCTACCAGCGAAGCGCGCGAGCGAAAGCGACGACCTGTTCAGTGTTCTGTGTCGCGCCGAGACCGAAGACGGCGAGCGGTTCAGCGACGAAGACGTCGTCAACCACATGATCTTCACGCTGATGGCCGCACACGACACGAGCACGATCACGGTCACGATGATGGGCTACTACCTGGCCAGGCACACCGAGTGGCAGGACCGCCTGCGCGAGGAATCTCGGGCGCTCGGGAAGACCGAGATCGGCTACCAGGACCTTGATGTGCTGCCCGCGATGGACCTCGTGTTCAAGGAGACCCTGCGAATGAACGCTCCGGTGGGCACCCTCGCGCGGCAGACGATCAAAGACACGGAGGTCGATGGGTTCTATGTCCCCAAGGGCACCAAGATGATGCTCGGCATCTACCCCACACAACGGATGGAGCCCTGGTGGCGTAACCCGGACACCTTCGACCCGGATCGCTTCGGCGACGCTCGCCGAGAGGACGCCTCGCACAAGTACGCATGGATCCCGTTCGGCGGGGGCGTGCACAAGTGCATCGGGATGCACTTCGGCTCGATGGAGGTCAAAGCCATCATGCACCAGCTGTTGCTGCGTAACTCATGGCGCATTCCCGCCGGTTACGAGCCGATCCTCGACTACGGGACCGGGCCGTTCCCGGGCGACGGCCTCCCGATCGAGCTGCGGCCGCTGTCCCCGTAGCGAGTTCTCACCCGCGCCGGAGCGCGCGTGGTGTCGTCCGTGTCGATAGCGTGCCGGCGGTGAGAGTCGCCGCTGACTCCGCGCGACGCTTCCTGGTCGCGCGGCACCTCCTCGCGCCCGCGCGGTCGGTGAAAGGAGGGCCAGATGCCGTGCTCGAGGTCTTCGGGCGGCTGGGCTCGATCCAGTTCGACCCACTCGTCGTGGCCGGACGCAACCACGATCTCGTGCTGCACGCGCGGGTCGCCGGGTACGACCCCGCGTGGTGCGAGGAGCTGCTGTATGGGCGGCGGGAGCTATTCGAGGCCTACAACAAGGGCCTGAGCCTGCTCCCGACGCCCGAGCTGCCGTGGTTCCGCGTGCCCTGGAGGTTGGACGCACCGCGCCGTGAGAATCGAGTCCTCCACGAGAACGCGGAGGTCGCCGAGCAGGTGCTCGAACGAATCCGGGCCGAGGGGCCGCTCTCCACGCTCGACTTCGACCGCGGGCCGACGGTGGATTGGTTCTGGGCGCCCACGAACGCCGTGCGTGCCGTGCTCGAGGCGTACGCGGTGACCGGCGTGCTGGGGCTCGCGAGGCGAGAGGGCAACCGCCGCTACTACGACCTCGTCGAGCGGTTGTTCCCGGCCGAGCTGCTCGCGCGTCAGCAGCCGCTGCGCGAGCAGACTCGCCACAAGCTCCTCTCGCGCCACCGCGCGCATGGCCTGCTCGGCAAGAGCGGCTCCGCGGAGCTCTGGTTTGGCACGGGCAACGCGAAGCCGGACCCGGAGCTTCCGGACCATCCGACCCGCACGGAGCTTCGCGAAGAGCTCCTCGCCACCGGGCAGCTGGTCTCGGTCGAGGTCGAGGGCGTCCGCGGCGAGCGCTTCGTGCTCCGGGACGAGCTCGGCCTGCTCGAGGCGGCACCCGAGGCGCCGGCATCGGTCTCCTTTCTCGCGCCGCTCGATCCCCTCGTCTGGGACCGCGACTTTCTGCGCCGGCTGTTCGACTTCGACTACGTCTGGGAGGTTTACGTTCCCCAAGTCAAACGGCGGTGGGGGTACTACGTCCTGCCCGTGCTGTTCGCCGATCGGCTCGTCGGCCGGATCGAGCCGAGGATCGATCGCGCCGCGCGCGCCGTCCGGGTGCTCGGGCTGTGGTGGGAGGAAGGCTTCGACCCACGCCGAGCGGATGGCTTCGTCGAACCGATGCGCGAAGCGCTGCGCGCATATCTCAACTTCGCGGACGCCGGCCGGCTCGAGTGGGCAGCGCATCTCGGCAAGGAGAAGCGGCTGTTTCGTAGTCGACCGTGAACGGGGATGAGTTAAGAGCGCCGCGTTGGTCTTACCGTATGTCGTCAAAAGGAGGTAGCAATGTCCGAGCACAGGATTGGAACGCGCGAGGAATGGCAGACGGCTCGCGATGAGCTCTCGAAGCTCGAGGCGGAGTACGCCACGCTCGGTCAGAAGGTGACCGAGCAGCGGCGAGCGCTCCCCTGGGTTCGGGTCGAGAAGGAGTACGAGTTCGATACCGACGGCGGAAAGAAGACGCTCGCCGAGCTGTTCGACGGTCGCTCGCAGCTGCTCGCCTACAACATCATGTTCGGACCCGACTACGAGCTCGGCGCCTGCCCCGGGTGCTCGAACCTGGGGGATGAGCTCGGCGCCACGCGCATCCATCTCAACCACCGCGATGTGACGCTGATCTGCTTTTCGCGCGCGCCGATCGATCGCCTGACCGCCTACAAGGAGCGGATGGGCTGGGAGTTCCCGTACGTCTCGACCAACGGGACGGAGTTCCCGTTCGACTTCGGGCTCGCGATCACGCCCGAGCAGGCGAAGGCGATACCACCGCTGAAGGAGATGATCGACCATCCCCCGGAGTGGCTCGAGAATTGGGGCCGGCAGATCGGCGCCAAGCTCGAGGACGGGATGCGCGAGACCCCTAGCTTCATCGCCTTCGCACGCGAGAACGGAACCGTGTACCACACCTACACGGTGATGGCGCCCGACCCGTTCGTCGCCCCATACAGCGCGTCCCTGCTCGATCGAACGCCGAAGCCCGGGGCCGCGGAGCCCCGCTCCTGGCGCAAGGACGAATACCCGGACTGATCAGCGAGTCAGGGCCTCTCGTGCGCGCGTCCGCGGATCACGCCGACGCGCCTGCGGTGGCCAGCGCGTCGAACGGATCGTCGCTCGTGACGCCGCCGGGCAGCGCGTTCACGGCGGAGCTGAAACTCGACCAGGCCTCGGTCGCCGCGTTCCCCGTCAGCCGGGCGTAGAGCTCGGCCAGAGTTCCGTCGTCACCGAGGCTGACCATCGTCTGAGCCACCTGGCTGAGACTGTGACCCTGGCTGATCAGCCACGACAGGAACGCCATCCCGCACCCGATGCTGTCGGGGTCCTGGTCGGTGTGCTCGGTCTGATCAACCCAATCGGGCGTCCCGTCCTGCACCCACTGCGGCGCCGTGGCGAAGTCCGCCAGGGCATTCGAACCGACGACCGCGGCACACCAGCGCGACAGCGCCTCGCCGTTGCTGTAGCCGCACAACTGGCCGTTCATCGCGCATTCGCTCAGCTCCGCCTCGAACAGCGCCACGACGCGAGTCGAGTTGCCGTACGAGGCGTCGACCTCGATGGCGTTGCCCGTCGCGAAGTCGCAGCCGTCGTGGTCGGCGCCGCCGGTGCCGTCCGTCTGCCCGTTGACCGCGAACACGATGGCGTCCACGGGACCTCCGCTGATGCGCGAATATCGCGTTGTTCTGCTCGACGACCCTGTCCGCCGCCGCGAGGAGGTCTTGGGCGTTCTGCAGGGCCTCAGCGCCGAGCGTCGGATCCACGTAGACGGTGACCCCGCTGGCGCTCGTGCCGACGAGCTGGGAGGTCCCCGTGTAGCTCGGCCACGCGGGCGTCGTGGACGTTGCCGACGGCGCGATGCGCTGCAGCGGCGGGCGGAATGGATGGGGCATCGGTTCCTCCGGAGGCTGAGTCGCGTTCCACGGTGGAGGCTACCGAGCCTGCGCGGCCCATCCACGCACGCGGCCTAAACCGTCTCGGGATCCGACGAGAGTTTCCGTGGGACCTGCGTGATAGGTTGCCGGCGCAACATAGAGAGCCGAGTCACCGGACCCCAGCGCCCGGTGAGCGGGGGACCCGATGCGATCGCCGTGATCGCCGGGGCGAATCGCCATAGCAATGTGGCGTAGCGCACAGCGCGAGCCCGTCAGCTAACTCCGCAGGCTCGTAGGCAGTTTGACAACGGAGGGTGTGGACACGGTGCGTGACTTCGCACGAGCTGACCCATGGCGAGAGTCGCTCGAGCGCTCGCTGGCCCGGAGGAGCAAGCATCCGGAGCGCTCCGCGGAGTCACGCCGGTCACGCGCCCGCCGCGAAGCCGACAAGCGCAGGTCGAGTGGCGATGTGCCGCCGTACTGGCGCCTGTGCGGACGAGCCATCGCCAAGCACTGGATGACGCTGATCGTGAGCGCCGGCGGCGCTCTCGCGCTCGCGTTGCTTGCGACGACGCACCCCAGAGTGCCGGCCAGCCAACTGTCTCGGGTATCGCCGACGGCCGAACGAACGAGTGCTGTCCGGACCGTGCGCCGTTCGCTGTCGGCCGGCACGCCCGGCGCCGAGTCGCGAGGGTCGCGCCCGCGCGTGACGGCCAGCTGTCGGCCCTCGGATGACTCGAACGGTTATGTCGATCCTCTGGCTCGCGCCGCCGTTGCTCCCAGGCGAATCGACCAGGGGGTCGACTACGCGGGGTCCGGCACGCTGATCGCGATCGGCGCCGCGAGAATCACCTACGCCGACACGGGCGATACCGGATGGCCCGGAGCGTTCATCGAGTATCAGCTTCTCGGCGGACCAGAGGCGGGCTGCTGGATCTACTACGCCGAGGGGGTGACGCCGTTCCCGGGCGTACATTCAGGGGAGGCCGTCCGCGCCGGCCAGGCGATCGCGACGATCATCCCCAACTCTTCGAGCGGAATCGAGATCGGGTGGGCCGCCGGCAACGGCACCGAGTCCTACGCCGCGGCCAACGGCCAGTGGAGCGAGACTCACGAGGCCGATGACATCCCGAGCGCATCGGGCTTGTACTTCTCATCGCTGATCGCGGCGCTTGGCGGTCCGCCGGGACTCGTCGAGGGATAGGAAGTCGGTGGCCCGGAGCCGCCAGGCGCTCTAGGTGGAGTCCGCCTCGCGCAGCGCCTCCCAAACCCGCTGACCGTTCGCGGGCATGTCAATGTGGCGCACCCCGAGATGCGACACGGCATCGATTACCGCGCTCTGCACCGCCGGCGTGGCGCCGATCGTGCCGGACTCACCGATCCCCTTGGCGCCGAGAGGGTTCATGGGCGTCGGCGTCTGCATCTCGACGACCTCGAACATCGTCAGCTCGGTGGCCGCCGGCATGGCGTATGTGAGGAGGTTGGCGTTCTGCGGGTTGCCCTGCTCGTCGTAGCGAAGCTCCTCGAACAACGCCTGAGCGATCCCGGCCGCGACTCCTCCATGGACCTGACCCGCGGCGACTAGCGGGTTGATGAGCGTCCCGGCGTCGTCAACCGCGATCATCCGGCGCAGGTGGACGGACCCCGTCTCCGTGTCGACCTCGACGACGGCGACGTGGGCCCCGAATGGGAACGTCGGCTGTACGGGCTCGAAATCGGTCTCGACGCTGAGCTCGTCGACGCGGCCGTCGCGGTCGAGCCGAGTCGCGAGCTCGGCCCAGGCGAGGCCCGGCTCCGGTGCGCCGGTCACGTGGAACCGCCCCTGCTCGAAGTCGAGAACCATGTCCTCGGGGCTGGCCTCGAGCTCGTCGGCGGCCAGCTCTTTGGCCTTGTCCACGAGTATCTCGGACGCTTTGCCGGCGGCCGCGCCGCCGATCTGGGTCGACTTGGAACCGAAGGTACCCGCGCCGCGCGGCACCGTATCCGTGTCACCTTTGAGGACCGTGATCTTCTCGATGGGAAGACCGATGCGTTCGGCGACGATCTGGGCAAACGTGGTCTCGTGTCCCTGTCCCTGAGAAAACGAGCCTGTGCGGACGATCGCCTCTCCGTCTGCGGTGATCGCGACGGCCCCGTACTCGGTCTCGTTGATGCCGTTGGTGATCTCGACGTACGTGCTGACGCCGATCCCGAGCTGGAGGGAGGACCCGTTCTCGCGGCGCCGCGCCTGCTCGCGGCGCAGCTCGTCGTAGCCGGCCTTCTCGAGCACCAGATCGAGCGCCAGCTCATAGTCGCCGCAGTCGTAGTGCGCGCCCGAGGCGGTCGTCACGGGGAAGGAGTCGGCACTGATGAAGTTGCGCCGCCGGACCTCGGTCGGATCGAGAGATACCGCGGCTGCGTAGATGTCCATCGCCCGCTCGATCATCTGGGTCGCCTCGGGGCGCCCGGCCCCACGCACTGGGCCTGTAGGCGTCGTGTTGGTGACGACGGACCGAACATCGGCCTCGATCTTCGGGATCCGATAGACGCCGCTGGCCATCATCGCGGTCAGATTGGCCAGGAACGAGCCGAGCCCTGGATACGCGCCGGCGTCCTGAAGGATCTTCAGCCGTAGCGCTGCAACGACCCCGTCCCGGTTGCCGCCGAGCTCGAAATCGATCCGCTGCGCGCGGCCGTGGTGCATCGCCACCAGGTTCTCGCTGCGACTTTCCGTCCAGCGCACCGGGCGCGCAGTGGCCCGCGCCAGCCAGCCGACGATCACATCCTCGACGTCGAGCCCCTTGCCGCCGAAGCCGCCGCCCACATCGGGACCGATCACCCGGACCTGTTCGGGCTCGAGCCCGAGACAGAGCCCCAGAACAGCTTTGTCGTTGTGCGGCGTCTGCGTGGACAGCCAGATCGTCAACCGCCCGTCGTCGCCGAACTGGCCGATCGTCGCCCGCGGCTCCAGCGGCAAAGCGGACAGCCGCTGGCTCTCGACCGTGGCCGAGATGATGACATCACAGCCGTCGAAGATGTGGGGGTCGGGATCCTGCACCGGAACGAAAAGGCACGTGTTCGTTCCAAAGCCCTCGAACAGGAGCACGCCGTCGCGCTCCGCTTCGCGGATATCGGTCACGGCCGGCAGCGGTTCGTACTCGACCGCCACGAGCTCAGCCGCATCGTGAGCCCCTTCGCGGGTCTCGGACAGGACGACGGCGACGATGTCGCCCACGAAGCGGACCTTCTCAGCGGCGATGGGTGGCCGGAACATTTGCGGGTCGATCGGGATGAACGGAGGGGGTGCGAACAGCGGCAGATCGACGTCTGCGGCCGTGAACACCTGCGTTCCAGGGACGGCGAGCGCGTCTGTGGCGTCGATCCCGAGGACGCGTGCGTGCGCCTCGTATGAGCGGACGAACTGGACGTGGAGGGCGCCCTCCGTCCGTTGGTCGTCGACGTAGCTGCCCTTGCCGGTCAAAAAGCGGGGGTCCTCACGACGACGCACCCTCTGTCCCATCACACCGGCCATACGCTCAGCACCCTCCGTTTGGTTGTCAGGACCAGTGACTACGCACCCGCGAGCCCGCGGCGCGGGAATCTACCTCGACGACGCATTCGCCGGTCCCACCACGGCCGCGCCTGGGGCTCAGACGCCCCCGATGGCGGTAACCTCACCGGCCGCGACGGCGTCAGCGAGTCGCTGGTGATCGATCTCGTTCTGATCCGCATATAGGTCGGAGAAGCGGGCGATCCCCCGGTCGAACTTCGATCCCGCACCCAAGTATGCGGCGATAGCGAGCCGGTCGCCCGAGCGGGCGTGCGAACGGGCGAGCGACCACCCGCACGCGCGCGTATAGGCGTGCAGACCGCCGTAGGTCATCCGCGACAGGTCGATCGACGCCTTCCAATCCCACAGCTGACGGATATAGAAATCGTGTTCCTTACCGTCGAGGCCCACGCTTCGCTGCCAGCCGAGGAACACATCGATCGCCGCCTGTGACAGACGTTGACCGCGGACGACACGCTCGCCGTGGTGTTCGAACTCGCTGGCCCCGAGGTACGGCTCCAGGACCGATGCCTGCGCTTCCTTCATCTGGAGCACGAGAGGATCCCGACCGGCACGGCCAGCGAACAGGAGGACCCACGCGCGCGTACCGACACTCCCGACTCCGACGACCTTGCGGGCCATATCGACGAAACGGTAATTCCTGAAGAGGTAGCGTCGGTCCTCGCCCAGGCTCTCGGCGTACCGGTCGACCGCCACGCGAACGATGTCGATGTCGCTGCGAGCGTCGTCCGCGTCGACCAGCTGGTGAAGCGGCACCAGCAATGGCGGGACGCTGCGAAACCGCAACTCGCCGTGAGCTCGCTCGGTCAGCTTCTCGACCGCCCGCAGGCTCGTCTTGCGCCGTGCCTTCGCGAACGGGTTGGCGAACAGGATCCGACCTCGCTGGCCCAGCCGCCCGCCGAACCGGTCGACCAGTTCGCTGGCGTTCAGGCGGTCATACCACACGCTGAGGTGGCTCTCGCTCGCGAAGCCCCGCATAGCCTCGCGATACTCGCGGACGCAGTCGGCGACGAGCGATCGCCGACGATCGGCGGGCAAACCGATATCGCGCCCGGCGATTTCGACGCTGGCGGCCATTCGCTTGACATCCCACTCCCACGGCCCGGGCAGCGTCTCGTCAAAATCGTTGGGGCCGAACAGCAACCTACGGTCCTGAGCTGCGAACCCGCCGAAGTTCGAGATGTGGGCATCCCCGCACGCCTGCACGACGACCCCGGAATCGGGCGTCGCCGAAAGATCGGCGGTCATGACAGCGGCCGCGCCCCGATAGAACGTGAACGGCGAAACGAGCATCCGGCCGTACCGAATTGGGACCAGCTCCTGAAGCCGTGTGGCTGCCTGAGCCTCGAGCAGCGCGATCGGATCGGGTCGGTCCAGGGTGGGCGACCACTCGCCGTGAGCCGACCGCGGCGCCACCTTCCTGGCGGCGCGTCCGCGCTCCGCCGACTCCCCTCCGACCAGCATCGCGTGATCGCGTGCAGCCGCCCTCACGCGGGCAGAAGCGCCGCGCGGAGGAGAGGTTGTCTTTGGCTGCCTGGCCATGTCAGGAAAACTGGGGACTAATGCACGTGCGCCGGGGTCGTCGCGACCGGCTGGGCGAGACCGATCATCGCGTCGCGCGTGACGAGCGCGGCCAGCTGTTCCTCGGTCATCTCCTGGCTCCCCGCGGGACGGAGGGGGATCACGAGGTAGCGGATATCCGCAGTCGAGTCCAGCACCCGAAGCTCGACGTTGTCATCGAGCTCAACCCCGAACGCGATTAGCACGCCGCGCGGATCGGACACGGCGCGCGACCGGTAGGAAAGACTCTTGTACCAGTCCGGAGGCGGGCCGAGCAGCGCACGCGGATAGCAGGAGCAGAGCGTGCACACGACCATGTGATGTACGGCGGGGGTGTTCTCCAAAGCCATTACGACCGGCGACGGCCCCGGGTCGAGACCGAGCTCGAGCGCCGCCGCACGCGCGTCCTCTAGTAGGCGCTCTTTGAACTCTGGATCCGTCCATGCTCGCGCGACGATCCGTGCTCCGTCGGCAGGCGTGCGCGACACCAGCCAGTCGATCATCTGACGCACATCCTCGCGGCGGACCACGCCCTTCGCGACCAACAGCGCCTCGAGCGCGCGCGCTCGCGCCGCCGCCGCGGGCTCGCCACCGTCGGTGATCGGTACGTGGTCGTGGTCGCTCATGGCGCTTCGTCCAACCAGTGCTCGAACACGTCGGCGTAGATCCGATCGGTTGCGCGACCCCGGTAGCCGGGCCAGACCTCGCGCTGAACGAACCCGACCAGATACAAGGGCTGTTTCGGGAGCCCGTCGCCGCCGTACGCCCGCGTCTCCGGATTCGGAAAAGAGCCGTGGGCGCGCTCGATCGTGCCCTTCTTGCCCTTGAGGTAGCTGGGAGTGCGATGGTGGCCTTCGTGCGTCCGCGCCGCAACCCGCACCGGCTCGCCGACGCGATACCTCATCCGCCCAATCTCCGATCAAGCTCTCCCGGCTCGAGCACCCCTTTCTCGGTCAGGACCGTCTCCAGCGAGTAGAGCCACCGCTCGTAGTACGAAGCACGCTCGTAATCGCCTCGCGGCATGCTCTCGATGCCGCGCCGCAGCTCGTCGACGTTCATCACACCCTCCCGGCCGAGCGCGCCGACCAGCGCGTCGGTCAGCAGCTCCCAGTCGGCGAGCTCATGCTCGGTTCGATCGATCGGGCCGTCCACCTGCCACCCACCGCGGTCATGCACGGCTCGCTCCACCCCCCGATCGTAGCCGAGCATCACTCCTCGCATCCGAGCGCGCGGTCGCGCCGGCTGGGTGGTCCGGAACTCGCGGTCGGTGCCCTCGAGAGCCCAGGTGACATCGCCGTTGCCGTACCAGTCAAACAGCGACTCAGCTGCGTCGTTGTCGCTGGCGATGAACCCATCCAGGGAAACTGCCGCGCCCATGACTGTTTTGCCCACGCTGTCCTCCTTTCGTTGCGATCTTTGACCAGCTCGCGGCGGCGAGCCTCCCTTTCTGCATATAGTGCACCGATCGGTGCACTATATGCCGATCGCACGTTTTCGCCCTCTCGGATCCGACCAGCCGCAGGGTCCTTCGCAGGTCCGGCTCGACAGATTCGGGACCTTGTCGAGCAGACCAGAGCGACCAGGGATTCTCGAGTGGCCCGGGCAGGACTCGAACCTGCGCGCGACGGATTATGAGTCCGCTGCTCTGACCACTGAGCTACCGGGCCGCGACGTGAGCGAAGCTAGCACCGAGAGCGGGCGGCAAGCGCGTGCGCCGGGGCGCTGAGGTAGGCTGCCGGAGAGATGCTGATCACGGCGGACTCACTCGGCCAGACGCTGGCACTGCTGGCGACGTTCGTGGGGATCGGGATCCTCGTCAACGTCCTGATCGTCTACATCCTGGCTCAGGTCTTCGCCGAGCGCAAGCAGAATCAGGAACGCCGCGCCCGCCTCAGGGAATAGAAATCCCGCCGTACTCGGGGGTCTGCTGAAGGAAGGCCGCCCGGCGGCGTCGAATGAGACGGCTGCCGATGAAGGAATCCTCTTCACCGACGGTCGCCGCGGATACGCCACATGGCCACCAGGCGCTGTCGGCCTACATCCGGGCTCGATTCGATGAGTTCTCGCGCTCACAGAAGGACGTAGCCCAGTACATCGTCGACCATCTCGACGAGGCCGCCTTCCAGACAGCGGAGGAACTTGCGCGCCGGGCGTGCACCTCATCCAGCACCGTGGTCAGGTTCTCCCAGGCGCTCGGCTTTGAAGGGTTCCCTGAGCTCCAGCAAGCCGCACGGGATGAGTACCGGCGGCGCCCGCCGGGCGTCAACGGAGTCGGCGCGGCGGCGCCACTGTTCTCACTGGACCACACGGAGTTTGAGGCGGCGCTTGCCGCCGACCACGTGAACGTCGAGGACACCGCCCACAAGCTGTCTCGCTCGGACGTCGAGGCCGCGATCGACGCGATCGTCTCGGCTGAGAAGGTGCTGATCGCGGGCACCGATCAGATGGCGTTCTTTGCCAGCTACCTTCGCCATCTCCTGATGCTGCTCGACCTGCGCGCCGAGATCGTAGCCAGCCCCTCACAGGAGGCGCTGGGGCGTCTGAGCCGGATCGATGAGCAGACCCTGGTGATCGGACTGTCCGCGGGTCGGCCGCATCCGCTGATCACCCGCACGATGAAGCTCGCCCGGCACCGTAAGGCGCTTACGATGGCGATCACCGACGCCACGCTCTCGGAGGTTGCCCGGCTGGCTCGCATCCGGCTCTACTACTCGTCGAACACGCCGGCGTTCGTGCGCTCCCACACTGCCTTGCTGGCGCTCATCCAGGCGCTCGCCTACGGCGTCTACGCGCGCGACGCGCAGCAGTACGACGTCCGGATCAAGGCGTTCCGCCTGAAGTAAGCCACCGTCCGATGCCGCTCGTCCACCACGAGCTGTGCTTCGGGTGCGGGCGGACAAACCTGTTCGGGCTGCCGCTCGAAGTGGAGCGGACGGGCCCCGGCGTGGCTCGGTGGCGGTGACGGGCCGGCTCGGTGGCTGTCGACCCTCGGCCCGCGGGCGGCTGTGGCGGCGGTCGGCTCGGGTTGGCGGTCGGCTCGGTAAAAGGCAGCAGGGAGAGGGGGTGGGCGAGGTTGGTTGCAGGTCGCCAGAGCCCTTGGCCAACCTGCTCGGCGCCCTCACGCGGCTCTCCGTGGCGAGTTTGTGCCAGGAGTGTGTCGAGAGTGTCACGGGGATGGTGCATAGCGCGTCGACATCGGCGCCAGATCCGAGCCCTGGCGTATTGAGCACGCTCCTCGTGCACAACTCGACAGGGCTCGCCATCCAGCGCAAGATTGTCGTGTTGCGCAGCATCGAAACGGCCCTCGATCGCGCCCGCTCCCACCCTTTCCCCAGCGCCGTTTACCGAGCCGCCCGCCATTCAGAGGCGACAAGCGCCAAAAAGGCGCCCGCGGGCCGAGAGTCGACAGCCACCAAGCCCGGTCCGCCACCGTCCCGCGAGGCCCGAGGCACCGCCCCGCCGGCCCGAGCCGGTTAAGGGGCTCACCGCCTCGATCGCGCAGGGGATCGCGGCGCTGACGTTCGCCGACGGAGTCGCGACGATCACCGCCCGGATCGAGGACACCGGCGAGCAGCTCACGCTGAGCCACGACTTCTCCGAGCACGACCGCGAGGTCCTCATCAGCTGTCGTCCCTCCGCCGGCGTGACGAGCGCTGACAGGCGGGACCTCAGAGCGCGCCGACGACCAGCGCCTGCATCGCCCGCCCGACCCGGCCGCGCTCGTCGTAGAGCACGCTCTCCGTGGTGCCGATCCCGTTGCTCGCCAGGGTCGTCCGGGCATCGAGGCAGATCCACTCGCCGACCGGCTCGCGGTCGATGTAGAGCGTCAGGTCCGGATTGATGAAGGCGTACTCGTCCCAGGGCAGTGCCGCGCTGATCCCGTTGCCGAAGTCTCCGGCCGCCGCGAGCCGCTGGAGCGGCGATGGCACCTCGCCGGCGACCATGGCCACCTGGAGCCGGAACCACGCGGTGGCGGGACCGGCCTGGTGAAAGCCGCCGCCCAGGAGCCGGATGTCGACCGCGTCCGAGGCGAACATCGGGCGGTACGGCGGCCGGAAGTCGCTCGCATGGCCATTCGACGGGCCAGGCGGCGGAGGCAGATCGGGGGTGCGCGGAACATCCGGATCGGGCGGACGGAGCTGCAGCGCGCGAGCCCGGACGAGCTCGACGCCGTCGGCGCCGGTGATCGACCCCTCCAGTAGCCGGACCCGTCGTCCCGGCCGGACGACCTCCGCCGCCACCGACAGTTCGCCAATCGGCACCGGGCGCAGGAACTCATAGGTCACCCGGCTGACGATGAGCCCGTCGGCCGTCGGGAGCTCTTCGAATGCCCGCATCAGCAGCGCAGCCGGCGCGCCACCGTGCTGCGCGCCCGGGTCCCAGGGTCCGCGCGCGAGCTCCGTTGCGACAAAGCGTCCATCTTGCGGGACAAAAACGGACCGTTCAGTCACTCCGTGACACGCTACCGCCAAGCTACACTCGGGACCCGATGGGCGACGAAAACGGCACTCTGCGCGACGAGGCGACATTCACCGTCAAGGCCGGCCTGGCCGAGATGCTGAAGGGCGGCGTGATCATGGACGTTGTCACAGCCGAGCAGGCGAAGATCGCCGAGGACGCCGGCGCCGCTGCCGTGATGGCGCTCGAGCGCGTGCCGGCTGACATCCGGCGCGATGGCGGCGTCGCGCGGATGAGCGACCCGGCGATGATCAAGGGAATCCAGCAAGCCGTCACGATCCCGGTGATGGCGAAGGCCCGGATCGGGCACTTCGCCGAGGCGCAGGTGCTCGAGGCGCTCGAGGTCGACTACATCGACGAATCGGAAGTGCTGACTCCCGCTGACGAGGCCAACCACATCGACAAGTGGGCGTTCAAGGTGCCGTTCGTGTGCGGCGCGACGAACCTCGGTGAGGCGCTGCGCCGGCTCGGCGAAGGGGCGGCGATGATCCGCTCGAAGGGCGAGGCCGGGACCGGCGACATCGTCGAGGCGGTCCGCCATCTCCGTCTGATCCGCTCCGAGATCCGGCGGCTGACGACGCTCGACCAGAACGAGCTCGCGACCGCGGCCAAGGAGCTCGCCGCTCCCCTCCAGCTCGTTCGGCGAGTCGCGCAGGACGGCCGGCTACCCGTCGTGCTGTTCTGCGCGGGCGGGATCGCGACGCCGGCCGACGCCTCGCTGGTGATGCAGCTCGGCGCCGAGGGGGTGTTCGTTGGTTCGGGGATCTTCAAGTCCGAGGACCCGGAACGGCGCGCTCGGGCGATCGTGGAGGCGACGACGCACTACAACGATCCGGCTCGCGTCGCGTCGGCTTCGACTGGACTCGGTCAGCCGATGATGAGCCTCGAGAGCTCGAAGCTCGAGACCGAGCAACTGCTCGCACCGCGCGGCTGGTAAGTCAACCGTGCCCGGACCTGGGCAGGTCGGACAGTGCGTCGGCATCCTCGCGCTCCAGGGCGGTTTCGAGGCGCACGCGAAGATCCTGCGCTCGCTCGGTACCGAGCCACGCGAGGTCCGTGTCCCCGCCGACCTTGAGGGGCTCGACGCGCTCATCATCCCCGGCGGCGAGTCGACCGTGATGACGCTCGGCATCGAACGCGAGGGGCTGGCCGAGCCTCTGCTCGAGCTCATCCGCTCGGGGACTCCGGTGCTCGGCACGTGTGCCGGGATGATCATGCTCGACCGCAACCATCTCGGGGCGCTCGACATCACCGCGGAGCGCAACGCGTTCGGACGCCAGCTGCGGTCCTTCGAGGCCGACCTCGAGCTTGAGGGCATCGCCGGTGCCCCCGTTCACGCCGTCTTCATCCGCGCTCCGTGGGTCGCCGAGGCCGGCGATGACGTCGAGGTGCTCGCGGCCGTGGACGGCCATCCGGTGGCCGTGCGGCAGGGCAACGTCGTCGCGGTGGCGTTTCACCCCGAGCTGACGGGTGAAACTCGCCTCCACGAGCTGATTCTCGGCCCCAACGGCCGCAACGGCCGCGCGGCCGCCGGCTGAAGCCTCAGTCGACGCCGGCCGGCTCGCGGTCGGAGTAGGCCCGGAACTCCCGCTCGAACGTGGCCCAGTCAAACGTCGGCAGGCCGTCGGGCTCGGGCGGCGGCTGTTCGTCGACCGGTTCCTCGCCCCCCGGGGGATCCTCCGAATCGCTCCCGCGGGACAGCCAGGCGGCGAACGCGCACACGACGATTCCGGCCGCGTAGACGACGGCCGCGAGCACGGCATGGTGGGAGAGCGATGCCGCGCCGCCGACCGCGTAGAGCCCGAGTGCCGTGATGACCAGCCGCCGCAGGTCGGTGCCCGAGATCGCGCGGCGTGGCGCCCGAGCGTACAGGCTGATGAAGATCGCGGCCGCGAGCGCGATCGTCAGCACCACCTTCCACGCTACTGATGGATGAACCATCATCGCCTGGTTCGATGATCGACCGATCCGCCCGAGAAATCAAGACCTCCCGACCGATCTAGACCATGAGCCCGTGGCGCATCGTGTTCTCCGTCAACGCTCGGGGCTCGACGAAATGCAGCAGGTAGTCCGGGCCGCCTGCCTTAGTACCGTTTCCCGACAGCCGGTTGCCGCCGAACGGCTGCCGGCCCACCATCGCGCCGGTGATCCCGCGGTTGACGTAGAGATTCCCCACCGGGGTCCGGTCGCGGACGTAGCGGACCGTCGCCGGGTCACGGGCGAACAGCCCGCCGGTGAGGGCGAACGGGAGGCCGTCGATGATCTCGCAGCCGTGCTCGACGTCGCGGATCCGGTCGATCGCCAGGACGGGCCCGAAGATCTCTTCGTCGAGGACCGGGGAGCCTGGCTCGAGGTCGGCGGCGACGGTTGGGGCGCAGAACCAGCCCCGGTCGGGCACCGGCTCCGCCCGCGCGACGACGGTTCCCTGGCGCTCGGCGAGCGCGGCGTATCTCGCGACCCGCTCCTGGGCCGCACGTTCGATCACCGGCGGCACCTCGGTGCCCAAATCGCCCGCCTGGCCCACGACGAGGACGCGGGTAGCGCCCGCGACACGCTCGATCAGCTGGTCGGCGATCGCTTCGTGGACCAAGACCCGGGCCGCCGCGGAGCACTTCTGTCCCGCGTAGATGAAAGCCGAGGACACGATTGCCGGCACGGCTTCATCGAGATCGGCATCGGCGTCGACGATCACGCAGTTCTTGCCCCCGAGCTCGGCGACGACGCGTTTGATGTGCTTCTGGCCGGGGGCCATCTCGGCGGCGGCGCGGATGATCTCGAGGCCGACGGGCTGCGAGCCGGTGAACGCGATCGTCGCGACCTCGGGCCGGCGGACCAGCGCCGCGCCGACATCGCCTTCACCGGGCAACAACGAGATCGCGGCCGGGGGAACGCCGCCGGCGCGGAGCGCCTGCACTATCCGCAGGGCGCAGCCCGGCGACTGCTCAGCGGGCTTCAGCACCACGGTATTGCCCGCCGCGAGTGCCCCGGCGGTCATCCCGCATGCGATCGCGATCGGAAAGTTCCACGGCGAGATCACAGCCGTCACGCCACGGGGCACGTACCGGAGCTCGTTGCGCTCACCGGGGACCTGGAGGACAGGCCGCCCGCGGTCGAGCTCGATCCCGGCACGCCCGTAGTACTCGAGGAAGTCGATCGCCTCACACACGTCGGCGTCGGCCTCGGGCCAGGGCTTGGCGCACTCGCGGACCTCGAGCGCGGTCAGTTCGAGCCGCCGCTCGCGCATCCACGCGGCGGCGCCGATCAGCGCGGTTGCCCGCTCCTCGCCGGATCGGTCGCTCCACACGCGCAAACCGGCGCTGGCTTCGGCGATCGCGGCATCCAGGTCCCGCTCGCTCGCCACCGCGGCCCGGGCCACGAGGCGATCCGGGTCGCCGGGATCGGTCGAATCGATCGCGGCGCCATCGGCGCTGCGGACGTCCGAGCCCACCATCACCGGAACCTCGAGCGGCAGCGTCTGGTCAACCGCGGCGAGCGCGTCGGTCAGCTGCGACCGCACGGCGGCGCGGCGCAACTCCAGGATCGGCTCGTTGGCGAATGGCGGCAGCCCAGACACAACACTTACTCTAGGGCGGCGCCAGCAGCGTCTCGAGTGGCACGCCCTGCGCCTGCTCGTGGAGGAACGACTCGTTGCTGGTGTTCTCCAGCAGCCTCCGGACCAGATACGCCATGCCCGCCACGAGGTCGCCGACCGGGCAATATGTCCGAACGCGATGCCCCCGGGCGGCCAGCGCTGCCTGGAGCTCATCGCCGAGGCCGCGGAGGACCTGGAGCTCCAGATCGCGGTCCTCGCCGCCGGCCAACCGGTTGACGGCGATCGCGTGCGAGACCGACCGCAGGTTATGCGACGCGACCGCCACCCGCACTGCCGGACGGGCCTCCAGGAGCCGCCGGGTCAGGTGCTCGAAATTGCGGTCGCAGTCCGCCTTGACCTCAAACACCGGCGCCGGCCAGCCGTGCTGGCGCGCCTCGACGAGCTCATGATCCCAGTAGGCGCCCTTGACCAGTCTGACCAGCAGCGGCGGCGTCCGCTCGGAGGAGGCGGCCCACTCGAGCAGACGGTCGAGTTGCTCCGGGGAATCGCGCAGGTACGCCTGAAGTACCACGCCCGTCGACGGACCCGTCGCGAACTCCTCCTCCGAAAGCACCTCGAGCACGAGCTCGAGCACCGCCTCCCGCGAGTCGAGCGACTCCATGTCGATGTGGATGTGGGCACCCAGGTCACGGGCGCGGGCGAGCAGGGGCCGTAGGCGCGCCGAGGCGTCGCGGCGCCCGATCTCGGGAGCGTCGGGCCTGAGCATCGGCGTCAGCGCTGAGACCTTGACCGAAACGTTTGCGCGCGGAAGGGCGCCGGTGCTGTCCTGCTCGAGGATGGGGCGGCTCGGCCAGCGACGGGCGGCGACCGCGAGCTCTTCGAGCGCCCCGGCGCAGCGTTCGGCGTAGCGGTCGGCCTCGGCTGCTGTCACGGTCGCTTCGCCGAGCAGGTCGACTGAGCTGGCGACGCCGCGCTCCCACAGGCCGCGGAGCACCCCCAGCGCCGCGTGCGGATCCTCGCCGACGATGAACCGGTGCGCCATGTGCCTGACGCCGCCGGCCGCGGCCGCGCCGAGAGCGGTACGCCCGGCCTCTGGTGTTGGCGATCTTCATCGCCGCCGAGATCGGCAGCGGCGCCTCGGGAACCTCTTCGAGGAACGAGGTCAGATGGCGCGCGAGATCGTCGAGCGAGCGGCACGCCGGAACGACGTCGACGAACCGGAACAGCGCCGCCCGCAGCTCGCGGTCGCTGGAGGCGAGCTCCATCGCCCGGGAATCGAGCGCTCGGAGCGGATGCCGCGTGCTGGAAGGGAACGCCGAGGCGAGATCGCCGCCGATCTGCCTGATCTGATCCTCGAGCGTGTCGGCCTCGGTCGTCACCGGCCGTCCCCGGCGTGAGCGGCCATCGCGGCCTCTGGCGGGGTCGCCCGCTCGATCGTCTCCCAGCTGATGGCACGCGCCCGTTCTGCCGTGTCCATGGCGCCGCCGCCGCGCAGTCCGAACAGCCGCTTGGCGTACAGCAGGTAGACGACGACCGCCAGGTTGATGATGAAGCCGATGATCTTCAAAGCCGATCCGCCGTTGACGATCTCGTAGATCTCCAGCGGCAGCAGAATCGTGGTCGCGAGAAACGTCAGGTACTCGGCCCAGCGTTTCGTGAGCCACAGGCCGACCGCCTCGATCCCCTCGAGCAGCCCGTATCCGAGCAGAGCGATACCCACCACCCGCAGCGTGCTCGACCGCAGCGAGAAGAGCTTGTCGAGTTCGTGCAGGATGCCGACGTGCCCCGAGTTCTGCACCGGGCCGCCGGCGACTCCGCCCTGCAGGTCGGTGAGGATCCGGTAGTAGGTGTCGCGCAGGCTGTTCTCGTGGCTGGCGAACAGCAGCACGGCGGCGCCGAGCAGGACCAGGATCGTGAAGTGGATGGCGCGGTCGACGGCGATCAGCCGCAGCACGACCTTGTCCCGCAGGGCCTTGCCGCGCAACGGCACCTTGATCTGCTGGCGGTCCGGCGGATGAACCGTCGTCGGCGCCTCGGGCACCGGGAGGACGACCCAGCTGTCGCAGCGCAGACAGCGAAACCAGCGAACACCACCGCGCTGGCGCACGATCGCCGCGTCCTGCGGCCGTACCTCGGCGGCATCCACCCCGAACAGCGCGTGGCCCTGGAAGCCGCAGGCGATGAGCTCCCAGTCGATCTTGCGCCTCGGCCTGGGATTCGTGCGTGCCGGGTGGCCGGGGGCGCTGCGCCTCGGATCGCTCCATCGGATGCAACCGTACCGCCCGCCGGTCTACCGCAAACGGCTACTGGAGGATGTTCACCGCGCGCGAGATGATCAGGGCGATCGTCACCACCGAGATCAGCGACTGGACCCCCATGATGCGACTTCGCCGTGCGCGAGAGCGGCATCGTGTCGGTGGGGCTGAGGGCCAGGCCGTTGGTCAGTGAGACGTAGAGGTAGTCGATGAACTGAGGACGCCAGTTGATGAGGCTCGATCGCGTCGTCGGTCATCTGCGGGAACAGGAAGTCGGGCGTGCCGTCACGACCGGCGGCGCGCATGCCCGGCCCGCCGCGATCGGTCTCCCAGTACCACAGGCCGAAGATCATCACGTTGGTCAGCCAGATCAGCGCTCCGGCGAAGACCAGTCCACGACCGTTCGTCACGTTGTGGTGCAGAAGTTGGTGCGTGAGAAGCGCCAGCGAGATGGTGTTGGCGACGCTCACCAGCGCGGTGAGGCTCCGGGTCAGGAACTTGCGAACGCGGATGAGGTGCCTCGAGCTCGCGGGGCGAGGCGAACAACAGCGCGACGAGCAGCACCGCTTCGAGCGCCGGCAAGCAGCCATCGCGGACCCGCCGTCACACGGTTGGGAAGCAGCAGCTGGAGGCCGATCGCGAACAGAATGGCGGCCAGCGCCGGCCACAAGGGCTCCGTTGCCGCCGGAGGCGGATACGGCCGCCGAGGTGGCGGAAGAGCGCCCACCTGCTGCGCGGAGGGCTGGTCGAGTTCCGCCACGGAATGGATAGTGGCACCCCGGTCGGCCGTCGGCGGCACCGCGATTGCGGCAGGATCTGAGGCACTGATGCCCGAACACCACCCCATGAGACTCGTGCGCGCTGGTCGTGTCCGCGTCGATCGCGCTCACGCTCGCCGCCTGTGGCGGTTCGGGCAACTCGGCCGCCACGAGCACGACGCAGGACGCCCCGTCGACGAGCTCCGCCACTACCACGCCCAGCACGAGCACCTCGACTGACGGCGCCGGCGACGACCACGACCGTCGTCACCACCACCGCGTCGACCACGACGACGCGGCCGGGCCACCGCCGTGCGTAGCCGCGGATCTCGCGCTCTCCTACCTAGGCCAGCAAGGCGCCACCGGCCACGGAGAGCTCGGGTTCGCGCTGCGCAACACCAGCTCTCGCAGCTGCCATACGTACGGGTTCCCGGGCGTCCTCTTCCTCGACAAGGGTGGCGGGGCGCTGCCGACGGAGTCGACGCGGACCACGCATGACTTCTTCGGGACCGCGCCCGAAGTCCCGCTCGTGATCGCGCCGGGCGACGCGGTCTCCTTCCGCCTCGGCGTCACCCACGGCGTCACCTCTACCGCGGACTGCACGACCGCCTACGGACTGCAGGTGATCCCGCCCGACGACACCCACACGCTCGTGACGACGATCCCGGGCGGAGCCTACGAGTGCCGGACCGCTACGGTCTCGCCGCTGCGGCCGGCAAATTCGGCGTATCCCTGATCAGGCCGGCCGGGGATCGCCCGCCGGCGTCGCCCAGGGAAGACCGTGCTCCAGGATCCGGGTGATCTCGGTGGCCGGAAGGGCCGGCGAGAAGTGGAATCCCTGTGCGAACTCGCATCCGATCCGCTCCAGCTCGCTCGCCTGAACGGCGTTCTCGACGCCCTCGGCGATGACCTTCAGCGACAGGGCACGGGACATCACCACGATCGCTTCGCTGATCGCGGTGCTCTGGTCCGCGGACCCGAGGCCCTCGACGAACGAGCGATCGATCTTCAGCATGTCGAGCGGCAGGCGGGTCAGGTAGGCAAGAGAGCAGTAGCCGGTGCCGAAGTCGTCGAGCACGAGGCGCACTCCGGTCGACTTCAGCTCGCGCAGGGCCTCGGTCACCATGTCGCCGTCCCTCAGCAGGAGGCCCTCCGTGATCTCGAGGCTGAGCGATGCCGGATCGAGGCCAGTCGCACGAAGCACCCCCGCGATCAGCTCGGTGAGACTTCCCTTGGCGAATTGAGCCGCTGACAGATTGACGGAGATTTCGAGCGGTGCGGAGTCCGGCCAGGCGCGGTGCCACTTGACGGCGTCGCGGCATGCGTGTTCGAGAACCCAGCGTCCGATCGGTTCGATCAACCCACCCTCCTCCGCCACGGGGATGAACTCGCCCGGTTCGATCAGGCCGCGCTCGGGATGGTCCCAGCGGACGAGCGCCTCGACGCCGACCATCGTGTGGTCGCGCAGCGACACCACGGGCTGGTAGGCGAGCCGCAGCTCCTCGTGTTCCAGCGCTCGGCGCAGGTCGTGCTCGACGCGTAGCCGGTTGATGGCGCGACCGCGCATCGCCTCGTCGAACAGCTCGTAGCGCGCGCTCCCGCGCTCCTTCGCACGGTACATGGCGGCATCGGCGTCACGAATGAGCTCCGCGGGCAGCTCGCCGCCACGGGCGATCGCGATCCCGATGCTGGTCGTGATGAAGTGCTCGCTGCCGGCCAGCACGAAGGGCCGTGTGAACACCGATGCGATCCGCTCAGCCATCTCGATCGCGTCGCGCTCGTTGCTCACATCCTCGAGCAGGATCCCGAATTCGTCGCCTCCGAACCGGGCCACCGTGTCGCTGGCCCGGACCGCGCGCTTCAACCGCGGGGCCGCGGCGGCCAGCAGCTCGTCGCCGATCTGGTGGCCGAGGCTGTCGTTGATCAGCTTGAAGCGGTCGAGATCGAGGAACAGGATCGCCGCGAGACCACCGCGCCGCTCCAGCCGCGAGAGCGCGTGCTCCAGCCGATCCAGGAACAGCACCCGGTTCGGCAGGCCGGTCAGCGGGTCGTGGAGCGCGCGGTGGCGGATCCGGTCCTCGATCGCCTGGCGCTCGAGCGCGTCGGCGAGGACGTTCGCCAGGGCCTGGAGAAAGTCGACGTCCCCCGCGGTGTAGGTACGCGGCTGTGTCGACTGGACGCCGAGCACCCCGAGCGGCCCCGCCGGGCCGTCGATCGTCACCGACGCGCCACTCTGGATGCCGAGGTCGCGCAGCATCCGCGACTGCTGGAACCGCGTCTCGGCCGACCAGTCAGGCACCACGACCGGGGCGCGCCCGAGGATCGTGTAGCCCGACTGCGACTTGCTCCCGATCGGCGAGCGGAACTTGCCAACCGCGCCGAGCGGCCATCCGACCCCCGCCCTCAGGATGAAGCAATGGTCCTCGCGGATGAGCTCCAGGACGCCCGCAACCTCGACGTCGAGCAGGGTCGCGACGCAGCCGACGACCTCTTCCATCAACTCGTGCGGACTCGCCCCTTCGAGCGCATGCTCGCCCAGACGCGCCACGGCAGCCTGCTGGGCGGCGCTGCGGGCGAGCTCTGCCTCGGCCTGCTTCTGCTCGCTGATGTCGGAGAGGACGCCGTGCCAGCGCTCCACGCCGTCGCTGTCGCGCACGAGCGCGGCATCGTCACGGATCCACACGAGATCGCCGTTGCGGTGGAACATCCGGTACTCGACCGCGCCATCGGTCGGCGTCCGCCCGATGTGCTCGGTCTCGATCGCGATCACGCGCTCGCGGTCGTCGGGGTGCAGGCGCTGTGACCAGAGCCGGGCGTCGCCGAGCCATTCCTCGGGCGAGTAGCCGAGGATCGCCTGGATCTGCGGGCTCACGTAATGCCACTGCCCGGCGTCACCTGAGTCCGCGACGTAGACGATCGCGGGCACCTGCTCCAGCAGCTCCGAAAAATTAGGGGTGACCTGGCCCGGCCGCTTCGGTCCCGGAGTCGGGGTGGGATCGACGTGGGCGCGGTCGATGTGGCGCGCCATTTGCCGTCTCTATCGGCATTTGCGAGCAATGCCGCGAGTTCAGCGGCCAGATTCTTACCGGTCTCTAAGGCGACGCTGGCCGAGCGCGTCGAACCGGATGACGCCGTCGCTTTCCGTCTGCCTGGCCCGCTCGTCGCTGATGAGCAGGTCGAGGTGCCCGAGGACCTCGGACAGGGTCAGATATGCCTGCGTAACGGCGACGTTTCCCCAGATCGCGAGCGCGATCTCGTATGCGGTCAGCGGGCCCGGTCCGAGGATTTCCAGGATCTTCCGCGCTCGGCGCTCGTGCATTCGCAACCGCTCGTCGATGAGCGAGGCGTGGTCGATGATCGGATCGCCATGCCCCGGCAGCACGAGCCCGATGGGGAGCTCGCGCGTGGCCCGCAGCGACTCGATGTAATTCAGCAGTGCCGGCGGCCGGACGCTGGTCGAGTCACCGGTCAATGGGCGGGACATCACGGGATTTGAGGAGATGCGCCCCAGCAGATGGTCGCCGCCGATCAGGATCCGCCGGTCCTCGTCGAAGAAGATCGTGTCCGAGGGGCTGTGACCCGGACGATGAAGGACGTGGAACTGGCGGGCGCCCAACGCCAGCGTGTCGCCATCGTGGAGGGGTCGCGTCACCTGGCCGCTCGAGCCGAACACCCTGAAGGCGGAGCCGACCGAGCCGAGCACGGTGGCGAGGTCCTCGGGGACGCCGTGCATGCGCATGATCGCCTGCGCGAACTCGTCGTCCGCGGCCGCGCTGGCGCTGAAGTTCGCGAGATATCCGGTGAGCTCGTGGAAGGCGGCGACCTCGGCACCGGAGCGCCGGACCAGGATCTCGAGCAGCCCGAGATGGTCCACGTGCTGGTGGGTGAGGACGATCAATCCGAGCTCCTCGATCGTCCGTCCGTGCCGTGCCAGCGCCTGCTGGAGCTCGTCGAGCGACTTGCCCGAGTTCGGGCCGGTGTCGACGAGCGTGAGCGGCTCGTCCTCGATCAGGTAGCAGTTGACGCGGCCTACGGCGAACGGCGTGGGGATCGCGAGCCGGTGAATCCCGGCGCGGGCGGCGAGGGCGAGCGAGTCGTCTGGCGTGGACGTCGCCGTGGCGTCCGGATCGGGGACCGTCACGCCCGGATCACGGCGAGCACCTCGTCGCGGCGCCGCTCCATGTCCTCGCGAGAACGGAGCGACTCCAGGCACAGCCGTAACAGGGGCTCGGTGTTGGAAGGGCGGACGTTGAAATGCCAATCCTCGTACTCGACCGAGAGGCCGTCGAGCCGGTACTGGTGGGCGTCCGCGTAGCGGGCCGAGAGCTCCTCGATCTTCGCGTCCTGATCGCCAACCTCCGAGTTGATCTCGCCGGAGATGAAGTAGCGCGAGCGGTACGGCTCGAGCAGTTCCGACATCGGCGCGCCGCGCTCGCGAGAGCAGCTCGAGGATCAGCAGCGCGGGGATCGTCCCGGAGTCCGCGCAGTAGAAGTCGCGGAAGTAGTAGTGACCCGACACCTCGCCGCCGAACACGGCGTCCTCCTCGCGCATCCGCGTCTTGAAGAACGCATGACCGACGCGGTTCATCAGCGCCCGACCGCCTGCGCCCTCGACCACGTCGGCAACCGCCCGGCTCGCCCGAACGTCGTACAGGATCGTGGCGCCGGGATTCTTCCTCAGCATCGACTCGGCGAGCAGCGCCGTCAGGAAATCGCCGTCGACGAACGCGCCCTTGTCGTCGATGAAGAAGCACCGATCTGCGTCTCCGTCCCAGGCGATCCCGAGGTCGGCGCTGCGCTGCACGACCTCGCGGATGATGAACTCGCGATTCTCGGGCAGCAGCGGATTCGGCTCGTGATCGGGAAAGCTGCCGTCGGGCTCCCAGTACGCCCTGATCAGATCGAGCCCCAGCTTCTCGAGCAGCGGCCCGACCATCGGCCCGGCCATGCCGTTGCCCCCGTCGCCGACGACCCGCAGCGGCTTGACCGCGCTCGGCTCGATGAAGTTCAGCGCCGCCCGCTGGAAGTCCTGAGCGACGTCGACGTCCTCGACCGTCCCGCCGCCGGGCGGATCGCCGAGGCCGGCCTCGATCTTGGCCCTGACATCCCCGATGCCGGCGTCGCCCGACAGGGCGATCGCGCCCCGCTTGACGAGCTTGGCGCCGGTGTACCCCTTGGGGTTGTGCGAGGCGGTGCACATCAGCCCGCCATCGAGCTCGTGCGAGCCGACCAGGTAGTAGAGCATCTCGGTCGCGACGCGGCCCGCGTTCAGCACGGTGGCGCCCTCGCTGCACATCCCCTCGCAGTAGGCGGCCGCCAGCTCGGGAGCGCTCAAGCGCATGTCGTGGGCGAGCCCGATTCGCAGCTCGCCGGCCGGCTTCTGCTCCAGTCGGGCGAGCACGTGGGTGAACGCCCGGGCGATCATCACGGCCCCGTCGACGTCGATGTCGTCCGGATACAGGCCGCGGATGTCGTAGGCCTTGAAGATCTCGGGGTTGCCGATCACGCTCACGGTCGGACGCAGCCTAGCTATTCCGTGCCGCCGTGCGGTCGCGCGCTGGATCTCAGTCGGCATACATGCGGGTGGATCCAAAGCCTTGGGCTGCCATTGCGATCTAGACTTGAGGGTGATGTCCGGTCACTCAAAATGGCATTCGATCAAGCACAAGAAGGCGGTCGTCGACGCCCGGCGCGGCCAGCAGTTCACGAAGCTCGCCCGCGCGGTCACGGTCGCCGCCCGCGAGGGCGGGGGGGATCCTGACGGGAACCCCGCGCTCGCCCTGGCGATCCAGAAGGCCCGCGACGCCTCGATGCCCAAGGACAACATCGAGCGCGCGATCACCAAGGGAACCGGCGAGGGTGTCGATGCCGACCAGATCGAGACGGTCGTCTACGAGGCGTACGGACCCGGTGGAGTCGCATTGCTGATCGACGCCTTGACCGACAACCGCAATCGGACCGGCGCCGATGTGCGCCACATCCTCTCCAAGCACGGTGGGAGTCTCGGCGAACCGGGATCCGTCTCGTATCTGTTCGACAAGCGCGGGGTGATCGTCGTCGATGCCAGCCGCTACGACGAGGATGACCTGATGAGCGCGATCGACGCCGGCGCGGAGGACATCTCGCTCGACGACGACGTGTACGAGGTGATCACCGAACCCGCGGATCTCGGCCGCGTCCGCGAAGCCCTGATCGAGGCCGGCGTGGAGATCGAGAGCGCCGACCTCGTGCAGCGTCCCAAGGTGCGCGTACCGGTCGACGAGGCGGACGCCGCGAAGCTGATCAGGCTGATCGACGCCCTCGAGGAATCCGACGACGTGAGCGCGGTCCACGCGAACTTCGACGTCGACGCCTCCGTGCTCGAGCGGATCGCCGGCTGATCAAACTCTTACGCACGACCGCAGATCGACCGCTACTCTCACCGGCTTCGATGACCAAACGTTCCTTTGCCATAGCTGCCACGGTGCTGCTGGCGATCGGCCTCGCCGCGTGCGGTAGCTCCAGCAAGGCGCCGGGGATCCAGCCGGCGCCGTCCGGCGGATCCACGGAGGCCGCGATCACGACGCCGTCAACGACGTCGACAACGCCGAGCACGACGAGCACCACCGTCACCACGCCGGCGCCGCCCTCGCCGCTCTCCAAGAAGCCCGCGGTCACGGTTCCGACCACGCCCGCCCCCAAGACACTCGTCACCAAGGACCTGATCACCGGGACCGGCAAGACCGCGACGCCCGGCAGCACCGTCACGGTCAACTACGTCGGGGTTCTTTACAAGGGAGGCAAGGAGTTCGACTCCTCGTGGAGCCGCCACCAGACCTTCAGCACGGCGCTCACCAACGGCAACGTGATCGCCGGCTGGGTGAAGGGCATCCCCGGGATGAAGGTCGGCGGCCGGCGCGAGCTGATCATCCCGCCGAGCCTCGGGTACGGGAAGACCGGCAGCCCGCCGTCGATCCCGCCTAACGCGACGCTCGTCTTCGTCGTCGATCTGCTCTCGGTCTCTTAGACGCTTCTCCGTCGGGCTCGGCGCTGCCCAGCCTCCGCGCCCTGTACAGAGGGATCGTCTCGGCGACCCCCTTGAGCCGGTGCCGGCCGGCGAACGACCACTCGAAGTCCTCGCGCGCGGCGTCGCGCACGGCCTCAGTGCACAGGACGCTGCCCGGACGCGCGATGCCGGTCACGCGGCTGGAAAGGTTGACCGAATTTCCGTAGTAGTCGCCAGTGCGCAGGGTGGCAGGGCCGCTGGCGATCCCGGCGCGCAGGGCGGGCAGCTCGGCCGCTTCGACGGCCTCGACGAGCGATAGGGCGGCGTTCACGAGTGGAGGGATCTCCGGACTGACGAACATCGCCGCGTCGCCGATCGTCTTGACCAATCGCACCGGTGCGACGGTCGTTTCGGCGGCCAGCTCGGCGAGGCGCCCCGCGACGGCGCCCAGATCCTCGACCTCGACCTCGCCGCCGAGCCGCGTGAACCCGACGAGATCGGCAAAGCACACCCCGAGCTCCTGCGCATCGGGGATCTCCCCGGCTTCGCGCTCCGCCCGTCCCAGCACGCCGCGGCTGACGGCCTCGCGGAGGTGTCCATTGAAAACGGCCACCAGCACCGGCGTGAGCGCCGGCGTCAGCTGTTCGGCCAGCGTCGCGAATCGAAGCGCCACGTCCTCCTCGCTGTCTCCCCTCTGCAGGAACGTGTTGCCGAAGACGGCCGTGATCGTCGCCGCGAGCCGCGCCATGCCCTCGCCCATCACCCTGGTGATCTGCGCGATCGCCTGCTCGCTGAAGCCGGCGTCGAGGAACAGCTTGACCGACTTGGCTGCCTCGAGCTCCCCGGCAGTGAACACCGGGTCATCGGGACCGACCTCCGGGAGGCCGCTCAGCCGCCTGATCCGGAGCGTTACGTCTGCCGGCACTCCGGTCTCCTGCTCGATCTCGCGGGCGGTCCGGTCGCCACCGAGGGCTCGCTCGACCGGGAGCAGGGCGAGTCTTTCCTCCGCCACGGCCTGCTTCAGCTCCTCGAGCCCGACGCCCTCGCTGGCGAGCTGCTCGAGCAACCGCTCTCGCGCGGCACGATCCTCGCCCTCGAGCCCATCGAGGAGTCCCGCCGCTTCGAAGTCCATCCCGGGATCCTCTCTCATGCCAGCGACGTTCGCTAGCATCGCCGTTCCTCGCGGTTGCCCGACATCCGGCACCGCTTCAGTCGACTGCGAACCACGCTCCCAATGCTTTCGATCCTGATGCCCGTCTACAACGAGCGCGAGCGCGTCGAGCGCGCGATCGCCGAGGTTCTGGAGACCGAGTTGCCCGCCGATTTCGAGCTGATCGTCGTCGACGACGGGTCGACGGACGGGACGCGCGAGATCCTTCGCGGCGGCGACTGGGACGGCCGCGTCCGGCTGTACGAGCATCCGGAGAATCGCGGCAAGGGAGCCGCTGTTCAGACCGCGCTCGCCCAGGCCCACGGCGACTACGCGGCGATCTTCGACGCCGATCTGGAGTACGACCCCGCCGACCTCGGGCTGCTGATGCCGCCGCTGATCGACGGCCGCGCCAACGCGTGCTTCGGCGTGCGCGCGTTCGACGGCTACACCAGCCACTCGTTCCTGTTCGTGCTCGGGAACAAGGGCGTCACACTGGCGTGCAACGTCCTCTTCAACGTGTATCTACACGACATCATGACGTGCCAGAAAATGATCCGGACCGACGTCTTCCGTGCCCTTCCCCTCAGCTCCGCGGGCTTCTCGATCGAGCCGGAGATCACGGCGCGGCTGGTCCAGCAGGGGGAGCGGATCTTCGAGGTCCCGGTCCACTACCGCGCCCGCGCGACGGCGGAGGGCAAGAAGCTCACCGCCGTCGACGGCTTCCGCGTCGTCGCCACGTTGTTGCGCTGCCGGTTCTCGCGCCCGTGAGCACGATCGCGAGCAAACCTAGGCTCGCCCCGGGCTCGGGCTTCTCCGCTTCACGGGCCTGGGCCGAGTATCCGTTCGCGATCTCGGTAGTCGCGTCGCTGGCGGTGGCGGCGCTGTCCGCCGCGGCGCTCCCGACCGTCCCCAGCTACGACCCGTGGTCGTGGATCGTGTGGGGCCGGGAGGTGTTCGACCCCCACCTGAGCTTCTTCGTCGGCGGGGGGCCGTCGTGGAAACCCCTGCCGGTCATCTTCACCGCGTTCTTCGGGCCGTTCGGCAACTCCGCTCCGACGCTGTGGGTGATCACGGCTCGCACCGGCGGTGTGCTGGCGCTGATCGCCGCCTACCGGCTCGGCTCGCTGCTGGTCCGGCGCGGGCGCGAGGCCTCCGGTGGCTCCGTCGCCTCCTGGGAGCCCATCGCGGCGGGCCTGCTCGCCGCCGCGGGGGTGCTCCTCACCCAGGATTGGTTCTACTACATGTTCCGCGGCACCTCGGAGCCGATGCTGGTTGGCCTGTCGCTGTGGGCGGTGGACCGGCATCTCGCCGGACGGCACGTGCTCTCGTTCCTGCTCGGCGTCGCCGCTTCGCTGATCCGGCCGGAGTGGTGGCCGTTCATCTTCCTCTACGGCATCTGGCTCTACCGGCGCCAGCCGAGCCCGTGGCTCGCGGTCTTGATCCTCGCCGGCTGGTTCTCGGTCCCGCTCTTCTGGTTCGTGCCGCCGTGGATCAGCACCGGCCAGCCGCTGCTCGCGGCCACCCACGCCCAGGAGTACAACGGTCACCTCGGGTCGGACCCGTTCGTTGAGGTGAACCGTCGCGGGGCCGACCTCCAGGTCGTCCCCTCGCTCGTGTTCGCCCTGGCCGCGATCGCCGTCGCCTGGCGCGAGCGCGACCGTCTGATCCTCGGACTGGGCGCCGCGGCGCTGGCATGGTGGGTGTTGGTCGTGGGGATGACGCTCGACGGCTATCCCGGCCTGGAGCGATTCTTCCTGCCGGCGGCCGCGATCATCTGCGTGCTCGGCGGCGTCGGGCTCGTGCGGGTGGCGGGGCTCGCTGGAGCTGCGCTCGGTCGGCGCCTGTCGGTTCCCGGGATGGGCATCGCGGCGGCGATCGTGCTCGTCGCGGTGTCGATTCCGTTCACGATCAGCCGGATCGACGCGGCGCGCGCGGCGAAGCCGACCGCCGCCCAGGCGGTCACCCGGCTCAACCAGCTCAGTGCGGCCGTGGCCGCCGTCGGCGGGCACGACGGGGTCTTCCCCTGCAAGTCGAGCTTCGCCGCGGTGAACCATTCGGTGCAGACGGCCCTCGCTTTCAAGCTGCACGTGACGCTCGAGCGGGTCGGGACCTCGATGCACGATCAGGGCGTGATGTTCGTTGGCCCGCACGACACGATCGACGGAGGACCCCCGGCGATCGATCCCCGTCTGAACCGCCGGCAGCTGATCGCCACGGTCGACTCCTGGCGCGTCTACCGCATGTGGACGTCGGGTCTGCCGACGGCGTGCGTTGGCCGGTAGCGCCGCCTCAGTAGACGGCGCTGGGAGGGGGTGAGGGCGCCCGCGGGGTTTGGGCGGTCGTGAGGGCCTTCGTCGCGACTTTGTGCCGGGAGTGTGTCGAGAGTGTCACGGGGATGGTGCATAGCGCGTCAACACCGGCGCCAGATCCGAGCCCTGTCGACCTACGCACACTCCTCGTGCACAACTCGACAGGCCTCGCCATCCGGCGCGGGATTGTCGTATTAGGCACCATCGAAAGGCCGCGATCGTGCCCGCTCGCCTCCTCTCCCCAGCGCCGTTTACCAGGTCGCCGCCAATCGGGGCCGCATCGGGGAGGCGTCCGGCCTCGCACGGAGAATCCCGTTCACATGATCGTGCTCGGCATCGACCCCGGTACCGCCAGCACGGGCTTTGGCGTCGTCGAGAGCGCCGGCTCGCGCCTGCGGCTGCTGGCGGACGGAGTCATCGCCACTCGGCCGGGCGTGGCGCTCGAGCGCCGCCTGGCCGAGATCCACGAGCGGGTGGGGGAGCTCCTCGACGCTCATGCTCCCGAGGCGATCGCGATCGAGGAGCTGTACTTCGGCGCCAACGCCCGTACGGCGTTCGCTGTCGGCCAGGCGCGCGGCGTCGTGCTCCTCGCCGCCGGTCAGCGCGGTGTGCCCTCCCGCTCCTACACGCCCCAGCAGGTCAAGGGTGCGGTGTGCGGCAGCGGCCGGGCCGCCAAGGATCAGGTGGCGCGGATGGTGGCGCGGCTGCTCGGCCTCGATGCGCCGCCGGCGCCCGATCACGCCGCCGATGCCCTGGCGGTCGCGATCTGCGACCTCAACCGGGCGCCGCTGGCGCGGGCGGTGGCGGGGGCGCCGCGATGATCGCCCTCATCTCCGGGCGGGTCGCCGTGCGCCGCGCCGACCACGTGGTCATCGACTGCAGCGGGGTCGGCTACCGGCTTGCGATCTCGGCGCAGACGCTCCGCCACGTCCCGGCGATCGCCGAGGAGGTCGTCCTGCACACCCACCTCGTTGTCCGCGACGACGCTCTCGCCCTATACGGGTTCGCCACCGAGGAAGAGCGCGAGCTGTTTCTGATGCTGCTCGGAGTCCAATCGGTCGGACCCAAGGTCGCGCTCGCCGTGCTGTCGGGAGGGCCGCCGCGCGAGCTGCTGAAGGCCATCGCGCTCGGCGACGCCGCCCGCTTCCAGGCGGTTCCGGGGATCGGAAAGCGCACCGCCGAGCGGATCATCGTCGAGCTCCGCGAGAAGGTTGGTACCGAACTTCCCGAGCAGGCGATCTCGATCACCCGCAGCGACGACCCGCTCTCGCTGGCGCGCGAGGGCCTGCTCGGACTCGGCTACAGCGCCCAGGAAGCCGATGAGCTGCTCGACGGTGCCGCGGGGGAGCGCCCTGAGGATCTGATCGCGCACGCGCTGAGGACGGCCCGCCGGTGAGCACCCGGGTCCAGGCGCCCGAGGCGTTGCCCGAGGACGAGTTCGACCGCTCCCTGCGGCCGCGCCGGCTCGAGGACTTCGTCGGCCAGGAGGCGCTCAAGGACCAGCTCGCGGTTTCGATCGCGGCGGCATCGGCGCGCGGAGAGGCTCTCGACCACGTCCTGCTCGCCGGACCGCCGGGGCTCGGCAAGACGTCGCTGGCGCAGATCCTCGCCGCCGAGCTGGACGTCGCCTTCGTGCAGACCGCAGGCCCGGCGCTCGAGCGAAAGGGGGACGTGGCCGCGTTCCTGACGGCGCTCGAACCACGATCGGTGTTCTTCGTCGATGAGATCCATCGCCTGCCCCGCGCGCTGGAGGAGACGTTCTATCCGGCGATGGAGGACCGTTGCCTGCCGATCACCGTCGGTCAGGGAGCCGGAGCCCGCGTCGTCACGCTCGAGCTGCCGCCGTTCACGCTGATCGGCGCGACGACCAGGACCGGGCTCCTGACGACTCCGCTGCGCGACCGCTTCGGCATCCAGCACCGACTCGAGCACTACGCCCCGGAGGAGCTCGCGCAGATCGTCCGTCGTTCGGCGCACCTGCTGGGGGTGGCGATCGACGACGCCGGCGCCGTCTCGATCGCCAGTCGCAGCCGCGGCACGCCGCGCGTCGCCAATCGTCTGCTCAAGCGCGTCCGGGACTACGCCGAGGTCCGCCACAGCGGGGTGGTCACCGAGCGCGTGGCCGGCGAGGCGCTGGATCTGCTCCAGGTCGATCACGAGGGACTCGACCGGCTCGATCGCGGGATCCTGCGCGCGATCTGCGAGAAGTTCGCCGGCGGCCCGGTCGGCCTCTCGACGCTCGCCGTCGCCGTTGGCGAGGAGGCAGACACGATCGAGGATGTCTACGAGCCGTATCTCCTCCAGCAGGGCCTGATCGAGCGAACCCCACGGGGTCGGGCGGCGACCAAGCGGGCATACGAGCACTTAGGTCTCCGGCTCTCCGGGCCGATGACTCTTCTATAGCTCTTAAAGCGAGGGAACACAATGTGGTCGGCTGACCTTGGCGGGAGTGTCGCAGGCGGCCGTCATGCCTCGCGCGAGGCGCCCGGCATGACGTGCGGCGGAGACGCTCCCGGCCACAGGGCGAGACGAACGGCCTGGCTATCCTGAGCGCACGCATGTCACACGAGCACTACTTCATCTGCCCCCACTGCGGTAATCGGTCGATGGCCCAATCGCGCAACGAAGGGTTTCGCAGCGATGTCCGCGGCTGCGACAAATGCGGCTTCGCCTACCTGTTCGAGCTGCTCGACGATTACTACCCGGCGCCGAACGCCGCGTTCTTCGCCTGCGATAAGGACGCGCGGATCGTCGACTGTGGCCGTGGCTCCTTCGAGCTGACCGGGATCAAGACCGAGCAGGCGATCGGCCGCCCCTTGAAAGAGGTGCTCGGTCTGCGCTTCGACGACGGCACCGACCACGTGGGCACCGCCCTCGAGTGGGAGGTCCGGGTCCAGAACAAGGCAGTCGAGGTGAACGCCGAACACGATCTACCGGCCAAGGCCGTAGCCGACATCTTCCCTGCGTATGACGACGACGACGGCGGCGTCCTAGTGGTTCTTACCCCCACAAACCATAAGTCGTCGTAGCATCCGTAGACGTCGATGACCGATCGCCAGCGATACGGCTTCGTTCTAATCCTCGTCCTCGGGTTGATCGTGGCATCGGCCGTCGTCCTCACGCAGTTCCCGACGCGGCTCGGCCTCGACCTCAAGGGCGGCACCCAGCTCGTCTACCAGGGGACGCCGACCCCACAGACGCCGCACGTGACCCAGGACGCGCTGAACCGCGCGGTCAACATCATGCGCTCCCGGGTCGACCAGCTCGGCGTGGCCGAGCCGGAGATCCAAACCTCGGGCGACAACCAGATTACGGTCGGCCTCCCGGACGTGCAGGACACCCATCGCGCCGAGCAGTTGGTGGGATCCACTGCCCAGCTCGACTTCTACGACTGGGAGGCGAACGTCCTCACGCCGAGCGGCAAGCCCGCAGCGGCCGGCCTGCAGACTCAGGACCCGACGTCGGTCACACTCAGCCAGGGAGCCGGCAGCGGGCCCGGGTTCCCGGGCGCCGGGAGCATGTCGCTCTACAACGCCGTCAAGTTGGCGTCCAAGCAGCCGCCGGTGCATTCGGCCAACAGCTCTCATCTCGGCAACCAGTACTACATGTTCGGGGCCCCCGGAAGCAGCGCCTGCCAGATCGCCGCCAAGTTCTACGGCGTCACGCCTCAGGTCGGCCAGCACTGCTACCTCTCCGGACCGGACGACAACCCGGCGGACCTGGCCTCGGGCCTCCCTCCCGGCGTGACCGCGGCCGAGGGCGAGACCCTAATCGTGCCGCCCGGGACCGTGGTCCTCCAGGCCGCCGATGTGAGCTCCTCACATCAGACCCAGTTCACGAGCCCCGACGCCCAGTTCTACGTGCTCAAGGACAACGTGACGCTGACGGGCAACGAGATCACCAACCCCCAGCAGAGCACCGACCAGACGGGGACCCCGGACGTCACGTTCGGATTCACGTCGAAGGGCAACACCGCGTTCCAGAACGTAACCGGCACGATCGCCCACCGCGGCGAGCTCGACAGCATCGGCCAGACGTCGCTCACCCAGCACTTCGCGGTCGCGCTCGACAACAAGCTGATCACCGTTCCGCAGATCGACTACCACCAGTACCCGGACGGGATCATCGGCGGCAACGGCGCTGAGATCACCGGTGGCTTCACCAACCAGACGGCTCAGGACCTCGCGACGCAGCTGCGGCTGGGCGCGCTGCCGATCAACCTGAAGCTGATCTCGGAGTCCCAGGTCTCGGCGACGCTCGGCAAGCAGGCACTCAATGAGGGCCTCCTCGCCGGCGGGATCGGGCTCCTCGTCGTGGCGATCTTCCTGCTCCTCTACTACCGGATCCTCGGTCTGATCGCGGTAGCGGGACTCGCCGTTTACTCGCTCTACTTCTACGCCCTGATCAAGCTGATTCCGGTCACGCTCACCCTGCCGGGAATCGCCGGTTTGATCCTGACAATCGGCGTCGCCGCCGACGCGAACGTCGTCATCTTCGAACGCGTCAAGGAGGAGATACGCGGTGGCCGATCAATCCGCCAGGGCATCGCCATCGGGTACCGGAAGGGCCTGACGGCGATCATCGACGCCAACGTGGTCACGATCATGACCGCGTTCATCCTGTTCGTGCTCGCGACCTCGGAGGTCCAGGGATTCGCGTTCACGCTCGGGATCGGCACGTTCGTGTCGCTGTTCACGGCCGTAATGGCGACGCAGGCGATCCTGATGACGATGAGCGGGTCGCGAATGATCGCGCGGCCGTCGGCGCTCGGGGCGGGCGGCAAGAAGCACGTCTGGAAGTTCGACTTCATGGGCGCCTCCCGCTACTTCTTCTCGATGTCCGGGGTGATCCTCCTGATCGGCGCGCTGGCGATCGGCGCCAAGGGCCTGAATCTGGGTATCGACTTCACCTCGGGGACGCGGATCACGGCGAGCCTCGAGCATCCCGCGAGCCAATCGCAGATCGACTCGATCATAAACGCGGCCGGCGCGTCCAACGCGACGATCCAGAGGGTCACCCAGAAAGACCTCGGCCCCTATGTCTGGCAGATCTCCTCCAAGCAGCTCCAGCCCGGTGGCGTCGAGGACGTGAAGAGCGCGCTTCAAAGCAAGTTCGGGCTGAGGCCCGGGACGTTCAACTCGACGTCGGTCGGCCCGACGTTCGGTAAGACCGTCGCCAACAGCGCCATCGTCGCGATCATCGCCTCGCTGCTGGTCATCTCGGTCTACGTGGCTTTGCGGTTCGAGTGGAAGTTCGCGATCCCAGTCCTGATCGCGTTGATGCACGACCTGTTGATCACGAGCGGCGTGTACGCGCTGACCGGCCGGGTGGTGACGACAGCGACGGTGGCCGCGCTGCTGACCATCTTGGGCTACTCGCTCTACGACACGATCATCGTCTTCGACCGAGTTCGCGAGAACGTCCCGCGAATGCCCCGGGCTGCCTTCTCGCAGATCGTCAACCGCTCAATGTCCGAGGTGCTGACCCGGTCGATCGTCACGACCTCCTGCACCCTGATGCCGATTCTCGCGCTGCTTCTGTTCGGCGGCGGCGAGCTGAGGGACTTTGCCTTCGCGCTGCTGATCGGCGTCGCGTCCGGCGCCTACTCCTCGATCTTCATCGCCTCGCCGGTGCTCACCCACTGGAAGGAGCGGGAGCCGCAGTACCGCGCTCGCCGGCGCCGCATCGAGGAGGAGTTCGGCACTGTTCCGGCGTACGCCACCGTCGCCGCCGACGTCGAGCCCGTGGAGAAGCGGCCCCGCCGCGCGGGACGGCTCACCACGCCCGAGGCCGAAACCGTCTCGGCAGCGGAGTTTGAGCAGATGAAGCGCGAGATCGAGGAGGAGGAGCGCGAGCACCCGGGCCGCACCTCGACGCTAACGAAGCGCCTGGCGCACACTCCCGAGACGGAAGCCGCCCCCGCCCGCAAGCCGTCCCGGCGGACGGCTGACGGTGCTCCGCGCGCCGCCCGGGCGCCCGAGCCCGCGCCACGGCCGGACCGCGCCGGTGCCACTCCGCCCGATGGCGACGGCGCCGCGCAGCCGGATGGCGACGGCGCGCCGGTGCCCGCGCCCGACATTGCCGAGAACGAGGGGATGGTGACGGAGCCAAAGGACAAGCGCCCCAAGAACCGGTCCCGTAACCGCCGTCACGGGAGGCGCAGGTAGTCATGGGTCTTCTCGCCTGGGTGATGATGGGCCTCGCCATCTGGCACTTCACGATCTGGCTGCCGGATCGCTTCTGGGGTGGGATCGTCGGAGCGTTCGTCGGCGCGCTGATCGGCGCCGTGCTGTTCGGGTTCATCGTCAGCGGCTTCCATGTCCCGGGACGTCACGCCACCGATCTGGCGACCGCGCTCGAGGCGATCCCGGGCGCCCTGATCGGGATTGCGCTGATCTACTTCGAGGGCGTGCGCCGCGAGCGCGCCAAAGCGCTCACGACGGTCGGCCTGACATAGGTCGCCGGTTTCGCCTGGGCCGCCGCTCGCGCTGGCGGGTCCGGCGCGCCAACTGAAGCCATTTTCTCCCGTTTTCCGGGACAAAAAGGCGTCAGTTCGGGTCTGCGGCATCCGTCGGCCCAAACCGAGCCAACTTCGTGGCGCGGACTCACGCCTCTGTGACCATCTCGCGGGTGGGCCGCGGGATCCGTCGGGACCCGCCCGTACGCTGCCGCCATGTCCGAGGCCGCCGCACTGGCAGGGTCCGCCACACCGCCGCCAGCAGAACCGCTGCATCTCGTCGCCACCGAACCCCCCGGCGCCACCGCTCGCCCAAGTCCGCGGCTCGAGCTTTCCCGTTATGACTTCGCCGCAGCCCTGGCGCTCGAGCGCGAGCTCGGCGTTAGCCATATCGTCTCCCAGCTGCTCGTCCGTCGCGGCCTCTCCGACCCGCGGCTGGCCCGCGACTTCCTCGACGCTCGGGAAAGGCACCACTGGAGCGAGTTCGCCGGGATCGAGTCGGCGACCGCTGTGATTCGGCGCCACATCGAGGCCGGAACCCGGATCACCGTCCACGGCGACTACGACGTCGACGGCGTGTGCGCCACGGCGATCATCATCCGGGCTCTGCGGTCGCTCGGCGCCAATGTCGGGTGGTTCCTACCCGACCGCATCGAAGACGGCTACGGCGTGGCGGTGGCGACGGTGCAGCGGCTCGCCGCCCGCGGTGACGGACTGTTGATCACCGTCGACTGCGGGATCACCGCGGTCGATGAGGTGGCCGCCGCCGGCGCGGCGGGGATGGACGTCGTCGTGAGCGACCATCACGCGCCCCGCGCCGACGGCCTGCTCCCCGCCTGTCCAATCGTTCACCCTGGCGTGTGCGCCTACCCGTGCGCCGAGCTGTGCGGAACCGGCGTGGCCTTCAAGCTCGCCGAGGCCCTCGGCGCGGCTACCGCGGCTGAGGAGATCGAGCTCGTCGCGCTCGCGACGGTCGCCGACCTGATGCCGCTTCAGGGCGAGAACCGCCGCCTTGTCCGCGAGGGCCTCGCCGCGCTGGCTGGAACCGCGAGGCCGGGCCTGCGCGCGCTGATGACCGTGGCGCGAGTGGACCCGAGCGCGATCAGCGCGCACGCTCTCGGGTTCCGGCTCGCGCCGCGGATCAACGCCGCCGGGCGGATCCGGCGCGCCGACGCCGGCCTCGAGCTGCTCCTCACCGAGGATTCGGAAAGGGCGCGGGAGATCGCGCTCGAGCTTGACGGCGTCAATGCCGAGCGCCGCGCCGTCGAGCAGCGGATCACTTGGGAGGCCGAGGCCCAGGTCGCGGAGCTGGGGCCCCGGCCGGCCTACGTCCTGTGGGCGGAGGATTGGCACCCAGGCGTGATCGGGATCGTCGCGTCCCGTGTGGTCGAGCGGCAACATCGCCCGGCGATCCTGATCGCGATCGACGGCGACGGGATCGGTCACGGCTCGGGGCGAAGCATCCCCGGATTCGATCTGCTCGGCGCCCTGCATGCCGCGGCCGAGCAGCTCGAGCGCTACGGCGGCCATCGCGCGGCCGCCGGCCTTACCGTCCACGGTGGCCGCCTCGATGCGCTCCGCGCCGCGATCGAGGCTCACGCCGCAGCGGTCCTGACGCCGGAGCTCCTGCAACCTGTGGAGCGGGTCGACGCGGTCGTCTCCGGGGCCGAGCTCGGATTGGGGCTCGCCGAGGAGCTTGAGTTGCTGGAGCCGTGCGGGGCGGGCAATCCCGGACCCAGGCTGTTCGTACCCGGAGCGCGCTTCGGGGACCTGCGGTCGATGGGGGAGGGACGGCACGCTCGCTTCTCCGTCAGCTCCGGCGGGGCGCGGGCGGCGGCGGTCTCGTTCGGGTGCGAAGGCCGTCTCGGTGTCGAACCGGGTGAGCCCGCCGATGCCACGTTCCGGCTCGAGCGCAACGTGTGGAACGGAGCGGTGGAGCCACGGCTCGTGCTCAAGTACGCGCGGCCGTGCGCGCCGAGGCCGATCGAGGTCCTCGGGGAGGGCGGTCAGTATCTGCGCGAGGTGATGGATCAGGTGGAAGCGCCGCTACCCCCCGTCCCGGCGGCGCCCGCCGGCGGACGCACGGTGCTCGACCGGCGAACGATCGGCCCCCTGGCGGTGTTGGCCGACGCAGTCGCCACGGGCGACCAGGTGCTGGCCGTGTGCGCCGACGTGGCGCGCCGGCTGGAGGGGTTGCGCGCGCGGGTCGGCGGGTTCGCGCTCGTCTGCCACCACGCCCTTGAGCTAGACCCCAGACTGGTCGACCCATTTGCCCATGTGGTCGTACTCGATCCGCCGTCCGGCATGTGCGGAGAGGTGGTGCTTCGCGCTGGTACCGGCTTTACCCATTTGTGCTGGAGTGACGCTGAGCTACGCTTTGCACAGCAGATGCACGAGCTGGAGTACGGTCTCCGCGCTTCGCTCGTGGCTCTCTACCGGGGCCTGAGGCGCCGGGAGAGGGTGGCCGGTGAGGAGCTCGAGCACCTGCTCCGTGGTGACGGACCCCACGGCCGTCCGGCGCGTCTGGCGGGTCGTCTGGTCAGGGTCCTCGCGGAGTTGGAGCTCGTCAGCCTCGACCGGGATCTGCAGGCCCTGTCGGTGGCGGGTACCGAGCGCACAGCGCTCGAGCGCTCGCCGGCCTTCAGGGCGTACGCAGCACGATACGAGGATGGCCGGCGATACCTGAGCAGCGGAAATCTCCAACCAAGCGTCTGAGCCGTGGTCCCAAGGCCCGCAACGGCGCTGCAGGGGGCCGCCCAGACGCCCGGAAGGGCGCGCCGCCCACGCCGCCGGCCGCGACGCTGATCGCCACCAGGCCGCCGGTCGACCGCGTCGAGCACGCCGGCAAGCAGAGCGCCGTCGATCGCGCCGAGCTGACGGCGACCGAGCGGCGCCTGCTCGGCGATCTGTTTGCGATCGTTGAGGAGCACGCCGAGCACGCGGCGGTCGTCGTCGACCGGTCGAGGGTCGAGGAAGCGTTCGTCTACGCCTGCGTCCATCACGCCGACCAGCGCCGCAAGACCGGCGAGGACTTCATCACCCACCCGGTTGGCGTCGCCAAGATCTGCGCCGGCATGCGCCTCGACACCGAGACGCTGTGCGCGGCGCTGCTGCACGACACCGTCGAGGACACGAGCGCCTCGCTCGACGAGGTCCAGGAGGCATTCGGCGAGGAGATCGCCGGTCTCGTCGATGGAGTCACCAAACTGACTGGGCTCACGTTCCAGTCGCGCGACGAGGCGCAGGCCGAGAACTACCGCAAGATGATGGTCGCGATGGCCACGGACATCCGGGTCATCCTGATCAAGCTCGCCGACCGTCTGCACAACATGCGAACGATCGCGGCGATGCCCAAGCAGAAGCAACTCGAAAAGGCGCGCGAGACGCTCGACATCTACGCGCCGATCGCTCACCGGCTCGGCATCCACGCGATCAAGTGGGAGCTCGAGGACCTGGCGTTCCAGACGCTGCACCCGCGCAAGTACAACGAGATCAAGGGCCTGGTAGCGCAGCAGCGCGTCGAAAGGGAGCGCTACGTAAACCAGGCCGGGTCCTACCTGGCCAAGGAGCTCGACGAGCTCGGGATCGATGCCGAGATCTCAGGTCGCGCCAAGCACTTCTACTCGATCTACTCGAAGATGACCAAGAAGGGTCGCGAGTTCAACGAGATCTACGACCTGACGGCGATGCGGGTGATCGTGGGCTCGGTGAAGGACTGCTACGGAGCGGTGGGGGTGATCCACTCGCTGTGGAAGCCGCTGCCGGGCCGCTTCAAGGACTTCATCGCGATGCCCAAGTTCAACATGTACCAGTCGCTGCACACGACGGTCATCGGCCCCGAGGGCAGGCCCTTGGAGATCCAGATCCGCACGCGCGAGATGCACGACATGGCGGAATTCGGGGTCGCGGCCCACTGGATGTACAAGGATCCGAGCAAGCCCGGCGCGGCGGGCGTCCGCGACCAGGACGGGAAGCTGAAGTGGCTGCGGTCGCTTGTCGACTGGCAGCAGGACCTGTCAGACCCCGGCGAGTTCATGGAGACGCTCAAGGTCGACCTGTTCGAGGACGAGGTTTTCGTCTTCACGCCGAAGGGGGAGGTCAAGTCGCTCGCCGCCGGCGCGACCCCGCTCGACTTCGCCTACGAGATCCACACTGACGTCGGCCACCGGTGCGTCGGCGCGAAGGTCAACGGCAAGATCGTGCCGCTCTCATATCAGCTGCGCTCGGGCGACATCGTCGAGGTGCTGACCTCCAAGCGTGAGCGGGGCCCGTCGCGCGACTGGCTGGCGCTCGTCAAGACCACGCGCGCCCGCAACAAGATCAAGGCCTGGTTCAAGGCCGAATCTCGACGCGACTCTGAGCACACGGGCCGCGAGCTCCTCCAGGAGCACCTCAAGAAGCAGGGGTTGCCCGCCCAGAAGCTCGTCGGCTCGCCGCTGCTGGCCGACGTCATCCGCGAGATGGGCTTCCGCAAGGGCGAGGACTTCTACATTGCGCTGGGCGGCGCCAAGATCTCGCCGAAGGTCGTCGTCAACAAGGTGATGCAGCGGCTCAAGCAGGGCGAGGCCGCGGAGTCCGAGCCGACCGCGACCGACGACCTGCTCAAGACCCGCCGGCGCCGCTCGCGCCCCACGACCTCCTCCTCGCGCTACGGCATCGTCGTCGACGGCATCGACGAGGTCATGCTGCGGATGGCGAAATGCTGCCGGCCCGTGCCCGGAGATCCGATCGTCGGCTACATCTCGCTCGGGCGCGGCATCACGATCCACCGCGACGATTGCCCGAACGTGGCGGTGCTGAAGAAGGATCCGGAACGGTTCACCCCGGTCTCGTGGGACGGCGACGCCGACACCTCGTTCCGGGTCGAGATCGAGGTCGACGGCTGGGACCGCCACCGCCTATTGGAGGACATGTCGCGGACGTTCGCCGAGGCCGGGATCAACATCCTCGAGGCGCGCTGCACCGTCAACCACCCGATGGTCAAGAACCGTTTCGTCGTCGAGGTCGGCGACACGCGCGCGCTTGACCAGGCGATCAACCGGCTTCGCAACATCGACGCCGTATTCGACGCATTCCGCGTGACGCCGGGGGCGGCCTGACCCGCACGCACCTGGCCGTGGCCGAGCCTCGCTCCTCATGGGCGTGATTCATCGCCGCAACGGCGAGGGGTGGGAGGGCGTCAGCGCCCAGGCGTATCCCGACCCCGAGCTCGCCGGCGTTCTCAAGCATGAGCTGATCGGCGCGGCGGACGGCGCCGACCGGTACACGATCCGCTATTTCGAGGTCCCCGCCGGTGGCCGCACCACGCGCGAGCAACACGCCCACGACCACGGCGTGATGATCCTGCGGGGCCGGGCGAGGGTGACGCTCGGCGAGGAGGTGCACGAGCTCGCCGAGGGCGACGTCGTCTACGTGCCCGGCGACGAGCTGCACTGCTTCGAGGCTCTGGACGATGAGCCCCTCGGGTTCCTCTGCGTGGTCCCGCCACGGCCCAGATGATCATCCGAGCTCCGGTCCGGTCCGGCTGCGTTTCGGTCCGCCGGGACTGCGTGGCGGGGTGACCCGTGGCGGGGTGACCCGTGGCGGGGTGACCCGTGGCGGGGTGACCCGTGGCGGGGTGACCCGTGGCGGGGTGACCCGTGGCGGCGTGACGCGAATCGTCGCCACCCTCGCCCGCGGCTGCTTGACGATCACGACCGCTTCGCCGGTCTGAAGCGATTTGATCTCGTTCGGATCGACGACGAACTGCTCGGCCAGGCGGCGTGTCCCGCGACCGCCGGCACGACTCCCGAACAGGCCTGCGCCGATCGGCCTTGTCTCCTCCCATCGCTTCACGGTGCCCGCCATCTCCGCGATCGTCTGCGCCGACCGGGGCACGTCCTGGCGGTGTGCGATCTTCACGGCCGTGTTGCCGAGCACCTGATCGCGCAGTCCCGTCGCGGCCCGGTCGAGATCCGCGAGCTCCTGCGTGGCGAGCAGCACGCTGGTGCCGGCCTCGCGGCCCCGGGCGAGCAGCGCGATCACGTTGTCCGCCCCAAGCGCGGAGAACTCGTCGATCCCGATGATCGCCGGCCCGGCGCGCGCTCCACCGATCCCGGTCGACAGGCTATGACCGGCGGCTGCGACCAGGTCCTGGACGGCCAATGTCCCGATCTGGGCCGCGAGCTTGCCGTACGTGCTCGAATTCAGGCTGAACAGGACGACCTGCTCGCCGGCGAGTGCCGCCCGCAGGTCGATCGACTCGCCGCCGGCGGCGGATGGGGACAGGAACCGGCCCGTGTGCGACTCGCTGACGATCGCCAGCCGCGTGCCCAGCCCGCGGATCGCGCTGAGCTGGTCCGCCGAGAGCGAGCCGAGGTAGTCCTGGACGCGCGCCGCCGGGTCTCGGGGCAACCCGCGGAGCATCACGGCGAGCCGGCGCGGATCCATGGCGCCCACGACCTCGTCGAGCGTCGCGGCTCGCTCTGGATGAGCAGCGTGGAGGACTCCGAGCGCTGCCTGCAGGTATCGCTCGGCAGCGCGCTGGTAGTGGGGCTCGGTGAACCGCTCGGTCGCGATCAGCTTGTCCTTGAGCTCGGTCGCGTTCCCGTGCCCGAGCGGATTCCACCGATCGGGACCGTCGGGCGTCCACAGCCGGAAGGGCCGGCCGATCGCCGCGGCGGCGCTCGCCAGCTCCCGCGCGAACGCCGGCGAGCCCTTCATGTCGATCGCCACGACGGGCCGCCCGCGCCGAACGTGGTCGGTGAGGATCGTGAGCAGCGTGGTCGACTTGCCGGCGCCGCTGGCACCGAGAATCAGGCCGTGGGCCGAAAGCTGGTGGTCATCGAGCGTCAGCTCGCCGCCGCGGCGGTCGGAACCCAGCAGCGTCGCCTCTCGCCCGTGCGCGGCCGCGCCGCCCCTCCCGCTCCGGCGCCCCACCACGCGGGCCGCCACTGCGACGCTCACCACGGCGCCGCCGGCGATCAGCCACGCCACCGCCAGCGACGCGGGGGAGAGGAGGAAGGCCGCCGCCACGAACAGCAGCGCGTAGGACCGCCGGCGTCGGTTCGGCGTGGCGGTCATCGCGCCACCGCCGGCGCCGAGCGAGCCCGCTCGCGAGCCGCGATCGTGCGGCCGCCGCCGGGGCGAGGCACCTCCTCCCACTGCACCCACTGGGCACGGACCAGCTCTGATATCCCGATCTGCCGCGCGGAGGCTTGGATTGCCCGCCCGGTGGCCCGACGGTCGACGAGGTAGAGGACCAGGTCGATGCGCGAGTCGGCGGCAAATCCCAACAGGATCTTTTCTCTTCGCGCCCGTCCCTTTGACGTGAGCTCCAGCTCCACCGCGATGCGATGGCCACCCTCCAGGACCAGCAGCAGATCCGGGTAGTGCAGCCGGGGCTTGCCGGCCGGCCCGAATCCACCCAGCCGCACACCAACGGGCTCATCAGATCGATCGGGGTCGGCGTCGAGCGACCGCAGCCGTCTTTCGGAGATCAGCTCGCGCAGCGGGCCGAATCGCCCCGCGCGAGCGGCCAGCCACAGCCATGCCACGCCGACGTCGTGTCGGTAGCAGCGCAGATCGATCCGCGGCGATCGGTATCGGCAGCCGACGGCCGCCAGTCCCTTGCGCGTGATCAGATGGCAGCTCGGCTGGCCCTGGAACCCGGGTTCCCTGCGCAGGAAGCCGGCAGACGCGAGCGCCCGCAGCCGCCCGTTCGCGGCATCCTCCGAGATGCCGAGCAGCGCCTGCGCGTGGGCGGTCAGCACCAGCCGGTGCTCGGCCAAGAACCCGAGCAGTTCGAGATCGCGCTCGGTGATCCGAGTCCCCATGCTCGTCAGAGGGCGCGGGCGGCGATTTCTCGCCCCCCGATCCCGCTGCGATTCAGAGGCCGGGGTGCGGCAGCGAGCTCGTGTTGACGACCTCGAAGTCCCGACCCGTCAGCCGGTCGAGCAGATGTAGGGCGTCGTTGTTCCAGTGCCTGTTCGGCGCGCCGGAGATGTACCAGGGCGATCCGTTGTCGGCGAGGATCATCCCGTACGCCTTCAGCGCCTGCGCGACGATGCGGGCCTGGCGCGGAAGACCCGAGATGTTCACCGACGCCTTGAGCCGCACGCGAAGCCCCATCGGCGGGAGGTTCGGCCCACTGCACGTCGACGCCTCGTGCCGGGCCGGGTATACGTACGCCGCCGCCGTGCAGGGGGCGGTGAAGCGCAGAGCGTGGTCGATCGAGCCCCGGGCGACCTCGTAGTAGCGCGCGAGGCCGGGCAGGATCGGCAGGCCGGCCGCGTCGGCCGACGTCCACCCGGCGGGTCGCAGGTGGTTTGAGCGAAGCTCGAAGATCGCGCCTGATCCGGCGCGCCACCGCCGGGCGCCGTCGACCGGATAGGCGGCGAACAGCTCATAGTCCTTGCACGTGCTGCGATCCACGACGATCACGTGGCGATCGCCGCCCGCGTGCCGACCGCCCTCGATCGGGACGTTGCGCGGGATCGGGTAAGGGCCCCGGTTCGACTCGCTGGCGTACTGGAAGCTCACGTGCACCCGTCGGGTGCGATCCGAGACGACGGCGTACGGGATGCCGATCGGCTCGCCGTCGTAGAGCCCCGAGCCGAAGTCGGGGTGCACCGGATCGCCCAGCCCGATGGTGGCGATCAGCTTCGCGGAGTCCGCGGCGACCGGCAGCCGGTCGACCCGCTGGTTCCACGGGTTGCTGGCCGGGAATATGGGGCACTTCCGCGCTCCCGGCAACGGCCGCGCCGTGCCCAGCGAAGGGACCACGGCGAGCGCTAGACACGAACAGGTGAACGCCAGCCGTCGCATGAGCGCGCGCTAGGAAACGACGGCAATCCCGCTGGGCTTGACCCTGAACACCGCCTCGGGCGCCTCGCCGATGTAGTCGCCGTCGACCTGCAGTGGTAGCGGGCGCTCGTCGAGCGTGCGGACCTGAAGCCCGTGCAGGCCGCTGAACGGGCGAACCTTGCGGTGACGACTGACGTCGGCGCGCTTGGAGAGCGCCCGCCAGATGATCGTCGGGATATCCACCGGCGAGGCGCGGGTCAGCACCACGCCGGACAGATCACCGCTGTCCAGCGCCGCGTCATCGCCCATGTGCACGGGCCGGTCGCCGAAGTATGTGTACGGGGCAGCGTTCTGGACGATCGCGGTGACCCCCTCGATGCGCTCGCCCTCGAGGTTCGCCTCGAGCCGCACCGGGTTCAGCAGGTAGCGGCGGTTGAACGTCCTGATCCCCGTCCACGTGTAATACCACTCGCCGAGACGGGCCTTCATCCGCGGGTGGGCGTCCACGCGCTCGACCACGCTCGCGTCCAGCCCGACGCCCGCCGAGAACAGGAAGCAGCGGTCGTTGACGAAGCCGACGTCGACGCGACGCGGACGCCAGTCGTCCGCTATCTGCAGGAGATGCTCGGTCGCGTCCACGACGTCGATTGGAATCCCGAGCATCCGGCAGTAGACGTTCGTGCGGCCGCCGGGAAGACAGCTCAGCGGCGTGTCGGTGCCCACGAGCCCGTTCGCGGCCTCGTTCACGGTGCCGTCACCGCCGAACGCCACGACCACGTCGTAGCCGCCGCGGGCCGCCTCCCGCGTGAGCTCGGTCGCGTGGTCGCGTGCCTCGGTGTCGATCGCGTCCACGAGGTAGCTGGCACGGAGCGCGTACACGACCAGGTTCTTCAACCGGTCCGAGACCGTCGTCGCGTACGGGTTGACGATGATCAGCATCCGTTTCGTCGGCGCGGTCCTGCCCAGCGCCAGGCTCGCCGCCAGGCGGGCGAGCGGGTCGGTCGAGGTTGCGGCCATGACCGAAGTGTGAACACCGCGTTGCCACTGTCGTTACGCCACGCCGCCACCGTGGCGCATTTCTTTGGGCCCGCCGGAAGTCTGGGTATACTCCGGCGCACATAGCAGTACGCATCAAGAGGGGTGGAGGGAATGGCCCTATGAAACCCCGGCAACCTCCCGCAAGGGAACGGTGCCAAGTCCATCAGGCTCCAACAATAGGCCTGGGAGATGTGGATAGGGCGGTTTCCAAGGACCTCCGACCACTGACCCCGGCGGAGGTTTTTCAACATATGCCGCCAGAGTCTCTTCGCTGCAAGGAATGCAAGACCACCTACGCGCTGGACGCGCGGTACGTCTGCGAGCGCTGTTTCGGCCCGCTCGAGGTCGTCTACGCCTCGCGCGCCGACGGCGATCCCGCTGCCCTGCGCCGCCGGGTCCAGGCCGGGCCACACTCGCTGTGGCGCTACGGCGACTTCCTGCCCGTGCAGTCGCCACCTCGCGGGGCACTTCCCGCCGGCTGGACGCCGCTGCTCCGAGCCGACCGTCTCGCCGAGCAGCTCGGGCTGCGCGAGGTGTGGATCAAGAACGACGCCGCCAACCCGACGCATTCGTTCAAAGATCGCGTCGTGTCGATCGCGCTCGCGCGGGCCCGCGAACTCGGATTCGAGACCGTCGCGTGCGCCTCGACGGGGAATCTGGCGAACGCGGTGGCCGCTCACGCTGCGGCCGCGGGCCTCGAGTCCTACGTGTTCATCCCCTCGGACCTCGAGGAGCAGAAGGTGCTGGCGACGGGGATCTACGGGACGAACCTGATCGCCGTGCGGGGCAACTACGACGACGTCAACCGCTTGTGCACGGAGGTCTCGGGAGAGCACGAGTGGGCGTTCGTGAACATCAACATGCGGCCCTACTACGCAGAGGGATCGAAGACCCTCGCGTTCGAGACCGTCGAGCAGCTCGGCTGGGCGCTGCCGGATCGGGTCGTGGCGCCGATCGCCTCGGGGTCGTTGTTCACGAAGATCGCGCGCGGCTTCGAGGAGTGGCTCGAGCTCGGGCTCGTCGAGGGCGAGCTGCCGACGTTCAACGGCGCCCAGGCGCTCGGGTGCTCGCCGGTCGCGAGCGCGTTCGAGGCGGGCCTCGACTTCTGCCAGCCGGTCAAGCCGGACACGATCGCCAAGTCGCTGGCCATCGGGAACCCGGCCGACGGGCCCTACGCGCTCGATCTTGCGCGCCGCAGCGGCGGCGCGATCGACTCGGTGACCGACGATGAGATTCGCGACGGGATCAAGCTACTGGCGAGGACCACGGGGATCTTCACCGAGACCGCCGGCGGCGTCACCGTCGCGGTCCTGCGGAAGCTCGCCCAGCGCGGCGACATCGATCCGGCCGAGCGTGTCGTCGCCTACATCACCGGCGAGGGGCTGAAGACTCTCGACTGCGCCCGCGGGACGTTCGAGTGCCTCGAGATCGAGCCCACGCTGGAGGCGTTCGAGGGGGCCAGCGGTCGTGTCGGCATCCCCGCTTGATATGACTCCGGGCACGATGGCGGTCAGCGTCAAGATCCCCACGCAGCTTCGCGCCGCAACCGATGGCGAATCGACGGCCGAGGTCGAGGGCGGCACCGTCGGGGAGGTGCTCGACTCGCTGTACGAGCGCTACGGCGAGCTCCGTAGCCGGATCGCCGAGGACGGTGGGCTGCGGCGGTTCGTGAACGTGTACGTCGGTGGCGAGGACATCCGCTTCCTCAACGGCCTCGACACGCCGGTGCGCGACGGCGACGAGGTAACGATCCTGCCGGCGGTCGCCGGCGGCTAACTGGTAGGGCAGGGCGCATGCGCCCTGCCCCCGGCGGCGCATGCGCCGCCGGTCGGGGGCGCGCATGCGCGCCCCCGAACAACCCACCGTTTCGTGGCCGCTAACGTATCTCGGACTGCCAGGAGGGCAAAGCACGAGCGTGTCCGAGTCAGAACGACAGAAGATCGGTCCTCGGCGGCGGGGGCTCATCGCCGCAGTCGTGGCGCTGGTGGCGGTCGCGCCGATCATCGCCGGGGTCATCATCACCTCCGCGCCTGTCCGCGCCCACGCGGACAGTGGGCTGGCCTTCACCCAGCCGCGGCCGGGCGCGCCGAGCGCGCCGCCGAAGCGGACGGTGCCGGGAGGCACCGGCTACCTGGTGGCGCTGGTCAAGCACGCGACCACGATCCGGGTCACCCCGGGCGGGGCGAAGCTCGCCAAGCTGCCCACGCGGACCCCGTTCGGATCCCCGCAGGCGCTGTGGGTCACCCGCCAAAGTGGTCCGTGGCTCGGGGTCGTCAGCCCGCTCGCCGGCAACGGCCGGATCGGTTGGATCCCCCGCTCCGACACGACGCTGGGCCGCGTGAGCTGGGAGCTGCGCGTCTCGCTGTCGGCGCGGCGCCTAACGGTCTTCGACAGCGGCAAGGCGGTCCAGCACTACACGGTCGCGATCGGGCGCCCGACCGCGCCGACCCCGACCGGCCGCTTCGCCGTCACCGACCGGCTGCTCACCGGCAACCCCACCGGGCCGTACGGCTGCTGCATCCTCGCGCTGTCGGCCGAGGCGCCCCACGCGATCCAGGGCTGGGACGGCGGGAACCGGATCGCGATCCACTCCACGCCTGAGACGTCGACGATAGGCGAGCCGGTCAGCCACGGGTGCGTCCGCGTGACGCTGGCCGACGGGCGCTGGCTGCTGGAGCACGTCCCGCTGGGGACGCCGACGTTGATAACCGCCTAGCTTAAACGGCGCTGGGGAAAGGGAGGGGAGCGGGGGCGATCGCACCCGTTTCGATGGTGCACAACCCGACAATCCTGGCCCCGGAGGCGAGGCCCGTCGAGTTGTGCATGAAGAGTGTGCTCAGGTCGACAGGGCTCGGATCTGGCGCCGGTGGTGGCGTTATGAAGCACCATCGCCGTGACACTCTCGACAGTCTCCCGCCACAGAGTCGCAAAGAGGACCTGCACGAGCCCTCAAACTCAGGCGTCGAGCTTGGCCAGCGCCTTGACGTAGGCCTCGGTGTACGTCGGGAAGTGGGGGATGGTGTCGCGCAGCACCGTGAGGGGAATCTGCGCCTTGATCGCCAGCTCGGCGTAGTGGATCCACTCGCTGGCCAATGGGGCGACGGCCCACGCGCCGATCAGCACCTTGCGCCGGCGGTCGGCGACGATCGCCAGCTCGCCGCGCGGCTCGGTCTCATATGTCCACGGCCGGGCGATCTGCTCGGCTAGCCGGATGTGGGCCGCGACCTCGGGGTCGGTGAACACGACGCGCGGGACCGCCGTGTCGTCGGCGCTGCGGCTCACGGACTCGGGCTCGACGCCGACGCGGACGTCGATCCCCTCCCCAGGTGAACGTCGGCGCCGAGGTGCCGGGCGCGCGCCCCGCCTCGGAGCGGACCTCGGCGGACGTAGGAGCGTCTTCGACGGGATGCACGCCCAGTAGGCGCACTCGCCGCCGACTAGCTCCTGCTCTACCAGCGCGACCTTCCCTCCCCGCTCGCCGAGGCGGGAAACGACGACCTCGCCACCAGGACCCGCGCCGGCCACGATCGCATCGAACGTGGTGCTGTCGCCGTCCCGGGCCATCGCAGGATTCTGTACCCGGAGCCGAGCCGCGGCGAAACCACCGTGATTTCTCGCGATCTGGCTGGGGTAGTCATCACTTGAAGATGACGGCGACTGTGACTCAGAACCACCAGGCCGGCGACCCTCGCGACGAGACCCGATTCGAGCGACTCGATCGCAACACGAGCGAGCTCGTGCAGGAGATGCGCGTCGCCTCCGTGGGCATCCAGGTGCTGCTCGCGTTCCTGTTGGTGGTGCCGTTCCAGACCGGGTGGAAGCAGGTCAGCTCTTTCGACCGCTATGAGTACTTCGTCACGCTGGTGTCGATAGCGGTCGCCGCCGCGCTGTTGATCGCGCCGTCGATCCACCACCGTATCCTGTTCCGAGAACAGGAGAAGGCGTACGTCGTGGAGGTCGGGAACACGCTCGTGATCCTCGCCGCGGCATTCCTGACAGTCGGTTTCACCGGAATCTTCGTGCTGATCTCGCACGTGCTGTTCGGAGGCGTCACCTCGGCAGTTGCCGGCGCCGTGACGGCGCTGGTGCTCGGCGCCCTGTGGTTCGGGCTGCCGCTGCATCACCGCCATAAATCACGAGAGAGGAGGTAGCGATGCGCCCCGTGGCGTAACGCGCTCGCAGTAGTCAGGGCGCTCGGCGGCCCGCCGTCGCCCGCTAGGCGGCGGACCGGCGATAGCCGGTCGTGAGCTCGGAGCCGCGGTGGCGCCACTCCGGCTCGACGTCGAAGGTGCGTCGGATCCGGCGCTCGCGCAGGTACCTGAGCACCGGTCCGTAGCTGAAGCGCGCGGAGCTCGAGTAAATGCGGCTGGAGCGGTCCGCGTCCATGAACGGCATGTACTTGTCGGGGAAGCCGGGCATCGTGCACGCCATGCAGATGCCGCCGACGTTGGGGCAGCCGCCGATACCGTTGACCCAGCCGCGGATCGGCACGTTGCACTTCACGACTGGTCCTTTGCACCCGAGCTTGACCAGACAGCGCCCGTCGCCATGCGTCGTGGAGAACTGACCGTGCTCGGCCATCCCGGCCCGGTTGCAGGTCTCGTGGGCGGTGCGACCAAAGATGTGCACAGGGCGGCCCTGCTGGTCGAGCTCGATCGGCGGTCCGATGCCCGCGAGGTGAAGAACGAGACACAGGAGCGTGTCGGTGATGTTGTCGGGCTGGACCGGGCAGCCGGGCATGTTCACGATCGGGATGCCCCGGCGCGAGCTCCAGTCCCAGCCCAGGTAGTCGCACAAGCCCATCGCGCCGGTCGGGTTGTTGCGCATCCCGGGGATGCCTCCGTACGCCGCGCATGTCCCGATTGCGACAACGGCGTCGGCCTGTGGCGCCAGGCGATCGATCCACGTGCAGCTCGAAATCGGCTCGCGGGTGTTCGGATCGATGCCGAATGCGGCCCAGTAACCATCGCCGTTGATCTCCTCGTTGGGGACCGAGCCCTCGAGCACGAGGATGAACGGCTCGAGCTTTCCCTCCGCCGCGGCGAACCACGCTCGCATGAACTCGTCCCCGGTCTCGTACGCGAACACCGGGTTGTAGATGATGATCGGCGGCATCTGGGGGAAGCACCCCCGCAACAGGTCCTCGAGGCTGGGATGGGTCGCCGCCGTCAGAGCGAAGGAGTCGCCGTCGCAGCCGAGGCCGCTCGTGAGCCACAGCACGCTGATCGGCCGGTTTGCCGCCGCCTGGGAGGAGGGTTGCGCCTCGTCGGGGTTGTGCTCGACGGTCTGCAATCTTCGCTATGCGATCTGGCGCGCCTTCCGCGCCTGCCTGTCCCTGCTGCGCTCCGACAGGGAGCTCGGGCGCTCGAGCAGGGCCTCGAGGTGATCCTCCAGCGTTCCGTGCAGATGCAGATCGCCGGCGCTTCCTGTCACGAGCCCGCTGTGCGAGAGCCGCGCCAGCGCGTGCGACACGGATGGTCGTTCGGCGGCGACCAACTGGCCGAGCAGTCGGTGCGTCAGCGGCAGCGTGAGACGGATGCCGGTTGGCTCGACGCGGCCCCAGCGTGTCGCCAGATGCCACATCAGCAGTGAGAGTCGAACCTCCAGCCGGGGCTGGCAGGCGATGGCCCGCAGCGCGTCGGCATCCGCGACCCGTCTCCCGGCACGGCGCAGCAGGACCATCCCGATCTGCGGCCACGGGCGGACACGCTCTGCGAACTCATGATCGAGCAGACCGAACCGTGTCGGCCACAACGCGCGCCACGCGTCGGACGGCTCGATGAGCTGCTCGGCCCGGGGAAAGGGGGGTTGCAGCAGATCGCCGGCGCCCGTCAACTCGCATGCGGTTCGGCCGCCGACTCGGGTCTCGAACGCGATCAGCCCGTCGAGGATGAGCAGGCCGGGCCCCTGTCCCACCGCCGCGAACAGCGGCGCGAGATCGCACGGTCCGGCCTCGGCGCTCAGCACTCTGACGGTCGCGACCTGACGGGCCGCGACGCGCATCCGGATGTCGAACTCCTGCGCGAGGTCGTCGTCCGCGTCGAGCAGGTAGGTGTATAGCGAGGCCGATTCGGGAGCTCGTCTCGCAAGCCCTGTGGCCGGTGGCCACCGTATCGGTCCGGTCCGGGAATTGTCAGATCCGACAGGCACTCGATCCCTCTCTCTCCTCCGGCCGGGAGCATTCCCGAGCTCCGACATGGCGAGTCTATGACTTCCTGCCCTCATTTCACACTGTAATCACGGTTACCGCGCCGCTCAGTAACCGGCATTACACCGCGTCTCAGGTCAAATGAACAGCGTGGTAGAACGACGGCGTGTGCTTGGCGATCCCCGGTCAAGTGATCGAGATCGTCGACGAGGTCAACAGACTGGCCAAGGTCGACGTCGCTGGGGTCCGCCGCAACGTGAACGTCGGATTGCTTGACGGTGGGGTCGGGCCCGGTGACTGGGTCTTGATCCACGTCGGCTTCGCGATCTCTCAAGTCGACGAGGAGGAGGCGCGCGCCACGCGCGATCTGCTCGTACGAATGGGAGCGGACTACGAGCAGGAGCTGGAGGAGCTGAAAGCCAGCGTCATCGAATGACCTTCGACCCCGACCCGGCCACCGCTTGTGGCGATCAGCACTGCATCACCTGCGGCGATGACGGGGACCCGATGATCGTTCTGCGGGTGGACGACCCGCGCGGCCTCGCGTTGTGTGGGGGGGAGGATGGCGGGCGGGCGACAGTCGAGATCGCACTGGTAGCGCCCGTGGAGCCGGGCGATCGGCTGCTCGTGCACGCGGGAACCGCGATCGCGCGGCTGGAGCCGGCGTGAAGTTCGTCGACGAGTTCCGCGACGCCGAGCTCGGGCGGGCCCTTGCCGGCGAGATCCTGTCCCTCGTCGAGCCGGGTCGCCACTACAAGGTCATGGAGGTGTGCGGCGGCCACACCCATTCGATCTACAAGTACGGCGTCGACGACCTGCTGCCCGCCAACGTCGAGCTCGTTCACGGACCGGGATGCCCGGTGTGCGTGATCCCGATGGGGCGGGTCGACGACGGGATCGCCCTGGCCCACGAACAGGACGTGATCTTCACTTGCTTCGGGGACATGATGCGCGTGCCCGGATCCAACGGAAGCCTGCTCGACGCAAAGGCCGCCGGCGCCGACGTGCGCATGGTGTACTCGCCGCTCGACGCGCTCCGGATCGCCAAGCAGAACCCCGAGCGGGAGGTCGTGTTCTTCGCGATCGGATTTGAGACGACTGCGCCGTCGACCGCGCTGACGCTCAAACGCGCACGCGCCGAGTCGGTCAAGAACTTCTCGTGCATGTGCAGCCACGTCACGATCGTCCCGCCGTTGCGCGCGCTGCTCGAGTCGCCCGATCTGCGGCTCGACGGGTTCATTGGACCGGGTCACGTCTCGACGGTCGTCGGCGCGCGACCGTTCGAGTTCATCCCTGCCGACTACGGCAAGCCCGTGGTGATCGCCGGGTTCGAGCCGCTGGACATCCTTCAGGCGATCACGATGATCCTGCGCCAGCTCCGCGACGGCGAGTGCGAGGTCGAGAATCAGTACAAGCGGGTCGTCCCCTACGAGGGCAACATGCGGGCGCTCGAGGTGATGGGCGAGGTGTTCGAGCTACGACCCCACTTCGAGTGGCGGGGGCTGGGGTTCATCTCTCACTCCGGCCTGAAGCTCTCCGAGGCATATGCCGACCTCGACGCCGAGCGGCGCTTCAGCGTGCCCGGTGTGCGGGTCGCGGACCCCAAGGCGTGTCAGTGCGGTGAGGTGCTCAAGGGCGTGATCAAGCCGTGGGAATGCAAGGTGTTCGGCACCGCCTGCACACCCGAGCGGCCGATCGGCACATGCATGGTCTCCTCCGAAGGTGCCTGCGCGGCTTACTACAACTTCGGGCGCTTCGCACGCGAGCGGGAGGTCGTGTGAGTGCCGACAGCCGGATGACTCCCGCGGCGTCCGGCCGTGGCGAGCCTGGAGGGCGAGCGGACGCCAGCGGGAGCGTTGTCTCCGATCGCGAGCAGAAGATCCTCGGGATCATCGAGACGGCCCGCAGCAAGCGGGCCAAGTTCCGCGATGCCCAGATCACGATGGCTCACGGCGCCGGCGGAAAGGCGACGCAGGGGCTGATCGAGGGGCTGTTCGTGCCCGCTTTCGGAGGGGGCGTGCTCGAGGAGATGGCCGATGCTGGGGCGCTCGCCCTGGGCGAGACCGAGCTGGCGATGACCACGGACTCCTACGTGGTCAAGCCGCTGCGCTTCCCCGGCGGCTCGATCGGGGAGCTCGCCGTGAACGGCACCGTCAACGACCTGGCCGTGTCCGGCGCCCGCCCGCTCGCACTGTCGCTGTCGCTGATCCTGGAGGAGGGGCTGCCCGCTGAGGAGCTGCGCGCCGAGGTCGACGCGATCGCCGCCGCCGCCCGCGCGGCGGGCGTCGAGATCGTCACCGGCGATACGAAGGTTGTCGAGCGTGGCCACGCCGACGGGATGTACATCTGCACGACCGGGATAGGGCGCCGTGACCCGCGGGCGACGCTGTCGCCGGCGAACCTGCGGCCCGGCGACCGGATCCTGCTCTCGGGCCGGGTCGGCGAGCACGGCACGGCGATCATGCTCGCGCGGGGCGAGTTCGAGCTCGACGCCGCGATCGAGTCGGATACGCGCTCACTGTGGCCGGCGGTGGACGCGGTACTCGATGCCGCCGGTCCAGCGATCCGTTGCATGCGCGATGCGACTAGGGGCGGCGTCGCCTCCGTGCTGAACGAGCTCGCCCGTGCCTCATCCGTCGCGATGATCGTCCGCGAGCGGGACGTCCCGGTCGACCCCGCCGTGGCGGGCGCGGCCGAGATCCTGGGGATCGACCCGATGTACGTCGCGAACGAGGGCAAGGTGGTGGTGTTCGTGGCCGCCGAGGCGGCGGAGGCGGCGCTCGGGGCGCTTCGCAGCGTCGAGGGTTGTGAGCAGGCGACCGAGATCGGCGAGGTGCGAACCGAGCCGCCGGGAATGGTGCTGGTGCAGACGAGTTTTGGCGGCCGGCGGGTCATGGACCAGCTGGTCGGGGATCCCTTACCGCGGATTTGCTGAGAGGAGACGCGATGGCGACGATGGCGAGCCCCTATGCGAAGCAGAAGGAGACGGAGGCGGTCACCGCGCATGTCCTCTGGATGACCACCGGCCTCAGCTGCGAGGGCGACTCGGTGGCGATGACGTCCGCCACGAACCCGAGCCTCGAGGACATCATCCTGCAGGCGATCCCGGGCATGCCGAAGGTCGTCGTCCACAACCAGGTCGTCGCCTACGAGAACGGGCAGGAGTACGCCCAGGCGTGGTTCGACGCCGAGGAGGGCAAGCTCGATCCGTTCGTGCTCGTGATCGAGGGCTCGCTCGGCAACGAGGAGATCAACGGCGACGGGTACTGGACAGCGTTCGCGATCAACCCGTCCACGGGCCAGCCGATCACGATGAACGAGTGGCTCGACCGGCTCGCGCCCAAGGCCGCGGCGGTGGTCGCGGTGGGGACGTGCGCGACGTACGGCGGCATCCCGGCGATGAAGAACAACCCCACCGGAGCGATGGGCGTACCCGACTATCTGGGCTGGGGCTGGAAGTCGAAGGCTGGGCTGCCGATCGTGTGCATCCCCGGGTGCCCCGCGCAGCCGGACAACATGACCGAGACGCTTCTGTATCTCGCGCTCCATCTCGCCGGGCTCGCGCCGGCACCGGAGCTGGACGAGGCGCTGCGGCCGAAGTGGCTGTTCGGCCGCACGGTACGCGAAAGCTGCAACAGGGCCGGCTTCACGGAGCAGGGTCAGTTCGCGACCGAGTACGGCGCCGACCACCGCTGCCTCGTCAAGCTCGGCTGCAAGGGCCCGGTGGTCAAGTGCAACGTGCCGGTGCGCGGCTGGGTCAACGGCGTCGGCGGATGCCCGAACGTGGGTGGCATCTGCATGGCCTGCACCATGCCTGGATTCCCGGACAGCTTCATGCCGTTCATGGACGAGGACAAGTGGGGCGCGCTCAACGCGGACATCACCCGGTTCACGTACGGCCCGATCGTCAAGTACTTCCGTCACCGGCAAAGCGCCAAGTACGACAAGGAACCCGATTGGCGGCGTCCCGGCAAGCAACTGGTGTCCGGCTACGCCAGGCGGTGGTGAGCGGACCGCGTTGCAATCCGAGTTTTCATCCGTTTTTTCGCACGAGGCAGATTGAGGAGACGCGCAGATGGCGACAGAGACTCCCGCCCAGCAGAAGGTCGTGGTCAAGGAGATGTCGTGGGATCCGATCACCCGCATCGTCGGCAGCCTCGGGATCCACACCGAGATCGACTTCTCCAACCAGCAGGTGCTCAAGTGCTACAGCACCTCGATGATCTTCCGCGGGTTCGACATCTTCATGAAGGGGATCGACCCGCGCGACGCCCACTTCATCACCAGCCGGATCTGCGGCATCTGCGGCGATAACCACTGCACCTGCTCGTGCCTGAACCAGAACATGGCCTACGGCGTCAAGCCGCCTGCGCTCGGCGATCTGGCCTTCAACCTGGCCGAGACCGCCGACTACATCTTCGACCACGCGATCTTCAACGACTGCATGGCGAACGTGGATTTCTGCGAGCAGATGGTCAAGGAGACCAACCCGTCGCTGCTCGCCAAGGCGGAGAACACGCCGGCCCCCGGCCAGGACATCCACGGTTACAGGACGATCGCGGACATCATGCGGGCGCTCAACCCCTTCACCGGGGAGTTCTACCTGGAGACGCTCCACGTCGCGCGGTACACGCGTGAGATGTACTGCCTGTTCGGCGGCAGGCATACCCACCCGTCGACGATCATGCCCGGCGGGTGCTCGGCGGATATCACCCACCAGACGTGCACCGACTACTACGTGCGTCTGATGCGCTATTTCGACTACGTGAAGCGCAGCGTCCCGATGCACGACGACCTGTACGACTTCTTCCTGCAGGAATTGCCGGGCTACGACATGGTCGGTTTCCGCGAAACGAACCTGGTCAACTGGGGCTCCTTCGACGATCCCGACTACGTCGACTACGACTACCGGCACATGACCGAGTGGGGACGCAAGCGCTACATCACCCCCGGCGTGGCGATCGGCGGCGAGCTGATCTCGACCGACCTGGTCGAGATCAACCTGATGATCCGGATCCTGCTCGGTTCGTCGTACTTCGACTCGTGGGAGAACGAGCCGACGTTCGTAACGCACGACCCGCTCGGCAACCCGGTCGACAAGAACCATCCCTGGAACAAGGTGACGCTGCCGCGTCCTCAGAAGCGCGACTTCACCGACAAGTACACGTGGGTCGTCTCGCCGCGGATCTACGACAAGCGCACCGACACGCACGTCTGCTGCGACACCGGGGGCGGGCCGTTCGCGCGTCAGTGGTGCACGGCGAAGGCCGGCCTCGTCGACTTTGGCTACGCCAGGGCGACCGGCGACTCGATCCAGATGGTCCTGCCCCGCTCGCCGAACCTGCCCGAGATGGAGCTCGAGTGGAAGGTGCCGGAGAAGTCCAACGCGATCGAACGCGACCGCGCCCGCACCTACCACCAGGCCTATAGCGCACTGATCTCGCTGCACTGCCTCGAGCGGGCGATGAAGGAGGTCCAGGCCGGGCGCACGAAGAGCTGGAACAACTTCAAGGTTCCGGACACCGCCGTGAGCTGCGGATTCCACGAGGCCGCGCGTGGCGTCCTCTCGCATCACATGGTGATTCGCGAGGGCAAGATCGCCAACTACCAGCCCTATCCGCCGACCCCATGGAACGCGAGCCCGAGAGACGTCTACGGCACTCCCGGACCTTACGAGGACGCCGTGCAGAACACGCCGATCTTCGAGGAGAACGGACCCGAGAACTTCAAGGGCGTGGACATCATGCGGGCGGTACGCTCGTTCGACCCGTGCCTGCCATGCGGGGTACACATGTACACCGGTGGCGGCAAGGTCAAGAAGGTGATGCACACGCCCACCGCGCTGGCATAGCCATGGAAACGGCCCCCACCGTCCCGGCGGAGGACCGGCCCGAGGAGCTTCTGGAGCGCGTCCAGGAGCTCCAGGACCGGCTCGACTCCGTCGGCGATCCGGCGACCCGGAAGATCGCCGAGGAGCTCGTGTCCGCCGTAGTGCAGATGTACGGCGCGGGCCTCGAACGGATCCTCGAGCGGATGCTCGTCGCCGGCGAGACCGGCGAGCAGATCGCGGTCGCGCTCACCGACGATCACTTCCTGGCCACGTTGCTGCTGATCCACGACCTGCACCCGGTCCCACTTGAGGCTCGGGTGCAGGAGGCGCTCGACTCGGTGAGGCCGTACATGGAGTCGCACGGCGGCAACGTCGAGCTGCTGTCGCTCGACAACGGGATTGCCCGGATTCACCTGCGCGGTAGCTGCTCCGACTGTTCGGCGTCGGCAATGACGCTCGAGCTGGCGATCAAGCAGGCGCTCGAGCAGGCGGCTCCCGACCTCGAGGGGCTCGAGGTCGAAGGCGTCGCCCCCCAGACGATGGACGGGACGGGGCTGCCGATGGTGACGGGCTCGGCGCCGCCCACGGAGATGGAGCTGCCGGTCGTGATTTCGGCGCCGCCGGCCGCGCCGGCGTGGTTCGACGTGGAGTCTGTGGGGGAGCTCGCCGACGGGATGATCGTCCCGATCGCGGTGGCCGGCAACGCGCTGATGATCGCCAACGTCGAGGGGACGCTGCTCGCCTACCGGGACACGTGCGCCGGCTGTGGCGCGCCGCTCCACGACGGGGACCTGCGCTCCGGGGCGCTCTCGTGCCGGCGGTGCGAGCGCTCTTACTTCCTCCCGCGCGCGGGCCGCTCGATGGACGACGACGGGCTCCAGCTCGAGCCGGTCCCGCTGCTGCGCGAGCGCGACCGCGTGAAGGTGGCGCTCGCCGCATGAGCGCCAACGGGGTGGGCCGCCGGCTGACGGCTGACGCGCTGGCGGCACGCAAGCGGGCGCGGGTTGTGACCGGCCTGCGAACCATGGCGCGTGCGCCGACGGCACGTACCGCCTCGTCGGAGGAGGCGGCCGCCCCCGCTGAGTGCTGCGAGCTGTGCGGGATCGCGATCCCGGAGGACCACCGCCACCTCCTGCATCTCGTCGAGCGCCGGATCGTGTGCACGTGCGAGGCCTGCTGGGGGATGCGCGCAGGCGAGGGGGACTACCGCCCGACTGGGCAGCGAACCCTGTGGCTCTCGAAGCTGGACGTTCCCGACGATCTGTGGGCGAGCTTCCAGATCCCGATCGGGCTCGCGTTTTTGATGCGGTCGACGGTCACCGAATGCGTGGTGGCGATGTATCCGAGCCCGGCCGGCGCGACCGAGTCAGAGCTCCATTTCGAAGCCTGGAACCGGATGCTCGAGCTCAACCCGATCCTCGCGCGGATGGAGCCAGACATCGAGGGCCTGATCGTCAACCGCCTCGCCGAGCCGGCCGCGTACGTGATCGCCCCAATCGATCAGTGCTACGCGCTGACGGGAACCGTGAAGGCGAGCTGGGAAGGGATCTCGGGCGGGAGCGCGGTCGAGGAGGCGGTCGGCCGCTTCTTTGAAACGCTCCGCGCCGAGGCGGTTCCGGCTTGAGTGCGCAGGCGGTGGATCCCCAGCGGTCTGGTCCGTTCGCGCCGGAACCGGAGTTCGCGGTCCTCGGCGCCCGTTCGGTCCGCTATGCGGCCACACCGATGCTCACCCTCGATCTCCAGGTCAGCGAGCCGAGCGGCCGTCAGGTCTACATGATCGCGCTGACGATCCAGCTGATGATCGAGCCGGCGCGCCGCCGCTACGACGACGCGACCCGCGAGCGGCTGTTCGAGCTGTTCGGTCCGCCGGAGCGGTGGGCGGTGACGACGCGGAGCCTGGTCTGGTCACAGCTGGACGTGCTCGTGCCTGCGTTCACCGGGATGACCACCGTCGGCGTCCCGATCGTCTGCAACTACGACATGGAGCTCGCCGCCGCCAAGTACCTGCACTCGCTCCCCGATGGCGAAGCGCCGCTGGCGCTGCACTTCAACGGGATGATCTACTACGCCGGCGAAGACGGCGCCCTGCAGATGGTCTTGGTCCCCTGGACGAAGTCGATCGACTTCCGGATGCCGGTATCGGTCTGGAAGGAGACGATCGATCACTACTACCCGAACACGATCTGGCTGGCGCTGCGCAACGAGACGCTCGAGGCCCTGCAGCGTGAAAAGCTCCGGCGGGGCGTGGCCACGCTCGACGCCTGCGTGTCTGAGCTCCTCGACGAGGCGGACCGTGCCTGACCAGCTTGAGGCACTCGTCGACTCACTTCTGTTCGAGGGGTACGCGCTCTATCCATACACGCCCGGGGCAGTGAAGAACGCCACGCCGACGCCGTTCGGGATCGTCTATCCGCCCGTGTACGCGTCGACGCTCTTAAGCACGTTCGACCACCTGGAGCTGCGCTGCGTGCTCGACTCGCCGCCCGACGCCGTCCTGCGCGGCGAGGTTCGGTTTCTGATCCCCGGCGGCGAGCGCCACCGGGCCACCGCCGCGCGGGTCGACCTGCCGGGCGCGATGGTGGGCACGCTGGGCGCGGTCCCGGCGGGGAAGGAGATCAGGGTGCTGGGCGAGACGGGTGTCCCGCTCGTCGTGGGCATGGTGCTGGCCACGGGTCGGCTCGACGACGGCAGCTACGAGGTGGCGCTCAGGGTCGAGAACCGAACGCCGGTCCGCAGCGGCCTCGATCGCGCCGGAGCGCTCGCCCGCTCGCTGATCTCGACGCACCCGATCCTCAACGTCACAGGGGGAAGGTTCATCTCCCCGCTCGAGCGTCACTGCCAGAGCGTCAACACCTTCCCAGTCCTGGCGAACGACGCCGACGACGTCGTCGTGGGGGCCACGATCGTCCTCCCCGATCACCCCCGAATCGCGCCCGAGAGTCGCGGCTCTCTGTTCGACGGAACGGAGATCGAGGAAGCGTTGCTGCTGCACGTCCAGGCGTTGAGCGACGCCGAGCGCGCGCAGATCGAGAGTCAGGATCCGACCGTGCGCGAGATGATCGCGCGCGCCGCCGCCGCCACCCCCGAGGAGATCGTCGCCTTGCACGGCCGGGTGACGCTGCGCGATCCCGTGTCAACCGAGCCTCCGACCGAGCCGCCCGGCCTGCCCGACCCTCGCGCCGGCGAGGAGCAGGTCGACGTCGGCTCGAAGACGTTCCGCCGCGGCGGCAAGGTCGTGATCAGGCCGGGGCCGGACGCGGACCTCCACGCTCGGATGCTGGACGGACGCGCTGCGACGATCGAGCGGATCTTCACCGACTACGACGGCAGGACCCATCTGGGGCTGACGATCGACGACGACCCGGGACAGGAGCTGATGCGGGACACGGGCCGTTACCTGTATTTCTTTGCCCACGAGGTCGAGGTGATCGAAACATGAGCTCAGAGTCGCTGCGGAGCATCCTCGTCGCCGGCGTCGGGAATGCGTGGCTGCGAGACGACGGGTTCGGCGGCGAGGTGGCGCGCCGCCTCGCCGAGCGCGAGCTCCCACCCGGCGTCTCGGTGATGGATGCCGGCACCGGAGGATTGGATCTCGCCTACGAGGTGATGCGTGGATACGACGCGCTGGTGATCCTCGACGTCAGCCGCCAGGGCGGAGAGCCCGGGACGCTGTATGTGATGGAGCCCGATGAGGACTCGGTGCAGGGAGCTATCGAGGACGGCGAGACGCTCAATCCTCACGGCATGGATCCTCAGACCGTGCTGCGGTTCGTAAAGTCGATCGGAGCGTGGCCGGGGAGGGTGATCGTGATCGCGTGCGAACCTGCGGAGGTCGAGGAGATGGGGTGGGGGCTCTGCAGCGAGGTCCGCGACGCCGTCGATCGCGCGGTTAATCTCGTCGTCGAGACGGTCGGCGATCTGCGCGCCGAGCCGGTGGCGGAATAGCGCGATGCACGAGCTCTCGCTTTCGAGCGCGGTCGTGGCCACCACGGTCAAGCACGCGGACGGGCGGCGCGTGTCGGTGATCAATCTCCGGATCGGGCGGCTGCGCCAGGTGGTTCCCGAGACGCTCCAGTTCTATTTCGGGTTCGTCTCGCGCGAGACGGTGTGCGAGGGGGCGCGGCTCGAGCTCGAGGTGATCGACGTCCGGCTGCGGTGTCGTCCGTGTGGAACCGAGTGGGCGATCGAGATCCCGGCGTTCCGCTGTCCCACGTGTGGTGGGAGCGAGGTCGAGATCGCCGGCGGAGACGAATTCGAAGTTGAATCGATCGAGGTCGAGGAGGCCGAATGCATCGCACAAAGGTGAGGGTCGTCGAGGACGCGCTCGACGCGAACAACACGATCGCGACCGCCAACCGTGCCGACTTCGACCGGGCGGGGGTGACGGTCATCAACTTCATGAGCGCCCCCGGCGCGGGCAAGACGAGCCTGCTCGAGCGCGTCGTCCACGATCTCCCCGGCGTGCGCGTCGGCGTACTCGAGGGCGACGTCCAGGGTTCGCTCGACGCCGACCGCCTGGCCAGCCTGCACGTGCCGGTGACCCAGCTCAACACCGACCCGAGCTTCGGTGGCGAGTGTCACCTCGACGCCAACATGGTTCGCTCGGCGGTCCCGTCGCTCCCCCTCGACGAGATCGATCTGCTGATCATCGAGAACGTCGGCAACCTCGTCTGTCCCGCCGAGTTCCGGGTCGGCGAAGACGCGCGGGTGATGGTCTGCTCGGTGACGGAGGGGGAGGACAAGCCGCTGAAGTACCCGCTGATGTTCCGCACTTGCGAGCTCGTGCTGATCAACAAGGTCGACTTGCTGCCCCACCTCGATTTCGATCTCGATCGCCTGCTTTACAACATCGACCAGGTTCACCCGGACGTGGAGAGGCTGGTCGTGAGCGCTCGCACCGGCGAGGGCATCGAGGCGTGGCGGGACTGGCTCGTGCGGATCGCCTCCCGCGAGGAGATACCTGCGTGAGCCAAGCGGCGCTCGCCGCCGATCCCGCACGCCGGCTGCAGGCGCTGCTCTCGGAGCGCACCTCGGCGAACCAGAGCTTCTTCGAGGCTCATGCCGAAAGACTGGCCCGCCTCTGCCATCTGATGGCCGAGAGGTTCGCCCGCGGCGGGCGGCTGATCGCGCTCGGGTGCTCGCCGGCAGCCCGCTCGGACGCTCGCCACGTCGCGGTCGAGTTCGTGCACCCGGTGATCGTCGGCAAGCGAGCCCTTCCGGCGCTCGGACTGACCGGCGAGGGCGCGGAGCTGGCGGCTGGGCTCCAGCTGCTCTCCCGGGAGGACGACATCGTGATCGCTTTCGGAACTGAGGAGGACGGGGGTCAGGGAGCGCGGGCACTCGGGGTGGCGGGCGCCCGCGGCTGCCTCACGATCGCGTTCTCGACGGCGGGGGCCGAGTACGAATTCGAGCCGCCGACGAGTGATCCGTTCATCCGCCAGGAGCTCGTCGAGACGCTCTATCACGTCCTCTGGGAGCTGGTCCATGTGTTCTTCGAGCACCGCGGGCTGCTCTCGGGCCGCGACGCGCGCCGTGTTCACGACGCCGGCGCCTCGAGCTTCCTCTACCCGTTCCTCGCGGAGCAGGAGAGCGAGCTCGAGCCGGTCGTCGATGACGTGCGCCGGTCGGTGCTGATGAAGGCCGAGGAGATCGGTGCGCTGCGGGGGCAGACCCTGACCGACAACCATGACGCGTTGCTGGCGGCTGCGTCCACGCTTCGGGCGAGCTTCGACAGTGGCGGCAAGCTGCTGACGCTCGGGAACGGTGGCTCCGCGACCGACGCGATGGACGCCGTGGCGGACTTCTCCGCGGCCGGCCCGCGCCGGCGACCCCGTCCGGCTATCGATCTGGCCGCCGATCCGTCGATCCTGACGGCGATCGCCAACGACATCGGCACCGAGGCGATCTTCTCTCGCCAGGTGATCGCCTACGGCTCGCCCGGCGACGTCGTGCTCGCGCTGTCGACGTCCGGCAATTCGGCGAACGTGATCCACGCGCTCGGCGAGGCGCGCCGGCGGGAGCTCGCGACCGTCGCGATGGTCGGCTACGACGGCGGCCGTGTCGCCGCGGAGGCCCTGGCGGACCATGTGATCATCACGCGCTCCGAGCACATCCCCCGGATCCAGGAGGCGCAGGCGAGCGCCTACCACGCGCTCCGAGAGCTCGTGGGGTGAACGTGGGGGTCCCGGTCTCCTCGCCCCCTCATCGCCGGCGGGCTCGGGTGAGGGTCACGGGGACCGTCCAGGGAGTCGGGTTCCGTCCGTACGTCTACCGGCTGGCGGGCGAGCTGGGGTTGAGCGGCTTCGTACTCAACGACTCCCGGGGGGTCCTGCTCGAGGTCGAGGGCGGCGGAGCTCCGGTGGATGCGTTCCTGGACCGTCTGAGCTCGGAGGCTCCGCCGCTGGCCGTGCTCGAGCGGGTGTCGGTCGAGGATGTGGATCCGGCCGGCGGCGATCGCTTCGAGATCCGGGCCAGCCCTCGGGGCGAGCAGGCCGATGCGCCGGTCACGGCCGACACCGCCACCTGCGCGGACTGCCTGCGGGAGCTGCTCGACCCTGCGGACCGGCGCCACCGCTATCCGTTTATCAACTGCACGAACTGCGGACCGAGGTTCACGATCGTCCGCGGGGTCCCGTACGACCGGCCGTACACGACGATGGCCGGATTCCAGATGTGCGCGCGCTGCCGCCGCGAGTACGAAGACCCGACCGACCGGCGCTTCCACGCCCAGCCGAACGCGTGCCCCGAGTGCGGGCCGGCGGTGGCGCTGATCGATCGCGATGGCTCACTGGTGGGCGCCGACGGAGCTCGCGATCTCGTCGAGCGCGCTGGGTGGGCGCTGCGCGACGGCGCGATCGTCGCGGTCAAGGGGATCGGCGGCTTCCATCTCGCGTGCCGGGCCGACGACGAGCGCGCCGTGGGCGCGCTGCGCGGCCGCAAGCATCGCGAGGACAAGCCGTTCGCGCTGATGGCGCGGTCGGCCGACGAAGCCCGCGGGCTGGTTTTGCTCGGCGCGGCGGAGCTGAGGTTGCTGGGCTCGCCCCAGCGCCCGATCGTGCTCGCCCCTCGCCTCCCCGGCGCGCCCGTCGCGGATTCGGTGGCCCCGGGCGCGGGCGAGCTCGGTGTGATGCTGCCGTACTCGCCGCTTCACCATCTGCTGCTCGCGGACGCGGGCACGACGCTCGTGATGACGAGCGGCAACGTGTCCGACGAGCCGATCGCGTACGAGGACGAGGATGCGTTTCGCCGACTGTCGGGGCTGGCCGATCTCTTTTTGCTCCATGACCGCCCGATCGAGACGCGGACCGACGACTCGGTCGTCCGCCCGGTGGTCGTGGCCGGACATGAGAAGCCAACGTTCCTGCGCCGCTCTCGGGGATATGTGCCGGCCAGCCTGACGCTCGGGGGCGGGAGCGGACGGCAGCTCCTCGCCTGCGGCGCCGAGCTGAAGAACACGTTCTGCCTGGCGAAGGGGGAGCGCGCCTGGGTCAGCCACCACATCGGCGATCTGGAGAACTACGAGACGCTGCGCTCGTTCACCGTGGGGATCGAGCACTTCGAGCGGCTGTTCGCGGTGCGGCCGGCGGCGGTGGCGCACGACCTCCATCCCGAGTATCTGTCTACCAAGTACGCGCTCGAGCGCGACGACCTCGAGCCGATCGGCGTCCAGCACCACCACGCCCATCTGGCGGCGTGCCTCGCCGAGCACGGGCTCGAGGGCCCCGCGATCGGCGTGATCTTCGACGGGACGGGGTACGGCACCGACGGCACCGTGTGGGGCGGAGAGTTGCTGTGCGGCGGGCTCTCGGCTTTCCGCCGGGTGGGGATGTTGCTGCCCGTCCGCCTGCCTGGGGGCGAGCGTGCGATCCGCCAGCCGTGGCGGATGGCGTGCGCATGGCTTAATGCCGCCGGCGGCGCTGCGCCGGAGCTTCCGGCGACGCTCGCCAGCGAAGTCTCCGAACGCCGCGTGGCGGCAGGTGTCCGGCCTCGTCGAGAGCGGCGCTGCTTCGCCGTTGACGAGCAGCATGGGGAGGCTGTTCGACGCCGTGGCCGCCCTGTGCGGGATCCGCGCCGTGGTCAACTACGAGGGCCAGGCGGCGATCGAGCTCGAGCGCGCGTGCGACCCGGGGGAGCGGGGGCGCTACGAGTTGGCGTTGGGTGAGGACGCGGACGGCCCGGTCGTGCTCGACCCACGCGAGCTGATCCGCCGAATCGCGGCCGAGCGCGCCTCCGGAACGCCGGCGGGGACGATCGCAAGCCGGTTTCACGCCGCGATCGCCGGCGCGGCGGTCGAGGCCTCCGTCAGGGCGGCGTCCGAGCAGTCGACCGAGCTGGTGGTCCTGTCAGGCGGGGTCTTCCAGAACCGACGGTTGCTGGTGGCGGTGGCCGACGGCCTGGCCGCGGCGGGGCTGCGCGTGCTGATACCCGAGAAGCTGCCCGCGAACGACGGCGGGATCTCCTATGGCCAGGCGGCGGTCGCCGCTAGCCTGCTCTCGGCCCGGCCATGAAGGATTCGGAGAAGCAGCTCGCGGCGATCCTCGCCCAGCAGGTGTACAGCGGCACCGCCAACGTGCCGTTCGGCGAGATGACGCAGGGTCAGATCCAGGAGCGCGCCGACGAGCTGGGGTCAGCCGTAGGCTGGGGGCCGACCGCGCGCGTCGCGGGCGTCGCCGCCGCCTGGCGCGAGCTGGCGATGGTGATGGAGCGCGCCGGCGCGGACCAGGTGGCGGATCTGGACCCGGACGTCGTGCTGGAGTTCGCGCCGCGGTTGTGGGTCGTGCCCCCCGGCGGGAGTCTGCTGTAGTCGTTTTGGGCGCAGGGCTGTCGACTCTCGGCCCGCGGGCAGCTGTGGCGGCGGTCGGCTCGGGTTGGCGGTCGGCTCGGTAAAGGCGGCAGGGAGGGGGTGGGTGAGGGCGCCGGCCGGGGCTCTTGCCTGTTCGATCGCCCGGATTGGCCGGCGCCGGGGGAGTCCGGGCGCTCGTGCGGGTCTTCTCTGCGACTTTGTGCAGGGAGTGTGTCGAGAGTGTCACGGGGATGGTGCATAGCGCGTCAACACCGGCGCCAGATCCGAGCCCTGTCGTACTTGAGCACACTCTTCGTGCACAACTCGACAGGCCTCGCCATTCGGCGCAAGGTTGACGTGTTAGGCACCATCGAAACGGCCCGCGATCGCACCCGACCCCTCCCGTTTCCCGGGCGCCGTTTATCTGGCCGTCCGCCATTCAGGGGCGACGGGCGCCAAAAAGGCGCCCGCGGGCCGAGAGTCGAATAGCCACCAAGCTCGGTCCGCCGGCGCCACCAGCCCCGGAGCCGTCACCCGCCGGGGGCGCCAAACGTCGACCGCAGCGACCGGGCGAACCGCCGCGCGCGGTCGGTCCCGCGCCGGCCGGCCCACGGGTGCGGGCCCTTCGCCCACGGGTGCCAGCCCAGGTTGCCGTAGTGCTCGCGCAGCAGCGCCTTGAGCTCGCCGCGATGCTGTCCGCAGGCGTAGCGGTGCGGGCCGTAGACGCCACGGCCATGCCAGGTCAGCCAGCGACCAGGATCGGCGTCCACGTATTCGCCGTGGCGGAGGTCGAGCAGCTGGCGCTCGAGCGAGACCTGCGTCTCCGGGTCGGGGTGGGCGCCGCAGATCTCGCATGTGAAGACGACCTTGACCGGCATCACGTCATTCTCGAGCGCGACGCTGGGCACACTGCGGGCACGTGCCGACGATCGCGAAATGGGTGAACCGCGCCTCGTAGCCGAACAACTCGCCGATCGTGTCGCGGACCGGATCGAGCCGCTGGGGCTCGAGTGCCTGCACCTCGCGGCACTGCTCGCAGAACAGGTATTCCCGCTCCCCGCTTCCGACGAGCACGTACAGCCCCGGACCGTGGCCGAAGTGGACGTGGCGGACGAGGCCGTGGCGCTCGAGGGTCTCGAGGTTGCGGTACGTCGACGCCAGGTCAAGCTCCGAGGCGGTCGCGATCCGCTCGGCGGACAGGGGAGCGTTCGCCGCGAACAGCGCCTCGAGCACGAGCCGGCGAGCGCTCGACAGGCGCAGGCCGCGCGCGCGCAGTGCGCTCACCGCCTGCTCGAGGTTCGCGAAGGCCAGCGGCCGGGCGTCGGGGGCGACGGTCATCGGATCAATCGCTCAGGTGGGCGTCCCAGCGTTCCTCGATCCGTCCGAAGCGCCAGATCGCGAGGGCGATGACCCACGTGGCGATGAACATGCCGACGATTATGAACCCGAGCGTGTTGATGTCGATGTTCTCGAGCCATCCCCAGAACGACCCCTGGGCGTTCAGTTTCTGGGCGAGCAGGCCGCCGATCTCGATCGTCCCGATCACGAGCGCCACCGCCACCGACAGCCCGGTGATGGTCAGGTTGTAGAACACCTTCCGCACCGGCTTCGAGAACGCCCAGCCATAAGCGAAGTTCATGAACGATCCGTCGATCGTGTCGAGCAGCGACATCCCGGCGGCGAACAGAATCGGCAGGCACAGGATCGCGTAGAACGGCAGACCGGCCCCGGCGGCACCGGCGGCGAGGAACAGCAGCGCGACCTCGGACGCCGTGTCGAAGCCGAGTCCGAACAGCACCCCGATCGGATACATCTGCCAGGGCTTGGTGATCGCCCGCGAGAAGCGGCCGAGCACCCGGTTCATCAGACCCCTGGAATTGAGCTGGTGCTCCAGTTGCCGCTCGTCGTAGCGCCCCGCCCGCATGTCCAGAAAGACCCGGAGGATTCCCCACAGGATCACGACGTTGAGCGCGGCGATCACGTAGAGGAAGGTGCCGGAGACGCCGGTACCGACCGAGCTGGTCAGGCCGTGGAGCGTCGACCCGCCGTCGGTGACCTGGCCGCCGAGCGCCCTGATTCCGATCGCGAACAGGAACGCGAGCATGAACACGATCGTGGAGTGGCCGAGCGAGAAGAAGAAGCCGACGCTCATCGGGCGGCGGCCCTCAGCCATCAGCTTGCGGGTCGTGTTGTCGATCGCGGAGATGTGGTCGGCGTCGAAGGCGTGGCGGAGGCCGAGCGTGTAGGCGGTGATCCCGGTGCCGACCGCGAACGCCCCAGAGGCCCCGAGGCGGTAGTGATGGGGCGCCACCACGGCGATCAGGAGGAAGAACCCGACCGCGTGCAGGCCGACGACGACCGCCGCCATGATCGCCACCGTCCGCCACTGGCCCGCGTCCAGCGACTCCCTGACGCGCCGCGAGCGAGCGACGATCCCGGCTGGTGGGGCCACGGTCACCACGCTACGTCGAGGCCATCGCTATTGCAAGGTAATCGCGATTACGGGGTGCTCGCGATTACGATGCGTATGACGACAACGCCCGCGCTGGTGGCGGGCCCTGTCGTGCTGCGCACACTCTTCATGCACCGTAACCGCGCCGCCCGCCGGCGCCTCGCCCCCCACCGACGGGGGTGCGGGCCGCGCCCCGCGGGTAACTCGGCCAGTGTGGGCGAACGAGACCCCGATCAGCTGGCCGACGAGCTCGAGCGGGAGGCCGACGACCTTGAGGAGCAGAGCGAAGAGCTGTGCGAGAAGGTCGACGACGCCCGCCCGACCGGGAACGCAAACGCACCGATCCGTCCGTGCCAGGAGCCGTGCCGCCCGACTCCGAAGAGCGCCGAGGCGGTCACGGTGCGGACAGGAAGTCCGAGTGATCCGGCCGTCTCAGGACTAGTATTTGTTAGCTCCGTCCACCCTGAGAGACGAGAGGAGGTGATGGATGCCAAAGCGACGTAGTCGGCTGATCGAGCCGCTCGTGCGCGAGAACGGGACGCTTCGCCCGGCGAGTTGGGACGAGGCGCTCGACTTCGCAGCAGAGGGGCTCGCTCGCGCCCGATCCCAGGACGCCACGCGATCGTTCGGGATGTTCAGCTGTTCTAAGGCCTCGAACGAGGTGAACTTCCTGGCTCAGAAGTTCACTCGTTCGGTCATGGGCTCGAGCAACATCGACTCTTGCAACCGCACTTGACACGCTCCTAGCGTCGTCGGTCTGGCGACGGTGTTTGGTGCGGGCGGCGGGACGTCGTCCTATAAGGAGGTCGAGGAGACGGATCTGTTGATCCTGTGGGGATCGAACGCCCGCGAGACGCATCCGATCTTCTTTCACCACGTCCTCAAGGGTGTGCATCGAGGAGCGCGGCTGTTCGTCGTCGATCCGCGGCGCACGGGCTCGGCCCAGTGGGCCGACACGTGGCTGGGGCTGGACGTCGGCACCGACATAGCGCTGGCCAACACGATCGGGCGGGAGATCATCCACGCCGGCCTCACCAACGAGAAGTTCATCGGGCACTCGACTACGGGCTTCGACGAATACCGCGACGCGGTCGAGCCCTGGACGCTCGAGGAGGGTGAGCGTGTGACCGGCGTTCCCGCGCAGACGATCCGCGAGCTCGCGCACGCCTACGGCCGCGCCGACCGGGCGATCCTGTGCTGGACGCTCGGTATCACCGAGCACGTCACCGCAGTGGACAACGTGCTCTCGCTGATCAACCTGTCGCTGCTCAGCGGGCACGTCGGCCGTTACGGGTCGGGACTGAACCCGCTGCGCGGCCAGAACAACGTTCAGGGCGGCGGGGACATGGGCGCGATCCCCAACAAGCTTCCGGGATTCCAAGATGTCCAGGATGATCATGAGGCCCGCGCCCGGTTCGAGGCGGCGTGGAACGTGAAGCTGCCGCCCAAGCGCGGCTGGCACCTGTCGCAGATGTTTGAGGCGATGGAGCGTGGAGAGCTGCGGACGCTCTACGTGATGGGCGAGAACCCGGCGCAGTCGGAGGCCGACTCGAAGAAGGCGATGGAGCTGCTCGAGGGTCTCGACTTCTTGATCGCACAGGACATCCTGATGACCAAGACGTGTGACATCGCCGACGTCGTCCTACCCGCCTCGGCCTCCTGGTGCGAGGTGGACGGCGGCACCGTCACCAACAGCGAGCGGCGGGTGCAGCGCATGCGCAAGGCACTCGATCCGCCCGGCCAGGCCCGCGACGATCACTGGATCATCTCCGAGCTGGCCAGGCGCCTCGGTCATGACTGGGGTGACCCCAAGCTCGAGGAGGCGTGGGACGAGCTGCGCTCGCTCAGCCCGATGCACCGGGGCATGAGCTACTCCCGGCTCGAGGAGCTCGGCGGGATCCAGTGGCCCTGCCCGAGCGAGGGTCATCCCGGCTCTCAGTTCCTCCACGGGCGCCTGTGGGACGAGCCTGTCGGGGGGTCGCTGGCGCCGTTCTCGGTCACGGAATGGGCGCCGCCGATCGACGAGCTCGACGACGAGTTTCCGATCCGGCTCACGACCGGCCGCCGGCTGGACTCCTACAACACCGGCGTGCAGTCGAACCTCTACAGCTCGCCGATGCGCCGAGGTGAGACGCTCGACCTGTCTCCGGAGGACGCGGCGAGGCTCGACGTCGAGCCCGGCGAGCTCGTGCAGATCAGCTCGCGTCGTGGTTCGGTGGAGGCTCCGGTCCGCCTCGACCCTGGCCTGCGGCCGGGGCTGGCGTTCATGACCTTCCACTTCCCGGACGAGATCGACGTCAACGTGTTGACGATCGACGCGACCGACCCGAAGTCGGGGACCGCCGAGTTCAAGGCCACGGCGGTCCGGGTGGAGAAACTGAACGGCGGCGACCGCCAGACGGCCGGGGTCGCCAGCCGCGAGGTCAATCCCTAGCGGTGTACCTCTAGCGTGGACATCCGGCTCCTCGACGCCGAGCCCACCCCGGCCGAGCGCGACGCCGTCGACGCATTCCTCGGGCCGCCGATGTCGAGCTGGGCCGGAGCGGATCGAGTGGACAACGGGCACGCGGCTCACGGTGGGCACGCAGCCCGTGCCGAGCGCCACCAGCTGCTGCCGACCCTGCACGCCCTGCACGAGCAGGCGGGATGGATCAGCCCCGGCGCGCTGAACTACATCGCCCGCCGGCTGACGGTTCCACCCGCTGACGTCTACGGCGTTGCCACGTTCTACGCCTTGTTTTCGACTGAGCCGCGTTCCCCGCGGGTCCTGCACGTCTGCGACGACGTGGTCTGTCGGTGCGCCGGGTCACAAGCGCTGATCGAGGCGCTGGGCGAGCGCGTCGGTCCCGAGGGGACAACGGTCGACGGCAGCAGCTGGCAGCTCAGCCCGTGCCTGGGCCAGTGCGACAGGGCACCCGCTGCGCTCGTGATCGAGTCGGGCCCGTCGCCCGTGGAGCGCGAGCTGACGGAGGTGAGTGCGGAGCAGCTGCTCGACGTTATCGGCGGCGCGACGCCGCTCGCACCGCTGTCGGCGGTGCCTCCGCAGGCGGGTCAGCCGGGGCTTAAGCTGCTCGGTCGGATCGGCTTCGCCGATCCCAACAGCCTCGACGACTACCGGTCCCACGGCGGCTACGAGGCGCTCCGGCGCGCATTTGCGCTTGGACCTGACGGGGTGATCCGAGAGGTTCTCGATTCCAAGCTGCTCGGGCGCGGCGGCGCCGCGTTCCCGATGGGCCGCAAGTGGGAGGCGGTGGCTCGGCAGCCCCGGCGCCCGCACTATTTGATCTGCAACGCCGATGAATCCGAGCCGGGGACGTTCAAGGACCGGGTGATCCTCGAGGGAGATCCGTTTTCGCTGGTCGAGGCGATGACGATCGCCGCCTGCGCCACTGGCTGCGAGCACGGCTATATCTACCTGCGCGGCGAGTATCCGGTCGCGTTCAAACGTCTCGAAAACGCGATCGCGTCTGCGCGCGATCGCGGATTTCTCGGGCCGAACATCCTCGGACGGGATTTCAGCTTCGAGATCGAGCTGCGCAAGGGCGCCGGCGCGTACATCTGCGGCGAGGAGACGGCCGTGTTTGGCTCGATCGAGGGATACCGTGGCGAGCCGCGCAACAAGCCACCCTTCCCCGTCGATCGCGGACTGTTCGGCCAACCAACGATCATCAACAACGTCGAGACGCTCATCAACGTCCAGTCGATCGTGCTCGACGGCGGCCCGGCGTTCGCAGCGATCGGGACAGAGCGCTCGACCGGACCGAAGCTGTTCTGCGTGTCGGGCTCGGTGCAGGGTCCCGGCACCTACGAAGTGCCGTTCGGGACGACGCTGCGCGAGGTACTCGAGCTTGCTGGCGGCGTGATGCCAGGGCGGACGCTGCGAGCGGTGCTGCTCGGCGGGGCGGCGGGGAGCTTCGTCACCCCCGAGCAGCTCGATCTGCCGCTCACGTTCGAGGACGCCCGCGTTGCCGGAGCGACGCTCGGGTCAGGCGTCGTCGTCGCGATCGACGAGACGGTCGAGCTCGGCGAGCTGCTGCTGGTGATCGCCGGCTTCTTCCGGGACGAGAGCTGCGGCCAGTGCGTTCCATGCCGCGTAGGAACCGTGCGCCAGGAGGAGGCGCTCGCACGCCTGCAGTCCGGTCGCACGCGCGGGACGGTCCAGGACGAGCTGGCGCTGATCGCCGAGATCGGGCAGGCGATGCGCGACGCCTCGATCTGTGGCCTCGGACAGACGGCGTCGGCCGCGATCGAATCGGCGATCGACCGCCTCGGAGTGTTCAACGGACGCGCGTCATGATCGAGCCGCAATACAGCCACCAGGATCCGCAGCCGCGCATGGTGTCCCTGACCATCGATGGGGCGCCGGTCGAGGTGCCGGAGGGCTCGACGATCCTCGATGCGTGCACCAAGCTCGGGATCGACACCCCGACCCTGTGCTATGGCGAGACGCTGACCCCGGCGAACGCGTGCCGGATCTGCGTCGTCGAGCTCGAGGGGGCGCGTACGCTCGTGCCAGCATGCTCGCGCCCGGTCGAGGCGGACATGGCGATCCAGACCAACTCGCCGCGTGTGCGGCTCAGCCGCAAGATGGTGATCGAGTTCCTCGCCTCCTCGGTGGACCTTTCGATCACGCCGGCCGCGGAGGAGTACAAGCACCGGTACAACGCGCACCCCGAGCGCTACGGCCCGCCGGCCCCGCCGGACCCCGAGCGGGATCGCAAGCGCACGGGTCACCACGAGCGCCCCGATGGCCAGACGGCCGCCACCGTCCATTCGCCGGCGAAGGTCGACAACGACCTCTATGTGCGCGACTACTCCAAGTGCATCCTCTGTTACAAGTGCGTCGACGCCTGCGGCGAGCAGTACCAGAACACGTTTGCGATCACGGTCGCCGGCCGTGGTTTCGACGCCCACATCTCCACCGAATACGCAAACCCGCTGCCCGACTCCGCGTGCGTGTACTGCGGCAACTGCATCGCCGTCTGCCCGACCGGCGCCCTCATGTTCCGCTCCGAGCACGAGCTCCGCGAGGCCGCCGCCTGGGACGAGTCACGCCAGACCGAGACCCTCACGATCTGCCCGTACTGCGGCGTTGGCTGCAATCTCACTCTGCACGTCCAGGACAACGAGATTGTCAAGGTCACCTCGCCCGACGATCACGACATCACGCGCGGCAACCTCTGCATCAAGGGACGCTTCGGCTTCCAGCACGTGAAGCCGGGGCCCGGTCCTTGATCGGCGTCAGCCCTGCCCGGGGCGACGCCGATCCCGTTCTCGCCCGGCCGATCCCGCTCGGTCGAGCACCTTTCCCGCCGGGCCGACGAACGGGTGGCCCTCGATGTCCTCGCGGTCGCCCGGCTGCTCGCCGACGAGCATCAACGGCGCGTGGCGAGGTCCCTCGCCTATCACCGCCTGTGTCGCTCCCTCCCACAGATCGCAGGCGCGGCACTTGAATTTCCACCCCGACGATGAAACGCATACGCATCGGGTGTTCGGGATGGATGTACGACGACTGGCGGGGCCGCCTGTACCCAGAGCGCGAGCCGAAACGGCGCTGGCTCGAGCTCTACTCCGACCGTTTCGACACCGTCGAGGTGAACTCGACGTTCTACCGCCTGGCGCGTCGTGACGCCGTCTCCGGCTGGGTGGCGCAGACACCCGAAGGATTCTTGTTCGCGGTCAAGGCGAGTCGGTACCTCACACATGTCAGGCGGCTGGCCGGGATCGGCGACGGGATCCGCCGCTTTTACGAGCCGCTGCAGCCTCTCATCGAGGCGGGCCGCCTCGGTCCTGTCCTCTGGCAGCTGCCGGAGAACTTCCATCGCGACGATCGGCGATTACACGGATGGCTGAGCGCGCTGCCGGCGGGTCTGCACACGATCGAGTTCCGGCATGAGAGCTGGTTCGTGCCGGAGGTGTTCGACGCGCTGCGCTCGCGCGGAGTCGCGTTGACGATCGGTGATCACCCGAGGCGACCGTTTCAGTCCTACGAAGCGACTGCTGGGTGGCGATTCGTCCGCTTTCACTACGGCAGGCGCGGACGCGGCGGCAACTACTCGGCCACAGAGCTCGAGCAGTGGGCACGCCGGATCGCCCAGTGGCGCCGCCAGACGGACGTGTACGCCTACTTCAACAATGACTGGAACGGATTTGCGCCCGCTAACGCCCTGTACTTGCGGGCTCGGCTCGGCTCAGGCTGACAGCGGCATCTCTGATTTTGCCTACCCGAATCCGGGTCCGCTGCCGGCGGATCCCAACGCGCCTTCGATCTGACCCAGCGCGCCCCGGCAGCTTAGTTCGAGTACATCGAGTCGAACAGAGTCTGGTAGTGCTCGTTCACGACGTTTCGCTTGACCTTGAGGGTTGGCGTCAGCTCGCCTGACTCAATGGACAGATCGTGGTCGAGGATCGTGAACTTCTTGATCTGCTCGACCTGTGCATAGTTGGAGTTGGCGCGGTCGAGCTCTTTCTGGACGAGCGCTCGCACCTCGTCGCTCTTCGTCAGCTCGCCGATATCCTCGGGCAGCCCCTGGGCCTTCGCCCACGGGCCGATCTCCTCTTCGTCGAGGGTGACCAGCACCACCGGGTAGGGCCTGCGGTCTCCGTACATCACCGCCTGTGAGATGAACCGCGACTGTTTGAGATCGTTCTCGATGTTCGACGGGGTCAGGTTCTTACCGCCGGCCGTGATGATGATGTCCTTCTTGCGGCCCGTGATCTTCAGATAGCCCTCATCGTCGATCTCGCCCAGGTCGCCGGTCTGGACCCATCCGTCGATCAGCGTCTCCTTCGTCGCATCTGGGTTCTTCCAGTACTCCCGGAACACGTTCGGGCCCCGCATCATGATCTCGCCGTCGTCGGCGGTTCTCAGCTCGACTCCCGGCATCGCGCGTCCGACCGTGCCGAACCTGAAGTGGTCGAGCGTGCCGACCGTTCCCACCGCCGAGGTCTCGGTCATGCCCCAGCCTTCCAGCACGGGGACGCCGGCGGCGTAGAAGAACTCGAGAATCTCCGCGGCGATCGGCGCTGCACCGCTGACCGCCTGGCGCACTTCGCCGCCGAACAGCCCGCGGACGCGCTCGAATACGTCCTTGTCGGCCTGCTCGAACGGCGCCAGCAGCTCGTCGGGCACGTCCTCGCCGTGCTGCCGCCGCCGGCGCACTTCGACCCCGAGCTTGATCGCCCGGTCGAGACGCTGCTTGTCCTCGTCGCTCGCGGCCTCCCTCATCCCCATCGCCGCCGCGTACAGCTTCTCGAAGATGCGGGGGACCGACGGCAGATAGGTCGGCTTGGTCTCTATCAGCTCCGGCAGGATCTCCCGCGTATTGCCGCCGAAGTAGATGATCGACGTGCCCTGGTCGTATGAAGCCAGCTGCGCGGTCAGTGCGAACACGTGCGCAAGCGGCAGGTACAGGTACGTCTTCTCGCCGGGCTGCACGAACTCGAGCTCCTGCACCATCTTGCAGACGGACATCGCATTGGCGTGGGTGAGCACCACACCCTTCGGGGGACCCGTGGTCCCGGACGTGTAGACGATCGTGTAGGGATCGCTCGCAGCGACCGCCTCCTGGCGCGCACTCAACTCCTGCGGGTCGCGGGCCCGGCCGCGCTCGCGCAGCTCCTCGATAGTGGGCTCGCCCCCACCCGCCTCGATGCCGATCACGTGCTCCAGGGCGCCGAGCTCGCCACGGACCTGCTCGATCTTCGCCCGCTGGCCCTCGTTCTCGCAGATCACCGCCCGCGCTTCCGAGTTACTGAGGACCCACGCGCACTCATTGGGTGCGTTCGTCGGGTAGATCGGGACGACGATGCCGCCTGCCGCCGAGATCCCGTAGCTCGCGAGCGTCCACTCCCAGCGCGTTTCGGCGAGCACGGATACGCGGTCTCCCACCTCGACTCCGAGATCCACGAGCCCCAGGGCGAGCTCCTGGATCGCTCGCACGGCCTCGGCGTACGTCAGCTCTTGCCACTCGCCGCCGTCCTTGTAACGCACGGCGTTGCGTTCTGGGAACCGCTCCGCGGCCGAGGCTGGCAGAGCTGCAACCGTAGAAACGATCGGCCTGGACGTGGATGAGGTATCGGTCATGCGTCTGTCTCCTTGTGGACTACCGTGATGCTTTTCGGGGCGGGACCAAGGCAAACGAGGCAGCGGTGACGGCCCGTTCCGGCGTCAAAGCTGCGATGGTCCCGATCGTGCGCGCAGCGGGCTGCCAGCGGATCGGACACGGGGGAGCGAGCGTGCTCGCGCCGGCCAACACGCTCGCGTCGTTCGATGCTGCGCTGGAGGTCGGTGTGGACATGGTCGAGTTCGACGTTCGTGCCTGGCGCGGTGAACTGGTGCTGGCGCACACGATCCTCGATGCCCGGCAAGATCGCAACCTGACGTTCGATCAGGCGCTCCAGCACCTCTCGACGCCGGCGATTCCGCGAGGTCGAGCTGAACGTCGACCTCAAGCGACTGGGCTGCGAGCCCGCCGTGCTGGACGCATTGCGTCGCCACGGACTCCTCGATCGGACGCTCATCTCCTGCCAGGTGTCGGGCGTACTGGACAGGGTCCGGGCGCTCGAGCCCGGAGCCCGCACAGGCATCTCGATCGGAGGACGCTTCGCCCGAGTCAGCCGCCGTTGGCGCGACTGGCGCGCGCAGGTGCTGGCCGGACTGGCCTCGAAGCGGTGGCAGGTGGTGATGGCTCAGCACGGGCTGGTTGACGCCGTGCTGCTCGAGGACGTCGCCGCCGGTCGCGGACGACTGTGCGCATGGACGGTGAACGAGCGCCCCGCGATCGACCGACTGCGCACCCTCGGGATCCACGGCATCGTGACCGGCGATCCGCGGTTGTTCTCGTAGCGACGGCGCTCCGCCGGCTGCGGCGCCCGAAGGCACGACGGGGGGCGAGTCGCTGCTAGATTTTCGGTCCGCATCGGCTGCTCCCAAGCAGCAGGCGATCGCGTAGTCAGGTCGGGACGGAGACCTCGTGGGGTGCCTCCGGACCGATCCTACTGATCCGAAACCCAGACCTTTGATCCGCTTCGTGAACTCGTTGGCATGCATCGTCGACCGACGACGGTGGTCGTCTTGACTGAGCCCGGCGCTCCCGACGCTCCGATTCCCGGACCGCTGGAGATCGAGAGCACTGCGCGCGGCGACGCGATCGTGCTGACGATAAAGGGCGAGCTCGAGCTGACCTCGGCGCCCGTCTTCGAACGCGAGCTGCGGGCTGTCGAGGCGACGAATCCGCGTCGGCTGGTCATCGACCTGAGCGGCCTCGAGTTCATGGACAGCACTGGACTGCGCGCGCTTCTGCTCGCGCGCGAACGCGCCCAGGCCGACGGACACGAGCTCGCGCTGCGGCGCGGGCCGCGCCAGGTTCAGCGCGTCCTCGAGCTGACGAAGACAGCCGAAGCGTTCGAGTTCGAGGACTGACTTCGGGCCCGCGGGCGTCTCGGCTCGACGAAGCCGGGCGCTTCGCTACGATCTCGCACAACGTTGCTGGGTCTGGAACCAAGCAAGGTGGGTGCGGGGCGGCGCTCACGAGGCGTCAGGGCGGTGGGCCTCCTGGCATTGCTGGCGACCTTGCTTGCGTTCGTCTCCTGCGCCCAGGCGCACAGCCCCAGCAAGGTCGTGCGGTACCGCGGCTTCAAGCTCCGCGTGCCATCGTCGTGGCCCGTGTTCGGGCTCTCGGCGAGGCCCACCGTCTGCGTCCGCTTCGATCGGCACGCCGTCTACCTGGGCCGGCCGAGCGGCCAGCAGCGGTGCCCCACCGCGGGGGTGGGACGGACCGAGGCGATCCTCGTCGAACCGTCGTCGGCCCGCCGGCTTCCGTCCGTCCTTCCCGGTGCCCAGCACGCTGCCGCCGAGATCGCCGTCCCGAGGCGCCGGGTGGTCGTCCTCGGCACGTGGTCACGCGACCCCGGCGTGATTCAGCGAGCCCTCGGGCTGCGCTCGCTGGGCGCGCTGAGAGCCGATTCCGTTAAGGCCTCCGGCGCGCACGTTGCCCGGGCGAGGGCCACGGTTGCTGGGACCTACACCGGCCTGGGCTTCGACTCCTGTTCGGCGCCGAGCGCAGCGACGATGTCTGCATGGGCGGCCTCGCCCTACCACGCGGTCGGCATCTATATCGGTGGGACCAACGTCGCCTGCTCGCAGCCCAACCTGAGCGCCGAATGGGTCAGCCAGGAGACCGCGGCCGGATGGCACCTGATCCCCACATACGTCGGCCTCCAGGCCGGTAACGCCTGCAGCGGGTGCGGGACGATCAACCCGAAAAGCGCGGCGTCGGAGGGCTCAGCAGCCGCCAGCGACGCGGTGACGCAAGCCGAAGCCCTCGGGATCGCTCCTGGCAACCCGATTTACGACGACATGGAGGGCTACGCGCCAGGATCGTCGACAACCCCGGCCGTGCTCAACTTCCTCTCGGCCTGGACCCAGGAGCTGCACCTCCTGGGCTACAAATCCGGCGTCTACAGCTCAGGTGATTCTGGGATCCGCGACCTAGCCAACGCCGAGGGGACGTCGTTCGTCGAGCCCGACGACATCTGGATCGCTCGCTGGAACGGCCAGCAGAACACGAACGACCCAAGCGTGCCGAGTGCCGACTGGGCCGACCATCAGCGAATCCATCAGTACGCGGGTGGTCACAACGCCACGTACGGCGGCTACACGATGAACATCGACAGCAACTACCTCGACGGTGCGACCGCCGGTGGAAGCTGCGACGGAGAGGTCCCCGACGGGACGTTCGTGTCGGTCACCGGGACGGGGGCGGTCTACCGCATGGCCGGTGGCGCACCGCTGTTCGTGAGCGACTGGAGCACCGTGGGCGGTGCGCAGCCTGTGACGGTCCTCACAGAACAGCAGTTTCAAACGCTGTGCCCGGTGCCGGTCAACGGCACGTTCTTGATGACCTCGACCGGAGCGGTCTACCGAGTGGCAGGCGGAGCGCCGCTCTACATACCTACCTGGAACCTGTTCGACGGGGTGCAGCCCTACGTCGCGATCGACCAATGGGATCTCGACAATCTGGGGAACCCGATAACGCATCTGAAGCCCGCACCGGCGAACGGGACCGTCGTCGAAGGACTGCCCTCGAGCAGGTATTGGACGTTCTCACGCGGACGGCGCATGTTCAGCGTCCCGCGGGCTCGGGCGATCGTGGTTGCGGACGCTGGCCTCACTCCATTCCGTACGGTTCCATGTGTCGCGCCGAGGCTCACCAATCTGACCTTCCCACAGGCGAAAGCGGCCATCGCCAAGGCCGACTGCCGCCTCGGCAAGGTGGGGCGCCCACATCACTGGCCGCGTTTTCACAAGCTCAGGGTGTTCTGGCAGATCCCAATCGGCGGCCGGAGGCACACGGCCGGCTGGCGCGTCGGCATCAAGATGAGATGACCGCGTGCCGGGGGGCAGCCGCGGCGATCGGGGCGGCCGCGATCGGGGCGGCGGTTCTGTGCGTCCTCGTCTACCGGCCGCAGACCGCGGCGGGGAGGACTCCAGTCCGGGCCACGGGCCGGTCGGCGATCTGGCGCGAGAACCAGAAGCCCGGCAACTGGAAATGGCTGGCCGGGGCCGCTCCGAACGGGGCGATCGAGGGCTACGGCTCCGAGCTCGGCGTGGCCGCCGGGCAAACGGTCGATCTCCACGTCCGTACCGATCCCGCCGCCCCGTACCGCGTCGCGATCTACCGGCTCGGCTGGTACGGGGGCGCCGGGGCGCGGCTCGTCGCGTGCGAACCGAGCTGTCCCGGTCAACCCCGCGGAACCTCGCGCCACGGGCGACCGCGCTCGATGCCGCCGATGGACCCGTCCACGGGGGAGCTCTCCGCAAGCTGGCCGGTGACCGACCGCATCCACATCCGCCGGGACTGGGTGAGCGGCGAGTACCTCGCGCAGCTCGTGATCGGCCGCGGGCGCAACCGAGGCCTCGCCCGGTGGGTTCCGTTCGTCGTCCGCTCATCCAAGCCAGATCCCAACTCGATCTTGGTCGAGGTACCGGTCGACACCTGGGAGGCATACAACGACTGGGGCGGTAAGAGCCTCTACGACTTCAACAGCTCGCACGGCATCGCGGCCGTCAAGGTCTCGTTCAACCGTCCGTGGGCGTACGGCGAGCCGAACCTCACCTTCCCGGTCGGCTTCGAGTACAGCCTGCTCCAGTTCATGGAGCGCAACGGCCTCCCGCTCGAGTACGTGACCGACATCGACGTCGACGAGCATCCCGAGCTTCTGCTGGAGCACCCGCTGACGATCGCACTCGGCCACGGGGAGTACTGGTCGCAGGGCATCCGCGCCGCCTGGGATGCCGCTCGGGATGCCGGCAAGAACCTGGCGTTCCTCGGTGCGGACACCGGTTACTGGCAGATTCGCTACGAGGACTCACACCGCACGATCGTGGAGTACCGATCGAGCACGCTCGATCCCGAGACGGTTTCGTCCGAGAAGACCAACGCGTTCCGGAGCCTCGACCCGCCTCGACCTGAATGCCAGCTCGAAGGCGTCGAGTTCCACTCCGGCGGCATCTACCCGCCGCTGGTCAACTCGTACACCGTCGTCGCCAGCGGCAACCCGTGGCTGGCGGCGGCCGGCCTGCAGCCCGGCGACGTACTGCCAAACGCCGTCCGCGACGAATGGGATTCGATCACGCCTGGGTGCGTCTCCCCGGCGCCGAGGGTGCTCCTGCAATACGGGGGCCCGTATCCCGCGGATGCAACCGTGCTCCAGACGCCCGCCGGCGGGCGCGTGTTCGCCCTGGGTACGGACGGCTTCGGCGGCCTCGTCGACGGGTTCCGCCAGGTCCACTGCACGGTCAACGTCAAGGCCGAGAAGTTCCTGCGAGCCGCGCTCGTCGATCTGGGTCGCGTCAACGCCGCATCGCTGCCCACGATGCCGGCGGCGTGCGTGAACCGTCCGCTGCGCTAGACCGAGTCTTCAGGCCACGACCACGGCAAGCTGCAGAAAAGGACGGCCCCCCGCTGGCGTTTCCTCCACCGGGGGGCCGTCGCACGCCTGTGGTTGTCGGCCAGACAGGCGCGCGGGGTGGTGAGCCGCCCTCGCGGCCCCCAGACGCGGTGCGGACGCTGCCGCGAGGGCGATGGGTGGCACTCTCGGCTGCGGAGGGCTTCCGAGCAATGGGGGCCACCACCCATATCTCCGCGCCGGGCGCCCGGAGCGCGCCGATCGCGACCGTGTGCTCATGGAGCCAATGGGTGGCTGCGCTGAGGCTGGTCGCGAAACGCAAACCCTGTTTGCGTAAAACGACCACCCTCCTGACCTCGGCACAGTTTTATCCAACAGGCGCCGGGGCGTTGTCGGTGCTGCTGCCCGAGCTCAAGGATCAGGTCAGGGTCATCGTAGGGACGAGCGCGGGGGCGCTGATCGCGTCGTACATGATGGCCAACTGGCATCGCCCTGCCTTGCTCGAGAACGCCTTCAAGTTCACCCGCCACACCACACACGCGCGGGTTGAGATCAACGGCGCGCGCGACGGTGAGAACCTTGCCGTCCAGGTCCGCGACAACGGCGCCGGGTTCGACCCCAAGTACGCGGATCGACTATTCAGTCCCTTCCAGCGCCTGCACGCCGAGAGCGAATTCGCCGGCACCGGCATCGGACTGACAACCGTCAAGCGCGTGATCCACCGCCACGACGGCAGCATCACCGCCTCCGGGGCCCTCGGCCACGGCGCGAGCTTCTCCATCACCCTCCCGGCAGCCACCGAGCCCGGGGCCGCCACCGCCAACCAGGCAGCGCCATGAGCACCGCCGAGATCCTGTTCATCGAGGACAACCCTGACGACGCCGAGCTCACAATCCACGCTCTGCGCACCAGCGGCATCGCCACCGACATCTGCCACATCGCCGACGGCCGGCTGGCCCTCCAGCGTCTGCTGGACGACACCCTCCCGGTTCCGATGCTCGTGCTCCTCGACCTCAAGCTCCCGGGCCTCGACGGGCTCGAGATCCTGCACCGGATACGGACGGCCGACCGGACAGCGCTCGTGCCGGTCGTGATCCTGACGAGCTCCGACGAGCCCGGCGACATCCTCAGCGCGTACAGAGACCACACCAACGCCTACGTGCGCAAACCGATCAATAGCGACGAGTTCGCCGCCGCGGTGCACCGCATCGGCCTGTTCTGGCTCCTGACCAACGAGCAGCCACCCACCGCCGACGGGCGAGCGGTTTCGGACCGCGCCGCTTAGGCGCTTACAGCTGCCGACGTTTCGGCTCCCGGAATGCATATCGTCGCGAAGGCGACACGGTTCGGCGGAGCCACCGCTGAGTTTGGGCGGAGGCGAGCGCGGGATGTGTGCCGGTGAACCGTTCTGTTCGACGAAGCGATGCCGGCTAGCTACTCGGTATTGTCTGAGCCTCGGGTTAGCTGTGAGCGGCAACAGAAGTGGGACGTCGTCGATTCGGTTTCTGGCCGGCGTGGGGTCCCGGAATCGATTTGGCTGCGCACAAATGGGCGAAAACTACGGATGCGCGTCCTGCGGCTGGCGTTAGATTGCAGCCCGGCGCGCTCAGTGTGCTCTGTCCCTGCGCTGGCGCCGATGCTCCGATGGAAAGCGCGTGGAATCTGTCAGGCCCCCGGCGGCGAGGTGAATTGTGTACGTGGTGATGATCGCGCCGGAATGCGCCCCGGTGGCCAAGGCGGGCGGGCTGGGTGATGTCGTCTTCGGGCTCAGCCGCGAGCTCGAGATCCGCGGGCACGCGGTCGAGATCGTGTTGCCGAAGTACACGTGCATGCGGCACGGCGATGTCTGGGGGCTCCAAGTCTGCTACGACGATCTGCCGGTGCCGTGGTACGGCGGGAAGCTCCACTGCACGGTCTGGTTCGGCTACGTATATGGGCGGAAATGCTTCTTCATCGAGCCTCATCCGGTCGAGAGCTTTTTCGGCCGCGGCTGCCTTTATGGCCACGATGACGACGTCGAACGGTTCGCGGCCTTCTCCAAGGCGGCCCTCGAGTTCATCTTTAGGGCGAACAAGCGGCCGGATGTGATCCACTGCCACGATTGGCAGACGGGGCTCGTCCCTGTGCTGCTGAACGAGCAATATCGGGCCGTCTTACCGGACCAGAGGGTCTGTTACACGATCCACAATTTCTGCCATCAGGGCCTCAGCGGTGAGCAGGTGTTGTGGAGTACGCAGCTCGGGCGGCCAGAGTATTTCTTGGATCGAGACCGGCTCGGCGACGACAAGTTGTACCGGGCCGCGAACCTGCTGAAGGGCGGGATCGTGTACGCCGACTTCGTGACCACCGTCTCGCCCAACCACGCGCGCGAGGCACGGCACGGCGACGGCGCGTTTGGGCTCGGCCGTGTATTGCACGTGCATCAGGACAAGTTTGGTGGAATTCTCAACGGCGTCGACTACGACGTGTGGAACCCGGAGGTCGACTCGGTGATTCCGGCCCGTTACTCGATCGACCACCTGGCGAGCAAGCAGGAGAACAAGGAACAGCTGCGGGAACGGTTCTGGATGCGAAAGCCGTCCAGCCCTCTCGTCGCATACGTGGGCCGGTTGGACGAGCAGAAGGGGATGCACCTGGTCCACCACGCGCTGTTCTACACGCTGGCGAACGGGGGACAGTTCGTGCTGCTCGGAGACGCTGTGCACGAGAACGGCATCAGTAGCCATTTCTGGAATCTGAAGCAGTACCTCAACGACAACCCAGACTGCCACCTCGAGGTCGGCTACAGCGAGGAACTTGCGCATCTCGTCTACGCCGGGGCGGACCTGTTGGTCGTACCGAGCATGTTCGAGCCCTGTGGACTGGCTCCGCTGGTGGGGATGCGATATGGGACGGTTCCGGTCGTACGGTCGGTTGGTGGCATGGTCGACACGGTGTTCGACCGCGACCACTCGTCCCGTCGGCCCGAGGAACGCAACGGATATGCGTTCCTGCACACGGATAATCCAGCTGTCGAGTCGGCCCTCGGACGCGCTCTGTGGCTCTGGCTCCGCGATCCACTCGAGTTCCGGCGGCTCATGCGCAACGCGATGGCAGCGGACCACTCGTGGGACGAGCCTGGGCAGCGTTATCTGAACATCTACGAGCATATTCGGGGCGCCTAGCTGGCAACGGGCTTATCGCCCGCAGGACGCGCGCTTTCGCCCAAACTCAGCGGTGGCTCCGCCGAACCCTGTCACCTTCGCGGGATCGCATTCCGGGAGAGCAATCATCCCGACGCGCCGTGGGCCGTCGATGCCTATGGCGACGAGGGGGTCGCCGGCACGTCGACCGGGGGACGATCGCTCGGGATCAGCACGAACGCGTTGCACAAGCTCATGGCTGCACGAGCAATCCCCTTCGAGCAGGACGGTCCCAGCTGCAGGTGCTGGTTTCTGCGAGCAGACTGGACGCTTATCGGCGCGGCGAAAAGCGTGACGCAGCCAAGAAGCCAATCTGGGGCGCCTGCGGGCTGCGAGCTGACACAAAGAAGCCCCATGATCACGGGGCCTCGGAGAGCGCGCCCGGCAGGATTTGAACCTGCGACCTTTCGCTCCGGAGGCCGATCGCGGCCGCTGCGGGCTGCTGCCGACCGTCGCCAAACCCCGTGAATACAGGGATCGCTAATCCTACGCCGCCGCGTCCGCTGCGTTCTGCTGCCACCTTTCGCAGCCAAGAACGCAGCCAAGCGAACGGTCCTACCGCGGCCAGCCCGGCGGCGGACGTTCCAGCTGTCCTCAGAGCCAGCTGTGAGCCTTGAACGCCTCAGTTGAGCCCCAAGTAGCCGGAACGACCCGCGACGCGGTCACAGAGGCGCTAGACGCGGTCTCACAGGGGCTCAGGACGAGGAAGAGTGTCACAGCCGGTTGAAAACTAGGCCACTCACGCCGGTTCTGACGCAGAAACGGCGCACCCGAGATGGACGGCGGCCCCGCTGGCCTCCAACGAACGAGGTCCTCGTTTCGGAGATTGGCGTCGAGTCGGCTGCGCCTGGCGGGCCTCATCTGCCGGAGAACTGACGGATCGGGCTACAAGCGCGGTGGCCGTCCGCGAGCTGGTCGCGCCCAGTCCTGCCGGAACTCGATCAACCTAGCCGTCTCATTGGGACGGCAATTGCTGTCGCGCTTATCCCGAGAGCAGCGAGCAGCGGCCGGAATTTCGACCTGAGGTCGTGGCTGCTCTGTCATAGGAGCAGTCACGAACCGGCGTCGAAACCGCTCGCTCTGGGCGGATGCGATCGTCAGCCGGAGCGCCGACCGGCCGCGAGTCGGACTTGTGCATGGTCGCGGATGCGCTCGTCCGCGTCGGCGCCGGGGGAATGACGGATGCGATCGTCCGGTCGCCCGCCCGCCGGAGGCATCCGCCGGGGCGGCCGCGATCGTCCGAGATCGGCGCCGAATCGTTTCCGCCTTCACGCGAACTCAGCACTCTCGCGCCGCCGTCGGTGGTCGTTGCTATGGCGCAGGCGGCCATCGTGCTGGAGCGCATGCGAGCGGTTGCGGCCAGCCTGGCGGTCAGGTCTCAGCAAGTGGTCGGCCGCCTCGGCGGCGACCGTTGCTTGGCCTCGCAGAGCGACGCTGTCGCTCAACGCCCACTCCGTAGCCGGTCGGGCTGCCCGCTCCAGTCGACTTCTGAAACGCCGGGCGGATCCAGCGGTGTCACGCTCGCGATAAAACCGGTGGTGCCCGGAGCGGCAGTACGCGGTTCCGGCAGAGAGCGCTGGGGATCTATGCCTTCGCCGCCGCGCTCCGCCGCACGCGCGTCCTGGCTGCAGCCAGGCTGCCGGCCCCCTCAGTCAGGCAACCCCGGAACTTGGCCCTGATTCCACCGCCACATAACCTACGCGCACAACGGCCCAGCCGGGGCATGTCCCCGCAACGCATGCCTCGCCGCGTTGTTGCTCCCGCGGCGTGGCTCGGCGCGGAGGTAACTTTCCTGCTGGCACGCCGAAAGACGGCGCGGCGTAAAGGAGGCGGAGGAAGTGCGTAACGATGCGTTCAAGGCGCTGGAGGAGCAGCTCCGCGCTGCTGCTCCGCCGGCGCTGGCCCGGCTCAGTAGCGACCAGCTGGGCGACCTGACGGCTGCGATCCAGGCTGCGCGCCGTCGCCAGGCTGCGGAGCTGGCCGTCGCCGGGGACCAGGCGCTCGGTCACGTTCCACGGCTGCTGCGCGGACCGATCCGGAAGGTCATGGGCGCAGTCGGGTGATCGCCACGACTCAGCGGGGGTTGCGATGAGCCAAGCGCTTGCCGTCCGGGCCGAGATCGTCAAGCTCGCGCGGCTCCTGCGGCGTGACCCGGCGACGCTCGACTATCTCGAGCAGGTTCCGGCCGACGACGTTCGCCTGCTGCGAGAGCAGGTCACCGACGTGCTCTTCACGGCCCACGGGCAGACCCTTGAGCGACTCGCGGCCGCCAGCAAGCTGCTGCCGATCCGGGTCGTGGCTGCGATCGGCGAGCGTGCGTTCGGCCCGGTGCTGGCTGCTCGGATCACCGGCCTGCTCGACCCTTCGCGGGCGGTCGAGATGGCGGAGACGATGCCGACAGAGTTTCTCACCGACCTCGCGGTCGAGCTAGATCCACGGCGGGCCAGCGCCGTGATCGGACAGATGCCGCCCGTGCGCGTGGCGGAGATCACGCGGGAGCTTGTGCGCCGCCGTGAGTACGTGCCGATGGGCCGCTTCGTCGGCCATCTGAGTGACGGCGCCCTGCGTGCGGCGGTCGAGGTGATGGACGACGGCGATCTGCTCCGGGTGGCGTTCGTGCTCGAGGCGAAAGAGACCCTAGACGGGCTCGTCGGCCTGCTCCCGCCGGCGCGCCTCGACGGAGTAATCGAGGTGGCAGCCCGCGAGGCCCTGTGGGTCGAGGTGGTGGACCTGCTCAGCCACCTGAGCGCGGAGCGGAGGGCAGTGGTCGCCGTGAAGGCGGGCGAGTTCGAGGACGCCGCGCTGCACTCGCTGATCGCGGCGGCTGCGGAGCACGCGATGTGGCCGGAGCTGCTGCCGCTCCTGCCGATCCTTCCGCGCGACTCCCAACTCCGGGTCGCCCGAGAGCTCGCGAGACTCGACGTGGCTCGGCGCGACGTCGTACAGCAGCAGATGGAGGCTACCGGGATGACTAAGCAGATCTCGCTGCTGCGCCAGGAGCTGGAAGAACAAGGCTAAGCCGCTGAGCTGCAGCTGCTCGACGGTCTTCTCCGCGAGCAGGGCGGCACCTCCGTCTCCGTTGCACAGGCACACGGAGGCTCGGTCAGCTGGCGGCTACGCCTGGGGAAGAATCGGCCCGGCTGTTCCCTTTCGCGTGGACTGGATCGCACCGGATGACGACCCCACGCTGCGGCTCTGATCGAGACGGAGCGCTCACGCCCGGCTGCTGCTCGTCCCCAGACCGACGCTCAGATCGGGGGATGGCACGCGGTGTAGCTCCCCAATCGCGTCGACTCCTGCAGCGCCGGAGAATCCAGCGGTCTGGCGGTCGCGAGGAGAACGCTGGTCCTCGTCCGTTGCAGAACAGTTAGGCGGGATGTGCGTTCGCCAAACCCAAGGAGGAGTCCCCAACGGCGTCGGGACAATGCCGGATTGCTGCGCAAGAGGTCGTCTCGTTGGAGTGGAGCATCACACCGCTGGTCTGCTCAAAGCTGGCTGTCACAGATCCGACAATCGTGTTCGCGAACCGGATAGTGTCCTGGCTCGTACTGGGTCGTAGCAACGGTGAACGATCGCGCTACACGATGCTATGTCCATTCACTGAGGGGTCGGTCCCTTCGTTCTCGCGTAGCCGTGCCCGCGGCGCCATCGGAGCATCAAGACCAACTCGCCTAGAAGGAGGACTTCGATGAACACCAGCGCGGCGCGCCAAGGAATGGGGATGAAGCGGAACGCAAAGGAGGGTCTGCGAGCCGCGATCGGCGCGGGCGTTTGCGCGGCGATGATCGCGCTTATGCCGATGTCGGCGCTGGCGCAGACGAGGGCCGTGAGTGACGCCGTACCCTGCGCCCGTACCTGCAAGCCTGCAGCGGCTTTCGACCGCGCAGGCGTGCTGACCGATGGCGGTAGGGCGGTGCGGGTGTCCGGGCCGATTGCCTGTAGGGCGGGCGACCGCGTCCATATCCGCGCGACTGTCTCCCAAGCGTCGACCGGCGCGGTCGCCGCGGGCGTCTGGTCTAAGAGTTGCACAGGGACGGAGCTGCATTGGCACATCACCGCGATGGTCACCGACGGTGTTCACTTCACTGCTGGCGGCGCTGAAGGCGTCGGCTTGGCGATTATTCGCCGTCACGGCACGCCGGGGAGCGCGGTTCAATGGATCAGGCGGCTGACACTGAAAGCTGCCTGAAAGGTGGGCGCCGCCAGTCCGAGGCAGAGCCCCCGCGAGATCGCTCGGCCACGGGCGGCGACGGACGAGCATGAGTGGATCGTCGCCGTCGTGTAGGCATCGCGGCGCAATCGGCACGCTCTCGGAACGGTAAGGAGGACATGCCTTCAATGCTGCTCCTTGACGTTACGAACGTCTGCGGCCGGCCGGTCAGGGCATTTGAGGCACTCGGGTTGGACGACGACCAGGCGTGTCGTCGTTACCAGGCGTCCGCCCGAGGACAGTTCCGTTCTGCCGGCATTCCGGAACAGATCGTCGCAATGTTCGTTCTGGTCGGCGGGGCAGGCGACGAGCGGCGGATTGCGGCGTTTCAGTGTGCCACTGCGGAAGAGCAGCGGTGGTCGTGCGTCGCTCCCGCTTCTCTGGGCTGCGACAGCGCGGCGGCGGTAGAGCTGGGCGCGTAATCGTCCCAGCTCTCAAAGGAGGGAGCCATGTCGTCTTCTCAGCCGCTGCTGGACGCTGCCGGGCGGCGCCGTTCGCCGGCGACCACGCCCGGAGCGCGCGCCGGGATAGCTCCGCGCAACAAGGGGCAGACCTACCCTGCCGACCCGCCGACGTTCGATGAGATCATCGCGGTCATGCGACAAGCCGGGCCTACTCGCCGCGGGCATCGCCTCAACGCCCTGATCGTCGTGCTCTGGCGCGCCGGGCTACGGATCCACGAGGCGCTGTCGCTGACCGAGACCGATCTTGATCAGCGCCGCGGCTCGATTTTGGTCAGGCACCGCAAGAACGACCGCCGGCGCGAGGTCGGGATGGACACGTGGGCGTGGTCCGCGCTCGAGCCCTGGCTCGCTGACCGCGTGGGGCTGCCGGTCGGTCCGCTGTTCTCCGTGATCGACGGTCCGACCCACGGGCGCGCCTGGTCGGCCAGCGCGGCACGGATCGAGCTGCACCGCCTCGCGCTCAAGGCGGGGGTGCGGCGGCGGTTCGCGCCCCATCAATATGCAGACCTCTGGTTTGTGCCGACCAGGCGTTGAGAGGTCCCGCAAATCGCTGAATTAGCCGTCGGAAAGATCGGCATAACCCGCGACCATCCGCGTCGCTCGCATGCTCAGCGATGCGAAGGAGCAACAACGCAACCAGCGGTGATCGTTCTGCGGCGCGTGGAGCGCCGAGCACCCCGCAAGGTCATCCGTGGCAGTGCTTCGCGCCTGGGGTGATAAACGGAAAAGTACTCATTGACCGTGCGTTGCGGCGCTGGTTCACTGGCGCACGCCGAGACAGGGCCGGCCGTGTTACCCAATGTGAGCGGATTGTTATGGGGGTCCATCATCGTCCGAGCGGCGTTCCAAGCGTAGCTGCCAGGCCGAGTAGCGCGCATTGCTTAGAGGAGGTGTTGTGATGGTTGGGGGTCGGACGCAGACGCTGCTGATCGCTGTAGCCGTTGTCATCGGGGTTCTTGCGGCCCCAGTTGCTGCCTCAGCCTTTAGTTCGGCCGATCAAGCGCGTGAGGCGCTGATCCGGGCGCAGCTCCAACCGCGGCCACTGTACCCGGCAATCTTGCGCCGTCCGCTAGGCGCCAATAACGGCGCGACATTCACCCACGGGCACTTCTTTGTGTGGAAGGGCCCTAACACCAATCCAGCTTGGTTCAGCATCAACTACAGGTGTCGATGCAACGGCAGGAGGAGCTATTTGGTGAACGTGACGTTCTCTAGGGGCCCGGTGAGTGATATCGCCAAGGCGATCAACTTGTCGCGGAATGTTCAAGGGCACATGGTGGGTCGGGTCCGGATTCATGGGAAACGGCTGTATCGATTCGAAACGGATATGTGGTTTGGCTATATGTGGAAGCAGCAGGGGTTTGCGTATTCGGTGTTTGCGCGATATTCGCCACGTGTTGGCTGGGGGTTCGTGCGCCAGTTCGTCGAGTCGCTCTACCCACTTGGCCGCTTGTGGCGTGGCCGTACTTCGCAAGGTCAGGCGGTGAGTCTGTACCTGTCTCGTGGCGGGCTTGACTGGACCTTGTTCTCGAACTTGAACTGCGCCGACGGAGGCTTTTATCAGGCCTGGGATGGAGATCTAGTCGGTGTCAACCATGACGGCACCTTTGCGGATTCATACTCCTATACTTGGACGGCAGCGAATGGCATGCTCCAACGCGAGATTCTCGCGATGAGGGGAAAGATTCCAGCATCTGCTGGCGCATCGGTCACGGGGTCATTCGATGCCCATAGCGTGAGCGTTCACCATCCGCGCGGTCGATCCTTCAACTGCGGCACCAAGGTCAGCTGGCAAGCAAGTCCAGTAGAGACCTAGATGGGCGTTCCGTGTGGCATCCTGGAAGCCTCGGGGCGCCAGCAAGGGGATCATTCACCGGTCGAGGTCATCCCTGGGTTGCGGCGACCCCGCTTTGGGCTAGCAACACCGGCGCCGACGCGAGTGTGAGACAGCTGGATCCGCCCGGCGTTTCAGGAGCCGACGGGAGCGAACAGCCCGATCGCCCACGACCGGGCGTTGAGCCAGAGCGTCGCTGCGCCGAGCGAAGCAACGGTCGCTCGTAGCGGCCGTGCGCTCGCTCAGGGGCTCCTAGACCCAGGCGTCTAGCAAACGCCGCACCCGGGACGCACCACACGGTGCGACAGTGATCGATCGCCGCGCCAGACTGATGGGTTCGCATGGTTGGGAGGGTGTTGATCAACCGCCACGGTGTCGCGAAGGACGACCAGCAGCACCGCCACGCGGTTCGCGGGGCGCATGGTGTGCATAGGCACGACCACCCGGCGGTAACCGCAGCCAACGAACCGGGCTCGCGCAATCACGTGAAGCCGAGCGCCCGGCGTGGACCCAGACCGGCCGCTCGTCGCTGCTGCTTGGTCGCCGGACCGGCCACCGGCCCGCGGCTGCTGCGCTATTGCCACTCGAGGCGAAGCAGGAGTCCCGGACCGCTGCCGACATCGCGGCGAGACGCCAAGCAGTTCTTCAGCAGCACCTGGGAAAGGAGGCACACGATCGAGCGGTCCGGGCGATCCTGAGAGGATGTCGTCATGCCAGCGAGGGGACCTGATTCGGGTATCGATGCTACGCCGACGGTGTCGGTCCTCGGCGAGGCGGTCCTGCGTGCCGAGCCTGATGAGGCGATGGTCGTCGTCACGCTGAGCGCGTCGGACGCCCGACCCGGCCCGGCGCTTGAGGACGTCGCGCATCGCAGCAACGCTCTTCTCGGGTTGCTCGACGAGCTTGAAATTGCGCCGTCAGATCGGTCAACCACCGGCGTGAGCGTCCACGAGGACTTTGATCACACCTCGGAAGGGCGTCGCTCATTAGGACATCGCGCCGTGTCTGCAGTCGCGGTGCGTCTCACCGAGCTTGAGCTGATCGGACGTCTAATCGCCCGAGCCACGACCGAGCTCGACGCGCGCGTCGACGGGCCACGCTGGCAGATCGCTCCCCATAATCCGGTCAGGCTCGAAGCGGCTCGCCAGGCCGCTGCAGACGGCCAACGCAAAGCGCAGGCCTATGCCGAAGGGGTCGGTGCCCGCCTGGGCGCGCTGGTCAGACTCGCCGAGCCCGAGTCCCAAGTGTTCCCCCGCCGCAGCGGCAGGATACAGGCCCTCTCGGCCTCCGCCGACGGGATGCCAATCGAGCCCGGAGAACAAGAGATCACCGCCGCGATCGAGATCACATTCATGCTGATCCCCGAACCAAGATAAGACAGTTCCTGGCCTTGGCTCCTAGTAGGCCTGAACGGGATGCTCCTGAGATCGCTGACATGTCCGCCGCACGAGGCGGGGGGCCATTCCCGTCGGGATCTACTCTCCGAGCGGCCCGGGAAACCGAATCAGGCCGTCATCGGGAATTGGCTCCCAGACGGCGGCGCTGGCGACGTGTACGCCACCCCTGGGCCGGACTCCTGGGTCGCCGCCCGACGGTTTTTCCCTGCCGCGGCTCTCGCACCCTAGGATTCCGGCTGCGAGCCCAGCTTGGCTCGCATCTGCTTGATCGTGCGCCTGGTCTGTGGGCGCAGAAGTCAGCCGGGGGTGGATGAGATGTCGAGCGATCCGATTGTGGCCGGTACTGACGGTTCGGCGAGTGCCGAACTCGCGGTGGACAGGGCTGCGGAGCTCGCTCGGGCCCTGGGAGCCCGAGTGCATGTCGTGAGCGCGTACTCGTCAGTCTCGTCGGGTGCGTGGATGGGTGCCGCAGCCATGACGGTGCCCGGTGTCGTTGACGATGGGCATGCGCGGCGGGCGGCGCAGGAGATCGTCGACCGGACGAGCGCGCGTCTCAAGCGGAAGGGGATCCACGTGACTACCCACGTGTGCGAGGGCGAGCCAGCGGAACTGCTGATGACGGTCGCCGACGATGAACATGCGCAGATGATCGTGGTGGGCAACCGCGGAATGGCGGGCGCGCGGCGCGTCCTGGGCTCCGTGCCCAACCGCGTCTCACACCACGCCCGATGCGGGGTCCTCATCGTGCCCACTTCCTGAGCCTCGCACGCCGCGCCGGCGCGTCAAGCAAGCAAAACCGCGTGTGAACGCTACTCCGCCGCACCGACTTCGACTCTGCTGCCGTCGATGCAAACGAGCACTCCGGCCAGCAGCGGTCAGAGTGGTGGATCGGGCTAGCAACAGCGACCTCATCGCGACCGTGACACAGCTGGACCCTTCCGTCGATGCAGCAGCCAGCGCGAGTCGGACACCGGACGTCGCGCGACCCCATTCAGCGAGAACGATGCTGTCGCGAGCCAGCAGCAACCAGGCGTCAGCGCTGGTGCTCGATCAACTCGGTAGGCAGCGGTTTCGACGGCTGAGTGTCGAGATCACACGAAAGCAGCACCGAGCAGCGTCACCCCCTCGCCCGGGCTTCTCGCGTTACGTCTCCAGGGCGACCGCTCCCATGCGAAAACTCGTTCCGGTCGGCAACCCGACGGTTATGCGACGACACGCCACCGGCGTTTCTGCGGACCTGTGCTTCCGGTTGAACACAGTCATCAGCGCGGACACTGCGCCCGCGAACGGCTTTGTAGCAACAAAGAAAGTCGTCGGAACGCGCGAGCAGCCGGATCTGGGCGATCGGAATGTCGCAGAAGGAGGCGCGACCACCCAGGTGTTCCCACCTGTGCGGCGCCGCTGTCTAGGACGAGCTGACCGCCTACTGCGAGGCGAGCCAGAACGGGGGAGCCACGCAGCCTGACGCTGCTCCCGATGATCCGCTAGGGCCGGCCGGCTCGGGGGTGGACCAGGGGAACGCCGTGACGGAGCGGTCGCGGTGGTGGAGCTGGGCCGCGAGTCGCGGGCGCCCGGGGGGTTGACAGGTACGCGTCGGCTCGGCGTCGGCTGCTGGCGCGCGCCTCGCTGGGTGCCGCGATTGGGCGCTTTGCATCTGTGCTCGCGGTTGGGTGCGCTGGATCGCGTTCTCGGCTTTCAGTAGATATCCCCGAGGGGAGTCAGCGGATCGCACCGTTGCGCTGCGCGCCGGGATGGAGTTAGAAAGGAAGGATTCGATGACCTCGGAGGTGAGGACATGAGAAATGCGCGGATGACGGGCACGGCGGGGGTCGGGGATCAGATTCAAGCGCGCGGACTGCATGGTCGGCCGTCGCGGCGCGGGAAGGTAGTCGAGCTGCTGGGCAGCGCGGGCCACGAGCACTATCGTGTTCGCTGGGATGACCAGCACGAGTCGATCGTCTACCCGAGCGACGGCGTGACCATCACCGCGCGGGCGACTGGCCGCGGTGCGCTGGCCGAACAGAGTGACTAGCTGACAGCCCGTGTGGGCCGGGGATCCGTGGCTGATCACCAATGGCGGGCGCGCCGTGGTCTTGCGGCCGCGCTGCTGGGTATGGGGGACAAGCCTGGACTCGTTTGTCGAGGTGGCCAGCGAGGTGTGGGGCTGATCGCGGCTCGCGCGGCGCGCTGCGGCATGCCCTTCACGGAACGTTTAGGCGGATCGCCCGTCTTTGCACGTGGTTTGAAGGCCAGGTGTGCGATCGTGAGGGGCGTGATGTGACCAACGGCGAGCGGAGCAGCGCATGAGTGCGGGCAAGATTGGCCAGGGGAAGCAACGATCGGGCGACAGGGCCGACGGATTGGCGAGCCGGAGCACGCTGACCGTGATCGACAACCGCACGGGGGAGCGGTTCGAGTTGCCGATCGACGACGGCGCGGTCCGCAGCTCGGAGCTCGGACGGCTGGCGGGTGGGCTCGCGTTATACGACCCGGGCCTTTCGAGCACGGCCGTGTGTCGCAGCGCGATCACGCACATCGATGGGGAGGCTGGGATCCTCCGGCACCGCGGCTACCGGATCGAGGCGCTGTGCGAGCGCTCGAACTTCCTCGAGCTGGCGTATCTGCTGATCAACGGGGAGTTGCCCACCGCGGGGCAGTACGAGTCGTGGCTGCACGAGATCGGCACTCGGAACTTCGTGCACGAGAACGTCAAGGGCTTCATCGAGGGATTCAGGTATGACGCGCGCCCCATCGCGATGGTGGCCGCGTCGGTGGGTGCACTCTCCAGCTTCTATACCGACGCCGACCAGGTGTACGACGAGGAGGCCCGGGAGCGGCAGGTGGTCCGCCTGCTGGCGAAGTTGCCGACCCTGGCGGCCTTCTCCTACCGGCACCTGCAGGGGCTGCCGTACGTGCACCCCGAGGACCACCTCAGCTACGCGGGGAACCTGCTGTCGATGATGTTCCGGATGAGCGAGCTTCGCTACACCCCGGACCCGGTCATCGAGCGCGCGCTGGACGTGCTGCTGATGCTGCATGCCGACCACGAGCAAAACGCTTCCACGACCGCCGTGCGCGCGGTCGGGTCCACGCATGTGAATCCGTACGCGGCCGTCGCCGCCGGTGTCACCGCGCTGTCGGGACCGATGCGCGGGGGAGCCGCCCAGGGGGTGCTGAGGATGCTGAGGGGGATCGGATCGCCCAGCCGGGTATCCGAGTTCCTCGCGCGCGTCAAGTCAGCGCACGAACGGCTGCTGGGCTTCGGCCATTGGGTCTACAAGACCTACGACCCGCGGGCGCGCGTGCTCCGCCGGCAGCTTGAGCAGCTCTACGAGCACCGCCGGCCCGACCCGTTGTTCGCGATCGCCGACGAGCTCGAACAACAAGTGCTGGACGACGAGTACTTCACCTCCCGCCGGCTGTACCCGAACCTCGATCTGTACTCCGGCCTCACATACGAGGCGCTCGGCATCGCGCCGCCGATGTTCCCGGTGATGTTCGCGCTCGCCCGCAGCGCCGGATGGATCGCGCAGTGGGTCGAGATGGTCAAGGACCCCGAGCAGACGACGTTCAGGCCGCTGCAACTGTACACAGGCGCGCTCGACCGCGAGTACATGGACGTCGGCGAGCGCGTCTGAGCACCGGCCGCGCCCGGCGGCCGGCCAGTTGGAGGTTGCACCACGAGCCTCGCGGCGGCAGCGACACTGGCGCAATCACCCGAGGACGTGGGTCGACGCGGAGTACCCCCGCTGGTCCAGGCTGTCTACCGAGTTTGAGCAAAGCTTCGCGACTGGTCGCGGCGCAATGCGTCCGCACGGGCGCCACGACCGCTGAGGCGTGATCCACCAGTACGCCTTCGGCGACCCGCTGCAGCGCGGCCCAGACAGTCGTCATCATCGGCGATTGCCTTTCCATTGGCGCAAACTTCCGACCTGCGATCGCCTTAGCGGCGCACGAGGCGCGCGGCGACGCTCCGAACCGCGCGAGCGCAATGCCACTCAGTGCTCGTTCCGGTTCAACCGCGCGGCCGATCCGCAATGCGGGTGGAGGCTTCGTCTGGCCGAACCGTGTAACGCTTCTCGAACCGATGCGAAGGAGCCATGCTGACTTCGCGGCCCGTATAGGCGTCGAGGAGTAGCGAGCGTCCGGGGGTGCGCACGGAGTCCGGTGAACGCGCGGCTGGGCCGGGTCGATCACGACGCGTGCTGTCCGATCTTGAGCGCCCGAGCGCGGTGCGCCGGGGGCGGTTCCGTTCAGCCCACGAGGGACGGCGCATCAGGGCGTGAGACCGTAGGCTCCAGGGTGTGAGCGAGACCCCCGGCCAGGAGCGCGTGGCGATTGTGCTCTCGGGCGGCGGTGCCCGCGGCGCCTACGAGGCGGGCGCGCTGTCGGTGCTGCTGCCCATGCTGGAGGAGCGCGGCGAGCGGCCGCGGATCCTGGTCGGCACCAGCGCCGGCGCGGTGAATATCAGCTTCCTGGCCTCCCACGCCCAGGTCCCGCTCGATGAGCTGATCCCGGAAGCGCTCGCGGCGTGGGCGTCGATGAGATGGAGCGAGGTCGCCAGGCCGCTCGTGTCGGCCGCGTCGCTGAGGCGACTCGGGGGCTACGCCGCCGAGGTACTGGGCGTCCCAGGCCTTCAGATCGAGTCGCTGCTTGATCCCGCACCGCTGCGCAGGACATTGCGCCAGCGAATCGATTTCGACCAGTTGGCCGGGAACATCGAGGCTGGCCGGCTGGACACCGCGGCCGTCGTCGCCAGCTCCGCTTTGACCGGCCGCTCCGTCGTGTTCCACGCCGGCCTGCCTTCCCCGCCGCCGGACCACCGGCGCGGTATCGAATACGTCGCCACCGCGCTCGCCGAGGAGCACGTGCTGGCGTCGGCCGCGATCCCGGCCGTGTTCCCCGCGGTCCACGTCGAGCGGCCGCACGCGGCGCGCGGCTGGTACTTCGACGGCGGGACCCACCTGAACACGCCGATCAAGCCGGCGCTGGAGCTCGGCGCGGAGCGCGTCGTCGTGGTCGCGGTCAGCCCGTTAGCGCCAGGGCCGGCCTCGCTGGCCGGCGAGCGGCGGCCCGACGCGCTCGTGGCCGCCGGGCAGATCCTGATCGGCATACTCGACAACCAGCTGATCGCCGACGTCCACACGCTCGCGACCATCAACGCTCTGATTGGGAGGCGGGCCCGGTCCGCGAGCACCGGCAAGCGCCGCGTACCGTACATCGTGATCGCGCCCGCTGAGCCGGACCCGATGGCTGCCCGCGCTCTGGCGGTCGTGCGCGACCGCTACAGCTCGACAGTTCAGACCGCCCGGTCGCCGGATGTCGCGCTGCTGGCCAGGCTCACCGCCGCCCGGGACGACGTAGCCCACGCAGCGCTGCTCAGCTTCCTGCTGTTTGCTCCCGAGTTCGCGCAAGCACTGATCGAGCTCGGCCGCCAGGACGCGACCCGCTGGCTCGAGCAGGCCCACGACCTCGACGACCTCTGGCAGGTCGGTCCGCTCACACCCTCCGTCTGAGCCTGCGCTCCCTCACACACCTGCACGCCGGCCGGCCCGTCCCTGCGCTTGGCCGCAGGGACATCTTGAAGCCAGCGCCGCCCCGGCTCGCAACGCGTGGAAGTACGCACTGGGACGATCGCATTCGTCTTCGAGCATGTCCATCGGCGCGCGATCGGATTGGCGACGAACCGCATCCTCGGTCACGCCGGGCATTTGTTTGCCTGGACGATCGCATCCGTCACGCCAGCGCCGTGGCGACTTGCCGGCGCCGGACCGGGACGTGCAGAAGCCGGGCAGAGGGCCGGCGTGGCTCCCCGACCGCGTGTGAGGGTTGTCGCCCGGCTGTTCGGGGTTCGTGGCCGAGTTTGTCCGAAGTCAGCAGCGGCGCCGCGCCGCTTCGATCGCCGCGATCGGCGCCGGCGCCGTCGAGCAACACATGACTGCTCTCGACGTCGATCGGAAGTCCGGGTCGCACTTCTGCCTTGGCCTAGTCGCTAGCCAGTTCTCCGGCAAGCGGGTGGTCGGCCACGGTCCCGTTCCCCGCCCCGAGCAGGGCTCGTTGCGCCGCCGACGAGATGCCGTACGACAACGAAGGCAGGTCTGCGTCGGCGGTCGCGAGCGGGCCCGAGCGTGGCTGCTCGACGCCTGGAGCAGCCACGCCGGCCGAGCTACCGCTCAGTGCGGGAAGGGGCAGTCTGAGCGAGACTGCCGCGTGGGCGACAAAGCAGGACCCACGCCGGGCGCGGGCGGCGAGAATCCCCGCGCTCGGATTTGGGGCGACGGCGCTACTCCGGGACGAGGGCGGCAGACCGGCACGGAGCTGTCGCTGTCGGAACCGGAGCCGCTAGCCGACCGCAGCGGGTTCCAGCTAGCAGTGACGCGCTGAGGATGGTCGTCGCCGCTCGGTCCTCGCTGCCGGTCCTAGACCAGAGCGGAAGTGATGAGAGCTCGGTTCTGGTGAATCTCGGGTGTTCGCGCGAGGAACGGTCGAGAGGTGGGTTCGGGCGCGGTTCGGCTCGGGCGCACTCGGCGGAGTCTCCGGTGCTGCCTGTCTAAGAATTACCACCGAGCTGCTTCTCGTAGATGACCAGGCCCAGCGTGGGCACCATCCTGGCGCTCTCGTATAGACGGAACGCGCCGGTTGGGTTCGCCGTGTCGACGCCGAGCCCGATGCTGTGCTCACCGCGCTCCCAGAAGCGCCTGAATGACTCGCGCAGGAGCGCCGTGGCCACCCCCTTTTTGCGCCACGGGCGACGCGTGAAGAGCACCCCGACCCAGCCGCCCCCGTACGTATCGCCCGTGCAGATCGTCCCGGCGGCAAGCTCGTCGCCCGCGCGCACGACGCACCAGAGCGTTGGGTCGAAGCGCTCACTCGCAAGATGCTCCTTCGACCATGCCTCGAAATGGTGCGGCGTGTACTCCCAGTGATCCGCGAATGCCTCCTCTTGAGCGGCGTGAAACTCGCGCGCGTCACGCTCCGCGTCAAACGCCACGATACGAAGCCCGCCCGGCCACTCCGGCGCGGGTGGCGGTGCATCGAGTTCGATGCGCAGCTCGCGGAACACGCGCACGGAGCGATAGCCGAGCGACTCAAGCAGTCCGCGACCTGCTGAGTCGGCTTCCAAGACGCTGCTATGGATCTTGCGAGCGCCGCGACGCGCCGCATGCTGCTCGAGCCCCGTCGCAATCAGTTTCCCGACCCCGCGCCCGAGCGCGTCGGGGTGGACGTACCCCTCGGCGTCCCAGCGCTCGCCTCGCTCACGGACCGCGCCATAGCCAACAAGCCTGTCACCAGCGCGGACGACACGGGCGTTGTGCTCAAGATCTACGTCCGACCACTCGTCCACCAGATCGGCCCGCGAGAACTCGCTCCGGCCATACAGCGACGACTCGAGCGCCGCGATCAGCTCTGCCACCAGCCCAGCGTCCGCGGCGACGGCCCGGGTGACGACGACGCGCTCCATGTCGCCGACAAGCTAAGTCATCACGCAGACACGATCCACGTCAGCCGTCCCCCAGGCAATCGCTTCCGGAATGATCGAGTTTCAACACTCCGCGTGGTGCTCACCGTCGGTGTCAGCGTTTCGGAGTTTGTGCAGAGCGAGGGGCGGACAGCGAACGAGTCCGTCGCGGAAACGACCGACTGGGCGCCAGAGCCGAACCGCGACGGATCGGCCATCGATCTCGACGACCGTTGCTGCCTCGTGGATGAGATAGCGCGGGCGGACCTTGTGGTTGAACATGACGTCGTCCCCGACACAGAGTTGCGCTAATGCCGTGGCCGCGGCGACGGTTCGAAGCAGCTCGCGCCGAGCGTGGATCGCGTCCGCGATCGCCACTAGGTGGGGGTCAAGATCGCCGACGGCGATGGCGTCCAGGAGTTGCCGCTCCGGGTCTTTGAGCCTGCGATCGTCATCGACGCTCCAGAGGAGCGACTGCGCGGCATTCTCGGCGCCGACTGACACGTAAGAATCCTCCCGTCGGGCCCGGACGGACGGGCCCGCGGCCCACGGTCAGGCGGTGTCGACCGAGCGGCCATCGCCCCCTCCAGTCTGATCAGTGTCGGAGCTCGATCGTTGCGGAAGGCAGGCGATCGCCGCCCCGCCTTCCCCTTTCCGTATGCGGGCGCTTGCTCAGCGACGCGGGGCAGCTAGCGCCATTGCCCGGGTGGGCCGATCAGGTCCGGATCGTCAGCTTCCCCGCTCGTGGCGAATACCGGGTCTGAGCCGATTTCCGCGACAAGACCTCTCGTGGCGCAAAAGCGGGGCCCCGGGCGGGCCCGCGGCCCCCGGGTCCGCGTACCCGCGCCGGAGGTAAAGCAGGGCGTTCGGGCCGACCGTGATGACGATGTCGGGGCCGACAGGGTGGCGAGACCCGCTGGTGGCGAGGAGGAGGGCAAACCCCGTCGGGCGGCTCGCCCCTGCTTTTGTCTCACCGCAGGCATTCCGGGCGGCTGGCGGCTTCTGGATACGGCGGCGAGCGGCAGTCACGGCGAGAGTGCCGCCTCGGCGACGAACCAGAAGCCACGCCCGAGCGCCGCGGAGTTCCGCTTCGGGTCAATCGTTAGCTGGAAAGCTGCTAGCACCCGAGTTGACGCATGCGCCCTTTCCGCGCGATGCGGGGAAACCGTGGACGGCGTCGAGTGTCGGTGCCACCACGAGAGCGGGTCTCTCGAGTCGGTGGCCGGACGCCTAGGCGACCTCGCTAGCTCGAATGCGATGAATGGGTTCTGCATCGCCTGCCGAGCAGGAGTGCGGCGAGCCCGATCAGGAACGCTGGTCGCGTTCCGGGGGAGCAGCGTTCTGGGCTTCGCCTGGACGGTCGCGGCTTGTGCGGGTAGCCCGTTGCGACCGGCCGCGGCGAGGAGCCCCGGGCCGTTCCGTTTCGCGCGGAGCAGTAGCCAGGTGAGACCGTGCGCTGCTCCTCCGTACCAGGAGCCGGACGAAATAGGATCAACGGATGGTGCCGCAGTCGGGCGAGCCGACCCTTGAGATGAAGCGCGTGCTCCCAGCCGCTCCGTCGGACGTGTTTGCGGCCTTCACCGATCCGAACAAGCTGGCGAAGTGGTGGGGGCCAGAGGGCTTCACCGTCCCGAGCCTCGAACTCGATCCCCGCGTCGGAGCCAGATACCGCATCGAGATGCAGCCGCCCGAGGGCGATCCCTTCTATCTCACCGGGGAGTTCCGAGAGGTCGATCCCCCCGTCCGCCTCGCGTATACGTTCGTGTATGAGGACCCAGATCCCGACGACGTCGATACGCTGGTCGAGCTGTCGTTTCGGGATCTCGGCGGGTCGACCGAGGTCGTTTTCGCTCAGGGCCCCTTCAAGACGGCGGCTCGCCGCGGGCTTCACCGGGATGGTTGGACTGACAGTTTCGACAAGCTCGAGCAATTCATCTCGAAGCCCTAACTACGCGGCCACCCCACCCAGGCAGCCTGTCCGGCGCCATGCGCCAGGCAGCCGTCGGCGGCGCTGGATGCCGCGCCGCTGAGTTCGCGCGCTTTGCAGGTCCGCAGCGGCCATCACCGTGGCGTCACGCGGTGGCCATAGGATTAGGACGTGTTCATCGTCGGTGGGGGCAACTCGGCGGGACAAGCGGCGCTGCTGGCACCTTGCCAAGCACGCTCGTACTAGTAGGAGCAACGCGACCGGGCTCGCCGTCGGCCGCTATCTCTCGTAGCACGGAAAGCCCTGCTGTCGGCGAGCTCTCGCGCCCCTCAGGGTCAAGTTGTTGCCGAACCGCCGGATAGGTCGGAGAGCAGCAGGTCGAGCGAGTGGTGATCGTGATCGACGACGAACAGCGCCGGCAGGTTGCAAGGGGGCCTCGTCGCTATTGCATTCCCCTCCGAGGCCGCTGCGCGCGCAGCGTCTATCGAGGGAGTTTCTATTCTTGTCACAGCGGTTTCCGTGTGAGTCGAGGTTGTTCGCGCAGGGCCGCTCACACGCGTTCGAGCGAGGTGTCGGGGAGGGTGCGCTGTACCCGGCGTGGTCGGTACCACGCCCAGCGGCCCATCAGCCGTAGCAGCACCGGAAGCAGGAGCAGCCGGATCAGTGCTGCGTCGAGAAGCACGGCGATGCCGAGGATGATTCCCATCTCCTTTGGTGGGAGCGGTCCGGAGAGCGCGAACGTGAAGAACACGGCAACCATTTCGGCGCCGGCGGCGAAGATCACGGGCCCCGAGTTTGCGAGGCCGCCAATCATCGCTTCCTTGGGATTGTGGTTCCGGTCCCAGTGTTCTTTGGCGCTGTAGAGCAGAAACACGGTGTAGTCCATCGAGATCGCGAAGATCATGGCGAAGAAGAACACCGGTCCCCACGCGTCGAGGAATCCCTGTGGTTGGAAGCCGAGCAGGGAGTGCAGCGCGCCGTCCTGGAAGATCCACTTGGCGACGCCGAACGCGGCGGCGGTGGCCAGCAGGTTGGTGAGCACGCCGACGGCGGCGAGCAGCGGTGCCTGCAGCGCGATCAGCAACAACAGGAACCCGAGGCCGAGGACGACCCCGATCACGAGCGGAGTCTTGGCGGAGAGGGCGGTTTGGAGGTCGTGGTTCTCCGCGACAGCGCCGCCGAGCAGCGATCCGGTTGGGAGCTCCGCGCGGAGGCGTTCGATGGTGGCGCCGACGGCCGGGTTGGAGGGGTCCTGCTTTGGGATCGCAGTCACGAGCGCGTAGCCGTTGCTCGCCTGGGCGGGCAGCACCGTCGCGATCCCCGGGTCGCGCCGGGCAACGCGCGTAACCGGGGCGGCCTGCGCCGCGGGCGCGGTGATCTGTATCGGCCCGGTCGCTCCGGGCCCCATCGCGGCCTGTACCTGCCGGTAGCCCATTCGCGAGGAGTCAGAACTGGGCACGACCTTGATCGATGGCATCGCGGTCTTCAGCTGGGTGACGGGGATCGCGAGCGCGACCAGCACGGCGAGCGCGAGCGCGCCGTATGCGACCGGCCGCCTCCAGAGTCGCTCGCCCCAGGCGGCGAACCTGGCTGAGCGGTGCTCGCCGGGACGCGCCCACGGGAGCGCAAGCTTGTCGACTCTGCGGTCGAGCTTCGCGAGCACGGCCGGTAGCAGCGTCAGCGTCGCCGCGAGCACGAAGATGACCGCCAGCATGATCCCTAGGCTCGTCGAGCGAAATGCCGGGCTCGGGACCAGCATCACCGCGCTCAGCGAGATCAACACTGTGGTGCCGCTGAACAGGACTGCTTTGCCGGCCGTGTCCATCGTCACCGCAATGGCGTCCTCGGCCGATAGTCGCGAGCCGAGCAGCGCGCCGCGGAAGCGATGAACGATGAACAGCGCGTAGTCGACCCCCAGCGCGAGCGCGAACATCAGCGCGAAGTTCATCGCCCAGATCGAGACCGGCATGACCTTGGTCGCGAGATACAGCGACCCGGCGGCCGCCACAAGACCGACGATCGTCAGCATCAACGGTAGCCCGGCCGCGACCAGCGAGCCGAACGCGACGAGAAGGATCAGCAGCGTGACCGGCCAGGAGATCACTTCTGACTTGAGCATCGCCGAGCGGTTGGCCGCGTTGAAGTCAGACCACATCGCCGGCGCACCGGTCAGGCTCACCCGAACATCGCCGGACGTCAGGCCCGCGAGCTTGCCCTTCAGACGGTCCGCCGCCTGGACCATCGCGTTCGAATCACGCGCGGCTCCGGCCTGCACGATCGCGGTGTGCCTATCGCGAGAGATCGACACGCCAGCGGTCGGCGGGGTGACGGTGCTGACCGCGCCGTCACCCCGCAACCTGCGCTCAACCCCCGCGACCGCGCTCTGGAACGCCGGGTCGCTCACCGACTTGGTGGGGGAGCTGATCACGGTCAACAAGGCGTAACTGGACAGACCGTGGAAGCGGCGATCGACCAGCTGCCGGGCCTGCACCGACTGCGAGCCGGTGGTCTCCCAACCGGCGCCGGACAGGGCGGTCTCGACGCGTGTGGCGAAGAACCCCAGCACGACCGCGACGAGCAGCCATGCGATCAGCACCACCCGGAAGTGGGTCGCTGTGTAGCGGCCAAGGCGACCGATCGGACCGACGCGAGTCATCAGAGCGTTACCTCCTCCAGGCTGCGGATAGGGCGATCGAGTGTTCGTCCGAGGTGGGTGCGCGACGCATTTGCGCGCAGCACATGTGGCGCGTGTGCTGCGCACGCTCCCTGGCGCAACTGGGCGAGCTTCTCGCGCATGAGTCGGCGGTAGAGGTATGGGGACATGGTGGGTCCTTTCGATTGATCGTGATGTTGACTGGCGTTTGCCGTCGGAAGTCACTCGCCGTTATGCGGGAGCTCGTGCCACCGTCGGCGATGCAGAGTGGACGCTCGCTGCCCGCGCAACCAGACGCGGGTTTTCGGGCACACACACCGCCTCACGGGGCTGGCGGCTTCGAGCTTGAGCTCGTGCTCGATTTCGCCGCCGCGGCTCCGGCGCGCACGAAAGCCGTGGTGTCGCAGCAGCCCGCGCGCGGCACGGTTCTCCCACAGGGTCGTGGCGGTGAGGAACCTAAAGCCGTTGGCGTGCGCGTGGTGGATCGTGAGGCTGGCGAGGGCGGTGCCGATGCCCATCCCTTGGAATGCGTCGGCGACCTCGATCGCGAGCTCGGCGACATCCGCTCGACCTGCGTGGCGCACGTATCGGGCGAAGCCAACGATCGAGTCGTCGCGCTCATCAACTGCGGCGATGGCCTCGTGGTTGACGTGATCGAGGTCGGTGAAGTATGTGAGCTCGCGCGGTGTTAGCTCGTGCTTGGGGGAAAGAAAGCGCTGGTAGCGCGATTCCGGAGTGAGGCGGTCGAACAGGGCCGCCAATCCGGCACGGTCGCCGGTTCCAACCTGCCGGAGTGAGATCCGTGTTCCATTGGCCACCATCAAGCTCTCGGCTGCGGCTGATGAGGACGTGCAGAGCGCGTTCCTTAGAGTCATGTTTCGCATCCTTTTGGCGGTGCGGGTCGTGCTGGATGCACAGCCGTGGCCAACCTGGCAGCCCGGAGCCGACGCGTCGCGAGGAGCCGGCCGAGATTCCAGCGTGGGGACGACGCCGACACGGCGGCGCGCGCGTCGTCCGCGAGCCGGGCTTGTTCGGCGCGATGGGCGAGCTCGATGTGTCTCTGCTGGACGATGAGGTAGTTGAGTTGCGAGGTCATCCGGTCCTCCGGGTGCGTGAGTGGGGGTTGGCGGTGGCCGCGTGGTCTCCACCTGCCGTCTGGAAGCTCAGAACCTCTGACGGGGTTGGAAGGGTCCACGGCGTCGGGACTACGGGCCGGTGCTTCTTGCTGCGGCTGCGGTGGCGGCCGGGGCGAGCGCTGCGGCGTTGCCACGTGCGGCAGCTCGCGACGATCGCCACTCCTACCGCGGATAACCCGGCGGATACGAGCGCCGCGATGTTCCAGCCGTCGATGAGCCCATGGGCGCCGCCGGCCGAAGCGATCGAGACGATTAGTGCGGCGCCGGCTGCCCCGCCCAAGTAACGCGCGGTGTTGTTCGCGCCGCTGCCCATCCCGACGCGGCCGTGGGGCACGGACTCGACGGCGATTCTTCCAAGGGCTGCGTTGATGACGCCGGTGCCGAGGCCGGTGACGAACAGTCCCGGTACCAATCGTGTCCAGCTTGTGCCGGTGCCAAGGCCGGTGAGCGCGAGCTCACCGACGGCGGCCAGGGCGAGTCCGATCAGCAGCCGCGTCCGCGCTTCTAGCCGAACGGGCAGTGAGCCGGCAGCGAGCGCCACAACCATGCTGGTGGCTGACCATGTGGCCAGCACCGCCGCGCTGCCGATCACGCTGATGTGCAGGGACTGCTGCATCAGCGCGGGCGCGTAGCTCATCAGTCCGACGACGGCAAGGCCGGTGAACAGCGCGCCGCTGATCGACGCGAGAAACTGCGGTTGGCCAAGCAGGTGGGGGTCGAGCATCGGGCGGCGTGAGCGCAGCTCGACGGCAGCGAACGCTGCGAGCGTCAACGTGGCGGCGGCGAAGAGGACGAGGGTGGTGCTGGCGGACCAGCCGTGGCGAGTCTCGACGAGCGCGGCGGTGAGGAGCGTCATCCCCGCGCCGAGCGTCGTGATGCCGGGGAGATCCAGTCGAACCTTTGCGGTTGTGGGCGACCCGGTCAGCGATGCCGCGGCCGTCATCACGGCCCCAGCGGCTGCCGCCTCGAGCCAGAACCCAGTGCGCCAGCCGACCGCCGTCGCGAGTCCTGCGCCAGCGAGCGGGCCGACCGTGACTCCTGCGCCCACCGCCGCGCCCCAAACTGCCGTGGCGCGGGTGCGCGCTCGCCCGGAGGGAAACGCACGGCCGATCGAGCCGAGCCCCGCGGCGAGGATGCCTCCACCGGCCACACCTTGCAGCACTCGGGCCGCCACAAGTATCTCCATGCTCGGTGTCAGCGCGCCGAGGGCGCTCGCGCCGGCCAGCAGCCCGGCGCTGCACCGAAGAACGCGCCGGTGACCGAGGTCATCGGCCAACGCGCCGGCGGTCAGGAGAGCGGCTGCGAGACCCAGGCTCATTCCGCTGAGCCCCCACGCCTCGCCGGCCACACCGGCGTGAAACGTGCGGGCGATGTCGCCGACATTGACCACGAACGCGGCAAAGACGGCCATTACCAGCGCCGTACCGGACGCCGCGATCGACAACGTTTGAGACGGGTGGCCGGGGGAACTGGTCATGGGTCCCGTGATCGAGCGTGTGTCCCTGGTCGGGTGCGAGACATGCCGCGCGTCCGGGCGTATATGGCGCAGCATCATGCGACCTCCGAGACTGTGCGTCCGGCATAGACGAACGGGTGCACGAACGAGCGGATGCGTCCTGGGCGCGGACCGCGAACGTGACAGCTTCACTCTCGCGATCCATTACCACGACTCGCAGCGCGGAGGTCGCGGGGTTCCATTCGAGCGTAACCGTCAGTCCGTGTGCGGTCCTCTGATCCAGTTCCCGGTAGCTTCCGGGGAGTCCTTGTTGGTGGGTCATGGCGACCATCTTGCGCCGCCGTGGCGGCCGCGTCGCTAGCCGACCCGCCCCAGCGTTTTGTCCTAGCCCCCCGGTCCTAGCGCTGTCGGCAGCTCTCCGCGTGAGCCGATGTCGAGCTTGCGGTAGACGTTGCGCAAGTGCCACTGGACGGCTTTGATCGTCACGAACAGGCGCTGGGCGATCTCCCGGTTAGTAGGCCCTCCGCGGCCAGCGCCGCCACGCGGTCCTCGCTGGCCGTCAGCGACTCCGCCCTGACAGCAGCCGCCGGTCGCGGCGTGGGCGCGCGCCCGCGGCGACCAGCTCCTCGTGCGCGCGATCCGCCAGTCCGCTCGCTCCCACGCGCGCCGTCGCGTCGAGCGCCTCGCGCAGGACATCCCGCGCCTCGGCGCGCTCGCCCGCGCGCCTGAGCGCGGCGCCGAGCTCGAGCACCGAGCGCGCGTGCTCGAGCCGGCCCTCCGCGTGCTCGAGCGCGGCGACCGACGCGCGCAGCGCCTCCACGCCTTCGGCGCCGCCGGCGACGAGGCCGAGCGTCCGCAGCGCAGTGCCCTCCGCATCCGGGATGCCGAAGCGGCGGGCGTCGGCGAGCTCGTCCTCCACGATCGCGCGCGCCTCCCCGTCGCGGTCGAGCGCCGCCAGCGCCAGCGCGGCTGAGGACCGCCACCCGCAGCACCCGGGGTTGGAGATCGTCGCCGACATCAGATCCCCCGCCGCGCGGGCGTCTTTCAGCGCGTCGGCCGGCGGCCTTGCGCGAGGTGCAGGTTCGCGCGCGCAGTGAGCAACAGCCCGACCGGCAAGGTGGGCGGCGGGCTCGGCCCGACCATCCCGCGCCTGAGCAGCTCGTCGGCCTCCTCGAGCGCACCGCGCGCGACCAGGGCGTTCAGCAGATGGGCAGTTCCCCACGCGAACGCCGACTCGCCGCTGCCCTCCTCAAACAGCTCCAGAGCCGAGCGCGCCTCGGCCTCGGCGCGGCGGATCTCGCCCAGCCGCAGCGACGCGTCGGAGCGCATCACCAACTGCCAGGCCACGGTCAGGCGGCTGCCCCGCCGCGTCGCCGCGGCGATCGTCTCGTCATAGAAACGCGCCCACGCGCAGGCGCGCCCGCGTAGATCAAACCGTTTCCGACCTGGCCGGCGACGACACTGTTCGGCTGATCGAACCGGCTCGGACGTCCAGCACGCGGTCGGCCAGGCGGATCGCGGCAGCCGCCGGCCCCCGCGACACGGCGATCGCGATCACCAGGCAAGCGAGCGTCGAGGGATCGAGCTCCTCACCAGCCTCTAGCTGAGCGAACCGGCGATCCCAGTGCGGCGCGCCGAGCTCGGTCGAGGTGAACTCGTGCAAAGAGAGCGCCAACAGCTCGGCCTCGAGCGCCACACCCAACTCGCCATCGGGGTCCTCCAAGCCACGTAGCGCATCATCGAGCACCTCCGCCGAGGCCCGGAAGTCGCCAAACCACGCCCGCGCGCGGCCCAGGGCGAGCGCGATCTCCGCGCGCGCGCCCCGAATCTCGCGTCCGGCCATCGCCTCGCGCAGGTGACCGTCAAAACACTCGCGCCGGCGGTCGGTCGCCTCGGCCACACCCAAGCTCATAAAGCACGCCGCCGCGCTCCGCTTCGCCCGGTGGCTCCTCGAGCGCGCGCCGCAGATAACGCGCAGCCGCGCCGGCGTCGCCACGCGCCGACGCCCCACCGGCGGCCGCCCGCAGCACCGCCACGCGCGCCGGGTCAGCAGACGGCGCCAAAGCGCAGCAGGTGCCGCGCGACCCGCTCGCTCTCCGCCCCCCGGGCCGTGAGCAGCCTCGCGGCCTCGACGTGCAAGCGCCTGACGCTCGAGCGGCGGGATCTGCTCATACACGGCGCCGCGCACCACCGGATGCACGAAGTCAAGCGCGCCCTCGGCCGCCAGCACGTGGATGCCGACCAACGCGTCGGCTGCCCGGGCGGCCACCGCCTCGTCCGTCTCGGCGAGCGCGGCCACCTCGGCGAGCGGACTGCCGGGGCCGAGCACCGCCACCGCGCGCGCGACCGACGGTCGCCTCGGCCGGCAGCCGCCGCAGCCTCCCGCGGACGGCACGGCCCACGCCCTCCGAGCCGAACTCGAGCACCTTGCCCGCCTCGTCCGCGGTGCCCTGGACGCCGTCGGCGGCGAGTTCGCCGAGGAGCTCGCCGAGCAGGAACGCGTCGCCGCCAGTCGCTCGATAACACGCCGCACCGAACGCATCGACAGCCCCCGGCAGCCGGCCCCGGACCACGGTCGTCGTCGCACCAGCCGAGAGCGCGCCGGCCTCACGACACGGACCGCCGGCGCGAGCATCAGCGCATCGAGCAGCTCCTGGTCGGCGCCGGGCTCCGCCGGCCGCGTCGCCACGACGAGCAGCGCCCTGACGTCCTCCACGCGCTCAGCGAGAAACACCAGCCACCGCAGCGAAGCCGTGTCGGCCCAGTGAACATCGTCGGCGAGCAGCAGCAACGGCATACGCGCCCGCGAGGTTCACCACCAGCCAATGCAATCCCTGCAAAGACGCGAACACACCCTCCTCAGCGCGCTTGTCGCCGCCCCCGGCGGCAAACACGGCCGCGGCGGGCTCCGCCCCGCCCGTCAGCAGGTCGGGATCGTCGGCGACCTCGTGCTCCAGCAGCTGGCGCACCACCCCAAACGCGAAAGCACGGTCGAGCTCCGACCCCCGAGCGCGCAGAACGCGAGCCCTTCGGCCTCGCCGAACTCCCCAGCGGCCCGGAGAAGCTGGGTCTTGCCGACACCGGCTTGGCCCTCGACGACGAGCAGCGCACCCTCGCCGCCGCGCACCTGCGCGACCAGCGCGGCAATCAGCCCCAGCTCGCTTTCACGCTCCAGAAGATCGGCACGCCAGGTGCCCCAACCGAAACCATCAGATCCACCCTGTCACAAAAAGCGACACGTGTACCGCAAGCCCGGCATCGAACGGGGCGAGGAGCTGCCTGTCGCGCTCGGGTTGGGGGCCTAGGACAAAACGCTGGGGCGGGTCGGCTAGCGACAACTGCGGCGCGGGGGTGCAGATCGTCGCCATGACCAGCCACCGACCAAACGTGGGAGGTTCGATGTCCCACGATGCCCTGACCATTCGGGCCGCAACGGCGCGCGACCACGATGCCCTCGCGCGCCTCTCCGCTCGAGACGCCCGCTGGCACCTCGGCGGGTTGGCCCTCCTGGCGGAAGCCAACGGAGCCGTGGTCGCCGCAATCGGGCTCACCAGCGGGACCGTGCTGGCGGACCCGATCGATCCCGACGCCGGAGCGATCCGCTCGCTCAGGCAGAGCCGCTACCGGATCCTCCGGCAAAGCGGCGACGTCGGAGCGGCGCAGACCTTGCTCCGACGGATCGCCTCTTCTCAAGACAACACCACGACGACCTCGGAGGTCTCAAAATGACGGCAGTAACAGACACACCCACAGTCCTCAACGGCGTGGACACCGAGAAGCTGTTCGCGACGCTGGATCTGATCAAAGTGCAGCCGGAGCTGGCGAGGTTCCAGTTTCGCGCTAGCAACCGCTGGATCGATGGGTCGCATAACCGTTCGACGATCAAGGACTTCTATGCCGCGGGCGGCGAGGACACGACCCGTAGTGAGGAGTTTGTGCTCGACGCCGGCGAGCCGGCGATCCTGATCGGCACTGACACCGGCCCCAACCCGGCCAAGCTCTTGCTGCACGCGCTTGCGGCCTGCTTGACAACGTCGATCGTGTACGTGGCGGCGGCGCGCAAGGTGGAGTTGACATCCGTGGAGTCGACGCTCACTGGCGACATGGACGTGCGCGGCGCACTCGGCGTCGACGATGAGCCCCGCAACGGGTTCGAGCGGATTGGGTGTCGTTCCGGGTGACGGGCAACGCGCCGGAGGAGAAGCTCCGCGAAGTCGTGGAGCGCGCCCGGGAGCGCTCCGCCGTTCACGACATGGTCACCAACGGCGTGCCCGTCGCCGTCGAGGTGACGACCCACTAGGGCTCGCATTAGGCCCGTGGCCGGAGCCGCGCTCCGGCCACGGGCCGATGTCGAGCGGATCGGAGTATTCGCGATGCCAATCGAACTTTCAGCCCATACCGAAGCCGGCGCCCGCCTCGTGGCGATCGCCGAGGAGCTCTCCCCGAAGCTCGCCGCCGCGCCGCCGAGCACGACCGCGACGGCAACTACCCGTTCGAGGCGATCGACGCGCTCAAGGCCGCCGGCTACTTCACCGCGCCGGTCCCGGTCGAGCTCGGTGGGCTCGGCGTCTCGTCCGCGCACGACCTCGTCGTCGCGTCAAGCCGCCTGGCGCGCGGCGACGCTTCGGTCGCGATCGGCGTAAACATGCACCTCGTCGCGGTGCTCAACATGGAACGCCGTCGCCAAGTTGCAGTCGTGGCCGGGGCGGAGCGCCGGCCCGCGGCTCGCCTCCTCGCTCGAGCAGATCGCCCGGGACGGCGTCGTGCTGGCCGCCGCGATCAGCGAGCGCGGACAGGACCTCACGCGGCCAGGCACGCTCGCATCCCGCACCGAGTCCGGCTGGCGGATCGACGGCCGAAAGATGTTCGCCACGATGTCCCCCGCCGCCACCGATCTGTACGTCGACGTCACCTATTCCGACGACGAGGAGCGCCGACGCTACGCATACGCGATGGTCCCCGCCGACGCGCCCGGCGTCGTCGTCCACGACGACTGGGACGCGCTCGGGATGCGCGCTCAGGCAGCAACCCGATCTCGTTCGAGGGCGTGCAGCTGCCCGAGTCCGGTGTCGCGGCGGCTTCCGCGCCGGAGACCCGCTGCCGTACATGGAGCGCAACCTGGTCGCCGGGCTATTTCACGCCGCGGCCTCGCTCGGGATCGCCGAGTCGGCCGACCAGGCGCCCGCCGCGGCCTCGCCGGGCGGATCGACGGCGACGCCCGCCCGCGCATGCAGGTCGCCGACAACACCATCGACCTCGCCGCCTCGCGCGGCGTCATCTCGCGCGCGGCGACGCTGATCGACGAGCACCGCGCCGCCAACCCGGCCTCCGACGGCAGCGCCGAGAGCTCGGCGCGCTGTTCGCCGAGGCCCAGGCCGCCAAAGCGTTCGTCAACGAAGCGGCCGCCCGCATCGTCGATCGCGCGCTCGCCCTCTCCGGCGGCGCCGGCTACCTCAACGGCAGCCCGCTCGCTCGCGCCTACCGCGACGTCAAGGCCGGCACCTTCATGCACCCGCTCGGCGCCAACCGCGCCTACGACTACCTCGGCCACGTCGCGCTCGGCGAAGAAACGTCACTGCACTGAGATGGCGTTCGCAGCCCCAGCCAACCCCGCGCCGGCGCCCGAGGCGCGCTCGTTCCGTGACGCGCTCGGCAGGTTCGCGACCGGCGTCGCGTTCGTCACCGCGGCGCCCGACGGCGAGCCCGCCGGGTTGATCGTGAACTCGCTCACGTCCGTCTCGCTCGAGCCGCCCCTAGTCTCGTTCTGCCCGTCTCGCAACTCGCTCACGTGGTCCCGCATGCGGCGCGCGGGACGTTTCGGCGTGAACGTGCTGGGCGGCAACACGAGCGGTTCGCGATGCCGCGACCCCCGCCGGCGCGGATCGATTCGCCGGTCTCAACTGGGAACTCGGACACGGCGGCGTGCCGCTGCTCACCGACGCCCTCGCCACCTCGAGTGGAGATCACGCCGAGCACCCGGCCGGCGATCACTGGATCGTCGTAGGCCGCGTCCACGACGTGCGCACCTCGCCCGTCAAGGACCCACTCGTCTTCTTCGCCAGCGCATATCGCACCGTGCAAGTAGCGAACTGACGCCGCCCGACGGTCACCCGAACACCATTTCTTTCCCAGTGAAGGATCGTCTCCGCTGGGACGCAATCGGCTGCCGAATGAGATAGCGGACCAGCGGTTCGAACTGACTCGCCGTGCTTCGGCTTTCCGCCGATCGGAGGAGTCTCGCGGCAGTAAGAATCGAGCCTTGTGACGGAAGCACAAGAGCAGCACTGTCGACGGCATCAACCGGGCGCTCCGTGGGCGCGATGCAGCGACCACATCGACGCCGAGGCCGCCGTCTTCGGCTACCCCTTCGGACACACGCGGTCACGGAGCCGTGCCGGCGCCTTGCACACGCGAGGATGATGCGGGTCTCGGCCCGTGCGGCCCAAAGCACCTGCTCGTCGCCAAAACTGCGCCTCGGTGGTTGCACGCTCCCGGCGAGCGGCTGGGCCGACGCAGGAGTGTCTCGAGCCCGCCGCCGTGTAATTCACCAAAACAGCGGCTAGCTCGGCGCCGAGACGACCGGGACCGTGGCTTCCGCTCCCGCCGCCGGCCAGATCAACTCGCTTCGATGTCGAGGGGGGGTCTCTAATTGCGTGGTCGGCTGATCGGGCTGATGGCCGGTCGGGGGGCGGCGGGTGGCTCGCTTTGGGGGGGGCTGTCAGTCGAAGTGGGGCTGGTCGAGGCGGCAGAAGCTAGAAGGCGTCGGTGACGGCGGTCAGGCGGCGTCGCGGGTCGCTCGCGTCGATTTGCAGCGTGTGACGTCGGCGGTGGGCGTTCATCGCGGGCGCCGGCGCGGCGGAGAGCGGAGCTCAGCCGGCACGATCGGTCGAAGCGGCCCAGTGGATGCAGATCATCGGGCTGGGCGCCGTGGTGGTCTGCTCTACGGCTCGCTGGGGGCGGGGACGCTCGGGATCAAGGCCGGGTCGGGCTCGGCGGTCGGCTGGCTATGATGGCATGCGGCTGGCTGGCGGGTGGCCCGGCGAGGAGGTGGTAGAAGCGGCGCGCGAGGTGGCGCTTGAGGCACCGCAGCGCGCCCTTCTTCGTCCCGCCCTCCGCCTCCTTCGAGCGAGATGCCGCTGGCCGCGGGGTGGCGTCGGGCGCGGACATCGCGATGCCGTGCAGCGCGTGGTTGAGCTGGCGGCCCCCGCCCCGTCAGCGGGTGCTGGGGCGCTGACCGGAGGAGCCTGGGATCGGGGCGGTTCCGGTCTGCGGAGCCCCCAAGCCGACGCTTTGCGCAATTGCTTGACCCTGGTGGCGCTGGCCGATCAGGATCGCCGCGGTCAGCGCCCCTCAACCTCTGCTCGGCCAGCAGCTCGTGGGGGTGTCCCTTGACGAGCTCCGCTCAGTTCTGGCCTCCAGCCTATCCGACCTGAGAGTCGAGGCTGCGGATATGGGAGCTCTGCCGGTGAGCAGATCCTGACCCGGGCGGCTGCCGACAGCTTCCGCATCTGTCGGTCCACCTGGTCACAGTCCCCTCGCTATGTCCAGCGCGCCGCGCTTCTGGAGCGTTCCAGCTCGGAGATCAGCCAAAAAAGACGCCACCGCAACCGGTTCCACGTGGCGGGTTCGCGCCGCCACCACGTCGCCGGCGATCGCATAGCAGCCCGCATATTCCACCGCCCCGGCTCATCCAGGCAAGCTACTGAGAACGGTTTCACCCCGTCCTTGACTCCACCTCGCGCGCCACTGCAAGCGCGTCGATCTCGTCCGACTTGCCCGCGGCTCGCGCTCGGCTTTCGGGGTCGCTCCCGATCGCTGCTGCGCCACCATCACCAGCCGCTCGCCTGCGGCCAGCAGCGCCTGCTCCAGCCGACGTGAGACATGCCGGCAGTCCTCGATCGCCCGCACACCCGCTCCGCATCCAGGCCCGTGAGCCCACCAAACAACAGCCACATGTCCCTCATCGTCAGCCTCGATCTCCCGGCTACCGCGTACTCTACCGGTGCCCTCGTCCACTGCCAAAAGCGTGTGCGAGCCCTTGTACGTGTCCGCCCCGATCACGATCATATGACCGTCCCTTCGTTTGGTTGACGCCGAATGAAGCGGATCTCCGGCGGACAACCGTCACGCAAGGCGAAAGCCACGCATCTATCAAGTCACGCCGAGAATCCTCGGACGGCGGCGGGCGACACAAGCTTGACCGGTCAGGCCAAAGCAGTCGACACAGCAGTCGAGAGTCAGCCCGCCGCCAGCCCGAGGACCTACCGGTCGGGTCGGACGTCACCGCCCAGACAGCCGGTCACTTTGACAGTGACTCGCAGTCCCAGCGTCGCCGCTGGTGCGGCGACGAATCTCCACTCGCTTCGGCAAACCGGTTAGCCCTCGACTCCATCGAAGGCGACGTCGCCGGGCATGCACGCCTTACCGGCTACGCAATGCTGACTGCCGGAATGGTCCGCTTCTCAATGCCGGGATGCTCCGTGGGAGTGGGCGCGCACTCCCACGGCGTCTGAGAGCGCATCCAGCTCGGCCGCGAGCGCAGCGACGAGCGGCGAGTCGGGGAGGCGCTCCTGAAGCATCGCGAGCGAGTGCCGGTAGTGCCTGAGCTTCCTGCTGCGCACCTTGATCCCCGAGCGGTCGCCAAGGCGAAGCTCCCGTACCTTTGAGAGCTTGTCGGCCGCGAACACCGTCAGCGCGTCGTCACTGGCGCCGGCGGCCTGGTCGCGCAACGCGGCCTTGCGACGCGCATAGCCGGGGATCCCCGGATCGTGACTGACCGCGCACACGATGTCGCCCACCCGACGTCCGAACCGCGCGTAGATGTCGTACGCGGTCGCGTCGGTCTTCTCAAGCGCGTCGTGCAACACGCCCGCGGCGATCACCTCGTCGTCCGCTCCGACATCGTGCAGCAGCATCCCAACCTCGACCGGGTGCACGATGAACGGCGCGCCATCGACCGCGCGAAGCTGACCCTCATGCAAGCGCTCGGCATACGCGAGCGCAGCCTGCGTCTTAGGGAGTCCGGCTGCGAACTCCGGGGTCCAAACCGCGCTGACCAAGGTCGGGAACCATAACCACTCCGCAAACTCCGAGCAAATCCTCACTCGCCAGGGTTGACAATCGAACGCGTCGACGTTACGGCCGTGAATCCACACCGCTCTCCGCTGCACGCTGCCGGGAGGCCCAAAAACGAGCGTTGGACGCCCAGACCCGGAGAACCAGGACTTTCCAACACCCTCACATCGGCGCCCGCGCTCGGTGGGGGCCTGACGGCCAACAACCGCGACGGTTGCGATCAGTTCGCAAGCGAAGAGGTCATCAATCAACCGAGGAGGGTTGTGATGTCCGTCCAACCGGCTGCCCGATCCTACGATGATGAGCCTGGCCAGGGCTGAGTGATCTTCGCCGGCGTTCTACTCGTGTTACTGGGAAGCCTGAACGTGATCGACGGTATCGCCGCAATCGGCAACGCGCACTCTATGTCGCCAACGCGCACTACGTGTTCGCCGACCTCAAACGTGGGGCTGGAGATCGTTCTGATTCTCGGGATCCGCAAATTGCTCGTCGGGTTTGGCGTGTTGGTCGAAAACCAGGTCTTCGGATCAGCGACGGCTTCATCAGCTCACTCGACTTGGTCGAGATCGGGCTCCATTCGGCCGAGGAGGCAGAGGCACTGCACGCACTCGAAACCGCCGCACAGAACGATTAACACACGAACCCCTGGAGGCAAGAGATGTTTGGATCTCGCAGAGTGGCGCGCCGCACGTCTCGTCGCGTAGCACGCCGACGCTAGAACAGCGCGATGGTTTCGGCTGCGCTGATGCTGATCGCGCCGAGGCCGATGTTGTCCCCGACAGTCTGGAGCTTTGAGGATGTGCCAACAGTCGGGAGCCTGCGCACCGGCGCGCGGGCTCCCGACCTGATGCAGCTAGGCTGCCGCCGGCGTTTCCTCGCCGAAGACGATCAGGCCGTGCAGGATGTATATGCAGAGCGCGAAGATGGCCAGCGACCACCACGGGTGCGTCCCGCCGACCGATAGCAGCGACTCGAACGCGCCAATCGTGGCGGCGATGATCCCGATCACCCGGCCGTAGCCGCCGCCGCCCATCAGCGAGAACCCGGCGGTCAGCTGGATGACGCCGACGATGACCGTGATCCACCCCCAGGTGTGGAGGCTCGAGAACACGAACTGCGTGTTGTCGAAGAAATGAGCGTTACCGATCGCGGCAATGCCGTAGATGATGTTGAGCACGCCGACGATCAGCAACAGAATCGCGACGAAGACCGCCCGGCCTACACCCTTCATATGCGCTTCCTTTCTCCCGTCCGCCGTCTCCGACGGTCATCTGATTTTCGCGTGACGAGTTCGCATTCGCCGTCCCGAATCCTCTATCTGCAGACTCCCGCCCCGGAGATTGCTGGCTCGATGCCTGGATGCCGTTAGGACGCTTAAAGCCGTCCCGCCGACCTCTTCTGGGAGGCCATCAACGAACTCGTCCCGCAGGAGCAGGTAAGGCGCCGGCGCGACAGAGAGCGGTCAGTTCGGCATGAGTGTCGCGCTGTCGGGCGACGGCAACACTCCGCCGCTCGGCGGCCGTCGACGACAACAGATTTGCGGGGGCGGCGTGGGTGCAGGTCGTGCTTTGACGGGTCGTGGACGAACGGCCGTTTGAGCTACGCCGATCAGTGGAGCCGCGACGGGACGCCGGTTCAGGCTGGACCGGCGACACGCACCCGGTCCAGACCTGCGATGAGGGAGCTCATGCTGACGTGTGCGGTCGCGACGTCGAGTGCCGTTGGAGCGGCGTCGCCCGCAACGAGCAACGGCGTCGCGGTCGCGGTCCCGCGCGTACCGCGCTGCCCGCGCGCGACCGGCAGCCTAAACCCAACTGGCGAAACGCCCGGGCTCACGCGCGCGCCGCGCAACCTAGGCGGTTTGGAGAACGCAGTCGGCCATGCCGTTTGCGCAGCGAGCAAGAGTGATGGCTGTCGCTGGCTCTCCCTCGTGAGAAGATCCCGCACCTCGTGCCACCGGCGGGTCGCTTCCGCATTTCACGAAGGACGGGCACCGCTCGGGCGTCTAGTGCACCCTCGTTCGCTTCTCCTTCGGGCTCGCGAGGTTCGAGAGCAGTCCTGACGTCGTGGCCGCAGTGGCGACGGAGCGGCAGTCTGTACGCCGGGGGCGACGGCGCTGATCTCGTCCCAATCGGGAACTCCGCCGAGGGCTGAGCGGCGTCTGGAGACTTCCCCAACCGATCGAAGCGGGGGCTCGCCGCGGCGCGGCAGCGGTAACGGCCATGGTTGCCGGACTGATCGGAGGAGCAACGGTAAGCGCTCGGGCGATTGCGGCCACGGCCCGGCACCGGACGCTTGTGGCGCTCAGCGTCGGGCGTGCCTGAGGCAGAGCGCTCCGAGGTCCATGCCGTAGACCCCGTAGGTCTGGCAGCCGATCCGAGCGGAGAAGAAGTCGTTGCTGGTTAGGTTGCCGAATGCGGCCAGCGGCGCGGCGTTGCGGGCGAGATCGAGGTCGAGCTCGCCGTATGTGAGATAGCGCTGGGGGCCGGAGAGCCGGGCCGCCCTGGCGAGCTTGCGCCGGTAGGCCGGATCGTTGAAGGTGGGGCCCACGGAGCTGTCCTCGAGGATCGAGGTCAGCATCGACTGGGGGTCTAGGTAGTTGGTGATCCAACCGTCCCAGGCGAGATCGAACGGCTTACCCGGTGTTTGCTCTCGTGCGAACAGCGTCGCGGACGGAAGGCGTTGGATCTGGACTCGGAGGTCGATCTTGGCGAGATCGGTCTTGACGATTTGCGCCTGCTGCGGGCAAGGATATACATCACAGGTGTCCAGGACGGCTGTTCGGCCACCCGCGTGGGCCTGCTGGACCAGCCCTCGCGCTTTGAGTACGTCGGGTGTCAGCGGGTAGATGTGTGCGTCGCGGAACCCGGGCATTCCCGGCGGCAGGTAGTGGGCGGTTGTCTGCACCGGCAGCGGCTCGAAGACATCGCCTAGCCGAGCGAGCGCACGCCGGTCGATCGCGTAGTTGACTGCTTGGCGTACGCGTACGTCGCTGAACAGCGTCCGGTGGGTGTTCAGGAAGAAGAAGTCGAGTTGGAGCCCCGGGTTGACGAAGTATTGCTGCCTTCCGCGCGCGGCCGCGGCGCTGCCAGGCCCGTAGCGGGCGGTGAGTCGCGCGGCGCGCGCGGCAATCGTGGTAGAGGGATACAAGGTCAAATCCGTGTAATCGGCGGTGCCGGCCTCGATCTCGGCGAACCCGCGTTTGGCGGAGATCCCGACCGCGAGCTTGATCCGCGCGAAGTGGTGTGGACGGCTGCCGTGGTAGTTGGGGTTGCGTGCCAGCACGACCCCCTGGCCGGGTGTGTAGGACGCCACGTAGTAAGGCCCGGCGGATGGGATCACCCGCACCGCTTTGATCGGGGTGTTGGACGGGACCGCGCAGAATCCCGACAGCGCGATCCGGGAGAGAAAGTCCGGGGCCGGGGCGAGCAGATGGATCGTGAGCGTGTCTCGGTTGGCGATCACGCCCGCGATGTGGCTGGTTTTCCCGGCCATGTACGCGCGAGCGCCGACGACATCGCCCAGGAAGGGCGCCCATGGGCTATGCATTTTCGGGCTGAGCGTGCGCTCGATCGAGTCCTTGAACGTCTGGGGGGTGACCGGCTGGTTGGAGGGCGGGGAGAAGCGAAAGCCGGGGCGGATCCTGAACGTGTAGGTCCTGCCGTCGGCCGAGCGTGTTGGTAGCGACTGCGCGACCTCAGCGGTCAGCTGCGAGCCCGCGGGACCCGCCTTGTCGGGGTAGTTCACGAGCTGCGCGCACGCTACGTAAAGGAGCTCCTGCGAGAGCGGCGCGTACGCGAGCGCCGGATCCATGGAATCGACGTCGGTCGAGGAGACGATCTGCAGGGTCCCGCCGCCGGACCCGCCACGGCTCGGCGCGATCGACTGGGCGTCGACCGTCACCCATGCCTTTCCGCCGGCGATCGTGAGCGCTTGCGGGCTGCCGCCCACGACGATCTTCGCTTGCACCCGGTCGGTGTTGGGGTTGATCCTCGTCACGGTCCCGTCGCCGCTGTTGGCGACCCACACCGACCCAGCCCCGAACGCGACCCCGACCGGCGAGAGTCCCACCGGGATCCTTGCCGTCACCGATCGCGAGCCCGGGTCGATCCGGACGACCGCGTCGTCGAGCGAATCGACGACCCACACACCGCCCGCGCCAACGGCGATCCCGGTCGGTCCGCTGCCGACCGCGGTCGATGTCAGCAGCCCGGTCGGGTCGACCCGGACCACGTTGTCGGCCTCGGTGTCGGTGAGCCAGACGGCCCCATCGCCGATCGCGATCCCGGCCGGGCTGGCGTTGGGATCCATCTGGTGCGCGACTGTTCCAGTCACGGCGTTGAGGCGCGTTAGCAGGCCCGTTGACGGTGCGACCCAGACGGAGTTGCCTTGCGCCGCGATCGCTCCCGGTCCGCTCGGGATGACATTGCCAATCCGCACGCGGCGGCTGGGCGTGTCGAACTCGGGGTCGATCCGGTCGACGAACACGCTGCTCTTCAGGCTCGCAGTCGGGCTGGTGTCCGACTCGACCACCCATACACCACCGCCACCCGCGGCGATGCCGGTTGGAGGGCCCGCGACCGGGATCGCCCGCAGAGTCTGCGGAGTCTTTGGGTCAACGCGCGAGATCGTCTGGTCGTCGAGGTTGGCTACCCACAGCGACCCCGAACCGAACGCGATCGCGCCAGGACGGGCGCCCACCGGGACCGCCCCGGTGACGCGGTCGCTGTGCGTGTCGATCGCGGCGAGCTCGTTGGGAGCCACTCGGACGGTGCTCGCACCAGAGCCTGCCAGCCTCACCGCTGCCGTGATGATCGCGGCCAGCAGGATCGCTCCCCCGGCGGCGATCAGCACGCCGCCGCGCGGGCGACGAGCAACCGCGCGCGGCTCTGGCCGGCTATCGCGGGCCGGTGGCTCCAGCGCCGGATCTTGGGCGAGGATCGCTCGTTCGAGGTCCTGGAGCTCGCGGCCGGGCTCGAGCCCAAGCTCCTCGACCAGCCGACACCAGGGCGTTCCGATAGCTCTCTAGCGCGTCGGCCTGGCGGCCTGATCGGTACAGCGCGAGCATCAGCTGGGCCTGGAAGCGCTCGCGCAGCGGATGGTCGTGAACGAGCGCCTCGAGCTCGCCGACTAGACGTGCGTGCTCGCCGAGCGCGAGCTCCGCGTCGATCCGATCCTCGAGCGCGGCCAGCCGTGATTGCTCCAGGCGCGCGATTTCCGGTTGCGCGAAGGACTCGTAGGCAAAATCCGCCAGCGGCGGACCCCGCCACAGCCCTAGCGCCTCCCCTAGCCGCCCGGCCGCGGTTCGCGGATCACCCTGTTGCAGCATGCGTCGACCTTCGGCGACCAGCGACTCGAACCGGTCGACGTCGGTCTGACCAGGCGCCGCCTGGAGCACGTAGCCGCGCCCGCGGGTGACCAACAGCTCCTCACCGAGCACCCTACGCAGGTTCGACACATACCCCTGGACGATCTTGACCGCGCTCGAGGGTGCCTGCTCCCCCCACAGCTCATCGACCAGCCGATCCGACGAGACCGGCTCGCCGCGATGCACCAGCAGCACCGCCAACAACCCCCGCTGCTGAGGGGCACCGAGCGCTAGCGTGCGGTCTCCTTCGACCACCTCAAGCGACCCCAGGACTCGAAACTCGATCACCGTCTGTGCCCCGCGGTCAACGCTAGCACCGCACCCTACCCCCTGAAAGCCATGCGCTTCCAGGGCGTTTACCAACCGTCGACCGCCATCGACCGCGTCTAGACCAGCACAACTCATGGTTCTCGCCGACCCGGTCGCACACCGCGACCAACAACCAAAGGAGAGCAGTCAGATGACCGCCACCTACCGCATGAGCACCGGCGTCCTGGTGGCGCTCGCGCTCGCCACCACGGCCGCGCCGGCCTCCGCCGGGACCTTCGATCTCAACAGCAACGGCTCCTACGTCCCATCAGGCAGCCCGAGCATGCGCAGCCAGGCGACAAGCCATTCCACGAACATCCCGCCGCCGGTCGTGCGCATCACCGCGCCCAACAGCGGCTTTGACTGGGGCGACGCGGGCATCGGCGCCGCCGGAGGCCTAGCACTCTCGCTCGTGGGCCTCGGCGGAGCGCTCGCCGTATCCCAACACCGCAACCGCCGCACCCCCACACCGCAGTCATAACCAGCCGACAAGCGACCCGGATAAAGAACAAAAGGAGGAGTAATGAAATCAAAATGGGTTTGGGCACTACTTGTTGCCGCCCTAGGTACCGCCGCGTACGCCGGCAACGTCATGGCGACGCCGAATCCCGCTTAACGACAACAATTCTCGCGAAGTCCCTCTTCGGTCAGATCGACGTCAAAGCCCACACGATCCCGGCCGACCTATGGCAAGCGCGAATCAAGACGCACGGACTCTCCGACGTCTACGTCGTCGACAACAAGCTCGCGCCCGGAGGAACCACCGGCTGGCACTCGCATCCGGGTCCCAGCCTGATCCTGGTCGTCGCCGGAACCGTAACGAACTACATGGGCGACGACCCCACCTGCACCGGCCACGCCTACACAACCGGAACCGGATTCATCGACCCAGGCGGCGCAGACGTGCACACGTTGCGAAACGAAGGCAGCGTCCAAGCCGAAACGATCGCCGTGCAGCTTCTACCGAAAGATGCCGTTAGACGAATCGACAAGCCAGACCCGGGCAACTGCCACTTCTAAGCACCCCGCCACATGGAAGACCACCACCGCAATCCGCGGGATCAATAAGGGCCGCGACCTCCCGGGAAGCTCGCTGACACCCACCCTCGCCCGCACCGCCGCGCGTCGGGCCTGCTGCCGGTGCGGGCGGAAGCGGCCAACCAGGTGCACCTCACGACCCGATCGACGCGGAAGTCGCGGCCCAAAGCGCGCGCGGCTGCTCGTGATGGGTGCACGGAAAAGCGCTACGCCCGGCTCTACCACGGGCGCCAAGGGCTCGCGTTGCAA
>CAVXAO010000013.1:0-295989 GCA_963759695.1 uncultured Solirubrobacterales bacterium
GGCGCCGGCTGCGTTCACGGTTCGATCGGGCTGAATCTCAACCGCCGGTCGATTCGCACACTTGTCGTGCCCAGCTTCCCCTGGCGATTCTTGCGGACGATGATGTCCATCTCGCCGGGGCGCTCGGAATCGGGGTCGTAGTAGTCGTCTCGGTAGAGCATCAGCACACAGTCGGCATCGGCCTCGATTTGGCCTGATTCGCGCAGGTCCGATAGCAGCGGGCGCTTGTCCGGGCGCTGCTCGACTGCGCGTGAGAGCTGCGCGACGGCGACCACGGGGCAGTTCAGCTCGCGTGCGAGTCGTTTGAGCCCGCGGCTGAACTCAGACACGTCCTCGACGCGGCTGCCGGAGGGTTTCTCGGCTCGCATCAGCTGCAGGTAGTCGACAACGATCAGGCGGAGGACGTCGAAGCGGACCGCCACCTGGCGGGCATGCGCCCGGAGCGAGAACAGCGACAGGTCGCCGTCGTCGAGCAGGTGGAACGGCACGTCCATCGTGCGGCTCGCGGCGTCCAGCAGCGCCGGCCAGTCATCGTTCTCGATCTTCCCGAGGTGGAGCCGTTCGGGGTCGACGCCGCTCTCGGCGGCGAGGTGACGTTGGGCGGTCTCCGAATCGCTCATCTCAAGCGACGCGAACAGCACACGCTGGCGCTCCGTGAGCGCAACGTGGCGCGCGATCTGCAGGCAGAGCAGGCTCTTGCCCATCGCGGGGCGCGCGGCGACGACGTACAGCCTGCCGTCCTGCAGTCCCGCGAGGAGTCGATCGAGCTCGCGGATCCCGGTCGCGAGCCCTGGGATCTCGCGGTCGTCGTGCGCCGCGCTCTCGACCCGGTCGATCTCCTCAGCGACCGCGTGCTCGAGCAGCCGGTGCTTGGCCTGCAGCTCCTTGCCGCGCAGGGCGAAGATCAGCCGCTCGGCCTCCTCGATCATTTCCTCACCGCGGTGGCGGCGTTCGGCGACCTGGGCCTGGATCTCGTAGGTGGCCCTCAGGAGCTCGCGCATGTGTGCGTTCTCCCGAACGATCCGGCCGTATTCTCGGGCGTGTCCGGCGGCCGGAACCCAGCCTGCGAGCTCGTCGATGGCCTCGGGACCGCCAATCGCTTCGAGCTGTCCGCGCTCGCGGAGGACTTCGGCGACCGTCAGATGATCGATCTTCCGATCGTTCTCGTGGAGCTTGAGCATCGCCTCGAACACACGCCCGTACTGCTCTCGGAAGAAGTGGTCGGCGCGTAGCTGCTCGTCGAACACAAGCCCATTGAGGTGGCGTTCGTCGAGGAGCACAGCGCCGAGGACCGACTTCTCCGCCTCGAGGTTGTGCGGCGGCAGCATGGCCTTGGCGGAGTTGTGGCCGTTGGCGGTCGTCTCGATCATGCTGTGGCGTCCTCTCTACCGTTTGTGTTCTCGTTCGGTCAGCGCGGCCCAGGTCTCGGCGTAGCGTCGCTCGGCGTAGCGAAGAGGCTGCTCGCACAACGCGCTCCACTTGACTCGGTCGACGAACTGGGGCAGCAGCGGGTTCTCGGCAGACAGCTCGGCGAGCGCCTCGGCGCGGCCATCCCGGCCATGGCGCCGGATGGCGCGCTCGATCGCGACCTTTGCGTCCTGCCAGCTCAGCCCTCGATCTGCGACGCCGCCGCTCGCTCGGGCGCTGAAGCGCAGACGGCGGGCATGTGCACGCGCGATCAGCTTGTCTGCGACCTTGGCGAAGCCCGGCATTGTGAGCGCCTCGGAGCCGAGGATCTCGTCGGTGACCATGTAGGCGAGCGCACTGTCGAGGCGTTCTTGTGGATGGCGCTGCAGGAGCTTCTCGGCGGCCGCGAGCCAGCCCTGCCGGTTGCCCTGGAATTGACGACGAGGGCTGTCGCCGAGCGCCGGCGCCCAGCTGGCGACAAGCGCGTCGCAGAGCTGCTCTGCTGCTGAGACCCTCCCCGCTCCCTCTTCTGCGGCTGCCGCAGCTCGACTTCGGGAAGGAGGGTTGTTTTCTATTGCTGTTGCTTCTACGGCCGATCGCGGGCGCGTGGTAGACGGCGGCGCGAGGGTGCTGAGGGTGGCGGAATCGCCGCCATCGGGGTACCGGTCTGCCGCCTTGCGAGTACCGTTCGGCGGCCTTGCGGGTACCGGAGTGCCGCCATGCCGGTACCCGTTCGCCGCCTTCTCAGTACCGTTCTGCCGGGCTGGCGGTTCCGGTATGCCGCCTTGCGCTGCGGCGCTCGGCGCCTCGCGCACCGTGTAGACGCTGGGGAGATACGGGCCTCCATTGGCGCCACGGCGACGCTCGATGTGGAGCAGCCCGGCCCGTTCGAGCGCGTGGTTACAGTCGTCGATGCGGTCGACGCCCAGGCCGGATCGCGACGCAATGTCGCTGCGCATCACCTCTGCGGCGAGGCCGCCGTGGGCTGAGCGCTGCTCGACGCAGAACTCGAGCAGCACGACGATCAGGCCGAGGTCTCGCAGCAGGTGGCCGCCGGGTCGTGGGGTGGCGAGCTGGTCGGCCGTTGCGACGGTCAGCGCGAGCCATGGCTCGTCGAGGATCAGGAGGTGGAAGAGGCTGATGACGGCGCCGGTGCTGCGGTCGGCGAGCCGCTCGTAGCGCACGACGTTCGCCTGCTCGAGCGCATCGAGCAGCAGCTTGACGGTGCGCTTGCTCATCTGGCCGCGGGCGGCCAGCGTCTCGTAGGTGGCGCGTACGACGCGATGCTCGCCGGTGTGCCGCTGCTCGTTGGCGAGTTGGCAGAGCAGCGCGTAAAAGCCGATTGCCCTGAGCCGGCGGGGCCCCGTGGTTTCGTTGCGAATAGCTTGGACCGCGCGCAGGCGGACCTGGAAGAACGGAAGCTCGCGGCGATCGCGGATCGTGATGCCCGCATCCGAGGGGGGACGGTAAGCGCTCATCGAACGGCCACCGAGGCTCCGGTCGCGCGCGGGATCGCGCGCGTCGCGGCGGGCGTGCGGGTCCCGGCGATGAGTGGTGAGGGGCCGACGCGACCGAACCAGCGTGGCACGTCGACGGTCGCCGGGCCAGGACGTTGTCGTCGGCTCACCGCGCGGCTCTCCGGCATGGGTCGTGTTAGGTGTTCCACGTGGAACGCGTGCCTTTCCACTCGGCGGGGCTGCGGCTCGGCGCGGTCACGTCGGCACCACTTCGGTGCCGAGGATCTGTTCGAGGCGATCGGCGGCGGCCTGGTCGAGGGTGATCCGGTAGCCGTCGCGGTGCGGGGTGGCGCGGATCTCGCAACCCGTTGCCGTGGTGAGTGCGTTTTGCAGTCTCGTGGCCGCGGCGGCGTGATCGGGATGCGGCACACTGTGCGCCTTCGCGGGTCGGGCGCTGCGGCCGATCTCGTCTTCAAGGGCGCGAACCGACCACCCGGCGTCTGCGGCCCGGCGGGCGAGTTGGCGGCGTCGGTCGTGGTCGGGTTCGGTGAGCAGCGCCTTGCCGTGTCCCTTGCTGAGCGCGCCGGTGTCGATCAGGTCGATCGCTTCGTCGGGGAGCTCGAGCAGCCGGATGGTGTTGGCGATGTCGGCGCGGCTTCGGCCGAGGCGCTTGGCGAGCACCGTGGCTGTCAGGCGGAGGTCGTCGAGTAGTGTCGCGAGCGTTCGGGCCTGCTCGATCGCGCTGAGGTCTGCGCGGACGACGTTCTCGATCAGGGCGAGCTCGAGCGAGCCTGCGTCGTCGAGTGCGTCGTCGACGAGCGCGGGGATGGTCGATTCGCCGGCGAGCTGGGAGGCGCGCCAGCGCCGCTCGCCGGCGACGAGTTCGTAGCCGTCGGCGACGGGGCGGACGATGATCGGCTGCAGGACGCCGCGCTCGCGGATCGAGTCCGCGAGCGACGCGAGTGCGGCGTCGTCGAAGTGCTTGCGCGGTTGGGCGGGGTTGGCGCGGATCTGCTCGAGTGGAAGGTCCCGCAGTCGCCCGGTCCCCGCTGTCCTCGACGTCGGTGGCGGTGTCGCGGCTGGGGGCGAGCGGGTCGTCGATCTGCAGGCCGCGTCGCGTGGTCGCGCTCATCGTGCGCCCACCCCCTCGAGCCGGTCGAGCAGTGAGCGGTAGGCGAGCGCGACCGTTCCGTCAGGTGCGCTTGCCGCGAGTGGAACACGTGTGTTGGCGGCGTGCGCGACCGCGGCGGCACGCAGCCGGATCCGCCCCGCGGGAGGGAAGTCGAGTGCGGTCAGGGCGGTCTCGACCGTTTGGCTGGAGAGTCGTTGCGGCACCCAGCGGGTCATGACCGCGAACAGCGCCGGCGAGCTGACGCCGAGCCGCTCGAGCTTCGCGATCGTGCCCTTGAGCTCGACGATGCCGTGTACGGCGCCCTCGTCCTCGGCGCTGACCGGGGCGATCACTCGGTCGGCGCAGACGAGCGCGTTGACGGTCAGGAGCCCGAGGTTCGGGGGCGTGTCGATCACGACCTGGTCGTAGCTGTCGAGGACGGGCTCGAGCGCGTCGTGGAGGAAGCGCTCGCGGCCGAGCTCACCGACGAGGCTCATCTCGACGCCGGCGAGCTCGCGGGCGCCGGGGATCACGTCGACACCGTGAACGGCGGTGACGATCGCGTCGTGCGCGACGGCGCGGCCGGCGAGCACGTCGACGAGGTTGACGCCGAGTGCACGGTCGCCGAGCCCGAGCTGCCGGGTGAGCGCGCACTGCGGGTCGGTGTCGATCACCAGCGTGCGCTGCCGCCGGTGGGCGAGGAGCACAGCGATGTTCGCTGCGGTCGTGGTCTTCCCGACGCCGCCCTTCTGGTTTGCGACCGTTGTCGTGGTGGTCATGATGCCCTCCTTCGTCTGGTTGGTTGGTGATCGCCGGAGACCGATCCCGGTGGGCGGTCCGGCGAGCTCGTTGGGCGAGGCGAAGCGCGCTGGGGCCGCTCGCTCGCAGCAGCGCGAGATGAGCCGGCGATCGCGGCATGACTCATCGCGACTTGCTCGTTGTTGGCTTGAGTGCCATCGCCAGCACCCATCGGTGGGGGTGCTCGCGATGACGCTCATGAGCAGACGAAGCGCGTAGACCAGCGAGCCGGGCTTGGAATCCGTCCAGCCGCCCGGTAGACTGCAGCGCAGGGAATCTTGCGCGGCGCTGACGGCGCCTATGTTCTGGAAGACCGGGTGGCCGCCCGGTCTTTCTCGTTTCGCGACGAGCGTGGTGGGCCGCGGGCCCTGCTCTCGCGAGTTCGCCCGTCGCTGCATGGGCCACTCACGTGACGTTCTCCTCGAACGGCCGATCGCCGCGTGTACCGGCGATCACGACCGTGCGGTCCTCGGCAGTCCAGATCACCTCGCCGCGCACGAACGGCTGACCGGCGAACGACCCGAACCGATCCCACACCGGCGCCTCCAGCGCGTATCCCAGCTCGTCGCGCGAGCTCCAACGCTCGACGTCGACCAGCTGCCGGCCAACGACTCGGGAGAGCACGATGGTCGCCGTACTCCCGCCCCGACCCGCTTGACCGGAGAACGGCACGACGGCGATCGTCGCGCCGCGCCGCTCAAGCTCCTCCCAAACCTCCGTGCCCCAGAGCAGCTCTGCACGCGACCGCCGGAGCCGCGCCGTGTGAACCCGGGAGGCCTCCCGGCCGCTCGGAGTCCGGCACGGCTCACCCGGTGATGCCCGGCACGTCGGGCAGCTGCGCTCGCGCCAGCCGCGCGCGATGTGCAGGTGCGTTGCCGGCTGCCCGCGGGTGTCCCAGCGGTACCGCCGACACCGCGTTCCCGGAGCGACCCGGCACTCTGGGCACCACTCGTCGAGCCACGAGCAGCGGTCGCTCATGCTCGCCGTCCCGCACGGCCTTCACGGTGCCCGTCCGCAGCGTTTCGCCGCGCCCATGCAGCGGCGAGCTGTGAGCTTCTGCGGGGGTGGTCGCCGGCTCGTCGACAGACGCGGGAGCGTGACGCCCAGGAGCGCCGCCCGGATCCTGATGCACCCCAGACGCACCCAAAGCGCCCCTTCGCGGCCACCCGGTCCAGCTCGCCACGGCGCAGAAACCGTCCGCTTTGCAGGAATTTTCTGAGAGTGGGCGATCCAGGACTCGAACCTGGGACCTCTTCCTTATCAGAGAAGCGCTCTAACCGACTGAGCTAATCGCCCGGAGTGGGAGATTCTAACCCCCGGCGACTTCTGCTCGGGGGCGGCGCCGTCGGCGAGAATCACGCCGTGCTGTTCCTCGCAAGGCACGGCGAGACCCCCGATAACGAGCGCGGGCTGATCCTTGGCCGACGTGATCCTCCGGTGTCCGAACGTGGGTTCGACCAGGCCAGACGACTCGCTTCGCGCGCTCTCGCTGCGGGCGTGGTCGTGATCTGGACTTCGCCGTTGCTGCGGGCCTGCCAGACGGCAGCGGTCGTCGGTGAGGCGATCGCTGTGGAGCCCGTCGTCATGGCCGAGCTGATCGAGTCCGAGCGGGGAGCCTGGGAGGGGCAGTCCCAAAAGGAGCTCGCAGCGAAATCGCCTGAGCTATTCAGAGCGTTCGAGGCAGCCGATCCCGATTTTGTGTTCCCCGGCGGTGAGTCGCTCCGATCGCAAGTGGAGCGCACGCGCAGCGCTCTGGCGACCATCTGGGCCAATCGCGGGCCGTCGCTCGTCGTCGCCCACGCGGGAACAATCCGCGCAGCGCTGATCGCAATCGGCCGTCAGCCACCGCCGGAAAGAGCACTGCCCCACGGCGAACTGATTCCGCTGCCACGGAACCCAGGCGCCGGCGGGACGCACCCCGCCGGCGCCGGCGATCTGGCCTAGTGGGGCTCCCGGAAACGTTCAACCGGTTTGACGGCTAAACATTTCCAGTCGACCCACTAGAAGATCCGGACTGCGACCTCGGCCGGAGCGTCGAACAGGTCGTTCAACTCGTCGTCGAGCTTGACCAGCGTCAGCGAGACGCCAGCCATGTCGAGCGACGTGCAGTACTCACCGACGTAGCTGCGCGTGACGTTGATCCCCCGGTCCGCGAGCTGCTGGTGCGCGCGGCCGTAGGCGATGTAGAGCTCGGAGATCGGTGTGCCGCCAAGCCCGTTGATCATCAGTGCAACCTCGTCGCCGGAGTTGTAGGGCAGGTCGGTCACGACCGCCTCCAGCAGCTCGTCGACGATCTCGTTTGAGCTGGCCAGCTTCTCGCGGCGCCGACCGGGCTCCCCGTGGATCCCGACGCCCATCTCCATCTCATCGTCCCCGAGCTCGAACAGGGGCGAGCCCTTGGCTGGCGGGGTGCACGAGGTGAGCGCCATTCCCATCGTGCGCGTCACAGAATTGACGCGCTCACCGAGCGTGACCAGCTCGTCGAGCTCGGCGCCGCGCTCCGATGCTGCGCCAACCGCCTTGATGACGAAGAAATTGCCGGCGACGCCCCGGCGCCCGACCGTGTAAGTCGAGTCTTTCACGGCCACGTCGTCGTCGACGATGATCGTCGCGATGTTGATGTCCTCAGCCTCTGCCAGCTCGCGCCCCATGTCGAAGGACATACGGTCGCCCGTGTAGTTGTTGATGATGTGCAGCACGCCCTTGTCGCTCTTCAGCAACTTCGTGGTCTCGTACACGTAGTCGGACGGAGGGGCGGCGAACACGTCCCCTGGGCAAGCCGCATCGAGCATGCCCGGGCCGACCGCCATCACGTGCGCCGGCTCGTGCCCCGATCCCGAGCCTTGGATGATCGAGACCTTGTCGTCGCGCGGCGCGTCCGCGCGCATGATCAGGTTGTACTCGGGAACGTACTTCAGCTTGCCCACATTGGCGAGCTCGACGCCCTTCAACATCTCCGGTACGAACTGCTGAGGGTCATTCACGAACTTCTTCACCGACATCTCCTCTCTCAGGACCTGCCTCTTTTGCTGGTCCGGCGGTACACGCCGGCCTCAAAGCGCCTCCAGAAAGCCGCCTCGATCGCCGCCCGGATCGACTAGGCCTGTACTTCCGCCTCCCGCCAGGCCTTGCTCACCGCCTCGAACATCACCGCGACACCAATCGCACCGGCATCGACGGAATCGCGACTCCGCTCGCCGGTATATGCGGCCCGTCCGCGTTGGGCAATCATCCCCTTCGTCGCCTCGGCGCTTTCGCGCGCCGCAGCCGTCGCGCGATCGATCGCCGTCTGGGCGCCGTCCGGCAGAGCCTCCTCGAGCGCATCCACCGCTGGGACGAGCGCGTCGAGGAGCGTCTTGTCGCCGAGGTCGGTGCCACCACGCTGCTTGATCCCCTCGATCGCCGCCCGGAAGGCAGCAATCACCTGTTCGCCGCTGGGGTCGGGCACGTCCGTCAGCGCTCCGCCAGCGCGCAGGAAAGCCGTCCCCCAGATCGGCCCGGAGGTCCCTCCGATCCGCTTGGTCAGGATGATCGCTGTCTTCTTCAGCAGGCCACCGGTATCGCTGTAGTCGAGCGTGTCCCAATCCGCGAGCACGACCTCGAAGCCCCGAGCCAGTGAGTAACCGAAGTCGCCGTCGCCCACCACGGCATCGAGGTCGCAGAAATACTTCTCGTTGTCGACCGCCGTCTGGGCTATCACCCGGACGACCATCTCCGCCTGGCCCAATGGCGCGTCGCTCATATGGCCTCCTTGTGGAATAGGGGTTGAGTCCGGCAGGCCTCGAGATCGTTCAGCGTGATGAGGTCGCCCGGTTCCGCGGCGCCACGGTTCGCCAGTACGCGCGCGGGGTCCCCGGGATCCCCGAGGCTCGTGACGACGAGCACCGCTTCGCTCATGTCCTCGTGCGTGGTGTAGGGACTGACCGTGACCACACATCGCAAGCCGGCCGCGACAGCGGCGAGCAGGCCGTTGCGTGAGTCTTCGATCACCAGCGCATCCTGCGGTTCGAGTCCGAGCCGTTCGAGAGCGAGTACGTAGATCGCCGGATCCGGTTTCTTCGCGGGGACCACGTCGCCTGCGAACACCTGGAAGCTCGCCGCGTTGGCGCTTCCGACAGCGTGCTCAAGCACCGCTGTGACTGATTCCTCGGCCGACGTCGACGCTACGGCAAGCGTCCAATCCGCTCCGAGGGCATCGTTGACGATCCTCGCGATGCCGGTCCGCGCGGGCAGGCGGCCGGCCTGGACCATCGCCTTGTATCGCGCGGTCTTGCGCTTGTGCCAGTCAGCAAGCAGCTCTCGTTGACCGTCGGCGTCCGCGGGAAGGCCGTTCGCGCGCACAAATTCGCCGGTCAGGAGCGACGCCATCCGCTCCTTTCCGCCGCCAATCTTCAGCTTCTCGGCATAGTCCTCCTCGGACCATTGCACCGGCACTCCGACCTCGGCGAACGTCTCGTTGAAGGCGACGCGATGCCCGTCGCGCTCGGTGTCCGCGAGCACGCCGTCGCAGTCGAAGATCAGGGCTGGCATCGGTCAGCCGGTCGACGCTGACAGCGCGCGCGCCCGTCCGGCGGATCCGAACATCCCGATGTGGTACTCGGCCATCTTCTTGACCGCCGCTCGAACGTGGCTCAACAGCGAGGGCGGATCGTGCTTGCCGGGATTCGCGTCCAGATACTCGCGGTGTGCGTCGACGAACGCGATCTTGAGCGCCGTTGAGATGTTCACCTTTGCGCAACCGCGGGAGATTAGGTCGATGAACTGCTCTTCGGTGAGCCCCGTACCGCCGTGGAGCACCATCGGGATCGGGTGCAGGGCGACTAGCTCGGTCACCCGCTCGGGCTTCAGCTCGGGCGCGCTCTTGTAGAGGCCGTGCGCGGTACCGATCGCAGGAGCAAACGAGTACACCCCCGTCTGCTCGATGAACTGAGCGGACACCTCGACGGGGTGCACTGCACCCGCTTCGTCGGAGCCGACGTCGTCCTCTACGCCGAGGACGCTTTCGATCTCGCCCTCGACCTGCGCCCCATAGTGGTCTGCCTCGGCGACGACCTCGACCGTCTGGCGCGTGTTTTCGGCGACGTCCAGGGCCGAGCCGTCGAACAGCACGGAGTTCCAGCCCGCCTGCAGGCACGTCGTGATCCATTCCCGGTCCGGACAGTGGTCGAGATGGAGCGAGACAGGAACTGGGACCTCATCGGCGCGAGCGCGCCACATGGTGTACAGCGGCCGCGCACCGACAGACTTCACCGTCTTGAGCGAGGTCTGGACGATCAGAGGCGATTCGAGGTCCGTCGCGGCCGCCAGGACGGCCTCTAGCGTCAGATCATCGACGACATTGATCGCTGCAACCCCGTAGCGCTCCGAGAACGCGCGGTCCATGATCTCGTGAATTGGCACTACCGGCATCGGCAGTCCTCCCTCGATCGCACTCTCGACGCCCCCCTCGAAGCCGCCCTAAAAGGGCTGCTCCCGCCCTGCATTCTACGTTCTGGTCGTTTCCTGCTCAAGTATCCGGCTGGGTCGCCGCCCGCGTTGACAAGCGGATGGACACGGAAAGCCAATCGCGCGCGGCTGGGTGTGGCGCCGCTTCACGCGGGCGCGTGCCGACCCGGCGGAATGATCGCTTCAGGCCGCCGCGCGCACGCGGAGCCGGCGGGCCATCGCGAGCGCCTCGTCGAGCGACTCGAATGTGATGTGGGCGCGATAGCCACGGCCCGCCGGCGCTACGTCGATGTCGGCGCCCAGGACCTCGCCGAGCGCGTCGGCGATCTGCTCCATTGCGGCCGCCTGGTCTGGATGGATCGCCCGCCGGCGAACGCGAGAGCCGGAGCGTTGCGATGAGCCGCCGTCCGCTGCACGCGCGCGTGACTCGAGCTCGCGCACCGACCACCTGCCCGCCACCGCATCCTTGGCGAGCTTGCGCCGGTCGGCGTGGTCCGCGGCCAGCAGTAGCCCCCGGCCGTGTCCCTCGGTCAGTTCTCCGGACTCGATCAGCTCGAGTGCCTCGTCGGGCAGGTCGAGCAGGCGGATCAGGTTCGAAACCGCCACGCGGCTTCGCCCCACGCGCAGTCCAACCTCCTCGCGCGTCAGACCGAGCTCCTCGACGAGCGCCGCGCACGCGCGAGCCTCCTCGACGGGATTGAGGTCCTCGCGCGCCATGTTCTCGATCAGGGCCATCTCGAGCGATCCCGCGTCGTCCTGGCGGCGGATGACAGCTGGGATCATGTCCAGCTCCGCGATTCCGGCGGCGCGCCATCGGCGCTCTCCGGCAATGAGCTCGTAGCGGCCGCCGACGATCGGCCTGACCAACACCGGCTGGAGCATCCCCCGCGCCCTGATGGACGCGGCGAGCGCGAGCAAGGTGTCCTCGTCGAACGACCGACGTGGCTGACTCGGATTCGGCGAAATGAGGTCGACCGGCAGCTGGCGGAGTTCCTCGGACTCGTCCTTGGGGGCTACCGACAGGATCGCCGCAAGGCCCCTGCCCATTCCCTTCTGTCGCTCAGCCACGAGCCGCCACCTCCTTTGCGAGTTCGAAATAAGCGTCCGCTCCGGCGCAGTGCGGATCGTGATGGATCACCGGTTTACCGAAACTTGGTGCCTCGCCCACCCGGACGTTTCTCGGGATCACCGTATCGAACACCAGTTCGGGGAAGTGCTCGCGCGCCTCCCGCTCGACGTCCTGCGCGAGGCGGGTTCTGCCGTCGTGCATGGTCAGCAGCATGCCAGCGACCGTCAGCCGCGGATTTAGTTCGCGCTGGACGAGCGCCAGCGTGTCGAGCAGCCCGGCCAAGCCCTCCAGCGCGAAGTACTCGGCCTGGACCGGCACGATGACTCGATCGGCCGCCACCAGTGCGTTGATCGTGAGCGGGCCGAGCGATGGAGGGCAATCGAGCAGGATGAACGCGTACTGCTCCCGAACTGGTTCGAGCGCGGAGCGCAGACGCACCTCGGAGGCGGGCTCGCGCGGGAGCTCGACCGTCGCGCCAGCCAGGTCCGGACCAGCGGGGGCGACCACGAGGTGGGGGATCGCGCTCGGGACGACGATCTCCTCAAAGGTTGCGGATCCAACCAGGACGTCGTACACGGTGCTTGGAAGATCCTTGCCCACGCCGATGCCGAGAGTTGCGTTGCACTGCGGATCGATGTCGACGAGCAGCGTCTCGTATCCGGCCTCCGCGACGCAGGCGGCGAGGTTGACGGCTGTGGTCGTCTTCCCCACGCCGCCCTTCTGGTTGGCGATCGCGTACACGGTGCCCATGGTCGCCTTCAAGCTACCGTCGCACGCGGTCAGATGCGGGCGGTTGTCACGAACTTTGTTCAGGTTGCGCCTAGCGGACGTTTCCGCGCGACGCCGGGCCTTCGCGGAAACCGGGATGGCGTCTCTGTGACCTTCAACATGAGCTGTAGGTGTCTGTTCGTCGCGCCCGGGTAGGGATGTACCGGGACCGCGTCGCCGACCTCGAGGCCGAGCTCGCGCGCGGCGCGCGCGGCGGTCGCCTCATCGTCCGGTTCGCGGCGCCCCCGCCACGCGAGTAACGACCCGCCGATGCGAAGCAACGGCGCTGCGTATTCCGCGACCACGCCCAATGGCGCCAGTGCGCGAGTTGTGACCAGATCGAAGGCCCGCAGCCCGTCTGGCCACCCTTCGGCACGCGCGTGTACGGCCCGCGCGTTGTCGATGCCACAGGCACGAATGGCACCCTGGATGAATGCAACCTTCCGTGAGCTGCTGTCGACCAAGGTCACCGAACTGCCCGGCAGCGCGATCGCCAGCGGTAGACCTGGAAACCCGGCGCCGGCGCCGATGTCGGCGATCTCGTGGGCCCCCCGGACCACGGAGAGCTCGAGTGCGACCAGCGAATCCGCCAGATGGTCGGCCAGGATCGAGCCGGGGTCGCGCAGAGTCGTTGGCGCGTGAGGGGCCATCGCGACCAGCTCCAGCAACGAGAGCAGCTGTCCGCCTGCGCTCTCTGACAACCCATAGCGCGCGGCAAGATCCGCGACGCCCTCGGCCGCATCGGTGACGTCCGCGGTCACTCCGCGCCCCTCGCTCGTTCCCTGGCGATGAACGCCCCGTAACGCTCACACATCAAAGTCAGCCGCTCGGCGGCATAACCGTCGAGTCCAGCGTGAAGCTCTTCCTCGAGCAGAGGTAGAACGTCGTGCACCAGCACGCGCCCACGGGCCATCCATTGGAAGTACGAGCGGCCGCCGTGGTGGTAGGGGCCGTACAGTCGCGTCTCTGGAAAGCGCTCGACCAGCCACCGGAACACCGCCTCGTGGCGGGTGTGCATACGCAACGTGATCTGGGGCTGTTTCCCGTCCCCGCCGAACGAGCCCTCTCCGATCAGCAGCCCGACGACGAGACCGCGGTCAAATTCCGACAGAGCCACTCCCGTGTTGTAGCGCGCCACGCTGTTTCACCGCAAGAAAAAACGTGAAACAGGATCTCCCCGGAGCGGGGCCATGGAGGCTCTGCGGATCGCGGGGTGGCCGCCCGGGCCATGGAGGCTCTCCGGATCGCGTGGTAGCCGCCCGGGCTACGAAGCCCGCGAGCCGGATCGCGGCGATCGCGGGGTGGCCGACGGCCGGTGTCGGCGCGCAGGACTCGGGCGTCTGCCCCTGCTACACCAGTGGCGCCACGACGAGCCTGCGCGCCGGCTCTTGGCCCTCGCTGTAGGTCTCGACGTCGTGACGGGACTTGAGGTGCTCGTGGACGACCTTACGCTCGAGTGCGCTCATTGCCTCGAGCGGTACGGGCCGGCCGTCGTGCACTGCGGCCTCTGCCGCCTGATCAGCTGCCGCCCGAAGTGCCACCGCGCGACGCTCGCGGTACCCCGCTGCGTCGACCACGACCCGGCGCCGCTCCTCCATGCCGCGAAAGGCGATCCGGTACGCGAGGTGCTGGATCGCGTCGATCGTCTGGCCGTGGTGACCGATCAAGAGACCCAGGTCATCGCCCACGAATTCGCCCGTGACACCGTCGTTGTCCTCGTTGACGAGGACCGAAGCGTCGACGCCGGCTTCGTTCGCGATCCTCTCCATCAACTCCCGGACTCGATCCGCGGGGTCGCTCAGGGCAGTCACGCTCCTATCGCCTCCGGCCCGACCGCTTCTTCTTCTTCTTGGGCGGCGGTGGGGGCGCGCTGCGCGGCCGGGACTCGGCCGCGACCCCCGCGGGTTCCTTGTCTTTGGTGCGGCCGCGGAGCAGGCCTCCAATCCCGCCGGCCTCGGTCGCGGCGGCGCCATCGGCGGCAGCCGCGCCGTTCTTCGCTTCGGCCGTCTCTTTCGGGCGACCCCGGTCGGGTTTGGCGCTTGTCGCGCCGTCGGAGGCGCCCGTTGTCGCAACAACGGGCGGGCCTATCGGCCCGAGACGTCTTCGGACTATGTATTGCTGGGCGATCGTCCAGGTGTTCGTGGTGATCCAGTAGACGATCACCCCAGCGGGGAAGCTGATGATGAAGATGACGAAGAACAGCGGCATTACCAGCATGATCTGCCGCTGCGTCTTGTCCATCGTGGGGCTCGACATCATCAAGCTCGAGGCGAGCTGCGTGCCCACGTAGAGCACGATCAGGACGATCAGGACAGCGCCGGTCGCCTTGTTGGTCAGGTCCGGAATGAACAGGAATTGCGCCCCGTTGTGAGGCCCGCAAGGCACGGTGTGCGCGTGGCTGATCCCCACCCACTTTCCGTTGACCAGATGGGCTCCGGGCTGGCTCTGCGGACAGATGTCGATCCGCAGACTCGAGCGCAGCATGTAGAACAGCGAGATGAAGACCGGCAGCTGCGCGACCAGGGGGAGACACGAGCCCAGCGGGTTGACCTGGTTCTCTTTGTAGAACTTCATCAGCTCCTGCTGCTGGCGCTGCTTGTCGTCCTTGTACTTGTTCTGAAGCGCCTTCATCTCGGGCTGCAGTCGCTGGAGCTTCTGCATCGAGTGGAACTGCTTGAGCGTCAGCGGGATCAGCAGCGCCCGGATCAGAACCGTCAGCAGCACGATCGACCAACCCCACGACCCACCAATCGCGCCGTGGATCGCCTTCAAGACCGCCTCGAAGATGTCGATCAGCGGTTGGAAGATGTTCGCGGTGACGAGAAACATGGTCAGGCGCTCGGTGCCGGCGCTCGAGACTTGAACAGGCGCTGATCCTCGACGGGATCAAACCCTCCGTGGCTCCAAGGATTACATCGAAGCAATCGCCAGCCGGCCAGGACCAGCCCGCGGAGTATGCCGAATGTAGCGATCGACTGCGCGGCGTACTCCGAGCACGATGGGTAGTACTTGCAGCGCGCTCCGAACGCGGGCGCGACCAGGCGCTGGTAGATCCGGATCGGAGCGATCGCGGCCGACCGCAGCGCCGTCATGCCGGCAGCTCCCCATCCGCCGACTCGCCATCCGCCGACTCACCTTCCAGCTCCTTAGCTTGGCGTTCACCCGCCGATTCCGTATCTGGCGATCGATCCGCCAGCGGGCCGGCAGCGCCTTCGACCCGTCCGACGAGCTCGCCCAAGGCACGCCTGATGCCGGCCAACCCCTCGCGCTCGGCCAATGCTCCGGCTCCAGGCCGAGCGACCACGACGGCATCCGTACCCGCGGGCAATCGAACGCTTTCCAGGGCAAATGCTTCACGCAAGAGCCGCTTGACGCGATTGCGCTCCACGGCGCCACCGATCTTGCGCGACACCGACAGACCCAGCCGTGACGGCGCCTCGTCGCCCCGGGGGAACACGTACAGGACGAGCTCGCGGCCGGCGTGGGAGCGGCCGGTCCGGAAGACCCGGTCGAAGTCTGCGCTGCGAGAGAGCCTCCCCCGACCGGCTCGCGGCCGCGCGCCGGCCGACCGAACCATCAGACTGTGAGCCGCTTGCGACCCTTCGCGCGACGGCGCTTCAGCGTGAGACGCCCGGCGCGGGTCTGCATCCGGGCGCGGAAACCGTGCGTTCTCGCGCGCTTGCGCTTTTTCGGCTGATAGGTGCGTTTCATGGCTCACAGGCCCTCTGAGGGATGAAGGTCAGTATACGCAGCGCCAGGCGGCCGTCCACGAACGCTCCTTGAGGGTGCACCGGCTGACGATTTAGGGGCTGTGCGGAGCAGTTCAAGGGCCAGGCTGAGGCCGGTTCGTCTTTTTTTCGCGCTTTGCGCCAACGCGCCCGCGCGGCCGCCCTTCCGCTCAGAAGACCACGGTATATTCGGCTCTCCGGGCCAGTGCGCTCGGGCCTCGTCAAATGGTCCCTTGATGCTCCTCGGGAGGAGTCGTTTGGAGCTGCCTGCGCAACCTGAGCTCGAACCTGGCTGGCGCGAGATCCGCGCCGAGCTGCGACGGGTTGTCGGTGACTCCACATATGACATCTGGCTCTCGCCACTGAACGTGAAGGCGTGGGACGGACAGACCCTCGTGCTCGAGGGTCCGGCGTCGACGCTCGCCTGGGTCGTGAAGCGGTTCAGTCGAATCCTCGAGTCGTCTGCCCGTGCGGTCCTTGGCGAGCTCGACCGCGTCGACTTGGAGCCGACCAGCTCTGCGGGCTTCACGCTCCCCGGAGGCCCAGCGGGCCCCACCGGCGCGAGCCGTGTCCACCACGCCCAGCTGCCCGCCCCGCGTCCAGACTCAACCGAAACCCTCAACCCCCGCTACAGCTTCGACCAATTCATCATTGGCGATGGAAACCGCCTTGCACACGCGGCGGCACTCGCGGTGGCGGAGCTACCGGGACAGGCCTACAACCCGCTGTTCCTTCACGCCCCGCCCGGCCTTGGAAAGACGCATCTCCTGCACGCCATCGGCAACTACGTCCGAGCATTCGGAGGCGGCGCGATCGTCCGGTACACGACGGCCGAAGCGTTCACGAACCACTTCATCCATGCGCTCGGCTCACGCTCCATCGAGCACTTCAAACACGCGTATCGCGACGCGGATGTCCTGCTTATCGACGACGTGCAGTTCCTAGCCAGCAAGGCCAAAACCGAAGAGGAGTTCTTCCACACCTTCAACGCCCTCTACGAGACCGGCCGGCAGCTGGTTCTCACATGCGACCGGCTGCCACGGCAACTCTCGGCCGTTGAGGAGCGCCTTCGGGAGCGGTTCGAATCCGGGCTCGTGGCCGACATCCGCCCGCCAGACCTCGCCACCCGCGTCGCGATCCTCCGTAAGCGCGCCGTGCTCGACTGCGTGACGGTCGGCGATGGCGCAGTGCTCGAGGTCATCGCCGAACGAGTCACGGACAACGTCCGGGTGCTCGAGGGGGCCCTCATCCGGGTCGTCGCCCATCACTCGCTCACCGGTCGCCCTCTGGACGGGGACCTTGCGCGCGATGTTCTCGATCACATCCACCCCGCCCGTCGCGCGTCGGCTCTGTCCATCGGCGATATCCAGACGGCCGTCGCTACCGCGTATGCCATCTCAGTCGAGGAGCTCGTGTCGGCGGGCCGAGCGGCGCGCATCGCCTGGCCACGCCAGGTTGCGATCTACCTCGCGCGAGATCTCACCGGTGCCTCTCTCAACGTGATTGGGGAGGCCTTCGGGGGGCGCAATCACGCGACCGTCTTACACGCCTCCAAGCGCGTCGCCCAGCGCGTGCAAACCGAACCCGAAGCCGCCGACGAGGTCAATCACCTGATCGCCTCCCTGAAGGGAGAACGGACGTGACCGGCTCTGTTGACACACTTGTCTGTCCTCTGAACATGACAAGTTGCTCGCTCGTTGCGACTGAATACGCACTTCTCCACAGCTTCTATTCGCCTATGACTCCTACCTTCCTTCTGAGGTATTCATCGTGAAGATCTCTCTTGAGCGAGACGCTCTGCTCGGACAGCTCCAGACGGTCAGCAGGGTCGCCTCGACCAGGAGCGCGATCCAGGCGCTCTCCGGAGTTCAGATTTCGGCGTCCGCCGATGCGTGCGAGCTCCGGGCAACCGACATGGACGTCGGTCTGCGGGTTCCGCTCGAGGCCGACGTAGTCCGGGAGGGAGTTGTCGTGCTGCCGGCGCGGCTGCTGCTCGACGTCGTGAGATCACTGCCCTCTCCACAGATGTCACTGGAGCTCCGCACGGCCGAGCAGGACGTCGAGCTCGTGTCCGGCTCGGCGATCTTCCACATCCGGACGTTGCGAACCGAGGACTTTCCTCCATTCCCCGAGCCCGAGGGCGATGCGGCGATCTCCCTGCCGGCAGAGGCATTCGTCTCGACGGCTCTGAAGGTCGCCGGGTCAGCATCCCGCGACGACACTAGGCCGGTGCTGACGGGAATCCTGGTGTCGGCCTCGGAGCGCGAACTCCGGATGGTCGCGACGGACTCCTACAGGCTGAGCGTCAAGGAGACGGCGCTCGAGGCCCCGCTCTCCTCCGCGTTCGAGGTCAACGTTCCGGCACGGGCGCTCCAAGAGCTCGCACGCGTAGCCGGGCATGAGAACGAGGACCAGGTGACCGTCACCGTCCGCCAGAACCAGATTCTGTTCGTGCTGGGCCGCGTGATCCTGTCCTCGCGGCTGATCGACGGGCAGTTTCCGAACTACCGCCAACTCCTCCCCGAGAGCTTCGAGCACGAGCTCCGGATTGGCGGTCCGGAGCTCACCGATGTCGTACGGAGGATCAGTCTCCTGGCCCAGAAGAACGCCCCACTGAGGCTGGCGTTCACCACGGGCGAGCTGACCGTATCCGCGCAGACGCCCGACGTCGGCGAGGCACAGGAATCACTGCCTGTCGCCTTTCAGGGAGAGGCGCTCGAAATCGGCTTCAACCCCGAATTTCTCCGTGACGGCTTGGAGGCGGTGGAGGAGGGCGACGTCCTGCTGAAGCTGATCAGCCCGTTGCGACCCGGGCTGATCGAGTCCGCGGATGCCAGCGGCTTCAAGTATCTCATCATGCCGATCAGGCTGAACGTGTAAGGCGGTGCGCGTCACCGGCGTCAGCCTGCGCGACTTCCGTGGCTATCACGACGCGCAGGCCTCGCTGGGCGACGGGGTGACCGTCGTGTGGGGACCGAACGGGGCGGGGAAGACGAACCTCCTAGAGGCCGTGTACTTCGGCTGCACGGGGCGATCCTGTCGCACCAGTAACGAACGCGAGGTCGTCCGCTTCGGCGCTGGCGCCGCTCGCGTCTCCGTCGCCGCCGAGGCCGAAGACGGACCGCACGAACTGTCGGTGGGCTTCGTCGCAGGCGAGGCGAAACGGATGCGGGTCGACGGCGCTCCCGTGGAACGGTTGCTGGACGTCAGCGACCGACCGCTCGTGAGCGTCTTTCTGCCCGACCGGCTCGAGCTCATCAAGGGCGCTCCGAGTCTGCGCCGGGCGCACCTGGATCAGTTCATCGCGGCGCTGTGGCCGACGCGGGGCGCGACGAGGCGCGCCTACGCACGCACACTCGCCCAGCGAAACGCGCTGATCGCCCGGATTCGCTCGGGATCCGGCTCGCGCGCCAGCCTGATGGCCTGGAACCAGCAGCTGGCTCAATACGGGATCGCGCTGATGAGCGATCGGGCGGCTGCGGTGGAGCGCATCAGCGAGCCGTTTGCCCGGCTGGGCTCGGCGCTCGGGCTCGATGGAGAGCCGACAGTCGAGTATCGACCACGGTCCCGTGCGGTCGACGCCGAGCAGCTCGTGGCTGAGCTGACCGAGCGCCATGACAGCGACCTGGTGCGGGGGTTCACGGGCCACGGGCCTCATCGCGACGACCTGGCGACGCAGCGGCAAGGGCGAGAGCTGCGTACCTACGGGTCGCAGGGACAGCAGCGGCTGGCGTTGCTCGCATTGCTGCTCGCCGAGCGCGAGGCGATCGCGACCGCCCGGGATGCGCCACCGCTGATGCTCCTGGACGACGTCATGAGCGAGCTCGACCGCGACCGTCGGGATGCGCTGGTCGAGTTACTGCGAAGCAGCGGCGGACAATCGGTGATCACAAGCACCGATCTCGAACACGTACCGGCCGCCACCGAAGCCGATGTGACGCGAATCGAGGTCGCCGCCGGCCGGATCCTCGGCGAGGCCGAGGCGGTGCTCGCGTGAGCAGATACCGCTCTGGCCCGCGGGCGATGAGCTTCGCTCTCGACGGCCTGCGCGATGACCTCGCCCCGGCGACGCTGCTCGCCGACGTCCAGCGTGCCTGGCCGGACGTCGTCGGCGCGGCGATCGCAGCCGAGGCGGCCCCCGTGTCTGAGCGCCGGGGCGTCGTCACGGTGTCGTGTTCTGCCTCGGTCTGGGCGCAGGAGCTGGACCTCATGGCACCAACGATCCTGGGGCGGTTGAACGCCCGTCTCGGCGAGCGTCGGATCGAGCGACTGCGGTGCGTGGCGGCGTGATTCGAGCGACGCGATTATCGCGGCGCCGCGCACGACAACGCGCTTCGTTCTGGGGGGGCACCGAGGCGCGTCCGCGGGACTCCGTTATCGGCCCCCCGCCACCGGCGGTTTTTTGCACTTTTGCAGGTAAATCGTTGGCGCTTCGAGAGGGTCTTCGGGGGTCGCCTGTGCTATTCTTACGTGTACCAGCTTCCGACGCCCCGGCGCGCTGTCAGTTGCGCGGTACCGGGGCGTCTCAACGTCATCGGAGGATCGTTGGCGAATGACACGGGCGCCAGCCGGCGCCAGCCAGAAACAACTTATGACGCCCAGGACATCACCGTTCTCGAGGGACTCGAGGCGGTCAGGAAGCGTCCGGGGATGTACATCGGCTCGACCGGGCCTCGCGGCTTGCACCACCTTGTTTACGAGGTTGTCGATAACTCTGTTGATGAGGCGTTGGCAGGCCACTGCGACGCGGTCACGGTCACGATCCACCCGGACAATTCCGTAACGGTCACCGACGATGGCCGCGGGATCCCGGTGGCGATCATGGAGAAGGAGCAGCGGCCGGCCATCGAGGTCGTGCTAACCGTGCTGCACGCCGGCGGCAAGTTCGGCGACGGCGGTGGCTACAAGGTCTCAGGCGGGCTGCACGGGGTCGGTGTGTCCGTCGTCAACGCGCTCTCGGAGCGCCTCGACGTCGAGGTGCGCCGCGACGGCTTTACGTGGACTCAGTCCTACGAGCGCGGCAAGCCGCTGGAGGACTTGAAGAAGGGCGAGCCGACGACCGAGACGGGAACGACGATCACGTTCCTCCCCGACGCCGACATCTTTGAGACGCTCGACTTCGACTTCACGACGATCGAGGAACGGATGCGCGAGACGGCGTTCCTTACGGCCGGCCTGCGCATCACGATCATCGACGAGCGCGGCAGCGGCCACCGGGCCGAGTTCCGCTACGAGGGCGGGATCGTTGACTTCGTCACCTACCTCAACGAGAACAAGGAGCCGATCCACAAGAAGGTCGTGTTCTTCACGGGCGAGAGCGACGAGGGCGCGCTCGAGGTCGCGATGCAGTGGAACGCGAGCTACCAGGAGTCCGTCTTCTCGTTCGCGAACAACATCAACACCCACGAGGGCGGATCGCACCTGAGCGGCTTCCGGTCAGCGCTGACCAGCGCACTCAACAAGTACGCGCGCGACAAGGGCGAGCTCCGCGAGAAGGACGAGAACCTGACCGGCGAGGACGTCCGCGAGGGACTGACCGCGGTGATTTCGGCGAAGCTGAGCGACCCCCAGTTCGAGGGCCAGACCAAGACCAAGTTGGGCAACCCTGGAATGCAGGGGTTCGTGCACTCGATCGTCAACGCGCGACTCATGGAGTTCCTCGAGGAGAATCCCCAGGACGCTCGCGCCGTGATCCGCAAGGCGGTGCAGGCCGCTCAGGCCCGCGCGGCGGCGCGCAAGGCCCGCGACCTGACGCGCCGCAAGTCGGCGCTCGAGAACTCGACGCTGCCTGGCAAGCTCGCAGACTGCTCCGTCAAGGACCCGTCGCTGGCGGAGCTGTTCGTGGTCGAGGGCGACTCGGCTGGCGGCTCGGCCGTCAGTGCGCGCGACCGCAGCACCCAGGCGATCCTGCCGCTGCGGGGCAAGATTCTGAACGTCGAGAAGAGCCGGATCGACAAGGTCCTAGCGAACACCGAGATCCAGGCCCTGATCACGGCGATCGGGACGGGAGTGCGCGACGAGTTCGACATCACGAAGGCCCGCTACCACAAGGTGGTGCTGCTGACCGACGCCGACGTCGACGGCGCCCACATCCGGACGCTCGCGCTGACGTTGCTCTTCCGGGAGATGCAGCCGTTGATCGAGGCCGGCTACGTGTACATCGCCAAGCCACCGCTGTACCGGCTGACCCGAGGCCGCACCAACCGCTACCTGGAGCGAGAGTCCGAGCTCGAGGACATCCTGCTCGGCGACAAGTTCGAGAAGATCGAGGTCTACGACCGCTACAACACGCAGTTCAAGCTGACCGAGGCGCGCTGGAAGCGCTTCTCGCGGCTGCTCAAGCAATACGAGGGGTGGGCGGCGGCGCTCCGCACGGCTCAGGGGCACGGCGTCGTCTCATTCCTCGAGCAGGCGCGTCTGCTCGAGGAGCAGATCACCGATGTCGCCAGCCTCATGCGCCACGTCGCCAAGGACGGGCAGAATGGCGAGTCGTATTCGATCAAGCTGATCGCTGAGAACGACGAGGAGATCGTGATCCGCACGATCGAGGCGAAGACTGGGCTCGCGAGCACGCACCACGTCCGGCGCGCGACGCTCGACGCCAACGAGTACCACCGCCTCGCCGACGTCCATCGCGAGCTCGCGGAGCTGGCGGGAACGCCGCCGTTCCAGGTCCGGCTCGGCGAGACGACACGCGATGCCCCGACGTTCGAGGAGCTCCGCGAGGCCATCCTCGAGGTCTCGCAGAAGGGGATCGACTACTACCGCTTCAAGGGCCTTGGCGAGATGGACGCGGAGGAGTTGCGTGAGACGACGATGGATCCTGGGAGCAGGACGCTCGTGCAGGTCACGCTGGAGGACGCCTTGGCCGCCGACAAGGTCTTCTCGATGTTGATGGGCGATCAGGTCGAGCCCCGCCGCGCGTTCATCGAGGAGAACGCGCTCGCGGCCAACCTCGACGTGTAAGGGAGGACGATGTCTGCGATCGACACCATCGGTGGCGGCAATATCGAGCCGCGCGGCCTCGAGGAGGAGATGCGCTCTGCGTATCTCGACTACGCGATGTCGGTCATCGTGGGTCGTGCTCTGCCCGACGTCCGCGACGGCCTGAAGCCGGTCCACCGCCGCGTCCTGTACGTGATGAACGAGCTGGGCCTCCAGCCCGGCCGCAAGCACGTCAAGTGCGCTCAGATCGTGGGCGAGGTGATGGGCAAGTACCACCCCCACGGTGATTCGGCGATCTACGACACGCTAGTGCGGCTCGCGCAGGACTTCTCGATGCGCTACCCGCTCGTCGACGGCCACGGCAACTTCGGGAACATCGACGGTTACTCGGCGGCTGCCATGCGCTACACGGAGGCGCGTCTCGATCGCCTCGCGACCGAGATGTTGCGGGACCTCGACCAGGACACGGTCGACTTCGCGCCGACGTACGACGGCAGCCGCCAGGAGCCCGTCGTGCTGCCGGCGCGGTTTCCGAACCTGCTCGTCAATGGGGGCTCGGGGATTGCGGTGGGGATGGCCACGAACATTCCGCCGCACAACCTGCGCGAGGTGATCGGCGCGACGATCGCCTATATCGACAACCCGGCGATCGACGTCGAGGGGCTGATGAAGCACATCAAGGGCCCGGACTTCCCGACCGCCGGCACGATCCTAGGCCGCGAGGGGATCCGGGAGGCCTACGCCACCGGACGTGGGCGGATCCGGGTCCAGGCGAAGGCGCACATCGAGCCGATCGGTCAGGGCAAGGAGGCGATCATCGTCACCGAGCTCCCCTTCCAGGTGCGCAAGGGTGGCGACGGTGGCCTGATCCTGAAGATTCGCGATCTAGTGCTCGACAAGAAGATCCCCGAGATCAGCGACCTCCGTGACGAGTCCGACCGGCACGGGATGCGGATCGTGATCGAGCTCAAGCGCGACGCGATCCCGAAGGTCGTCCTCAACAAGCTCTACAAGCACACCCCGATGCAGGCCACGTTCGGCGTGAACATGGTCGCGCTCGTGGACAACGTGCCGCGGACGCTCTCGTTGCGCGAGGTGCTCGGCCACTACGTCGATCACCAGCGCGAGATCGTCGTCCGCCGTACCAAGTACGAGCTGCGCCGCGCCGAGGAGCGCGCCCACGTCCTCGAGGGGCTGCTGGTCGCGCTCGACAACCTCGACGACGTGATCGCGCTGATCCGCGCCTCGCGCGACCCCGAGACCGCCCGCAACCAGCTGGTGGGGCGGTTCGAGCTGACGGTGGTCCAGGCTCAGGCGATCCTCCAGCTCACGCTCAGCCGGCTGACCGCGCTCGAGGCAGACAAGATCAAGCAGGAGCACGCCGATTTGATCGAACGGATCAAGGAACTGCGCGAGATCCTCGGCGACGAGGATCGCGTCTACGGGCTGATCAAGGACGAGCTCACCGAGATCGCCAATACCTACGGCGATGACCGCCGGACCGAGATCACTCACGCTGAGGGTGAGATCGACATCGAGGACCTGATCGCCGACCAGCAGATGGTGATCTCGATCACCCACTCCGGCTACATCAAGTCGCTGCCGCTCTCCACCTACCGTCAGCAGCGCCGCGGGGGGGTCGGCGTAACCGGGATGGAGATGAAGGATGACGACTACATCGAGCACCTGTTCGTCTCCTCGACGCACGACTACCTGCTGTTCTTCACCAACCGCGGCAAGGTCTACAGGCTGAAGGTCTACGAGCTCCCGGAGGCCTCGCGTACCGCGCGCGGCCGCGCCCTCGTCAACCTGCTGCCGCTGCGTGAGGGCGAGCGCGTCCAGTCGGTGCTCTCGACCCGCGACTTCAACGAGGGCAAGTACCTCGTGTTCGCGACTCGCAAAGGCATGATCAAGAAGACCGAGTTCATCGCCTACAACACGCCGATCAAGGCCGACGGGATCATCGCGATCAAGATCCGCGACGACGACGAGCTGATCGCCGTCCGCCGCACCAGCGGCCACGACGACATCATCATGGTTTCGCGCTCTGGCCAGGCGGCCAGGTTCAGCGAGGGCAAGGTGCGGCCGATGGGTCGCGATACGAGCGGGGTCCAGGGGATGAACGTCTCCCAGAAGAGCAACGCCGTTCTGGCCATGGACGTGGCGCGCGACGACCAGGAGCTGCTGGTCGTCACCGAGAACGGCTACGGCAAGCGGACGCTGATCTCCGAGTATCCGGCCAAGGGTCGCGCCACGATGGGCGTGAAGACGATCCAGCTGACCGAGAACAAGGGCCAGCTCGCCGGCGCGCTCGTCGTCCGTGAGCACCAGGAGCTCGTGTTCATCTCGCAGAACGGGATGGTTCAGCGGACCTCCGTGCGGGGGATCAGCCGCTACGGCCGAGCCTCCCAGGGCGTCCGCGTGATGAACATCCGCGACGATGACCAGGTCAGCGCCGTCGCCCTGGTGGTCGAGTCCGAGGCCGCCACCGCGGCGTCGGTGGTCGAGGACGAGGACGAGGAGTAGGCCGAGTGCCGGGCCCCGAGCCGGGGCGACAGACTCCTTGGGCTTCAGGCGCGGCCACGGATCCCGTCGGCCTTAGGCTCTGGGCGCGCGCCGTCGGCTTCGCTATCCTGCGGACTACCAGAGAAAGGAGGTGGTCCGAGCTTGTCTGACAGTTCTTGCGGGACCCTGGAGGTGTCCGGCCGCTAGGTCGGAGGCTGACCCCGCTTAGCGGAGTCCCCCCGCGACACCACCGACGTGGACGCCGGTCCTAGTCCCTCCGGCTTGACGTACGTCCACCTCGGCCTAGTTAGCCAGAAGCAGTTTGCAAGGGGCGCCGGCGTCGAAGGCGCCCCTTGCCCGTTCTCGGGACCGCGCGCGGCGATCTCTACTCTTGGTCGCATGTGCAGAAATATCCGAACTCTCTACAACTACGAACCGCCGGCGACCGACGAAGAGGTGCACGCCGCCGCGGTCCAGTACGTCCGCAAGATCAGCGGCTTCAGCAAGCCCTCGCAGGCCAACGCCGAGGCATTCGAGCGGGCGATCGACGCGGTCGCCGCCGCGTCGGCCCAGCTTCTCAGCGAGTTGGAGACCACCGCGCCACCGAAGGACCGCGAGGTCGAGGCCGCCAAGGCTCGCGCCAGGGCCGCACAACGCTTCGCCGCTTAGCCGGGCGCAGGCGACCTACGCCGCCAGGTACTGCCGCCAGACGGCCGGGATCGTCGGGCTCGCCACCTGGATGAAGACGTGCGGGCTCGGTGTGCGCGGCTGCTTGAGCAGGCGCATCCCGGCGTGGTGTGGGAGGGCGTTTCCCTTGCGCCGGTTGCACGGGGCGCACGAGGCCACGATGTTCTCCCAGTTCGAGGTTCCGCCCTTCGAGCGCGGGACGACGTGGTCGACGGTCAGGTTGGAGCGTGAGCCGCAGTACTGGCAGGTCCAGTCGTCGCGGGCGAACACGGCGCGGCGGGTGATCTTGCGCCGGTGTGTGTCGCGCGGGATTCGCACGTAGCTGACGAGCCTGATCACGACTGGACGAGCGATCGTGCAGCTGACTGAATGGAGCTCCATCTCGGCCCGCTCCACCATCTCGGCCCGCTCCTTGAGCAGCAGAACGACGGCGCGCCGAACCGTGCAGACGTTGATCGGTTCGTACGTCGCGTTCAATACGAGCACCCGGCCAACCTCACGCCCGCGCCGCTGGTGCTCTGACGACGGCGCGGACCAGACTGGCCCTGTTACAGAGGAGGCCATGGTGGCGCCAGTTTAGCGAGGGATCCAGCGGTGCTAGCCACCCGCTAACCGGCGGGAAACGACCCCAGAACGCGCAGCACTTCGACGTGCTCGCGCATGGCGTCGAGCGCCGCGGCGACGTGGGGTTCGGCGTCGTGGCCCTCGAGGTCGGCGAAGAACATGTAGCGCCCCAGCCCCTGCTTTCGCGGCCGCGACTCGATCCGGGTCAGGTTGACGTCACGGTTGGCGAACTCCAGCAGGCAACTGACGAGCCACCCGGGCGATTCCGAGCCGACCCCCCAGAACACGATCGCGGTCTTCCAGGGACCCAGCACCGGAGCGTGGGCGTTCGGCCCTCCGGGCCGCGCGTCGCCCGGCCCGAGCCACGCGAAGCGCGTCTCGTTGGCGGACACGTCCTCGATGCCGGCGCGGAGCACGTGGCACCCGTAGCGCTCCGCCGCGACGCGCGTCCCGATCGCCGCCCACCGCCCCTCGTGCTCGGCCACCATCCTGACGGCGTCGGCCGTGGAGCTGCCCGAGAGCACGGTCGCTCGGGACAGGCGGGTGCGGATGAAGCGCCCGCACTGGGCGTTGGCCTGCGGGTGGGAGACGACGACCTCGATATCGCCGAGCTCGAGCTCGGCGCGCGCGATCAGACAGTGGCGGATCGGATGGACGACCTCGCCGAGGATCCTCACGTCCTCGGTCTCTATCGCCAACGCGTCGAGCGTCGCGTTGACCGAGCCCTCGAGCGAGTTCTCGATCGGCACCAGCGCCCGCTCGACGGCGCCGTCGTGAACCGCCATCACCGTGTCGTAGATCGTGGGAAACGAGACGAGCTCGAGCTCGGTGCCGTCTGCGGCGTCGATCAGCGCCTCGTGAGTGAACGTGCCCTCGGGGCCGAGGTAGCCGGCGCGGATCGACGACAACGTGGCGGGGCTACGTCGCGGGGGGTCGGTCGCCGTCGCCACCCAGCGCCAGTCGGATCGCCTCGTCCTCCTCGGGCGAGAGCTCGAGCTCGGGCTGGCCGTTGCGGACCTGCTTGGCGTACAGGCGCGCCTGATCGCGATGGTGGATCGAGGACAGGATGACGCCCGAGCGAGTCGAGTCGAGCAGCGCGATCGAGGTCGACTGGCGGCCCGACATCTCGCCGTAGGCGTCGTAGCGGACGAGCGCCCGGTAGGCCATCGCGCCATCGAGCCGGTGCTCGGTCGTGCCGATGCGGTCATCGAGCCGCGCGGCGGCGTCCTGCACGTACTCCGACAGCGCCTCGAACTGGGACTGGAGCGCGGCGGCGTGGGCGACGAGGTCCTGGCGGCCGTCGCCGAGCACGGTCTTCTGATCGCTCCGGACGCGCCGCAGCCTGAAGGCGAGGACGATGCAGAAGAGGAACGAGATCACCGCGACCGCGCCGGCACCGATCGCAACGATCCCAGCCGTGCTGGTCAGGTTGTGCACCCGCGAAAGAATAAGCGGATCGCCCGCGGCGGCGACCCGCCGGCGCCTCCGCTGCCGACCCGCCCAGTCCGCGCCGACTACTGGAAGGTGATCGGGAACGAAAGCGTGTTGTTCGCCGTGTTCTTCTCGCCGGGGACGGGCTCGACCGTCGCGTCGACGGTGTAGGTACCCGGGGTCGGGGCGGAGGCGAGCGCGACCTGACAGGTCGTCGACTCGCCCGCGGTCGTCTGCGCGATGGTCTTCTGGCCGCTGTCGCTGGTCCCGCTCACGGTGACCTTGCAGACGACGTTGGTCTCGGTGTTCTGTCCGGTGTTCGTGAAGCTCAGGGTGAACGTCGCGGGCGGACTGGCCGGAAGGGTGTTGGTCGATCCGGTCTGGAGCGTGGTGCCGCCGACGCTCACCGAATTGAGCTCATGGCCGTGGAGCCCCGGGGCGAGCTTGCCGGTCCCCGTCGGGGTCTTTGCGCCGAGCTTGGTGGCCACGAACGTCGGGTCCAGCCATCCGAGGTCGGAGACGAACTGGCCGCCGTAGATCGACTCGCCGTTGACGCCGCCGACGGAGATACCGGCGCCGTGGAGCGCGTTGGCGATCAGCGGCGTGGTGTAGTCCTTGTAGACGACGTCGGAGGCGTACAGCCGGGCCATCTGGGCGGCGATCGACTGGACGGCGTCCTTGCTGGTCGCGGTGCCGAGCGCCTGTTGGATCTGGCCGGCGACGTTGGCGATCCCGTCGCGGCGCATCTTGAGCGCCAGCAGCAGGTTCGTCTGCGCCGCGTTCATCTGGCTGGGCACGCTCAGCTTCTGCCCCTTGGTGAGCTGGGCCTGCGCGGTCATCCGTGCCTCGTTGATCGAGCTCTGGAGGGCGCTGACGCTCCCCGCGGCGCCGGTCGACAGGAGCTTGAAGAAATTGGCGCCGGTTTCGTCCGACTGCTGGACCAGCGACGACACGTTGTTGGTGTAGTCCTTGAGCGCGCTGTTCCGGGAGCTGACCTGACAGCTGTGGACGCCGAGCACGATCAGGATCAGGACCACCAGCAGAACGCCGGCGGCGACAGCGCGCCGGATCTGTATCGCCTGCTGCTCGTTTGGTGGCCGGCGGCCGCTGCCGGAGGAACGGCGTCTGCGCGGGGCCGTCTGCGTCGCTGTGGGAGGCTCGTCGGCGTCGTCGAAGAACGACAAGCTTCTCGCTCCTTCAGAGTTGTTAAACCCTCAGTATGACCTCCGGGACGGCTGGATAATCCGCTCCGCTCTGCAACGGCGCGCGCACGGACGCCCGGCGGCGCCGAGATCTCGCAGGGACCGGCTCGACGACGTGGAAAAGGCGTCCAGTGAGTCCGAGCGAACTGCCCACGGCCCGCCTGCAATCGAGCGATGACCCGCACAATGCTCCGACCGCACCGCGAACGCGCGAGCGCCCTCGGGGCGAGAGCCCGCTGGTCCTCGACAGGTATCGGCTCGATCGCCGGCTCGGTTCCGGCGGCTTCGGCACCGTCTGGATGGCCCGAGACGAACGACTCGAGCGCGACGTGGCGATCAAGCTCCTGCCCCGCGAGCGGGTGGTCGGCGGTCGCTTCGAGCGCGAGGCGCGCGCCGCCGCCCGCCTCTCGCACCCGGGCATCGTCACCCTCTACGAGGCGGCCGTCGACGACGACGGCGCGTACCTCGTCTCCGAGCTGGTCCGCGGCGAGACACTCAGCGACCTGCTCGACGCCGGCCGGCTGTCCGATCGCGACATCGCCGAGATCGTCGTCGCGCTATGCGACGCCCTGGGCCACGCCCACGACCACGGCGTCGTGCACCGCGACGTCAAGCCCTCGAACGTGCTGATTCCCGAGCAGCCCGCCAGCTCCGCGCAGCTCGCGAAGCTGACCGACTTCGGCGTGGCCCGTGTGATCGGCGGCGCCACGCTGACGCGCACGGGCGATGTCGTCGGCACCGCGGCCTACATGGCGCCCGAGCAGGCCGAAGGACTCCAGGCGGGCGTGGCGGCCGACGTCTATTCGCTCGCCCTCGTCACCTACGAGGCGCTGACCGGGGTCAATCCAGTGCGCACGAACACCGCCGCCCAGCGCGCGCGCCGGCTCGGAGCGCACCTGCCGCCGATACGCCGCCAGCGCCGCGACCTCCCGCACGGACTCGGGAGCGCCGTGGACCAGGCCCTCCGGCCCCGCCCGCGGGAGCGCGGCAGGCTCGCGGACCTCCGCGCCGCGATCAGCGCCGCAATCCCGGCATTGGCTGACACGCCGGGAGTCGTGACCAGCCCGTGGCCGCGGTCGACGCCGGAGCCGGTGGCAGCTCCGGACATCGACCGGGCCCGCTGGTCGGACGGCGCCGAACGCGCGGCCGGTGTGGACGAGGAGGCGCCGGCGAGCCCGGCCACCGAGGTTCTGCGATGGCCCACGCGGGCTCTCGGCGCGGTGGCGACCGCGGCGCTGACCTGGTGGCTGACCGAGAACGTGCTGGCGCGTCCGTCGGTCGCTCCGGCGGCCGCGGCACTGCTCGCGGCGGTGCTGGTGGCGGCGCTCCCGCGGATCGGCTGGGTGACGGTGGCCGGCTGCCTCGTCGTCGCCGCCACGGCCCAGCAGCGCCCCGGCGCTGCGGTTCTGATCGCGGCGGGGGCGGTGATGCCGATCGTCATGATGCCCCGGCGGGGGACGGCGTGGAGCCTCTCGGCGGGGGCACCCGCGCTCGCGCTGATCGGCCTCGGGGGCGCGTGGCCGGCGCTGGCCGCTCGCGCCGGTAGCGCTTGGCGCCGGGCGGCGCTGGGTGCCACTGGCTGGATCTGGATCGTGCTCGTCGTCCCGCTAAGCGGTACGAGCGCGTACCTGGGCAGGCTTCCTGGGACTCCGGCCCTCCACACGTGGAGCGCATCACTCGATCAGACGGTCACGTTGGTGCTGCGGCCGATCCTGAGCTCGGGTGCCCTGGCAGCCGCGCCGGTGTGGGCGCTCGCGGCCCTCACGCTGCCGTGGCTCCTGCGAGGCCGATCGCTGGCGGTCGATACAGTCTGCGTGGTCGTTTGGTCGGCCACGCTGGTTTCGGCGACCGGTGCCGCGATCTCGATCGCGCACCCCGGGGCCGCGCAGGTGACCGAGGGAACCGCCCTGATCGGTGCGATCGCGGGTGCGATCATTGCGCTTGCGCCGAGCGTGCGCGAGCGGTTGCGCACCCGCCGCGATCACGCCGGAGTTTCGTAGCATGGGAGCGCCCTCCGGGGTAGCTCATGAGTGTCCTCAGAAGTCTCGAAAGCAAGATCGCCGGCCTGGTGGAAGGCACGTTCAGCCGTGCCTTCCGATCAGAGGTGCGACCGGTCGAGATCGCCCGCAAACTCGCCCGCGAGATGGAAGAGCACAAGTCCGTGTCGGTCTCCAGAACCTACGTGCCGAACGAGTACCGCGTGTTTCTCTCGCCGCGGGACCGTGAGCGATTCGCGGACTACGAGGATGCACTGGCGACGGAGCTCGCCGGATACCTACTCGAGTATGCCCGCCGCGAACGCCTCGACCTGATGGCGCGACCGGTGATCGAGTTCGAGACGGACGACCGCCTCGGGCTGGGTGAGTTCGGGATCCAGACGGGCGCCATCCAGGCGCCGCAGGACGCGCCGGCGGTGCCGGCCCCCGCGGGCGGCGAGCAGTCTGGCCGCACGATGGTCTACAGCGCCGCGGGCCGTGTCGCCGAGCCGCTCGAGGAGCGGGCCCGGGTCCGCACCCAGACTGCGCTGCTCTTGCTCGACGGCAAGCGGCTGGTGGTGGGACCGACGGGCGCGACGCTCGGCCGCAGCCGCCAGTGCGACGTGGTGCTGAACGACCCCAACGTATCGCGCCAACACGCCGAGATCCGTCCCCGGGGCGGATCGTGGGTGCTGAACGACCTGGGCTCGACGAACGGGTCCTGCCTGAACGGCAGGCGGATTAACAGCCCGGAGGTCCTCAAGCGTGGGGACGAGATCGAGCTAGGTACGTCGGCACTCACTTTCGAGCTGGAATAGGAAGGCCAATGCTCGAACCTGTGTCGGTCGGTCTGAAGTTTGGATTCCTCGCGGTCCTGTACCTGTTCCTGCTGTGGGTCGCGCGCAGCGCGATGAAGGACCTCCGGCGGGGCCGCGGCGGAGTAGTCGAGTCCGACGAGGCGCCGGCGAATGACGCCACGGGCGTGTACTCCGCGGCGGACGGCCGGGGGCCGCTCGACGGGTTCGAGCCGCGGCTGCTGGTCGAACGTGCCGAAGGCCACGAGCCCGGCACGGCGTACGACCTCTCGAACGGCGCTACGCTCGGCCGCGGCGACGTCGAGATTCGCCTCGACGATCCCTTCGCCTCGTCGCGTCATGCTCGCATCTCTCGCCAGGGGCACGTGGTCGTGATTGAGGACCTCGGTTCGACCAACGGGACATATCTCAACGAAGAGCCCCTCGGCGGGCCCCAGCCTCTTCATTCCGGCGATCGGATCCGGATCGGCGACTGCGAGTTCTCATACGAGCAATAACGATGATTCGCGCCGCCGAAACCATCCAGATGACCGACACCGGACGTCAGCGCCGGGACAACGAGGACTCGATGTACGTCCGCGCGCCCGTGTTCGTCGTCGCGGACGGCATGGGGGGTGCGCAGGCCGGCGAGGTCGCCTCGCGCGTCGCGGTGGAGGCCTTCGAGCAGGGCCTGCCCGACTCGGGAAGCCCAGAGGAGCGCCTCGCCGATCGCGTCCGCGAGGCCAACCGGCGGATCCACGAACTCTCCCACGCCGATCTGGAGCGTCACGGCATGGGGACCACGCTGACCGCCGCCTATCTCGACGACTCGCACCTGGCGATCGCCCACGTCGGTGACAGCCGCGCCTACCTGTTCCGTGACGGCGAGCTACAGCGGCTGACGCAAGACCACTCCCTGGTCGGGGAGCTGGTGCGCAAGGGCAAGCTCACCGAGGAGCAGGCCGAGGAGCACCCACAGCGATCGATCATCACTCGCGCGCTCGGCCCGGAGGCGTCCGTCGAGGTCGACACGTGGACCTATCCGGTGAAGGACGGGGACGTACTGCTCCTGTGCAGTGACGGGCTCACCTCGATGGTCCCGGAGGAGAAGATCGCGGATGTGCTCGAGTCCTCGGCCTCGCTGCGCGACGCGGCAACTCGGCTGATCATGGAGGCAAATGCCGCGGGCGGCCGCGACAACATCACGGTTGTCCTGACACGGCTCGAGGATGTCGGCGGCGAGCCGGGCATCGATGCCCCCACGATTGTCGGCGCGTCGGCTCCGCAAGCGCCGGCCGCCCCTCAGCCCGGCGACGTCTCCGCTCCGGAGGGCGGCCCCGCCTCCGAGCCCGAAACGGTGCACGTACAGGCCGTGGCGGCGCCACCGGCGACGGTCACGCCGCTGAAGCCCTATCGCCCCACCCGTCGCCCGCCGACGCGCGACGGCGACCGTCCCAGGCGCAGGTTCTCGAGAGCGGTGCCGGCGCTGCTGGCGACGCTCATCGTCCTCGGCCTGGTCGCGGCCGGCGGTTATCTCGCCAGCCGGGAGCTGTACTTCATCGGGACCAACTCACAGGGGATCGTGACGATCTACCGCGGCTTCCCCTACAACCTACCGGCGGGAATCCGTCTCTACGAGACGGTCTACGTCTCCGGGGTGCCCGCCGCGTTGGTCCCGGCCGCCCGGCGCAGCGCGGTCCTCAACAACCAGCTGCGCTCGCAGGCGAGCGCGATCTCGTTGGTGCGCGATCTCGAGCTCGGACAGGTGAGCAAATGAGCACGGTGGGGGCGAGCGGATGAGTGCACGCAACCGTGAACTGATCGGACTGATCCCCTCCTCGCTGCTGGTGACGGCGGGGTTCGCCGGCGTCTTCATCCAGCGCTCGAACGCGCTCTCGAACGTATCGCTGACCTACGGGGCGATCTTCCTGGGACTCTGCCTCGCCGCGCACATATTCATTCGTATAACGCTCCCCCACGCGGATCCCTACATGTTCCCGCTGGTGGCGCTGCTGGCGAGCTTCGGGATCGTGATGATCTACCGGATCGACGCCACGCTCGCGCGCCAGCAGGCGCAGTGGTTCGTGCTCGGGTTGATCCTGTTCGCGGTCACGATCGTCGGATGCCGGGACTACCGCAAGCTCGAGCGCTACCGCTACGTGATCGTGGTCGCCTCGCTCGGCCTGCTGGTGTTGCCGCGAGTCCCGGGAATCGGCGATCAGGTGAACGGGGCCTACCTTGGCGTCCACATCCCGGGGCTGTTCGTCTTCCAGCCCGCCGAGTTCGCGAAGATCGGGCTCGTCATCTTCCTCGCGAGCTACCTGCGCGACACGAGGCAGGTGATGGTGATGGGCGGTCGGCGAGTCCTGGGTATCACGATCCCGCCGCTCAAGCACTTCGGGCCGGTGCTGCTGTTCTGGGGGTTCGCGATGCTCGTGCTGATACTGCTGCACGACATCGGCTCCTCGCTGATGTTCTACGGCGCGCTGCTGGCGATCCTCTACGTGGCGACCGGACGGCTGTCGTTCGTCGTCGTCGGGCTGGCGGCGTTCGCCATCGGAGCGTGGTATCTCGGCACGCACATCCCCCATGTCCACGACCGCGTCGAGGCCTGGCTGCACCCCTTCAACCCCGTGCTCTACCGCCAGACCGGCGGCAGCTTCCAGCTGGCCAACGCCGTCTTCGCCCAGGCCGCCGGGGGCTTCTTCGGCGAGGGCTTCGGACAGGCGACGCTGACGATCCCGGGCACCCACTTCATCCTGCTGCCGGCGCCGCAGACGGACATGATCTATGCGGTGATCACCGACGAGCTGGGGCTGTTCGGAGCATGCGCGGTGATCCTCACCTACCTGCTGTTCGTCGCCCGGGGGTTCAAGGCCGCCGTCCTGGCCAGAGACTCGTTCTCGAAGCTGCTCGCCACCGGCCTGACGGCGGTGTTCGCGCTGCAGGTGTTCGTGATCGTCGGGGGTGTCACGCGCGTGATCCCCCTCACGGGCGTGACGCTGCCGTTCATCTCCTACGGCGGCTCGTCGATCATCGCGAACTTCGTGTTGGTGGCTCTCCTGCTGCTCGTCTCCGACCGCGCCCGGAGGCCCGCATGAACACCCAGATCACGCGCGTGTTCGGGCTGATCGTGCTGCTGTTCGCGCTGCTCATCCTGTGGACCACGCGGTGGACCGTGATCGACGCGAAGTCGCTTCGCAACAACTCGCTCAACGACCGCACCCTGGTGCAGGAGCTGCGAATCAAGCGCGGTCAGATCCTCGCCGACGACGGCACCGTGCTCGCCCGGTCGGTCCGTCAGGCGGGGGGCACGTGGTCGCGGTTCTATCCGACCGGGAGTGAGTTCGCGCAGGTGATCGGCTACTCGCTCCCGCGGGAGGGTCGGGCGGCCGGCCTCGAGCTCTCACGCGGCGAGGAGCTCCGCGGCCTTCAGACCGGGCTCAGCTCCGTGTTCGGCCCCCTCACGTCCACCAGGGTCGGCGACGACGTCGAAACGTCGCTCGATCCCAAGGCCCAGCAAGTTGCCATCGCCGAGCTCGCGGGCCGCGCGGGCTCGGTCGTCGCCCTCAACCCCCGCACCGGGTCGGTCTACGTGATGATCGCCAATCCCGGCTACAACGACAACCATCCCAACGCGGTCGGGCCGAACGTCTCCTACCTCAACCGCTCGACCCAGGGGCAGTACCCGCCGGGCTCGACGTTCAAGGTCGTGACCGCCACGGCGGCGATCGACAGCGGCAAGTACACGCCGAATTCGGTCGTCAACGGCAACTCCCCCAAGACGATCTCGGGCGTGCCGCTGAACAACGATGGGAACCAATCGTTCGGCAACATCGACCTGACCACCGCGCTGACATACTCGGTCAACACGGTGTGGGCGCAGGTTGCCGAGAGCGTGGGCCGGGCGACGATGACCAAGTACATGAAGCGCTTCGGCTTCTACTCCAAGCCGCCGCTCGACTACCCGCCCGACGAGATGACCGAGAGCCGCCCGTACTCTCCGACCGGCCGAGCGTATCCGCCGGGGAGCCCGAACGAGGACATCGGCCGGATCGCGATCGGTCAGGGCGGGCTGTTGGTCACCCCGCTGCAGATGGCGCTCGTCGCGGCGGCGGTCGCGAACAAGGGGGTGTTGATGGTCCCCCACTTCATGTCGCGCGCCGTCAACCAGGACGGCCAGACGGTCGAGACGGTGCATCCGGCCGTGTGGCACACCGTGATGAAGCCATCGACCGCGGCCGAGGTCACCCAGATGATGAAGCGGGTCGTCGAGGAGGGCACTGGTACCCCGGCCCAGCTCGGCAACATCAGCGTCGCGGGCAAGACCGGCACGGCGTCGATCGGCCTCCCCGGCTCGAACCTGACCCAGCCGTGGTTCATCGGCTTCGCGCCGGTCAACGACCCGCAGGTCGCCGTGGCCGTGACGATCGAGAAGACCGAGGGCGGGTTCGGCGGCACCGTCGCCGCCCCGATCGCCAAGGCCGTGATCCAGACGCTCCTCGCCGAGGGTAAGTGACGCCCGTGCCCGAGCTCGCCACCGGCACGCTGATCGATGGGCGATACAAGGTGGTCTCCCGGCTCGGCGCCGGCGGGATGGCGGATGTGTTCCTCGCCGAGGACCAGCAGCTTGGGCGCAAGGTCGCGCTGAAGCTCCTGTACCACCGGTTCGCCGAGGACCCGGGCTTCGTCGAGCGTTTCCGGCGCGAGGCCCAGGCCGCCGCCGGCCTCCAGCACCCGAACGTCGTCAGCGTCTACGACCGCGGCGAGTACGACGACACGTACTACATCGCGATGGAGTACCTCCCGGGCCGCTCGCTGAAGCAGCTGGTCCGGCAAGAGGCTCCGATCGATCAGCTGCGGGCGATCGACATCACGATCCAGATCCTCAAGGCGGCCCGCTTCGCCCACCGTCACGGCGTCATCCACCGCGACCTGAAACCCCACAACGTGATCGTCGACGACACCGACCACGCCAAGGTCACCGATTTCGGGATCGCCCGCGCCGGCGCCTCCGACATGACCGAGACGGGCTCGATCATGGGAACCGCCCAGTACCTCTCGCCGGAGCAGGCCCAGGGTCACGCGGTCAGCGCCTCCTCGGACCTGTATTCGATCGGCGTCGTCCTGTACGAGCTGCTGACCGGCCGCGTTCCGTTCGACGCCGAGTCCGCGGTGACGATCGCGCTCAAGCACGTCTCGGAAGCGCCAACTCCGCCGCGCGTGCTCAACCCGAACATCTCGCCCGAGCTCGAGCAGGTCGTGCTGTGGTCGCTCAACAAGGACCCGGCGGACCGTCCCGCCGACGCGGACCAGCTGATCACCGCACTGACACGCGTCAGAGAGATGATCGTGTCCGAATCGCGCGGGCAGCGGACCTCCAGCATGGCCGCGCTGGGCGTGATCCCGGTGGACGGAGGGGACGCGACGGGCGCCACGCCGCCACCGCCGACCGCCGCGCCGTGGGAGGGCGGCGAGGACGGCGCCGGCTGGGAGCAGGAGCCATATGATCGCCGCCGGCGCTGGTTGCCGTGGCTGATCGCGGCGCTGATCCTGCTGCTCGCCGGCGGTGGCGTCGCGGCCTACCTGCTGACACGGCCGGCGAAGAAGACCGTTCCGCCCGTCACCGGTCAGCTCCTCAATGACGCGCGAACGGAGCTCCAGAACGACGGCTTCTCGGTTGCTGTGATCAGCGCAACCTCGAGCCAGCCCACGGGCACCGTGATCGGTCAGGATCCGCTGGCCGACGTGAAGGTCAACAAGGGCTCGACGGTCACGCTGACCGTGTCATCCGGTCCGGGCAACACCACGGTGCCCTCCGTCCAGGGGCTGCCCTTGGAGCAGGCGAAAAGGGAGATCCGAAGAGCGCATCTGAGAATCGGTCGCGTCGTCCTGGAGGGCTCTCAGACGGTCCCCGACGGGGACGTCATCAGCACCGATCCCGCGGCCGGCCAGAATCCCGTGGTGGGTACGCGGGTGACTCTGACCGTCTCCACCGGAAAGCCGACGGCCGCTGTGCCACCCGTAGTCGGCAAGTCGGAGAGCGACGCCACGCAGGCCTTGAAGAGCGCCGGCTTTACCGTGAGCACGAGCACGGAGACGACGTCGACGGCCACGGCCGGTACGGTGGTCAGCCAGTCGCCGAGCGCAAACACGCTCGCCCTCGTCGGCTCGAACGTCGCGCTCCTCATCGCGAAGGCGCCGACGACCGTCAAGGTGCCGGATGTGAAGGGGGACACGTCCGCCGGCGCTCGCAGCACACTGACCGGCGACGGGTTCAACGTCGTCAAGGAGACCAAGACCGTGACCAAGTCCAAGAACGACGGAATCGTCCTGTCGCAGAGCCCGGGCGCCGGCGCCAGCGTCAAGAAGGGGACCACGGTCACGATCGTCGTCGGTCACTTCGTGGCGCCACCGAATACCACCTCGACGACGACAAGCACGACCACTCCCACGACGACGACGACGCCGACGACCACATCATGAACCCGTCGACGGGCAGGGACCCGTCTCTGCGCGTGGCGGTGCTGGGGGGAGGCCGCTCGTCCGAACACGAGGTCTCGCTCGCGTCGGCAGCGTCTGTTCGCGCCGGGCTCGCGCAGGCCGGGCACGTGGCGATCGAGATCGAGGTCGGGCGGGACGGCGTCTGGCGATGCGAGGGCCGCGAGGTCGAGATCACCCCCGGGCAGGGCCTGGACGGCATCGACGTGGTGTTCCCCGCGCTCCACGGTCCGTTCGGCGAGGACGGCACCGTGCAGGGGCTCCTGGAGTGCCTCGACATCCCGTACGTGGGCGCCGGCGTCCTCGCGTCGGCGCTGTGCATGGACAAGGTCCTGTTCAAGCGGCTGATGGCGCAGGCGGGCATCCCGCAGGTGGAGCACCGTGCGGTGTCCGAGGGGCACTTTCGCGCCAACCCCGGCGCCGAGCTCGAGTCGTTGCGCGCTCTCGGTTTGCCGGTGTTCGTCAAACCGGCGCGGCTCGGCTCGTCGGTGGGGATCGTCCGGGTCGCGGACGCCGGCGAGATGGCGGACGCGCTCCAGAAGGCGTTCGAGCACGACGACGTGGCGATCGTGGAGGCGGCCGCCCGGGGCATCGAGGTCGAGTGCTCGGTCCTCGGCAACGGCGATCCGATCGCCTCCCAGCCGGGCGAGATCCTGCTCGGCGCCGGGGAGTCGGGGTGGTACGACTACGAGGCGAAGTACACGCCGGGTGGGATGGAGCTCGTCGTGCCGGCGCGGATCCCCGAGCACGTCCGAGAGCGGGTGCGCTCGCTGGCGGTGGCCGCGTTCGTGACCTCCGGTTGCGCGGGCCTCGCCCGGGTCGACTTCTTCGTAGACGGTGAGGACGTGCTCGTGAACGAGCTCAATACGATGCCGGGGTTCACGCAGACGAGCGTGTACGCGGCGCTGTTCGGGGCGAGCGGGATCGGCTATCCGGAGCTGCTCGATCGCCTGGTGGCGCTGGGGGTCGAGCGGCACGTGGCGGAGGGGCGCCACCGGTTCTAAGGGCTCTGCCTCGAGGGGTCGGCGCAGGTGGCGCTGTGTATCGCCGGGGTGCGGGCAGCGGCTCGGATGGTGCATAACGCGTCAACGCCGGCGTGAATGCCGAGGCCTGTCGTACTGAGCACACCCTTCATGCATAGGTCGACAGGGCTCGGCATCCCGGGCGAGGTTGTGTTATGCGTCATGAAAGAGCGGCGATACACAGCGCCACCCCCGCCCGGCCCTTGAGGCAGAGCCCCTACTTGTAGAGCGTGAGCTCGTCGATCGCCAGGCTGCTGTGCCCGCCGAGTGTCGTGATCCACAGCAGGAAGTAGCGGTATGGCGTGCTGCCGCTCGTGAGCTTGATGTCGCGCTTGGCGGTGATCTTGGTGGAGGACGAGATCTGGACCCAGCCAGGGTCGGGCCATTTCAGTGGCGGTTTGGTGTTACGGGCGTAGACGGTGGCCTGGAACCCCGGCGTGGCCGTCGTCACCCGGAGGATGCGGGCGGTGGTCCCCGGGTTGGCGTCGACGTACAGCCCGACGCCGGCCTTGTTGAGCGTGTCGTCGTAGTAGGTCTGCGTATTCCAGTAGGTGCCGGGCTGGTTGTCGATCGCGAGGCTGGCGTCCGGGTGCTCGTCCGTCGGGTTGCCCAGGGGGTTGAACCCGAAGGCGCAGCTCGGGCAGAGCTCCACGGGGCTCGGCGCCCGCGGCGGCGGTGGTGCGCTCGGGCTGCCGGTGCCGTGGTGGGTTCGCGTACCCAGCCAGATCGCGCCGCCGCCGAGCGCGGCCACGACGATCAGCACCGCCAGGATCGAGATCGCCGGGTGCCTGAGCCTGAACGGGATCCGGTGCTGCTTGCGGGCCGGCAAAGTGCGGAGCACGGTCGTGACCTCGCCGGTGGCGCTGCCGGCGCGGGTCGTCTCGATCGCGAGCACGTCCTCGAGGTCGGCGATCAGCTCGGCGTCGTCGGCATAGCGGTCCTCCGGATGCTTCGCCGTGGCGGTGTCGACGATCACCGCGAGCGCGGAGGAGATCTCGGGACGCTTCGACTGCACGTCGGGCATCTCCTCGCGGACGTGTTTCATCGCGACCGCCACCTGGCTCTCGCCCTTGAACGGAACCTCGCCGGTCAGCATCTCGTACAAGACGATCCCGAGCGAATACAGGTCCGACTGGCCGGTCACGGGCTGCCCGAGGGCCTGCTCGGGGGAGACGTAGTCGGTCGTGCCGAGCACGCGGCCGTCGGCCGTCAGCCCCTCCTCGTCGAGGGTGCGGGCGATCCCGAAGTCGGTGACCTTCGCCGACCCCTCCTCGTCGATCAGGACGTTCTGGGGCTTGACGTCGCGGTGGACGATGTGGCGGGCGTGCGCGGCGCCGAGCGCTCGCGCGATCTCGATCGCGTAGGCGACCGCTTCCGCCACCGGTAGCTGGCCCTGACGGCGGATCCGCTCCTTGAGCGTCTCGCCCTCGACGTACTCGAACGCGATGTACGGCCGGCCCTCGTCCTCGCCGGCGTCGATCACGCCGACGATGTGTGGATGTGAGAGCTGGGCCACGGCACGCGCCTCGCGCCGGAATCGCTCGAGCTGGTCGGAGTCGGTGGCGACCTCGCGGTTCATCAGCTTGATCGCCACCGGCCGCTGTAGCGTCTGGTCCAGCGACCGGTACACCGTCGACATCCCGCCGGCGCCGATCCTGGCCTCGAGCCGATAACGGCCGCTGAGTGTCGTGCCGAGCATGGTGCTCATTTGACTGTCTCTATTTTGCGCCACATGCCCGTCGACGTGACCTACTACACGGATCCATCTTCTCCCTCATCGTGGGCGCTCGAGCCGGCGCTGCGCAAGTTGCAGTGCAAATTCGGCGAGACGCTCAGCATCAGGTACGTGGTGTGCGGCATGGCCCGGCAGTTCGGCGACCCTCAGCCCCTTGTCAGAGAGATACTCGCAGCCTCGGCAAGCACCGGCATGCCGCTGGACGTACGCCTGCCAGTGACGTCTCTCGGTGTCGCCGAATTTATGACTCGCGACACTTGCGAAGGGAGGCCCGCGGGGCTAGTGAGAGCGGCCCCGCGGGCTACGAAGCGCGCCACCATCGGCGCTCGGATCCAACCGAGACCAACCTAAACACGCTGGCCAATCCCGGGTGGGCGCGCAAGCGTTTCGGTGGCGGTTTCGCGGCGTTTTCCAGCTAGAAGGCGACCGGGCCTACCCGGTCCGGAGGCCGTCGCGCCCCCCGCTCAACCCGAGCGCCGGCGCGCTGACCCGCCCACCGTCCGCCGTCAGCCGCCCGATCACCGCGGTCCCCGGATGGTGGCGGCCGAGCAGCCGGACGGCGGCGTCCGCGTCCGCGGCGGGGACGATCGCGCAGAACCCGCAGCCCATGTTGAAGACCTCCCACATCTCGGCGGCGGAGACGTCGCCCAGCGAGGCGATCAGCCCGAACACCGGCGGGGCGGCCAGCGGCGCCTCGAGCTCGTAGCCGATCCCGTGGCCGATGCGGAGCAGGTTGAGTAGGCCGCCGCCGGTGATGTGGGCGAGGCCGTGCACGGAGATCTCGCTGCGCAGCAGCTCGAGCACCGCCCTGACGTAGATCGTCGTCGGCTCGAGGAGCACGTCGGCGACCGTGGCGCCACCGAGCTCGGGCACCAGCGCATCGAGCGCGAGACCGCCATCGTCGAGCAGGGCCCGGCGTGCGAGCGTCAGGCCGTTGGAGTGCACTCCCGAAGACGGCAGACCGATCAGCGCATCCCCGGGCCGGCACGCGCTGCCGTCGATGATCGCGTCGAGCGCCACGGTGCCGAACGCGGAGCCGACGAGGTCGAAGCCGTTGGGCGACGGGTGACCGCGGATGACCTCTGGGACCTGGCACACCTCGCCACCCGGAATCTCGATCCCGGCGGCCTCGGCGCCGACGCGAAGGCCGACCGCGATCTCGCGCAGCATCGCGGCGTCGGCGCGCTCGACGGCGATGTAGTCGAGCATCGCGAGCGGCTCGGCACCGACGCAGATCAGGTCGTTGACGTTCATCGCGATGCAGTCGATCCCGATCGTGTCGAAACGACCCGCGAGCTCGGCGACGATCACCTTCGAGCCGACGCTGTCGGTGGCGAGCGCGATGCCCAGCCCGGGGGCCACGCGCAGGACGCTCGCATAGTGGCCGGGGAGGGGTACCGTCAGCGGCGAGCGCCCGGGCTCGATGCCGCGCAGGATCTCGACGAGCCCGGCGACGCCGGCGTCAGCCTGAGCGGTGTCGACGCCGGCGGCTGTGTATGCGTCGGTCATGACCTGATTTTGCTCGATCGGGCAGACCGCAGCTTGGCGAGCGCCACGACCGCCAGCGCGCTCCGGTAGACCGCGTACGGGAGCAGCGACCGGTCGCGCTCGACCTGGCGGATCAGCCACGTCGAGCCGAGCGTCGAGGCGAACGCGGCGCCGGCGCCGACCGCGAACGGGGCGGCCGCGCCGGGAGGAAGCCCCCGGCGGTGGAGCCGGATCCCCTTGAGCAGCGTGGCGCCAGCGATGACCGGCAGCGCGACGTGGCGAGAGAGCCGGTTCGCGTCCTCGCGCGTGAACCGGCGCAGGCGCGCGGCCGCCAGCGTCGCGCCGTTGCGCGACACGCCGGGAACGAGGGCGCACGCCTGGGCCACGCCGAGCCACAGCGCGTCGAGCGCGCCGGCTTCCTCGTGACCCCGCTCCTGGGGGGCGCGGTCGGCCCAGGCCATCACGCCGGACCCGGCGAGCAGCCCGGCGGCGATCGTGCCCGGCGTTCCGAGCCGGCGCTCGATCGGCCGCTCGAGCCCGTAGCCGATGATCGCCGGCGGGATGAACGACAACGCGATCAGCGCCAGCCGCCGGCCGTTCAGGTCACGGACGGCGCCGCCGACCTCGTCGCGCAGCGTGATCAGCAGGGCTGCGGCGGTGCCGGCGTGAACGACCACCTCGAACGACTTGCGCAGCTCGTCGTCGAGGTCGACGTAGCGCATCGAGAGCAGCCACGGCACCAGCGCCACGTGGCCCGACGAAGAGATCGGGAGGAGCTCCGCCGGACCGTGCAGCGCGCCGAGGGCGAGCGCCTCCCCGAGCGGGAGCCGGGCGCTCGGGGCGCCGTCAGGAGACGACATCCGGCGTGGCGCCTCCGCCTCCCTTCCGGGTGCGCCTCAGGATCAGGTACGCGATTACACCGACGACGATTGCCGCGCCGACGTAGTCGACGTACTCGAGGCTGTGCCTCCAGCTCTGCCAGCTGCTCCCGACCTCGCGCCCGACGAGGGCGAGGCCGACGATCCACGGAATCGACCCGAGCGTGGCGAGGATGAAGAACCGCCAGAACGGCATCTCGCCGACGCCGGCCGCGTAGGGAACGGCTGCCCGCACCACCGGGACCATCCGCGAGAAGAACACGACGGGCGACCCCCAACGCTCGAACCAGCGGTTGGCGAGGTCCAAGCGCCGCCGGCTGACGTGTAGCTTGCTGCCCTGGCGCTCCAGCAGCTCAGTTCGGCCGAAGTAGCCGATGCCGTACGCGATTGACGCCCCGAGCATGTCGCCGACGAGTCCGAACAGGATGATGCCGATCAGCGTGAGGTGGCCTTGGTAGACGTTGAAGCCGGCGAACAGCATCGTCGGTTCGGTCCCCGGCAGGCCGATCAAGCCGGTGGTCGCCGTGAGCAGCAGCACGCCACCGAGACCGAGGTCCCGGATCACGTGAGTCGCGAGCGTGACGAGCGAGTCGGTGACTGAAGCCAGCGCCAGAAGCACGGCGGCAAGCGTAGCGGCCGGGAACGGATCCTCACCGACAGCGTGGGTAGGGTTTGGCGCCGAACATGGCGATTCCGCTATTCGACACGACGACGCCGCTCGCTCCCCTGCGTGAGAACATCCTCATGCGGATCGGCGAGGTCGTCGGGCGTGGCGTGTACATCCTCGGCCCGGAGGTCGAAGCGTTCGAGCGGGAGTTCGCCGACTATCTCGGGGTCGGTCACGTCGTCGGCGTCGCCAACGGCACCGATGCGATCACGATCGCGCTGCGGGCGCTCGGGATCGGCTCCGGCGACGAGGTGGTCGTTCCCTCGCTCACGTTCTACGCCACCGCCGAGGCCGTGGTCACCGCCGGCGCGCGGCCGGTGTTCTGCGACGTCGACCGCGACACCCGCAACGTGACGGCCGAGACCGTCGCGGCCGCGGTGAGCGGCCGGACGAAGGCGATCGTCGCCGTCGACCTGTTCGGCTGCCCGGCGCCGGTGCCGGAGCTCCGCGAGCTCGGCCTCCCCGTCCTCGAGGACGCGGCGCAGGCGGCCGGAGCGAGGCTCGACGGACGCAGGGCCGGGGCGCTGGGCGACGCGGCGACGTTCTCGTTCTACCCCTCCAAGAACCTTGGCTGCTTCGGTGACGGAGGCGCGATCGCCACCGACGACGATGATGTCGCCGCGCTGGCGAGGGCGCTTCGATTTCACGGCTCGCGCGACAAGCAGACGTTCGAGTACGTCGGCTACAACTCGCGCCTCGACGAGCTCCAGGCGGCGGTCCTCCGGGTGCTACTGCGCGAGCTCGACGGCTGGTGCGAGGGTCGGCGGACGGCGGCGGCCGCGTATGTCGCCGCCGGGCTCGACGAGCACGTGACGGTGCCTGTGGTGCCCGACGGAGCCGAGCCGGCGTGGCATCTCTACGTGGTCACCCACCCGCGCGCCGATGCGCTCGTGGCGGGGCTGAATGGCCGCGGGATCCAGTCGCGCGCCTACTACCGCACGCCGCTTCACCGCCAGCGATCGATGGCGCCGTACACCGGCGACGGCCCGCCGTTGCCGGTCACCGACGAGCTGGCGAGGACCAATCTCGCGCTGCCGATGAGCCCGGTGCTGGGCGCCGAGGAGGCCGATCAGGTGGTGGCGGCCCTCGCCGCCGAGACGTAGCGGCGGACCGTTGAGGATCTGGATCGACCTCACCAACTCGCCGCATGTCCTCGTCATGCGGCCGATCATCGACACGCTGCGCGAGCAGGGGCACGAGGTCGAGGTCACGGCGCGAGACTTCGCCCAGACGCTCCAGCTCTGCGAGCGGTTCGGGATCGAGCACACGGCGATCGGACATCACCGGGGCGAGCACGTGGGGGCCAAGGCGCGCGGCCTCGTCGAGCGCTCGGTCGAGCTGACGCGGTGGGCCCGGGGCCGGGGATTTCAGCTCGCGCTCGGCCACGGATCCAACGACATAACCGTCGCGGCGTCGCTGCTTCGGATTCCGCGCGCGACGATGTTCGACTACGAGTGGGCCACCGTCCAGCACAACATCAACTGCCGCCTCGCCCAGTCGGTCGTCGTGCCCGATGCGATCCCGCCGGAGCGGCTCTACCGGTACGGCGCCCGCGGCAAGGTACGCGGCTATCCGGGACTCAAGGAGGAGTACTACCTGGCCGACTTCGAGGCCGATCCCGCGGTGCTCGAGCAGCTGGGTCTCGACGCCAGCCGCCCGATTGCGGTGGTACGGACGCCACCCGAGGTGTCGCTCTATCACCGCTTCGAGAACGATCTGTTCGCGCAGGCGCTCGAGCGGCTGCGCGGGCCGCAGACAGTGGTGCTCCCGCGGACGGCGCAGCAGCGCGCGCGGCTCGACCGGGACGGCTTCTTCGTGCCCGAAAGAGCGATCGACGCCCAGTCGCTGGTCGCATTCGCGGACCTTGTCGTCTCGGCCGGCGGGACGATGAACCGCGAGGCGGTCGCGCTCGGGACGCCGGTGTTCACGGTTTTCGAGGGCCGCCTCGGGGCGGTCGACGAGCGGCTGATCGCCGAAGGCCGGCTGCGCCGGCTGACGAGCGCCGACGACGTGACGCTCGAGAAGCGCCGCGCCGGCGGCGATCGAACGGACCGGGTGAGGCGCGATCCGGCGATCCTGGCGGCGCTGCTGCTGACGGCGCTCGACGCTCGCAGATAAGCGGCCTTACGACAGCCCTACGCAAAATGCCTTAAGGTTCTGCTTAGGTCCCGAGCCGGCCGGGAAATGGGCCTTTTGTACGTCGCCCGTATGTGGAGGTTGGGCTTGCCTGGTCATCTCGGCTCAGGCCCGGTACTGGGGAAACTTAGTTCGTTTGTTCGCGTACGCGCCCGCGTGGCGCTGGCGTGCACCGTCGCGGCACTCGTCCTGCTCGCCGTTTTCGGGTCCTCTGGCAGCTCGTATGCAATCCCGACGCCCGTCTACGTGTTCCCGATTCCCGCTAGCCACACTGCCCTCCCCGCAGCGCAGATCACGTTCCGCGGAGTGCCGGTCAGCCAGTTCGGAGCGATCTCGGTCACCGGGTCCAGGAGCGGCCCCCACACGGGGACGATCGAGGCCGACTCCGACGGGCACGGTGGGAGCTTCTTGCCGGCCAAGCCGTTCGCGGCCGGTGAGACCGTGACGGTGAGGACGGCGATGGGCGTCGTCGGCGGCTCGAACGGGAGCTACCAGTTCGTCGTGGCCAGCCCGGCCGGCCGGATCCCGCTCGGGCGCCGTCCGCCAACCCCGCGCGTCCGCGGCGACGTCCAGCGGTTCCACTCGGAACCGGGGCTCGTTCCGGTGAGGGTGAGGACGCACGCTCGCCGCAGGCCGGCCCGCGGCTACATATTCCTCGGCCCGCTGGCGGGGCCGGTGCAGAGCGGGCCGATGATCCTCGACTCCAACGGCAGGCTCATCTATTTTCACCCACTTGCGAAGGGCGAGGAGGCCACCGACGTCCGCGTGCAGAGCTACCGCGGACGGGATGTCCTGACCTGGTGGCAGGGGAACGTCAACGCCGCCGGGGTCGGCCAGGGCGACGACGTGATCGACGACACCACGTACACGCCGATCGCGACCGTGCACGCGGCGAACGGACTCCAGTCAGACCTGCACGAGTTCCAGCTCACGCCTCAGGGCACGGCGCTGGTCACGGCCTATACGCCCGTCTACTGGACGGTGGGCAAGAAGCGGCGGATCGTGCTCGACTCGGTCGTGCAGGAGATCGATATCGCGACCGGCCTGGTCGTGTTCCAATGGGACAGCCTCGACCACGTGCCCCTCAGCTCGAGCTACGAGGGGGTCCCGCGCAGCGGTTACCACCCCTACGACTACTTCCACGTCAACTCGATCGAGCAGGACGCCGACGGCAACCTGATCGTGTCCTCGCGGGACACGTTCGCGGCCTACAAGATCAATCACAGCACCGGCCAGGTGATGTGGACTCTCGGCGGCAGGCGGTCGAGCTTCAGGATGGGGCGCGGCGCCCGGTTCGCCTTCCAGCACGACGTGCGCGTGCACGGCAACGACAGCACGGTCACGCTGTTCGATGACGGTGGCGGGCCGCCGCGGGTGCATCGCTGGGCGCGCGGGCTGACGCTCCGACTCGACTTCCGCCGCATGGAGGCGACGATGATCGGACAGGACGAGCACTCGCCGCCGCTGTCGTCGAATTTCGAGGGCAACGACCAGATCCTCTTCGGCGGCGATCACTTCGTCGGGTGGGGACAGTTGCCGTACTTCACGGAGTTCAACTCGCGGGGGAAGGTCGTGTTCGACGGCCACTTCGTCGACGCCAACGCCAGCTACCGCGCCTACAAGTTCCGATGGACCGGGAGGCCGCACTACCCGCCGTCGGTCGCGGCGAGGGCGGGACGGCCGACGATCGTGTGGGCCAGCTGGGACGGCCAGACGGCGGTCAGACGGTGGCGGGTGTTCGGGGGAAGGCGCCCGAAGTCGCTGCGAGCGATCAGGACGGTCGGAATCCGCGGCTTCGAGACCAGAATTCCAATCAGGGCAGAGCGATACGTAAAGGTGCAGGCGCTCGACGGGAAAGGAAAGCCGCTCAAAACCTCAGCAATCGTGCGGGTGCGGTAGCCGCCATCCGATCCGATAGGCGCTGCCGCGGGTTACCACTACCTATTCGAATAAAGGAGCCACGTGAGACAACCAAGTCCACTTCTCATACGCCTGACCGCGGCTCTCGCGGCGGTCGCGTGCGCGAGCGCGGTGACCGTCTCCGCGGCGCAGGCGGCCGCTCCGATCGGGTCGTACGTCAGGACGGGCGCATGGCGCTTCGTCTCGCAATCGAAGCTGGCGCCCCCCAAGATCAATGTGCTGAAGCCGGCAAAACGCGGCCAGCTGGCGCCGGGCTACTTCCTGATCTCGAATTTCAAGAACCTCGGCATCACGAAGAACGGTTCGCCCGTTCCGATAACGGGACAGGGCGGTCCGGTGATGTACGACAGCAAGATGCAGCCGGTCTGGATCCACGGCGTGCCCGACAACGTCTACTCGCTCAACTTCAGGACGCAGACGTACAACGGCAAGCCCGCGCTGAGCTGGTGGGAGGGCAATCTCACCCCCACGGGCGTCACGCTCAGCGGGACCGACTATGTCGTCAACCAGAACTACAAGATCGTGGCGAAGCTGACCGGCCAGGACGGCTGGATCTTCAGCCCTCACGAGTTCGCGATCAGCGCTGGCCACTTCGCGTGGGTCACGGCGTACAAGAACATGCCGATGGATCTCGTGCCCTATGGCGGCGTGCTGAACGGCACGTTGACGGACACGGCGGTCCAGGAATACGACCTGAACACCGGCAAGCTGGTCTACAGCTGGGACGCGGTGGATCACATCCCGCTGTCGGAATCTGAGACCAAGCCACCACCGCCGTCCAATCCGGCGGCGGCGAGCACCGGGTGGGACGCGTTCCACCTGAACGCGATCCAGCCGTTGTCCGGCGGCCGGTTCCTGGCGTCGATGCGCAGCATGTGGGCCGCGTACCTGGTCGACGAGAGCTCGCGGAACATCATCTGGACGCTCGGCGGCAAGGCGAGCACGTTCTTCGTGCCCGCGAATGCCACCTTCCAGTGGCAGCACGACGTGCAGCTGCAGCCCAACGGCCAGATCAGCATGTTCGACAACGGCTGCTGCGGGTTCGGAGCGACGGGGTTCCTGCCCCCGAACGGGCCGACGCGCGGCCTCGTCCTGAACGTCGACACGGCGGCCCGGGCCGTGACGCTGGCCGCGCAGTACTCACTGCCCGGCGTCTCGGTCGGCAGTCAGGGCGACATGCAGCTGTTGCCTAACGGCAACGTGTTGGTCGGATTCGGGCAGCAGCCCTACTTCGCCGAGTACAGCAAGGCCGGGAAGCTGCTGTTGGAAGCTCAGCTGCCCAGCCCGGACGAGAGCTACCGCGCATTCGTGCAACCGTGGACCGGCAAGCCCCTGTACGCCCCGAACGCCGCGGCGCAGAAGAAGGGCAGCAGGACGACCGTGTACGCGAGCTGGAACGGCGCCACCAACATGGCCCGCTGGCGCGTGCTCGGCGGACGGAACCCGCGCCATCTGGCGATCGTCGCCACGAAGGGCAAGAACGGATTCGAGACGGCGATCTCGCTGAAGAGCACCTACGGCGCGTACAAGGTCGTAGCACTCGACGGCAAGGGTCATGTGCTGAAGCGCTCGGGCGTGTTCCACGCGAGCAAGCCGAAGGCCCATCACCCGCCTCCCGGCGGCTTCTACTAGCAGTCCTGACTCCGGCTGTCAGCGGGGCCACGGACCGGGGTCCCGCTGAGCCGCCGGCCCGGCCGGGGGTCCGGCGCCGCGGTCCCGCTCAACCGGCAGCCCGGCCGCGCGCCATGCCTGGAAACCGCCGATCAGGTCGGTGGCGTCGCCGTGGCCGAGCTGCTTGAGCGTCGCCGCGGCGAGGCTCGACTGGTAGCCCTCGTTGCACATCACGATCACCTGGCGGCCCGGGTCGGAGGCCTCGGGGTCGCGCCATCGCGAGCTCGGGTCACACCGCCACTCGAGCACGTTGCGGGGGATGAACAGCGCCCCGGGAACGACTCCGTCGCGCCGGCGCTGGCTCTCCGCGCGGATGTCGACGATCAGCGCGCCGTTGCCGACGGCCGCCTGGGCCTCGGCCGGTGCGAGACGCTCGAGTTGTGCCCGGGCCCGCTCCAGCAGATCGTCGATCGTGCTCATGTGGGACTGAATTTATGGCAGAGAGCACTTAGAACACGCTAATGAACGGGTCGGCGCCAACGCCTACAATGATGCCCCGCATGCGCCGGCGGATCAGATCCGCGGCCTTTCCCATCCATCGGCATTCCCTGCCCCTCTTGCTTGTGGATGGACTGTTGGTCGCGCTCGCCTACTTCCTCGCCTTCCAGCTGAGGTTCGACGGGCACGTCCTGACGCGCTACGACGACCTGTTCGACGCGACGATCTGGTGGGTGGTGCCCGTCGTGCTCGTGGTGCTCGCCGCGTTCGGCCTCTACCAGCGGCTCTGGACGTTCATCGGGCAGCGGGACTACGAGGCGGTGGTCAAGGGCGTGATCGTGGCGACGGTGCTGATCGTCGGGGCGATCGCACTGCTGCATCCCGTGGAGACCGTGTTCAGGCGCCACCAGCATGTGATCCAGTCCAACGCGGTGGTGCTCCCCGCGAGCGTGATCGCGCTGTTCATGCTGATGATGATCGCGTTCCTGGTCGGTGCGCGGTTCCTCGTGCACCTGATCGTCGAGGGCCGGGTGCGCAGCTTCCGGGTCAGCAAGGGCGCCCGCGACGTCCTGATCGTCGGCGGCGGCGACGGCGGCCGGCTGGTCGTGCGTGAGCTCGTCCGCAACCGCGCAGCTGCGGTTGCGGCCCGTCGGGTTCGTCGACGACGATCCCCGCAAGCAGGGGATGAAGGACGAGTACGGCCTGAAGGTGCTCGGGACGACCACGAGCGAGGACCTCGCGCGGGTTCTCGACGAGGCCGAGCCCGACGAGGTGGTGATCGCGATCCCGTCGGCGCCGGGGACGCTGCGCGCGCGCGTCGTGGCGGCGTGCCGTGAACGCGGCATCCCGGTCCGCACGACCCCGACCGTGTTCGAGCTGCTCAAGGACGGGTCCGGGCAGCTCCAGGTGACCCGTCAGTTGCGCGAGGTCCGGGTCGAGGACATCCTCGGCCGCGAGCCCGTGCGGATCGAACTGGAACGCGTCGGGGCCTACCTGGCGGGCGAGGTTGTGCTCGTCACCGGCGCCGGCGGCTCGATCGGCGGCGAGCTCAGCCGCCAGATCGCGCGGGTGGGTCCGCGGCGGCTCGTTCTCGTCGATCACGCCGAGGACAACCTGTTCGAGATCATGCGAGAGCTCGAGGAGGACCGCCACGTGCGGACGGCGGTGCCGGTGCTCGCGGACTGTCGCGAGGAGGAGCGGATGCGCGAAGTCTTCTCCGAGCATCGCCCGACCGTGATCTTCCACGCCGCCGCCTACAAGCACGTGATGATGATGGAGCTCAACCCGGTGGAGGCGATCCGGAACAACGCGCTCGCCACGCGAGTGGTGGCGCGGATCGCCGGGCAGACGGACGTCGGGACGTTCGTGCTCGTCTCCACTGACAAGGCCGTCAACCCGGCGACCGTGATGGGCGCGTCAAAGGCGCTCGCGGAATGGGCCGTCGAGGCCGCCGCGGCGCGCTTCCCGGCGACGACATACTCGACGGTGAGGTTCGGCAACGTGCTCGCGTCGTCGGGCTCGGTGGTGCCGATCTTCCGCCGGCAGATCGCCGCGGGCGGCCCCGTGACGGTCACGGACGAGCGGATGCGCCGGTACTTCATGACGATCCCGGAGGCGGTCCAGCTGATCATCCGCGCGGGCTCGCTCAGCGTTCCGGATGCCTCGAGCGGCGAGGTGTTCGTGCTCGACATGGGCGACCCCGTCCGGATCATCGACCTGGCCGAGACGATGATCACTCTCTCCGGGCTCGAGCCCGGGCAAGACATCGCGATCGAGATCGTCGGCGCACGGCCGGGGGAGAAATTCCACGAGGACCTGTTCAACCCGTACGAGCGGATGCAGCCGACGGCGGCGCAGAAGATCCGGCGCGCCGACCGGGATCCGCTCGATCCCGCTTGGGTGGAGCAGTGCTTCGAGAAGATCAACCTGCTCGTGCTGGAAGGAGACGCGGCCGTGCTCGCCGAACATGTGGCGAAGCTCGCGCGCGGCCGCGCCGTAACCCCGGCCGGGCACGACATTCCCACGTAGACTCGGATCGCACACGCATGGGGTCCCTTCCGCTCGCTCTATCCATCCACCACTTCATCAACTCGGTGGGCGCAGATGCAGGTTTCGCCGCGATCATCGGGCTGGCGCTGCTGATTCTGCTCTATTTCGCGCAGGCCAGAGAGACATCCGCGCTGCGCAGGCACGCTGACGAAGCGACGGCGCGGATCGGGCAGCTCGAGGCGCGCATCGTGCAGCTCACCCGCGCGCAGAGCGCGGCTCCGCAGGGCCAGGCGCAGCCGGCGCGTCCAGCGGTATCCGTCGGTGACGTCGCCACCGGTCCGATCGCCGCCCGCGCACTGGCGCCGGCGGCGCCGGCGGGCGTCGCCGGCCCGGCCCTGGCGGCGGCCACGAGGCTGATCCCCTTGCCCGCCCAGGAGGCTGCGCCGGTCGCCGTTGCCGAGCCGGTCGCCGTTGCCGAGCCGGTCGCCGTTGCCGAGCCGGTCGCCGCCGCGTCCGTCGCGGCCGGACCCCCGCCGGCGACCGTCGCCGGCGGATCGAACGGGTCGGGCACGACCACGCCGCCTCGGCCGGTCCCGGCGATGTCGGCTGTCCAGAGCCAACCCGGGATCGCGCGCCGGGGCGCCCCACCGAACCGCAGGCCGACGGGGGGTCCCGGCGGCCGCGTTCCACCGGGTCGCGGGCAGTCGGGCTTTCCTCGCGGCCTCGGGATCGCGCTCGGTGCGCTGGGCGTGATCGGCGTCGTCGTCGTGTTGCTGATCGTCACTGGGGCGCTCGGCGGCTCTAGCTCCAGTTCGAGCTCCACCGGGACCCAGGCGAGCAATGCTTCGCGCGACCGTCGCGGCGAAGGCGGTCGTGGTCAATCCAGCCTCGGTCACCGTCGCCGTCCTCAACGGCACGGCGACAAACGGCCTGGCACACCGGATCGCCCAGCGTCTCCAAGGCTCCGGCTATAAGCAGGGGACCGACGGGAACGCCCCCGATCAGACTCACACGACCACGACCGTCGCCTACCTACCGACGTTCAAACGCGATGCCGAAGCGGTCGCGGCCGCGCTCAAGCTCGGACCGTCGGTGGTACAGCCCGTCGATCAGAACACGCAGTCCGTGGCGTGCGCGGGGGCGAACCCCTGCACCACGAACGTCGTCGTCACCGTCGGCGCGAATCTGGCGAATACCCCGTGAGGCCCGAAGAGGCCCGTTACTGATCCGCATGGCGGAACTGCTCGACCTCCCCGATCGGAGCGACAAGCCCCGTCAGCAGGGGCTCACTCACGTACTCGACAGAGGCCTCTCTGTGGTCGAGGTCGACGGCTTGGCTGAGGTCGCCGGGGACTTCGTGGACGTGGTCAAGCTCGGGTGGGGGACGTCGCTGCGAACGGGGAATCTGAAGCCCAAGCTCGAGCGCTACCGCCAGCACGAGATACCCGTGGTGTTCGGGGGGACGCTGACCGAGCTGGCGATTGCCCAGAACAGACTCGAGCCGCTGATCGAGTGGTTGCGGGAGCTCGGGCTGAGCTACATCGAGGTCTCCGACGGGACGATTGAGCTCCGCCACGACGACAAGCTCGCGCTGATCGAGCGCCTGTCGAAGGAGTTCACGGTCCTGTCCGAGGTCGGCTCGAAGGACGACACGCGGATCATGGCGCCGTACCGGTGGGTCGAGCAGATCGAGCGCGAGCTCGAGGCCGGTGCGTGGAAGGTGATCGCCGAGGCGCGGGAGAGCGGCACCGCGGGGATCTTCCGTCACGACGGCGAGGTGCGGATGGGCCTGATCGACGAGATCGTCCACGCCGTCGCGCCGGAGAAGATCCTGTTCGAGGCGCCTCAGAAGGATCAGCAGGTGTGGTTCGTCCGCCGGTTCGGCGCCGACGTGAACCTCGGCAACATCCCGCCCGAGGACGTCCTCTCGCTCGAGACGATCAGGCTTGGATTGCGGTCAGACACCGCGTCAAGCGTGTATGAATGACACGTTCTCGCCGGGAGCGGTTCTGCTCGCACGCCACGGCGAGACCAACGACAACATCGAGCCGATCAGGGTCCAGGGGTTCCGGGACACCCCGTTGAACGACACCGGCCGCCGCCAGGCGGCGGAGCTGGCCGAGCGGATGTCCAATGCCGGCATCGCCTCCCTGTGGTCCTCCGATCTCTCCCGGGCGCGTGAAACCGCCGAGATCGTCGGGGCCCGGATCGGGCTCGAGCCACGGCTCGATCCGCGGCTGCGCGAGGCCTTCCGCGGTTCGTGGGAGGGGCGGCTGTTCATCGACATCGAGCGCGAGGACCCGGAGGGGTACGCTGCCTGGAGGCGCGCCGGCGAGGAGTTCCGATTTCCCGGTGGCGAGTCGCTGCGGGACCAGCTCGACCGGGTGAGCGCGGCGGTCGACGACGTTCGCCACGATGGTGGCTTGCCGGCTCTGGTGGTCTGCCACGGTGGTTCCATCCGGGTGATGCTGTGCGCCCGCGACCCACGCGGCCTCGACGCCTTCCATTCGTTCACGGTGCCGAACGTGGCGGTCGTCGAGCTGTGAGCAGGCTGCCGGTCGTGTCGTTCGTGGCGCTGGTGCTGGCCACCGCCGGGGCGTTCTTCGTCACGCAGCACCTGAAGGTGACGACGCCGCTTCTCGCCGGCTACCCCCGTCCCGTGCCCGAGGTGATCGACCCCTACGGCGGGGTCACATGCAGCGGGGTCAACCACAGCTCGATGAAGGTCTCCTTCTACCTCCAGCACCGCAGCGACACGGTCGACGTGTACATCGTCGATTCCACGGGGACGATCGTGCGCACGCTCGCCACCGGCGTCCACATGCGCGGCGGAGCGCACCCCGTGCGTGGTTATTTCCATTGGAACGGGCGCGAGGACAACGGGTCGATTGCGCCCGACGGCACCTACTACGTGCGCGTCGCGCTCCTCCATCAGGGCCGCACGGTAGAGATCTCGAGCCCGGCCGGTCCGTCGCCGGTCAAGGTCCTGACGGTCCCCCCGCACCCGGTCGTGACGAGCGTCTCCCCGGCGCTGATCCCGTTCGGCCACGCCCCGGTCACGATCAAGTACAAGGGCACCGAGGGCCGCAGCGGGACCGTGGTCCTGTACCGAACCGACCTTCCCGGCGCCCCGCGCATAGTCAAGGAGTTCAAGACGAAGTGGGGCAGCTCGGAGGCGGAGTGGAACGGCCTGGTCAAGGGCCAGCCGGCGCCCGCCGGCACTTATCTCGTCGGCCTGAACGTGACCGACGCCGCGTGCGACGTCGGAAGGTTCCCGTCGCTGATGCCACCACCGCCCGGCACCACGCCGAACGCGGGCGTGACGGTGCGCTACGTGGCCGCCGAGCCGCCGCTGACGCCGGTGGCCGCCGGGTCGAGAGCGACCATGGACGTCGACGCGCGGGGCGCGTCTTACCGCTGGAGCCTGTGGCGGGTCGGGACGCGCAAATCGAGCGGGCACGGCGCGCAGCGGAGCTTCGCGCTTCGCGTCAAGTTGCCGCCGGCGCAGGGCGCCGGTCTCTACCACCTCGTCCTGCGCGCGGGCGCCCACACCACCGATGTGCCGCTGCTTGCCAGCTACCCCGGCACCCACAACACCCCCAGGGTGCTGATCGTGCTCCCGGCGCTTACCTGGCAGGGCCAGAACCCCGTCGACGACCCGCCCCAGGACGGACTGCCGAACACGCTCGACAGCGGCGGGCCGATCGAGCTCGACCGCGTGCTCGCCAACGGGCTTCCCCCCGGATTCGCCGACGAGGCCGCATTCCTGGCCTACCTCGACACGGCGCATCTGCCCTACGACCTGACGACCGATCTCGCCCTGATCGAAGGCACCGGCCCCAAGCTCGGCGGGCACTCCGGCGTCGTCCTCGCCGGCAGCGAACGGTGGATCCCGCCGTCGCTCGCCGCCCAGCTCCGCACCTACGTGCAGGACGGCGGTCACCTGCTGTCGCTCGGGATCGACTCGCTGCGCCGGGGCGTGACGGTCAAGGGGAACACAGCGCTCGATCCGCGGGGCCCGACGGCCACCGATGCCCTGTCCGGCCGGCCGGGAACCCTCGTCACCCACAACACCGACCTGATCACGGTGATCGAGGATCAGCTCCATATCTTCTCGGCTACGTCGGGCGCGTTTCAGGGCTACACCTCGTTCGAGCCGATCGAGGTCGCACCCCCGGGCAAGCTCCTGTCGGCGGCCGGCAACACGAACACCACGCCGTCGATCGTCGGCTACCAGCTCGGCCGCGGCGACGTGGTCGACATCGGCCTGGTCGGCTTCGGCTCGTCGCTCGCACACAACGTCGATGCCAAGGAGCTGATCCAGACCCTCTGGGGACTGCTGCGACACTAAGGATCCGTCAAGTGCTCCCCGCCATAAATACGGTCGCATTCGAGCGGCCCCGGGCGGCGCCTGGCATCGTCCTCGTCGGCTCGCGCAGCGCCGCTGCGCGTCGCCTCCTGCGTCCTCCCCAGGCATCCGCCCGTGATCACTCTCGGTGCGGCGTATTTACGGCGGGGACCACTCACGATCCGTACCGTGTGGCGACGTGACTAGCCATGACTAGCTACCTGAAGCGGCTCGTCAACTCGCTGGCGGCCTACCAGGTGGCGGACGTCGTCTCAAAGTTCATGGCGGTGCTGCTGCTGCCGGTCTACACCCGGTACATCAGTCCCGCCGGATACGGCGTCGTCGAACTGCTCGGCAACGGCGTCATCTTCATCAGCATCCTGGTCCGGTTCGGGATCATCGAGTCGTTTCTGCGGTTCTACTTCACCGACGAGGATCCGCAGCGACGCGATGCGCTGGTCCGCCGCTCGTTCCTCTTCCTGCTGGTGAGCACGACGATCGCCTCGCTCGTGCTCGCTGCGCTGGCGGCGCCGCTGTCACGGATCGTGCTCGGCCATCGGGAGGTAACGATCTTCCGGGTCGCCGTGCTCGGGCTGTGGGCGTTCACCAACCTCGAGCTTGCCTACGCGGTGCTGCGCGTCGACGAGCGGCTGCGGACCTACGCGATCGCCTCGGTGACGAACGTCGTCTTGACGATCATCGCCTCGGTGATCCTCGTGGTCGGATTGGGCAAGGGCCCCGAAGGACTGCTGCTCGGCAACTACGGCGTCTCGACGCTGGTCCTGCTCGCGCTGTGGTGGACGATGCGCGAGCGGCTGCGCCCGCGCCCGGGGGTCGGCGAACGGCTGCCGGCGCTGATGCGCTTCGGCCTGCCCACCGTGCCCGCTGAGATCTCGGTCTACGCGCTGAGCATCGTGGATCGCTACTACATCTACCACGACCGCAGCCCGCGGGAGGCGGGGCTGTACTCGATCGCGGTGAAGCTCGCCGGCGCGGTCGCGTTCATCGTCCGCGCGTTCCAGTACGCGTGGCCGCCGCTGGCCTACTCGGTCGAGAGCGACGCGGACGCGGCGCGCCTGTACGGACTCGTGACCACGTATTACGTGATCGTCAGCGGCTGGGTGGTGGCCGGACTCGCGCTGCTCGGACGGTGGGTCCTGAGGCTTTTGACTGCGCCGTCCTATTTCGAGGCATATCGTGCGCTTCCGTGGGTAGCACTCGGCTGGGCCATGTACGGGTTGTGGGTGGTGTTCCTGGTGATCGCCGGCCGCGCGAAGGTGACCACACGCAACTTCCCGGCGTCGGTGGCGGGTCTCGTGGCGAACGTGATCCTGCTGGTGGTGCTGGTGCCGACGTTCGGCATCGCCGGCGCCGGCATCGCCCTGTGCGGCGCGTACGTCGTGATGTTGACCGTGATGCACCTGCTCACGCGCAGCATCTTCAAGGTTCACTTCGAGTGGCGCCGGCTGGCCCAAGTGACGGTGGTGATGGGGGCCTTGGCGACCGGGGGTGACCTGCTGCTGCCGACCTACGGCGCCATCGGCTTCCTCAGCCGCGCGGCCGTGTTCGCCGCGATCCCCCTGTTGCTCTACGTGACCGGATTCGCACATCCGCAGGAGCTCCAGCAGGCGCGCGCCCTGCTCGACCGGCTTCGCCGCACTCCGCGGTCGCCGGCGGGTGACGCCGCATGAGCCGCCCAACGGTCTCCGTGGTGATGCCGTTTGCCGGAGATCTCGTGGCCGCCCGTGCGGCGGTGGCGACGTTGATGGAGCTCGACACGGCGTCGGGCGACGAACTGATCCTCGCCGATAACTCCGGCATCGTCGGCGCCCACAACGCCTTGAAGATCGTCCGCGCGACCGCCGAGCGCTCGCCCGCACACGCGCGCAACGCCGGCGCGGAGCAGGCCACCTGCGACTGGATCCTGTTCCTCGACGCTGACTGCAGGGTTCCGCCAGGTCTGCTCGACGCGTTCTTCGCGGAGCCGGTCGCCGACGATGTCGGCGCGCTCGCTGGAGAGGTGGTTCCCGCCGGCGACGGGGCCACGGTCGCGGCGCGCTACGGGGCCGCGCGCAGCTTCCTCAGCCAGCAGGCCCACCTCGCCCATCCATATCTCCCGCGAGCGGTCGCCGCGAACCTGATGGTGCGACGGGCCGCGTTCGAGCGGGTCGGGGGTTTTTACGAAGGCGTCCGCGCGGCCGAGGACACCGACTTCAGCTGGCGACTGCAGCGGGCCGGCTGGCGGCTCGAGCTGCGCCCCGAGGCGAGCGTCGAGCACCAGTACCGCGCGACGCTGCACGAGCTCCGGGTCCAATGGCGTGGCTACGCCGCGGGCCGCGCGTGGCTCCGTCGCCGGTATCAGGGATTCGAGCCCGAGCCGGCGGTGCGACGTGGACTGGGGCGAGCGTGGGGGCTCGTGCGCCGCAATGGAAGCGGCACGGTGACCGGCGACAGGCGCGCGAGGCCGCCACGGCGCTCCCTTCCCGACGCCCACTCGGGGCGTCTGGATCGCGCCCAGTATCTGGCGCTGGACGCGCTGCTCGCGGTCGACGAGCTCGCCGGGTTCATGCTCTCCAACCGCCCCGGGCGCGGGGCGCTGGCGCCGGGCCAGGTGGTCCTGGTCGCCGACCGATTCCCGGTCCCGGGGGACCCGCTCGTCGACTTCGCCCGGACGCTCAACGCGGCGCGCGTGGAGGCCAATGGCCGGCCCGAATGGCCCTCGATCGAGGTGAGCCGTGAACTCGAGATCTCATACCGCGAGGACGACGGGCTGGCGGCGAGGCTGGTGGCCCTGTCGCGTCTCGTGGTGCACCACCCACTGCGCTGCGCGCGCGACTTCATCCACCGCCGGCCCGGTGAGCCGACGCTGACCGCGATCGCCCCGGCCGCGCTGCGCCTGGCCAGCCAGCGTGGCGCGCGGGTTCATCCGCTCGGCGGCGAAGAGGTTCAGGCGACCGCGCAGCGGCTGGCCGCGCTGGCCGGCCGGCCGCTGGCGGAGCCGCGTCGCGCCTGATGCAGGTCCAGGTGGTCGACCCGTCGGGGTTCACGCGACCCTACGACCACGCCCTCGCCTCGGCGCTGGCGCAGGCCGGCCTCGAGGTCGAGCTGATCACGAGCCCCTCAGCCTACGGCGAGGTGCCGCCGGCCGACGGGTACGTGATCCGCGAGCGCTTCTACCGCCACGCTCGAGGGCCCGCGGGCTCCCGGCGGCGGCGGGCCACGAAGCTGGCATCGCACATCCCCGACATGCTTCGCTACCGCCGGCTCGCCCGCACAGCGCAGGTCGTCCACTTCCAGTGGCTCGACGTCCAGTGGCTCGACGCCCACCTGCTGCCGCGCCAGCCGACGGTCCTGACCGCCCACGACCTGCTCCCGCGCGAGCCGCGGGCCGGCCAGGTCAGGGCCCAGCGGCGGCTGTACGCGGCCGTCGATGCCGTGATCGTCCACTCCGAATACGGCCGGCGGGCGATGATCGAATGGGGAGCGGCGGACCCGGCCAAGCTCCACGTCATCCACCACGGCGCGCTGCACCATCTCGCGCGCCAGGAGTCAGAGGTGGCGCTGCCCGATGAGCTCCGGCGGGTCGAGGGCCCGGTCGTGCTGTTCTTCGGCCTGCTCCGGCCCTACAAGGGGCTCGAGACGCTGCTCGAGGCGTGGCGAGGCATCGCTGGAGCCGAGCTGTGGATCGTCGGACGTCCGCTGATCCCGGTCGCGCCGTTGGAGGCCCGCGCTCCCGCCGGCGTCCGGTTCGTGCCGAGGTTCGTCTCCGACAGCGAGCTTCCTGCCTACTTCCGCCGCGCCGACGTGGTCGTCCTGCCGTACTCGCGGACCGAGCGGTTCGACCAGTCGGGCGTCCTGGCCACGGCGCTCGCGTTCGGCAAGCCGACGGTGCTGAGCGACATCGGCGGCTTCGGCGAGGTGGCCGCGACCGGCGCCGGGCGGCTGGTCGCACCCGGCGACGCGGACGCGCTGGCGGGGGCGCTCGCGGAGGTGCTCGGTGATCCCTCGGAACGGGCTCGCATGGCCGACGCCGCCGCTGCTGCCGCACGCGGTCCCTACTCGTGGGAGTCGGCGGCGGCCAAGACGGCGGCGCTCTACCGCGAGCTGGTCAGTGCACGACGCTGACGGTGATCTTGCCGTTGCCGTTCGCGAACCCCGTGACCGTGTCGCCGGCGAGGATGTCGGCGGACCCCTGGAACTTCTTGGCGTTGCTGTTGGCGGTGGAGTTGATGCGGATCGGGGTCAGCGCCGTCACCGCGGTCAGCCCGGACATCGCCCCGGGTGACTGACTGAAGGAGATCGTCTCGCTCGGCGGGCAGGTCGTGGTCCAGCTCGCGAGATCGGCGCCGGCGACGCTCACGGCGACGCTCGCCGGCGGCGGCGAGCTGCGCGCGAACAGGTCGGCCGTGATGGTGAGAGTCGCGGCGAACGCGCCGAACATCTGTGCGCGGCTGGCGCTGAAGCCGACGAACGAGGGCTTTGTGCAGCCCTGCGCGGCGTAGCTGGCGCCCTGCGTCCACGCGGTGATCGTCTCCGTCACGGCGACCGGGGAGGAGGCGAACGTGAATTGGTTGGTCCCGAGCAGCTGTCCGAGCAGCAGCCTCGTACTGGCGATCTGCGCCACCACGGTGGCCTGCGAGACGCGGTTCGAGCTGAGTCCCGTCTGCCAGCTGACCGTGGTCGGATTGAGCGCCACCCGCAGGTTCAGCTGGGCACAGCCGAACAGGGCCGCGGCGATCGCGCCGCTGCCGCCGATGCTCGAACCGGCTTTGAGTGCCTGTGCGGACCGAGCCAGCACGAGCGCATCCTGAAGGTCTCCCAGCGTGCGCCGGGCAGCGCACGCCCCGGTGACCGCGCCCCACTGCCGGCGCAGCGCTCCATTGAATACGGCGCTGCGAAGCCGCCGAGAGTAGCCTGGGAACTGGCGCGCGTAACCGAGCGTCTGAACTTCGTTCAACCAGCCGACGCCGCGCGTCGCGGCCTCGCTCCAGGCCGCGAAGCTCGAGCCGGGGCTGCCGAGCAACGGCCTCACGTACCCGGTGTAGTAGGCGGCGAGCACGCGCTTCACCGTCAGGCGGTTCGCCGGGACCGAGCGATGGCTTCGCAGTTGGCGGACCGGGATCGCCAGCTGCCCGAGCCAGGCGGCGGTCGGGTCGCTCGGCGGATGGCGCTGGCGCCTTGAGATCTGACCCCGCGTCGCGCTGGCCACGCCAAAGCCGCCGAGCGAGAGCACGGGGACCTCGATGTTCGACCGCACGGCCAGTGGCATCAGGCCGAACTCGCTCCCGCCGGCCTGGTAGCCGAAGCCGACCTGACTCGCGCGGGCCGCGTGGTGGGCCGGGTTGATGGCGAGCTCGGCCGTCTTGAGCAGCTGGAGCCCATCGGGGGCGAGCTGCACCCCGGCGATCAGCTTCACGCCGCCGCGGGCCATGGACACGAGCGGCGTCATCGTCAGCTGCTCGGTGCCGGCGAGCGCGCTGGGCGGGATCATGAGCTGGAACGTCGTCCCGTCCTGCGCCGTCGTCGAGAGCGTCCCGCCGGCGGAGCCGACCGTCGCAGTCGTGCTCCGCGAGGCGTCGAGGACCGGCGTGACGGTCACGTTCTGGGTCCCTACGATGATCTTGAGCGGCTGGCGGCGGGCCGTGCGCGCCGACGCAGCCGTGGCACCTGTTCCGAGCGCGAGCGCGGCGCTGAGAACCAGAAGCCGGACTATTAGTACACGCATGGCACTCCCCAGGTTGCCCGGCCTCGGCGCCGGCGACGATAGCACTGGGAGTGGCAATCGCGCACAATCCGCCGCCGTGACCGTCCTCGCCATCCTGTTCTGGGCCTCCGTCGGCCTTTTGCTCTACACGCACGCCGGCTACTGGGTGCTCCTGGCGCTCCTGGCGCGGGTTCGAAAGCCCGTCGAGGCCACGGGGGCGAGCTCTGGGTCGCTGCCGTCGGTCAGCGTCATCGTCGCCGCCTACGCCGAGCAGGACGTGATCGCCTCGCGTGTCGCCAACCTGCGGGCGCTCGACTATCCGTCCGAGCTGGTCGAGGTGATCATCGCCTGCGATGGCTCGCCCGACGAGACGGCGGCGCGAGCGCGGGCGGCCGGCGCCGACGTGGTGCTCGAGCTTCCGCGCGGCGGGAAGATCCGGGCACAGGACGCCGGGGTCGAGCGGGCGCGCGGAGATCTGGTCGCGTTCTCCGACGCCAACGTCTCGTGGGAGCCAGGGGCCCTGAAGCGGCTGATCCAACCGTTTGCCGATCCACGCGTCGGTTATGTGTGCGGGGACGTCCGCCTCGTGAACGACCGGGGGTCCAACCAGGAGGGCGTGTACTGGCGCTACGAGATGGCGCTGCGGCGGCTCGAGTCGCGGGTCCGGTCGGTGACGGGTGGCAACGGCGCCATCTACGCGACGAGACGCGAGAGCTACCTGATCGTCGACCCGATCATGGGCCACGACCTTTCGTTCCCGTTCAACATGGTCAAGCGTGGCTGGCTGGCCCTGTACGAACCGGCGGCGCGGGCGAGCGAGAAGATGGTTCCGACGATCGAGGGCGAATTTGCCCGCAAACGCCGGATGATGAGCCACACGTGGCCGATCGTCGTCCGTGGCGGGATGCTCTCGCCGCGCGGATATGACCCCCTTTATGGCCTGATGATCTTCTCGCACCGGATCCTTCGATACCTGTCGCCGTTCCTGCACCTGATCGCGCTGGCCACGAGCATCGCGTTGATCGGAGACGGCTGGGTGTACGTGGCGGCGGTCGCGATCCAGGTCGCCGCGCTGGCGGGCGCGCTGCTCGCGCCGGTGCTGCCCCTGCGGCCACTGCTGATCGCGCGGTATTACGTGCTGACGACGGTCTCCCTGGCCGCCGGCCTGTGGGACTGGCTGGTCGGTCACACCCAGGCGGGCTGGGACCCGGCGGAGGGGACGCGGTGACCCAGCGCCTGCTCGACGTGGCGCTGTCGCTGTTCGGGTCCGTGCTGACCGCGCCGGTGGTGGCCGTCCTCGGGGTCGCGATCCGCCTCGAGTCGCCGGGGCCGGCGATCTACACGCAGACAAGGATCGGCAAGGACGGCCGCGAATTCAAGATCTACAAGCTGCGCACCATGGTGCGGGGCGCCGAGTTCACGGGCGCCGGACTGGCGATCCAGGAGGGGGATGACCGGATCACGCGGATCGGCAAGGTCCTGCGCCGCTACTCGCTCGACGAGCTCCCGAACCTGTGGAACGTGCTCCTCGGCGAGATGTCGATCGTCGGGCCGCGGCCGACGATCCCGATCCAGGTGGAGCAGTACACGACGCGCCAGCGCGGGCGGCTCGCGGTGAGGCCCGGGATCACCGGCTGGGCTCAGATCAACGGTCGCGCGTCGCTCCCGTGGGCGGAGCGGATCGAGCTCGACCTCTGGTACGTCGAGCACCGCTCGCTCACGCTCGACCTGAGGATCCTGGCCCGCACCACCGCGCTCGTCGCTAGTGGGCGTGGGCTGTACAGGGGTGAGAGGGGCGGATGGCGGCCACCGGCGTAGCGGTCCTTCTGACCGGGGTTGGCAAGCGCTACGACATCGTCTCGGCGTTCGCGCAGCACGCGACCGTCGTCGCCGCCGATCCCAACCCGCTAGCTCCGGCGCAGTATGCGGCCCACGTGCGCCGGTCGGTGCCCCGGATCGATTCCTCCGACTACGTTCCGGCGTTGGCCGAGCTGTGCTCGGAGTACGGCGTGGGCGCCGTCGTGCCGCTGACGGATCTGGACATCGAGGTGCTGGCTCGGGCGCGGTTTTCAGGTCTGCTGCCCGCATTCGTTCCCGATCCGGAGGTTGCCCGCGCCACGTACGACAAGTACGAGGCGCACCTGCTGCTCTCGCGATTGGGCCTGCCGTCGCCGCCGACCGTGCTTCCGGGACAGGCGGTCGAGCACTTTCCGGTCATGGTCAAGCCGCGGCAGGGTTCCGGCGCGCGGTCGATCCACCGCGCCGACGACGCGGCGGCCGCGGAGTTCTTCGTCCGCTACGTGAACGAGCCGACGATGGTGCAGCGGTGGATGGACGGTCCCGAGTTCTCGATCGACTGCCTGTCGGATCTGCAGGGGCGCTGCCTCAACGCGATCCCGCGCACGATGATCGAGTCCCGCGGTGGCGAGTCGATCAAGGGCACCGTCATCGACGAGCCGGAGCTGGTCGAGCTCGGGCGCCACGTCGTCGAGTCGCTGGCGGTTCGCGGCCCGTGCACCGTCCAGGTCTTCCGCGATCCGGAGATCGGCCTCGGGATCACCGACGTCAACACGCGCTTCGGTGGCGCCTTCCCGGCGCCGATGTACGCGGCGCTGCCCGGCCGGACCTACCCCGAGCTGATCGTGCGCATGGCGGGCGGCGAGGAGATCGAGCCGCACGTGGGCGAGTACCGCGCCGGCGTCACCTTCACCCGCTACTTCTGGCAGCTCGAGCTCGACGCGGAGATGCGGCCGACCGGGCGGGACATCGTGGCGCCGCCGGGGCCCTCGGCGCCTCGTTGATTGGTTAGGGGCGCGCTTTCGCGCTCGGTTCGGCTGTCTGTCGAAGGTCGTTTTGCTCGGGCGCTTCTTCGGCGCCCGTCGCCTCTGAATGGCGGGCGGCCCGGTAAAACGGCGCTGGGGAAGGGAGGGACTGGGCGGGATCGCGGGCCGTTCGATGGTGCACAGCACGACAATCTTGCGCCGGATGGCGAGGCCTGTCGAGTTGTGCACGAGGAGTGTGCGTAGGTCGACAGGGCTCGGATCTGGCGCCGGTGTTGACGTGTTACGCATCATCCCCGTGACACTCCCGGCACAGAGTCGCCACGAAGACCCGCATGAGCGCCCAAGCAGCCCAGACCGCGGGCTCCGGCGACCCGCCACCGCCCTCACCCACCCCCTTCCCCAGCGCCGTTTACCGAGCCGATCGCCCGCCACGGCCGCGGGCGCTGAAAGCGCCCGCAAGCTCTGAGTCCACAGCCCCTACCCGGACAAAACGCCGGCGACCCCCGCCCGCGCCGGCGACAAAGCCGCTCAGGCGGCCCGCTCGCGCTCGTCCGCCCCGACCCCCCAGCACTCGTCCACGAACTCGGCGATCCGCGCCGTCAACCGCGCCGGCCGCACGCGCAGCTCGATGATCGAGCTGGCGTCGACCAGCTGGCTGTTCGGCAGCTCGTGCGCGAGCATGTCGGCGTCCGAGAACGGGTGCACAGGGTCGCGGGGATGGCCGATCACGAGCGCCGGCGCCTCGAACGTGCGGCGCTCGACGCGATGTGGCGCCGTGCGGCCGAAGATGATCCCCTGCAGGACGGCGGCGCTAGGCCCCGGGTCCTGGGCGACGGCATCCAGTCCCAGATCCAGCATGAACGGGACGCGGGCCCGGGGCACGGCTCGGGCGGCGCCGGCGAGCCGTCTGGCGAGCGGCTCGCCGAACGTCAGCCAGAGCAGCAGCGGCGTGAACGCGATCGCGCAGGCCGGGATCGCATTGTCCAGCACCGGCATCTCGATGATCATCCCACGCAACCGCTCGGGCGCCAGCGCCGCCAGCTCGAGCGTGATGTTGGCGCCCATCGACGTGCCGCCGACGACCGCCTCCTCGATCTTCAGGCGATCGAGCAGCGCCAGCGTCTGGCGGGCGAACTCGGCCATCGAATACCGCCACATGTCCCGCGGCCGATCGGAGTCGCCGTGACCCATGGGATCGAACGTGATCACGCGGTGTCCTCGTGCGGCCAGCTCCCTCGCCAGTGGCGCCTGCATCTTCTGCGACAGCAGAAGGGCAGGAATCAGCACGGTCGTCCGCGGCCCCCTCCCGTAGATCGTGTAGGCGAGCCGCTGCCCGTCGTAGCGGAAGGTCGCCATGAGCAGCAGGATATCCGCATACTGGGCTGGCTGACCAGCTAGCCACGAGTGTATCGTGGCGGTGCACGGAAATTCCGTGGGCACGGATTTCAACCAGGAGGACAAATTCATGGCGAAAGTCCCACGATCGCTCACCGGGCATGTGATTGCCATCACCGGTGGCGCCCGCGGCATCGGCCGCGCCACCGCGGCCGCGCTCATTGCCCAGGGGGCCCGGATCGCGATCGGCGACATCGAGGCGCCGTTGGCGGAGCGAACGGCTCAGGAGCTCGGATCCGGGACGGTCGGGCTACCGCTCGACGTGACGGACCGCACCAGCTTCGCGACGTTCCTCGACGAGGTCGAGCGCCAGCTCGGCCCACTCGACGTCCTCATCAACAACGCGGGGATCATGCCGATCGGATCGTTCGTCGAGGAGACCGACGCCACCGCCAAGCGGATGGTCGACATCAACCTTAACGGCGTCATCTTCGGCTCCAAGCTCGCCCTCGAGCGGTTCCTGCCCCGCAATCGCGGCCATCTCGTCCAGATCGCCTCCGTGGCCGGTAAGGGGGGCGCCGCCCACCTGGCCACCTACTGTGCGACCAAGCATGCCGTGGTCGGGCTCAGCGACGCCCTACGCCAGGAGGTCGCCGGGACCGGCGTCGAGGTGACGGTCGTGATGCCGGTCGGTGTCAACACCGAGCTGTATTCGGGGCTTCAGCAGATGCGTGGAATCCGGACCCCCGAACCCGACGATGTCGCCGAGGCGATCGTCGAGGCGCTCCAGACCGGGCGCTATGAGGTCTACGTGCCCAGGCGGATGAACGCCGTCTTCCGCATCAGCGCACTGCTGCCACGACGCGTGCTCGACGTCCTCGGAGCCGCGATGGGCAGCAACGACACGATGACGCACCCCGACCACCACGCCCGAGCTGCCTACGAAGCGCGGATGGCGCTGACGATCAACGGCCCGGTCCGCGGCGTCGGGGCGCCCGGGCCTGAACTCGAAGCTCCCGCGCCCAACCTCGAAGCTCCCGCGCCCGACCTCGAAACCCCGGCGTCCGACCTCGAGACCCCGGCGTCCGACCTCGAGACCCCGGCGTCCGACCTCGAAGTGAAGTCCGAGAAGGAAGCCGTCTAGCGCTTTAGGCGCCGGAGCTCAGCCAGTCGGCGATCAGGCCGCCGATGGTCGGCCCGGCATCCTCCTGCAGAAAGTGGCTGGCGTCCGCGATCTCGTGGTGGACCTCGGTGCCCAGCGCGGCGGCGAAGCGGCGGCCGACGTCGGGCGGAAGGATCGGGTCTGAGTCGGCCCAGAGGACGAGCTTCGGCCGCCGATCCGTGCCGAGCGCCTCGAGCACGCGCTGACCGGCCTCGGCGCCGGGCATCTCTGGCGAGGTGGGGAGGATCAGCGGAAACGCCCGGGCGCCGGCCTTGGAGGCGGCGCTCGGGAACGGCCCCTCGTAGCCGGCGATCACGTCATCGCCGGGGTCGTGCTTGCAGGCGCCACGGACGAGGAAGCCGACCGGCAGGTCCTCGGTTCGCTCGACGAAGTCGCGAAACGCGTTCCATGCCTCGGTCATCCGCTGGCGTCCGGTGAACAGGCCTGTGTCCAGCACGACGATCCGGGCGATCCGATCCGGGTGGTCGACCGCGAGACGGAGGCCGATCGGCCCGCCCCAGTCGTGCACGACGATCGTGGCATCGCGCAGGTCGAGGTCCTCGAGCAGTGGCGCGACCGCGGCCACATGGCGCTCGTAGCTGTACCAGTCGATGTCGACGGGCTTGTCGGAACGGCCGAAGCCGGGCAGGTCAGGGGCGATGCATCGGTACCCGGCGTCTCTGATCGGCGGGATCACCTTGCGCCACAGAAACGACCACGTCGGCTCCCCGTGAAAGAACACGACCGGCGGGCCGTCGCCCTCGTCGAGATGAGCCAGCCGGAGGCCGTCGAACTCGCGGTAGTGCGATGTGAAGGAAAAGTCGGGGAGGCCCTCGAGCAGCTCCTCGGGGGTCCGGATCACGTCGGCCACGCGCGAATACTATGGCCCGTCGACGATCGCCCGCGAAGCGCCCGACGCCACCGTGATGTCGATCGTCGTCGGGGTCCGCTCCCACGCGATCAGGTCGAGCGCCTGGAGCCGGTCGAGCATCGCCTGGAACGCGACCGCCTGAGGGCGGCTCACGTACCGGCGCACGATCTGAAACGAGTAGCCCGTCGTGGCGCCCGTGTAGGGATTCGCGACCTGCTGGGCGTACTGCCCGTCGAGCACCGCGCTGCCGAGGATCAGCGGCTTGGCGCCGCCGGACAGGGTGCGGACGCGGGCGGCGAGCTCGACCAACATGTCGAGCGCAGCGGGCCGTAGCCCCTGATAGAGGCCCGGCGGGACGTGCAGTGTGTGCGCGAGCGAGCCGATCGACGGGCTGTAGGCGAGGCCCAGCCGCGCGGGGTCGGACGGCAGGCGCACCAGGTCCCGCGAGTGATAACCGGCGTACAGGGCGTCCGGATTGGCGAACGAATCGGCCGGGTCGGGCGGGTGGAGCACGTCGGCGTTCGTGTCGGCGTCGAGCTCGAGCGTCGAGAGCGTGGCTAGCTCATGGCGGTTGGTGCGGTACAGATGCATGATCGCCACGGCGCCGAGGACACGCCAGTAGTACAGCGAGGAGTCGTCTCCGAACCCGGCGAGCAGGTCGTATGCCCCGCCACGGTGGTCGGGCGAGGTGTCGAAGTAGAGCTGGGTGTAGGGGACGGGGTGGCCGCCGTCGTAGTCGTCGAGGACCTGCTGGAGGTTGCCGATGCCCATGTGGTAGGAGACAACGGCGAGGTCGGCGCGCCCGAAATGCTGCTCGGCGAGCTTGAGGTAGCGGACCGTCGCCGCCAGCGCCTTGGCCGGATCGAAACGGTCGTCGATCTGGGCGCGCTGGCGCTCGAGCCGCACCGCGACGTTGGCCCGCCCCGCCGCGTAGGCGGCCCCGATCTGGTCGGTGAGTCGTCGGCTGCGCGCCAGGTTGATGTGCATGCCGAGCAGCGCTTGACCGGTCTGCGCGAGGATCTGGGTCAGTCCGGACGCGTCTGCGGGGTCCGTCCCCGCGATCACGTCGGGCCTCCCCGCGCTCTCCACGAACACGATCCCTTCGAGGATGTTGGGATCGATCCCAGTGCCGGCCGTCGCGCTGTCGATCAGCGGGCGATACGCGGCCACGCGGGCGGCGGTTGCCATCGCCCCCCCCGGGCTCTTTGAAAACAGGACGTTCTCGCTCCCGGCCACCGCGCGCGCCTCGAAGTCGGCCTCGCGCGTGGGGATGTATGCGAACGGGTCGCCGGGGCGGGCGGGTTCCCCGATCCCCGGGAGGGGCAGGCCAGGGTGGCCGCCTCCGCCGCTGAGCACGGCGACCAGCACGGCGATCAACAGGATCGACGCGGCCAGGGCGACCGTCAGGCGGACCCGGCGTGCCCTACGGTGTGGCTTTACGAATCTCGTCGGCGCAGCGCGAAGGTATCAGCCGAAAAGCGGCGAACCGGTTAGTCTTATGGAGCCTTCCGCCTCCTTTCGGTGGCCCGGTCGGCTATTCTCGTGCGCTTCTGGGTCGGCGATTGGTCAGTCGCGACCAATGTCACGGGCGAGCGTGCCCGCTGTGAGCGCTGAAGATCTCAAAACGAGCTGAAGGTACTGGAGCATTCGTATGCAAATCTTGGTTCTGGGCGGTGACGGGTATCTGGGGTGGCCGACCGCGCTGCATCTATCCGCGCTGGGGCACGAAGTCGCCGTCAACGACAACTTCGCGCGCCGCGGCTACGACGAGGAGATGGGCGTAGAGAGCCTGATCCCGATCGCCACGCTCGAAGACCGGATCGCCGCCTGGCAGGAGATCAGCGGCAAGACGATCAGGGCTTACATCGGCGACCTGTGCGACGCGACGTTCGTGCACCAGATGATCCGCGACTTCCGTCCCAACACGGTCGTCCACTTCGCGGAGCAGCGGGCCGCCCCGTACTCGATGATCTCGCAGGCGCACGCCGTCTACACGCAGACCAACAACGTCGTCGGCAACCTCAACGTGATGTACGCGATCGGCGACATCGACCGCGACATCCACCTCGTCAAGCTCGGGACGATGGGCGAGTACGGCCAGCCGAACATCGACATCGAGGAGGGCTGGATCGAGGTCGAGCACAAGGGCCGCAAGGACCGGATGATCTACCCGAAGCGGCCAGGCTCCTTCTACCACTGCTCGAAGGTCCACGACAGCACCAACATCGAGTTCGGCTGCCGGATCTGGGGAATGCGCGCGACCGACCTCAATCAGGGAGTGGTGTACGGCGCCGAGACCGAGCAGACGAAGCTCGATCCCCGTCTGTGGACGCGCTTCGACTACGACGGCGTGTTCGGCACCGTCCTCAACCGGCTGGTCATCCAGGCCGTCCTGGGGCATCCCCTGACCGTCTACGGCAAGGGGACACAGACGCGCGGTCTGATCAACATCGTCGACACAGTGGAGTGCATCCGGCTGGCTTCCGAGACCCCCGCCGACCGCGGCGAGTTCAGGGTGTTCAACCAGATGACGGAGTCGTTGTCGATCAACCAGATCGCCGAGACGATCGCCGAGCAGTTCCCCGGGGAGTGCACGATCGACCACGTCGACAACCCCCGGGTCGAGATCTACGATCACTACTACAACGTCGTCCACACCGCGCTCGAGGGCCTGGGACTGAAGCCGACGCTGCTGTCCACCGCGCTGATCGACCACCTGTTCGACGTCGTCGAGCAGCACCGCGATCGCGTCGACCTGGCGGCGATCGAGGCGACCGTCAAGTGGGCCGAGACGTCGAGCGAGCTGCCCCAAACCGCCAGCGCGCTGGCACAGACGTGACCGACTCCGCGACGGAGGGACTCGGCGGGCGGCGCATTCTCGTCACCGGCGGCTCGGGCTTCATCGGCCGCCGGGTGGTCTCGGAGCTTTCCGCCGACGGCGCTCGCGTTCGCGTCGTCGATCTCCAGCCCCATCCCGACCCGGACGTCGACATCGTGCAGGGCGACATCTGCGAGGCGCCGATCCTCGAGCGGGCGTTCGCGGACGGGGTCGACTCGGTCGTTCACCTCGCCGCCGTGACCTCTGTGCTGCGCTCGCTCGAACAGCCCGAGCGGACGTACCGGACGAACGTGGAGGGCACGCACCGGGTGCTCGAGGCCGCGCGGGCCGCCGGGACGGGCTCGCTCGCGTTCGCCTCGACCAACGCGGTCACCGGTCCGATGGACGCCCCGGCGATCACGGAGGCCGCGAGGCTCCGACCGCTCACGCCGTACGGGGCGACGAAGGCCGCCGGCGAGATGCTGATGTCCGCCTACACCGCGTCCTACGGCGTCCGGTGTGCATGTTTACGCCTGACGAACGTCTACGGTCTGGGTATGCAGGCGAAGGACAGCATCGTCGCCCGCTTGATGCGAGCGATCCGGACCGGCGCGACGTTCGAGATCTACGGCGACGGCCGCCAGGTGCGGGACTATGTGAACGTCGGCGACGTCGTGCAGGCGGTGCGGCTCGCGCTCGTCAACGAGGAATGGCACGGTCCGGTGGTGATCGGCGCCGGCACGTCGCTGTCGGTGCTTGAGGTTGTCGACCAGGTTCGGCAGACCACCGGGGCTGAGCTGTCGGTGCGCCACGGCCCGGCCAAGGCCGGCGAGATGCCGGCGGTGATCGTCGATCCGAGCCGGGCCCGGGCCGCCGGGTGGGCGCCGCGCTGGGACTTCTCAGACGGCATCGAAGCCGTCTGGCAGGAGTGGTCGCAGGCGGAGATTGACGAACCCGTCGGAGCGCCGGGAGGTTCCCGATGAGCGTGGCCGCCAAGAATCAGGAGCCGCTCGTGTCCCAGGCCGAGCTCGGCAAGCTCGATCCCGTTGAGCGGGACGCCGCCGGCGCCTTCCTCGCCCTGCATCCGCCCGGCGCCGGCGCGCCGCTGGCGGTGGTGATCCCCGCGTACAACGAGGAGGGGACGGTGGGCGAGGTGGTCGCCGAGATTCCGGCCAAGGCCGCCGGTCTGGCGACCGAGGTGATCGTCGTGGTCGACGGCGCCAAGGACCAGACCGCAGCGCGAGCGTTGACGGCCGGCGCGCTCGTCTGCGACGTTCCCGTCAACCGCGGCCAGGGAGCGGCGTTGCGGCTCGGGTACTGGCTGGCCCGCGCTCGCGGCGCCCAGGTGATCGCGACGATCGACGCGGACGGCCAATACGAGCCCGAGGAGCTGGCGAAGGTCGTCCAGCCGATCCTCGACGGCAAGGCCGACTTCGTCTCCGGCTCGCGCCGGCTCGGCAGCGAGTTGACCACGGACCCGGTCAGGCACGCGGGCGTGATCGTGTTCGGCGCGGTCTTCAGCCTGATGGTCCGCCACCGCGTCACCGATCCGGCGTGCGGGCTACGCGCGGTGCGCCCCGAATTGACCGCGACGGTGGTCCTCGAGCAGCCCCAGTACCAGGCCTCGGAGCTGATGATCAGCGCGGCGCTTCACGGCTTCCGTCTGGCCGAGGTGCCGACCACGATGCGCGACCGCGCCAGCCATGCGGGCCACACCAAGAAGGACGGAAATCTCCGGTACGGGCTGCGTTTCGCACGGGCTGCGGTCCACACCTGGTGGCGCGACCGGGGCGCGAGCTCGCGGGGGGCGCGCTCGCGCAGGGCCGGCACCGGGGCCTGAAGCCCGGCGCCCGCGATGACCGGCGCAACCGCGATCGCGAGCCGCCCGGCGACGATCGCAGTCTCCCGGCCCGGCGGCTACACGATCCTGGCCGCGGTCTCGGTCCTCCTGGCGGCGGTGTCGCTCGCCGTCCAGGCCGCGCCGTCCTACGACCCCTGGGCATGGATCATCTGGGGGCGGGAGATCACGCATCTGGCGCTGGTCACGACCGGCGGACCGACGTGGAAACCGCTGCCGGTGATCTTCACAACGCTCTTCGCTCCGTTCGGTGCCGCCGCGCCGGATCTGTGGTTGGTCGTGGCTCGCGCTGGCGGGATCATGGCCGTCGGGCTCGGGGTGGTGGCGGCCGTCCGGCTGGCGCGCAGCGACGCCCCCGGACGCGCGCCGGCGCTGATCGCCGGGGCGCTTGCGTTCGCCGGCCTGCTGACCCTCTATCAGTACGCCAGCAGCGTGCTCCAGGGGGAGTCGGAGGGTCTGCTGGCGGCGCTCGTCCTGCTCGCGATCCTGCGGTTCTTCGATGGCGCACCGCGACAGGCACTGCTGCTCGGATTCGCGGCCGCGCTCATTCGCCCCGAGACGTGGCCGTTCCTGGCGCTCTACGGCGCCTGGCAGTGGCGTCGCGACCCGGGATCCCGGGCGTTGACGGTCGCCCTATTCGCCTTGATCGGGGCGCTGTGGTTCCTGCCCGAGCTATGGGGCTCGGGATCGCTGTTGCGCGGCGTACGGTGGGCGCAGAATCCCCGCCAGGGGAGCGCCGCGCTCTCGAGCTGCCCGTTCTGCTCCGAGCTCACGGGCACCGCCGGGCCGCTGCTGACGATGCCGTTCAAGGCCGGCGTCGCGCTCGCGCTGGTGGAGGTGGTGCGGCGCCGCCGCTGGACCACGCCACGGGCGGTCGTGGCGTTTGCGGCGCTGCTGGGGCTCGCGTGGATCGTCGAGGAGGCGGTGCTGACGCAGATCGGCTTCTCGGGCAGCGATCGCTACCTGATTGCGCCCGTCGCGTTGCTCGTGGTCGTTGGCGCCGTTGGTTGGGCGTGGACGTGGGCGTTCTGGCGGCCGCGCTGGGCGCTCGCGGCATTGGCCGCCGCCGTCGTGTTGACCGTGGTCGCGCCCGGTCGCGGACCCCATCTGGGCGCCGCGGCCCAGACGCTCCGCGCCCAGAACGCCATCCGCGGCGACCTGCCGGTGGCCGTGGCGCGCGCCGGAGGGGCGGGTCAGCTGCTCGCCTGCGGCGCGGTCCAGACCAATCCGTCCGAGGCGCCGCTCGCCGCGTGGACGCTCGGGGTCGGGCTGCGGCGGACCGAGAGCGCCGACGGGAACGTGCTGATCCAATCGGGGGGACAAAGCGATCCGGCGCTTACGCCGGTTCCCCCGGCCGGCGCGGGCTACCGCCTGCTCGCCGCAGTCGGCGCCGTGAAGATCTTCGGTAGGTGTCACACGTCGCCGCCGGCCACGGCCTAAGTTCTACCGTGACGTTGGCCGGGGGCTGGGCGCTACGGCGTCCGGTTGGCGCGGGCCTCAACCCACAGGCGCCGACGGGACTTCAGCCCGGCTCGGAGACGGCTTTCGCCGGAAAAGATCCACCGCTCGTACAAGAAGTACCTGATGGCATACAGGCACACGAGGACGCCGAAGTAGGTCGCGGTGACCAGGGCCACACGGATACCGTGGCCTGCAGGTATGCCCTGGACGTGTCTGTGCGTCCAACCGGTCGCCAATGACAGAACCACCAAGGTCGAGGCGGAGACGAGAATGTAGGCGAGGATCTCGCGTCCGAACGCCACCCGCCCCTCTACCTTCCACGTCCACTTGCGGTTCATCGTCCAGTTTGGGATCGCGCCGGCGGCGAAAGCGCATATCGAGCACACGGTGGTGGAGGCGCCGAGCACGTACAAGACCGGAAACACGATCGCGCTGGTCGTCGCGGCGACCATCGACGCGATAGCGAACCGGGCGACCCGCCGTTCGAAGATGAACCGGCGGACACGCTGAACTAACTCAGCGAACACGAGGAGGCCCGAGTCTAGCGGTTTCAGGGCATGTCAACCGCATGCAACAGTACGTTGCGCGAATGCATATCGACTCTGCGGCTGACAATTTCGCTCTCACCGACGACCTAGTGATCGCGGGTGACAACGCCACGATCCTCTCGAGACTTCCGGATGCAGCGTTCGACCTGATCTACGTGGATCCTCCATTCAACACGGGGCGCGTTCAGGCGCGCCACACCCTCGAGGTGTCCGCCGACGCGCGGGGCGATCGAGTCGGGTTCGGAGGGCGCCGCTACACCTCGCGTCTGCTGCAGACGCTCAGCTATGAGGACGCGTTCGCCGACTACCTCACTTTTCTGGAGCCACGGCTCCGTCGCGCCCGCGAACTGCTGGCCGCCCACGGCACGCTCTACTTCCACATCGATTACCGCGAGGCGCACTACTGCAAGCTGTTGCTCGATGAGATCTTCGGGCGCGAGGCGTTCCTCAACGAGCTGATCTGGACCTACGACTACGGCGCCAAGCCGCGCCGGCGCTGGCCCGCCAAGCACGACACGATTCTCGTCTACGTGCGCACGCCGGGGGCCCACCACTTCGACGCGGACGCGGTCGAGCGCGAGCCGTACATGGCGCCGGGTCTCGTGAGCGCGGAGAAGGCGGCGCGCGGCAAGCGGCCGACCGACGTGTGGTTTCACACAATCGTCCCGACCAACGGCCGCGAGAAGACCGGCTACCCGACCCAGAAGCCCGAGGGCGTGCTGCGCCGGATGGTCGCGGCCTCATCGCGCCCGGGCGGGTGGTGCCTCGACCCCTTCGCCGGCTCGGGCACCCTGGGGGCCGTCTGCCGGCAGCTGGACCGGCGCTTCGTGCTGATCGACTCGAACCCGGTCGCCGTCGACGTGATCCGGGAGCGGCTCGGCGAGGAGGCGGTGGCGGGATAGGGGCTCTGCCTCGCGGGCCGAGATCGGAGCCGGATGACTCGCGCGCGGCCCGATAGGCGAGGCCGGATGCCGAGTGGGCCGCTGGCGCGAGGCTGTGTATCGCCAAGCATCGCCACTACTCGTGCACGAGCGGCACGAACCGCACGGCCTCGAGCCGCGTGCGCGTCAGCTTGCCGTGGCTCAGCCGGGTGAGGATCAGGTGCTGGTCGCACGCGCCGACCGGCGCCACCAGCCGCCCGCCCTCGGCCAGCTGCTCCTCGAGCGCCAGCGGCACCGAGTCGCCGGTGGCGGCGGCCACGTTGATCGCGTCGAACGGCGCCTCCTCGGGCAGACCCTCGTAGCCGTCGCCGACAATGAACGTCACGTTGTCGATTCCCAACCCCTCGATCGTGGCCTGCGCCTCGCGGCTCAGCGCCGCGTGGCGCTCGATCGTCCAGACGTGATCGGCGAGCAACGCCAGCAGCGCCGCGTGATAGCCCGACCCGGTGCCGATATCGAGCACCCGGTCCTGGGGCCGTAGCGCCAGCGTCTCGAGCATCCGCGCCACCACCAGCGGCTGCGAGATCGTCTGGCCACAGGCGATCGGGAGGGCGACGTTCGAATACGCCCGCACGCGCTCCGTCGCGGGGACGAACCGTTCGCGAGGGATCGAGGCGATCGCCGCAAGCACGCGCTGATCGCCGATCGCCGGCCTGAGTTGCTCGGCAAGCGCCGCTGCTCGGTTCATTTACCGGCAATTCTCCCCCTCCGCCGCGCCGGCGCAACATCCGGCCGGCGCGAGCTCAGACCGTGGCCTACTCGAGGCGTTCCTTGATCGCGGTCAGGAAGCGGTACGCCTCCTGGCCGTAAAGGATCCTGTGGTCGGCCGCGAGTGTGATCGTCATCGCGTGTCCCGGGACGATCACCCCGTCCCGGACCGTCGCGGCCGGTCTCACGGCGCCGGTTGCGACGGCGGCTGCGTGCGGTGGAACGATCACCGGGGAGGCGCTCGCGATCCCATACGCGCCGACATCCGACAGGGTGAACGTCGCCCCCGACAGCTCCGGCGGGGTAAGCGTCCCGCCGGCGGCCCGGTCCGCGAGCCGGTCGACCTCCTCGGCCAGCTCGGGGAGCGGCTTCTCGTCGGCATCGAACACGACGGGGATCGACAGACCATCGCCGGCCGCGACCACCAGCCCGACGTTCACCCGCGCGTACAGCTCATAGCGGCCGTCGCGATAGGCGCCGTTGGCTCGGGGCACCTCCCGGAGCGCCAGCGCGCACGCCCTGACGAGGATCGCCGTCAGCGAACACGATTGCGCCTGCGCGAGCGCCAGCGCCGCGAGCATGTCCACCTCGACGGTCGACTCGAGGTCAGGGACCGTCGCCCGCGACTCCGCCGCGCGCCTGGCGATCGTCCGCTGGGCGCGGGTCGGCTCCTCGGTCTGCGTCTCCCCCCTGTTGCCGCCGGCGGCGCTCACGGCGCTCGGTTGGCGCCCACGTCGCGCCCTTCCCAAGTCTCGATGAAGTCACCGGGATCGAGCTCGTAGAGGTCGGTGCGGAGCTGCCTGATCAGCTTCGCCGCCTGCTTCGCCGGCAGCTCCCAGAAGAGCTCAACTTCGCCGGTGTCGATCGAGATGACCTCGACGCGATCGAGCCGGTCGCGATCGGCGAGGAACGCCGGTTCCAGCCCGCCGCGCGAAACGATCAGCTCGAACGCCCGATTCGCTTTCATGTGAGCGCTCCGAGTGCCGCGACGGCCGCCTCGAGCGCGTCCTCCCCTTCGTAGAGCTCGTCGCCGATCGCGATAGCGGGCAGCGTCGAGGCGGATGCGCGCAGCGCGCGCGAGTTGGCGCGCTCGAGGGCCTCGGCGACCGAGCGCAGCCGGATCCCGCGGAGGACCGCGGTCGGGTGCATCTCGCACGCGGCGGCGGCGATCAGGACCGTGTCGGGATCGCCGACGTCGCGCCCGCCGGCGAACGCCTGCCGAAAGCAGGCGAGCGAGAACGCCACCGCCCGGCCGATCTGCTTGGCGTACGTGGCGGCAAGGGCGGCGAGGCGGGCGTCCGGTGGCCACACGGCGGGCCAGCGCAGCGGCAGCAGGCCCTCCCCCTCGGCGTGCTGCTCGACGGATGCGCGGTCGACCTCGGAGCCGTCGAAGCCGATGCTGGAGCCGAGCACGGGCTCCCATTCAGGAACCACCGGAAGGCTGGCCATGATCCGTTCGGCCACGAGGTAACAGGCGGGACTGCCGAGGTCGTAGTAGAAGACCGGCGGTGACGTCGTCGGATTCACCTCAGCCGTGGATCAGCCAGCCGTCGGCGGCGCGGGCCGCCTCCATGACCGCCTCGGACAGCGTTGGGTGACCGTGGACCATCCTCGCGAGCTCGGGATAGCCACCCTCGAGCATGCGCACGTTGACGAGCTCCTGGATCAGCTCCGTCGCGCGACTGCCGACGATGTGGCCTCCGACGAGCTCGCCGTACTTCTTGTCGCCGACGATCTTGATCATCCCGGTCCGATCGCCGTATACGGTCCCCGCGCCGACAGCGCCGTACTGGACCTTGCCGACGACGACGTCGTGCCCGGCCTCGCGAGCCTGTGCTTCGGTCAGTCCGAAGCTGCCCACGTTCGGCGTGCAGAACGTCGCCCGCGGAATGTCGATGTAGTCGATCGGGTGGGTCTCGAGCCCGGCGGCGTCCTCGACGGCGAGGATGCCCTCGTCCGAGGCCTTGTGTGCGAGCGCCGGGCCGTGCACGAGATCGCCGATCGCGTAGATGCCCTGGGCGCTCGTGCGCATGGCGCCGTCCACCTCGATGAGTCCGTCGTCGGCGAGCTTCACCCCGGCGTCGTCGAGCCCCAGCGCCTCGATATCGGGGGCGCGGCCGGCGGCGATCACGAACCACTCGGCCTCGAAGGTGGTATCGCCAAACCGGCACGTGACGCTGGACTCCCCGGGTTGCACGTCCTCGACGAGCGTGGCGGTGTGGATCGTGATGCCCTGCCGCTTGAATCCCCGCTCGGCGACCTTCGAGATGTCGGCGTCCTCGGTCGGGAGGACTCGGTCGAGGGCCTCGAGCAGCAGCACATCGGTGCCGAGACGCGCGTAGCCGGAGGCGATCTCCGATCCCGAGGCGCCGGCGCCGACGACCGTCATCGAGCTCGGCAGGTCCGGTAGGGCCCAGGCTTCCTCGGTGCCGATCACGCGCCCGCCGAACTCGGTACCGGGGATCGGCTTCTTCACCGAACCGGTGGCGAGGATGATCGTCTTGGCCGCGATGCGCCGGTCGCCGACCGACACGCTTCCGTCGCCGGCGAGCTTCCCCTCGCCTTCGATCAGCTCGATCCCGTTCTTCTTGAACAGGCCGCTGACTCCGCTCGTCAGGGTCGAGACGACCTTCTCGCGGCGGGCGCCGACGGCCTCGTAGTCGAGCTCCGGCGGGCCGACCCGGATCCCGAAGTCGCGCGCCTCGCGCACCTCGGTGAGCACGTCGGCGACTCGCAGCATCGCTTTGGCGGGGATGCAGGCGTAGTTCAGGCAACGCCCACCGACCCGGTCCTTCTCGATCACGGCCGTCTTCATACCGAGCTGTGCCGCGCGGATTGCCGCGACGTACCCACCCGGACCAGACCCGATCACGACGCAGTCAAACGATGCCTCTGCCATTGCCACTGAGCCTATATCAAAGGCCTTCAGGGGCCCGGGTACTTGGGCATCTGGATGCGGCTGAGCGTGCGGACGAGCTTGTAGAAGAGGAAGCCGCCACCGAGCACGACCGCGGTCGCGAACAGGAACCCGAGGAGGTTGCTGGCCCTGATCAGGTACAGCGAGAAAAGCAGGATCACGAGCGCGAGGATGGCCTGAAAGCCCAGCACCGCCCAGTAGCGCAGCTTCCACATGCCGACGGCACAGACGACCATCATCGCCGAGAACAGCACGACCCCGCCGACGCCGGCATGACTGCGGCCGACGGTGATCCGGCCGCCCAGGAGCACGTCGACCAGATTGCCGATACCGACCATCAGGGCGAGCAACGTCGCGATCCAGATCGCCACCGGCCGCTCGCCCGGGGCCATCGGCTGCAGCGACGCTCGAACGGCCGCGTCGCGCTGCTCCGAGCGCGAGGGTGGCTTCGTGCTCTGGGCCGTAGCGACGGACCCGCCCGCCGGCTTCTCGCGACGCCCTCGCTTGCGGTTACGCTGGCCCAACGCGCTCCCTTCCGGCCGTCTGAAGCTCAGCGCGCAGCTCGCGGGCCGTCGTTTCCGGGTCATCGGCGAGCGTCAGCGCGCGCACCACCGCGATCCGGCTCGCGCCTGCTCGGAGGACCGCCGCGACGTTGTCCACGCCGATCCCACCGATCGCGAAGAACGGGGCCCGCGCGTGCTCGGCCGCGTAGCGCACGAGCTCGGTTCCGACCGCGGGACGGCCTGGCTTTGTGGGGGTCGCGTTGACCGGCCCGACGCCGATGTAGTCGACGTCGAGGGCCCGATCGATCTGGAGCGGGGAATGGGTCGACAGGCCGACCAGCCGATCCCGGCCGACGAGCGCGCGTGCGCGCGCCGCCGGCACGTCGTCCTGGCCCACGTGGACGCCATCGGCGCCTACCGCCGCCACCAGGTCGGGTCGGTCGTTGAGGATCAGCAGCGCATCGCGCTCGGCGCAGACGGCCGCGAACCGGTGCCCGGCGGAGACGATGTCCTCGTCGCCGGCGTCCTTCATGCGCAGCTGGACGATGTCGACACCTCCCCGGAGCGCGGCTGCGAGAAACTCGTCGGGGCGGTCATCGCAGACCAGGTAGAGGCGGGCATCGTTGAGTAGCTGACGGCGGTCGCGCACGCTCCAAGTCTGGCAGGAGCGCCGCGCTAGCATTGACCCAACGGGAGCCCTGGAGCCGGGCTGAGAGGGCGGACCGAGATCCGCCGACCGTCTGAACCTGACCCGGGTAATGCCGGCGGAGGAAGCGAGCTTGTCCAACCCCACCAGATCATTCGACGTCGCGGTCATCGGCGGCGGCGCGGTCGGCCTCGCGGTCGCGTGGCGCGCCGCTGAGCGGGGCTTGCACGTCGCTGCGCTCGAGCGCGGCGAGCTCGGGAGCGGCACGTCGCGCGTCGCGGCCGGGATGATCGCGCCGATCGCCGAGGCCAAGCTCGTCGAGCGGGCCCTGCTGCGCCTGACGCTCGCGAGCTCGCGAGCGTATCCGGCCTTCGTCTCCGAGCTCGCCGGCGCCTCCGGTCTGGACCCCGGCTACCTGTCCTGCGGCACGCTGCTCGCCGCCCGGGACGGCGACGAAGCCGAGGCGCTCGACCACGAGCTGGCCATGCGCGAACAACTCGGCCTCGCGGTGAGACGGCTGCGCGCGAGCGAGGCGAGGCGGCTCGAGCCGGCGCTCGCGCCGACGCTGCGGCTGGCGCTCGAGATGCCCGACGACCACGCGATCGACCCGCGCAGGCTGACCCAGGCGCTTGGCGCGGCGCTCAGCCGCGCCGGGGGCGTGGTGCGGACCCGAGCGGAGGTCGCGGAGTTGGTGCTCAGTGGCGGGCGAGTCTGCGGCGTCCGCCTCGACGGAGGTGAGCGCGTGCGCGCGGAGCAGGTCGTCGTCGCCGCCGGCGTGTGGTCCTCCTCGATCGACGGGATCCCGGCCGACGCGCGCGTCCCGCTCCGCCCCGTCAAGGGCCAGATCCTGAGGCTCCACGATCCGGCGGGCGCCGGGCTGCTGACGCGCGTGCTGCGCATGCAGGGGTCCTACATCGTGCCGCGCGGAGATGGCCGCTACGTCCTTGGCGCCACGAGCGAAGAGCGGGGGTTCGACACGACCGTGACCGGCGGGGCAGTCTTCGAGCTGCTTCGCGACGCGGTCGAGCTGGTGCCCGGCGTCAGCGAACTCGTGATCGACGAGCTGTCCGCGGGACTGCGGCCGGGAACGCCCGACAACGCCCCTGCGATCGGCCCGTCGTCGATCCCCGGCCTGCATTGGGCGACCGGTCACTACCGACACGGAATCCTGCTCACGCCGATCACGGCCGAGATCATGGCGGCCGCACTGATCGGCGAGGAGTCGTCCGAGCTGGCCGCCGAATTCAGCCCGCTCCGCTTCGCCGACGTGCAGGTGGAGGTCTGACGGTGGTCGTCTCGGTCAATGGTGAGCGACGCGAGCTGCCGGCCGGGGCGACGGTGGCGGGGCTCGTCGCGCTGCTGAGCGCTCCCGAGGGGCGCGGTGTGGCGGTGGCGGTGGCGGGCGAGGTCGTCCCGCGCGGAGCATGGAGCACAACGGAGCTGACGGACGGCGCCCTGGTTGAGGTCGTCGCCGCGGTTCAGGGAGGATGAAGATCGTGACCGACCAGTTTCAGATCGCCGACCGCGCGTTTCAGTCTCGGCTGATCCTCGGCACCGGGGGCTTCGCCAACCACGAGGTGCTCGCCCAGGCGCTCGAGGTGTCCGGCGCCGAGATGTGCACCGTCGCGCTGCGCAGGCTCGACCCCTCGGCGCGCGGTTCGATCCTCGACGTTCTCGGCCGGGCCGGGGTCGAGGTGCTGCCGAACACCGCCGGCTGCTTCACCGCGCGCGACGCGATCGTCACGGCACAGCTCGCGCGGGAGGCGTTCGAGACGGACTGGATCAAGCTCGAGGTGATCGGCGACGACCGCACCCTGCTGCCCGATGCCGTTGAGCTGGTGGCCGCGGCCGAGGAGCTCGTCGACGACGGCTTCGTCGTGCTGCCCTACACGACCGACGATCCCGTTCTGGCGCGTCGCCTCGAGGACGCCGGCTGCGCCGCGGTGATGCCGCTCGGGTCCCCGATCGGCAGCGGAATGGGGATCTGCAACCCCTACAACATCTCGATCATCGTCGAGCACACGGGCGTGCCGGTGGTGCTCGACGCCGGCGTCGGCACCGCGACCGACGCCGCGCTGGCGATGGAGCTCGGCTGCGATGCGGTGTTGTGCGCGAGCGCGATCTCGCGCGCTCACGACCCAGTCGCGATGGCGCAGGCGATCAAGCTCGCCGTCCGGGCCGGTGTGCTCGCACGCGGCGCCGGCCGCATCCCGCGCCGGCGCTACGCCGAGGCCTCGACCCCGAGCGAGGGTCTGCCCGTATTCGACGCTCCGGCTCGGTCGGAGTGAGCTCGGTGGGTGACGTAGACGAGCTGATGGACGCCTGGGAGGCGGCCTGGAGCGGCAAGGACCCGTCGGCCTTCGAGGAACTGCTCGCCCCCGACTTCCACTATGAGGACCCGTTGACGGGCGAGCCGCTTCAGGGTGCGGACGAGCTCGGCCGCCACGCCGCCCGCCTGTGGGAGGCATTTCCCGACGCGCGCGTCGAAAAGACGGGAGAGCGTCTTAGAAACGACGACTTCGTGGCCGCCCCGGTCAAGCTCGTGGCGACGCACAAGGGGCCCCTCGAGGGACTGCCCGCGACCAATCGGTTCGTCGTGATGCATTGCATCTTCTACTGCGAGCTCCGCGGCGAGCGGCTGTTTCGCGTCCGCGCCTTCTACGACCTCTACGGTGCCGCGACGCAGCTCGGGATCCTGCCCGGCCGCGGGACCCTGGGCGAGAAGGCGCTGCTCGTCCTCAGGGGGTTCGGGTTGAGGGCGGCGCGGGGGGTGTGACGGTCACGAGCACCGGCGCGTGATCGGAGAGGTGACCGCCGTCGAGGACCCGCGTCTCGGAAACGGGTCGGCCCATTCCGCGAACGTAGACGTGGTCGACGCCATAGCCCCCGGCCCACCGGAACCCATCGAGCGAAAGCAGGGGCAGGTTGAAGTCCCCGCCGAGGATCACCTCCGAGCGGCCGGCCCACCGTGCGGCCGTCGCCGCGGCGAGCCTCGCCTGCCGCGGCGAGGCGCCCACGTGCAGGTTGGCGACGCAAACATCTCCCAGCCCGACGGCGTGCACCCACCGCCGCTCCGGGAGCACCGACACCCGTCGCGCCCGGTGCCACGTGATCGAGCCGCTCCGGACCAGGATCGCGTTGCACCCGCCGCCGTTGGACTTGATCACGTCGGGCCAGCGGGTGGCGATCGCGCGCCGCAGCGGCATCAGCGAATTGCGCGAGGTGAGGACGTGCCGCTCGGAAGCGCCGAGTCCGTCCGCCAACATCGGCGGCCACCACGGCGGGACCTCCTGGAGCAGGGCCACCTGCCACTCCCAACCACGGAGCGCCGAGCAGAACTCCGTGAACAGATCCGTGCCCGAGCCTGGCACGGAGCGACCGTGCTTGAGATTCCAGGTGAGGACGCGCACGCGCACGTAGACTGCCGCACTTGACTCGGCACTTTCTCACCGGATCCGAGCTCAGCGGTCAGGAGCTGCACGAGCTCGTCGAGCGCGCGCTCGAGCTGAAGAGCGCTCCGTTGAGCTCGGACGTGCTTTTGCGGCGAACGGTGGCGCTGATCTTCGAGAAACCCTCGACGCGCACGCGGGTGTCGTTCCAGGCGGGCGTCGCCGAGTTGGGTGGCAATCCGGTGGTCCTTCGCACCGACGATCTCCAGCTGACCCGCGGCGAGTCGATCCGAGACACCGCGTACGTGCTCTCTCGCCAAGCCGCGGCGATCGGGATCCGGACGGGCCCAGACGAGATCGTCGAGGAACTCGCGCGCCACGCGACGGTCCCGGTGATCAACATGCTCACGGCGGCCCATCATCCGTGCCAGGCCATCGCCGATCTCCTGACTCTGCGCGAGGAGTTCGGCACGCTGGAGGGCCTGACCCTCGCCTACGTCGGTGACGGCAACAACGTCGCTCGCTCGCTCGCGATCGTCGGCGGGCTCGCGGGCGTCGAGGTGCGGATCGCCTCGCCCCCCGGTTACCAGCTCGAGCCCACGGCCGCGGCGGTGCTCACCGGCGACCCCGAGGAGGCGGCCGCCGGAGCCGACGCGCTCTACACGGACGTATGGGTGAGCATGAGCGACGATCCGCAGACCGCCAGCGTGCGCCGGCGGGCGCTCGCGCCGTATCGTCTCGACGACGTCCTGCTCGACCTGGCATCGCCGAACGCGATCGCCCTCCACTGCCTGCCCGCGCATCCGGGCGAGGAGATCACCGAGGAGGTCCTGTACGGGACGCGGCAGCGGATCTGGGATCAGGCCGAAAATCGCCGCCACGCGCAGAAGGCGCTGCTGGAGCTGCTCGTCGCGGGGTAGTCGGGCCCCTGCGGTACGCTCGCCACGAGCTCACCCTGGGAGGGAGGCAAAGGGAGAAATGCCCGCACCGAGATCAAAGTCGTCTGCCCGTTCGGGAGCGGCCGCCTCGCGCGAGCAAGCGGCCCGGTCACGGAGCGCCAGTGCCGAGGAGGCCGCGAACCTCGGCGAGCGGCTCGCGGACACGATCATCAAGCCGCTCGACCTGTTGCTGATCAGCCCCGAGCGGATCCAACAGACACTCGATGAGGCGGTTGACCGCGGCCGAGTCACTCGCGAAGACGCCGACGAGCTGGTGCTGGAGCTCGTCAACCGCGGACGCCAGCAAACCGATGATCTGTTGAAGGACCTCGAGCGCCGGACGGTTGGCGTTGGGCCGTCATTTCCGATTCTCGGCTACGACGAGTTGACGGCGGGCCAGGTCGATCAGCGCCTGGCGGGGCTGAAGCCCGCCGACCTGCGCAGGGTCCGCGACTACGAACGGCGGCACGCGAACCGCAAGAGCGTGCTCGACGCGATCGAGCGGGCCCTAGCCTAGCCCGAGGTCCCGGGCGAGGACGCCGAACTCGAGGCGATCTCCGGAGAGCCGCTCCAGCAGCTCGTCGGGTGTGAGCCGCTGGCCCTCGCTCCACATCGAGCGGAGCACGGCGCCCGCCTCGGCGGACTCGAACCACGCGGGCCCGTACTCGTGGCGCAGATAGGAACGCAGATGCGTCTCCAGCGCCCAGGCGCGCAGGTAGCAGGCGCAGTAGAACCCGGGATCGACGTCAGCGAGGAACGTCTCGTCGGGCCACTCGATCTGGAGCGCGCCACCGAGCAGCGCCCCGTAGCGCTCGGCGAACCGGTCGAGCGAGTCTCCCGGCCCGTGCAGCTCCATCTCGTAGGCGAGCTTTCCGGTGTAACGACGCAGGTAGACGAGCCGGTTTGCGCGCGCGTAGGCGATCGCATCCGCCGGATCGGCCACCCCCAGCCGCCGCTCGAGCCACAGCGGATCCTCGACCAGGTGCTCGAACAGGAACGCGAACGCCTCGGTGATCGAGTTGTCGCCGAGATAGCGGAACTCGAACGGCAGCTGCGGCTCGACGTGGGCGAAGTGCTCCGTGTGCCCCCCCTCGTGGAAGAGCGCCGAGAAGTCGTCCCTGCCGCCGACCGGCGCGATCACCAGATACACCTCCTGCGGCACGCGCACCGGGGCGCAGAAGGCGCGCGGCGACTTGTTCGGCCGGGCCTCGACGTCGAGGACCACGTTCGCCTGCTCGCCGATGCCCAACCCGCGCAGCGTCTCGAGCAGGCTCGCGATCAGCCGGTCGGCCGGGAACAGCCCGTCCTCATCGGCCGCCCGGAAGAACCGCGGGAGATCTGAGCGCCGGAGGTCGCGCATCCCGAAGCCGAGCGTCCGCCGAACCTCGGGCTCGAGCACGGCGGGATACTGGTCCTCGGTCGCCGCCGCGAACGCGTCGGTCTGCGCCTGGAGCGCGGTCAGGTCGATCCCCTTGCACTGCTGGCACATCTCCCGGTAGCTGCCGTATCCGAGCAATGCCGCGTGGTCGTGCTGGCGGGAGATCAGTTCGTAGTAGAGCGGATTGAGGTGCTCGGCGGTGGCCGCGAGCCGCTGTTCCTCGATCTCCGCCCGCCGTCCCGCGTCGGGCTCGTTGGCCTGGACGACGTGGGACTCCCTGAACCCGACCGCCCGCCCGTCGACCTGAAGCGACAGGCCCGCCTCGCGCCGCGCGAGCTCCGCCTCGAGGTCCTTCGTCGCCTGGCCGATGTAGCCCTGGACGGCGAAGTCGAGGAGCATCGTGAGTCGCCGGTGCTCCTCTTCGGCCGGCGCCGCAGAGGCGACGAGCTCGCGCAACCCGTCGACGGAGCCCCGGTCGAACAGCTCGCCGTGGCGCTCGTAGATCGGCTCGATCGCGTACTCGGCGTCCAGACCGGCGTAGTGGCGGTAATAGGCGTCGGTCAACTCGGAGGAGAACGCCTCCGCCGAGGCTCGATAGGCGGTCAGGTCCATTTGGCTGCCATGCTAGTCCGCAGCATGGAATCTCAGGCCGCCGCCAGACGCCCCGCCCGCGGGGACGAGCTCGAGCTCGACGTCGACACACTCGCCTTCGGGGGAGCCGGGGTCGCCCGACTCGACGGATACGTCGTATTCGTCCAGGGCGGGATGCCCGGAGATCGCGTCCGCGCGGTCGTGAGCAAGTCAAAGCGGGCTTACGCCGAGGCGCGCGCCGTCGAGCTCCTGCACCCCAGTCCCGACCGGATCGAGCCGCGCGCGAGCCATCCCGGCGCGCCGTGGCAGGTGCTCCCGTACGAGCGACAGCTGGAGGTCAAGCAGGCACAGGTGAACGACGCTCTGGAGCGGATCGGAAAGCTGCACGGCTACCTCCTCGAGCCGATCGTTCCGGCGCTGGAAACGTGGCGCTACCGCAACAAGCTCGAGTACTCGTTCGGCACCGACCCCGGCGGCCGGCTGATCTGCGGCTTTCACGCGCCCGGTCGGTGGGACGAGATCGTCGAGATCGAGGACTGCCTGCTCGCGTCCGAGCGCGGCAACGACGCCCGGGAACGCATCGTGCGCTGGTGCCGCACGAATGACCTGACGGCGTACGACCGCCGTTCGGGCGAGGGGCTGCTCCGCAACCTGGTCGTCCGGGAGGGCCGCCGCACCGGCCAGCTGCAGGTCCGGCTCGTCACCGCGCCCGGCGAGCTCGATCGCGACGGCCTCGCCGCGGTGGCGGGACCAGACACGAGCGCGCTGTGGACGCGGCTCGAGAGCGCCGGCGAGACCACGCAGGGCGGCGAGACGGAGCTCCTCGCCGGCGAGGACCGGCTCGAGGAGGAGCTCGGCGGGATCCGGCTCCGGATCTCCCCGCAGGCGTTCATGCAGACAAACACCGAGATGGCCGAGCGGCTCTACGGCGTCGCGATCGACTACGCGCAGCTCGGCAGTTTCGACCGGGTCTTCGACCTCTACTGCGGGATCGGGACGATCGGCCTGATGCTGGCGCCACGCGTCGCCGAGGTGTGGGGGCTCGAGATCGTCGAGGAGGCGGTCGCCGACGCGATCGCCAACGCCCGCCTGAACGAGATTGAGAACGCGCGGTTCTTCGCCGGCGACGTCCGCCTGGCACTGCGCGAGCTCCTCTCGACCGCCGGCCGGCCCGACGTGCTGCTCGTCGATCCGCCGCGCGCGGGCCTCTCGCAGAAGGTCGTGCGGCGGATGATCGAATCCGCGCCGAAGCGGATCGTGTACGTGTCCTGCAATCCGACGACGCTGGCGCCGAACGCCGCCCAGCTCGTCGAGGCCGGCTACACGCTCGAGCGGGTCCGGCCGGTCGACATGTTCCCCCAGACGCCGCACATCGAGTGTGTGGCGGCGTTCGTGAGGTAGCCGGCGCTGTCCTCGTGGGGGCGGGCTGGGCGGCTGTCGACTCTCAGCGGCACTGATCGGCGGGTGGCCCGGTAACGGCGCTGGGGAAGGGGAGGGGGCAGGCGCGATCGCGGGCCGGTTCGATGGTGCACAGCACGACAATCCCGCGCCGGATGGCGAGGCCTGTCGAGCTGTGCACGAGGAGTGTGCTCAATACGACAGGGCTCGGATCTGGCGCCGGTGTTGACCTGTTAGAGGTTAGACCGTCCCCGTGACACTCTCGACACACTCCTGTCACAAAGCCGCCACGAAGACCCGCATGAGCGCCCACGCAGGTCGACCACGGGGCCCCGGCGTCCCGCCGGCGCCCTCACCGACTCCTTCCCTGCTGCCTTTTACCCAGCCGCCCGCCAACTCGAGCCGACCGCCGCCACAGCTGCCCCGCGGGCCGAGAGTCGACGGCCCCGGGTCGCCCCCACGCCACCGCCACCGCCCCACCGCCCGGCGCCAGATAGGGTTCCGCCGCAGCGATGCGCGCCGTGACGATTCGCGACACCAAGCTGACGGTCGAGGATCACCCCGATCCAAGCCCTGGCGCCGGAGAGGTGCTCGTCCGCGTCCGGGCCGCCGGGCTGAATGGCGCCGACATGATGCAGCGCCGGGGCCACTACCCCGCCCCACCCGGCGCTCCGCAGGACATCCCGGGTCTCGAGCTCGCCGGCGAGGTGGCCGCGCGCGGCACCGGCGCCGAGCGGTTCAAGGACGGAGACCGGGTGATGGGGATCGTCGCCGGTGGCGCCCAGGCCGAGCTGGCCGTAGTCCACGAGCGGATCCTGATGCCGGTGCCGGACAACCTGAGCTGGTGCGAGGCCGGCGCCGTTCCCGAGGTGTTCACGACCGCTCACGACGCCGTCTTCACCCAGGCTGGGCTGCTCTTAGGTGAGCGGCTGCTCGTCCACGGTGGCGCCGGCGGCGTCGGCACGGCCGCGATCCAGCTGGGGCGCGCGGCCGGGGCCAGGGTGACGGCGACGGTCCGCGCCGCCGAGCACCGCGGCGAGGTCGCCGCTCTCGGCGCGGAGGTGATCGAGCCCGAGGGCTTCGCGCAGCACGGGCCGTTCGACGTGATCCTCGAGCTGGTCGGCGCGCCCAACCTGCCCGACAACCTGACCGCCCTGAACATCGGCGGGCGGATCGCCGTGATCGGGATCAGCGCCGGCGCGACGGGCGAGCTGAACCTCGGGATGCTGATGGGCAAGCGCGCCCGGATCCACGGCTCGACGCTGCGGCCGCGGCCGCTCGAGGAGAAGGCGCTGACCGCCCGGGCGGTCGAGCGCAGCGTCCTCCCGCTCCTCGCCCAGGGCGCCGTGAGGGTCCCGATCGAGGCGAGCTTCCCGCTCGAGCGGGCCGAGGAGGCCTACGAGCTCTTCGCCGCCGGGCACAAGTTCGGGAACATCGTGCTTGAGATGCCGGAGGCTGGTTGGGGCCCGCGCGAGAATAATTGATCGTCCGGATGCGGCCGGGATGACTTCGCGGATCCGGCACGATCGTCCGGCTCGCGTAGCGCGGCTACGCGTCGCCGTTCGCTCGTACCGCCCCGCTCGTGCCCCGACCGCCCCAATCCGATCACTTATTCTCGCGCAAACCCTTAGACTCGGCCTATGAGTCTCGAGGAGCACACGCTCGAACAGCTCGGCGACCGCTGCGAGGAATGCGGGGCCAAGCTCACCGCGCAGGAGATCCAGGCGGCGATGGAATCAGGCGGTCCGGCGCTCTGCTCGATCCACGCGGCGGAGGACGAGCCCGGGCTCGCGGCCGATGAGGCGGGGTTCATCGAGGGCGAGTAGCCGGCGATACACAGCGCCACCTGGTCTCGGCCCTCGGGGCAGAGCCCCCTAGTACGGCGGCAGATCCGCCCACCACTGCCCGAGCACCCTGAACGCCGCCCAGAACTCGCGCTTGGCGCCGTCCTCGTCGAGCGCGTCGTCGATGTTCGGGACATACAGGGCCTCGATCGACGGAGTGAGGACCTGAATCTCCCCCGGCGAAGCCGCCAGCTCGCGCCGGAGCGGCATGTCGAGCTCGTTCAGGACCGCCAACGCTTCGGGCCCCATCACCACGACGATCTTCGGCTGGACGATCGCGACCTCCTCGGCGAGCCGCGCGATGCAGGACGGGTCGGCCATCGTGGGATCGTCGACGGGGCACTTCACGCACAGCGTCCCGTACACCGCCAGCGGGTCGATCTGGAGCCGTTTCAATGACTTCATCAGCGCGTTGCCGGTGCGTCCGTAGAAGGCGACCCCCTCCTCGACCTCCGCCGGCTTGGCGGCGTACTTGAGCAGGAATACGTCCGCCTGCGGATGGCCGGAGCCGAGCACCGGCATCAGCTGGCCGCGGGGGCAGTGGGGGCAGGCCTGGAGCTCGCGGGCGAACGCGTTGAGCTCGCGGATCGCCCGCTCCAGGTACTTCTCGCGGATCTCATCGTCGGTCGCCGGCATGCCCCTCGGATTGGACGGCTGGCGAGCTTGTCCTTGCGAGTGCATCAGGAGTTGCGCAAGTTTCGTCCCGTGACCCTGCGAACCCGGCGGTCTCTCGAGGCTCTGCGCGCGGCTTCGGGGAGTGCCTTGGTCTGTAGGAACTTCAGCGCCTGCACGTACAGCAGGCTGGCTGGGTTGCGCATGATGTCCGCGTCGCGCAGCGATTGGAGGAACTCGTCGGGGCCGTCGAACTCGCGCATCCGGATCCGTACCGAGCCGAGACCCTGCGGCACGTGAGCGTCCGAACCGGCCCCCGCCGGGATCCGGTACTTGGCCGCGAACCGGACGGCCTCGTCGTTGAACTCGGAGATCGCGACGCGTGGATTGAAGACCTCGATCGCGTCGACCTCGTCGAGCACGTCGAGCAGGTGCTCGTAGTCGGGGACCGAGTGCAGGCGATCGAACGGGTGGGGCACGTAGACGAGCCCCCCTGGCGCTTGATCTCGGCGATCGTCTCCTGGAGCGTCATCCCCCGCGGGATCTTCTCCTCGATGAACAGGCCGATCACCTCGCCCTGATCCGCGGTCTTGACCTCCTCGCCCACGATCACCGTGACGTCGTCGGCCTTCTCCCGCGCATCTAGGGCTCCGGAGATCTCGTTGTGATCGGTGACCGCGATCGCGCCCAACCCGCGGGCCCGGGCCTCCGCCAGCAGGACCTCGACCGGCGTGGCGCAGTCGTAGGAGTGATCGGTGTGCATGTGCAGATCGACGTCGATCAGCCGGCGCGACGCGAGCTTCGCTTGCAGGCGCGGGCTGCCGCCGTTGTCGTGGCGGCGGGCGACGAGCCCGTCGTAGAGCGCCTCGAGCTCGTCGGCCACCCTCGACCACGAGAACGTCGCGCGCAGTCGATCGCCCCGCGCTCGCAGCCGCGCCCGCAGGTCCGGGTCGGAGATCAGCGAGGACAGATGTGCGCCGAGCGTCTGCACGTCGGCCGGCTCGAACTCGAGTCCGTACTCGCCACCGGAGAGGAGCTCGTCGTAGGCCGGCAGCCGCGAGGTGACGGGGATCCCGCCGGCGGCGATCGCCTGCACGAGGATCCCCGGCGCGGGCCGGATCCCCTCTGAAGCGAGCACGACGATGTCGCCGAGTCCGATCGCCTCGTCCTGGGTCATCTCTGGCGCGCTCGCGAAGCGGACGCGCTCGTGCAGCAGGTGGCCGAGCGTCGCCGGGGCGGCCAGCGGGCGGGGCGACCAGATCGTGGCGTGCCAGTCGAGATCGTGGCGGGTTCCCCGCAGCGCGCGCAACAGCGTCCGCACCGCGGCCCGCTCCTCCTCGGCGACCATCACCAGCTCGACGGGATCCGACTCGTCGTGGACGGCCGCGACGTCGGCCCCGGGCGCGATCACCTGGTATTCGCTGGGGAAGTAGCGCTGCATCAGGTCCCGCGTGGATCGATAGCTGGCGGTCCGGGCGTCCAGCCGGGCGAGGAGGAGCCGCGAGAGCCCTCGCGCGAGCTGCGTCGAGACGATCCGCTCGGTCGGAGCGTGGAAGCTGCCCACGTTCAGGGCGTGTGACTGGCGCAGCGCGACGCTCGAGGCGCTCGGTGCGAACGGCTCGTGGACGTGAACGAGGTCCAGCGAGAGCGTCGTCAGCGCCTCCTCGATCGTGCGTGCGACGTCGACGGGAAGCGACGCGCTCCGGCGCCGCGCCGGGGAGAACGAAAGCACCTCGCCGACCCCCAGCACGAGCGGCTCCCCGGCCGCTCGCTCGAGCAGCTCCTCGGGACGACCACGGATCGCCCGACGGCTGTCCCTCACCAGCTCGCCCGACTCCGAGGGCGCCACGATCAGCACCCGGTGGCCGCGCCGGGCCAGCTCGTCCGAGACCCGAGCGACGTAGTGGTTGACCTCGTTGCGAGCTTCCCAGGCGAACGGGGTCACCTGGGCTATCGCCAGCCGCGCGGACACGCGGTGAGGATAAAGCTCCCTACGTTGTCGCGGCTGTCCGCTTCTTGTCCGACTTCGCCGGCGACTTCCGCGCGTATTTGGCGATGAACGCCTCGGTGAGCTCGCGCGCCTCCGAGTCCGGTCGCTGGTTCATCGGCGACTTCATCAGATAGGAGCTGGGTCCGTCGAGCTGGCCCGTGAGGCCGTTGTTGAGCGCCAGCTTGCAGCACCGGGTGGCGTCGATGACGATCCCGGCCGAGTTCGGGGAGTCCCACACCTCGAGCTTCAGCTCGGCGGTCAGAGGCACATCGCCGAATGCCTGGCCCTCGAGGCGAATATGCGCCCACTTGCGGTCGGTCAACCACGGCACGTAGTCGGACGGTCCGACGTGGACGTCATCGGCGGGAAGCTCGTGGCCCATGATCGACGTCACCGCGTTCGTCTTGGAGATCTTCTTGGACTCCAGCCGCTCGCGCTCGAGCATGTTGTAGAAGTCCATGTTCCCGCCGACGTTGAGCTGCGACGTGCGCAGCAGCTTCACGCCGCGGTCGTGGAACAGCCGCGCCAGCGAGCGGTGCACGATCGTCGCGCCGACCTGCGACTTGATGTCGTCGCCGACGACGGGCAGCCCCGCCTTCTTGAAGCGCTTGTCCCAGTAGCCCTCCCGAGCGATGAACACGGGGATGCAGTTGACGAAGCCGCAGCCCGCCTCGAGGATCTGCTCGACGTACCACTTGGTCGCCTGCTCTGAGCCCACCGGCAGATAGGAGATGACGACGTCGGTCTTGGTCTCTTTCAGGATCTCGACGATGTCCGCGGTAGGTCCGGGCGCCTTGGTGATCTTCTCCTTGAGGTACTTGCCGAGCCCGTCATGGGTCATGCCGCGCTGGACCTCTACCCCGAGCCTGGGCACCTCATCTGCGAACTTCAGCGTGTTGTTCTGGCCGCAGAAGATGGCCTCTGAAAGATCCTTGCCGACCTTGTCCGCGTCAATGTCGAACGCAGCGCTGAACTCGATGTCGCGCACGTGGTAGCCGCCGAGGTCGACGTGCATCAGGCCGGGCACGGACTCGCGCGGGTCGGCGTTGCGGTAGTAGTGGACTCCCTGCACGAACGAGCTCGCGCAGTTGCCGACGCCGATGATCGCCACGCGGACCTTGTCCTGCTGGTAGCGGCCAGCGCCGTCGCTGGAACCGTTGCTGCTGCTCACTGTCAAATCCCTTCTCGAAAGATGAGTCTGCGCGCGATTCGCTGCGCAGACAGTCGTTCTACGTATTCCGCAAAGGCGACTTTGTTACACGTCGCCCGCGTGCGTCAGCCGGCGTCAAGCTGGCCGTGCACGTAGACGATCCGCTGTATCACGGTCACGAACGTGAGCGCGGCGAGCACGTAGACCGCCGGCGCGAGCAGCTCGAAATTGCCCAGCGAGGCCCCCTTCGCGAATACCAGTCCGATCGAGAGGATCACCACGCGGACCGGCCGCGTCGCCAGCCCGACCTTGCACGAGACGCCGAGCGCCTCGGCTCGGGCGCGGGTGTAGGAGACCATCAACGAGAACAGGACCGCGGCGACCACCGCGGCAACCGCCACCTGATCGTGGCGCCAGGCGAAATACGCCGCCACGGCGATCAGCACGATCCCCTCCTCGAGCCGGTCGAGCGTCGAGTCCAAAAACGCGCCGAACGGCGTGCCTTTCCCCGACATCCTCGAGTAGCGGCCGTCGAGCGTGTCCATCACCGAACCGACGATGAACGCGATTCCGGCGAGAAAGAACAGACGGCCGACGACGAGCGCCGCCGCGGCGAGATTGAGTGCGAAACCGGTGAGCGAGATCGCGTTGGGCGTGAGCCGCGATTCGATCAGCCGCTCGCGCATCAGCTCCTGCGTCGTGGGCCGGTCGCGGGGCGGACGGCTCCGGCGCGGACGTCGCGTCCGGACGTCCGGCTCTGTCTGCTCGGCCATTTAGACGATTCTGCCCTACGCGGGTACGTGACTGAACGCCCACGCCTCGGGACGGGCCCGGGCGAGCAGGCGCTTCGAAAGCAGCGCGGCGATGCCGGCGGTCAGCGCTCCGAGGAAGACGTCGGTCAGATAATGGTTGGCCGTCGCGACGACGACGAACGTGACGAGCACCGGATAGAGCGCCCACGCGATCTTCACGATCCGCCGGCGCGTCAGGTGGTACATCGAGACGCCCACGATCGTCGCGAAACAGACGTGCATCGATGGGACCGCCGCATAGAAGTTGATGAACGCCTTCGTCGGCCCGTTGTCGACCCAGCCGGTTCCTCCGGTGACGAACTGCGAGATCGAGTCGGTGAAGCCCCACTCGGGCATCAGTCGCGGTGGCGCCGTCGGGTACAGCGTGTAGCCGATCAGCGCCAGCGCCATCGCGATCATCACGGTGTTGCGCACGAAGTAGAACGACCTGTTGCGCCGGAAATAGATGAACGCCAGGACCGCCAGCGTGACGAAGAGGTGACCGTTGAGGTAGATCCAGTCCAGGCCGTCCATCAGCCAGTGCATGTTCATCGCCCACGCCTGCACGCTCGGCTCGATGAAGATGTGCAGGGTGCGCTCGAGGTCGATGATCTTCATCGCGTCCCCGAACGGCTTGTACTGACCCGTTGTGGGGTCAGCGAGGCTCCGCACGAGGTCGTAAATGAGGAACGCGCTGACGAACAGCAGGATCTGCCGGATCAGGTCCTTCCAGCCGCGCGGCAGGGCGCGCGCTTCGATCAGACGAAGGTAACGCAGCATGGGGGCAGGTCCATCGTACCGATACTGCCCGTTGGGTCAGTGTCAGAATCGCTACGTACAGCGGGGCGAGGTTGCTCCAATCCGTCCAATCGAGAAATCGATCACCATCTTCACGGGACCGGGCCGGTTGAGCGTGAGCTTGGTGAACTGGCCATCCGGCGCCACGCATCCGGACCCCTCGCCAAGGATCCAATAAGGGGAGAAGCGCACCCGGACGAGCACCGTCCCTGCTTGGTGCACGTCGATCGTAACCGAGTTGGGGCCGAGCGCGGTCAGCCTGGCCGTGCCGCCGACGATCGGCGTCGGATTCGCGACCGCGTACACGCGCCAGTGGCGTGTGCGGTAGACGAGGTGCAGGTACGGCAGTCCGCGATCGATCAGCGCCACCTCCTTGTGGGCCGAGAAGTCGAGGCTCGCGTCGGGGACGGCGACGAACCGGACCGCGAGCTGATGGAGCCACGTGTCGTACGTGGCGGCGTTCAGCGGCCCGCCGTAGAACAGGTGGTTGTACTTGATGTCGAGCTGGCGCTCCCAGCCCCGGGCGAGCGGGAACCGGGGCGCGACCTGGTAGGCCTCCCAGTGGAACCGGGTGAACGGGATCTCGACGCGGAAGGGAGGACCGGACTGGCGCCCGAGAAACGCAAGCAGCGGCTGGTAGTAGGCGGCCGAGACCGAGGGGTCGCCGGCCGAGGTCCGCACGTCGCGGATCGGCGCCTGCCACTGGAAGTACAGGAGCGGGAGCGCGACGACAGCCAGCCACGTCAGCCGCCGCTTGTACCAGAGCAGGGCGGCGAGCGGGCCCGCCACCAGCGGCCCGAGCCGAGCTGCATTGCTGCCAACCGGCGTGGCGGCCCCGTAGGAGATGATGCACCCGATCGCGTACAGGACGATCCCGGCTCGGATCGTCCATTCGCGCCGGGGCACGGCGGCGATCGCAACCGCCGAGATCGCGATGATCGGCCACAGGGTGGCGAGCGTGAACGGCTCGCTTCCGCCCTCGGGGAAGGCGATCGTGAGCAGGAGCACGGGGAGCAGCGCCGAGACGACTGCCGCCGCGCCCGGCAGCGCGGCGGCGACGCGACGTTCCCGGATGTAGCGGCCGATCGCATAGGCGGCCGCCCCGAGGGCCGCGAACAGCGCCGCCACCGGACTCGCGAGTGCCGAGAGGACCGCCAGCACGCATGCCCAGCCGGTCCGCTTTCGCTGAAGCGCGAGCGCCATCCCCATCGCCGGCAGCAGCCCGAACGCGAACGTCAGTCGTCCCGTGAACAGGTTCATCGCCGTTCCGGCCCCGAACCACACGGCGCCCACCCAGGCGTCCTCGCCGAAGTGCCGGCGTACGAGCGGCGTGAACAGCGCCGCCGTCCCGGTGGTCGCGATCCCGGCCGCGACCTGCGGCGTGAGCAGGGCGGCGATCGGCGGGAACAGGACGCTGTAGCCGGGGACGTTGTGGCCGGCGTACCACCAGTTGTTCCAGATCCCGAACCCCTCGGCGGAGAACAGCTTGGCCCGCAGCAGGTGCGCGGCCAGGTCGAGGCTCGGCGGCTCGACGATCACGTACGCGATCGCGAACAGGGCCGCGACTGCGGTGGGGGCGATCCACTTCGGTTCGAGGTACGCGCGCATCAGGTCCCGCCGAGAAAGTCCGCGACGCGATCGACCACAGCGGGATCGTCGAGCCATGGCCAGTGGCCGGCCTCGCCGATCGGCTCCAGTGTCGCGCTTCCGAGACGTGTCGCATAGGACCTCCCGAGCTCGGGCACCAGCCACGGATCGCGCTGGCCCCAGAGAACGAGCGCCGGCACGTCGAGCACGCCCAAGTCGGCGCCGGCATCGGCCAGGCGCCGCTCGTCGGCGTCCCGGTACAGGCGCAGGATCGCCCGCTGCGTGCCCTGGTCGAACTGCTCCCAGATGCTCTCGATGCGGCTCTCCGGCCACGGGCCGCCCTGGCGCAAGATCCGCGTCAGCAGCCCGCGGGTCGTCGAACCCATCAGGAGCTCTCCCACTCCGTGCATCCGGCACAGCCGGACGGGGCGCGGCCAGCTGAATCCCTCGAGCAGCGGGATGCCGTTGCAGATCACGAGTCGGTCGATCCGAGCGGGATATCGCTGGGCGAACACCAGTCCGGGCACGGCGCCCCAGTCGTTTACGACCAGCTTCACGCGCTCCACGCCGAGCTCGGCGAGCAGGTCGTGGATAAAGCGGGTGTGGCCCTCGATCGAGTAATCGAGGTGGCCACCTTTGCCCGACCGGCCGAAGCCGATCAGGTCGGGCGCGATTCCGCCCGTGCGCTCCAGGAACGGCACCCAGTCATCGGAGCTCGTGGGAATGCCGTGAAGGTAGAGGGCGGGATCGCTGGGGCCGGGCGCACGCCGGTAGAAGACGGGCGACCCGGCGAGTTCGATCGTTTGCTCGTCGACGCTCACCCGCGGGCGAGGATAACGTCCCGTTCTGTGAGTGAGATTAGGACCGCAGACCCCGCGAAGGCCACGCGGACGCTGTGTCTCGGCGAGGCGCTGGTCGACCTAATCTGCGAGAAACCGCTCGAGGACGGACTCGCCGGGGCGGATGCGTTCGTCCCGCACTTCGGTGGGGCCGTCGCCAACGTCGCGATGGTGGCCGCAGGCGCCGGCGCCAACGTCGCCCTCGCCGGGGGGGCCGGCGATGATCCGTGGGGCCACTGGCTGCGCGATCGTCTCCAGGACGCCGGCGTCGACACGTCACTGTTCGGCCTCGTCTCGGCCGCGAAAACGCCCGTCGCGATCGTGGCCGTCAACGGCGCCGGCGAGGCCCGCTACCAGATCTACGGTGAGCAGATCGCGACCGTCGTGCACGCGCTGTCCGACCGTCTCGAGGCCGCGGTCCGTGACTCGGCCGCCCTGTTCATCAGCTCGAACACGCTCGTCGGACCCGAGGAGCGCGAGGTCACGATGCGCGCCCGCGAGCTGGCGCTGGAATCCGACCGCCACGTGATCTTCGATCCCAACCTGCGACTTCACCGGTGGCGGTCGCGCGCGGATGCGGCCGCGTGCGCCAACGCCTGCGTACCGGGCGCGTTGCTCGTGCGCCTGAACGAGGCGGAGGCGACCGCCATGACCGGTGAGGAGGACCCGGAGCGGGCGGCGCTGGCGCTGGTCAAGGCCGGTGCCCGGATGGCGGTGGTGACGCTCGGGATGGACGGCGCGATCCTCCGCGGCGAGGTCCGCGTGGACGTGCCCGGCGTCCCGGTCAGCGTTCTCAGCACGATCGGTGCCGGGGACGTCCTCACCGGCGTTTTGCTCGCGCAGCTCACGATTACGGACTTCTACCCGGCCTCGGTCGCGGCCTGGCTGCCCGAGGCCGTGGCGGCGTCGGCCGCGGCGTGTCAGCGCTGGGGAGCGCTTGACTAGCGCCACCGAGACGTGGCGGCGTCCGACGCCCCGCCGCGTCCGCGCGGTCCGCGATCGTCTCCGCCTCGTCTACGGCATCCCGCAGGCCAAGCCGCACGGCCATCCGATCGCCGAACTGATCCTGACGGTGCTCTCGCAGTCGACCAACGATCGCAACCGGGACGTCGCCTATCTGGCGATCCGCGACCGGTTTCCCTCGCGCCAGCCGCCCGCTCGGCATCCGGCCTCGCCTGAACGGGCGGCGCGCGAGTCATCCTGCTGGCAGGAGGTCCGGGACGCGCCGGTCGACGAGATCGAGGAGGCGATCCGCCCCGGCGGCATCTCGAAGGTGAAGTCGGCGCGGATCAAGTCGATCCTCCGGGCGATCACGGAAACCTCCCCCGGTCGGACCCTCTCCCTCGACTGGCTGGCTGGCCAGCCAGTGGCGGAAGGACAGATGTACCTCACGGGTCTTCCCGGCGTGGGGCGAAAGACGGCCGCGTGCGTACTGCTGTTCGCGTTCGGCATGCACGACGTGCCCGTCGACACCCACGTGTCGAGGGTCGGGAATCGATTGCGCCTCTTCCGCCCCGGCGCCGGGTTCGTGGAGCTCCACGACACGATGCTCGCGATCACGCCGCCCGGCGAAGAGCTCGAGTTCCACCTGAACCTCCTCCGGCACGGCCGGCGCACGTGCCACGCGCGCCACCCGGATTGCCGCGGCTGCGCGCTCCAGCGGATGTGCCCGAGCGCCTTCATGTTCGATTAGGGCCGTGGGAACCACCGGCTTGACGAAGCAGGCTGAGCCCGCAGCCGGGACGCTCGGGTGAAGCGGGCGGCGTACCTTGGTGTGGGCTCAGATCTGCTATCTTCTGACTTAGATTTTTACGACAAAACAGGAGTAGAACTTCATGGGAAAGACGATCGGAATCGACCTCGGAACGACCAATAGCTGTATGGCCGTACTCGAGGGCGGGGAGCCGACGGTCATTGAGAACGCAGAGGGCGGGCGCACGACGCCGTCCGTGGTGGCTTTCACGCCATCCGGCGAGCGCCTCGTGGGCACCGTAGCGAAGCGCCAGGCCGTCACCAACCCGCAGAACACGGTCTTCTCGATCAAGCGCTTCATGGGCCGCAAGGAGGCCGAGGTGCGCGAGGAAGAGTCGATCGTGCCGTACAAGGTGGTCTCGGGCCCGAACGGCGACGCGCGCGTGGAGGCCGGAGGCAAGCAGTACTCACCGCCTGAGATCTCGGCGATGATCCTCGGCAAGCTGAAGACCGACGCCGAGGCATATCTCGGCGAGACGGTCGACAGCGCCGTCATCACCGTACCCGCGTACTTCAACGACGACCAGCGGCAGGCGACCAAGGACGCCGGCAAGATCGCCGGCCTCGACGTCAAGCGGATCATCAACGAGCCGACGGCGGCGTCGCTGGCCTACGGGCTCGACAAGGAGTCCGACCAGACGATCCTGATCTTCGACCTCGGCGGCGGCACGTTCGACGTGTCGGTGCTCGAGATCGGCGACGGCGTGTTCGAGGTCAAGGCGACCGCCGGTGACAACCACCTCGGTGGCGACAACTTCGACAAGGCGCTCGTCGACTGGCTGGTCTCGGAGTTCAAGAAGTCCCAGGGCATCGACCTGAGCGCCGATCCGATGGCGCTTCAGCGGCTCTACGAGGCGGCCGAGAAGGCGAAGATCGAGCTTTCCACCACCCAGGAGACGCAGATCAACCTGCCGTTCATCACCGCGGACTCGAGCGGCCCAAAGCATCTGGACACGCGCCTGACCCGCGCGAAGCTGACCGAGCTCACCTCGGACCTGCTCGACCGGACCGTGGCGCCTGTCCGCCAGGCGCTCGACGACGCCAAGGAGAAGGGCGTCGACAAGGTCGACCACGTCGTGCTCGTCGGCGGCATGACCCGGATGCCGGCCGTCCAGGAGAAGGTCAAGGAGCTGACCGGCAAGGAGCCCCACCGCGGCGTCAACCCGGATGAGGTCGTGGCCGTCGGTGCCGCGATTCAGGCGGGCGTGCTCGCGGGCGACGTGAAGGACGTGCTGCTGCTCGACGTCACCCCGTTGACCCTCGGCATCGAGACCAAGGGCGGCGTGATGACCAAGCTGATCGAGCGCAACACGACGATCCCGACGCGGAAGTCGGAGATCTTCTCGACCGCCGAGGACAACCAGCCGAGCGTGGAGATCCACGTGCTCCAGGGCGAGCGCGAGATGGCCACGTACAACAAGTCGCTGGGCAAGTTCCAGCTGACCGGCATTCCGCCGGCGCCGCGCGGGATTCCGCAGATCGAGGTCGCGTTCGACATCGACGCCAACGGCATCCTCAGCGTGTCCGCGAAGGACCTGGGCACCGGCAAGGAGCAGAAGATCGAGATCAAGTCCGGCTCCGGCCTCTCTGAGGAGGAGATCAAGCGGATGGTCTCGGACGCCGAGTCCCACGCGGATGAAGACCGCCGCCTGCGCGAGCTGGCCGAGGCCCGCAACAACGGCGAGAACGCCGCCTACCAGGCAGATCGTCAGCTCAAGGAGCTCGGCGACAACGTCGACGCCTCCTCACGCGAGGAGATCGAGGCAGCGATCAAGGCCGTGCGCGAGGTCCTCACTTCGGATGACGCGCAGGAGATCAATAACAAGACCGAGGCGCTTCAGTCCTCCTTCCACCGGGTCTCCGAGGCGATGTACCAGCGGGCCCAGGAGCAGGCCGCGGCGAGCGGCGCTGCGGGCGACGGCGCTGGCACGGACGGCTCGACCAACGGCGCCGGCCAGGAAGAGGAGGACGTCGTCGACGCCGAGGTAGTGGACGAGGGCAAGTGAGCGATGAGCTACCGCTATCGAGACCCACTTGGGCGGCCCGGACCGTACTCGCGGTTCGGGCCCAACCGCCCCATCGGGGCCGCTCGACCGGCCCCGATCGGGGGTTCGGGCCCGCACCCGGGCGTCCGCGGACGGGAGAAGGGTCAACGTCCCCGTCAACGCGCCCTTGCCTGAAGAGAAGCAGGAAGAGGGGCGGGCGGCTTCGGAGGCCGCGGCCCGCGAGGCCGAGGCGCCGTCGTCGTCGAGGCCCGTGGGGTCGCCCGAGGCTCCCGTCGGACCTTCGGTTCCGCTCGACGAGGAGGAGCCGGAGGACGAGCTTCCCTACGCCGACACGGCGCAGGCGCCCGAGCCCGACGATATGACGGAGCTCGCGGCCAAGGCGGGAAAGGCCGATCAGTACCTCGAGCTCGCGCAGCGGACGCAGGCCGACTTCGAGAACTTCCGCAAGCGCGCTGCTCGCGAGGCGGCCGCTGCGCAGGAGCGCGGCGTGGCCAAGCTCGCGAAGGAGCTGCTCCCTGCGGTTGACAACCTCGATCGGGCACTCGGGGCGGCGCAGCACTCAGGCAACGGCGCCGACGACGAGAGCACACTCGTGCTCAAGCTCGTGCACGCGGACATGATCGCGGCGCTGGCGCGCGTCGGGATCCAGCCGTTCGATCCGGCGGGCGAGCCGTTCGACCCGCAGCACCACGAGGCGGTTGCTCAGCAGCCTGTCGAGGGTGCCGAGCCCGGGACGATCGTGGAGGTCTATCAGCGCGGTTACCGGCTGGGAGACACGATCCTCCGGCCGGCTCGCGTGGTCGTGGCCGGTTGAATGGGTAACCGATATGCCTCCTAAGCAGCCCGACTACTACAAGACGCTCGGGGTGGGCAAGAACGCCTCCGAGGCGGAGATCAAGAAGGCCTACCGCAAGCTCGCCCGGGAGTACCACCCGGACCGCAACCCCGGTGACAAGAAGGCCGAGGAGCGCTTCAAGGAGATCTCGCAGGCACACGACGTTCTGTCCGACGCCGACAAGCGCAAGGCATACGACCGCGGCGGAATGCTCGGCGGGTTCGGCATGCCGGGCGGCTTCGACGCGAGCACGTTCGGCGGCGGCTTCAGCGACATCCTCTCGAACCTGTTCGGAGGTGGCGGAGCCACGACCGGCGGCCGGACGGGTGGTCGCGCCGGCGGGACCCGGGGTGCACGCGCCCAGCAGCGCGGCCGCGATCTGGAGACCGAGGTCACGCTGATGTTCGACCAGGCGATGAACGGAGCCCAGGTCCCGCTCGCCGTGCCCACATCCCAGCAGTGCCCGACGTGCCACGGCACGGGGGCGAAGCCGGGCACGACGCCCAAGGTCTGTCCGGTCTGCGAAGGGCGGGGAATCGAGTCCGAGAGCCAGGGGATCTTCTCGATCTCCCAGCCGTGCTCGAACTGCCACGGGACGGGCACCGTGATCGAGGATCCGTGCCCGACGTGCGGCGGCAGCGGCGCGCAGCGCACCGTGCGCCGGTTGCGGGTGAACATCCCCGCCGGCGTTCGCGACGGCAGCCGCATCAGGCTTGCCGGCAAGGGCGAGGGTGGGCCGCGCGGCGGTGAGCCCGGAGATCTGTACGTGATCACGCGCGTGCAGGAGTCCCCCGTGTTCAAGCGCAACGGCGAGAACCTCGAGGTCGAGGTTCCATTGACGATCCCCGAGGCCGTTCGCGGCGGCGTGATCGAGGTGCCGACGCTGTCCGGGACCAAGCGCCTGCGCGTTCCGGCCGGGACGAAGCACGGCACCGTTCAGCGGCTGCGCGGCGAGGGCCCGGCACGTCTTGGCGGCAAGGGCAAGGGCGATATCCACTACCGATTTGTGATCGACGTCCCTGCCTCGCTGTCGCCCGAGCAGGACGAGGCGATCGACCGCCTCTCCAGCGTGATGAACGGCAACCCGCGCGCGACCCTGTTCGGGCAGGCGGGCAGCAAGAGCACGAGCGGAACCGAGGCGTAATGGCGACCCGGCGGCTTCGAGCCGAGACGAGGGTGGCCACGGCCAGAGTCGAGGTCTCTTCGGATCGCGGGGTGTTCATGATCTCGGTCGCCGCCGAGCTCGCGGACATGCACCCGCAGACGTTGCGCATGTACGAGGCCCGGGGTCTGATCGAACCGAAGCGCTCGCCGAAGGGAACTCGTCTGTATTCCCACGCGGACGTCGACCGGCTCCGGCGGATCCAGGGGATGACCGCCGAGCTGGGCATGAACCTGGCCGGTGTCGAGCGCGTCTTCGAGCTCGAGGAGAAGCTCGAGGCGATGGCTCGCAAGGTGGCCGCGCTCGAGCGCCGCGCGGGGGAGCTGAAGGCCGAGGTCGAGCGGCTCGAGGCGATTCGCCGCGAACTCCGGGCCGAGATCGTGCCCTACGAGCAGGGCGGCGAGCTGATTCGCACCGCCGACCTGAAGACGTTCAAGATTCAGGTCGAGCGCAGCAACTAGTCGCGGCCGCTCGCCGGCTGTGCGACCATCTGTGAGTGTTGACGCGCCTATGGGGAGAGCGGGAGGCACGCTCGGCTAACGCGAGGGCGCTGCGCGAGCTCGGCTCCGCCGCCGTACTGTGCGCACTGATCGTGCTCGCGGTGTCGGCACCGGCCCGAGCCTCTTCGCCGGTGGCGCGGGCCACCGCGGTGGGTCCGGCCCCGTCCTCACAGCCGCTTGCGCTCGTGCTGCCGCTCGTCGTCCACGACGGCGGCCTGGCGCAGCTCGCCCAGGAGGTCTCGACGCCGGGCTCCCCGCTATACGCCCACTACGAGTCGATCCAGCAGTCGGCGCAGCGGTTCGGGGCCTCCCCCCAGACTCGCAGTCGGGTCCTCCGCTACCTCCGTAGGGCGGGCGCCACCGACGTCAGAATCGACGCGACCGGATTGTTTGCCTACGCCACGATGACGGCCTCCAGCGCCGAGCGGGCGTTCGCGACGCCGCTCACCACGTTCCGCTCGGCGCGGCACACGCAGTTCATCGCGCCGGGCAGGCCGGTTGGAATCCCGCGCGCGCTCAGTGGCGTCGTTGAAGGGGTGATCGGGCTGGACACGCAGCCGCTCTCGGGACCGCGCCGGGCCGTCGCCAGCCGCCGCGATCGTCTTGCCGATGCGGCGGCCCAGCCGACGTCGGCGTTCCCCCGGACCGGGACACCGAGCGGGTGCGCCGCCGGTCGCGGCGCCGGCGAGCTGGGCGGGGATGCCGCCACCGCCGGATTCACGCCGAATCAGTATCTGACGGCCTACGGCTTCGACCAGCTCCACAGCTCTGGCTTCAGTGGCCAGGGCGAGCGGGTGGCCCTGATCGAGATCGACGGCTTCAAGACCTCCGACATAAACACGTTTGCGCAGTGCTTCGGGCTGCACGTTCCGCAGCTGAACGCGTTCTCGGTCGGTGTGAAGCACCTCCTGGCCCCGGGTGGCGAATCGACGCTTGACATCGAGGCGCTCGACGCCGCCGCTCCGGGCCTCAAGGCGATCGACGTCTACGAGAGCAACTCGAGCGCCGCCGACACGCTTGAGGCGATGACCGCGCCGCTCCAGAACCACGGCCGCCAGCCAGAGGTGATCTCAGCGTCGCTCGGTCTGTGCGAGCCGGCGGTTTTTGCCGCGATCGGCGTGAAGGGCATCGAGGCGACGGAGGGGGCGCTCGAGATCGCGGCGCTCAGCGGGGTCACGTTCCTGGCCTCGAGCGGAGACTCGGGGTCGGCGGACTGCCTCGGGCCCGACGGCCTGCCCATCGACAGACTCTCCGTCAATTATCCGGCATCGTCGGACTGGGTGACCGGCGTGGGCGGCACCAACCTCCTGCTCAACCCGGCGAACCAGGTGACCGACCAGGTGGTCTGGAACGACACGGACGTTCAGCCCGGGTCCGCGGCCGGCGGCGGCTCGAGCGCGCTGTTCCGCCGGCCGTTCTACCAGGACCCCACCATCACGGCTGCGAGCCGCGCGGTGCCCGACGTCTCGATGCTGGCGGACATCATCCCCGGCTACGCCGTGTTCTGCTCGGCGCAGGGCGAGTGCATCAACCCGGGCAACACGAACCCCTGGCAATCGGTGGGTGGCACGAGCGCATCGACGCCGCTATTGGCCGGAGGCTTCGCGCTCGTCGATCAGGAGCTGAGGATGCACGACCGCCAGGACCTCGGGCTGGCCAATCCTCTCATCTACCAGCTCGGCCAGTCGCCGACGCTCACCAGCCAGGTCTTCGACGACGTGCTCACCTACGGCAACGACGTCGGGCCGTTCATCCCCGGCGACGGCAGACCGCTCGGCTGCTGCACGGCGATTCGGGGCTACGACAGGGCCTCGGGGTGGGGCAGCGTCAACCTCGCGGCGCTCGCTCCCCTCGCGGTCTCGATGCAACCGCCACAGATCGGCCTCTCGCTCCCCGGCGGGCAGCGGCCGATCAGGCGTCGCCAGATTCTCGCGAGACTGACCTGCACCGGGCCCTGCCGGATCGGGGCGTACGCGATGGTCACGATCGCGCATAAGAAGCCGTTCGCGGTCGAGTCGAGCGTGTTCCAAATCGCAGGGGAGGGCTCGCGGACGATCCCGATCAAGTTCTCGCGCAAGGAGCTGCGGCGACTCCACACCGCGACGGCCGGCCATCACCGGATCAGCGCCACAGTGTTCGGGGTTCTGATCACCGGGCAGCACAGAATCGAGTTCCAGACCGGCGGCCGGAAGATGAGGCTGGCGAGCTAAGGCGGCCGGCTCCTCGGGCCGCCGAGCTGTTCACGCCGCCGGGCTTCTCAGCTCGGCAGCGCCAGCTCGGCCCACACGCGATGGCGGTCGGTCCGCTCCGAACCCCAACGGTCCGCGAGCTCGTCTACAAGGCGCAGGCCGAATCCGCTGAAGCCGTCGCCACCGGATTGCACCCGGGCGCGTGTGCCCGAGCGCCCAGGGTCGATCACCGCGATCATCACCCGACGCTGGCGTAGCGCGACGTCGACGGTCAGCTCGTCGTCCTCGCTTCCGCCGGAATGGAGGACGGCGTTGCTGACCAGCTCGCTCGCGATCAGGACCGCGTCGTCGAACTGCGATCCGGCGCCACCGAGCTCGCGAATCAGGTCCCGGGCAGCAGCCGGAGCGTCCTTGTCGCAGGACACGGCGAGCGTGACCTCCTCTCGCTGTCCTGTAGGGCCGGGACTTCGCGCTGATGTCCGGCGGTGTGTCGTCGGCATCGGCAGTCCTCCTCTCCCTCGACGTGACCCACTTCTGGTGTTCCCCGGGCCGCCGACTGGGAAACGTCCGGGCGGAGCGGATGCCAGCCGATCCAATTCGCGAAGAAATCGGGCCAAATCGGCCCAAATCCGCCACGAGATATGCCATAATCTAAGTCCAGCAGACTTAGATTTTTCAGCCACCCTACACCCGAATCCGAATATCAGATCCTATGCAACTAGACCGTTTCACAATCAAGTCCCGCGAGGCGCTTGAGGCCGCGCAGCGGTTGGCCGACGAGCGGCGCAACCCGCAGACGACGCCCGAGCACCTGCTCGCGGTGCTGCTCGAGCAGGATGGTGGCGTCGTCGCACCCGTGCTGCGCAAGCTCGGTGTCGACCCCGGGGCCGTTCGCCAGGCGCTCGGGCCCGCCCTGGACGCGCTTCCGAAGCTGAGCGCCGGCGCCTCCGAGCCCGCCGGCGGGTCCAGCGAGCTCGTGCAGATCTTGCGCGACGCGGAGAAGGAGATGCGGGATCTCGGCGACGAGTACATCTCGACAGAGCACCTGATGCTGGCAATTGCCGCCCACCCGGGCAAGGCCGGCGACGCGCTCCGCAGCTCCGGTGCCAGCCGCGACCAGTTGCTCAAGGCGATTTCCGAGGTCCGTGGCGGCCACCGGGTCACCGACGAGAATCCCGAGGACAAGTTCCAGGCGCTGAAGCGCTTCGCCCGCGACCTCACCGAGGCCGCCGCACAGGGGTCGCTCGATCCCGTGATCGGCCGCGACGACGAGATCCGCCGTGTGATTCAGGTGCTGAGCCGGCGCACGAAGAACAACCCCGTGCTCATCGGCGAGCCGGGCGTCGGCAAGACGGCGATCGTCGAGGGCCTGGCCCAGCGGATCGTCGCCGGCGACGTCCCCGAGGGTCTCCGTGACCGGCGGCTGATGGCGCTCGACCTCAGCGCGATGGTCGCCGGCTCCAAGTACCGCGGAGAGTTTGAGGACCGGCTGAAGGCCGTCCTCAAGGAGATCAGCGACGCGAAGGGGCAGATCATCGTCTTCATCGACGAGCTCCACACGATCGTCGGCGCCGGCGCCGCCGAGGGCGCCATGGACGCCGGCAACATGCTCAAGCCGATGCTCGCGCGCGGGGAGCTGCGGGCAGTGGGCGCGACGACGCTCGACGAGTACCGCAAGCACATCGAGAAGGATCCGGCGCTCGAGCGGCGCTTCCAGCCCGTGTTTGTGGGGGAGCCGACGGTCGAGGACACGATCGCGATCCTCCGCGGGCTGAAGGACCGCTACCAGGTCCACCACAACGTGAAGATCCAGGACTCGGCGCTCGTCGCGGCGGCCACGCTCAGCCACCGTTACATCGCCGACCGCTTCCTCCCCGACAAGGCCATCGACCTGGTCGACGAGGCGGCGTCGCGCATCCGGATGGAGATCGACTCCAAGCCGACCGAGATCGACGAGGTCGATCGCCACATCATGCAGCTCGAGATCGAGCTCCAGTCGCTGGGCGAGGACGACGACCCCGGTACTGTCGCGCGCCGTGAGCAGCTCGAGCGGACGCTCGCCGAGGAGAAGGAGCGCTCCGCCGGGATGCACGCCGAATGGCAGCGCGAGAAGGAGACGATCGGAGCGACCTCGGAGGTCCGCGAGAAGATCGACCAGGCCAAGATCGAGCTCGAGCGCGCGCAGCGCGAGGCCGATCTCGGTCGCGCCGCCGAGCTCCAGTACGGGACGATCCCCGAGCTCGAGAAGCGCCTGGAGGCGGCCGAGAGCGCCGAGGCTGCCGCCGAGGCCGGCTCGGGCCCGAGGTTCCTGAAGGACGACGTCGACGCAGAGGACGTCGCCGAGGTCGTGGCCAAGTGGACGGGCATTCCCGTCTCGCGCCTGATGGAGGGCGAGATCGAGAAGCTCGTGCACATGGAGGAGCGGCTGCATCAGCGCGTGATCGGCCAGGACGAGGCGGTCGAGGCCGTCTCGGCCGCGCTGCGGCGCTCTCGCGCCGGGTTGCAGGACCCCAACCGTCCGATCGGGACGTTCCTGTTCCTCGGGCCGACCGGCGTCGGCAAGACCGAGCTGGCGCGCGCCCTCGCCGAGTTCATGTTCGACAGCCAGGACGCGATGGTCCGGATCGATATGTCCGAGTACATGGAGAAGCACTCGGTCTCGCGGCTCGTCGGCGCCCCGCCCGGATACGTCGGTTACGACGAGGGCGGGCAGCTGACTGAGGCGGTCCGCCGGCGCCCCTACTCGGTGGTGCTGCTCGACGAGATCGAAAAGGCCCACCCGGACGTGTTCAACACACTTCTGCAGGTGATGGACGACGGCCGCCTGACCGATGGCCAGGGCCGCACGGTGTCGTTCAAGAACACGGTCCTGATCATGACCTCGAACATTCCGGGCGGCCGGGCCGGCGTCGAGTCCTACTTCAAGCCGGAGTTCATCAACCGTCTCGACGACATCGTCGAGTTCCAGTCGCTGACCCGCGAGCAGATCTCGGAGATCGTCGATCTCCAGGTCGAGCAGCTCGTGCGGCGAGTCCGCGAGCGGGACATCGAGATCGAGCTCACCGACACGGCGCGGACGCTGCTCGGGAACCTCGGCTACGACCCGACCTACGGCGCTCGCCCGCTGAAGCGCGTGATCCAGAAGCGGCTCGTCGATCCGCTGGCGCTGGCGATCCTCGAGGGGCGGTTCGCATCCGGCGACACCGTCCGGATCGACGCCGCCGACGGCGACATGGTCTTCGAGCGTGCGGAGGCGGCGGCGGCGGTCTAGCAGTGGTCAGGGGGGCGCGCCTTTGGGGGCGCGCCCTTTTGGTTCGGCTTTCGCGGTGGCGTTTGTGTGTCGCGGGGCGTTTGCTCGGTGGCGGTCGACTTTCGGCCGCCTCTGAGTGGCGGGCGGCCCGGTAACACGGCGCTGGGGAAGGAGAGGGACTGGGCGGGATCGCGGGCCGTTTCGATGGTGCATAGCACGACAATTCGGGGCCGGATGGCGAGGCCTGTCGAGTTGTGCACGAAGAGTGTGCTCAATACGACAGGGCTCGGATCTGGCGCCGGTGTTGACGTGCTATGCACCATCCCCGTGACACTCTCGACACACTCCGAATACAGAGTCGCCACGAAGACCCGCATGAGCGCCCAAGCAGCCCAGACCGCGGGCTCCGGCGACGCGCCACCGCCCTCACCCACTCCTTCCCTGCCGCCTTTTTACCGAGCCGCCCGCCATTCAGAGGCGACGGGCGCCAAAGAAGCGCCCGCTGGCCGAGAGCCCACGACTCCTACTCGGGGCCCAGCTATTGCTTTCGGGGGGTTGGCGTCCCGTTCTCGTCATCGACGGTGAACAGGCGCCACTCTCCGGGCACGCCGTCGAGTGATTCGACGCCGCGGAAGCTGAATGGGATGTTCGATCCGACCACGAGGTCGCGGACGGTTCCGGAGACGAGGACCTGATTTGCCTCGGCGAGATCCGCGATGCGCGCGCCGATGTGGACCGTGACGCCGGCGAGATCGTCGCCGGCGAGCTCGCATTCGCCCGTGTGGAGGCCGGCGCGCAGTGATAGCTCGAGGCTCCGGCCGGCATCGAGCAGCGAGACGGCACAGCGAATCGCCCGCGCCGGGCCATCAAACGACGCGAACACGCCGTCGCCGGTCCGTCGGACCGTCCGCCCCCGGTAGTCGGCGATCCGACCCTGTAGGAGCCGGTCGTGGTCCGCGATCAGCTCGTGCCAGCGGCGGTCGCCGAGACGCGCCGCGTGTTCGGTCGAGCCGACGATGTCGGTGAACATGACCGTGGCGAGCACACGATCCGGTTCGTGGGCGCCGCGCGAGCCGGTGACGAACTCCTCGATCTCGTCGAGGAGCGCATCGGAGTCGCCCGTGAAGTAGATGTGGTCGTCACCCGGCAGCTCGACGTAGCGAGCCTGCGGGATCTGCTCGGCCAGGAAGCGGCCGTTGGCCACGTCGACCAGGCGGTCGCCACGGCGGTGGATGATCAACGTCGGGACGCGGATCGCCGGGAGCACCGCCCGGATGTCGAGCTCGGCCAGGGCGTCGAAGATCGGCGCGACCATCGACGGCCGAACCGAGTAGCGCTCGAACCGCCCCCACCACCGGCGGAACCGCTCGTCGTCTACGAGCGATGGCGCGAGCACGTTCAGCGATGCGCCGGTGCCCCAGCCGTCGATCCACACCTTGCCGTACGCGGCGACGAGCTCCGGGGGTCGCCCCTGCGGGTAGTCGGGAGCCCGAAGCCAGCGTGCGAGTGTCCCGTAGAGAATCAGGCTGATGCAGCGCTCGGGGTAGGTCGCGGCGAACAGCGCCGCCATCGGGCCGCCCTCGGACGGGCCGAACAGCACAGCGCGCTCGGAGCCGACGGCGTCCATGACCGCGATCACGTCGTCCATCCGCTCCTCGAGCGTCTGCGTGCTCGGCACGGGATCCGACAGGCCGGTCCCGCGCTTGTCGAAGATGATCAGCCGGGCGAATGACGCGATCCGTCGCAGGAAGTACGCCGCCTCGGGATGCTCCCAGTACTGCTCGATGTTCGAGAGCCACTGGGGGATCAGGATCAGATCGATGTCGCCGTCGCCCAGCGTCTGGTAGGCGATGCTCAGATCGCCTGCCCTGGCGAATCTGGTCTCTGAATGAGCCATCGCAGCAGTCCGCTTGACGGCCGGAGCTTACCGGGGCGCTTACGGCCGAAGGACCGAAGCGCCCCCGCCGTGGTAGAAGTGCGGCTTCACCATGGCGAGAAGGAGATGGCTATGCCGACATACATCATGCTCTCGACTCTGACCCCTGAAGGCGTGCAGACGATCAAGAACAACCCGTCACGGATCCGCGAGGTGAACCGCGAGGTGGAGCAGCTCGGCGCGACGGTCAAGGCGCAGTGGGCAACGCTCGGGCAGTTCGACTTCGTGAACGTCGTCGAGGCGCCGGACGAGAAGACCATATCCCGCGTCTCGCTCGAGCTCGGGTCGCGCGGCACGGCGAAGTACGAGACCCTGGTGGCGATCCCGATCGACGACTTCATTGGCGCCATCTGAGGACAGGAGGCAGCGCACGCTGGTCGTCGGCTCCGGCGGGCGCGAGCACGCGCTCGTGCAGGCGCTGCTGCGCTCGCCCGAATCGCCCGAGGTGATCTGTGCACCGGGGAATGCGGGGATCGCCGAGCAGGTCCGAGTGCTCGATGTGGGAGCCGACGATCTCGACGGACTCGTCGCAGCCGCTCGCGACGAGCAGGCGTCGCTGGTCGTCGTCGGCCCCGAGGCGCCGCTCGTGGCCGGGCTCGTCGACGCTCTCGCCGAGGCGGGAATTCCCTCGTTCGGGCCGACCGGCGCCGCCGCTCGGCTCGAGGGATCCAAGGTGTTCTGCAAGGACGTGATGGACGCCGCCGGCGTGCCCACCGCGGGCTACAAGGTCGTCCACACGCCCGAGGAGGGACTCGCCGCGGTCGACCACTACCCGGCGGTGATCAAGGCGGACGGACTGGCGGCCGGCAAAGGAGTGATCATCGCCCCGGACGAGGCGAGCGCCCGCGAAGCGTTCCACGCCCTGCTCGTCGAGCGCCGGTTCGACACGGATCGGGTGATCGTCGAGGAGCATCTCGAGGGCGACGAGCTCTCGCTGCTGGCGTTGTGCGACGGGCGGACAGCCGTGCCGCTCGCGTCGGCCCAGGACTACAAGCGGATCTTCGACGACGACGAGGGTCCGAACACCGGCGGGATGGGGTCATATTCGCCGGTACCGTCGGTCGACCACGCCCGTGCCCGCGAGATCTGCGCGGCAGTCCACCAGCCGGTGCTCGACGAGCTCGCGCGGCGTGGGACGCCGTTCCGCGGGGTCCTGTACGCCGGTCTGATGATGAGCGCTGACGGAATCAAGGTTCTCGAGTTCAACGTGCGCTTCGGGGATCCCGAGACGCAGGCGATCCTCCCTCGGCTGGGCTCGGACCTGCTCGGATTGATGAAGGCCACGATCGCGCCGGGAGGACTCGATGGCGCTCGCCTGGAGTGGGCGCCCGAGACGGCCGTGACGGTCGTGCTCGCCAGTCGCGGCTATCCCGCGTCCTCGTCGAGCGGCGACGTGATCACCGGATTGGACGAGGTCCCCGCCGACGTGTACGTGACGCATGCGGGCACCGCGCGATCCCGGTCGGGCCAGCTCGTCACCGCGGGCGGGCGCGTCCTGGGCGTGACCGCGCTCGGCCGCGACGCCGTCGCCGCCCGGGATGCCGCATATGCTGCCGCGAACATGATCCAGTTCGACGGCAAGCAGTTCCGCGGCGACATCGCGCTGCGACTGGTCGAGGGTCAGCGGAGCCGCGCGTGACCGAGCCGGCGCCCGAGGTTCCCCAGGCGATGGCCGAGCCCGCGGCCGCGTTCGAAGAGCTCGACATCGGCGGACCGCTGGTGGGCATCGTGATGGGCTCCAAGAGCGACATGGCGGCGATGGAGGCCGCCGAGAAGGAGCTGAGCGAACGGGGCATCACGTCCGAGGTCAGGGTGATGTCCGCCCACCGCGAGCCCGACAAGGTCGCCGATTACGCGAAGAACGCGCGAATCCGCGGTCTGCGCGTGATCATCGCCGGCGCCGGCCTGTCCGCCGCGCTCCCCGGCGTGGTCGCGGCCCACAGCGATCTGCCCGTGATCGGCGTCCCGCTCACGAGCCGCACGTCGGTCGCCGGCGGCCTCGACGCGCTGCTGTCGATCGCGCAGATGCCACCCGGCGTGCCGGTCGCGTGCGTCGGCGTCGACAACGCGCGCAACGCCGCCGTGCTGGCAGCCCGGATCCTCGCGGCGTGAGACCAGCGCGCTAGCGTTAACGGGCGGCAGCTGATGCCCGACACCGTCATCCATGTGTCCTCGGTCGCCGGAAGTCCGCTTCTCGACTCGGCGGGAGAGCGGCTCGGGCAAGTGCAAGACGTCGTCGCCAGGCTGGACACCGGCGACGCGCTTCCCCCGGTCACGGGCGTCGTGGCGAGGATTGCCGGACGAGATCTGTTCGTCCTGATCGAACGGATAGAGCAGCTCGGCCCCCACGACGTGCGCACGTCCACGACGAAGCTGGACCTGGCGCAGTTCGACCGCAGGCCCGGGGAGATCCTGCTCCGCTCCGACGTTCTCGACCGCAAGTTGATCAACGTAGGTACGGCGCGACTGGTGACCGCGCACGAGGTGGAGGTGGTGTCCGACGACGGGGTGTGGCGAGTCGCCGGCATCGACCCGAGCTTCCGCCCCCGTCTGTGGCGGCTGCTGCCGCGCCGCTTCCGCGGCCACGACAGCGAGCACCGGCAGTTCATCCCATGGGGGGAGCTCGAGCCGTTTGTGGGCCACGTGCCGACTTCCCGTCTGAAGCTGGCCTCACGCCGGCTGGCCAGGCTCCACCCGGCGCAGATCGCCGATCTCGTCGAAGCCGCCTCGCACCAGGAGGGTGAGGAGATCCTCGAGGCGGTCGGCGAGGACAAGGAGCTCGAAGCCGACGTGTTCGAGGAGATGGACGACGAGCATCAGGTCGAGTTCCTGCGCGAGCGCTCCGACGAGGAGGCGGCCGCGCTGCTGGCGCGAATGGCGAGCGATGACGCCGCCGACCTCCTGCTGCAGATCGACCAGGACCGCCGCCTTCCGATCCTCAACCTGCTGCCGCCGGCCAAGCAGCGCAAGATCAGAAGCGTGCTCGGGTACAACCCGTCGACGGCCGGGGGGCTGATGGATCCGGACTTCGTCTCCGTTCCCGCCGACGCCACCGCCGGCGAGGCGCTGGCCAAGGTCCGGGCGACCGGGGTCGGCCAGCAGCAAGGCTCGATCGTGTGCGTGCTCGGCGATGCGGAGACGCTGATGGGGGCGCTGTCGCTGATCGATCTCATCCGGGTCGAGCCCGACGAGCAGGTCCGCAACGTGATCGACCAAAGCCCGATCCCGACCGTCCCGGCCGAGGCCGACGTGCCCGAGGTGGCGACGCTGATGAGCGACTACAACTTGATCGCGATGCCGGTCGTCGACGGCGACGGCAAGCCGGTCGGAGTGATCGCGGTCGATGACGTGCTCGAGCTCCTCGTGCCGGAGGAGTGGCGCCGTCGGGCCGGCGTGGCGCGCGATTAGGGCGGTCACTAAGACGGTCCGGTGGTACCCTCAAACCGACCGCAAATCAGCGGTTTACAAGCCATTAACACGATGATGGACGCCTACGCATACCAAGACAGCGAGCGACCCCGAAGTAGTAGCCCCGCGGTGGGTGCCGTGAGGATCGACTCGCGCGCCGTGACCTGATCCACGGCGCTTGACGACCTCCGGCCCGCCGCGGCTGATGCACGCGGGCTCAGAGAAAGGAGGTCGAGCAGATGGCTAGCAACCCGTCCCCGCCGTCGGCGTCTGAGCGGACGCGCGAACGCGCCGTGCTCGACTCCGCTCATGTCGGCGACATCCAGGGCGCGTTCGGCACGATCCGCCTGCACGAGGGGAGGCATCGAGGGATCCGGCCGCGGCTCCTTGCCCTGCTCGCGATCATCGGCCCCGGCCTGATCGTGATGGTCGGCGACAACGACGCCGGCGGAGTCGCCACCTACTCGCAGGCGGGCCAGAACTTCGGGACGAGCCTGCTGTGGGTGCTGTTGCTGCTCGTGCCCGTCCTGCTTGTCAACCAGGAGATGGTGGTGAGACTCGGCGCGGTCACCGGAGTCGGACACGCACGCCTGATCCTCGAGCGGTTCGGCCGCTTCTGGGGCTGGTTCTCGGTGATCGACCTGTTCGTGCTCAACTTCCTCACGGTCGTCACCGAGTTCATCGGCGTCAGCCTTTCGCTCGGCTATTTCGGAGTCTCTCAATACGTCGCGGTGCCGATCGCCGCCGTGGCGCTGATCGCGATCACCGCCAGCGGCAGCTTCCGCTCATGGGAACGCTCGATGTTCGTGTTCGTGTTCGCGAACCTCCTCACAATCCCCCTGTTCTTCATGAGTCATCCCCAGGCCGGCCCGATCGTGCACGACTTTCTTGTGCCCGGGATCCAGGGCGGGGCAAGCTCGACCTCGGTGCTGCTGATCATCGCAATCGTCGGCACGACCGTGGCGCCCTGGCAGCTCTTCTTCCAGCAGTCGAACATCGTCGACAAACGGATCACGCCGCGCTGGATCAACTACGAGCGGTTGGACACCTGGATCGGCGCGGTGGTGGTCGTGGTCGGGGCCGCAGCCCTGATGTGCGTGTCGGCGTTCGCGTTCGGGGGTACCCCCTATTTCGGCCACTTCACCGACGCGGGCGGAACGGCATCCGGACTCAAGGCGGTCTTGGGGCCCGCGGCCGGAGCGTTCTTTGCGATCGTCCTGCTGAACGCCTCGCTGATCGGCGCCGGCGCACTGACGCTCTCGACCAGCTATGCGTTCGGCGACATCTTCGGCACCAAGAGCTCATTGCACCGCAGCTTTCGCGACGCCAAGGGCTTCTACGCGATGTTCTCCTTGGTGGTCGTCGGCGCCGCCGTGATCGTGCTGATCCCCGGTGCGCCGCTCGGGCTGATCACAGAAGCCGTGCAGGCACTCGCCGGGGTGCTGCTGCCGAGCGCGAGCATGTTCCTGCTCCTGCTCTGCAACGACCGTGAGGTGCTTGGGCCGTGGTGCAACCGGGCCTGGTTGAACGCCCTGGCCAGCGTGATCATCGCGATACTCGTGCTCCTATCGCTGATCCTGATGGCGACGACTCTGTTCCCGAGCATCAACGTGACGACGTTCGCGCTCGTGGGCGGCATCGTGCTGGCGATCGGGCTGCTGGCCGTCGGCGCCGTCGTGTGGGGCCCGACGCGGCGGCATCCCGCGAAGGCGGTCCAGGCCGGACCGGCGGTCGCGCGAGAGCAGTGGACGATGCCGCCGATCGCGCTGCTGGCGCGTCCGAAGCAATCGGCGCTGCGCCGGATCGCGATGCTGACGCTGGAGGGGTATCTGGTGGTCGCCGTCGCGATGCTGGTCGTCAAGGCGGTCCAACTCGGAGGCGGCTGAGCTCGTGACGGGCGCCTGGTCGATAATCGATTCGTGATCGCTCGCTACACACGGGATGCTCTCGCCGAGGCGTGGTCGGACCACGCCCGGTTCGAGGCGATGCGCGAGGTCGAGGTCGCCGCCTGCGAGGAGATGGACGGCCCCACCGCCGAAGAGCTCGAGGCGATCCGGCGTGCGACCTTCACCGTAGAGGCGATCGAGGAGCGCGAGAAGGTGACCGACCACGACACGGCCGCGTTCGTCGACGTGCTCGCGGCGTCGGCTGGCCCCGCCGGTCGCTGGATCCATTACGGATTGACCTCGAGCGACGTGCTCGACACCGGTCTGGCCCTCCAGCTGCGGCGGGTCGGCGAGCTCGTCCTTCCGGACTCGCGGCGGCTCGTGGAGGCGTTCGCCGCTCGCGCCCGCGAACACGTGCACACGCTGTGCGTCGGCCGGACCCACGGGATCCACGCCGAGCCCACCACGTTCGGGATCAAGCTGGCCGGCTTTGCCTTCGAGGCGGACCGCAATCTTCGCCGGCTCGAGCTGGCCTTCGAGCAAGCAGCGGTGGGAGCGATCTCCGGCGCCGTCGGGACCTACTCGGCTACCTCGCCGGACTTCGAGGAGCGCGTGCTGCGCCGGCTCGGGCTGGAGCGCGAGCCCGTCTCGACGCAGGTGGTCGCGCGCGACCGGCACGCCGAGCTGCTACAGGCGATCGCGCTCGCGGGCGCGGGACTCGAGCGGTTCGCGACCGAGCTCCGCCACCTGGCGCGGACCGAGGTCAGCGAGGTGCGCGAGCCGTTTGCCGAAGGGCAGAAGGGGTCGAGCGCGATGCCGCACAAGCGCAACCCGATCAAGTCGGAGCAGGTCGCCGGGCTGGCTCGCGTGCTCCGCGGCAACGCGTCGGCCGCGGTCGAGAACGTCTCGCTTTGGCACGAGCGCGACATCTCGCACTCGTCGGTCGAGCGCATCATCCTGCCCGACTCGACCACGCTGCTGGACCACATGCAGCGGCGCGTGATCGCGCTGGTCGAGGGGACGGTCGTGGACGCTCGCCGGATGCGCGAGAACCTCGATCTGACCTACGGGGCGCTCTTCTCCCAGCGGGTGCTGCTGGCGCTGGTGGAGCACGGTCTCACGCGGGACGACGCCTACCGGATCGTCCAGCGGCTGGCGCAACGGGCGGTCGAGGAGCGCGTGCAGCTGCGCGACCTGCTCGCCGCCGACCCGGCGGGCGCCGCGCTCGATCTCGACGCGATCTTCGACTACGCCCCGTTCGTCCGCTACGCCGACGTGATCGTCGGTCGCTTGGATGCGATCGACCTAGGAGTTGTTCCAGAGCCGGCCGGCGTGCGCTTAGGCCTGGCGCGTACGTGAGGGGCGCCGGAGGGCCCAGGCGAGCGCCGGGACCGTTGCTACGATCGGCCCAGTGACTGCCATCGCCGACCTACCCCTCATCGCCTCGGGGAAGGTCCGCGAAATCTACGAGAGATCGAATCAGTCGCTGCTGATCGCCGCCTCGGACCGGATCTCGACGTACGACGTCGTCCATCCGACCCCGATCCCGGACAAGGGCAACGTGCTCACGGGGCTCTCGACGTTCTGGTTCGAGCGCACGTCCGGAATCGTCCCGAACCACCTGTTGTCGGTCACCGAGGGCGTGCCGAACGAGGTCCGCGGCCGCGCGATGGTCGTGCGCAAGCTCGACATGCTGCCCGTCGAGTGCGTCGTCCGCGGCTACCTGAGCGGCTCGGGGTGGAAGGACTACCAGCGGACCGGCGCCGTGTCGGGTATCGAGCTGCCGGCGGGGCTGCGCGAGTCCGATCGTCTGCCGGAACCGATGTTCACTCCGTCCACGAAGGCGGATGTCGGGCACGACGAGGCGATCGACTTCGAAGGGGCGGTGCGGCTGGTCGGCGATCGGGCCCTGGCCGAACGGTTGCGGGATATGTCGATCGCCGTCTATGGATACGCGGCCGACCACGCCCGCTCGCGCGGGATCATCCTCGCCGACACGAAGTTCGAGTTCGGTCTCGACGCCGAAGGGCAGCTGACCCTCGGCGACGAGGTCTGCACGCCGGACTCATCGCGTTTCTGGCCCGCCGATCAGTACCAGCCGGGCCGGGGCCAACCGAGCTTCGACAAGCAGTTCGTGCGCGACTGGGCTTCGTCGACCGGCTGGGATCGCTCCCCGCCGGCCCCACCGATCCCCGACGACGTGGTGGCTCGCACGCGCGAGAAGTACGTCGAGGCATACGAGCGGATCGTGGGTGAGCCGTTCGACGGGTGGCTTCGGCGCACCGGCGCGGCATGAAGGCACGGGTCCTGGTCAGACCGAAGGAGGGGATCCTCGATCCGCAGGGCCAGGCCGTCGAGCGGGCGCTGCCGGCGCTCGGCTTTCAGGGCGTCCGGCACGTCCACGTCGGCCGGTTGGTGGAGCTCGAGGTCGAGGACCCTGCTCGGCTGCCCGAAATGTGCGAGCGGCTGCTGGCGAACCCCCTGATCGAGGAATACGAGATCGTCGAGGCGCCATCGTGAAGTTCGGCGTGATCCGCTTCCCGGGGTCGTGCGACGACGTCGACGCGATGGAGGCGGCCGCGCGGGTGGGACAGGCGGTCCTGCTGTGGCACGCGGACCGCGACCTGCACGGCGTCGATGCGGTCGTCGTCCCCGGCGGCTTCTCGTACGGGGACTACCTGCGCGCCGGTGCGATCGCCCGATTTGCGCCGGTGATGGAGGAGGTGGCGGAGTTCGCTCGCGATGGTGGCCTGGTCCTGGGGATCTGCAACGGGTTTCAGGTCCTGTGCGAGGCCGGTCTGCTCCCGGGCGCGCTGCTGCCGAATGTGTCGCTGCGGTTCGTCTGCCGGCAGGTCGGACTGGAGGTCGTCCACAACGACAGCGCCTTCACGCGCGCGTGTGTCGAAGGGCAGCGTCTCTCGATCCCGGTCAAGCACACGACGGGGCGGTTCTACGCGCCCGCCGACGAGCTCGACCGGCTGGAGGCATCGGGGCAGGTCCTGCTCCGGTACGCCCCCGGCGAGAACCCGAACGGCTCCCTGCGCGATATCGCCGGCGTCCGCAACGAGCGCGGGAACGTGTTCGGCCTGATGCCGCATCCTGAGCACGCGGTCGACCCGCTGACCGGCTCCACCGACGGACTCAAGATCTTCGAGTCGATGAGAACGCATGTCGCCGACCGCGTTTTCGTTCGTTAACGGCGGCGGGACGCCGCCGGACCCGGTCAGAACGCGGGGCGGGATGCCCCGCGGAGCGCACCGCGCTCTAGGTCTCACCGACTACGAGTACGAGCTGATCCTCGATCGGCTCGGCCGTGAGCCGAACGACGTCGAGCTGGCGATGCTGTCGTTGATGTGGTCCGAGCACTGCGCCTACAAGCACTCCCGCAAGCTGTTGCGCCGCCTCCCGACCGACGGGCCGCATCTGCTGATGGGCCCAGGTGAGAACGCCGGAGCGGTCGACGTGGGGGGCGGGCTGGCGGTCGCGTTCAAGGTCGAGTCCCACAACCATCCGAGCGCCGTCGAGCCCTTCCAGGGGGCGGCGACGGGCGTCGGCGGGATCCTGCGCGACGTGTTCGCGGTCGGTGCCCGGCCGATCGCGGTGCTCGACTCGCTCCGGTTCGGGGAGCCGGCCGACTCGCAGCGCTCGCGCTACCTGCTCGAGCGCGCCGTCGCCGGAATCGGCCATTACGGCAATTCGATCGGCGTCCCCACGCTCGGCGGCGAGATCTACTTCGAGCAGAGCTACGAGCAGAACTGCCTGATCAACGCGATGTGCCTGGGGCTCGCTCCGCACGAGCGGCTGACTCGCAGCGCCGCCGCCGGTCCGGGCAACGTACTCGTCTTGCTCGGCGCGCTGACCGGTCGCGATGGGATCGGGGGCGCGTCCGTGCTCGCGAGCGCCGAGCTCGGTGAGGGCGACGAGGCGAAGCGCCCATCGGTCCAGATCGGGGACCCGTTCGCAGAGAAGAAGCTGCTCGAGTGCTGCCTCGAGCTGCTCGACCGCGAGCTCCTGGTCTCACTCCAGGACCTGGGCGCCGCGGGACTCACCTCGTCCGCGTCGGAGATGGCGAGCAAGGGCGGCGTCGGCCTCGACATCGACGTCTCCCGGGTGCCCCTGCGCGAGGAGGGCCTCGAGCCGTTCGAGATCATGATCTCCGAGTCCCAGGAGCGGATGCTGTGCGTGGTCGCCCCCGAGCGCGTCGGCCACGTGATCGAGGTCTGCGAGCGGTGGGAGACGCTGGCGACGCCGATCGGCTGCGTCACCGACTCCGGGCGCATGAGGGTGTTGGACGCGGGGACCCTCGTCGGCGAGCTGCCCGTCGACGTACTCGTCGACGCGTGCCCGATGTACGACCTCGACCCGGTCCCGGCCGCGGACGACGCGCCTCTCTACGGCGCCCCGGACGCCGCGTTGACGGGTGACGAGTCTCCGGCCGAGACGCTGCTGGCGCTCCTGCGCTCGGCGAACGTCGCCTCGCGTCGGCCCGTGTTCGAGCAGTACGACTGGATCGTGCAGTCCCGGACCGTGCGCCGGCCCGAGGAGGCCGATGCCGCCGTCTTGACGCTGCCCGGCGGCGGTGCGATCGCCGTCTCGATCGACGGCAACGGGCGCCGCGTCGCATGCGATCCCCGGGCTGGCGCGGCCGAGGCGGTGTACGAGTGCTCGGCGAACCTCGCCTGCGTCGGCGCCGAGCCGCTCGGCCTGACGAACTGCCTGAACTTCGGGAACCCCGAGAAGCCGCACGTGGCCTGGCAGCTCGTGGAGGCGGTGGAGGGGCTGGCCGAGGCTTGCGAGGCGCTCGGCATCCCCGTTGTCGGCGGCAACGTCTCGCTCTACAACGAGGCACCGAGCGGTCCCATCTTCCCCACCCCCGTGGTCGGGATCGTCGGGCGGCTGCCGGACGCGGCGTCCGCCGGCCGGCTCGGGTTCGCGCGCGAGGGAGACCTGATCGCGCTCGCCGGGCCGTTCGCGCCGTCGATGACCGGCTCGGAGCTCGCCAAGCTTCGCGGCCAGGCGCCCGTGGGCGAGCTCCCGCCGATCGACGCCCGAGCCGTTCGTGAGGTCCATGAGGACGTGCGAAACCGTGTGCGGTCCGGAGCGCTCGCCAGCGCCCACGACGTCGCCGAGGGCGGTCTCGCGGTGGCCCTCGCGGAGTGCTGCATCGCCGGCGCCATCGGCGCGTCGGTCACGCTCCCGGCCGGGGTCGACCCGTTCGCCGAGGCGCCGGGACGGGCGTTCGTCGTCTCGGGCGACGAGCGGGCGGTGGCCGGCTTTCAGGTGATCGGCCGCGTGGGCGGGGACGAGCTCGAGATCGAAGGCGCGTTGAAAGTCCCGATCGCCGAGCTTTCGAGCGCCTGGAGCGACGGGCTCTCGGCGCTCGTCTAGCGACGTTTTACGGGCGCGTCATCCCCAAATAGCGGCGTCTTTGCCTGTTCCGGACACCCTCGTTGCTACGCTAGAAGGGTCTGGCCGAGGCCTGCGGCATGCTTGGCGAAGTCATGCTTTCCACGAATGATCATCGCGACGGGCCACGCGACGAGTGCGGAGTCTTTGGGATCTACGCTCCCGAACACGACGTCGCTCGCCTCGCGTACTTCGCGCTGTTCGCTCTTCAGCACCGCGGGCAGGAGTCCGCGGGGATCGCGACCGCACCGCGGGGCGGGAGCATCATGGCGATCCGCGAGCAGGGGCTGGTGGCGCAGGTGTTCGACGAGCACATGCTGCGCTCGCTCGTCGGCGACATGGCGATCGGTCACGTCCGCTACTCGACGACCGGCTCCTCCGAGTGGGAGAACGCCCAGCCGATCGTCCGCGACGACCGCCGGACGCTGGCGCTCGCCCACAACGGCAACCTCATCAACGCCGTCGAACTGCACGCGGAGCTGCGTGGGCAGGACGTACCGTTTCGTTCCACCTCGGACTCCGAGATCATCGCCGCGATGCTCGCCACCCACCCGGCCGAGCGCATCGAGGACGCCGTCGCCGAGGTGTTGCCGCGCCTGCGCGGAGCGTTCTCCACCGTCGTCATGACCGAGGACGCCGTGGTCGCGTTCCGCGACCCGCACGGCCTGCGCCCGCTCGCGCTCGGGATGATCGAAGATGGGCAGGGCGCCGCCGCCTACTGCGTCGCCAGCGAGTCGTGCGCGTTCGATCTGATCGGCGCGCGCTTCCTGCGCGAGGTCCAGCCCGGCGAGGTCGTCACGCTCACCGATCGGGGCATCAGAACCCGCATCGTCGCCGGGTCCGAGCGCCACGCGTTCTGCGTGTTCGAGTACATCTACTTCGCCCGCCCGGACTCGCGGATGGCGGGCACGGTGCTGCAGGTCGCGCGGGCCCGCATGGGCGAGATTCTGTGGCGCGAGGCGCCCGTCGAGGCCGATCTCGTGATCCCGGTGCCCGACTCGGGCAACGCCGCGGCGCGCGGACTCGCCCGCGCCGCCGGACTCCCCCAGGACGACGGCTTCATCAAGAACCGTTACGTCGCGAGGACGTTCATCCAGCCCGGCCAGGAGCTCCGGCGCCACGGTCTGCGGCTGAAGTTCAACCCCCTGCCCGAGGTCGTCTCGGGCAAGCGGCTGATCGTCGTCGACGACTCGATCGTGCGCGGCAACACCACCCGTCAGATCGTGCAGATGCTGCGCGAGGCCGGCGCCGCCGAGGTCCACCTGCGGATCTCAGCGCCACCGATCAAGCACCCGTGCCACTACGGGATCGACATGTCCACTCGCGAGGAGCTCATCGCCCACGACCGCGACGTGGCGGAGATCACGGCCGAGCTCGGCGCAGACTCGCTGCACTACCTCTCGATGGAGGGCGTCTACGAGGCGGTGGGCGTGTCCCGAGCCACCCACTGCGACGCGTGCTTCACCGGCGACTATCCGCTCGAGGGCACCGAGGAAGCCAGCGGCAAGTTCGAGTTCGAGTCAGAGCTCCCGCTGGTGCGGGCGTAGACGGGGCTCTGCCTCGCGGGCCGCGCCCAGGCGGCGCTGTGTATCGCCGGTCTAGGGGCCGCCGCCGCCGGCAGTATCGTCGCCGGTCCGATGGATGCTCTGCAGTCGCTCCGCACGATCTTTGGCTTCGATGGCTTTCGCCCTGGCCAGGCCGACGCCGTCGCGGCCGCGCTGAGCAATCGGGACTCGCTGGTGGTGATGCCGACGGGCTCGGGCAAGTCGCTCTGTTACCAGCTGCCGGCGCTGATGCGATCTGACCTCACGCTGGTCATCTCGCCGCTGGTGTCGCTGATGCAAGATCAGGTGCAGTCGCTGGAGAGCGTGGCGCCGGGGCGGGTCGAGCTCGTCAACGCGCAGCGTGGGGGGGCGCTGAACGCGCAGGCGGTGCAGCGGGCCGTTCGGGGCGAGGTCCGTCTTCTCTATGTGGCGCCCGAGAGGTTCGGCTCGCCGGGGTTCGAGGCCGCGCTCTCCCACGCGCGAGTCGGTCTGTTCGTGGTCGACGAGGCCCACTGCGTGTCGCAGTGGGGACACGACTTCCGCCCCGACTACTTCACGCTCGCGTCGGCCGCCAGACGCCTCGGCGCCCGGGCGACGATCGGCCTGACCGCCACCGCCACCCCGCGCGTGGCCGACGACATCGCCCGGCGGCTCGCGCTGCGCGACCCCGTCCGCGTGACCACCGGCTTCGACCGGCCGAACCTGAGCTTCGCCGTGGTCCGCTGCGGCGGCGCGCTCGACAAGGGGCGGCGGATCGCCGCCGCGCTCGGCGCGCCGGACGCGTTGCCGGCGATCGTCTACGCCGGCACCCGTGACACGAGCGAGCAGTTGGCTCAGCTGCTGACGCGCTCGCTCGGCGAAGAAGTGGTCGTCTACCACGCAGGTCTCGACCGGCGAGTTCGTGCGGCGACACAGGAGCGGTTCATGACCGGCGACGTTCGCGTGATCGTCGCGACCAACGCGTTCGGGATGGGCATCGACAAGGCCGACGTCCGTACGGTCTGCCACGCGTCGGTCCCGGGATCGCTCGAGGCCTACTACCAGGAGGCCGGACGGGCCGGCCGCGACGGTCGCCCGTCGCGATGCCTGTTGTTCGCCGAGCAGCGCGACAAGGGGCTGCACGTGTTCTTCATCCAGCGCGCCCGTGTGACGGAGCGCTCGTTCGAGGGCGTCGCGGAGCGGTTGCGCTGGGCCGGCCTCGACGGACGCTACGACGTGCCCCTGTCCGAGCTGGCCGGCGTCCTCGGGCGGCGATCGGACGAGGATGCCGTACGGGCGGTGATCGGGCACCTCGCGCGGGCCGGCATGGTGGCGCCCTCGCCGGCGCCCCCGGACCGAGCCGTGGGTCGGGTCGTGGGGGCATGGGATCGCCGAACGCTCGCCACGTGCCTGGCGTCCGCGCACGAGGCCGAGCGGGCCCGATGGACTCAGTACCGGGCCATGTGGGACTACGTGGAGCGCTCGCAGTGCCGGCGGGCGGCGCTCCTTGCCCATTTCGGGGACCGGTCACAGCCGCACCCGGAGGTCGACTGCTGCGACACGTGCGCGCCCGAGTTGGTGCTGATGGCGCCGGCGCCCGCGGCGCGGTCCGCGCCCGGCGCGTCCAGCGGAGACTCGGACCTCGACAGCGCGATCGTCGACGTCGTGCGCTCGGCGAGGCCTCCGGTCGGCCGGACCCGGGCGGTTGAGATCTTGCGCGGGGGACGCTCGAAGGTGATCGTCCAGTACGCGTACGACTCGCTGCCGCCGTATGGGTCTTTCGCACATCTGCGCTCCGCGGACGTGCTCGGGCGAGTCGACGAGCTGCTCGAGTCCGGGACGTTGCGCTCCTCCGGCGGCAAGTTCCCGAAGCTCAGAGCCGCATGAACGTCGCGGTCCTCGCGTCGGGTGAGGGGACCAACCTGCAGGCGCTGCTCGATCGCCTCCACGGGCGCGACAACGTCGAGCTGGTGGCGGTCGCTTCCGACAGACCCGACGCCCGCGCCCTGGAGCGGGCCCGAGCGGCGGGGGTGGCGACGGCCCTGTTTCCGCTGCGGATGTACGCCGATCGCGCCTCGCGCGACGATGCGATCGCCCGGTGGCTCCTCGAGCGGGGGACCGACCTGGTGGTCCTGGCCGGCTACATGCAGCTGCTCAGCCCGTCGTTCCTGGCGACGTTCCCGCACCGGGTCATCAACGTTCACCCGGCGCTGCTGCCGGCGTTTCCCGGCCTGAACGCGGTGGATCAGGCGCTCGCGTACGGCGTCAAGGTCTTCGGCGTGACCGTCCATTTCGTCGACGAGGGGGTCGATACGGGCCCCGTGATCCTCCAGCGCGCCATCGAGGTGCCGGATGCCCGGGACGCCGCCGACGTGCTCGACCGCCTGCGCGCGATCGAGCACGAGCTGCTGCCCGAGGCCGTGCGCCTGATCGCCAGTGGAGCGGTCGGCTTCGACCCCGGCAATCCGCGGCGAGTCGTGATTGAGCGGTAGAGTCGGATGGCGATGGAACAGGGCATCCATCCGTCCACGGAATTTGCGACGGTCGCTCCGGGTGAGGTCCAGATCGCCAGGGCGCTGCTGTCGGTCTCCGACAAGACGGGGATCGTCGAGTTCGCCCGTGGACTGGCCGATCTCGGGGTCGAGATCGTCTCGACGGGAGGGACCGCCGGGGCGCTCGAGGATGCCGGCGTCCCCGTCCGCTCGATCAGCGACCTGACCGGCTTCCCCGAGATCATGGACGGCCGGGTCAAGACGCTCCACCCGAAGCTGTACGCAGGATTACTCGCCGTCCGGGACGACGAGGCCCACATGCAGGCGGCGCGCGAGCACGAAGTCGAGTTCGTCGACCTGGTGTGCGTGAACCTCTATCCGTTCGAGAGGACGGCGGCGCAGCGCGGTATCTCTGACGGCGAGGTGATCGAGAACATCGACATCGGGGGCCCGACGATGATCCGCGCCGCCGCCAAGAACTGCGCGTTCACGGCACCGGTCGTGCGCCCGGAGAGCTACGACGCCGTCCTGGCCGAGCTGCGCGAGTCCGACCGCAGGCTGTCGCTCGCCACGCGTGAGAACCTGGCCGCCGAGGCGTTCGCGTACACCGCCCGCTACGACACTGCCATCGCCCGCTGGTTCCAGGAGAAGCGGGAGGACTTCCCCCCGCTGCTCGTCCGGGCGTTCGAGAAGGTGCTCGAGCTGCCGTACGGCGAGAACCCTCACCAGCGCGCGGCGTACTACTCGCAGGTCGGAACCCGCACGCACGTCCTTTCGATGATTTCCCAGCTCGGCGGCAAGGAGATCTCGCTCAACAACCTGCTCGACCTGGACGCGGGCCGGATTCTGCTCGCGGAGTTCCAGATCCCGGCCTGCGTGATCATCAAGCACAACAACCCGTGCGGCGTGGCCGTGAGCACGAACCCGCGCGACGCCTACCAGGAGGCGTTTGCATGCGATCCGGTGTCCGCCTACGGCGGGGTGATCTGCATCAATCGCCGGGTCGACCGCGAGCTCGCCGAGGCGCTCGTCGGCCAGTTCATCGAGGTGCTGTTTGCTCGCGGCTACGACGAGGACGCCCTCGAGGTGCTCCAGACCAAGCCCAACATGCGGATCCTCGACGACGGCGAGCGCCGCACGGCGAACATGATCGACCCCCAGTTGCGCCAGGTCGTCGGCGGGATGCTCGTTCAGGACCGCGACTCGGACCTCGAGGATCGCGCCGATATGCAGGTCGTCAGCGAGCGCCGCCCCACCGAGCCCGAATGGAGCGAGATGCTGTTCGCGTGGAAGGTCTGCAAGCACGTCCGCTCCAACGCGATCGTGCTCTCGCGTGATCTGGCGACGATCGGCATCGGCGCCGGTCAGATGAGCCGCGTCGATTCCGTACGCCTCGCGATCGAGAAGTCCCGGTCGGAGATCGCCGGCGCGGTGATGGCATCGGACGCCTACTTCCCGTTCGCCGACGGCCCGCAGCTGGGCCTCGACGCGGGCGTCCACGCGATCATCCAGCCGGGCGGCTCGATCCGGGATCCCGACGTCGTCGCCGCGGTCGACGCCGCGGGGGCCATCATGGTGTTCACCGGCCGGCGGCACTTCAAGCATTGACGCCCGAGGTCGAGCGCCTGGCGGGCGACCCGCCCTCGCCCTATGAACGCGCCTACGGCTTCAGTCGCGTGGTGAGGGCAGGCCAGTTCGTGCTCGTCGGCGGCACCACCTCGGTCGGCGAGGACGGCGTAATCCTCGGCGGCAATCCCTACGAGCAGACCGTCGAGATCCTCCGCAAGCTCGAGCACGAGCTGGGGCGCGCCGGCGCTCGCCTGACCGACGTGATCCAAACCCGCGTCTACGTGACCGACATATCCAGGGCTGACGAGGTCGGACGCGCGCACGGCGAGGCCTTCGGCGACGCCCGACCGCTAATGACAATGGTCGAGGTCAGCGCCCTGATCGACCCCCGCATGTTCGTCGAGATCGAGGCCGTGGCGCTGCTGCCATGATGAGAGCAAGCCGCCGTAGCTCAGCTGGCAGAGCAGCGGACTTTAATCCGAAGGTCGTGGGTTCGATCCCCACCGGCGGCATGGGAAACCTTGCGGCGGCAACTGCTCGCTGTGCGATGCTTAGCCGGTGACCGGAGGCGATGTGGGGCAAGCTGGTCGACAGCGCGTGCTGGTGGCGGGCGGCGGAATGGCGGCCCTCACGTTCGTGTTCTGGCTGACCGAGCAACCGGGTTGGGAGGATCGCTTCGAGATCGTCGTGTTACAGCCCGGTTGGCGCCTGGGCGGAAAGCTGGCGAGTGGCCGCAACGCGGCCGTACGCGAGAGGATCGAGGAGCACGGATTACACGTCTGGAGCGGGTTCTACGAAAACGCGTTCACTGTTATCCAGCGGGTGTACAGCGCGCTCGGCCGCCGTCCGGGCGCGCCGCTTGCGACCTGGACAGAGGCATTCACCCCGTGGCGCGACGTCTCGTGGGCGCAACGGATCGACGGCTCGTGGCGGTTTCTCGAGGCACTGGTCCCGGGCAACTCAGTCGCGCCAGGTGCGGGTGGAATGCTCACGTCGCCGGCCGGCCTGCTGGCACGCATGGTCTGGTTCGCGGTGCGCTTCCTGCGCCGTCGCCCGCACACATGGACGCAGCTTTTGACGCCCGCCCAGCTGCGCGTCACGTTCCAGCGGTTGGTTGTCAGCTTGATCCTCGCTGCGCTGGGCGCCGTGATCAGCCTCGAGCGCGCGGTCGGTGCCAGGATCATCGAGCTGATATTGGTCGTGCTATTGCCGCTCGTGTGGCTCGCCCGGTGGGTTCTACACCGGATCATCGACCACGCAGCCGAGTCACCGGGTCTCTTGTTCGAGGTGCTCGTGTTCGCGGACCTCGCGCTCGCCTACGTAGAGGGGTTGAGCCGCGACCGCGTGCTGTCCGGCGGCTTCGACCGCATCAATCACTACGAGCTCAACGAATGGCTGACGCGTTACCACGTCCATCGCCGGACGCTCACGTCAGGGTTCGTGCGCGGCACGTACTCGTACGTGTTCGCGTTCCGAGGCGGCGACCCGAACGCTCCGGAACTGGAAGCCGGGACGGGCGTACGGTTGATCTTTCGACTACTGCTCGCCGGCTGTACCGCGATCTTCTGGCGTATGAATGCCGGTGCGGGCGACGTCGTGATCGCTCCGATGTACCTCGTGCTCAAAGCGCGGGGTGTCGAGTTTCGGTTCTTTCAGGCGGTCCGCGGCGTCACCGTCGACGACGCCGGGTCGATCACCGAGGTCGATGTCGGCCGGCAGGTCACGATCAGGCCGGACTCGAGCGAATCTGACTATCAGCCGCTGGTCGAAGTCAAAGGCCTGCCGTGCTGGCGAAGCGAGCCCGATTACGAGCAAATCGTGGAAGGCGCCGAGCTGCGCGAGCGGCACATCAACCTCGAGTCGTTCTGGACCGACTGGGAGGATGTCGACCGGGAGCCCCTGCAGCGCGGACGAGATTTTGACCTGTTGGTGTGGGGCGCCTCGCTCGCGACGCTGTCGGTGGTTGCGCCGTCGATGCTCGACCACTCCGAGGCTCTGCGCCGAGCCGCGTCCCACGTGCCAACCGTCCCGACGCAAGCGATGCAGGTTTGGCTCGACGTCGACACTGCAGAGCTTGGCGGGCCGGAACAAGCAACGATCATGACCGCGTTCGCCGAGCCATTTGACACGTGGGCAGACATGTCACACCTGCTTGTGATGGAGGACTGGCCGCCTGATGGGCCGCCGCGCTCGGTTCAGTACTTCTGCGGCGCGCTTGCGGAGACCGAACCGCCTCCTCCGCCGCCGGACCCCGCCTATCCGCTCCGGATAGCGGGGACGGTCGAGACCGACGGACGGAGCTTTCTAGGCAACTATGGGGTGACACTTTGGCCGGGGCTCGCGGTCAAGGGCTCTGATCCGCCGGCGTTTGACTGGACTCGCCTCCACGCAGCGCGGCCGGGCGACGGCTTTGACCAGCAGTTCTGGCGGGCCAATATCGATCCTTCCGAGCGCTACGCGCAGTCCCCGGTCGGCGCGGCCCAAGCACGCCCGGCTCCGGATGGCACCGGGATCAACGGCCTGCTGGTCGTCGGGGACTGGGTCAAAACGGGACTCGACTACGGCTGCATCGAGGCGGCCGTGATGAGCGGGCTGATCGCCGCGCGCGCCGTGTGCGGCTCGCCGCAACACATATACGGCGAGTCCGATTTCCCTCCGTTCGCCGACCCGGTTCCATGACCGCGACGGCGAGACCGTCGAGTGCGTGGCTCCAGAGCTTTGTCCCCCGCCTGGGACTGCGGCTCGCCCAAACATTGGACGTGGGCGAGTGGACCGTCCTCGAGACCCAAGGTGTCGTGCTGATGGCCGACATCGTCTCGTTCACGCCGCTGTCAGTCGACCGCGCTTCCAGGGGCAGGCCAGGCCAGGCCGAGCTGAGCACGGCCGTCGATCAGTGCGTGGCGTTAGTGGCGCAGCACACCTATGACTGCGAGGGCGAGCTTGTCGGGTTCGCGGGCGATTCGCTGTTCTCGTTGTTCGTCGGTGCGTCCGGGTCCGGCGCCTGGGACGCAGCACAACGGTGCGGGAGGCTGATCTTGGAGGGCGAGGCGCCGGTCAGGACCGCCCCGAACGAGATCGCAGCCGCTTCGGTCGAGCCGCCGCGAATGCGAGTTGGCATGGCGGGAGGAGCAGTGACGCTGCTCGTGGTGCGCCTCCGGACGCGATCCTATTCGGTACTGCTCGGCGATCCGGTCGTCGGCGCCGCACGCGCGCAGGCGACCGCGGGCGCCGGGATGCTCGCCGTCGATCGAGCGCGGGGCCCGAACGTCGGCGTTGGACACGGCAGCCTGCCGCCGGTGGCGCCGGGGGACCAGTTCTCACTTCACCTCGTTGAGTCATTCGTGCCGGCGGCCGTGATTGCCCGCAGTCGGGCAGGTCACACCGAATGGCTGGCGGAGATCCGTCCGGTCACAGCACTGTTTCTGGCTCTGCGACGTGGCGAGGAGGCGCTCGACGAGCCGTCCGAACTCGCACGAGCACTGCAGCGGGCCGACGCGGTCCTGCGCGCGCACGGGGCGGCGATCGACCAACTCGTCCACGATGAGAAGGGCACGGTCGTGGTGGCGACTTTTGGGGCACATGCGGCGCAACTCGGAGATCTGCGCCCAGAGCGCGCGATCAGAGCCGGGCTCGCGCTCGCCGATGCGTTCGGTGCCGAGGGTGTGACTACCGACATCGGCATCGCAACCGGAGACGCGGTGGTTGGCGCGTTTGGCGATCTGCGAGGCAGGGTGTTTGCGGTCGTCGGTCCGCACATGATCCTGGCCGCGCGTCTAATGGCGGCGGCGGACGGCAGGTTGTTCGTCGATGACGCGACTGTCAGTTTGTGCCGCGACGCCCTGAACGCGGAACAGACCGCGATCAAGGTGAAAGGGATCGATCGCGATGTGATCGCTCATGTGGTGTCCTCGGGCGTTTCGCCGGACGCGACTCTTGCCGACTCGGAAATGTCCCGCGACCCCGGTGTGGCGGACGGCGACATGGTTGGGCGGGAGCGCGAGTTACGCGCGATCCTCGAAGCACTCGACACAGGTGTTCGCGATCCGAGGGCGCCCGCGCCAGTGGCGGTGATCGGTGAGGCGGGAATCGGCAAGACGACGTTGATCGACGCAGCCGTCAGGTACGCGGCTGACAACGGGATCCGCAGAGTGACGATCGCTGGGGACCCCATCGCGCGCGGGTTTCCGCTTCGAGCACTGACGCCGGTGCTGACACACGCCGGCGGCTCAAAGCCCGAAGTCTTCTACGATCGTTGGGTCGGCTCGGGGAGAACGCTCACCGAGTTATCGCCCGCGGAACAGAGCGCCGGGCCGGCGTTGGGAGCAGAAGACTGGGACCTAGGCATTGAGCGCGTCGCTGCTGCGCTCAACGAGCGCCTCGGTGCCGGGCGCGTGCTGCTGACCGTCTGCGATGCGCAGTGGGTCGACGAAGCAACGCTGGCGGCCGTGGAGCGCTTGCTCGGCTTGACCGAGAGGGTTTTCATTCTGCTCGAGTGTCGCTCCGACGCCGCCGATCCGAAGCTGCCGGTCGGCAGATTCATCGAGCAGACGAACGCGAAGCGCGTCGACCTGGAGGGTATGGGCCCCGAGCATGTTGGAGCGCTCGCTCAGCGGTGGCTCGAGGTGAAGGCTGTGTCGCCAGATCTCGTCGATGCGCTCACGTCGCGTGCGGGCGGAAACCCCTTCTTCGTGCGCCAGCTTGCGATCACGATGCCCCAACTCGGCTCTGTGGCGCGCCACGGCGAGGTGGCGCAGCTGCTTGCCCAGCCGTCGGTCGAGTCGATGGAGGACGTCCCGAGCACGATCCACGATGCGCTCGCGAGCCGGATCGACAGCCTCGACCCCGATGCGCTGGTGGCGCTCAAAGCGGCGAGCGTACTCGGCCTGACGTTCGATCGGGCGGCGGTCCGCGCCGTTCACCCGCTGGCGGTGAGCGACGATGAGCTACAGGACGCCCTCCACCGACTCGTCGAAATGGAGCTGATCGAACCCCGGGCTGCCGGCTTCGACGTATTTCGCTTTCGACACGCCCTCTATCGCGAGGTGACCTACTCACTGCTGACGCAGCCACAGCGAACAGCCGGCCACACCGCGGCGGCCGTCTGGATCCAACGACACCTCGACCCTGACGACGCTGTCGAGCTACTTGCCCACCACTGGACTCAAGCGGATGATGTCCGGCGGGCGGTGCCGTTGCTCTCGGCGGCTGCCCGCCGCGCGGCCACGGTCTGGGTTGGGCTCGGCACGATCGAGCTAGTCACGACAGCCAAGCGCCTCGCCGACCGCGATGGGCTGAAGGTCGATCCGGTTCAGCGCGGCGAGTGGGACCTCTTGCTAGGTCAGGCGTACCGCGGCGCCGGAGAAATGGCACGAGGTGATCTGCTGCTGCTCGCTGGTCTTGCCCAGATCGGGATGCGGCTTCCCGGCTCCCGACCCGGCAGGGTTATCGCACTCGCGCTCGAGACGCTCGACCAGCTCGCGACGCGTGTTGCTGGCGCACGCAGGATCGGTCGCCGGGCAGAGGACAGGGATCACCTCGCGGTTGTGCTGAACGCTTACCGAACGCTGTCGATCGCGGCCTACCAGAACGATGATCTGCTGCTGATGGCGCTCGTCAATGTGCGCATCCTCAACCTCGTCGAGGCGGCGGGGATGAAATCGGAGCTTTCGGTTCAGTACAGCATGGCCGAGCTGGCCTCGGCGAGCGCCGGAGCGCGATGGCCTGCACGTCACTACGGACGGCTGGCTCGGCAGGCGGCGGCTGGAGCCGACGAACTGAACATCGCCCACAGCCGCGCCTGGGATTCGACCTACCTGATCGGCGAGGGCCAGTTTCGCGCGGCCGCAGAGCAGCTCAGATTATGTGAGGCCCACTACCTCGACGCGATCCCCGGCTCCTATATCCACGACGTAATCGTCTCGCTAATGGGTTATGTGGATTACTTCACGGGCCGCTTTACCGAGTCCATAGCGTGCTACCGGCGGGTCTATGAATCCGGCGTGCGGCGAGGTGACCCGGGAATGGTTGCGTGGGGTCTGAACGGGGAAGCCATGTGCGAGCTCGCACGCGGCGAAGACGAGCGGGTGCTCGAGTGCCTTGAGCGCTCGCGTGAGCTGCCTATGGAGCGCCTGGCTCGGATCGCCTGGCATTCATTCCACGCGCTGGGGAGCGCGAGGCTGGGCTCCAACCATCAAGCGTGGAGCCACGCCGATACGGCGGCGCCGTTGCTACTTGCGCAGCGAGCGACCGTAGCGGTGCTCCAGCCGGAGTACTCGGCTCTTTCAGAGGCGGCACTGCACCTGACACAGAACGCGTCGGGGCTTCAGCGCCGGCGGGCGTCAGAGCTTCATCGCCAGGTGCTACGGCGGTTCGCGCGGCTGCAGCGCCGCTTTCCGAGTACCCGCCCGATGTACCTCGTGCGGCGCGGCGACTATCACTTCTGGGCGGGCGATGCGCGCAACGCGGCAAGCTGCTACCGGCGCGCGGTGAGCGTGTCCGGGACTCTCGGCATGCCGCTCGACCAGGCGCTCGCATGGCTTGGGTCAGCGTCGGTGGTCGGCGACCGCCTCGCAAAGCAGAGCGCGCACCGCTCACTCCGACAGCTGGGAGTGACCTCGGTGGCGGAGATCGCCCGCCCGGGTGAGGTCAGATATCGCGCCGTCGAGCCGGAGGAGCCTCGCGCATGACCGGATCATCGTCAGCCACACAGGGCTCGTTCCTCACCCGTCCGGGCGACCTCTTCGCCCCCGCGCCGTATCGCGTGGAAACGGCGATTTTCGATGGATTCGTGCTCGACTCCGGCTATGGCCAGCTGAACGCGCTGCTCGCACAACAGCTCGGCTCGGTCACAGGCGGCGAGTGTCGGTTTGTGGCAGTTGTGCCGTGCGTAATCCTCACCTACGTCTCGATCGCGCGCTCGTTCTCGCTCACCGAAGACAAGTCTCAAGCCGGCTACTACCTCGAGAACGACTTGATGTGCTGGGTGGTCGTCGCCCAGTTTCGCCGTGGAGCGGTCCTGCCTGAGCGAGTTGGTCTTTATGCGCCGTTCGTGTGGGTCGATCAACCGGCGGCCCTCATCGAAGGCCGGGAGGGGTTTGGCTACCCGAAGGGCTTCGGCACGATCTCGATCCCGGTGGCGGGCGAGGCGACCGAGTTCAGCTGCAACGCGTATACGTTCCCCGGCGATCCATCGGCGCAGCTTGAGGTCCAGACCGTGAACCGGATCGCGCCGGCGGACGGCGTTCAGCCGGCCGCAGACCGGCGGGTAGACGCTGAGACGCCCGGTTCGCCGCAGTCCGACGATGACCTCGTGGAACGGTGGACAACCGCCGACCAGGCAAGAGACGCGATTCTCGCCGGGCTCGTCGACAACCCGAGCACACATCACTTCGCTCCCGATCTGCCGCCGGTTGACCTCACGCGCGCGTTCGCCAGCTCTCCGTGGCTGACGTTTCTGATGCGTCAGTTCCGGTCGGTGGCGAGTCCCGCCCACGCGGTCTGCCAGGAACTCGTGGCTGCCCCGTTCGCCGGAGTCACGTTCCACGGAGGCGGCCTTCGCCACGGCGAATGGACCGCCGATTTTCCTGTCTTACCCGCACTCGACCTCGCGGCCCTCCTAGGTGTACAGAGCTCGAGCCGTGTCCGTCTCGCCTATCGGGTCACGCTCGACACCACGCTTGCGCCCGGGTCGATCGTCTGGTCGTCCCCGTCGGCGCGCCAGCGAGAGCTCTGGCTCCGGGCGTCGGAGCTGGTTCACACCGGCTGGTCGTGGCTTGAGTGCAAGCTGCGCGAGTTGGGGGAGCGACGGCGCGGCAGCTGATCGCTCGCCGGCCGGCCGGCCTCCGGCGCTCGCGCGAGTGGTCAAGCGGCGGGGACCGGCGCCGGGATGAGGCCGAGCTGCTCCAGCATTAACAGCCGGTCGAACATCAGGTTGAAGGAGACGTGCTTGCCATCGCGGAAGCGGAGCACGTTGGTGTACTCCAGGCTGACGGAGCGGCCTGTGGGTGGGATGTCTCCCGTGGCGCTGTGGAGGACTCCGTTTTGCGTCCCGGTGAACGTTCCTTCCTCAACGGCGACATCGTCGAGGAAGTGGATGTCATGGACCTCGACGTGCGCGTCGGGGAAGGCACCGAACCAGCTGCCGTAGAACTCCGCGCAGGCCGCCTTTCCCTCCCCGCACATTCCGCCTGGCGCCATGAACACGACGTCATCCGCGAGCACTTCCGCAAACGCGTCGATGTCGTGCGCGTTGAAGGTGTCCGTCCCCTTCTCAAAGGCCTCGCGCGTGGTCATCGTCATGAGAAACCTCCTTCGGTGATGAAGTGCAGGCCGAAGGGTCGCGCGGGCGATGGTCCTTCGCTACGGGGTTGGCACCCTGGTCTTTTCTGGATCGAGGACCTCGGGCAACTGGCCGCGGCGCTCGATCCCGAGCTTGGTGTAAGCACGGGAGAGGTGACCCTCGATGGTCTTGAGCGTGACGAAGAGCTCGTGGGCGATCTCACGGTTGGAGTGGCCCTCGGCCGCCAGTCGCACAACACGTAGCTCGCTGGGGGTCAGCGCTTCCACGCCGGTGCGCCATTCGCGTCGTGGGCGGGCGCCGGTGGCCTTGAGTTCCTCGCGGACGCGGGCTGCCAGCGGTCGTGCGCCGCACCGGGCAGCGAGGTCGAGCGCCTCAGCGAGCGGATGACGCGCTGAGGCACGCCGACCGGCTCGGCGCAGCGCCGCCCCCAGTTCGGCGAGCGAGTGCGCGCGCTCGAGCAGCGCCGGCGAGTTCCGGAGGATGGCGACCGATTCGGTCAGCAGGCCGAGCCCGAGCTCTCCTCCCTGCGTTAGTCCGGCGACGCGCGATGCGACCCCAAGCGCACGAGGGGCTCCGAACGTCCTCACGTCGGCGAGTTCGGCGAGCGCCAGCTCGCGTGCGCGGTCACGTTCCCCGAGTCTTAGCAGAGCCAGGGCCGCGCCTGACCGAGCATGTAAATATCCGACGTCTCGCAGCTCTGTACCCCAGACCTCGGGGCTGAACATCGCCGCGCAAGTTTGGAAATCGGCGAGCGCCTCAGCCGGTCGGCCCTGGGCGAGCCGGAGCCGTCCACGAGATGCCGGGATCAAGACCGTGCCGACGCCCGCCGGCCAGCCCTCCTGGGGCAGAAGCGCGAGCAGCGCCTGCGCCTCGTCAAGCCCGCCGGCCTCTACCGCGACTTCAGCCAGCACGGTCACGGCGAACGCCAGCCCAGGCCCGAAATCGCCGTCCTGCAGCACCCGAAGGGCGACTCGTGCAGCAGCGTCCGCCTCTGGAAGCGCTCCAAGGCGCAGCTTCACCACGCCGAGCGAGCTATAGGTGGCGACAAGGCCGCGCGTGCTGCCGGAGCGGTGGACCTCGGCAACCATCGGATCCAGCGCGCTTTCGACCGCGTGAAAGCGCTCGGCGGCGACCAGGCTCCACAGCAGCGCGGCCCGCATGTCCCAGTTCTCCGCGCGCGATGCTGCGTGCGAAAGCGCCTCCTCGAGAGGGGCCGCAGCGTCGTCCGCGGGCCGGCCCGCGAGCACCATCGCCATGCCCTGCGCGACGGCGAGCGCCTCCTCCGGGCTACCCGCGAGTGAACGGGTGGAGAGGCGCTCGAGCACCGGCGCGACCCGCGACGCGCGACGCGCGTCATGCAGACCGCAGACCACGAGCTCGCCCTCGAGCCGGGCTGCGAGCGCCTCGTCAGCCTTGCCAAGCTCCTCGAGCGCCCGTTCGATCACATCCACCGCTGCGACCCACCGGAACAGGACCGCATACGCCTCGGCGACTTCAAGCGCGATCGCCGCGCGCTCCCGTGGGCCTGTAGCGAGCCGCAGCGCCTGCTCCAATAGCACGCACGCCCTCTCGCGCCCGGCGCTCGCCTCCGCACGAGCCGCCTCACGGAGCACGTTGACCTGCTCTGTCGGCGCGGGCGGCTCGGCCAGCGCGCGGCCCAGCAGGGCGGCCGCGGCCTGCGGCGCACCACTGTCCACTGCCGTCTGCGCGGCCTCCCGCAAGCGGGCCAGCACCCAGCGATCGCCCGCCGACCGCACGCCGACCAGGTGTGTGGCGACCTGTCCCGGCGGAGCCCCGTCCGCATAGAGCACGCGCGCTGCGGAGCGATGGGCGGCGTCGCGCTCGTCGCTGCGCAGCGATGCCTCGACCGCGTCGCGGACAACCGGGTGGATGAAGCGTGGAGGATCATCGGCCGCCAACACCTCGAGACGAACGAGGCCCGCAACCGAGCGCGTGGCGTCTGCCATCTCCACGCCGGCGATCGCCGCCGCGTGGCGTAGCTCGCAGCCGTCCCCGAGCACCGCAAGCGCCTGCGCGAGACCCAAAGCGCGCGGATCGGCGCCACGCACGCGGGCGAGGATCCGCCGCGCGATCCCCTCGCGCCCGCCAACCAAGAGCTCGGCCGGATCCAGCTCGGCGGGCGGGCGGCGGTCGAGCTCGACCGCTCGCAGTAGCTCTGCCACATACAGAGGGTTGCCGCCGCTCGCCGCCCACACCGCTGCGCACAGCTCACGGCTCGCCTTACCGCCAACCGTGGCGCGCACGATTGTGCTCACAGCCCCTTCGCTCAACAGCCCCGGGCGCACGACCGAGAACGCCTCCGCACGCAGCGCCGACAGCGATGCGCCAGTCAACGTCGGCTCCCCGGGGCGCAGCGCGACGAACACCACCACCGGCAACCCCTCCAACCGCGACGACAGATACGTCAACCACCGCAGAGACGGCTCATCCGCCCACTGCACGTCGTCGACGGCGATCAGCAGCGGCTGGCGGTCGGCGAGGTTGGCGGCCAGCCAGTACAGGCCATGCAAGACCGCGAACGACGTGTCAGAGGCCGCCGGCGCGAGGAGCTCCCCCAACAGCAGCGGTCGCACCGCGCCAGCCGGGCCCGCGAGCAATGCCTCGCGCTCGTCGACCTCGGCCCCCGCCAGGCGACGCTCGAACAGCCGACGCACCACGCCGAACGCGAAATCCGCCTCGAGCTCCGAACCACGTGCGCGTAGGATCTCGTGCCCGAGCCCCGCTGCCCGGCGACATGCAGCGTCAACCAGCGACGTCTTCCCGATACCCACACCACCCTCGATCACCAGGACCCCACCACCGCGCTCCAGCAGCTCCCCGACTGCCGCCAGCTCGGGCTCACGCTCCAGCAGCATCCGCCCGAGTCTATGCGCTTGGTGTGAGCTCGTCGATCACCTCACGAGCCTGCTCCGTGCCTGGCAGGTCGCCCTTTGCGACAAACAACTCGAGTGCCGCGCGGGCCTCGGTGGCAGCGTCATCTCTCCGCTCGAGGGCCAACAGGACACGTGCAAGGTCGAGAGTAGCCTCGGCGCGCACGATCGGCGCGTCGGTCATGAAGGCATGCGCGACGGCGCTTCGCGCCCATCGATCCGCCGCTTCGCCGTTCTCATCCGACAGGGCGAGTCGGGCGCGGACCCGATGGGTGATCGCGAAGGTGAGCGCGTCCTCGGGCGCACTCAGGCGTTCGGCAAGCTCGATCGCCGCACGCGCGGCGGCCCTGTTGTCCAGCAGCTCCTGAGTCTGTGCCACGAGCGCCTGCGTCGTGGACCGGAGCGAATGCTGGCCGAGCTCCGCAAGGATGGCGTCGCTGCGAAGCAACCAGACGAGCGCTGATACCGGATCTCCCGCGGACAGCTCCGTTACGCCGAGTTCATGGTCACAGGCTGCCTCCAACTCGTGCATACCGAGCGCCCGAAAGCCTTCAATTGCCCGTTCCATGAACCTTCGGGCATCGGTCATGCGGCCCTGGAGTCGAGCGAGCTGCCCATGTCCGAGGTCGACGCGCGCCGCAAGACTGGCGCCCGGCTCGTCGCCTCGATCGTCTCGAGCTCCTGGGAGATCTCCCCGGCGTCCGCGCGCCCATAGATGATCGAGCCGATGTAGAACGCGAGCGCACGGGAGCGGAGCCCTTCGTCGCCTGCCAGCCGGGCCTGTTCGGCCGCGAGGCGGGCTTGCTCGCCGGCCAACGTCCATTGACTTGCGAGCCAGTGCGGCATGCTCGCGACCAGGTGCGCACGAGCCATGCCACTGTGGTCGGCGGCTTCCGCGAGCTCCCGGAGAATGCCGGGCAGCTTTGCCTCAATGGTCCGCGTTGCTTCCTGCGGCCGGACGCGGATCATCCATTCGAATCTGGTGAGCACGGCGAGCGGGCCGGCCCCGGCATCGAGTTCGACGGCGGACAGGAGCTCGTCAGCGCGTGCGACCTCGCCCGCCTCGACCAACCTCTCTGCCAAATCGACACCGATCAGCGTGCTGAGCAGCTCGTCAGCGGGCGCGAGCACGAAGGCGCGCTCGAACAGGTTTCTCGCGGCGGCGACGTCGCCGCGATCGCGGGCGCGCCTGCCGGCGGCGTGCAGGTGAGCGGCGGCGCGACGAGCCAGCACAGATCGTGCCCGCTGGCCGAGCCGCGTCCCATACCGCACGGCCTGCTCGAGATGCCAGCCGGCGATTTCGTCGAGCTCGGCAACGTGGCGGACGCCGATTTCCAGCCAGCCCGCGAATCGCTGATGGAGCGTCGCGCGCGTTTCCTCGTGAAGTCCGTCGTAGGTCGCGTCGCGGAGCAACAGGTGGCGAAAGCGAAACGCATCATCTGTGTCCAGGGTCGCCGGGTGAGGTCGGATCAGGTCCTTGTGAACGAGGGTGGAAAGCAACAAGTCGAGCTTGCCCGCCGCCGGTTCGCCCAGCAGCGACTGGACAGCCTCGCGGTGAAAGACCTCTCCCTCGACCGCGGCACACTCCAGAACCTCTCTCTCCGCGCTCGCGAGCCGCTCCAAGCGCGCCGCCAGCAATGCCTGGATTGTCGCGGGCACGGTTACCGTACCTGTCTCGCGCGCCAGCGCGACCATTTCCTCGAGAAACAGCGGGTTACCGTCGCTCGCGGCCAGCATCCGTGATCGCGCGTCGGGATCCAGGTCATCCGCGAGCTGATCCAGCAGCGTCTCCGATTCGTTGGCACCGAGCGGCTCCAGCAGCACCGTCGTGGCGTTCATCTTGCCGCCGCCCCACCCGGGACAGATGTCGAGGAGCTCCAAACGGGCGGCACACAACACCAGGATTGGTGCGACGCGCGAGAGATCAACAACGTGGTCCAACAACTCGAGCAGCATCGGCTCTGCCCAATGCAAGTCGTCGACGTGCAGGATCACCGGGCGCTCTGCAGCGAGCACCTCGAGCAACCGCCTGACCCTCAGGAACAGTTCCTCCGGCGCCGCCACCCTGCCGCCCCCCAGAAGCGCAACGACCGACGCGCCGGAGTCACCGAGCGGCAGCAACGCCTCGGTCAGCGGCCAGAATGTGATCCCCTCGCCGTACGGCAGGCAGCGGCCGCGCAGCACGCTTCCCGTGTCCCCGACGTCGTCCAGAAACTCAGTGATCAGACGCGACTTTCCCACACCGGCCTCGCCAAGGACCGTGAACAGGTGACAGCCGCGCTGCGCCACAGCTCGACGCCATGCGTTGCGCAGGAGACCGAGCTCACGGTCCCGGCCGACGAATGGGATGTCAAACCTGCGAGCCAACCCGGGCGCGACTCGATCCAGGCGCGCAAGTCGAAAGACCGGGATCTCATCCGACCGATCCGTCAGCTTGAGCGGCGGGGCGGGCTCTACATCGACCGCGTCGCGAACGAGGCACAGCGTCTCGGAGCCCAGCAGAATTTCGCCGCCGCTCGCCACGTCCTCGAGATCGCCAGCGACCGTTACCGCATCGCCGGTAACTCCCTCTTCCCCCGTTCCAGCCAGAACCAGGCCCGTGTTGACCCCGATACGGGCATGCACCGCCACACCTGCGTCCTCGGCGACGGCTGCCAGACGCTCGTGGATCTCCGCCGCCGCCCTAACCGCCCGCAACGCGTCGTCCTCATGCGCGTCTGGGATTCCGAACACTGCCGACACCTCGTCGCGCACGAGCGTTCCAACCGTGCCTCCATGCCGAGTTATCACCAAACGGAGGTCAGCAGAGCAGTTATCCATGATTTCGTCCGCCAACTCGTGGTCGAGATCATCGCCGCCCGCCCCAGCAGCCGCCACGCGGCAACACAGCGCCGTCACCACCTTTCGCCTGCCGCCCGACTTCGAGGGTTCCGGCTGAGCGTCTAATCCGCGGTCGAGGTGCCGGGCGCCGGCGTCGCAGGAGCCCTGGAGCGCCGCGGCGGCATCACGTGCGAACTCCCCGGCCGATCGGTACCGCTCGTCGGGATCCTTCGCCATCGCGCGCTCGACCACGTCGCCAAGAACCGGATACCGCTCAGCGAGGCGTCCCTCCAGACAAGGTGGTGGCTCGTGAACATGAGCAAACAGGGTCGCCATCATCGAGTCATCTCGCTCGTACGGGACCTTGCCTGTGAGCATTTCGAAGAAGACACACCCGAGGGCATAGACATCTGTCCGAGCATCCTTGTTCCCGCCCGTGATTTGCTCCGGCGACATGTAGTGGACCGTGCCGACTACGACTCCGGTCTGCGTGAGCGCAGTCGTGCTGGAGTCGCTTTCAAACCTCTTCGCCAGCCCGAAGTCCGTCAAGTACGCGCGCTCCGCGCTGTCCCTGGCCTCGACCAAGATGTTCGCTGGCTTGACGTCCCGGTGCACGAGCCCTCGGGCGTGGGCGGCGTCGAGCGCCGAGGCGACCTGACTCAACAGGCCACTGGCGCGAGTGGCTTCCAGCGGACCTGACCGTCGCATCACCCGCTTGAGGTCCGTCCCGGGGATGAGGTCCATCGCCAGGAACAGCACCCCTTCGTATTCGTCGGCCTCGTGAATGGCCACGACGTTGGGGTGGCGAAGGGACGCAGCTATCCGCATTTCGCGCGTAAACCGCCGCCTGAACTCCTCATCGTCAACAAGCTCCGGAGCGAGGACCTTGAGCGCGTAGACGCGGTTGGTCGTGGCGTCCGTCGCGCGGTAGATCAGCCCCATCCCGCCGCGGCTGATCAGCTCTTCGATGCGATAGCCAGCTACAAGCGAGCCTCTCTGGAGCTGACCACGTGGTGCTTCCATCCGGGTCCCTCATCGCCGAGTTTCAACCGACGACGAACCACGCGCCAGGTTATCTTGGCGCGTACGGCTGTCAAGCCGAGGAGCGGCTAATAGACGTGGACGTGCTGGCCGGCGATCGTCAAGTGCCTCGGTCGAGGACCGAGGATGTGCGTGGGCGTCCCGTTCGCGAACACCCGCAAGTCAATCTGGTAGGAACCTGAACTCAGACGCTTGCCGTCCACCTTCAGGTTCCAGTGAATAGACGGGTCGCCGGAGAACGTCCCCAGCAAAACGGTACCTACTTCCCTACGCCTGGGTTGCTTGAACACCACCAGCCCAATCAGCCGACGTTTCTTCAGTACAGGCCTGACTGTCAAACCTTGACTGACTTTCCCCCGCGCGGCGAGCGTGAAGGATGACGGCGCGGGCTGGTGCGCCCAGCTGGCTGAAGAGCCAAGCAGGCTGACCAGGACGGCGATGGTTGCAACTAGGCTGAGTCTCATGTCACTCCTTCGTACGGCTCGTTTGCTGTTTCGGTTCGCGCCCCGAATAGCACTGCCGGGAGCTGCGCTCGGTCGCTGATGTCCAATTTGGAATAGGCGTGTCCGAGATGGGCCGACACCGTTCTCATCGTGATGAACAGCGCCTGGGCGATTTGCCGGTTCGTGAGACCCTGCGCTGCCATTTGCGCGACGCGAAGCTCGCTGGCCGTGAGCGCCGCGACACCGCTGATGCGTTCCCGTCGTGGCTTGGCGCCTGCGGCGACTAGCTCGTCGCGCGCGCGTCTGGCGAGCGCGATTGCACCGCACCGCGTCGTCAGGTCAAGCGCGCGACGCAGCGGTGCGCGAGCGTCGCGTCGCCGCCCGGCACGACGCAGCGCCGCCCCCTGATCCGTCAGGGTGCGTGCGAGCTCGAGGTCGACGCCGAAGCCCTCGAGCACGGCCACAGCCTCGGCGAGCCGCTCGAGTCCGCGGCTGCCGCCTGCGATGAGCCCAGCGGCCCGTAGCGCGATACCGAGGGCACGCGGGGCTCCGAATGAGCCCGCGAGCCCGACGTCCTCAGCGACCAGTTCCTCAGCGCGGTCCGCCGCGCCCATGCGCGCGGCGAGAAGCGCGGCATCAGAGCGCCAGGGAAGGTTGACCGCTGGGTTTCGAGCATTCGTCGCTTCGACCAGGTGCTCGCACTCGAGCAGGATCTCGAGTCCATCTCGAAGGCCTCCCTGGGTCGCTTTGAGCCGTCCCAGGGCGTACAGGTAGCTGACAAAGGAAGGCTGCGCTCGCCACTGGTCTCCGTCGCCTGGCAGAACCAGAACCGTCGCGGCCTCCGTCGTTTCGTCACGCTCGATCAGGCAAAGCGCGATGAAGGCAACCGTTTCGGGCAGACCGTGCTCGTACCCATCGCTGTGGGTGCTGCGAGCGCTTTCCAGGTCGGCGAGCGCCTCTAAGAGCTCTCCGCGGAAGTAGTGCGCGATGCCGCGCATGCGGGAGAGCCGCCCGAACGCGACCCGCGAGCCCTGCCGCTGACTCCACTCGATCCCACGCCCGAGCTCCGCAATCGCTGCATCCAGCTCGCCCGCATAGAGCAGCGCGTAACAAGCGCCGCCGTACGGTCCCATGATGTCTTTCGCGCTGTCCTCGAGCAGCGCGCCGTCTGCCAAGGCTCGGCGCGCGAGCGTCGCAACCTGGTCGTGCGGTCGTGCGCCCGATCGGACGGCCTCGTATGCCAGCTGGACCAGCAGCAAGCGCTCTGTCCGCGTGCGTGCGGGCGCGTCGCCGTCGACCAAGGCCGGGAGTCGCTCCTTGGTGGCTGCGGGGGATCCAGGATCGTTGTGTGCGAGCGCTATCGACCAACCGCTCAGCTCCAGCGACAGATCGTCTTCTCCGTGAGGCAGCCCGGCGAGCCCTAGCCGCAGCGCCTCGCGCGCCCGCGCGTAATCGCCGGTCGAGAACAGTGCTCGTCCAAGGGTGACGAGGATCCTGGCTTGCCGTCGTGGATCGCTTTGTAGTTCGAGCGCCCCGCGTATGTGCTCCGCCGCGCCGGGGAGGCCCGCCTGCAGCTGCGCCGCGCCAAGCTCGAGCAGGAGCTCGGCCCTCACTTCGCGTGGCGGCGCTTCGGCGAGCGCTCGCTCGAGATAGTCGACGGACGACACAGTCGCGCCGCTCGCATTCGCCTCGCGGGCGGCTGCGCGTAACACCTCGACCACCCAACTGTCGTCGCCAGGGTCGCATGCCAACAGGTGCGCGGCGACCGCCGGCAACGGCGCGCCGCGCTCAGAGGAGAGCCGTGCCGCCAGAGCATGCGCCTCAGCTCGCCTCGCCGGACGCAGCCCGTCGTAGACGGCCGCCTGCACAACGGGATGGACAAACGTGTACCCCCGCCCGGCGCCCAAGATGTGGGCGCCAACCAGGGCATCGGCGGCTTCGGCAGCGGTCGAGGAATCGAGTTCGCCGACCGATGCCGCATCCCTCAGCGAGGCCTCGGCACCCAGTACGGCGACGGCCCCCGCCAGCCGCTGCGCGTCGTCCCCCAGTGCTCTCAGGCGCGCCAACACCCACCGTGCTATCCCCTCCGGTGCGAACCCCGTGACGCGGGAGGCATCACTCGCGCTACCACTCGCGCCCTCAGCAACCAGCTCGGCGAGCAGCTCGCCGAGCAGAAACGGATTGCCCCCGCTGGCCCGGTAACACGCACTGACGAATTTCTGATCTGCAGTGTGCAGGCTGTGCTCGATGAACCGCCGCACGTGATCCGCGTTCAAGGGCTCCGGGCGCATCCACAGCTCCCCCGGCAACGCGCCGAGCTGGGCCAGTAGCTCGTCGTCGTCGTTCTCTCGGAGCGATCGCGTCGCGATCAGCAACGCCACCGGCAGATCCTCAACTCGTCGCCCGAGATAGATCACAAATCGCAACGACATCGCGTCACACCAGTGCGCGTCATCGACGGCCAACAGCAACGGTCCCCGTTCAGCGAGATTCGCGGTCAACCAGAACAGCCCGTGCATCGCCGCCGACGCATCGCCCGAACCTTCAGCAAGACTCGTCGTCTGGCCGCATAGCCCCAGCGGCCCCATCGCCAGCCGTGCCGCGCCCTCAAACAAATCCTCCGAAGCAGCACGTGAGCCCAGCACCGGACCGAACAATTGCCTGACGACCCCAAACACGTAGTCGTACTCCAACTGTGCCCCGTGACCACGTAACGCTCGCACGCCCGAGCTGTCCGCCCGCTTCGCCGCCTCGTCCAATAGAGCAGTCTTTCCGATCCCGGCAGAACCCTCCAGGACGGCGACCGCTCCATGTCCGGTCCGTGCCCGACCGATCAGCTCGTCGATTCCCTCCAGCTCGTGCCCTCGCCCGAGAAGCACCGCATACCTCTACCGCGCAACGATATTCATGGCTTGCATTGAGGCACCTGAGCCATTCAGGAAGCGTCCCGGAGTTCGCGTCAAGGCGCTCGGAAACCTGGGCGCGATCAGGCGATGCCCTACCTCGAGCCAGGTTGGTTTGCCGCGTCGAGCGACGCACATCCGTACTGCGACCCGCTCGGCGTCAAAGGAGCGGACGGTCATTGCGGTTCTCGGACGCCCGATCGTATCGCGGAGGATCCCGCTCGGGTCATGAGAAATCGCTTGCAATTGGGTCCGTCCTGCTCTGCCGCAAGGAAGGGCCCCGGGTCGAGCGCCGGAACGCGCGACCCGGGGCGAGGGAGCGCTTATGGCCGGTAGGTCAGGTCCTCCAGCGAAACGTAGCCCCAGTCGGTGACGGCCGGCGGCCGTGAGGCGATCGCGAAGATCTGCCCTTGCGGGGTGATCGCGACGTCCGTGTACGTTCCCGACAAGCCGTGCGCAATCTCGTAGACCGTCTTGCTCGGGCTGGCTGCCGCCGGGAGTGTGCCGATCAGGTTGTCGCTGGTGTTGGTCGGCGAGACCTGCGTGACGGCACCCTGGAGGTGCACGATGCCTGAGTCATCGATGTACCACTCTGGGTCCCGGTTGCCGCAGCAGTTCGTGGTGGTCCAGTTCGAGTCGAGCGGGACGCTTTGCGGTTGGGTGCCTCCCGCCGTCCCGTCGGCCGTGCCGACGTTATTGTCGCTGCCGCCGCCGATCCAGCTGTCTTGGCCGCTGGCGGTATTGCTGGTGCCGCCGCCAACCGAGTTCGCGGAGCTGTTACCGCCGCTGGCGGTGTTGCCGTCGCCACCGCTGACCGAGCTGTCATTCCCGCTGGCGACGTTGTTCACGCCTCCGAGGATCGAACTCGAGGAGCCACTGGCCAAGTTGAGCGCGCCGCCGCTGACAGCGCTGTCGGCCACGGTCGCCCGGTTGCCAAGGCCACCACCGATCCCGCTGTCCTGGCCGCTGGCCGTGTTGGCCTCGCCCCCAGTGATGTCTGCGGTGAGACCGCTGGCGGTGTTGTTGAAGCCACCCACGATTGACGCTTCGGGGCCAGAGATCTGGTTGTTGAAGCCGGCGACGAGGCCGCCGTAGCTCGTGTAGGACTGACCGAAGGTCCCGAACACCAGGTTGTGCGATCCGGTCTGCGCTTGTGGCTTCGGGTCGTAGCCGATCACGAGGTTGCCTTCGCCGTTGAGCGTCGTCTCGGACCCCGAGCCATTGACGAGCTGGAGGTTCACGCCCGACACCTGGATTGTCGGCTTGCCGCCGACACCCGAGCTCACGAAGCTGAGGTGCGGGAGGATCGAGATCAGCGTCTGCTGTGCCGCGCTGCTGGCTGGCAGTGCGACGGCGGTCGATCCGGATGCACATGTACGGGTGCTGCTCGCGGAGGTGACCGCCGCGTTCGCCTTCGACGGAACACAAAGCGACACCGAGGTTGCCGCGTGAGCGACTGCACCCCCGGAGAACCCGACCGCGGTCACGAACACCGGCAGCACTCGCCGGCTCACTGTTTGCAGGAGCATTGCGTCCCCTTTCACTGCGGAGATAGATTGGCCAGTAACTCGTCCCCGAAGGGACGATCCTGGTAGGCGGCCAGTCTCACCGGCGTTGCTCGCGCGCGCATCGTAAGGGGGCTCCAATCTTTTGCGGGCAGCAGCTGCGTGGAGGTAGGCGAGCCCACCCTCGCGCGCGTGCTCGAGCCGATCCTCGCCCAACCTCGCGCCGGGTGACGGGCCACGGGCCACACGGTACGCTCGGTCCGTGACCGCCACCGACACGCCGGAGCAACGGCTCGAGCGTAACTTCCGCGAGCGCGTCGGCGCGCTCAGCGGCGGAGCTCCCGCCGAGGTGGACCTCGATCAGCCGGTGCGCGATGGCAGCCGGCTGACAGGGCGGATGGCGGTCGCCGTGTTCGACGCGATGGTGACGAGCAGGAATCTCGACCTCGCCGCGCGCTATCTGCGCGCCGAGGGCCCGGGCGTCTACACGATTGGGTCTGCCGGTCACGAGTCAAACGCCGCAATCGCAGCGACGCTCCGACCGACCGACCCGGCACTCCTCCACTATCGCTCGGGGGGCTTCTATTGCGCGCGGGCGCAGCAGGTCCCTAACTCAACGCCACTACGCGACGTCCTCCTCGGCCTGGTCGCCGCCGCGGATGAGCCGATCTCGGGTGGGCGTCACAAGGTGTTCGGCAACCACACCCTCGCCGTGATCCCCCAGACGTCGACGATTGCCTCTCACCTCCCCCGCGCGATGGGGGTTGCGTTCGCGATCGAGCGCGCAGCGCGGATCGGTGTGAGCTCGGCGTGGCCCTCGGAGGCGATTGTGGTGAGCTCGTTCGGCGATGCTTCACTCAACCACTCGACTGCCCTGGGCGCGCTGAACGCCGCGGAGTACACCGTGCATCAAGGGCTGCGGATGCCGGTGCTGTTCTGCTGCGAGGACAACGGCTTGGGAATCAGCGTCCGCACCCCTCGCGACTGGGTGAACGCAGCCTGGTCGCATCGTCCGCATCTGCGTTACTTCAGCGCGGAGGGGACAGACATCGCGAGCGCCTACGATGCGGCGCTGGCCGCCGTCGAGCATGTACGCAGTGCACGACGGCCGGCTTTCCTGCACCTGCGGTGCGTTCGCTTCCTGGGTCATGCCGGCACCGACGCCGAGGTCGGCTATCGCAGCCGAGACGAGGTAGACGAGGACCTGAAGCGCGATCCGCTCGTTCACGCCGCACGCCTGCTGGTGGAGGCCGGGATTGCCGAGCCCAGCGAGCTGCTCGCCAAGTACGACGCCATCGCGGCGGAGGTGCGGCGCCTCGCGGACGAGGCAGCTGGCCATCGCCGTCTGTCGACCGCGTCCGAGGTGATGGAACCGATCGCTCCACGGCGGCCGGAAGCCGTGGCGGCAGACACGTCCCGAACAGCGAGTCCGGAGACCAGAGCGACTGCGTTTGGAAAGAGACTGCCAGAGGATGCGGGGCCGCTGACGCTGGCCGAGTCGATCAACGCGACGCTGACCGACGCCCTCGCAGCCCGGCCCGAGGTCCTGGTTTTCGGCGAAGATGTCGGTCGCAAGGGAGGTGTGTACGGCGTTACCCGCGGACTGCAGCGCCGGTTCGGCGTCACTCGCGTGTTCGACACGTTGCTCGACGAGCAGACGATCCTCGGCGTCGCACTCGGTTGCGGCGTCTCCGGTCTACTCCCGGTTCCCGAGATCCAGTACCTGGCTTACCTGCACAATGCCGAGGATCAGATTCGGGGTGAGGCCGCGACTCTGCCGTTCTTCTCGAATGGCCAATACCGCAATCCCATGGTGCTGCGGATCGCCGGATATGGTTACCAGAAGGGCTTCGGCGGCCATTTTCACAACGATGACGCAGTGGCAGTCCTCCGAGACATACCGGGGCTAGTCGTCGCTTCCCCGTCGCGACCGGACGACGCGGCAGCGATGCTCCGCACCTGTATTGCGGCGGCGGCTGTGGACGGATCTGCGTGCGTTTTTCTGGAGCCAATCGCGCTGTACCACACCCGTGACCTCTTCGGCCATGACGACGGTGCCTGGGCCACGCCGTATCCCCCACCCGACGAGTGGGCAGCGTGTCACATTCCAATTGGCTCGGCACGAGTGAACGGCAACGGCAGCGACATCACAATCATTACGTTCGCCAACGGCACGTACATGTCGCTGCGGGTGGCGGCCCGGCTCGCCAGCGATGGGATCGACGCTCGCGTGGTCGACATACGGTGGCTCGTCCCCCTGCCGGCTGCAGACATCCTCCGCGAGGCCGAGGCGACTGGACGCGTGCTGATCGTGGATGAGACCCGCCGCAGCGGCGGCGTCTCCGAGGGAATCGTGAGCGCGCTGGTCGACGCCGGGTTTGGGGGGAGCATCGCGCGGGTCACCAGCCAGGACTCTTTCGTCCCATTGGGGGAAGCCGCTAACCGCGTGTTGCTCCAGGAGGCGGAGATCGAGGCTGCTGCGCGTGCGCTCGTAGGCGCCTTGAACGATGGTCAGAGCTCTGATGCGGACGTGGGGGTCGCCGCCGGTCCGGTGAGCGAACCCCTCCGGTAGCCTCAGGAAGGGTCGCACCGGCGCCGACGCGTCCGTGACGACATCCTTTCTCATTGAAACGAGCGCCGCGCCCGGGCACACGGTGGCTGCCGCTCCGGGCTACCACCAGCGTTCTCATCGCGAGCGCTACAGCGCCGGATCAGCCGGGCGCCTTCAGAAGTCGACGCGAGCCCACAGCCCGATCGCACGCGACGGGTCGCTGAGCCAGAGCGTCGCTCCGGGAAGCCAAGCAACGGTGGCCGTCGACGAAACGTGTCCCAGACGACTGGAGGTCGAGCGGCGCGAATGGTTTCGCGTGACAGCGGCTGAACGCACCGGCGCGTTACGGGCGAGTTCGTGCGCAATGTGTCGGAGCGTGCGGCTCACGCTCGATGGGTGGCGGGCGTCGTACGGCTTGGGCCTAAGTCAGCGTCCCGAGCACGAGTGGTACGACGCGGTGGGCGCCGGCTCGGCGTAGCTGACCGCCGACCATCGCCATTGTCCAACCCGAGTGGCGACGATCGTCGAGCAGGACCCCGGTACCCGGCGGTGGCGTCCCGACGATCGCGAAAGCGCCACGGACGTTGGCGGCCTGCTGAACGGCGTTGGCCATCTCGCGCTGGGGCGGGCGATCACCGGTGCGCGAGACGAGCGCCACGTGCGGGACTCCAAGCTCGGCGGCCAGGCGCTCGCCGAGCCGCTCAATCACGACGCCCAGCGATGCGGACGGCACGGTCGTGACCCACGCGACAGCCACATCCGCCGCTCGCAAGATATCCGCGAGGCCGACGACGACCTCGTCCTCGAACGACCCCTGGTGCAGGCCGCGCTCGACCGCCGGCCACCAGCCGCCGTCGCCGAAGCGCGCGAGCGCCCAGCCGCGCTCGGTCCGGGCATCCTCTGCGATCTTGCGCATCGCGCCCGTCACGTCGGGCGCCATCTTCTTGACCTCCAGCTCGACGGGTCGTGAGCGGAGATGGCGGGCGGCCAGCTCGACCAGCGCCGGGGCCGGTGGCTGGTTGAAGCGTGGTGCGGTGCAGACCGAGCAGCGACCGCAGTCACGCGGATCCGGGTCATCGAGCTCCTCCTGCAGGACGCGCATCAGGCAGCGGCCATCGGCGCCGAACGCAGCCATCGCGTCCTGCTCGGCACGACGCAGCGACGTGACCTGCGCGTAGCGCTCGGCGTCATAGGTCCATTCAGCACCCGGAACCGGGTGCCAGCGTGTGCCTTCCCGGCGCACCGCACCCTCGACATCGAGAATCTTCAGCATCGCCTCGATCCGCCCCATCCCCAGGTTCACAACGGACATCAGCTCGCGTGTGGTGCGCCCCTGCTCGCCGGCCGCCCCGAGCTCGTCGAGGACCGCCGCCACGCGCTCGCGGGCCGGAAACGCCTGCTCGATGAAGAAGTCCTGGATGCGGCGGTCCTCACCGCCGCGCAGCAAGACGACGTCGGCATGATGGACGCCCCGGCCCGCGCGCCCCACCTGCTGGTAGTAGGAGACGACCGAGCCCGGGGCCTGGTAGTGCACGACGAAAGTCAGGTCCGCCTTGTCATAGCCCATCCCGAGCGCGCTGGTCGCGACGACCGCCTTGACCTCATTGCGCAACAGGCGCTCCTCGATCGCGATCCGCTCCCCACTCTCCTGCTCGCCGCTATATGCCAGCGCTTCAATCCCGTTGGCGGTCAAAAACGCAGCGACCTGCTCGGCGTCGCGTTTGGTCAGCGTGTACACGATCCCAGAGCCCGGGAGCGCAGGCAGATGCTCGACGAGCCACGCGAGCCGCTGCGCGGGACGCGGCAGCTCGAGGACCTCCAGGCGCAGGCTCGTCCGGGTCAACGGTCCGCGGTACGCGCGCAGCGGCTCACCGCCGGAAACAGCGAGCTGCTCGAGCACATCGCCGACGACGCGATCGTTGGCGGTCGCCGTCGTGCCCAGCACCGCGACGCCGGGCGCCAAGGCATCGAGCATGTCCCTAACGCGCCGGTAGTCCGGGCGAAAATCGTGCCCCCAGTCAGAGATGCAATGCGCCTCGTCGATCACCAGCAGCCCGACCGAGGCGGCGAACAGCGGCAGCATCCGCTCCCGGAACTGCGGGTTGTTCAGCCGCTCCGGGCTGATCAGCAGCACGTCGGTCGTGCCCTTGGCGAGTCGATCGCGAACCGCATCCCACTCCTCGCGGTTGGTGCTATTGATCGTCTGCGCGCGCAGCCCCAGCCGCTCCGCGGCGGCGATCTGGTTGCGCATCAACGCCAGCAGCGGACTGATGATCAACGTCGGCCCCGCGCCCGCCTCGCGCAGCAACGCGGTCGCGACGAAGTACACGGCCGACTTTCCCCACCCCGTGCGCTGCACGCACAACACGCGCGCGCGATCCGCGACGACATCTTCAATCGCCTCGAGCTGCCCGGGCCGAAACTGCGAACGATCGTCGCCCGTGAGCGTGCGAAGACGCTCAAGCGCGGTCGCGGCGAACGACCCCGGAGCAATAGTCGTGGTCACGCGTCGATCGTCGCATGCCGACCGGGAGACTTCTCCCGCCGGCCGCGGACGAAGCGGACAACCCCCGGTCCAGCCGTGCGACAGCCACCAGCTCGTGGAGGCGTAGCTCGCGATCCGTCCCGTCGGTAATCAGGTACTCGTGGGTTGAGCCCACATAACGCCATTCACGGTCTCCGCGCACCAGCCGCTTGATCCAATACTCGGGGTCCTCCGCGTGACGCAGCAGGTACGAATCGGCCGCCAGCGGCGGGACCTCGTTGCACAGCTCCACCGTCATGTCCGCGTCGATCAGGAGCAGATAGTCGGCCTTTCCTCGCGCCAAGGCCATCAATTCGCTGCGGTTGTGTCCGAAGTCGATCCAGCGGCGCTCATGTAGCTCGCCGGGCACACCGGCCAGTGCTTTGACAACCGCTGTCTGGGTCCCGTCTGTAGAGCCGGTGTCGCAGAGCACCCAGTAGTCGATCAGCCCACGCAGCGATGCGAGACAGCGCTCGATCACGGATCGCTCGTCGCGAACGATCATGCATAGGCAGATCGATGCCATCAATCAGAGTCTGCCTGAATGAGCAATTCGCCCGCCCGGCCGCGCTTCGCGACCAGACACAAGCGAGACTGGCTGCCGCCTGCGGAGCACCAGTCGAGGGACGCGACGCTCCGTTGCCGGATTCGCATGGAACACGCGTGTCGCCTTTCAATCCGAAGGTCGTGGCTCGATCCCCACCGGCGGCATCGAAAGCGAAGCGCCGCCACGGCGCCGCTCGACGGCGATCGGCTAGCGATATCGTCGCCTCCTAGGCTGCGGGTCATGTCTGGAGGGAGATACGGATGCTCACGCGCGAGACGGTCACGTTCCGGGACAGCGACGGGTGGAGCTGGGAGTTCGACCTGACGTTCATGCTGTCCAACTACGGGTGCATCTGGGGACGGGGATGCCCCGATATCAGGCTGCAGCACACCGCGCGCGGCTGCTGCGTAGAGGGAGTTGAGATCTACCAGGGCCACGGCGACACGCCCGGTAGCGAGGACCTCGAGAAGATCCGTGGTCGCGTCGGGCAGCTGACCGACGAGGACTGGCAGAACCGGCGGGTCGCGCTGCGCCACCGCGGCCGCGACCCGTGGGGCAAGGCGCGGTTCAAGCGCGATAGCGTCCACACCCGTCTGTACCGCGGCGCGTGCATCTTCCACAACCGCGTGGATCATCCCGGCGGGGCCGGCTGCGCGTTTCACGTCGCGGCGCTGCGCCGCGGCGAGAACCCGGTGGACTGGAAGCCGCGGATCTGCTGGCAGATTCCGCTGTTCTTCGACATCAACGACGAGATCAAGACCACCACGGTGCGTGCGTGCCGGACCGTCGATTGGGGCGAGGACGGGATCCTCGAGTGGTGGTGTACCGAGCATCAGGACGCGTTCAGCGGCGACCAACCGGTGTACGTGAGCATGGAGGCAGAACTCCGGCGCGTATGCGGCGCCGCCGTCTACGACGAGCTGGCCGCCTACTGCCGGGCGCGCCAGCGGACCGAAGAGCTGGGGGCGCTGACGCTGCTGCCGATGGTGCCCTGACGCCCACCGTCTCGGCGCCGGACCACTGGAACCGCGCTTCAGTGGCCCGGCCGAATTCGGTGCGACACGAGAGGGACGTGTGGTCGGGGGAGCGGCCGCCAATGCCGGCGGGCTGCCCTCGAAAGCGGGCGAGGGTTCGAAAAGCCGTGCGGGTCGGTGGACCGCCGGAGATCTTGCTGCCGGGCATGGGCAATCGTTAGGGCAACCTCAGGGTGCATGGTCCGACTCCTTTGCTGCGGGTGTTGCGTCACGCGCGAGGCGCGTGGGCGACGAACTTCAGTGCCCAGTCGACCGTGATCGTCACGTCGCAGAAGCCGAGCGCCAGCAGGATCGTCAACAGCGCGGGCGGGTCGATCGGGTTGTAGGTGTCGCCCTCGTGAAAGTGGTGAAGCTGGTCGCTGTGCAGGCTGTCGTAGCCGATGAGCGCGCCGCCGGGACGCAGGACGCGGAGCACCTCGGCCAGCAGGCGGGTCTGCAGCACGCGGGTGGGGACGTGGTGGAGCATCGTGAACGACGCCACGGAGTCAAACGACGCGTCGTCGAACTCGAGGGCCGTGGCGTCGCCGTGCAGGACCTTCACATTCGTGCGCGCGAACCGGTGCGCAAGCGCGTCGGCAGCGGGCTTGTCGTATTCGACCGCCACCACGCGACGCACCCGGGCGCGCAGCCAATCGGTGGCCGCGCCCGGTCCGGGGCCGAGCTCCAGCAGCTCATCGCCGAGCCCAACGCCGGCGGTGACAGTGGGCAGGACGTCACTGTGCAGATGCTGTGCCCACTCGGGACCGGGACAGAGCCTGGCGTGGTTCTCGTTCATGGCGATCACCGTAGGCCCTGATGGTCCTTTCCTCAAGAGCGTACGGTTCCAACTTATGTCGCTAAACGGACAAGCCGGCTCGGCGGTCGACACCGGCGCCACGGCGATCCTGCTGAGCACCTTTCCCATGGAGTCCGGGAACCGCTTTGCCTGGCATTCCCACGACCGGCACCAGCTCGCGTGGGCGGCCGACGGGGTGCTCACGGTCGTCGACGAGACCCATACGTGGGTCCTCCCGCCGACTCGTGCACTGTGGATCCCGGCCGGGGTCGTCCACGAGACGATCGCGGCGGAGAAGGCGACCATGCGAACGCTGTACCTCAAGCCTGAGCTCTGCCCGATCACCTGGCAGGCGCCGCAGGCCTTGGCCGCGACCCGCCTCCTGGCCGAGCTGATCGTGCACCTGAGCGACGCCCCGCTCGAGCCGGCCGAGCGCTCCCGCGCCGAGGCGGTCCTGCTCGATCTGCTTCAGCCCGTGGCCACCACGACGATCGAGGTCACGATGCCGACCGACGAGCGAGCCCTCGACGTGGCGCGGGGGCTGCTCGCCAATCCAGCGGACGGACGCAGCCTCGCCGAGTGGGGGCACTCGGTGGGCGCCAGCGGCCGCACCCTGACCCGCGGCTTCCTCGCCGGCACCGGGATTCCGTTCAGCCGCTGGCGGACCGCGGTGCGGCTACGCGCCGCCCTGCCGCACCTCGCGTCCGGGGAGCCGATCAGCGCCGTCGCCGATCGGGTCGGCTACCAGACCTCGAGCGCGTTCGTCGCCGCGTTTCGCCGAGAGACCGGACTCACGCCGGGCGCCTATTTCCGCTCGTCCTAGACCTCGAGCACGACAACGCGGGGTGCGAGGCTCGCGCTCGCCCCTACGAATGCGACACTCTGGTTAGGGCGGACCCTTCCGGCGCCCGAGGCTCTTAGTTTGCCCGCGCTCGTAGTTGCCGCGCAGCAGCGCCAGCGCCTGCTGAACGCCTTCCTCTGTCTCGAGTGGGATGGTGACCCAGCCCGGGTCACGCAAGAGCGCCACCCCGTCTTTGACAAGTTGAGCCTGGAGCTCGGGTGGAACCGGCACGTCTGCCACCGCGTCCCCGTGCAGGTGGCCGAGCTCGATTCGGGCGACGCTCAACACGACCGATCCAAACTGCCCCTTCGCGCGGCACACCCCTGGCCAGGTCAATGCCTCGCTGATGATCCGCTCAGCGACTGAGCCTTGGGTTCCGCGAAGGTAGCTGAGCAGTGTCGACTCGCTGGCTGCTCCATGTCCACGCGGCTCAGGCGGCCGCGCATCTTCCGTGTCGTCGAAGCCCTCCAGCTTGTCGGGATCGAGGATCAAATCGATGGTGGTGATCAGGCCGGCGCTGACGGTGAATCCGACCGCTCCGGCGGGGCCTTGGGGGGTCTGGATGACGAGGCCGGCCTGGCCGTTGACGGTCGCCGGATGACACAGCCTCACGAAACGCGGGCCGAATGTGGCCAAGCTGCCCGCCACGTTGGACGCGCCCTTCAGTTCTTGCTCGAGCTCGCGGGCGCCGCCGGCACGGAGCACCACGTCCGGGTCGAGGACGGCTACCAGCGCGTCGAAGTCCCCGGCTCTCGATGCTGCAAGGAACGCGTCGACGGCCTCCCGCTGCCTGGCGGTGTCGGCGTCGGGCTGCGGGATTGCTCCGCGGACTCGGCGCCGCGCCCGGCTGGCGAGCTGTCTCGTCGCATCGGGGCTGCGGTCGATGATCTCTCCGATCTCAGCGAACGGGATAGCGAACATGTCGTGCAGCACATACGCCAACCGTTCGGTGGGGGTCAACGTCTCGAGCACCACGAGCATCGCAAGCGCGACGGTCTCGGCCATCAGCATCTGCTGCTCGGGGTCGGACCGACCGTCGACCTCCACGATCGGCTCGGGCACCCACGCGCCGGCGTAGTCCTCGCGGCGGGATTGCCGGGCGCGCAGCATGTCGATGCACACCCGGCCAACGATCGTGGTCAGCCACGCGCGGGCGTTATGGATCGTCTCCTGCTGGGAGCGGCTGAGCCGTAGCCAGGCTTCCTGGAGCGCATCCTCGGCCTCGTTGACCGATCCGAGCATACGGTAGGCCACCGCCTGCAGATGTGGCCGGTGGCGCTGGAACTGCTCGGTCTCCCAAGCGGTGTCGTTCATCAACTCTGCTCCGTGACTAGCGGCATTCATCCTTAATGACGGTTGCGGGGGGGTCGATTGTGACGCCGACCTTGGGCCGGGACCCTCATCGTCGTGGGTGTCACATCTGCGTGGGTGCGATCCGTCTGTAGGGGTGAGAGTCGGAAGCGTCTCGCCCCACCAGGTCCGTTAGCGCTTCTTAAGCCCGCAAAAGGAGTAGATATGACCCGACGGATCCTGGCCCAACGCGGGCGCCTCATCACCGAGCAGAACAGCCGGTGGTGGACGCTCGGCGCAATGTGCTTCGCGCTGTTCATGATCATGCTCGATAACACGGTAGTGAACGTCGCGCTCCCGTCGATCCAGCGGGACCTGCACGCCTCGCTGCAGGCGCTCGAGTGGACGATGAACGCGTACACGCTGACGTTCGCGGTGCTGATGGTGACCGGCGGACGGCTCGGGGACATCTTCGGCCGCCGCAAACTGTTCTTGTTCGGCTTGGCGGTCTTCGGGGCCTCCAGCCTGGCGATCGGGCTGGCGCCCAACGATGCGGTGCTGGTCGCGTTCCGTGCCGTCCAGGGGATTGGCGCGGCGTTCATGATGCCGGCGACGCTGTCGATCATCACGCAGGCGTTCCCGGCCGAGCAGCGCGGCACGGCGATCGGGACCTGGGCGGGCGTCAGCGCGCTCGCGCTCGCGATCGGCCCGGTCCTCGGCGGCTTCCTCACCCAGGATGTGAGCTGGCGCGCGATCTTCTTCATCAACCCGCCGATCGCTGTTGCGGCGGTCGCAGTGACGCTGTTCGCCGCGCGCGAGTCGCGCGATGAGACAGTCGGGCGCGGTATGGACTTCGCCGGTATCGGGACGCTGACAGCCGGCTTGACGGCGCTCGTGCTGGCGCTCGTGGAAGGCAACAGCTGGCATTGGGGCTCGGCGCGGATCGTGGGGCTGTTCGTCGTGGCGGCGGTCGCGCTGGCCGCGTTCGTGGTGACCGAGCAGCGTGCGCCCACACCGATGCTCGACCTCAGCCTCTTTCGCTCGCGGACGTCGGCGGGGGCAAACGTGGTCGCGTTCCTGGTCACGTTCGCGATGTTCGCCCAGTTCTTCTTCCTGACCCTTTACATGCAGAACGTCCTGCACTATTCCCCGCTTCAGACCGGGGTGCGGTTCTTGCCGGCAACGCTCGTGATCATCGTCATGGGTCCACTGGCGGGACGGTTGACCGATCGCGTCGGTCCGCGACCGCTGATGGCGCTGGGGCTGGTGATCATCGGTGCGTCGCTGTTGATCGAATCGCAGCTAACGGTTGACACCGGTTACGGGCTGCTGTTGCCTGGCTTCATCCTGATGGGGTTGGGGATTGGGCTCGTGATGTCGCCGATGAGCACCGCGGCGATGAACGCCGTCGACCGCACCAAGTCCGGCGCGGCCTCCGGCGTGGTATCGATGAGCCGCATGGTCGGCGGCAGCGTCGGGCTGGCGCTGATGGGCGCGCTCGTGACGACGATCGGGCGCTCAAAGCTCGACTCGAGCCTCCCGCAGCTCCCCGCGGCCGTCCGGGCCAAGCTGGCCAGCGCGCTCGGCTCCGGCGCCGCGCCCGGCGGGCACGCCTCGCCGCCAGAGGTCCACGCTTTGCACAACGCATTCGTGTCGGCGCTCGCCGCCGGACTCAAGGCCGGCGCCGCCGTCGCCTTCGTCGGCGCGCTGCTCGCCCTATGGCTGATCGGTCCGGTACGGACACAGCCCGCCGAACCACGTCCGAGCGAACGGCGAGCGCCCGAGGCAGCGACGGCCTGACCGTCGCCCGCAACACGAGCTGCTGCTGGCAAAGCAAGGTCGCCAGAGCGGACGAATGGTGTTGCTAGCCAGACACGACGAGGTCGAAGAGTGCGGCTGCCTCGTCCGGCGAGATTTCGAGCGCGGGTTCTCCAATGTTGAGCTCGATCGTGTTGACGTTTGGTACGACGCTCGGAACGAGACGGTGAAACAGCCACACGTGTCGTTCTTCGGCTACGTCGAGCGCGCGGTCCTGAAGTGTTTGCAAATCGCCGCGGAGGTGCACGTGGAAGAGCGGTGTCTGCGGCGGATCGGGGACAACGACGATCCCGGTTACGTGGCTCAGCGCACCCGCGAGCGCGCGTGCGTGCGTGAGAAACCGCGGCATCTGCGGGATCAGGTCATCGAGCCCACGCTGCGCGGAGGCGGCAAACGGAAACAAGCTCGAAAGCGCGCCACCGTGACGACGTCGCCAGACGCGCGTCTCAGCGACGATGTCGTCTGGCCCGGCCAGGACACTGCCGGCGAATCCACAGAGGCCCTTGTACAACGAGACGTACACGGTGTCGAACAGCGCCCCGATCTCCGAGTACGCACGGTCGTAGTACGGCGCCGATTCCCACACCCGGGCGCCATCGAGATGCGTCGCGATGTCCCTATCCCGCGCCCACTGGATCTGGGCTAGCAGGTCCTCCCATTCCGGAAGCCGGCCGCCGATCTCCCGCTGGGGCAGCTCGATCAGCAGCGCTCCGATCGGCGCGCCGAGTGCGTGCAGATCCTCGAGCGCGATCAGCCGGTCACGATCGCCGATCAGTTCCGCTTTGAGACCGTGGAGGTGGGCGTATCCGCCGTGCTCGTGGAGCTCAAGATGGCAGGTCGGATGAAACGCGACGGTACTGAGCCCGCGCCGATCGCAGTGAATACGCAATGCGATCTGCTGCGCCATCGTGCCACTCGGAAGCAAGACAGCTGCCGGCTTGCCCAATAGATCGGCGATACGACGTTCAAAGGTCTCGACGAACTCACCCTCGCCGTAGCGGTCAGGCCAGGCGCCGGGCGGAAGCCCGGCGGCCGCCGCCTTCAGCAGCTCCGCGGCCGCCGCCGGACGGCGTTGACCAAGCCACCGCTCGCACCCTCGCATGATCTCGTGCCAATCTCGCTCCGCCACACGCCGAGCCTACCGCGGCAAACCGACGCTCAAGCGCGACCAGAACGTCGAGTCTTGATTCATCGGCGCACCACCAGTCACCCGCGGATCGCCGCACGGCCGAGCCGTACGGCCAGGCCCGCGAGGTAGGTGGCCGTCTCCCTCGTGTTTCTAGCTACTACTCGCTCGCACTCGTGCCGCCGCCTTGGCCAGCTCGGGGTAGTCGTAGGCGGCCTCAGGGGTGCCGCGCACCGCCGCGTCGAGCGTCTTGGCGTCGTCGCCGACGAGGATCCGCCACTGGCCTGATCGGACCCCGTCGAGGATGATCGTGGCTGCGTCGGCCGCGGTCAGCGGCGCCTTGTCGCGAAAGTCGCTCTCCATATGGGCGAGCAGTCGGCGCAGGTCGTTGGCGGAGGCTCCCTTGGGCAACATGCCGGCGCTGATCAGGCTAGCCTGCGCGTGGGCGGGGATCACCTCCTCTATCTGCGCGTCGCTCATGTCAAGCGGCTCGGGCATGCCGTTGGCGCGGCGGCTGTTCGCGATGATGTCGGTTCCCACGTGCCCGGGAATCACAACTGCTACCCGGACCTGCGGGGCGTTGGTGCGCAGGTCCTCGATGAGCGCCTCGGTGAAGCCTTTGATCGCGAACTTAGCCGTGGCGTAGGCGGTATTCGGCATGCCCGGGCCGAGGCTTGCCCAGAAGCCGTTCACGCTGCTCGTGTTGACGAGCACGCCGTCGCGGCTGGCGATCAGCAGCGGCAGGAACGTGCGGGCGCAGTTATAGGTCCCGCGCCAATTGACCGTGAACGTGCGCTCCCATTCCTCTCGGCGGCCGCCGACGAAGCTGGGGCCACCGCCGATGCCGGCGTTGCTGAATACGAGGTCGACGTGATCTGCAGCGTGCAGATGCACGACCTCGTCGCGGAAACGCTGGACCTGCGCCTCGTCGGAGACGTCGCAGGCATGGCCGGTGACGAGAGCGCCGGCGGGGGCGCTCGCCTGCGCCGTCGCCGCCGCAGCCGCGACGGAATCGACGTTCCAGTCGCAGGCGGCGACCGAGCATCCCTCGGACGCGAGCTGGAGAATCAGCTCGCGACCCATGCCCGAGCCACCGCCTGTCACCACTGCAAGCTTGTTCGCAAATTCGTCCACGGTTACGTCCCTCCGATCGCGCTGCTCTTCTCCGGCGACGATATCAGCGCAATAGCACGCTGGCCCGGGAACAGCACCGTACAGCTCGCCGCCCGGCCAGACATGCGCGGCCGCACTCTGGTCAACCGCATTCGTCGGCAGCACGCCGATCGGCGCGACGATCATCGGCGCGATCGGAGCCTCCAGCCCCCGGCTCGCGCTGCTCGTCGGCGCTGCGGCCTGCGGCGCGGCTGCCGTCACCGGTTTCGCCCTCCTCGCCCGCGTCCGCGCCGCGACCGGCCGGATCACCCGACCCGGCAGGGCCTGAACCCCAACCGCACGGTTCAAGTCTCTCGCCGGACAGGCACCGCCAACCGGCTCTCACGCGCCGACACCTCTCTGGCGGCATGTCCAGAACCGACGGTGGTCGCGAAACGCAAACCCTGTTTGCGTAAGACGACCAGCCTCCCCAGCGAAGCCCCGGGCGCCCTTATGACCGAATCCCGGAACGCGTTTCCAAACAGCCATCCACGGCGACCGCAAGCGGTGTGATGCTGACGTGATCTATATCTGGCGCGGGTCAGGTGGTGCCGACTCGAGTCTCGCGTCCAGCCCACTCGCGCTCGCGCAAGGCGAATTTCTGGACTTTGCCGGTCGAGGTTTTCGGCAGCGGTCCGAACTCGATTGCGTCGGGGCACTTGTAGTGAGCGAGCCGCTGACGGCAGAACGCGATGATCTCTTCGGGGCTTGCACTGGTCTCGCGGTTCAGTGTCACGAACGCCTTCGGTCGCTCTCCCCAGCGCTCGTGAGGAATCCCAATCACCGCGCACTCGAGGACGGCCGGGTGAGCGCATATGGTTTGCTCGACCTCGATGCTCGAGATGTTCTCGCCGCCGGAGATGATGATGTCCTTGCTCCGGTCGCGCAGCTCGATGTTCCCGTCGGGGTGCCAGACGGCCAGATCACCGGAGTGAAACCAGCCGCCGCGAAAGGCCTTCTCGGTGGCCGCCTGGTCCGCCAGGTAGCCGCTCATCACGTTGTTGCCGCGCATGACGACCTCGCCCATCGTCTCGGCGTCCCGAGGGATGTCCTGCATGTCCGGGTCGACGACGCGGACAAGGTCGGCCGAGGGGTAGGCCTGACCCTGGCGCGCGAGCAGCTTGGCCCGATCCTCGACCGGCAGCTCCTGCCAGCCCTCCTGAGTTGGACACACCGTGATCGGGCCATAGGTCTCGGTCAGGCCGTATACGTGGACGATTCGGAAGTTGAGCTCGGCCATGCGAGCCAGCAGCGTCGGCGACGGTGGCGATGCGGCGACCATCGCGGTCACTTGCTGCTCCAAGCGGTGCGCCTTGGGATGGTTGATGATCATCAGCTGAACCGTGGGTGCGCCGTTGTAGTGAGTCACCCCCTCCTCGTCGATCAGCTGCCAGACGAGGTCGGGATCGACGGCGCGTAGCGCCACGTGGGTTGCCGCGACCGCGGTCACCGCCCAGGGGAAGCACCAGCCGTTGCAATGAAACATCGGCAGCGTCCACAGGTACACCGACTCGGGGGTCATTCCGGCGACAATGACCTCGCTCAGCGCATTTAGATAAGCGCCACGGTATGTGTACTGCACCCCCTTCGGCTGCCCGGTCGTGCCCGAGGTGTAATTGATCGAGATCGTCTCCTCCTCATCCTCGAGCAAGCTGTCGGGCATCTCGCGGGACGCGACGGTGAGAAACTGCTCGTACTGACTCTCGGTATCACCGCGGTCCCACCGGATCACGGTGACGTCGGAGAGCGCCAGCTGGGCGACGAGCGGCTCGAGTTCGGCGTCGAGCAACAGGAAGCGGGCACCGCTGTGCTCAAGGATGTGCCCGACCTCCGGACTCGCCAGCCGATTGTTGATCGCCACCAAGATCCCGCCCGCCGCTGGAACCCCGAAATGCGCCTCCAGCATCGGCGAGGAGTTGAATAGCAGCGTGGCGACGCGGTCTCCTTTGCGTAGGCCCGCCGACCTCAGCGCGTTCGCCAGCCGCCACGAGCGCTCCGCCAGCTGATCGTAGGAATAGCGGCGCTCTCCATCCACCACAGCGATCTTCTCGGGATAGACGTAGGCAGCCCTCCGGAGAAAGTCGACGGGGTTCAGCTCGGTGCGAAACACCCTGTTCGCCACGGCACCGGGCGCGGACGCACCTTCGGTCGCAATCACCGCGTCGGTCACGCTCTCCTCCTTCATTCGACTGTCGTCGGCCACTGGGCGGCATCAGCCCCCTGAGGTCGATTATCTCGGTTCGGTCTGGGCCAGCCAAATGCAGACCCCAGCTCGGCCGGCAACTCGGAGCCACTGGACTGGACGAAACGCGCGCAAGGCGCATACTGGAGGCGTGCACAACACCGCGGATCGTCGGGAGTCGACCGTCGGTAAGGAACCGGCGGGGGAAACCGGCCGGCGGCGTGCCGGCATCGCGGCGCGAGCTAGCCGAGCAAGAGCGTCGCGCAGACGAACGAGAGCGTGCTGCCGATGAGCGCGAAGCGGCTGCCGATTCGCGTGAGCGCATCGCCGACGAACGCGATCGTCGCGCCGACGAGCGCGAGCGGGTTGCCGACGAGCGGGACCAGTGGTTCTACGAGCAGCGCGATCATCAGTCAGCCCCCGCGCTCAGGCGTAGCCACGAGGCGCTGAGGCGAATGCGGGATGCGCTCGATCGCTCCGGCGCGGAGATCGACCGCCTCGAAGCCGACATTGGTCGCGACGACGCTGGGGCGAAGCGAGAGCAAGCCGAGATCGACCGGGAAGTCGCCGCCAGCCGCCGCCATAGCGACGAAGTGCCGCAGAAGCCGTCGCCCAGAACCTAACCCCGGACCCCGGCTCAGGACCTGAGCTTCATTCGTCGGCTCGCCGTGACCGGGGATGCGCCCGACGAAGCCGCGGTGAAAGTCTCCTGAACGAGCAGATCGAGGCTGTGCGACTTGCGCAGCAGCTTGCGTCCCGGTCCGGTGAGGCGAACCTTGAGGGTGGTGGTGCCCGCGGCGGGGAACCGCGCGGTCGCCGTGGCGACGAGCGCGCGCGATCGCCGGCGCCCGAGCGCATACCACCGCACGACCAGTCGACCGGCCTCGAGAGCGCGGAGTCGGAGTGCGTAACCACCGTGGCGGATCAGAGCGCCGATCCTCGCCGCCTTTCCGGAAGGAGCGAGCTCCCGGGAGAGGAGATGCTTGATCTGCGATGCGGTGACGGGGTTGGTGAATACGTCGCTGCCGAATGCCGCCGCGCCCACGGCGTCGGCGATGCGCGGGAGCCCGAAGATGCTCTCCACGGTCCCCAGCATCGAGTAGTGGTTATAGCTGGCTTTGGACACCGTGCCGGGCTTGATATAGCGCGAGAGCAGAACCGCTCCCACGTCTCCGCCGCCGGGACCACCGCCGCCGGGCTGGATGCCATGCATGGCGTCGTAGGGCCCGGGTTGCTCGTTGCAGCAGGCGCTGTCGTCGCCCTCCGATTCGTCGAAGGTGATGATCAGCAGTCCGTTCTGCTGATAGGCGGGCGACGCGAGGATCTTGGGGACCCATGTCCGCAGGAACTGATCGGCTTGCTTGAGTCCACCGGCTCCGACACCGTCCTTGCACGGAGAGTCGTGGCCGTCGTTGCACAGGTCGGGCGTGATGAACGCGTAGTTCGGCGTCGTGGCGGCGCGCCGGAGATCGGTCGGCAACTGGTTGAGGCCGACCACGTTGGCGTTGCACTCCGTCGAGTTGTCGATCACGTAATGGAAGTAGACGAAGGGGTCGTGGCGGCTCGCATATTCGTCGAAGGGTGCCGCTGACTCCCCGATCTCGGTGTTGTCCGCCGCGCCCACCGCTGGGTGGCCACACGTCGATGACTCCCGTGCCGGATCGACGCCCATCCCGTCCTCATAGCCACGCCAGGTCAGCTCAGCACGGTCCAGCTGGCTCATGATGGTCGGGACGTCCGCGGGATAGACGCAACCCTGGCCGTTCTCCTGTCCTGTGGCGTCCATCGAATCCGCCGGGAAGTTCTCGAAGGTCGGGCAGTCGCCACTGGTCCGCGGATTGGGAGCCTGTCCGCTGACCATCGCGATGTAGTTGTCGAGACTGTTATGGCCGACGGCGTAGTAGTTGGGGAGGTACGCGCCTTGCCGGACCAGCGTCTTGGACAGGTACGTGGCAGGAGACGCGGGGCCGAACGTCGTCGAGTCGCTCTCGTTCTCGTCGATGATCACGAACACGTGTCGGATCGGGGGAAGCACCGAGGTGGCGCCTGCGGATGCAGCGTGCCGCGGCGCCGGCGCCTGTGTCGCTACCGCGCCGCAGGCCGCGGACAATGTCACCGCGCAAAGCAACGTGGTCACAACGATGCCCCGAATCACGCCAGCAGCATATCCATCCAATGCGCTGAGCTGCGCACGCGAGATTTAGCCTGCGCCTGGTTGGGCACCTCGAACGCCGTTTCTATCGCAGCAAGCGTGGCAAGCCGAGCTGCGGGAAGCCGCCCGTCTCGGCGAACCAGGTTATGGCGGATATTCGCTCGCCTTCCAGCGTGATCACAAACAGCGAGAACGGCCGTGCGACTTCACCTCGTGCACGCGCCAGGTAGGACCCGAAAGCGGGCTGGCCGTTGGCACGCGTTGGCACCAGCCGCAGCGGCGCACCTCGGCGCTCCTCGGCTCCACGCAGGAACGCGCCGATTGCGTCAGATCCCTGATACACGTGCGGAAGCGGGGGCATGGTCAGCCACGCGTCGTCGGTCAGGAGGGCGATCATGCCGTCGATGTCGCCGTTCTCGACGGTCTCCGCGAAGCGGCCGATAACGTCGCGCTCGCGCTTGGAGTTCGGGAGCGGCGCGCGCTCGCGTCCGATGGCCGGCAGGCGGGATTCAAAGGCTGCGCGCGCGCGACGCAGCAGGCTGTTGACCGACGTTTTGCTGGTCTGGAGGATGTCCGCGACCTCCTCGGCGCGGTAGCCCAGCACGTCGCGCAGCACGAGCACCGCGCGCTGCTGCGGCGGGAGATGCTGGAGCCCGACGATGAACGCCAGTTCGATCGCCTCCTTCGTCTCGTACCGCACATCCGGTCCGGGAGCCTCGTCCAGGATCCCCTCCAGGAGCACGTCAGGATAGGGCTCAAGCCAGATCGGCTCGCTCCACCGTGTCGGCTCTGGCATCTGGGACATCCGCTGGTCTTCCGGGCGGCGCCGGCTCGTGCGGAGGGCATCCAGCGATCGGTTGGTGGCGATCCGGTACAGCCATGCACGGATCGACGCGCGTCCCTGGAACTGGTTGAGGCCGCGCCACGCCGCAAGCAGCGTCTCCTGTAGCAGGTCCTCGGCGTCGGTCGCCGAGCCGACGATCCGATAGACGTGTACCTGCAGCTCACGCCGGTACGGGTCGGTGAGCTCCCGGAAAGCGTCCTGGTCGCCGGCGCGGGCACGGGCGAGCGTCTGCTCGGTCACGCTCGCACCCTCACGTAGCTCTTCCTTTCACGGGCATAACAAGTTACGACGTCGAAGCTGCTCGAAATTCGCCGCTCAATTTTCGTCGGGGCCGACGCCTCAACAAACGACGCAGGTAACGGTCGAATGAAAGGAGAATCGAGATGGGAAAGATCGTGATGAGCGGCCCGCAGAACGTCTCGCTCGATGGAGTGGTCCAGGACCCGGACGGTGAGGAGGGCTTCACTCTCGGCGGCTGGTTCGTTCAGTTTGGGGGCAAGGACCTCCAAGCGTGGAACAAGGTCGCGCTCGACGAGGCACTAACTGCCGAGGCATGGCTGCTGGGTCGGAGAAGCTACGAGTTTTTCGGGGCGCGGTGGCGACCCCGGAGTGGCGAGCTTGCGGACAGGTTGAACAGCATGCCGAAGTACATCGTGTCCTCCACCCTCGAAGATCCCGAGTGGAACAACTCGACAGTCCTCAAGGGCGATGTGGTGACCGAGGTCTCAAAGCTCAAGCAGGAGCTGGACGGAGAAATCGTCGTCCCCGCCAGCTATCAGCTCGGGCGCACACTAATCGAGCACGACCTGGTCGACGAGGTGCGGCTGGTCATCTTCCCGGTCGTGCTCGGGGCGGGCGAGCGTCTCTTCGGCGAGACGAGCGACAACAAGCCCATGCGCCTCGCCGACACCAAGATCATCGGCGAGGGCCTCGCCTTCCTCACCTACGAGCTCGTCCGGTAGGCCCAGCAGCGTCGGACGGCACCAGCGTTCCAAGAAACGGATGCCCGCCTGCCGAGGGGCGGGCATCCCGCAACGCGCCGCGGAGGGATCATTCCTCGTTCACGACCGGACTGAGAAGGAGTGGAGATGGCGAAGACTGTGGTGGTGCTCGGCGCGCGGAACCTGGGTGGGGCGATCATCGATCACTTTCTCGAGCTGGGGTGGAACGCTGCGGGGGTGGCGCGGAGCGAGGACACACTCGAGCGCGTGCGTCAGAAGGGGGCGCTGGCCCTGGGTGCTGACGCAGCGGAGATGACCGCACTGGGCGACGCGCTCAAGACGGCGAAGGCGGAGTTCGGCTCGCTCGACGCGGTCGTGAACGCGGTCTCCGCGGCGCGGCCACCGACGGCTGGCCCGTTCGGCGGCGGTCCGCTTGCCGGTGCGGACCTGGCGGCTTTCCAGGGATGGACCGTGGCCGTAGCGGAGCAGGCGTTCGTGTTCTTGTCGGTCGGCGCCAATGCCTTGCGGGAGGGCGATGGTGGCGCGCTGGTCCAGATCACCGGCGGCTCTTCCCGTCGCGCGATGCCCGACAAGGGATTGTGGGCCGCCGGTGCGTTCGCCACCCGCGCGCTCGTGCAGGCCGCTGCGCAGGAGCTCAGGCAGGCCGGCATCCACGTCGCGCTGCTGTCAGTCGACGCGACGATCGAATCGCCGAAGACCGCCGGCTTCACTCGCGACGTGCCGCTCGACGCGCTTGGCGACATGAACCAGGTCGCGGAGGCGGTTGCGTTCCTCGTGCAACAGCAGCCGCGGGCCCTCACACACGAGCTGGTAGTGACGCCGGCCGGGGAGCGGTGGGTGCCATGACGCTCACCGGCGACCGTCCCGCGAGGCACTTCACGGCGCGCGTGTGCCCCAAGGTTTTGAGACCGGAGTTCTAAAACGGTAGGGACAATCCACGGGGTCCCCCTCTTGTGACCCGCGGACTTGACACGGACGATCTAGCACCTTCCAAGGAGGTCGAAATCATGAATGCGTCGCGAGCTGACGATTGGCGGAGTCGTGGTGGCCATTTCACGTGGCGGCCGACCGAAGGGGGCGCCTCTTCGGTGGAGATATTCCATGTCGAGATCGGCGACCCCGAAGCTCCGGTGCTGCTGCTCGTACACGGCTGGCCGACCAGCAGCATCGACTGGTTTGAGGTTGCGAATCAGCTGAGCGAGAGGTTCCGCGTCTGCGCACTGGACTTCCCGGGCCATGGGTTCTCTGACAAACCGCCGGGGTGGGGCTACAGCCTCACGCGAGACGAGGAACTGATCGAGTACTACTTATCTGAGGTGATCGGCGCCGACGCTGCTGTGGCAGTCGCGCACGATCGCGGTGACAGCGTGGCGCTGCTCCACGCTGTCCGTTGCGCTGACGGCCGGTCGGCGGTGCGGCTCCAGCACCTGGTCCTGTCGAACGGCAACATCTTTCTGCCGCTCTCGAACCTGACCGAGGCGCAGCGAGGGATGCTCGACAGAGAGACGGGGCCCCAGATCGCGGCGGCGGTCACTCCGTCGCAGCTCGCCGAGGCCCTGGGCGCGAATACCTTCACCCCGCCGCGTAAAGCTGGTGATCCTGAAGTCGAGGCTCTTGCCGCCACGTTCGGCCACGCCGACGGCATGAAGGTCATGCACGAGACGATCCAGTACCTGGTCGAGCGCTCGCAGAATGAGGACATGTGGCTGACGGCGCTCGGCGAGGCCTCGTTCCCGGTGACTGTGATCTGGGGCCTGTACGACACGGTCTCGCCGCCGCGGGTGGCCAGCTATGTATGGAACGAATACTTGATGCTGAGGCCCGCCGGCAATCGGTTGTACTTCATTCCGGATGCAAATCACTATCTGCAGGTCGACCGGCCGGACGCATTCGTGAACGTGGTCCTCCACACGCTTGAACGCGCTGAACACCAGGCGCCTGGACCCCTCGAGGCGGGGCCGGGCGCTCCCCTACTGGTCGACAGCTCTACTGAACGGTTGCCGGCCGCAGCCGACCTGCTCCGTCGCTGAGATCAGGCTAGGCTTGGCGCGTGAGTGAGGCAGGGCAAAACGTCGAGGGCTTGCCGGTGCTGTGGCAGCTTCAGGTCTCGCACTATGTCGAGAAGGCGCGCTGGGCGCTGGATTACAAGCGCGTCCCGCACATCCGTCACACGATGCTGCCCGGGGTTCACATCCAGGAGACAATGCGTTTGACCGGAGATACATCGACGGCGCCCGTGCTCACGATCGACGGACGATCGATCGGCGATTCGACCCGAATCATCGCGGCGATCGAGGAGCGCTGGCCGCAGCCGCCGCTCTATCCGGATGATCCAGCGCAGCGGCGTCGGGCGCTCGAGCTCGAAGAGTTCTTCGACGAGGAGCTCGGACCGCATATCCGGCGTGCTTTCTACTTCGAGGTGCTCCCGCATCCGGAGCTGTTGGTGCCGCTGTTCACGGACGGCGATCCGGCCGCAGCGCAGAGCCTCACCGAGAGGCTGCCCCTGCTATGTGCGGGTATCCAGCAGATATTCGAGGTGACTGCCGAGACCGCCGCGGAGAGCCGCGCGAAGACCGCCGCAGCGATGGATCGGCTCGAGCGAGAGCTCTCCCCGAGCGGGTTTCTCGTCGGCGACTCGTTTACCGTCGCTGACCTCACGGCCGCCGCCCTGGCCTATCCGGCGGCCCGCCCTCCCGAGTTCCAGTACTCGCTTGTCGCCGAGGATGACCTCTCCGACTCATGGCGGGCGTTCCACGACGGACTGGCACAGCGCCCAGCCGGCCGGTGGGTCGCAGACATGTACCGTCGGTACCGCGGACGGTCAGCCGAGGTCGCGCCCGATGCCGCGGCGATCGCCGGCTCCGACTAGCTCAGTCACTCGACGACGCCTTCCAGGACGTGGATGATCTCTTCACCCGGATGCTTGTGACGAACCGCCGGCGCCTCGGGGCCAAGCTCGACGCGGTTCTGGATGACGATGCGCCCGGGGATGCTCAAGGTCGTTATCTAGCGGAGCGATCGGAACGCGCCGGGGAGCTCGGCCGAGAAGAGCATGGAATGGGCGAATGGCCGTGGCGCCTGATCTCTCAGCCGTGGCAGACATGTCGCCTCTGCCGTTGAGCATCGCCTTGGGTTGAGCTCTGGTCTGCAGGGGGACCGCCGGAGGCGACGTCGCTTGCCATGCATGGTCTGCTCCTGTCCTGAGGTGAAAGCCTGAGAGCGAACGATCCCCTGTCGCGCGTATGCTCGCGCCCGTGGGCCCCCGGGTCAGGTCCCCGGCCTGGATGTGGAGCAACGAAAGGTCAAATCCGATGGTGCACAACGTTGTGCTGGTCCATGGCGCTTATGCCGATGGCTCGTCTTGGGCCGGGGTCATCGCGCGCCTCCAACGCGAAGGGTTGACCGTTACGGCGGTCCAGAACCCGCTCGCCTCGCTCGCCGACGACGTGGCCTACACCCGCCGTATCCTGGCGCTCCAAGACGGACCGACGATCCTGGCCGGTCATTCGTTTGCCGGAACAGTGATCACGGAAGCCGGGATCGATCCGGATGTCATGGGGCTTGTTTACGTCGCCGCTCGCGCCCCCGACGCCGGTGAAGACTACGGCGCGCTGGCGCAAGGCTTCCCCACGCCATCCGCGAGCACGGGGCTCGAGTACGCGGACGGGTTTGGAAGCCTCACTGAGGCCGCGTTCCTGCAGGATTTCGCCAACGGTCTGGAGGTGGAGAGGGCCCGCGTGCTCTACGCGGTGCAGGGCAGGATCTCGGAGACCCTGTTCCAGGGCCGCACCACCGTGGCGGCATGGAGATCAAAGCCAGCTTGGTATGCCGTCTCACGTCAGGACCGCACCATCTCACCCGAGCTTCAACGCTTCATGGCCAAGCGCATGAACGCGACCACTGTCGAGATCGATGCCGGTCACCTTTCACTGATCAGCCACCCAGACCAGATCGCCGCGCTTATCTTGGACGCGGCTGCAGCCCCAGACCGCTAGTGGCCGGTGTGCGCCAGCCGGCGGCGAGACCCTACGAGTGCGCGTAGACCAGTACCAGGTGCCCTTCCACCAGTCATCCCTGGAGATGGAATGGGATGCTGGTCACGACGATCCCGTCTTGACGGATCAGGATCCGCCGTAGCCGCTGGGCCATCCGGCCGTGGAGGATCGCCTCCCACCGGTGCGCGGGGACGATCTCGGGCACGATTACGGTCAGGGTGATGTCTGGCCGCTGCCGGTGCAGCGCCTCGATGTAGTTGGCCAGCGGGGCGACGGTGGCGCGATAGGGCGAGATGACGACCTCGAGCGGCAGGTAGTCGCCCCACACCTTCCAGTAGCGGTGGAAGCGCTTGCCCTCCTCGTGGCTGGGGCTGACGTGAACCGCGAGCACGGGCACCTGGAGCGAGGCGGCGTACGCCAGGGCCCGGAGCGCGGCCATGTCGAGCATGGCGACCGGAACGACCACCAGGTGCTCGATCTCGCTCGGGGCGTCCTGCTCCTCTGCTGCGGGACGGTGGCCGTCGCCGTCGGATTGGGGAGGGGACAGGCGCGCGGGCGGCGCCAGCAGCGTCTCGTCTGCCCGGGGCACGAGCTGGCGGTGGGCGCTCTGGTAGTGGCGGTGGATTCGCAGGCAGGCGAGCACGATCAGGGGGATCAACACCACGACAAGCCAGGCGCCTTCGACGAACTTGGTGACCGCGGCGATGATCGCGACCGCGCCGGAGAGCACTGCGCCGACGAGGTTGATCGCGAGTGCGCGTTGCCATCCGTGCTCGCGGTGGTGCCACCAGTGGGCGACCATCCCACTCTGCGCCAAGGTGAAGGCCACGAACACGCCGACGGCGAAGAGCGGGATCAGCGGCTCGGTCTGGCCGTTGAAGGCGGCGTACAGGATCGCCGCCGGTAGGGCGAGCACGACGATACCGAGGGTGAACGCCAGCCGGTCGCCCAGCCGCAGGAACGCCGTCGGGGCGTACCGGTCACGGGCCATGAAGTACAGGAGCCGGGGGAAGCCGTTGACCGCCGAGTTGGCGGCGATCAGCAGGATCGCGGTGGTGGCGATCTGAACGTAGGCGTACAGCGGGCCGCTGCCGACGGTGCGATGGGCGATCTGTGAAAGGACGGTCTCGGTTCCGGGGACGATCCCCTCGAGGTAGGCGACCAGCACCACGCCGATGAACATCGATACCAGCAGCGCAATCATGATCGTGAGAGTGCGACGGGCGTTGTCCGCCTCCGGCGGTTCGAATACCGGCACCGCGTTCGAGATCACCTCGATTCCCGTCATTGCGGTCGCGCCCGAAGAGAACGCGCGCAGGACCAGCAACACCCCGAGCGCTTCGGTGGCGTGGCGCGGGGGTGGGGCGACGGCGTGGAAGCTGTGCATTGCCGAGTCGACCAGCCCGACGATCACGATCAGCGCGATCGCGGCGATGAACATGTACGTCGGCGCGGCGAACAACGCGCCTGCCGCCTTCACTCCACGCAGGTTTCCGAAGACCAGGACCGCGATCACGACCAGCCCGAGCGGCACCGTAGCCGAGGTCACCGAGGGTATAGCCGAGGTAATGGCTGCGACCCCCGCCGCCACGGAGACGGCCACGGTCAGGATGTAGTCGAGGATCAGGCCGGCCGCGGCCAACAATCCCCAGGTCGGACCCAGGCTGTCCTTGGCGACAATATAGGAACCGCCGCCGTGCGGGTAGGCCCGGATCACCTGCCGGTAGCCGAGGCCGACGGCGAGCATCAGCACGACGAGCACAGCGCCGATCGGCAGCGAGAGCTTTAGCTCCGCGCTGCCCGCCAGGACGAGGACGGCCATCATCGCCTCGGGCCCGTAAGCCACCGAAGACAGCGCGTCCGGCGAGAGGACCGGCAGCGCCAGCAGCCTCGACAGTCGCTCCTCGGCTATCGCCGTGCTCCGCAGCGGCGGCCCGATCAGCACGCGCCGGGCCAGATAGCTCGCCCGTCCCAGCGCTGAATCCGGCGCATCGGCACGTGGAGTGGTCTCGATGTCATCCGGGTCGCCCGAGCTCCGGCTGCGAATGCTCACGAACACGCTGCGCCGCGCCGGCTCGTCCACCAGGTACTTGAGGTTGGGATCGACCGGCAGCGAGCGCTCCAACGCCTCGCGAGCGGGCATCCGGGCTGCCCACTTACGGCCCACCTCCCGCAGTCCGTTCACCTGCCCGGCATCGAGCGCCGGCATCTGCGCGTCGGCTGTGACCGACGCATCGGAGGCGCGCTCGCCGCTAGAGGGAGATGGCTGCGGGTCCTCCATCGGATGAAGGATCTCAGCCCGCCTGGATCGGGGCTAGGCGATGCCGACCAGCCCCCGCGCCGCGAGAAGAGTGCCGATTCCGGACAATCCAATCATCGCAATCTGCCGGCCGTGACGAGCGAACCACCCCTTGAGCCGCACGATGACGTCCTGGGTCCAATCTGCGGCGAACGTCGACGCCAGGAGTGCCCCCTCGAGGAGGATCTGCTGCATCACGCAGAAGTAGCCGATCAGGAGCAGGATCGACACGGTTGGCGGGTCGAGGTGCGCGATGTGATCGAGCGCGTTGACGTACCCGACACCGGGAAAGCTCATTGCCGCCCCGACCGCGAAGGTGATTACAGCGGAGCCCCTCCCGAGCACCCGCGTCTGCCAGGGCTCCTTCGCCTGTCCCTCGGGCGTATGGGCGGTCTTTCGGCGCTCCTTCCAACTCCGGAACCTGGCGTCGCGGCCGGTTGCCAGCGCGAACGCGATCGACAGGGCGACAGCGCCGACCACGATGTCCCCGCTCGGACTGAGGAGGTGCCTGGATGACTGCACCGTCCTCGACCCGTGCAATGTGTAGACGATCGCCAGACCCGAGGCAATGCTCGTGGTGTAGGCGCCGAGGAGGTATCCCAACATCAGTCGCTTGGGGTCCGGAAGCAGGCACATCACGGCGACCGCCGCGAGGAGCGACGGGTTGAGCGTCGCGAGGACCGCGGAGGTGAGCACGATGACGACGTCGCGGTTCACGCGGCGACGTCGCTTGCAATCCGGGCCACGGCGGTATGCATGTCAACCTGTCTCCCCGCCAGAAGACGGATCACCGAAATCCCCGACCAGCGCTGCGGGGTATCAGTGGTTGCCGGGGGCCCGGGGGAGCTGGCCGTAGCTCGCCAGCGCAAGACGACGCGGTCGTCCTCGGCGATCTCGTCGTCGATCTTGATGTGCAGATCGGGATGCGTGACGCGGCGAGCGATCAACAGCTCACGCAGCTCGTCTGGTCCGGTCACTCGTCGCTTGGCGCATGGGATGTCGCCCGCGTAGTCGGCGGTCACCAGATCGTCGATCAGCTCGAGCCGTCCTTCGTTCAGGACTGCCTCGATGAACAGTCGGACCTTCTGCTTGTTGAGTTCACTCACGCCGTCCACGTCACGGCATGGTCTGCGTGGCCGGTCGTGCCCACAAGGGAGGATCCCCTAGGGTTTCCCCACGGGTTTTGCCCCATCAAGGTCTTCGGGGGCCGGTGTATCGTGGGATGGTGCCCCTCGGGGTCGGAGTTCGGCTGCTTGAACGGGATCGCGAGCTTGAGACGCTCCGCGATGGACTGAACCGCGCGGCCGCCGCAGAGGGGACGCTGATCCTGGTCGAGGGACCGGCTGGCGCGGGCAAGACCGCGCTGACCCGCGCGGCGCGCGAGCTCGCCGATCGGGTCGGCATGGTCACGCTCGAGGCGCGAGGTTCCGAGCTCGAACAGTCGTTTGGGTTTGGCGTGGTACGCCAGCTGTTGGAGCCCGTAGCCATGGAGGCGGCCGATGGCGGCGGCTTATTTGCCGGCGCGGCTGGTCCCGCAGCGCGCCTGTTCGAGCCTGACGAGCGCTTTTTGCCGAGCGACGGGGCGGACTTTGAGGCGCTACACAGCCTGTACTGGTTGGTGGTAAATCTCGCCGACAGCGCGCCGGTCCTGCTGTCGGTCGATGATTGCCAGTGGGTGGATCTGGACTCGCTGCGGTTCTTCGCCTACCTGGCACAGCGGATCGAGGGGCTTCCGGTCACGATGCTGCTCGCTGGACGTCCGCCCGATTCGGCGCTCGACAGCGCTCGGTCGCCGTGGGCGCAGCTGCTATCGCGCCCGGAGGCGATTGCGTTGCAGGTGCGACCGCTGAGCCAGGATGCTGCCGTGATCCTCGCGCGGGAGCGGCTGGGCGCCGACGCGGACGACGAGTTCTGTCGCTCGTGCCACGCCGCCACCGGCGGCAATCCGCTGTTTTTACGGGAGCTCCTGAGAGCACTCGACGCGGCGGCGGTTGTGCCGTCTGCGGGCGCTGCCCCTGAAGTGCAAACCGTAGGGCCGGCCACCGTGAGCCGTTTTGTCTTGCACCGGATGGCTTCACTGGGTCCGTCTGCGATCGAGGTGGCGCGAGCGGTTGCGGTGCTCGGAGACGACAGCGAGCTTCAACTCGCTGGCCGCATTGCGGGGCTCAGCGAGGTCGAGGCGCGGGCGGCGGCGGATGATCTCGTCCGGGCGGAGATTTTCGTTCGGGCCGAGCGTCTGTCGTTTGTCCATCCGATCGTGCGGGCGGCGTTGTATGAGGATCTCGCCCCCGGGGAGCGCCAGGCGCGGCACGCCGCTGCAGCCGACGTCCTCACGAGAGACGGTGCGTCGCCCGAGCGCGTGACCGCTCACCTGCTATTGACCGCCGCGACGGGAGCTCAGGACAGGGTCAAGACGCTTCGCTCCGCCGCGTCGAGCGCGGCGCGGCGGGGCGCTCCGCGCGCGGCCGCCGAGTGTCTTCGTCGAGCGCTGGGCGAGTCTCCCGGAGAGCAGGAGCGGGGCGAGATTCTCGCTGACCTGGGTCGCTACGAGGTGGCCGCGATGCGGTTCGAGCCGGCCGTTGAGCATCTGCAGGAGGCGCTGCGCTCCGGCGCCGAACCGACGACTCGCGCTGCTGCCGCGTCGGTCCTGGGGCGGTGCGCGACCGTGTCGGATGGCCTCGGAGCAGACGCCGCCGCCGACGCACTGGCGTCACTTGCCCGGGAGCTTCGGCACGTCGATCCGGAGCGCTCGCTCGAGATGAGCTCGGAGCTGTTGATGCTCACGACGGTCGTCCCCAGCCAGCGCGCCGAAATTGCCGCGCGCCTGGAGGCCTTCAGTGAGCAGGCGCGCGGCCACCCGGACTACGAGGCCGTGGCGAGGATCCACGCCGCCCTTGAGGGGCTGGCGCGCGGAGGATCGGCCGCGGCCGCCGCGGAGGAGGTGCAGGCTGCGCTCGCGACGGGTGTCCCCCCGGCGGCGGCGACGAGCGCCGTGTTTCTGGGCGCCATCACGTTGCGCTACGCGGAGCGATACGAACCGGCCGTTCGACTGCTCGAGGTCGGGCTCGAGGTCGCCCGTCGCGAGGGACACGCGACGAGACAGGGCATCATTCACGGGCAGCGCGCGGGGATCGCGCTCGACCAGGGCGCTCTCCACGAGGCGCAGGTGGAGGCCGAAACAGGGCTTCGCCTGATCGAGGCGCCTCATTTCGAACTACTGCAGCTTGTCGCCGTTGCGGTCGCCGTCCACATCGAGCGCGGAGAGCTCGAAGCGGCGGCCGAGGCCGCTCATACCGGCGAAGCGCTCGGGCTGACTGAGGATCGCACGTACCTCTCGGACTACTTGATGGCCCGCGGTCGACTGCGCATCGCCCAAGGTTTGCTTCGCGAGGGGGCCGAGGATCTGTTGTGGTCAGGCCGGCGGCTCGAGTCGCTCGGTTATCGTTGGGGTGGGCCCTGGAAGGCGCTCGCGGCCTCTGCGCTCGCCTCCCTCGGGGAGACCGAGACGGCTGCGAGGCTTGCCCGCGAGCAGCTGGCGATGGCTCGCCGCGTGGGAGCGCCCGGGGCGCTCGGTCTGTCGCTGCGCCACGCCGCGGCGGCGATCGGTGAAGACGAGCGGCTGCCGTTGCTCGAGGAGGCGGTGTCCGTCCTCGAACAGAGTTCGGCCCGCCTCGAGCTGGCTCACGCGCTGGCCGATCTCGGCGAGGAGCTGAGCCGCACAGGCCGACGGCGGGACGGCCGGGACGCCCAGCGCAAGGCGATGGAACTGGCCGAAACTTGCGGCGCGATCGCGTTGGCGAACAGCGCGCGGTCCGAGCTTCAGGCCGGGCCCGGACGGCGTGCCCGGATTGAGCTGACCGGCCCGGCGGCGCTGACCGCGGCTGAGTGGCGGGTGTGCCGTCAAGCCGCGGCGGGCCGAACCAACCGTGAGATCGCGCAGGCCCTGTTCGTGACCGAGAAGACGATCGAGCGGCATCTCAGCAGCGCCTATCACAAGCTCGGGGTCCGCTCGCGGTTCCAGCTTCTGGCGGCCATCGGTGATCAGGCTCAAGAGCCCTAGGCGCCCTCTCGATGAAACCGTAGGGTAAAGACACGGGGTTCCCCTCTTGCGGGTCCGCGTGGCCGCGCACACGATGTGCGTCAAGCTAACGCCACGGCGGTGACACCGCTGAGGGAGAGGGAAAGGGGCCGGTCATGACAGCTGTGCTTTATGGGCTCGCGCGCTTCTGTGTCAGGCGTCGCTTCGTAGTGCTCGCGGTGTGGATGTTGGCGGCCGTTGCGCTGGTTGGTGTGTCGCACCGGTTGGGCGACAACACCAGTGACAACCTGAACCTTCCGGGGACCAACAGTCAGCGGGCCACCGACACGCTCAGTAAGTCGTTTCCGGCCCAGGCGAACGGGGTCAGTCCGATCGTCCTCCACGCCAAGAGCGGGAAGCTGACCGACTCCAAGTACGCGAGCGCGGTGAACCAGGCCGCCACGGATGTCGCCAAGGCTCCCGACGTGGCATCGGTGGTCAATCCATTGACATCGCAGGGCGCTTCGCAACTGAGCAAGGACGAGTCGACGGGTTATCTGTCGGTTGGCTTGTCGGTCAGTGCGGGTGCGCTATCGGTCGGTCAGGCGCAGACGATCATCGACGCGGCAGCGAAGCCGGCCGAGGCGGCAGGCCTCCAGGTCGAGACTGGGGGTCAGCTCGGGCAGAAGGTCTCCAAGCCCGCGACCGAGTCCAGCGAACTGATCGGGATCATCGCCGCGATGGTGATCTTGACGTTCACGTTCGGGACCGTGGCGGCGATGCTGTTGCCGATCCTGGGCGCGGTCTTGGGGTTGGCGTGCACGCTGGCGATCGTTCGGATGCTCAGCCATGTGGCGACGGTGCCGACGGTCGCGCCGACGCTGGCCACGATGATCGGCCTTGGAGTGGGGATCGACTATTCGCTGTTCATCGTCACCCGCCACTTCCGCGGCCTCGACGACGGACTCGAGCTGCGGGAATCGATCGCGCGGGCGGCCGCGACTTCGGGCGGGGCCGTGTTCTTCGCCGGCTGCACCGTGACGATCGCGCTCGTATCGCTGGCGGTGGCGCAGATTCCACTGGTCACGACGATGGGCCTGATGGCGGCGATCGCCGTGGTCGTTGCGGTGCTGGCGGCGCTGACCCTGTTGCCGGCGATGTTGGCGATCCTGGGTCCGCACATCACCTCATTGCGGGTGCGGCATCCACCCACGGACGAGCAGGCTCAGAGGGGCATATGGGCCAAGTGGGCGGCCGATATCGGCAAGCAGCCGCTGATTGCGGGCCTGGTGGCGCTGGTGATCCTGATTCCGTTGGCGATCCCGCTGTTTTCGCTTAGCCTGGGGCAGCAGGATACGGCCGCGCTCTCCACGTCCACTACCGCCCGCCGGGCGTATGACCTGATCTCGGAGAAGTTCGGTCCGGGGGCCAACGGACCGCTGATCGTCGTCGCGACGCTTGGTTCGAAGGCGACGAGCACCAGCGACTCACGGCTGCAAACGCTGCAAAAGGACGTCGCCTCAACCTCGGGTGTCGTGGCGGTCAGCCCGGTCGCACTCGACAAGGCAGGAACCACGGCGTACTTCAACGCGATCTCGAAGGCCGGACCGGCGGAAGACTCGACCACCACGCTGGTCAACACGCTACGTAACACAACCATCCCCAAGGCCCAGAAGGGCACCAACATGACCGCCGACGTCGGCGGTAGCACTGCCGCCTACGACGACCTGGCGTCCAAGATCTCGAGCAAGCTGCCGCTCCAGATCGTGGTTGTCATCACGCTCAGCTTCCTGCTGCTGGTCCTGGCGTTCCGCAGCGTCGTAATCCCACCGCAGGCGGCGCTGATGAACATCCTCTCGATCGCCGCCTCCTACGGCGTGCTGACCGCGATCTTCCAGTTCGGCTGGTTCAGCAGCGTGATCGGGCTACCCGGGAAGGTCCCGGTCGTCTCCTACGTGCCGCTGTTCATGTTTGCGATCCTGTTCGGGCTCTCGATGGACTACGAGGTGTTCCTGGTCAGTCAGATCGAGGAGCACGTCCACGCCGGCGACGACAATAAGACCTCGGTCGTCCGTGGCCTGGTCACGAGCGCCAGGGTGATCACAGCCGCGGCGGCGATCATGGTGTTCGTGTTCGGCAGCTTCGTGCTCAACGGCGATCCCACCGTCAAGCAATTCGGGATCGGGCTCGCGGTCGCCGTGATCCTCGACGCCACGGTGGTGCGCTGCCTGCTCGTGCCCGCGCTGATGATCATGATGGGCAAGATCAACTGGTACATGCCACGCTGGGTCGACCGGCTCGTCCCCCATCTCAACATCGAAGGCGCCGAGTTCTTCGAGCGTCGCGATCGGGAGCCGGAAGCAGCGCCCGAACGGGAACTCCAGCCCGTCGCTTAGCAGCAACCGATCAACTGGCAGCCGGCGCCTCACCCAAGGGGCGCCGGTTGCCGTTCAGGCACTCGGCGTTGACGTAGCCAGACCGAAACTCGCTCGCCTCGCCAGTCAGCTCGTCGTAGGCGTGCCGCCAGACGCAGCCGGTGTCGTTTGCCAACAGATGGATCGATACCGAAGTCCCCGCCGAGGTAGTGCGAACGCGGTGAATGTCGTCGCGGGGCGGCAGCAGCGTGTAGAAGTCCCCGGGGTCGAGTGGGCGTCTGCGCACCAGGTCGAGGCGGCCGTGTTGGGGCAGGTAGAACTCCTCGTCCTGGTTGCCTTTGTAGATCCCGACCAGGCCCCAGGCGAGATGATCGTGGACCGGTGTCATGGCGCCGGGTGGTACGACCAGGCTGAACAGGGAGAGCGAGCGATCTGCGGCCCGGAAAACGAGCCATTGCCCGATGCCACCGCCCATCCCACTCTCAGGGGACGGAGCCTGATAAGCCGCCGGCAGCCAATCCCGATCGGCGAGCAGCTCGGCAAACATCGGGCCCAGCCGGCGGCAAGCGGCACGTGGCGAGTCGGTGTGCGCGATCTGCTCTCGCGTCCGCGCGATGAACGTGCGCACCCGAGTGGTGTCGAGAACGTATTCGTCCTCGACCAGCGGCGGAAGGTCTCCATGGGCGTGGAGATCACACATGCGACCACTCCTTTCAGTCGGCTACGAGGGGGCGGGCCGTACGTAAGTCGATCACGCCGCGTTGTGCGGTACAAGCCGAGTCCGTGCGCGAACGCCGCGTGGAGGGCGTGATCGAGGCTTACCGGTCATCCGTCGCGTCAAGCAGGCCGGAACCGTGCTCCACGGCACACGCCCGCGGCTGTGACCGACCCAAGCGTAAGCGTCAGTTGTCCCATAGCCTTACTCGCGTGACATGGACCATCGACGTGGCCGCGACCCCGCCTGCCGCACCGCCGCCGTTCCCGGAGGCTCTTGCCGCTGCGGTGAGCGAGGCGCTGGCCCGGCCCGCCGCACAGCAGCCGGCGTGGCCGGATCCCGGCGAGGTCGGGCGTGTCCGCCGAGTGTTGGAGAACGTCCCGCCCATCGCGGTGCCCGCAGAGGTCGACAGGCTCCAGGACCGGCTCGGAACGGTCGCGCGCGGCGAGGCGTTTCTGTTGCAGGGCGGGGATTGCGCGGAGACCTTCGTCGATAACACCGAGACGCACCTGCGCGGGACGATCCGGACGCTATTGCAGATGGCTGTGGTGCTGACGTACGGGATCTCGATGCCCGTCGTCAAGGTCGGGCGCATCGCCGGCCAGTACGCCAAGCCACGGACCTCGGAGACCGACCTGGCCGGCCTGCCGTCATACCGCGGCGACATGGTCCACGCGTTGGAGCCGACGCCGGAGGCGCGGCGGCCGGACCCCGGCCGGCTCGTGCGCGCGTACGCAAACGCGGCGGCGGCGATGAACCTGATCCGCGCGATCACCGGGGCCGGCCTCGCGGATCTCCACCACCTGCACGAGTGGAACATGGACTTCGTGCGCCGCTCCAGCGCCGGCGAGCGCTATGAGCGGGTCGCGACCGAGATCGACCGGAGCCTGCGGTTCATGTCGGCATGTGGCATCGAGGACAGCTCGTTGCGCACGGTCGAGATGTACGCAAGCCACGAGATGCTCGTGCTCGACTACGAGCGCTCGCTGTTGCGGCCCGACGGAGATCGCCTGTACCTCCTCTCGGGCCATCAGCTGTGGATCGGCGACCGCACGCGCCAGCGCGACGGCGCCCATGTCGCCCTTGGCGCGCTGATCGCCAACCCGGTCGCGGTGAAGCTCGGCCCCACGGCCACGCCCGCGGAGGCGGTCGAGCTCGTCGAGCGGCTCGATCCGCAGCGAATCGATGGCCGCGTGACGCTCGTGTCACGGATGGGCAACGAGGCGGTCCGCGCTCTCTTGCCGCCCGTCGTGGAGGCCGTAACCCATTCGGGCCATCGCGTGGTGTGGCAGTGCGACCCGATGCATGGCAACACCGAGGAGTCGCCAAGCGGTCACAAGACGCGGCACTTCGACCGCATCATGGACGAGGTCGAGGGGTTCTTCGAGGTCCACCAGCAACTCGGTACGCACCCCGGCGGGATCCACGTCGAGCACACCGGCGAGGACGTCACGGAGTGCCTCGGGGGGGCCCAGATGATCTCCCACAGCGAGCTCTCGTCCCGTTACGAGACGGCCTGCGACCCGCGACTCAATACGCAACAGGCGCTCGAACTCGCCTTCCTCGTCGTCGAGATGCTGCGGCGCATCGCGGGCGAGGCGCGGGCGAGAAGGTGATGAACCGTCAGTGGCGGGCGCGCATCTCGGCGAGGCGATCCGGGTCGAAGTCGTCTGAGCGCACCCATCGCAACAGCGCCTGCTCGGACTCGATGACCCGATCGGCGGCGGCCGGCAGCTCCGCGGCGATCTTAAGTGGGATCTTCAGCACTCCATGCTGGTCGGCGTGCAAGAGGTCGCCGGGGGCGACGAGGAGGCCGCCGATCTCGACCGGCTCGCCGACCGTCTGGACGCGTACGTACGCGTGGGAAACGGAGGGCCCGGCCGCGAAGAAGTGAAAGCCCATCCCGCGCGCCTCGTCGAGATCCCGCACCGCGCCGTCGGTCACGCAGCCCACGCAGCCGAGGGCCCCGAAGATCGTCGCGTGGACCTCGCCCCACAACGAGCCGTGCGCGGGTGGGTCGTCGAGGTCCTTGACGACGACGATTCGCGGTGCGGGGATCGTGCGCACGTAGGAGTAGAGGGCGTCGTTGCCGGCGCCGCCCCAGTCCGGCCCGGGCGCGCCACGGGCGACGATCGTCGCGGTGGCGGCGAAGCCGACCATCCGGCCGAGCTCCGGGAACATGCACCGGACCCGGCTGTCGGCAAAGCCAACGTCCCGGGGCTGCAGGTCAAACGTCTCGATCGCGTTCGCGAGCGTGGGCGCGTCGTAGCGGGCCAGCGACTCGAGCAGATCGCCCATCCCGCCAGCCTAAACGCTTCGAAGCTCGCTCGGGCTTAGTCCGGTGAGTCGTCGGCAGTCGTGCGTCAGGTGGGCCTGGTCGGCGTATCCGGCCTCGGCGGCGGCGCGGACGAGGTGGAGGCCTTCGAAGGCGCGGAATCGCTGAAGGCGGAGTACCCGCTGGAGGGTCTTCGGGCCGTAGCCGACAGCGTGGTGGAAGCGGCGCCTCAGCTGCCGGTCGCTGAAGCCGAGATCGTCAGCGAGCCGGTCGACCCGCTGCCGGGGGTCGCTCAGCCGGAACGTGGCTGCCTGCACGGCGAGGTCAGGCGGTCGGAGGAGAGCCACGCGCGTCGCCAGCGCGGTCAGTCGCGCCAGGGCCGTTTGGGGGTCAAGCCCTCCGTGGAGCTCGTCGTCCGGATCCAGACCGAGATCGGCCAGGGGCACGCGCAGGTCCCGGATCTCCGACAGGGGCAGGCCATAGGCAGCGCCGCCGGCGCCGGGCTGCAGGCGGACGCCGAGCACGAACTCCTCGATACCGGTTGGCGCAATCACCGGGCCGGTATCTGGGCCGGCGACGAGTGCCCCGGTGCCCGGCCGCCAGATGATGTCGGTGCAGCCGTCGGGCAGCACACGTACCGCCGAACCATCCCCGCGCCTCGTCCAAAGACACGCGATCACCTGACGGAGGGCGACGGGTGCCGAGTGCTCGCGGTAGGCGTCCGTTTCGTACAAGACAGTCCAGGCGTTCACCGCTTAGATGGTCCCATGGACATCATTTTCGTCGCAACGATCGCGGTCATCGCCCCCGACCCGGCAGAAAGTCGCAAGCTCTACGTCGATGCACTCGGACTTCCGCTGGCGTGCGCCGAGGGCTCCGATTATTGGCATAGCGAGAGCGTGGCGGGCACCAAGCACTTCGGGATCTGGCCGCTCAGCGAAGCCGCGCAAGCCTGCCTGGGACAGGCGGAGTGGCCGGCTGACCGGCCCAGGCCGCAGGCCTCGATCGAATTCGAAGTGGCGGATGCCGCGGCAGTCGAGGCCGCGGCCGCGGAGCTCGAGGATCGCGGGTTCGAGCTGCTGCACCGGGCGCGCGAAGAGCCCTGGGGGCAGACGGTCGCCCGACTTCTTTCCGCCGAGGGTCTGATCGTCGGCATCTCCTACACCCCGTCCCTACACGACGACAGCGAGCGCGAGCGGTCCGGGCCGGTCGTTTAGATCGGTCTCAGCGGCTGGCTGAGTCCAGCCATTCCTCGAAGGTCGGGCCGCCGAGCCTCGCGTCTGGACCGGGCAGGAGCACGCCGGACTCGTTCGCGTCGCCGTCGACCGGATCGCTCACGGCCTCCACTCGGAGCGAATTCCCGCGCCGGGCGACGAGCAGCTTCGCCATCTCGACGAGGCTCTCCTCGCGGGGCCCGGCGACCTCTAGGGTCGGCCCGGGCGCAGCGGTCGCGTCGACCGCGAGATCGGCGAGTGCCTCGGCGACGGTCCGTGCGGCGACCAGCTGCGTGCGCATCTCGGGCACGTAAGCGACATCGCCCTGCGTTGACCACTGCACGAGCTGTTCGACGAACTCGTGAAATTGCGCCGCGCGCAGCACCCGCACTGGGATCGGCCCGGACAGCATCGCCTGCTCGTGCGCGACCTTGGCCATGGCATAGCCTCCCTTGAGGCGATCGGTGTTGATGATCGACACGACGACGATCCGCTGCACCCCCGCGCGCTCGCCGGCCTCCTGCAGGTTCTTGGCCGCGGTCGTGAAGAACTCCGTCGCCGCCTGCTGGTCCGGCGACGGACCGGTGGCGGCATCGACGATGCACTCGACGCCGGTCAGTGCTTGGTCCAGCCCCTCGCCCGTGATCACGTCAACGCCGTGCGTCCGCGAGATCGGCACGACGTCGTGCCCGCGTTCGGTGAGCACATCGACGACGTGGTGGCCGACCCGACCCGTCGCGCCTGTAACTGCGATCCTGTTCCCGGACATATCTCTGCCTCCTGATTAGAAGTTGTGTTTCGCCGGTCCAATGTGATGACACCGATCGACGATCGGACGTGACCGACCGATGTACCGTCCCGCCACGGCGGCCGACCGGAACGCGCATTTCGTCGTCGACATCGTCGCGGAGTAGGGTGATCTCGGTGGACGTGGCTTCGACAGGGGAGCATCACGACGTGCTCGGCACTGCAGGCGTTGTACGGATCGCGGGTCCGTTCGAGCGGATCGACCAGGCGTGGCGCGAAGCGCGCCACGTCGTCAACGAGGTGACGGACGGCGAGACGCCCCTCGAGGTCATCGGCGACTTCGTCATCCCTCCGGCCGGCGGAGCACCCAGCCGCAACTTCCAAACGCTCCATTTCGACTTTGGCCTGCCGCTTGTCCCAGTTCTATCGGCAGACGTTGCCCGCTTCACCGCTCTGCACGTCGCGGTCGGGATGCCGGCGAGCAACGCAGTCACGCGCCTAGTGCCGTTGCGAGGTCTGCTCGCGGACCACTCTTGGCCGGACCTCGCTGAGCTCGTCCGGCGGCTCGCGGCGTATGGACGCAGTCACGGGGCCCGGGACGACGGGCTCGGATACACCGAGGGCAGCCTCGCGCGGCTGATCGAGGCCGCGCTGGGAGGCTCCGCTGTTCTCCCGAGTGTGAAAAGAGCTCCGCAGTTCCTGTGCGGAAACGAGTTCTCCAGCATCGTGGACGAGATGGAGTTCTTCTCGGAGCGAGGCCTTCGAGTGGAGGCCCACGAGGTGGACATCTGCCTGCAGCCGGGAGAGCTGCTCGTCTTTGACAATCTCATGCTCGCGCACGGACGGCGCGGAGTCCGTCGGCCGGGTGAACTACACCAGCGTGTGTTTGGTTGCCCATTGCTCGACGTAGAGCGGCAGGTCGAGCTCCGCGATCGCGTGCTCCGTGCTTTCCGATGACCGGGAGGTGGCTCAGGTGAGAGGGAACTCGAATCGTCGGGCCGCCGGCGTCGCCGTGCTGGGCGCCTGCAGTTTGCTGATTGCGGGTTGCGGCGAACATAAGGCGACGGCGGCGACCTCCGGCTGCAAAACCATCACCGGCAACACGGTTGTTTCGACCGCGACGGCCGCTGGGTCGTGGCCGTACTCGAATGCCGATCTCGCGAACACCCGAGAAGCGCCGGACCCGGCTATCTCGGCCGCAAACGTGTCCAGGCTCAAGCTGGCCTGGACGTTCAAGCTGACCGGGACCGCGGCGGCGGGGGTCGGCGGGTCCGGGTCGTTGGCCGCGAATCCGATCGTGCAGGGCGGCGTCGTCTACCAACAGGATCTCGACTCGAACGTGTACGCGGTCGCGCTTTCGTCAGGCAAGCTCGAGTGGGAATACGAGTGCAATGCGCCCGAACGCTCGGGGCCGGGACCGAACGGCGTCGCTGTTCTTGGCGGAAGGGTGTACGGCGCGACCCCGACGTCCGTCTTTGCCCTCAGCGCCACCACCGGCAAGCCGATCTGGGTGAACGCACACGTCCTCAGCTCCGGCCAGGGGACGTTCGGGATTCAGCCACAGGTGGCCGACGGGCGCGTCTATCTCGGAAGCCAATACGGAATCGGACCCGGCGGCGGGGTGTTGATCGCGTTGAATGCGTCGACCGGAGCGGTGTTGTGGAAATTCAATACGGTGCTGGGAGTGGATCGCGGTGTGCGGGCTACTGGACTCGGCTCGGGCGGCGTCTGGGAGACACCGCTCGTCAGCGGCGACGGATCGGTGACATACGGGATAGGCAATCCGTATCAGACGCCCGCCTCGGCAATCGCGAACCCCTCGGCGCAGCTCTACACCAACAGCGATGTGAACCTCGACGCGGCGACCGGGAAGCTGCGCTGGTACTACCAGGGCGTGCCGAATGACTTCAAGGACTATGACATGCAGGCTTCGCCGATCTCGGCGAGGGCCGGTCGAGTCCCAGTTGTCATCGGTGGCGGCAAGATGGGCTACGTCTACGAGATGAACGCCCAGACCGGCAAGCTGATCTGGAAGACGCCGGTCGGCGAGCACAACGGCCACGACAATGACTCGCTGGATGCGCTCGAGCACAAAATCACACTCAGGGCGCCGTTCACGATCCTTCCCGGGTCGCTCGGTGGCGTACTGACCAACATGGCCCTCGACGGCAACAGCGTCTACGTGGCTACGCTGGATGTACCCCTCACGTTCATCAGCTTGAATCTGCCCGCCCCTACCAAGGCCGCCGGCTCGGCGACCGGTGAGGTGGAGGCACTCAACCTCATCACCGGCAAGGTCGAATGGGACACGAAAGTGGCGTCTTTGCCTCTCGGTGCCGCCACTGTCTCGAACGATCTTGTTTTCACCACGCTTTTCGACCGCAGCCTGCTCGCTCTCAACCGCCACACCGGCAAGATCGTCTACCGCGGCAAGCTGCCGACATCGACGAATGCTCCGATCGCCATCGCGGGTCACACGGTGCTCGTCCCCGCCGGGGGCATCACGGGCAGGGGACCAAGCGACAATCCGCAGCTGGTGGCGTACACGCTGCGGTGAACGGATCACGTCTCGAAACGTAGGTGTCATCCAGACACGAACGATCGCGCCGACGATTAGAGTGATCGCGCTGCGGGCGTCCCGGTAACGGCAGCAGGGAAGGGGGTGGGTAAGGGCGCCGGCGGGTCGCTGGAGCCCCGAGTCGACCTGCTTCGGCGCTCAGGCCGGGAGATGTGGCGAATGTGTGCCCGAGTGTGTCGAGAGCGTCACGGGGATGGTGTATAGCGCGTCAACACCGGCGCCGAATCCGAGCTCTGTCGACCTACGCACACTCCTCGTGCACAACTCGACAGGGCTCGCCATCCGGCCCGCGATTGTCGTGCTAGGCACCATCGAACGGCCGGCGATCGCGCCCGATCCCCTCCACTTCCCCAGCCCCGTTTAACGCGCCGCCCGCCAGCGAACCACTGGGGGCGTCGTCGCGTCGACCGGGCGCTGTCGTCGATGGCTCCAAGATGCTCGCCGCTCCGGTACGGGGGGTGAACGCCTCGAGGCGACCGCCGCTTTTGCTGACGTCGGTTCCGGTGCGAGCCCTCTGATACAAGGGGCTGCGCGGGGGAGCACACGGAGCCTATTGGCCCCGTCAACGCGGGCCTGCCCGAATCGCCGATCGTCGCGCTCGCGCAAACAGAGCGGAAGCCCGTGCCGGTCCTACGGATTGACCTTCAGAGACTCCTTGTAACTGGCGTCGGGCGTGATCGCCGAGCCCTCGCAGACCGTGGACGCTTTCTCGACCGGCGCCTGCACAGCCCGGTCCTTGCGGGTGTAGGCGATCAGGAGGGCCAGTTCATGGCCGAGATCGTGGATTCTCATGTGCTCGCCCATACATCGACCGAAGCGCGCGTACTGATCGTCCAGCGCCTTGGCCGATGGGTTCACGTGAACGGCTGCGACCACGGAGCCGAACACCTCGTCGACCGTTCCGAGACTTGTGTTGGACTGTGTCAGGCCGTACCCGGCGCCGGCGATCAGAGCCGGGGTGACACTCGGCATCGGTGTCCCCGGCTGCCAGGCCGCCGGCGAAGATCCGCTCGGAAATGCGGACGTTGTCCGTGTGGCGGTCCTCGCCGCGCCACCGCATCCAGCGACAGCGATTGCCGCAGCGATCCCGGCGGCCGCCCTGCTCAACATGCCGACACTCACCGAACGATCCCGGTCGTCGAGCCGGGCGACAATGGGTGCCAAGCACCATCTTCGAGCTCTCAGCCCGGTCGTGCTCCGGCAAGGCGCGCCGTGCTGCGCCACTTCTTCAGGGGCTGGTGGTAGTCGCCGCCTCGGCCTGCTCGACACCCACCCGCAGGTACGAGATCCAGGCGCTGAGGAACGCTATGTCATCGTCGACCATTGGCTGGACTGCCCGAAGCGATGTCAGCGCGCTCGTGAGTCGACCCTCGAGGTGGCCGAGGTCATCCCACGCCCCGAAGATCTGCGCGAGCTCCGCCGTCCCGAACGTCGCCATGCCGAGCGCAGCCGACGCCTTCGGGTCGTTCAGTATCGCCTCCGCTGCCTTTCGCTTCACGGTCACCTCCGAGAGCGCCTTGTCCAAGGCCGACACGCGCTCCTTGAGCGACTCCTGAATGCTCACCAGGTCGCTCATCACGAAGAACAGGCTCCAGATCACGGCCTTCAGCGACTCGAGGTTGCCGTACGGTGCCGCAAGGAGCTTGAAGCCGCTCGACTGGATCGATTCGGAATACGACGGGTAGTCGTTCTGGAGTTTGCGGGCGTCCTCGCCGATCTGCTCGGCCTGGGCCAGTTCCTTGGTCAGGAAGAACCCGCCTCCGGACAGCTTGCTCGTGGCCATGTCGACCATCGTCTTCAGGGTCAGCAGCGCGCCGACCGCCTGCAGGACGGCCGTCGCAGTTCGGAGCACCGTCGCGGCGCGCGCGAGACGCATCGTCGTCTTCATCTCCTCGTTGAGCTCAGTCGCGATGGCGCGCGCGGCCGCGCTGGGAGCCGGCGGGGCACCCCCGCCCGCCGGCGGCCTCGGGCCCGGACCGGGACCCGCACCGCCCGGGCCGCCGCCCCCACCGGGTGGGACTGGCCGTGTCACTGTGCCCGTCAGCGAGATCTCGACCGCCGGCAGTCCGAGCAGTTGGCGGCCAACGCGATAGTCCTGCACTCCGTTCGCGAGTGGGACCGAATAGCTCTCGGGCGCCACTTGTACGCCCAGTCTCGTCTGGACCGAGGCGTAGTTCAGCCTGTAGGTCCGGTCGAAGGACCACACCTCGGCATTGACCGCCCGTGCCTGGGCAGCGGTGGCCGCGTCCGCCGGCGACGCGACAGTGCCCCCACCCGGGAGCACGTTGTGCTCGTATACGTACGCCCGGCTGGCCAGCGAACCGCGCGGCGCGACGCGGATCCCCAAGTCATCGAGCATGAGGCGGTTCGCAGTCGCGGTGCGCGGTATGGCCGGGTTCTGTACCGATTCGTTGAACGCCTGCTGGCTGATGTGCACATCGGCGTTGCGAATCAGTGTGCGCAGAGTCGTGGCCGCGCCCTGGTTGCCGCGGTTGATCTGTTCGAGCACGTTGGCGTCGATCAGAATCACGCGCCTCGGCGGGGCAGCCGGCTGCGCCCCGCCCGGCGGCTGGCGCGCGAGCACGGACCTGGCGAGCATGCCGGCGGCGGCCGGGGAACGCGCAACGGCTTCGAGGCGCTTCGATCCGACATGTCGGTCCGCCAGGAGGCGCCCGATGCCGCGATTACCGATGACCGACGCCACGGCCGCCAGCTCGGAGGCCGCGCCCGCCGGAGCTTGATCTATCGCCCTCTCGCGCCCCGGATCCGAGCGTGGGACCGGCGGCTCAGACTCCACGGAGCGATTGTCTCATGGGGTAAGCGGCCGCCTCAACAATCGCCTCGATTATTCCCTCAACCTCGTGCTGGAATTGGCCGAGGCGCCAACTCGAAGCGCGCGCCACTCAGCTCGGAAGGCCCAGGCCGACCTTGGCGAACTCTTCGGCCATCTTCGCGCCGACCACCTGCAGAGCCGATGCGGGGCGGATCATGACCTTGAGCTCGGTGATCATGCCGCTGTCATCGAAGGTGAGCTTGTCGATCCCCTCGACTTGTTTCCCATCCACCATGGTTGCGAATTCGAGGATCGCGACGCGATCGTCCGGATCCTCGAGTTGGTGTAAGTAGCGAAATTCACCGCCGCCGAGGACACGTCCGGCCGCCCGGAGGACCTTCTCAACCTGATCGCGGCCCTCATAGGGCTTGAACAGCACCGGGCTTCGGAACACGGCGTCCTCGCTGAACAACTCTGCAGTGTCGTCCACGGCTCCGCGTTCGACGGCGGCACGAAATCGATCGGACAGCATCGACGCGGAAGCCTAACGTCCCTCCCAGGCACCGTACGATCCGGGTCACGGACGATACGGACGGAGGGCCTGTGAGCACCCAGATCAACCACGTCAGCGTCAATGCCCGCAACCTGCGGGAGTCAGTCGATTTCTACGTCGATCTGCTCGGCGCCGAACCGATCCCCACGCCGACCTTCGGCATCCCCGTGCAATGGCTGGCGCTCGGGCGCACACAGCTGCATCTGTCCGAGCGCGACATCCAGCCGACCAGCCATCATCACCTCGGCATCACCGTGGACGACCTGAGCCCCGTCTATTGCGGCAGAGCGGCGCGACGCCTTCGACCGCCTTCGGCAACCATCTCATCGAACTGCCCGGCGATGTCGTTCAGCTCTACGTCCGCCAGCGGGCAACCTCGTCGAGATCATCACGCTGGGCCCAACGGCTTCCGGATGACCTACGCGCCCAGCTCAAGCCGCTGTGGGACTTCAACCCTGAGTTTTCGTGCCCTGACGGCGCGCCGACACCGGGTCGCCCCGCGGAACGGCGGTGTCCGGTCAGGCGGGTGGTTCGACGCCAAGCTCGGCGATCAGCGTCGTCGCGCGAGCTCCGCTCTCGCCGACACGCTCCGGGACGGGAGCCCCGGCGGCGATGAGCAAGCGGACGATTTCGGCGTAGGGCCGCTTGGGGATCTCGTCGACGGTGCGCATCGACGGCCCCCCTTCCGGGTCGTGGCAGTGACGGGAGCCGTGCAGCGCCGCTCCGATAGCGCTGCCGCCATCGCGGAACCCCAGCGCCGCGCCGCGCTCGAGGAGGTCGCGTGTCATTTGCACTCGCCCTCGCCAGCAGGCCTCGCGGAGCGGGATCTCCTCGCTGTCCGGGTCGCCGTCGATCCCGGCGCCCGCGTCGAGGAGCCGGCGCATGGCCCCCAGGTGGCCCCCCTGGATCGAGAGGATCAGCATCTCGTCCAGTGTCGAGAGTCTGACCGTCCGAGGGACGCCACGGTCCTGGCCCGACATGTAGCTGCCGATCGCCTGGTCCTCCTCGGTCAACGCGCTCTCGTCGGCACCGCGCTCTCGCAACGCCTGGGCGACGGCCTCCTCACCCCAGCGGACGGCGGTGCGTAGTGGGGTAAGGCCGTGCTCGTCGGCCGCATCGATCGGCGCGCCGGCGTCGAGTAGCGCGCGGATCGTGCGCGCCGGTCGACGGCGCCAGACGGCCTGGTGCAGGCAGTCCGCCGACGCCCGTGCGCCGTGCGCGCAGAACATCTCGACCATCTCGGGGTTGGGGAAGTTCAGCGCACGCCCGAGGTCGTAGTCGACCAGGTCCTGGCGGGCGCCGGCGTCGATCACGAGCATCGCGCACGTGGGGTCGGGTAGTTCGCACGCGTGGTAGAGCACCTCGTTGCCGTGGTAGCCGTCGCGGTCGTCGGTTGGGTCCGCGCCCGCGTCGAGCAACATCCGCGTCACCTCGACGTCGCCGGCGATGCCCGCCGCACCGTAGAGGGCGACCTGCAGCCACTCGCCGTCGTGAATGAACCAGGCGTTCGGATCCGCGCCCGCGGCGAGCAGGCGCCGCACGACCTCGCGGATACCGGGCGCCCGCTCCGGATCGACGCGCAACAGTCGCGAAAAGCACGCGTACAGGATTGGCTGCCGGCCGTTCGGGCCGGTCGGCTCGCTCACCGCAGCCGGCCGCGCCGCCAGCCGGCGCGCGACCTCGTCCGCCTCGCCGGTGGCACAGGCACAAGCCAGGTCGTGGCGGCCGAGCGAGGGGTCGGCGTCGAGCAACGCCCGTGCGCGCCGCAGGTCGGCGGACATGGCCGAGGTGATGAGCGCGGCGGCGCGCTCGCCAGCATCCAGAGTGAGCGCCTCGACGTGGAACTTCAGCCGAGGCCACGAACGAAAGCCGTACTCGCGCGCGATTGCGAGCTCCGCGAGCGCGAGCGACGAGAACTCGCCCGCCCTGCGCCGGCGCTTGGCCTCGTCGCGCAGGTGGCGCAGGTCCGGACGGGACGGCAAGAAACGGGGCTCGGACATGTCAACTCCTCTCGGCCGTCGACGGGTCCGCGCGTCAAGCCGAAGATCACGTCCGTCACCGATGAGATCAGTCGCTTCGACAGTTGGGCCTGGGGCCCTTTCCGCGGACCGGATGCGCCCTGCGCGCCCTCATGACGATAACGCACGCTGACTGCGATCAGGTCTGTGACTGCACATGCCTGGAGGCGGCGCGATGTACGGCTTTCAGGTTTACGGGGTGATTCCCGATTTACTCGTGCTCTCGAAGACGCTCGGCGGGGGCCTGCCCATAAGCGGGGTCCTCACCAGTCCCGCAATCGGGCGAGAGTGCTACGCGCGGGGCTTCACACACATCACCTCACACGTCTCGCAGGCCAGGCCAGCTGTCTGCGTATGGCGCCGCCATTGACGGTCAGCGAAGGACGCGATCGACCTCGCCGTGACGATCATCGATGACGCGCTCCGGGCCCTCGTGGACGGTGATGCACCGGGTACCGCGGGCGTGCGGACCGCGGCGCCGAGCGACCTATAAGCGCGCTCAGCGCTCAGAGACAGCGGACGCGGAAAGGGCCGCGAGCGCTTGAGCCAGTTCGGCCGCCCAGGCACCTTCACGCAACGGATGGACCTTCACCCAGACCCGGCCCCGCCATTCGTTCAATTCGAGGGTGCCGGTCTCATCGGGGATCCCCAGATGCCAGTGCCTGCTCCCCGCCCGAGAAGCCAGCTCACGCTCGCTTCGGACCACGAGACCACGGCGCCGGCACTCGGCGAGCGCCTGGTCGGCTGTCAGGGCGAGGTCGAGTTCCAGCACGCCGGATCCGAGCGTATCTCCAGACCGCAGCGGGTCGCTAGAGGACGAACGGGATGAGCATCTTGGTGGCGGTCCGGTACGCCGGGTAGGCCTTGGGGAACGTCGCCGTGAGGTTCTTCTCCTCGGTCTTGGCGGAGTAGAAGAAGAACACGCCTACGACCGCGGCGATGATCAACCCGATCAGGTTGGTCACGAGCGCGGTCCCGACCAGCGCGAGCAGAAGCCCCGAGTAGATCGGGTGTCGGACAAATCGGTAAGGCCCCGACGTGACGAGCTCGGGCTCGGCCTTCTCGGTCATAGGCATTCCCCAATTTCGTCCTAAGTAGACGCGCGCCCAGACCGCCAGCGCAAGCCCGGACACGAACAAGACCGCGCCGATCGCCCCCAGGATCGGGCTGTTGACGGCCAGGCTGCCGCCACGGAAGACGCGAACAAGAAGCACGACCGCCAGGAGGGTCACGCCGCCCAGGGGCAGCCGTCGCCTGCCGCCCCTGCCCTGCTTCGCACCGAAGGCTTCGACCAGCCAATAGAGCCAAAAGATGATCCAGCCTATGCCGACGGCGATCCTGAGCGTGTGCACTTTGGTCCACGAGAGGTCGTGGTGTCCGGATCCCTTCAGCGTACGCCTCGAGCAAGACGCCGGCGGCGGCCTGTAGCTGACGAAGCCAACGTCCTAAGGCCGCTTTTCGAGGTGAGCCGGGTCGCGCATCGGGGTTGATAGTGTCGGTCGCGTAAGGGGCGACGAGAGGAGCTGCGCGTGCGCGTTCTGGTGCTTGGGGCTGGGTTCGGTGGTCTGGAGCTATCCACCCGGCTGTCGGAGGAGTTCGGCGATGCCGTCGACGTTGTGCTGATCGACCAAAGCGACGCATTTGTGTTCGGGTTCTCGAAGCTCGACGTCATGTTCGGCCGAGCGGGTCCCGCGGGGGTCCGCCACGCCTACAGCGACGCGGTCAAGCCGGGGGTGAGTTTCGTCCGAGCGGTCGTTCAGTCGATCGATCCGGCCGCCAAGCGCGTGGAGACGGATGCCGGAACGTTCGACGGCGACGTGCTCGTTGTCGCGCTGGGGGCAGACTTGGATCCGGCCGCCACTCCCGGCCTGCTCGAGGGTGGCCACGAGTTCTATACGGTCGATGGCGCGTTCGCGACGCGTGACGTGATCGCAAACTTCGACGGCGGCCGAGTGGTCGTCGGGGTCCTCTCGACGCCGTACAAGTGCCCACCCGCTCCGAGCGAGACCGCGCTGCTGATGCATGAGCACCTCACTCGGCGCGGCTTGCGTGACCGCTCCGAGATCGCGCTGGTCGTCGATTTCGCGAGACCGATCCCGCCCTCGCCGGCGGCGTCGGAGGCGCTGGTGACCACGTTCGCGGAGCGAGGGATCGAGTGGCATCCGCGCCGCGAGGTATGCGAGCTCGATGGCGTGCGCAACGTCGCCACCATGCGGGACGGGGGCGAGATGCCGTACGACCTGTTCCTCGCCGTTCCCCTCCACCGCGCGCCGGCCGTGGTCGTGGAGTCGGGGATGACGGTCGATGGATGGATCCCGGTGAACTCCCTGACCCTGGAGACGTCCTTCCCCGGCGTGTTCGCGATCGGCGACGTCTCGGCCGTGGGAACGCCCCGGGCCGGTGTGTTCGCCGAGGGTCACGCCGCAATCGTCGCCGAGCGCATCGGCGCGATCATCCGTGGCACGACATCCTCGGCCGAGTACGGCGGCCGGGGCATCTGCTACCTCGAGTTCGGAGGCGGCCAGATCGCGCAGGTCGACGTCACGTTCTTCGGCGATCAGAAGACCGGCGAGCTCGTCGGTCCCTCCGAGGACCTCGTCGCCGAGAAAGCCGAGTTCGGCTCCAGCCGAATCAAGCGCTGGTTCGGGCGCGACTGGACGGCGATCGATGACGGCGCGCGGAAACCGTCGGAGGCCACCAGCGCGGATTGACCGCCGCAGGTCACGCTACGCGTGAACCCCTCCCGGCGCCCTCCGGCGCGACGACGATCCAGAACAGCGCGGCCTCGCCTCCTCCGATGTTGCGCCATCCGTCGATTCGCTCGCTGTCGGCTACCAGGACCTCGCCGGAGCGGATGGCCGGGGTTCCCCCAGCGATCTGCACCTGGACCAGGCCGCTGGCGACCGCGACGATCCCGCGTCCCTTCTGCTGATCGACCGGGCCGCCGGCCTCCTGCGGGTCGAGGCGCACTAGGTCAATGCGCAGCTGGGCGGCGGCGTTGCCGAGCAGCGTGGTCGTGTGCTCGGGGCCGCCGTGGGGGTCATCCAGGCGGCGCCCGATCCGATAGATGTCGGAATCCTCGCCGTGCAGGAGATCGTCGACCGTGAGCCCGAGCGCGGAGCTCAGTCGTGCCAGCGTGGCGAGTGAGAGGCCGCGTTCGGCCCGCTCGGCCTGGGAGATGGCGCTGGCGGTTACGCCCGCGAGGCTTGCCAGATCCTGCTGGCTGAGCTCGCGATCGCGTCGCAAAGCCCTCAAGGAGGTTGCGACGCGAGACATGATGTCCGCCAGCGCGAGCACCGGCCGGCCGCCCTCGAGATGCCAGTGCAGCACCGATCCCCGGACCCCTTCGCCGCGGGCTTCCGCCTTGGCGACGCGTACGCTGCGCTCATCGACGCGCAGGATGCACTGCGTCACGGACTCGACCGTTTCTCTGACCGTCAACGGGGTCGCGCGCGCGTCCATCGACCAGTAGGCGATCGCCCCCACGTCCAGCAGCAGCGGACAGCAGCGAGCAAAGAACCCGCAGGTGGTTCGCGCGCCCCAGGCTTTGACCATGCTGTTGAGTGATTCGAACAGCAGCAGACGTCGTCCGCCGGGATGACAGATGCGGTGGATCTCCTGGAGGAGGTCCCCGGCGCGCTCCAGGGCGCTTCCGGGCCCGGCGCGAACGACGGTGAGGTGCGGGCCTTCAGGCGCCGCTGGAGGGCTGCCCAGCGAGATGAAGGTTCGAGTGTCGAACTCGTCACTGCGGCGCCCGATTGCGCGGTAGAACGGTTCGACCGATACCGAATCGAACTGGCAGACGACGTTGTCGCCCCAGTAGAGGCCTCCGAGGACTGAGTCGAGCGGGTCAAGCCCGGTGCTGACCCTTTGCTCTGAGGCACCCTGATCATCAAGCATCGCTGTCGCCGACGCCATTTTCGCAGAGGAATCGTGTCGGGCTTCGCTTACGGGCAGGCGGTCGTCCGAGGCCGAGATCACGCGTGGCCGGCCCAGAAGCCGGGTAAGACTGCCCTGTCCGCCCGGTCCGTCTGTCGACAGCACTGCTGCAGTCAGCTGGCAAGGCTGGTCGCCCGGATGTAGACAACCGGTGGCGGTTATAAATCGCAACCCCAGTGCGGAGGCAGGATGCCTACTCTTCTACTCACCGACGAGCGCGACAGCACGCGCGTCATCTCGCGCCGGAGTCGGGCCCGGGAGTTGTTGGCGACGTGGTTCCGGGCCTGGAGCCTGGACACGGCGATCGCCAGTGGGGCATGTCCCGACTCGGCCGCTGCGCTTTCGTTGCGGGCGAACAGGCTCATCAGCCGCCCGACTCGCCTGCGCCTTTCGCGCGCTATCCGGCGCCTGGTGCGCGAAGCTGAGCATCCGCCTCGGCGGATTCATGAAAACGTGCCGGTCTGCTGGCGGAAGGTTGTCCGGTCCAGCTGGACTCTGGCCGAACTCGCTGATCAGCTGTCGGGGCCATGGCCGGTTGAGGCGAGGGGAGTCGCGCAAGTGCAACTGCTGCTGAGGAGCGGTTCCTCGCCCATCTACAGCCGGCCGCAAGCCGACGATCTGGAGGAGGCACTCCAGACGGCGATCGACGCGCTCGAGCCAGTTACGTAGGTGCGGTCCCGCGACCGCGCACGGCGTGGCGTTCGTATGCGCACCCGTGAGATGGTGAAATAGGCGGGCGTTGGCCGCCGGGATCGCTCCTTTCCAAATCGAGGTCGCCGACTCCGAGCTCGACGATCTGTGCGCTCGTCTCGCCCGGACGCGCTGGCCCGAGCGCGAGACCGTCGAGGACTGGTCCCAGGGCGTCCCGCTCGCCTACGTCAAAGACATCTGCGAGTACTGGCGCACAAGCTACGACTGGCGACGGTTCGAGGCACAGCTGAACGCGATTCCGCAGTTCCGCGCCACGATCGGCGGTGTCGCGATTCACTACCTGCACGCGCGCTCGCCTCAGGACCACGCGTTCCCGCTGTTGTTGACGCACGGCTGGCCGGGGTCGGTCGCCGAGTTCATGAAGGTGATCGGCCCGCTCGTGGACCCAGCCGGCCACGGCGCTGACGGCACCGATGCGTTCGACGTCGTCTGTCCCTCGCTTCCCGGCTACGGGTTCAGCGATCGGCCCGCCGAGCGCGGGTGGGGCACGGGCCGGATCGCGGAGGCGTGGGCGGAGATCATGGCTCGGCTCGGCTACTCACGCTACGGGGCGCATGGCGGTGACTGGGGCGCGATCGTGACGATGCGCCTAGCCAACGTCGACCGAGACCATCTCGCTGGGATTCATCTGACAATGCCGCTCGCCCAGCCGCCCGAGCCGGGCGACGCCGACGAGCTGACCGAAAGCGAGCGGGCGGCTCTCGCCGCGTTCGCCGAGCATCGCCGGTGGGGGACCGGGTACTCGAAGCAGCAATCGACGCGCCCGCAGACACTCGGTTATTCGCTCGTCGACTCGCCGGCGGGACAGTGTGCGTGGATCATCGAGAAGTTCTGGGCCTGGACGGACTGCGGTGGACATCCGGAAAACGTGCTCACCCGCGACGAGCTCCTCGACAACGTCATGCTGTATTGGCTGCCCGCCACCGGCGCCTCGTCGGCGCGGCTCTACTGGGAGAGCTTTCGCGATCGCGATTTCCCGCCGATCGGCGTCCCCACCGGCTGCTCGATCTTTCCCAAGGAGATCATCCGTATCCCGCGCTCATGGGCCGAGCGCCGGTTCACCGATCTGCGCCGGTGGCGAGAGCTCGACCGCGGTGGCCATTTTCCGGCGCTCGAACAACCGGCGGCGCTCGTCGAGGAGCTGCGGACCTTCTTCCGTGACCTTCGCTGACCGGGCTGACGGCTCAGGCCTTGACACCTAGCGAGACGATACCTAGTCTTACTAGGTATGAGGAACGACGCCCTCAACGGACAGCTTGATCCATTGATCCTGGCGACGATTGCCGAGGGGCCGGCGCACGGCTATGCGATCCTGCAGCGGCTAAAGCAGCGCAGCGGCGGCGCGTTCGACCTCGCGGAGGGCACGGTGTATCCGGCGCTGCATCGCCTCGAGCGTGATGGCTTGTTGACGAGTGCATGGGTGACCGAGAGTGGCCGACGCCGCCGCGTCTATCGCATCACCAAGACCGGAAGCTCGGTCCTTCAGGTCCGGCGCCGTGAGTGGAGGCTCTTTTCAAACGCGATGGAAGCGGTGTTCGGATGACCTGGCTGGCCACTCTGGCCGGCGAGCTGCGCACTCGCCGTGTGCCGCGTCGAGAGCGGGCTCGCATCTTGCTCGAGCTGCGCGATCACATCGAGTGCGAGCCGGGCAGTGAGGAGCGGCTGGGGGATCCGCGGGAGCTGGCGGTCAGCTTCGCCGACGAGCTGGCGACGTCCCGGGCGCGCCTGTCTGCCCTTCAGACGTTCGGCGCACTCGCGGTCGCGGCTGTGGCATTGATCGTGTCTCAGCTGGTGATCGCCTCCGCCGGCGGCCACCCCGGCTTTGCCAACGGGATCTCGCCGCTGTTGTTCTTCCCGTCCTTGCTCGGAATGGTCTTCGCCCCTCAGGTTGCGCTCGTAGCAGGGTCGCTGGCCGCTCTGCCGGCCGTTCGCGTTCGCCACGCGCCGCGTCTCCCTGCAGCCCAGATCGATCTAATCGGACGCCGGGCTCGTGTCGCCCTCCTCGCAGGCTTTGGCACCGTCGCGGGCCTGGTTCTGTACCTCGCCGATTTCTCGTCGCGGTTCCCAGGCTGGTACCTCGGACTGGTGGGAGGTCTCGCTGCCGTGGCCGGGTTGGCGCTGTTCACGGCTTCGAGAAGCGTCAGTCGGGCCCAGGCAATCGTCTCGGCGTGTCCGGGGGCCGCCGGCGACGTCTATGACGACGTGCCGGTGATCGGTTGGCGGTGGCTGCGCCGTCGGCCCTCGCTACTAGGAGTGGTGGGCTCGTTGCTCGTCGCCGTCGCCGTGACCATCTTCACGGCCCATGCCGAACGGTCACTCCAGGAAGGACTCGAGCGGGGCATCGTGGAGGGTCTGGCTGCCGGGGTCGGATTCGCGCTGCTGGGGCGCACGGTCGGCCTCATTTCGGGCCGGGGCGACCGGTCTGGGTCAGCTCCTCCGCTGCCGGTTGCGACCGGTGAGGACACAGCTCACGGCCCACCCGCCCTTCTCGCGTCCGACGCCGATCGGACTCGCGCAGAGGTAGTCCTTCGTGACGGATTCGCGAGAGGTCAACTCACTCTCGACGAGCTCACCGTGCGCCTGTCCGTGATTCACGACGCCGAGACCGTTGGCCAGGTCCGCGATGCGCTGAGGGGCCTGTCGACCGATTCGTGAGGGTCGCTATGCGGTCCTCATCCGACCGGACTGCCTGAAGTCAGCGGGAAGTGGACGCCGGTCAGTTCCTCGGAGACATCCCATAGGCGGCGGGCCACCGTCGCGTCCTGGGCGGCGTGCGAGCGACCGACCAGCTTTGGTGCGCCGCGCTGCTCCATGAAGCCGCCGGGCCCGGCGAAGCTGTTGCCGGGAACGTCGGCGACCGCGGCGTAAAGCGTCGGCAACGCCCCGCCGTCCTCGTCCTGCGCGATCAAGCGGTTGCCGACGGCGCTGAGAATGTCAAGCGACCGGCGTCCGCTGTGGAACTGCAGATTGGTCGCCGCGTAGCCGGGGTGTGCGGCTGTCGCCAGTAGGGGAGAGCCCGAGGCGGTCAGCCGCCGCTGAAGCTCGGCTGTGAACAGCAGGTTGGCGAGCTTGGACTGTCCGTAAGCCCGCCATGCCTTGTATGGCTTGCGGTCCCAGTTGAGATCGTCGAAGTCGATGGAGCCGAACCGGTGCGCGCCGGAGGACACGGTGACCACGCGGCCGGTGACGTGCTCGAGCAGGAGGTTCGTCAGCGCGAAGTGACCGAGGTGGTTGGTGCCGAACTGGAGTTCGAAGCCCTCGGCGGTCTGGCTCAGCGGCGGCACCATCACCCCCGCGTTGTTGATCAACAGGTCAATTTCGCCGTCCCATCCGGCGGCGAACTCGCGGACGGAGTCGAGGCTCGCGAGATCGAGCCGGCGAACCTCGGGCTCGCCGGACATCGTTGCAGCGGCGGCCCGGCCCCTGTCGAGGTCGCGGACAGCGAGCACGACCCGCGCGTGGGCGTTGGCGAGCGCCTGCGCGGCGGCACGGCCAATGCCGCTGTTGGAGCCGGTGATGATCACCGTTCGGCCGGCCATATCGGGAATGTCGGTTGTGCTGAAAGTAGTCATGAGCAACAATGTAGACGATGACAACAATGATGTCAACGCCAACATCGTTCGGTACGCTGCGTTCTCATGACTGAGCGCCGCTACCACCACGGCAACCTGCGCACCGCGCTCCTCGTGCAGGCGCAGCGCACGGTCCGCGAGCATGGAGTGGATCAGCTGTCGCTCCGCGAGCTGGCCCGCCAGGTCGGCGTCAGCCACGGCGCGCCCCGTCGACACTTTCCGGATCGTCAGGCGCTGCTCGACGCGCTCGCCGAGGCCGGATTCGAGCGTCTCGGCGCCGAACTGCAGAGCGCCGTGGCGCGCGCCGGCGAGGACTTCGAGGCACGGTTGAGGGCCACCGCCGCCGCCTACGTTCGCTTCGCCACGCGCGATACAGCGCTGCTCGAGCTGATGTTCGCCGGCAAGCACCGCGAGCAGTCCGGGACGCTCCACGACGCTGCCGAGCGCGCGTTCTCGATCATGCTCGAGCTGATCGAGCAAGGACAGGCCGACGGCATCCTCGAGCCTGGCGATCCCGAGCGCGTCGGGCTCGTCCTGTTCGCCACGATCCAAGGCATCGCGACGCTCGTCACCGGCGGCATCGTGCAGGCGGACGAGGCGGACGAGCTCGTGGCCGACGCGACCGCGTACTTCTTGCGCGGCTCACGCGTTCCGGCTATCTAGCCTGCCACGCCGCCGGCGAGCTCTCGGGTCCGACGACGATCGCGCCGGCGTCGAGGTCCCGGGCAACTCCGATGCAGGCCGCTCGCTCTCTACGGAGCCTGGACGCTGACTGCTCGCCGAGCTTGCCGGCGACGAACGGAGCGATCGCGCCACCGCAAAAGCGCCCGAAGCTGTAGGCCGACGACGCGATCGGTCTGGGAACCGGTGCCAACAATCGTGGCCGACGCAGAGCTGCAGTGGTCAGTCGGCCTCGCGTACCACGAGGCGCACGCCCGCTCCGATCGAGACCACGCTGCTGGTGACCAGCGGCTCGTGGTCGATCAGGAGCGTCACCTCGGCGACCTCGTCCTCGTGCGACAGGACGTTGTCGATCACGAGCAGGCCCCCCGGCGAGCGCATGGTGCGCAGCAGGTCGGGCCAGTAGCTCACGTAAGCGGGACGCTCGGAATCAAGGAAGATCAGATCCCACCAGCGGTCGCTCGAGGCCGCCAGGACGTCGGCGGCGTCGGCCGTTCGCAGGTCCGCGTGCAACTCCGCGCGCTTCAGGTTGGCAGCGGCCATGTCCGCGCGTTGCGCGTCGAGCTCGACGCTCGTGACGACCCCGCCCGTTACCTCGGCGGCGTCCGCCAGCCACAATGTCGAGTAGCCGTTCGACGTCCCCAGTTCGAGGATCCGTTGGGCCTGCACAGCCCTGATCAGAATCCCGAGGAGCTCCGCGGTCTCCGGCCCGACGTTGCGAAACCGCGCCAGTCGGTCCGCCTGGGCGGCGTCGTGTCGCCGGGAGACATCGAGAACCTCCGCGGCGATGGCCCGGCGCTCAGAGTTCATCCCGATGACAATCTAGCCGCCGCAGGGTCCTAGGCTAAGAAAGACCTGGAGGCATCATGCGCAAGCTGATCTACTCAATGGGAGTCTCGCTCGACGGCTATATCGCCGGGCCCGCCGGCGACATCGACTGGTCGGCGCCGGACGACGAGCTCCATCGGTTTCACAACGAGCAGACGCGCGAGCTCGGAGTCCACCTCTTGGGGCGCGGGCTGTACGAGACGATGCTGTATTGGGAGACGGCCGAAGAGGACCGGTCGCTCGCAGGGCTCTACCACGAGTTCGCGCGGATCTGGAAGGCGCTGCCCAAGATCGTTTTCTCGAAGACCCTCGAGAGCGTCGAGGGAAACGCCGTGCTGCGCAGGGTGGGGGTAGTTGACGAGGCCGCCAAGCTCAAGCAGGAGCCCGGCAAGGATATCGCCGTCGGTGGCGCTGGCCTGGCCTCCGCATTGCACAGGGCGGGCATGATCGATGAGTACCGGCTGTTCATCAGCCCGGTCGTGTTAGGTGGCGGGACTGCGTTCTTCCCGGGAGAAGGCGGTCGCGTCGAGCTCGAGCTGCTCGAGAGCCACACGTTCAGCTCTCGGGTGATCTACGTTCGCTACCGGCGCCTCGAAGGCGGACCCTGACGGCTGGGTCAGTGGCGTGCGTGCCGCGCGCGATCGCCGCCGAAGTAGGAGCCCAGGTCGATCAAGAAGGCAAGGACCACGAAGAACCACTCGAACCCGGTGACGTGGTGTCCCGGGCCCCAGTCCCAGAACGCCGCATAAGCGAGCGTCGTCCACGGGAGCAGAAAGAAGCCGAGCAGCGGGATCGCCCAGCTGTTGAAGGCGCGGCTCAGGACGTCGCCGAAGATCCACAGCAGGAACAGGACAAGCCGGGGGGAGATCAGCGCCAGCAGCGCGAGCAGGCAGGGCACGGGTCGAGTTTCGCGTCCGGAACCGTCGGACGCAAGAGGGCATTACGGTCCGCCCGGGTGCCGGGGTGGGTAACGTGCCCGGGATGCCGGGACCGTCGGTTGCTTCGCTGGGGGTGGTTGGTGCCCTCGCCGCGGGGGCGCTGCTCGCGGGCTGCGCCGGCGCCGTATCCGGGGGTGACGGGCCCGCCACCGTGTCGACGTCGACCGTGTCGGTAATCGGCCATGTCCGCGTGGCCATCGCCTCGGGCGCTCGGTTGTCGAACTACAAGTGGTCCGCGCAGCACGACCAGGTTGTGATTCTCCAGCCGTGGGAGACCGGCGAGCTCCGCCGGCTGAAGCGGGTCAACCCATCGGTCGTGGTGCTGATGTACAAGAACGCATCCGCCGCCTCGTCATCGGCTGGGCCGGGCCACCGCTACGCGACCGGCGTCTCCTTCAGGCAGGCGCGGGCGCACCGGTGGCTGCTCCGGAACCGGCGGGGAAGGTTCTTCACGTTCAACGGCTATCCGTGGCTGTGGGCGGCCGACATCGGCTCGCGCTCCTACCAGCGGGCCTGGATCGCAGACGTGGTCAAGGACCTGGACAGCGATCCCTGGAATGGGGTCATGCTCGATGACGTCAATCCCACGATCGCTGGGCATTACTGCGTCCCGTGCGTCGCGAGGTACCCATCGAACCGGGCCTACCAACGCGCGATGCGGTCATTCCTCAGCCAGGTCGGCCCGGCGCTCAAGGCTCGCGGAAAGCTGACGATCGCCAACCTCGGCGCGTGGTCAACCCACGTATCCGTCGCCGATAGCTGGCTTCCTTATCTCTCCGGCGGCATCGACGAGCAATTCGTCAAGGTTGGCGATCAGGCGAACACGGGCTACCGGTCGCCGCCGATGTGGGCGCGGGAGCTCGGCGAGATCCAGACAACCCAGTCGGAGGGAAAGCTGTTCATCGGTCTCACCCACTCGAGCGAGTCCGACGAGCGTGCCGCGGTTTACGGCTACGCGACCGAGCTGCTGGCTGCCAATGGGTATGCGCTCTATTCGATGAGCGCCAGCTACAGCACCGAGACATGGTTCCCCGAGTACGGCTACCCGATTGGGAGCCCCTCCGGCGTTTTTTCCGTCGATTCCAATGGTGTTTATCGCCGAGCTTTCACTCACGGCCTCGTGCTCGTCAATCCGACCACCGCGCGGCGGACGGTCAGCCTCGGCGGAACGTACAGCGGCTCAGGCCTGGCGAACGTCACCACCGTCACGATGCGCCCCCAGAGCGGCTTAGTGCTTGTGTTGGGGAGCTAGTGTCCCGAGTCGCGACACTACAGCGCTTTCGCCAGCCGGACCTCGTCGGCACGGTCCGGGTCCATCAGCGCCTCGAGCGCCGCGTCGTAGGAGGGCAGCGAGAGCACGACCCCGTCCAGCTGCACCATCAGGAAGCGGTCCATCGTCCGCAGGAACGCGCGGTCGTGCGAGACGGCGACCACGGTTCCCTCGAACCGATCGAGGGCCTTCTCGAGCGCCTCGGAGGACTCGATGTCGAGGTTGTCGGTGGGCTCGTCGAGGAGCAGCAGGTTGTGCCCCTCGAGCTCGAGCACCAGGACCTCGAGCCGAGCCTTCTCTCCGCCGCTGAGCACGTCATAGGATCGCCGCGCGGCATCGGCGAGCCCATAGCGAGCGAGTGCGCTCATCGCGCTCTGTACTCCGCCGCCCCGGACACGGTCGAGGACGGTGTCGATTACGACTCGCCCGGTGAGGTCACCGCGCGACTGAAGCTGCGTGAAGAACCCGGCGGAGACGCGCGGTCCGATCACCAACTCGCCCACGTCGGGCTCCCGCTCGCCGGCAAGCACGCGCATCAACTGACTCTTGCCGGATCCGTTTGGTCCGATCACGCCGACTCGCTCGCCAAAGTGGATCTCGTCCGTGAACGGCAAGACAAGCTCCGAGATGCCGAGTGAGCGGAGGTCGAGCACGCGGCGCGCCGAGTCTCCGCCACGCATCCGGACGACGATCGAGGTGTCGACAACGGGCAGCGGCGGCGGGCCGCTCTCGCTGAAGCGCCGCCACCGCGTCTCGGCGGCGTCGGCCTTCTTTGCCCAGTCGCTGGAGTACTTGGCGCGCTCCTTGAAGGTCTTCATCAGACGGTACAGGCGGCGCTCCTCGTCGCGCCACCGCTTAACCGCGTCGCCGAGCCGACGCTGGCGATCCTCGCGGGCCTGAGGGTATGTGAGGTACGGACCGCCATGCACCCAGGCGCCATTTCCCTCCAGGGTCAGGATCGATCGAACCGCGCCGGACAGGACCTCGCGGTCGTGGGAAACCATCAACACCGTCTTCTTCGTCGAGCGAACCTGTTGCTCGAGCGCGAGCTTCGCCGGCACATCGAGGAAGTTGTCAGGCTCGTCGAGCAGCAGGACGTCGGCATCGGAGGCGAACAGCACATCGAGGACGAGACGCTTGCGCTCCCCTCCGGAGAGCGTCGTGGCCGGGCGGTCCGCCAGTTCGTCGAACGATGCGCGGACGATCCGGCGACACGATGCGTCCCATTGTCCCTCGAGCTCGTAGCCGCCGAGCGTCGACCAGTCGGCGATCGCCGTCCCGAGTTCCATCCCGGCCGTTTGATCGCCGGCGGCCAGCTCCGCCTCAGCGTGGAGCACGCGCTCGCCGGCGTTACGCACCGCCAGCGGCGCGAGCGAGAGCAGAAGCTCTCGGACGGTGCGCGAGTCGTCGGCGGCTCCGACATCCTGGGGCATGTAGGCGACGATTCCGCCCACCGACGCCTCGCCCTCATCGGGGGTGAGGACGCCGGCCAGCACGCGCAGCAGCGTGCTCTTCCCGACGCCGTTCGATCCCACGAGGCCGACGGACTCGCCTGGCGAGATGCGGAACGAGACGTCTGAGAACAGCAGCTCGCCGCCTGGGTGGGCGTATGCGAGGCGTGAAACGACGATGTGGGACACGAGACCATGCTCGCACGGCCGGTCGGGCCGCGGCTGGCGGGCCTGGCTCGGCGGCGAGCGCGCCGGAGGCCCTCGGCCCCGGGTGGGCCGGTCTAGCGGCGGTGGCGACCGCGCCGGGGCGTTCTCGTCTCCGCGCGCCTGGGCGTCGCGGCCTGCGCGCGCGCCACGGCGAACACCGCCGCGATATCCGGCTCCATGTAGTAGTCGGTGCCTCCGTCCGGGCGACCGTCGGTGTCGATTGGGAGCACGCGGCCAAGGTGGCGGCAGTAGCGTCCCGGCCAGGCCAGGATGCCCGCGAGCCCGTGGGCCCCCTTCTCGAGCCCGAGGCGCTTGGCGATGTCCTCACCGGCGAACCGCTCGCCGGGGGCGTCGATCAACAGATCGAACAGGGCCCGCGCCGGCGGAGCGAGTTTGCCGTAGAGCCAGGCGGCATCAGCCTGGTCGGCGTCGTCCGCCGACCAGGCAAGTGCCTCACCTTGGTGGCGTGAGCCTCGCGGACCACGATGTCCGCGCGCTCGCCACCGGGGTTCGGTCCCAGCCTCGGCCTCGAGGAAGGCCGCGAACCAGACGTAAAACTCCGGCACGCGCTCCTCGGGGACCGCGACTGTGATCTGTTTATCGGCCATCAGCTGGCTGATACCTGTTGCCGCGCCTAGACCTCAGTGGTTTCGGACGGCTGCTCGGCGGCCTCGCCGGGCTCGACGGATCCGCGTCGCTCATCGCAACCGTGTCCGTGATGCCCGCGGTGCGGCCTGCCGTGTCGCCCTCTGCGTCCCCGGCCCGTTGGGCCTGCCAGGAACCGTGCGAAGAACGCGTGGAACTCCGCGACCCGCTCCTCGGGAACGTCGACGACGACCTGCTGGTACTGCGTGGTGGAAGTTGGATTGGACTCCATTTTCTCCTCCTGTGTTTGCTTACACAAGCAAGCATAGCAGAAGTATTTACTTAAGTAAAGACCCGATGCCGGTCGCTCTTTCTCGAGGGCGGGCGCACGCGCTCAGAATGCGAAATGCACCAGCTCTCGGCGGACCTCCGCGGAGCGCGAGCTCAGGCCGCCCGCTCGCGCCGGCGGTTGATCCGCCCGCGCTTGCCCGACACCTGCCACGGACCGGGCACGAAGTCGAGCAGCAGGTTGACGGCCCAGACGATGATCGTCGCCTCGACCAGCGTCCAGAAGCCGTTGATGTGGAACCCGGACACGATCGCCCTCGTGATCAAGAGCATCAGCAGCGATACGAAGAACCAGGCGATCCCGAGCGTGAGGATCGCGAGCGGGAGCGTGATCAGCCTGACCAGCGGCTTCAGCGCCGTATTGAGAATTCCGAACACCGCTGCCGCCTCGAGCAGCGCGGCGGCGTTGGAGACGTGTACGCCACCGAGTAGGACGGTGATGACCAGCAGCACGAGTGCGTTTGTGAGCCACGAGATGCCGAGCCGTACGGGCAGCGAGGGCCCGGCGTATGGCGCGGGTTCCTGATTCATGTCTGCCAGCGTACGCCACCTCGTGCCGCGATCAAGTCTGCTCCCCTCAGAAGTCACGACGGCCGTCGAGCCGCCCGGCTCGCTCGGGTCGGGTCAGCTCGAACACGGCAATGCGCTGCGGTCCCGGATTCGCGAGCTCTGCTCCGGGACCGTGCGGGATCTCGAAGCGCGCGGCGATCTCGACGTCCCGCTCCTCCAACTCGGCAATCGCCCGCTCGAGGTCCGGCACCCGGTAGACCAGGACCGGCTGCTCGCCCTCGAGGTGCCCGGCCAGGAGCACGGCCGGCGCGTCCGGGCTCAAACGGACCATCGCCACGCGGGTCCCGAACGCCTCGATCGCGAACGCTACCTCCCCGCCCAATCCCTGGGTGTAGTGGATGACGTCGGCGGCAACGTCGCGGCTCGGCAGGTAGATGAACTCGAGCCGCTCGAACACGGCGAGCAGGCTACGCCTGGGCCGGCGGCTCGTGCCGAGCGGGGCCTAGCGGCGCCACGCCCCGGACCTACAATCAGTTGCAGCGCCCCCATGGTCTAGTGGTCTAGGACGCCTGCCTTTCACGCAGGAGATCGCCGGTTCGAATCCGGCTGGGGGTACTGGCGGAACACCTTTGGTGGCGGCGGCTTGGGGGTTGGGTCAGCGATCGGGGTGCCGCGGTCGGGAAGTTATGGAAGCGTTTTGGAAGCGTGATGGCTCGGGGTTCCTGTTCTTGTCGAGAGTTGACAAGAACCGGTGTGGACCGGGGTCCGGGTTCGGTCGCGCGAATCGCGCCGGGTGTCTTCGCCGGGGAGGCTGGTCGTTAAACGCAAACAGGGTTTGCGTTTCGCGACCAGGCTCGGTTCTGCAAGGGCCGGCGTCCGCGTGTCAGCCGCTTGGACCCGTGTCTACGAGTTGGTCACGAGATGGCTGCCAAGGAAGTCCAGCGACGCGTGCTGCTGGCTCGCGAAGAACGAGTCGTCGTGGCATCCCTGACTGATGTCGACCACTGCGGACCCCGGGAGAGTCCTGGCGAGTGCGACAACCCCTGGGTGGAATGGGTCGTTGGTTCCGGAAGCGATCCGAACCGGGACCCCAGCCAGTGCTGAGGTATGGATGATGATGTCATCGTTGGAGAAGTCCGTCGCGGACGCGAACGCGCCGGGGTTCGCCGCGTGCGCTTGGGCGTAGGTCGTCCAGACTGCTGGGCTGATGGAGGCGACCGCGGTGATCAGTTCTGGGTGCTTCTCGGCGAGGAGTAGCGCGCCATAGCCGCCCATCGAGATCCCGATCGCGCCGATTCTGTGCGGCGGCTGACCGAGAGCCAGGCGTTGGCACATGGGGATCAGCTCCCGGACGATCATCGCCATCGGGTCGTCGCCAGGATGCGGGTTCCAGTACAGGCCGCCACCGTCGACGGAGACGAGCGCCATCGGCGCGAGCGCCGTGCCGTTCGTGCGACCCGCAAGCGCCCGCGAGAGGGTGAGCCCTCCCAGTCCGCTCAAGTGGTTGCCGCCGAAGCCGTGAAGCGAGACGACGAGCGGGAGCGCGCTACCCGGCTCGTGCCCGGGCGGGTACGCGATCGTGTATCCAACGGTCCGGTTGCGTGCGGCGGAGTAGAAGGTCCCCGACCTTGCCGGCCCAGCGGGGGCGAACGTTAAGGCGGGGATCGGCACGGAGCACGCGCCGCCTAACTCGTCGAGGGTCTGTTTGCCGGGCAGGACGCCGTGATCGACGAGCTCGAATCCGATCAACGCCGCGCTGATGAACCCGCCAATTCCCGAGGCCAGGATTCGGCGACGGCTCCACATCCGTGACTCGACCGACGCCTTGTCAGCGGAGTGGAGCATCGCTTCCTTTCCGCTTTCATCGGTTTCGTCACTTCGTTCGGGGGCAGCGCTCGGCCGTGGGAGCGTTCGGTCACGGTGGCTCATGACCGCTAACGCGTTGGGGAGCGGATCAGACTCGCGGCAAGCGCGCGCTGAGCAGCTCGGAAGGCGAGGATCAGTGCCGCGGTCATCGTTGCCACGCCGACCGAATCGATGGCGCCCACCCGGAACAGGCCGCGGGGCGCCGGGCCGCCGGAGATGATCCAGCTGCTCGCGCCGGCAAGGAAGACGGCCATGGCGAGCGCGGCTGCCTTGCCAAGCCACGACTCGTAGCGGAGGACTCGGGGCGAGAGCGAGAGCCGACCGAGCATCTTGGCCGCGCCAATCAGGATTGCGAGGAGCGCGACCGGGCTCGTCGCCATCCAGGCGATCTCGGACGGGGGGAAGACGCGAGAGCGCCCGGATGCGCCCAATACGACGTGATCCAGAGCGTGGCGGCCCAACAGAACCGAGCGATGGCATCCGGAACGACGTCGCGCCCAGCCCAAGGATGACCGCCGGTGCCGGGCCATCCGTGGCCGAAGTGGGTGCTGCCGACCACCAGCACCACGGTCCCGAGTAGTACGACTATCACCGGTGCTACGAAAGCCCTTCCACGGCCCTGAGCAAACGCTCGGCACAACGTGCAGACGAGTGGGATCGCGGCAAGCAGCGCGAGCACCGCGAACACGAGGATGACGGCCGACATCACCAGCATGGCGGTCTTCGTTGCCGGCGCGGCCGGTGCTGACCATTGCCAACCGATCGTCAGCTGGGACCAGATCGCTACGCCGAACGCCAGAAACGCAATCAAGGCGCAACCAATGGCTGCCAATCCTGAGCGGATCTGCTGCTCTGGTTCCAGTGTGTCCCCAGCGAGGCCAGTGCTGGCGAGACGCGCTAGCAAGCCGGTCCTGACCACGTCTGCGGTGCGCGTCACCGAGTGCGGACGCTCCGAGATGTCATCGATCAACAGTTGAGTGAACTCCTCGCCATACCGCGCTCGCCACCCTCGCGGGTAGAAGCGCAGCAGGCGCCCGGCGCGCCTCGTAGCCGCGTCGGAAGTGTCGGTCATCCGGTCCCTGTGGTCGAGGCGAGGCGCCGCAGCCCGACGTCGGCGACGCGTCGCTGAGAATCGAGATGGACGCGCAGAGCGAGCGCGCCGTCAGCGGTCAGCCGATACGGGCGGCGACGATCATGGCTCTCCACGGGTTCGATCAGTCCCTGTCGCTCGAGCCGAGCGAGCGCCTCGTAGAGGGTGCCCGGAGCGATACGGATACCAGCGAACTCCTCGATGTCCTTCGTCAGCGCGTACCCGTGCTTCGTTCCCTCAGCGAGGCTCGACAGGATCAGCGTCGCCGGGCCGGCATAGCGGCCGAAGGTTGACAGCGCTTTCGACTTGGTCGATTCATCGGTCTGTGACGTTTGGGCGCGAGCCATCGGTGACATCTTATATCGGCTGCCGATCTATCGTCAACCGACATTTCGGACCTTCGATTGCGAGGGCTTTACGAGCCGCTGCCGGTAGACCAAGGGGACCGGGATCGTTTCAAGCGCGTCGGCCTGCGCGGCCGTCGTTCGTCGTTCCCCAGGTTCGCGCCGGCTGCAAGCACAACGGCAGCAGCCTCGCCGGCGACGAGGCTGCCGCACCCGGGTAGCGGCAAGCGAACCGTGCTCAAAGGGATGGCTACGCGCCGGACGGGTTGCAGCCGCGGTTAGACCCGGCGGGATACCCGCGTTTGTGGAGGCGCAATCGGGAGTGCTCGATCGCGTTGGGCGCCCGTTAGCGGCGCGATGCGGGCATCTGCTTTTCTGCGATCAGCTTCAGGGTGATCGGCAGCGCGCCCAGCCGCAGCTGGGTTGCGAGCTGGCGGGCTGAGCTGATCGTGAAGCCGGCGGTGATGACGGCGCCCTGGTCGCCGTTGACCCCGTCCGGGTACTGGTGGAAGTCGATCTGCGGGACCGTGACCAGTTTGTTGTCGAGCGCGACAGCGAAGTGCTGATCGAGCGAGGTCTGACCGGGGCTGTCGAGCTCACCCCGGTGGGCGATCGCGGCAGTGACGTTGTGGAACTCCGAGCTCCCCTTTGAGGTGAAGCCGAACGTGACGTCGGGGGTGTCCGACGGGTCGGTGCTCTGCTGGGGGTTAGTGATCTGGTTGCCCGTCAGCGCCACGTTGTCCTTGAGCACGTAGAACCGGGCATCGGGGCTGACGAAACTCGTCGGGTGAGTCGAGCTTGCGTCGGCGGCCTGCAGGACAACCGTCCCTGGCGGTACGACCAGGATCTCGCTCTCGGCGGCGGTCACCCCCGGCGGGAGACCGTGGGTCAGGTCCGTCGCGTTATCGTCGGGTCCTGAGAGGTAGTAGCGCTGGCCGACCGCGGGCGTGACGCATTAGAACTTCGCGGCGACCGTGCAGGCGCTGCTGCCGGGAGTCCCGAACATGTAGTACTGGTTGCGGAGATGAGAGCTGTCAGCCGAATTCACCGGCGGCTGCTTTGATGCCAGCTTGACCGCCTGGTACAGCGACGTGCTCCTGGCGCCGGGGAATCCCGGTCCGCTGCCGGCGCCCTGGCTGAGCCTGACCGACGTCGGATCCTGGGCCTGCAGTCCGTCCGCGGCCAGCTTGCCGCTGGGCGTGAGGACGTTCGCCTCCCAGTCATAGAAGTCGAGCTGCGCAGTGGACCCCACCAACTTCTCGGCACGCGCCATGTTCTTCGCGCCCAGGAGCTGGACAGTGATCTCGTCGCCCGAGACTCCAAAGAATGCCGCATGCACGCCGAGCTGCTCAGCTCGGCTGCGGATAACGGCAACGGTACGCGCCAGCGCGGCGCTCATCGCCGCGGGAGTCTGCGGTATCGGCTCAGCCATCTAGACGAGCTCAACGCCGCTCGAGGCCGGCGAGCCCGACGACCTCGGACCACGCGCATTGAGGAACACTGCCACGACTGCAACCACGACGAGCGCGCTCAGCGCGAGTGCCAGGTGTTCGAGGCGAAGCGGAAACCGCGAGGAGCGTGGAAAACGGCTCTCGACGTTGCGGGTGTCGCTTTGCGCTCGCGCGAGCAGCGCCGCGCGCGCACGCGCGCGTGCATCCACAGAGGGTCCGTCCTCGTCGGAGGTGGGTTCACGCAGTAGCTTCAGATCGGTGTCCGGGTTCACGGATGGCTCCTTCCCGTCGTCCTGCTGGCGGGTGCCGGCGCCAGTCCGAGCTTGTTTTGCAGTTGGCGCCGAGCGCGACTGAGTCGCGAGCGGACCGTCCCGACCGGAACACCGGTCGCGATCGCGATCGCCTCGTAGTCAAGATCGGCGAGCGCCAGCAGCAGCACCGCGCCGCGATCGGCCGGCTTCAGGCTTGCGAGCGCGTCAGCCACATCCGCCGCACGGGCGGCAGCATCGACGCGCTGCTCGACGCCATCCAGCCCACCGTGGCTCCCCGTCGGCTCGGCCGCGCGAGCGTACGCCCGCATCCGCCGCGCCTCCGGGCGCCGATGACCTCTCAACAGATTCGTAGCGATCCCATACAGCCACGGGCTCGCATCCACTCGACCCCGTTCATATTGGGCCCGTCCAGCGAACGCGCGCACAAACGTCTCGCTCGCGAGCTCATCCGCGATCGCTGGACCAGCTCGCCGACACGCGTAGCGCCAGATCCGCTCGTAATGACGATCGAACAGCACCGCGAAAACAGGCGGATCGATCAGCGCCCGCGGTCCCGCTGGCTCCCGCGCCCGTCGCTCCTCTTGGCCCTCAGCGCCGCCTTCGCCGCTGACTCCCACATCGTCGCGAAAGCTCGGGCCGCAACAGATGCGGCCGGCGCTCGCCGACGGGGGAAGGATCCTGCGACAGGGTTTCCACAGCCTTACCACAGGGTTCGCGATCGACCATGCGACCCACGGCGCGAACGCAAGTTCTTTCACGACGCAGGGAGATCGACAATGGGGAACACCGGTAGCACTCACTCCGGCTTCAGCGACCAGGCTCGGCTCGACACCTCGCAGGTCGAGGACCTGCGGGGTGGCGGCGGCCGGTTCGGGGGCGTCCCAGGCGGTCGGATGACGATCGGCGGTGGCGGTGTCGGGCTCGTGGTCGTGCTGCTCGCCCTGGTCTTCGGCCTCGATCTGTCCGGCGGCGGCAACGGCCTCGGCTCACTTTCCGGTCTGAACGACCGGACCGTCGGCAGCGGATCCGGGAGCGCCAGCAGCACGCTGGTCGCGAGCTGCAAGACGGGCGCCGAGGCGAACCAGCGACAGGACTGCAGGGTGGTCGGCTGGGTCAACAGCATCCAGTCCTATTGGACGTCCGAGTTCAAGGCCAGCGGCCACACATACCCGCCCGCGAAGACGCGGTTTTTCACCGGCCAGGTCTCGACCGGGTGTGGCCTGGCCTCGTCGGCCTCCGGACCGTTCTACTGCCCGGCGGACAAGTACGTCTACATCGACCTCAGCTTCTTCGATGAGCTGCGGACGAAGTTCGGCGCACGCGGCGGTCCGTTCGCCGAGGCCTACGTGCTCGCCCACGAGTACGGACACCACGTGCAGGACACGCTGGGCGTGCTCGGTCGCGACGCGAATGATCAGGGGGCGCAGAGCAGATCAGTACGGATCGAGCTCCAGGCCGACTGCTACGCCGGCGTGTGGGCCCACAACGCTACCGCCACCGGTTACCTCACGCGGCTCACCGAGGCGGACATCGCCGACGGACTCGATGCGGCGGCAGCGGTCGGCGACGATCAGATCCAGCGCCGGTCCCAGGGTCGTGTCACCCCCGACACGTGGACTCACGGCTCCTCGGCGCAGCGCCAGCACTGGTTCGCGACCGGCTATCAGTCCGGCCGGCCGGGAGCGTGCGACACGTTCACAGGAAGCGTCTGAGCGTCAACGACGCGCTCGCCGCCAACCCCCGAGGTCGAGCCGCATCCGCGCCGCCGCTGCCGGCTGCCCCCTCGCCGCCGGGAAGGTCAGCGTGACCGTGGCCTCGCCGTCGGGCACGACGCCGCTGTCGGCGAATCGCGAGTTGCTAACCGCCGGTGCTTGCTGCCGGTCGGATCGCGGCTAGCGATCCGAGCGTCCGCCGACCACGCAAGCTTTTCCGCCGGAAGCGGCTACGGCGCGGCGGGGCGTTCGTCCTTCGGCGCGTAGCGGTGGTGCAGCGACAGCGGGTTGCCGTCGGGATCCAGGCAGATCGCCTGCCAGCAGACGCCGGAGTCAAACGTGTCGCTGACGAAGCGCACGCCCTTTGCCTCGAGCCGCTCCCGCGCGACGGCCACGTCGCTGACCTGCAGAGCGATCGGCATCGCGTTGCGTGAGAATGTGCCGCCGAAGTCCTCGGTGCGCATGATGGCCAGCGTAAGGTTGCCGGCCTGGTACTCGGCGCCCGGCCGGCTCCCGTAGCGCTTGACGAACGGCAGGCCGAGCGTCTCGCCGTAGAAGGCGGTCATCGCGTCGAAGTCCTGCGCCGGGATGCAGACGAAGTCCACACCGGTGATTAGAGGTGTCGTATCGGTCATGGTGGCGTAGACCCTCGCACGCCCGCCGACTCATCGGTCGACGGCGAACCGAAGACCGAGATGACGACCATCAGCCCGTTGGTAACCTCGCTGCTGCGTCTCATGTCCTGGGGCACCGCGATGGCGCCACCACTCCAGGCGTAATCCGCCGGAGCGGGTGACCGGGCGCGAAAGCCCTGCTTTCCTCCCGCTACGAGGATCCTCCACGACACCGCTCGCAGCCGCGCCTTCGCGGTGCGGGTCCCGTCAGAAGGCTCTGGCAAGAGCCGGTAACCCGCTTTGCGCCGCAGGACCCCGGGGGCCCTTCAAACGTGGTAGCCCTCGATCTGTTCGTAGCTGAGCAGTCCCTGGAAGGTGTCTTGGACGATGACCTCGCAGGAGCAGGTGGCGAGGGCGAGGTCGCCGATGGCCTCTATCGCGAGGCGATCGAGCGGGTCGAGCTCGAAGCGACCGGCGCGCACGCCCGTAAACGGACCGTCGAGGCGCGCGACGACCTGACCCCTCAGGAAGCACAGATCTCGCGTCTCGCGGCCGTGGGTGCTACGAACCAAGAGATCGCCGCGCAGCTGTTCATCAGCCCCAGCACCGTCGACTACCACCTACGCAAGGCGTTCCGCAAACTAGACGTCAAATCCCGCCACCAACTCAAACAGCACCTGCTCCAGCCAGACGCAGGATCGGAACCGTTGGCTCGGGGGAGCTGACCGTCGAACACCGCGTCTTCGCTCGCGCGATGAAGCGGCGCGCGCCTCCGGCCGCGGCGGCGGAGGGTGGAGACCGAGGCTGGGGTTGCTTAGTGAACCCATCAGTCGGATCAGCGAAGATCAGTGCCATGTGTGGCCCACGTGCTGCGACCCTGCTGTGTTTGGTGGGCACCCTCGCGCTCTCGGCCTGTGGCGGGGAGCGATCGCGCACCAAAGGTGACCACCAGGTCCAGCGTGTCGATACGACTGTCTCGATGGGCCCGGTGCCATCCTCGGCTCGGGCCGTCTGTGTCCAGGGCTGGCTGCTGCGGTCCGCATGCCCGCGATCGGTGCCAATCTCCGGCTCGGGCACAAATCGCCCGAACGTCGTCGCTGGCTGCAGCGGCGGGCCTGCCATGAACAACGTTCCGCTGGCCAGCAAGCAGTGTCGCTTTGCCCAGTGGAGCTATTTGACCTACGGGCGTCCGATTCCCGGAACGCAAACCGGAATCGTGACCTCGGCCTCGGAGTTGCCACCACCACCGCCGTATTTCATTCACGTACTGGTTTATGGCACGACGGATGCGTCTGCGCTCGGGTTCGCGCTGCCACGCGGACGACCCAGACCACTGACCGACGCTCTCCTGCAGCGCACCAACAGGCGGCGCGCGGTCCTGATCAGTCGCGTGCAGTGGGCCGGGCATCCGGGTGAGCTAATCCTCGCCCCCTCATTTCCGGGTGGAGGAGAGATGGGCAGCCACCTGATCTTCAGCTACAGGACAGGACGAATCTACCGCGGCATATCGCTGCACCCCTGGCCATCGGTGTACCGCTACCGCATCGATTACAACACCGTTAATCGCGGCGTCAAACTTGCCCCCCGCCCCGCCTACCCGGAGATCGAAACAACGCTTCGACGGATCGTCGAGTCGAGCGGGTGAGCCCTGTCCCCGAGCGGCGGTGCCGACGCTGGAGCTCTGTCGCGGATCTAGCTCTAGCAGCGAGCCGGGGACCGCCGCTTCGATCGAGAACCGCGGCCTCGGGGAGCAGAGCCTTATCGAGAAGTCAGCTCTAAGCGCGGCGGACTTCCGTCGACCCGACTGTTAGCGGCGAAGCTGCTAGCACCCTGATCAACGCGTGCGCGGTTTGCGCGCGATGGCGGTCCGTCGGCGCCGCTGCTCAGAGACTCGCAATGCCGGCAAGGCAGGTGCGATCGCGGACGACTGTTCGGGATTGAAAGCAGGTTCGCCGCCGGGCAGCGCGAAAGATTTCGCGCCAGATGAGTGCGCTTACAGTCCCGTTCGTCGTTATCGGCGTGGCCGTGACCGTGCCCGTGTTCGCGTTCGGTGTGCGCCGCTTGCTTGGCCTGCGCGTCTCGCCGCTGCGTTGGGTGATCGGCGGGATCGTGGCGTTGGCGTTCGCTTCGCCAATCATCACCGCGATCGGGGGCTCGATCGTCAAGCGCAACGGCAGATGGCCGTTCCTACCGGCCGTGTGGTTCGTGATCCTCGGGGTGGCGATCGCGCTGTTGCTCGGGATGCTCGTATTGGTCATCGTCGAGGCCCTGGTACCGAGTGGGACGATGCCGGGACCGCTGTACTTGATCCGAGGGCTGCGCAAGCGCGCGCGGCATCCGCCGTTACTCGCAGATCACCAGGATCCTGGTCCGCCGCGGAATGCTCCCCTACCTGCGGGGTGCTCGCAGCGCCGAGCTCCAGACCCACGACGGCCGCACCCAGCTCGCGCGCTCGCTCCGACTCGCGCTCGAGGATGGCGGCGTCACGTTCATCAAGCTCGGCCAGATACTGGCGACCCGGCGGGACCTACTGCCGGCCGAGTTCATCGACGAGCTCAGCGGATTGCAGGACGACGCCGCGCAGGTCCCGTGGCTGGAGGTCCAGCAGGTGCTGAGGTCCGAGCTCGGAGCCGATGTCGACGACGTGTTCGCGAGCTTCGATCGCAGCTCACTCGCGGCCGCCTCGATCGCGCAAGTGCACGCCGCCATGCTCGACTCCGGTGAGCGGGTCGTCGTGAAGGTTCGCCGGCCGGGGATCGACACAGCCGTGGCGTGGGATCTGGACATCGTCGATCGACTGGCGAGCCGCCTCCAGCGCAGCACGCGCTGGGGGCGGGGAGTCGGCGCGGTCGACCTTTCTAACGGGTTTGCGGCGGCGCTCAGGGAGGAACTCGACTTGAGGATCGAGGTCCAGAACATGACCGCCGTGGCCGCCGCGGCAAGCACGCGGGGCGCCGCCGCGTCGGTCCGCATACCGAAGCCGCATGAGCCCCTGTGTACCTCGAATGTGCTCGTGATGGAGCGGCTCGAGGGCCGCCCATTAGGCGCGATCATGGCCGATGAGCAGATCGGTGACCGCCAGGCACTCGCCCGCACCCTGTTCGACACTCTGCTAGGCGAGGTGATGATCGATGGCATCTTCCACGCCGATCCGCATCCGGGCAACGTGCTGCTGCTCGCCAATGGACAGCTCGCGCTGCTCGACTTCGGCTCCGTTGGACGGATCGACTCCGGGCTTCGGGCCGGGCTGCAGCGGCTGCTGGTCGCCGTCGATCGTGGCGATCCGGCGGCGCTAAACGACGCGCTGCTGGAGATCCTTCAGCGACCCGAAGAGCTCGACGAGCCCGCGCTCGAGCGGGCGCTTGGCGTCTTCATGGCCCGCCACGTCGGGGCCGGAATCACTCCCGATGTGCGCATGTTCGCCGATCTCTTCCGGATCATCGCTGAGCATGAACTATCGGTGCCGCCCGAGATCGCGGGGGCGTTCCGCGCGCTGGCGACGATCGAGGGCACGCTGACCCAGCTCGCGCCCGGCTTCGACATCCTCACCGACGCCCGCCGCTTCACCACCGACCACCTCGCCGCGCAGCTCAGCCCCGCAGCGCTACGCAAGACCGCCACCGACGAATTGATCTCGTTGGTGCCGATGCTACGCCGGCTGCCGCGCCGGCTGGATCGGATCAGCGCCTCACTCGAGCACGGGCGACTCGGCCTCAACGTCCGCCTGCTAGCCGACGAGAGCGACCGCCGCTACCTAACCGGCCTCGTGAACCAGCTGGTGCTCGCGTTCCTGGCCGCCACCCTCGGCGTCATGTCCGTACTCATCCTTGGTCTTCACGGAGGGCCGAGGGTGACCCACACCGTGACCCTGTACGCGTTCTTCGGCTACTGGCTGCTCGTGTTCGCCGGCGTCCTCGCGCTACGCGTGCTCGTGCTCGTATTCCGGTCGGATACCGGCTGAGGGAGCCGGTTCGTAGTCGTATTCAACGACCGTTCGATCCAGCTTAAACGGGACGTGCTCACGTGGCTGCGCGCTGCGCGCTCGCTGATGACAAGGCCGGCCGCAACCTCCTTGTTCGCCTCCGCTGGGCCACCTTCGAGAACGGCGGGTTCAGCCGAAACTCGGGTTTGCCCGTGAGCACCTTCTGAACGTCGCGGCTTGCTAAGCGCGACGCCAATGGGGAATATCACATCGTGGACGCGGCGCGGACATCAAGAGCGTGGGAACGGTATGCCTGGGCGGCGGGCATCCTTTACGTCATCGCGCTGCTGGCGGAGATTGTGGTCGCGCTCGGAGTCGGACTGACCCAGAACGACTCGGCAGCGAAGATCGCGAGCGGGCTCCACGAGCACCGCGACCGGCTGTTGGTGATCGCATACCTCTCCGTCGTCTACGCCACCGCGTTTCTGATCTACCTCTGCAGTCTCTACAACCTGCTGCGCGGAAACACCGACAGGCCCCGGATCCTCGGCTCCCTGGTGCTGGTCGGCGGAGTGCTCTTTATTGCCCTGCATGCCGTCAGCGACATCGGCATCACCGGCCTGGTCGGCGCAAAGATAGCGTCGTTTGGGTATCGACACGACCCTGGTGTCGCCTACACGCTGTACCTGATGACGTATGCGCTGGAAAGCGTCGGGGACGTCTTCGGCAGTCTCTCTGCTGTCGCCGCAGGGTTGCTCGTGATCAGGAGCGGCGTCCTGCCGCGCTGGCTCGGGTGGGTTTCGATCCTCGCCGGGATCATGCTCTTCCTTCAAGGCTTCGGCCTCGGCGGCGTCATCGCCTCGTTCGGGCTGATTCTCGACCTCATCGGGTTCGTGCTCTTCTTGATCTTCGTCCTCGTGAGCAGCGTCATCATGCTGACGCGCGAAAACGCGGGCCCGAACACCGCGGTTCAGATCAAGTAGACCACTACATCTTCGGGGTCGGGTGCAGGCCCCTGCGCGAGCGGGGCGGAGGGCAGCCCAGGATCGGCTAGCTCGACGGGGACGGGTCGGAGCCGGCGACCCGCGAAACTCATCGACCATCCAGCGACACAACGACCGCACACTGCAATGAGCTCAATCCGGGTCTCAGGGCGTTCGCAGGACGAGACCTCCTATTCGCCCAAACTCGAAACCCGAGCCGTCAAGCCGTGCCTACGCAATCGTCCGATTCTGCGCGCCGTAGCGTCCGCCCTGCTCTCGGCGAACAGCGGGCTTGGAGCAGCGATGCGCATTTCGGATTGGCATGACCTGATAGGTGCTGGAATGCATCCATGACCGACGACGCTGACGCAACCCCTGCCACGCCTGATCCCGACGACCACGTCGCCCGCCTGCAGGCGCAGATCGACGCCGCCAAGGCCCGCCGCGCGGGCTACCGCGCGGAGGCCGCCGAGACAGTCGCCCGAGGGGGCCCCGTGCGCCCGACGGACGAGGAGCTGGGGATCATCAAGACCGACGACACGGCCGGCAGGATCGCCGCTGACGCAAGCCAGGAGATCCGGAGCAGGCTGAGCCGCCTGATGTCGCGGTTCGGGCGGGGCGGGAAGAAGTAGGGCGGACGGCCCCGGCCTTCGCACCCTTAGCGCCTGCAGCGGGGTGAGAGCCCGGGACTCTCGCAACCGCTGCTACCAGTGGAGAATGCTGGTTCAGCACCGATCCAGAAGGCTGCTCGGATCCCCGACAGGGTCGTTGGCCCGGCCGGCGCTCCAACTCGCGCAGTCCAGCAATCCGCGCGCTTTCCAGGTGCGCCGCCGAGCGCGTCGAGATGCTCGTGCCGTCGTGAAAGCAGGACCGGTCGAGTTGGGGTGGGCGTGCTAATGCATCGTTTCGAGAAACGTCAGGACGGAGACGGCTGTCACGTCTGGTCGTTGCGATTGGGGGTAGTGCCCGGCTTCGGGGACCATCACGACCTCTGCGTGCAGGGCTTGCGCGATCCAGTGGGCTTCGGCGCGCGGGTGGGTCCTGTTCACCCATCACGACCAGGGTTGGCTGGGAAACGTCGGCGAGCCGTGCTTCGGCTGGGTCGTGGCTGGTTCGCGTGGTGATCGAGAATGCCTTCGCGTAGCTTGGTCGGCGCAGGCTTGCCACCACCCGGTCGCGATATTCGTAGAAGTCAGACGGCCGTCGACCGGCGTACAGCTTGGGCATGTATGCCTTCCATGAGATCGCCGCCCACGGCCGGGCCATCGCGACCCGGAGCGTCAGGCGCTGCAGCGCGTTCGTTTTGCCGTTGCGGACGAACGGGCCGAGCAGCACGAGGCCGCGGACGAGGTTCGGCTGCTCTGTGGCGGCGAACACAGCGGCGCCGGCTCCCATCGAGTTGCCGACGATGACCGCGGAGGAGTTGAGCTGTTCGATCAGAGCGAGAACGTCGCCGGCGGTTTCGGGGTCGCCGTAGGAGCTGAATGTCGCATCGCTGTCGCCGTGGCCGCGAAGGTCGGTGCAGGCCACCCGGTAGCCGGCGTCCCGCAGCGCCGGGGCGAGGAAGTGATACGCAGCTCGCAGGTCGCCCATGCCGGGCACGAGCACCACTAGCGGGCCCTCGCCGGCGACGTCGTAGCCGACATGTCCTTCCGGACGCTCGACGTACTCGGTCTGTTCGACCGAGACTGGCTGGGTTGCGGTCATGGCAATCTTTCTGGTTGAAGCCACATGGGACTCCTCTCTGGGGGTCGGCCTTCGTTGTGACGTCTCGCATACGCGCGTGTCACTCGGGTCGGGGTCGGGACCTGAGGTCCTCGCCGACCCGGTACCCGGTGCGCCCGTTACATCGCGATCGCTTCGTAGACGTCGACGGCGCCGCCGATCTCGAGGACCGGGCAGCCCTTCGCGAGCTCGACCGCCGAATCGAGGCTGTCGGCCGACACGATCGAGTAGCCGGTCAGGCCACGCGAGCCGCCATCGCTGACCGAGCCGCCAGGGCCGACCGTCTTCGCGGGCCCGGTCGCGGCGCCGCCGTCAACGACGGCCGAACCGAGCTCTCCGAACCACTGACCCCACTTGGCCATCTGCGCGTTGCGCTCGGCCTCGTCGGCGGCCACACCCCTGCCACCGCTGTACGCGAACACGTAATTAATCATCTCCTGCACCCTTTCGGTCGCGGCCGGCGCGGATGCCGGCCCTTTGATCTGATGACGAACAGCCGACGCCCTGACGGACACGGCGATCTCGGTCGGCGCGGCCCGATGTCTCGGTTCGCGCTCGCCGGGCTCGACAATCATCATCTCGGCATCATTGTCGAGACGTCGCTGAAGTCGCAGGAGCCTCTCGACGTCGTCCGCTCCGATCTTCCGGATCGCGGTCTCGGACATTGCTTCCCAGTCCGCCGTCGTCAGAGTTGATCGCTGGCGATCAATCGGTTCCAGTCTGAGCCGAGTGGCTGCCTGAGATTGCAGGCGGCGATTATTCGCCCGCGCTCCTCATTCTCGAGATGCCAGCGGTTTTCGATGTGATCCATCACCTTCCAGGAACTGCAGAGAACCTGGAGAGCGCTCACGGGGTAGCCGACGGTGAGCGCGAAGCGCTGTGGGAGTCGGTGCGGGCGCCAGTACTGCCAGTTGAGGTGCCCGCTGAGAATCACCGGCAGTCCCCGGCCGAAGAACTGAAGCGCGGATGCCTCTCCGTAGTTGTGCGCCAGGATGACGCCGTCGGCACGATCGGTCGACGCGGCGTTCGCCCAAGCTTGCTCGACTTCAGTCGTCATCTCCCGCCAGCCGATCTCGTCCTTGAAGTAGCCGACTTTCCAGAGACTGGAGTGGACCAGCTGCGGGGTCGTGTAGAAGGGGACCACGATCGGGCCCGCGAGGGCGATGACCGCGATCTGCAGCGCGCCGGCCACGCCAAGCAGCAGCATCCGCCGGCCACGCCGGAGCCACCGCTCGACGGCGACGGCTCCCGCGGCGACAGCCAGCGCATCGGCCGGGAGGGGGTAGTAGCTGCGGCCGCGCTCGAACAGGAAGACCAACGTGACGAGCACCGGAATTAGAGCAAGCGCGCGCAGCCGGCGACGCCACAGCCAGACCACGCCGGTGGCGGCGAGGCCAGCGGTCGAGCCAAGGAACAACAGCTGCTCGGCGACGTAGGCCGGACGTGAGGTGTCCGAGGCGGTCTTGGCGTTCTGGCTCGAGAAGAAGTGCAGGCTCGGCCACCCGTGCTGCACCTGCCAGACAAGGTTGGGGAGCAGCAGCAAAGCAGCGAGCGTCAATCCCATCCAGGGCCACGCGGTCGTCAGCTGGCGGCGCTCGCTGGTGAGGATGAGCGACACGGCAAAGATGACGATCAGAACGGCGATCGTGTACTTGGCCTCGAGGCCGACGCCGGCGATCAGACCGAGCATCAGCCACAGCCGCGAGTCTTGGCGGACTAGCAGGCGCACGGCGACATAGAGGAAGCCCACCCAAGCCAGCGTGTCCAGCCAGGTGGGGTGAAAGATGCTCGCCGATCCGAGTATGTACGGCGTCAGTGCCCAGGCGAGGGCGGCTATGCCTTGGGCTCTGTGGCCCCCTCCCAGCTCGCGGGCGATGAACGCGACCAGGATCACAGTCCCCGCCCCCGCGGCCAAGCCGACGATCCGCAGCGCGAGTAGCGAGTTCGGCGCGAGCGTGTCGACGATCCAGCCGACGACGGCGATCAAGGGAGGAAAATCGACGTACCCGAAGGCGAGGTGATGAGCGGCGGCGAGGAAGTAGAGCTCATCGCGGTCCCAGCCGTAGCGGGACATGAACGGCGCCGTCACCGCGACAAGCACGGCGGCGGCGGCCAACCCGATCCAAAGCGTCGTCCTCGCCGAGTCCCGCCTTGGCTCAGCCACATTCATCGGGACCACCCCGCGCATCACAACCTCACCCGTGCCCGCGCTCACCGTCGAGCTCCGGTGTGCGATCGCGCCTCCTCCACTGCCACGCCGGGACCTGTTTTCATGCCGGGCTCCCGGCAGCCACCCAGCGTTCGAATACGTCGACTTGTCCGGGGGGCCATGGGCCGTCACACGGCATCGTCCCGGCCCTGAGCCGCTCGGCGATCGCGTCCGCGTGAGACGCGACGTCGGCGTAGGACCAAAGATCGAACGCGAAGCGCATTGAGTCGCGGTCGCGGTCTCGGAACAAGGGCTTGATGTGAGCGTCGTAGGAGAGCGGCTGGTTCGGATCTGGAAGCTGCACCGGAGTCGGCTCGGCCGCGGGCTCCGCGGTGCCGCGTGGACGTGTCCACGGGTACGCGTCGCATACCCACCACCATCGCGGCACGGGCATGTGTGGTGGCGGGTGGATCCCCGGCTGGGAGTTCTCAAGCGCGATCCGCGACCCCCACTCCAGGTACGCGGTGAATGCCGCACGGAACTCGGCGTCGCTGGGAAGCCCGGTCTCGTCGGCGCTGCGCGCGAGCAGCAGCACCCACCGGGCTCGCTGCTCTGGGGTGAGCGCCTTGTCGAGATGCTGGCTGATCATGCGGTCGTACTCCCCGTAGCGCGCGCCGTAGGCCGGAGGTCCGCCAAACACCTGGCCGAGCCATGACGCGACACGCTCGGGGTGATCGGGGGACATCTGCGAGAACAGTCCGGAGAGCAACGGGTCCTGTGGGACGTGCAGCTCGTAGAAGCGGCGCGTGAGCCGCAGGAGCGCCGGGAACCCACCGGCCCATTGGAACAGGGTGGCCTGCTCGGGCGGCGAGGGATCGTGGAAGTCCGCGTACCAATGCATGCCGCTGCAGAACGGCTTGTTCAGCGATTTGCCGCACCGGCACAGGCTGTAGTGCTCAAGCGACGCGCCGTCGTTGCGAGCTTCGGGGCTGCCGTCGCGGTCAAGCAGCTCGATCGACCCGGTGACCCGGTAAGGACCGTCCTTGGAGACCTCGATCGCGGGCTCACGCTCGGTATCGGACGCTCTGATCGGATCCCCGCCGCCGGCCTTTGCGCTGAGGGCTCCCGATGGGCAGTCGCGGCCGGCGCTGAGGATCTCGTCGACCCGGCCGCCCGCAGGCGCGACGAACGGCTCGTCGTTCGTCCGAAAGACGGTCGGGGCCCGATCGGTGCAGAACCCGGAGTGGGCACACGTGCCGCGGTTGTCCGCGATCGCGACGGCGAGGCCCTTGTAGCGGTCCAGCTGATCCGCGACGCGTGCATGGGACCTCGCGTCCTCGAATCCGATCTGGGAATGGGAGCCGTCGCACCACGGCTTGATAGTCGAGGCCCCGCACCGGCACAGCGCCGCCTGTGGGGCGGGATCGAGCGCCACCCCGAGCCAATCGGTGATCGTGTCGACGTTGGTGAGCAGATAGGGGCCGTTCGGCGCCGATTGGATCGACGTCGGCAGCCCCGTCATCAGCGCCGCGAGCTCGGAGCGCCTGGCCTGGAGGCGCTCGACGTCCTCGGCCACGGACTGGCAGGCGAGGTCCTGTAGCGCGGCCGCGGCCTCCTGCAGCGAAAGGTTCCCGGCGGCGCGTATGCGTAGCCGGGTGGCGTCGACCGCGAGCAGATGCAGCGCGTGGGTGAGCTCTGCCTCGCCGGCTGGCGGCTCGGCGGGTAGCTGATCTCCTTCCGTTCCGAGCGCTGAGCTCAGCGGCCGTACGACCGACAAGCCGAGACGGCCCGCAACGCGCGCCAGCGTCGCGCGGGTGGCCTCGTCTTGCGCGCAGGTCGCCAGGGCCTCGCACCGGGCCCGAAGCTCGTCCGCTCGTTGAGCGAGAGCGTGAGCATCTTGCGCCACCCCACCGATTGAGGTCATCGCTTGTTCCAGATCACGGGCTCGCGGACTTGGGACAGCAGCCCCGGCAACTCTTGGTCCGACACCTGGTGAAACGGCATCTCGCGGTCGCCTCGCAGGATCAGCACGTCGTGAAGCGCGAAGACGGCGTCTCTGACCCTCGAGGTCGGGCGACCCCAGGTCGTGTCAGCCGAGAACCTCACGGCAGTCTTTGCCCAACCGTGTCGGTGGCGGTCACCTCAAGGCTGGGGTGCGTTCCGAAATAAGCGGAGTTGGTGATGTAGAGCTGCTTGCGCTCGCCGGCTCTCGGATCGAACGCGACAGCAGACGGGTTATCGAGGCCATCTGCTCGTGTCGCGAGCCGCTTGACATCTCCGCTCGGGGTGACGCGCACGAGCTCGCTAGACGGGTTCTCCGCGACGTACAGGTCGCCGTTGGCGGCAAAGGCGAAGTCGTCCGCCTCGATGCCGGTGAGCTTGACGGCGTCCTGGCCCGCCTCCCCATCTGGCCCGATCGGGATGGTCAGGATGCTGTCCGTCGAGGTGTTCGAGACATAGACACGGCGGTGCCGGACCTTGATGCCGTTCGCCCCTGGCAGGGGGAAGTTCATGAAACTGGCGCCAGCCGGCGCGAGTAACGAGCTCTCGCTCCACACGGCTGCCTGCGTGGCGCCTTGGGCCAGCCGCCAGATGACGCCGAGGTTGGAGTCCGCGATGTAGAGGTTCCCAGACGGGTCGAACGCGATCCCGTTGGGGAACGAACTTGGCGGTAGCGCAGCAATCCGGATCGGGTGCGCGAAGCTGGCGAGCGGGACACGCCAGATGCCGGCGGTCGCGGGGTCGGGGGAGCGGACGGCGACGTCGAGACCGTTTGCGTGCCGGTCGATCGCCACGCCGACCGTGATGCCTCCCACGGTCGGGATTGTGAGCGTCCGCTGGGCCCCGTCAGGGGCGATGCGGCGGATCTCGCTCGCGAACGCCAGGCTGACGTAGATCGTGCCATCGCGTGCGATTGCGAGGTTCTCCGGGGTCTCGTTCGCCGCCGGATTGAACGCCACGACCGTCCGCAACGGGGCCGCGGCCGCACCTGCCGCGAAGACGAGCACCACGGCTACCATGCCAGCCAACCACGTGGTCACCGACGCCAAGACGGCAAGCGAGAGAGGCCAGCGATTGGCGGGACCGGAGGTCATTGATGCCGTGGGTCTCATCACACAGTTCTCCTTTTGAAGGGGTGATCGCGGGAGGCTGCTAGCCCTCTTCCTCCGACGCGCAACGTGGGTGAACCCTCTGGTCGCGCGTTTCTTGCTGACCGGCGGCTCGAACCCGAGGCGGGCACCAACTCGACGGGACTCATCGGAAGGACTCCCGCGAGAACAGCATCTCTAAAGCGGTGAAAGGGTGGAGCTCGATCAGCTCGAGGCTCATGATCTTGTCCGCCAGCAGCGGCAGCTCGCCGAGTGCACTGTGCGCCGAGTCGCGTGAGCTCGCCTCAACGATCAGCACCGCACCTGGCCCACCGGGCGAGTAGATCTCCCGGACCAACCCCTCGCGATATTGATTCCACAGCACCCCCAGCTCTTCCTGTGCGCGAACGGCGATCGCAGCCCTGAGATCGCCGCCATCGCCAGGGCGCACGATCGCGAGCAGCTTCATGGTCTTACCCGCCGCGCGCTGAGAACTCCCGAGGCAAAGGCATCTGATCGGCTTAGGGTCTCGGGGACGCGTGCTGGGCCGAGCAGCCCCACCGCCAGTGCGAACGCCGGGAGCCAGAATGCCCGCGTCGATCCCGCGCCGGCGATCTCACCGGCCGAAGGCCGCCGTAGGCGCGTGATGGCGGCGTGTTTCATCGACCGGTCGATCCCGTCAGCCATCGGTTCTCTCGATCGCGACGACCGTGAACGGCAGCTGCGGTGCGCGACCCATCTTGTCGAGTTGACTGTTGACCACGAGTAGGCGTTCATCGCGGACGGCGATGGCGGTCGGAAACGCGAACGCGTCGCTCCGGAGGACGGTCCTGACCCTTCCCGCCGCGCCGTCCTTTTCGAGCTGGGCGACGGCGATCCGATTGCGCGCGTTGACCGCCACGTACAGAGTCGATCCGGACAGCGCCATTCCGTCGCAGTGCTGAAGCGGACCACCGTCTAGAGCAACCTCCTTGAGCTGTCCGGTCTGCACACTGATCTGCCACAAGCGCCCCAGGTTCGTCTGGCACGCGACCAGGTGGCTCCGATCGGGGGTCAGCACGATCCCGTTGAAATTAAGTCCCTCCGCCCAGGGAACTCCCTGCTCAGCGAGGTCGACCCATGGCTCAATCGCTGGCGGCGCGCCTGCGACTCTGAACAGGAGCGAGATCAACGAGTCGGTCACGTACGCCTCGCCAGCGGGGCCGAACGCGATGTCGTTGACGCACGATGGACGCGCGCCCACGTCGAGCCGGGCGATCAACGCGCGGCTGGCGAGGTCATAGACATGAAGCGTTCCCTCGTATCCGCCTGCCGCCCACAACCGCCCCTCGGAGTCGACCTTGACCCCGGCGACCGACTTCCGCTCGTCCGCTCCAGCCGGCGACCACACCTCCACTTCAGCCGCGCCGCTGAGACGGTACACCGCTCCATCCGAAAGGCTGCCGACATACACCTCACCACTGGCCGGATCGACGCCGACGCTTTCGGGGAACACCGCCTCGCCGGGGAGCTCGAAAGTCTGAACAGCTGATTTTGTCGTCTCGCTCGGCACGCTCAATCACTCTGGTCGAGGCGCCAGTGTCACCCGACCTTGCGCCCAAGTCCAAGACAAGTTGCCCGACCATCAGTAGATTGCGTCTATCGAACGCCTGGACCTGCGGTTGGTGCAGTACTTCGTGACCGTCGCGGAGGAGCTTCATTTCGGCCGCGCCGCCGAGCGCTTGCACATCGCACAGCCATCGCTGAGCCATCAGATTCGGCGGCTCGAGCAGCAGTTGGAGGTGACGCTGCTGAACCGCACCAGCCGCCACGTCGAGCTGACACCCGCAGGGCGCGTGCTACTGACAGAGGGGCGTCGGCTGCTAAAGCAATCAGAGCGGGCGATCGCACTCACCCGAGCCGCGGAGTCAGAGCACTTGACGATTGGCTTTTACGGGTCCGCAGCCAACGCCTGGCTGCCCCGCCTCCTGCGCGCCTTCACCGAGCGGTATCCAAAAGTCGACGTGTCCGTGAAGGACCTCCTCCTGGGCGGGATCGAGGACATCCTCGACGGCAGCGTCGACATCGCCTTCACACGCCTTCTACCCGGCCAAGCCGCCGTCGAGGTCGAGGTCATCGCCCGCGAGCCGCGGCTCGTCGCGATCCCGAACACGCACCCGCTAGCCGACCGCGCCTCCCTCACCTTCGACGACCTGCGTAACGAGAGCTTCATCACCAACCCCGTCATCGACGCGCAGAGCCCGCCCGTCAGATGGCTCGCCGAGCAAGCCCGGCACGGACTCCCGGGACACGTCGCCGCGCAAGCCGCCAGCGTCCAGGAGATCCTCACCCTGGTGGCCACCGGACGCGGAGTCAGCCTCGTGCCCTCCTCCGTCGCCGCCCACTACCCACGCGCCGATGTCGACTACGTGCACGTGACCGACGCCGACCCCGCGGTCGTATCGCTGGCATGGCAACCCAAAGCAGTCCGTCCAACCGTCGACGCGTTCATCAAGACAGCTCGGGATCTGGCCAGCACAACGTGAGAGCTCCGTCGACCCGTCCACACATCCCGGTCACGACTCACGCCGGACAAGACGCTTCCCTGATGGCCGCAACCGAGGAACTGTCAGACCCCCAATGGGGCGGTCTTTCGATTTACAGGTGTTGGATCTCGGGTTGGACGATGCTGTTGCCTCAGCGACCGCGACTCGTGTCTAGAGCGACGAGGAATCCCTCGCGCCAAGGCTCGGTTCGCCTACGCCCAATCGGTCGTGGAGGCGGCGCAGCGGACGCGGTGACCACCAGTTCGCGCTGCCAAGTAGCCCCATCAACGCGGGAACGAGTAGTGCGCGGACGACGAACGCATCGATCAGAACTGCGCACGCCGCGCCCACGCCGAGTTCTTTGAGGAACACGAGTTCGCTTGTCACGAAGGCTCCGAGCGCGACCGCGAGGAGGATCGCCGCGGCGCTCACGATCGCGCCGGTTCGTTGCAGGCCGACGGCGACGGCGTCCGCGTTGGCCAGACCGCTGTCGTGGGCCTCCTTGATCCGGGTGAGAAGAAAAACGCCGTAGTCGGTCGAGAGGCCGAACACGATCGCGACGAGAACGAGGAAGTCGGTTTGCTCGATCCCCTCGGGCTTCGAGAACCCCAGCGGTCCTGTGAGGTTGCCGTCTTGGAAGACCAGCACGAGGATGCCGGCGGTGGCTGCGGTGGTGAGCAGATTCATCAGCAACGCTTTGATCGGCAGCACAACGGAGCCGGTCATCAGCCACAGAACGCTGATCGTGAGCACCACGAGGAGCGCGATCGCGATCGGCAGCGACCGCGAGGTCGCTGTGTGCTGGTCGATCAGGTCAGCCGTCGCACCACCGACCGCTACGGGATAGGGCGCGGGCTGCGCCCGGATCGCGTTGACGAGGTTCTGCGATTGTTGTGTGATCGGCGTACCACGACCATCGACGTCGATCTCCCAGATGTCACGGCCCAGGTCGCGCGGCCCTGAGGCGTGATACACGCCGGACATCCGGTACAGCCCGGCGGCGTAGGTGCGGAGCGCTGGCCCGGCGCTGGCGGGGGCACTGACCGCGAGTATCACGGGGGTTGAGTCCGCGCCGGGGAAGTCTTGCGCGATCGCGTCCGAGACTGTGCGTGCGCTCTGGCCGGTCGGCAGTACGGAGGCGTCGATCCCGCTCCAGCGGATCCCGAGGGCGGGTGTGGCGACGAGTAGGAGTGCGACCGCGGTAAGCGCCGCGACCATGCCGGGGCGCCGCATCACGGCCCGCGCGAGGCCGTACCAGCGCCCGCTGCCCTCGGGTCCCGGTGTCACCTTCCCGAGCCGCCGTCCCATCAGCACCAGCAACGCCGGCAGGAACACCACCGTCGAGGCGGCCGCGACCAGTGCGACCACCAGCCCGCCGAGACCCATCGATACCAGGAACCGCTGCGGGAACACCGTCAGGCAGGCCATCGCGGCCGCCACGGTCACGCCACTGAACAGCACCGTCCGCCCGGCGGTCTGCATCGTCCTGCGCACAGCCTCGGGAACGTCGGCGCCACGGCCGAGCTCCTCGCGGAAGCGCGAGACGCAGAACAAGCTGTAGTCAATCGCCAGCCCGAGACCGAGGCCGATCACCAGGTTCAGCGCGAACGGCGAAAGCGGCAGGACCGAGTTGATCGCGCGCAGTACCGCGAACGCCCCGAGGACACTGAAGCCACCGATAACGACCGGCAACAACGCCGCCACCCCACGGAAGAAGACCAGCGACAGCAGCACGAGCAGCGGGAACGCGATCAGCTCCGCGATCGCCAGCGAGCTCGTTGCCAGGGCGCCCGTCTGCTGGCCCGCGACCGCCGACCCGCCGAGCACAACTCCGTGGTCCCGGGCGAACGCGTTCTGGAGACGGTTGACGACATCCGTGTCGCTCGCTCCAGCGCGCAGCGTCGCGGCGACAAGCACCTGACGACCGTCGCGTGAGATGGCCGCCGACCGGCCCGAAGGCGGCGGAAGTGACACACGTGCAATTCCCGGATCCGCCCGGAGGGTGCGGGCGACCCGCGCCACCTCGGCGCTGGAACGCGGTGCGCGCACAAGCACGACCACCCCGGCGCTCGCCGCCTCGCCCGTCGCGCGCTCGATCTGCTCGCGCGCGCGAGTCGCCTGAGAGCCGGGATCGTCAAACGCGTTCGACGCGTTGAAGCTACCCGGCGCCGGACCACCAATCACGCCAACGACCGCGAACAAGAGCGCGCCGAGCACGGCGACCCGACGCGGGCGCGAGCACGACAGGTTCGCGAGGCGCCCGAGCACCGTCACCAGCCGCCCGCGGCCCGACACCAGAGCACACTCTCCAACGACACGCCACGAAGCACCGGCTGTCCGTCGCAGGACTTGTGGACACCGTCGAGCTCGATCGATGTGTTCCACATACCGCCACGGTAAGCGCCGGTGGCCGATCGCACATCGCCCCACGGGCCCGAGTTGACCTCCAACCACAGTCGGAGGCGCTGACGACTACGGCCGTCCGGGACCGGGCGTGACCACGCCGTGGTCGTAAGCGAACACGATCGCCGCGGCCCGGTCGCGGACGCCGAGCTTGCCGAAGATGCTTCCAATATGGGTCTTCACCGTCGCCTCAGCGACATACAAGGCGGCGGCGATCTCGCCGTTGCTCGCGCCGCGCGCCATCAGCCGCAGGACCTCGCGCTCGCGCTCGGTCAGCAGCTCGAGCCGCGCCGCCTCCCGGGCGGCCGGCGCGACCCGCCGGCGATAGTGCTCGAGGATCCTCGGAGCGACAGCGGGATCGAACCACGCCGCGCCGGCGGCGACCGCGCGAACCGCCGCGATCAGTTCTTCCGCCGAGGAATCCTTGAGAACAAACCCCGCCGCGCCCGCCTCCAAGGCGCCCCACAGCACCTCATCCTCACCAAACGTTGTCAGCACGAGCACAGCGATCGAGTCCACCGCTCGGCGCAGCTGTGCCGTCGCAGCGATCCCGTCCAGGACCGGCATGCGGATGTCCATCAGCACCACCTCTGGGCGCAGCGCCGGCAGCTCCTGCACCGCCTCGCGGCCATCGGCGCACTCCGCGACGACTTCGAACCCGTCGGCCGGCGAGAGGATCCGCGCTAATCCGCTGCGAACGATCGCCTGGTCGTCAACGAGAGCGACCCGGATCATCCGGTGCGGGGCCCTCCGCCCGGCAGCTCATCCGCGGTCTCCAACGGGAGCTGGCAGCTGACCCGCCACCCGTCGGAAGTGGGCCCTGCGGCGAACTCGCCGCCGAGCGCTGTCGCGCGCTCGCGCATCCCGATCAGCCCGTAACGGCGTCGCTGCGGCTCGTTAGCCGGCGCGGCGACCACCGCGCCGACGGTCTCCGCGATGAGCGAAACCTGCCCGTCGGACAGGTTCAGTTCGAGCACCGTCCGCGCTCGCGGCGCGTGACGAGCCGCGTTCGCCAACGCCTCCTGAACAATCCGGTACACCGCCACGCCGACGCTCGGCGGGATTTCCGACAACTCGCCGCTCACGTGCAGCTCGACCGCGAGGCCTCCGGCCCGAGCATGGTCAACGAGCGCCGGGATCTCCACCGCCGACGGAACCGGCGGCAGCACGCCCGGCTCGTCATCGCTGCGCAACAGCGCGACCGTCCGACGCAGCTCCTGCATGCTGCGACGGCCCACCTCCTCGGCCGACAGCAGTGCCTCCTCGGCCGCCGCAGGATCGCGACGGAGCACGTGCCGGGCGCTCGTGACCTGAAGCATCACCGCAGCCAGCCCGTGACCGACGAAGTCATGGACATCGCGAGCGATCCGACGGCGCTCCTCCAGCATCGCCTGCTCGGCCAGCTCACGCCGCGTGGCCTGCAGCGCAGCCGCCAGCTGCCCCTGGCGGAAGACCGCGCGACCGATCAACCAGGGAAAGGCGATCCCCAGGCTCCAGATGGCGACAGAGATGTTGCCTCGGGGCTCGATCACGCCCACCACCACCGGCGAGGCGACCGCCAGCAGGCCGAGCGCGACCGCCGTAGTGAGCGACCCCGACCAGCGCCCCACAACAAACGCGAGGACCGAAACCTCGAACATCAGCGGCTCGTGGCTTCCGGAGCGCTGGACCACGACGACCGGCACCACCACCGCTACAGAGACCACCCAAAGGGGCACGTTCCGCAGCCAAGTCCACAACACGAACGCCGCGACAGGAACCGCCATCAGAATCAGATCCACGACCGACGACGGGTCAGCCAGAGCACCCACAACCGCGACAGCAAGCGCGAAGATCGGAACTAAGAGCCGCACCTCATCTGCTTGGGCCCACGCCCGACCTGACTCGTCACCCACGCCCGGAAGCTATCGCGCCGCGGCGATCTCGACATCAACCTACAGACGGAACCGGGCACCAGACCACAGATGGAGGGGCCTACCTACCCAGCGATCGGTGCGCCGCAGTTCCGACCTTGCCGCGACAAAGATGGCGCCCGGCCGCTCGGAATGTCTCGGAGGCGCCGGCCTCGCGTTGCTGCGGCACGGCGACGTTGCGCAGGCAGGCTCGATCCTCCGTCGCCGTATCGCAATGGAGCCGTGCACTCCGGCTCGCCTCCAGCGGCGGATCGGCGCTGGACTGCTCGACGAACATGCCGGGCGACGAGCGCTGCGATGCCTGCCAGGAGACGACGAGAGCAACTAAACGCCTAACACCCCCAGCGGGACCTGCGATCGACACCCCTCGCCGGTCGATGGCGGAGCGGCTGTCGTATTCGCCGCGCTCAGGTGAACTCGGTCAACCATTCGACGTCGATCCAGAAGCTGACCCGCGGCTGGTCCGCGAATTCCGCTGGATCCTCGCCGTAGCGCTCGGCTTGGGTCATCGCCTCGGCGACTGCGGTGTCCCCCTCGTCTAAGAGTTTCGCGGTCCCGCGGATCGAGACGTAATGCAGGTAGTCGACCTGGTTGTGAACGATCAGCGAGGCTCTCGGGTCGCGCCTCAGATTGGCCACCCAGCGCCGATCTCGGTGTCCGTTGATGCGCAGGTGGTTCTCGCCGAGCAGGTAATGAATGACGACTTGGCGTGGTGCGCCGTCGCGGCCGATCGTCGAGAGCACCGCGCAGCGTGGCGCGCTCAGGAAAGCGCGCACGGGCTCTATCAGCTCGCGGCCATCAGTCATGCGCCGGCCAGGCTATCGACCTCGGCACCGACCCCGCTTTCATCGGTCGATCACAGGACCAGCGCCACCGACCGCCGGGAGTCCGCACCTCGCCCGGCGCGGCAGGCAGGGTTCGCGTCTATCCGAGCGGCCATCCGATCCGACGAGCGAGTTCGTGGAGAAGTCGGTGCTGTTTGGATAGACGCGATTAGATCTGACGACCAGCATTGACACGCGCATCCTCCCAGTTCCGGGCTTGATCGAGAAGCAAGCAGGTTTGGGTTTGGTCAGAGGGCTGTTTGCGACGCCGAGGGCGCAGACCGGTTAGGTTGGGGTCGTGGCGATCGGTGAGAAGCCGGATGTTGCGGTGCCGTCCGGTCAGGCGCCGTCGTATCAGCTCGAGATCGAGGACATCGTCGTCGGAGACGGTGATGAGGCCGTTTCGGGGCGCGTGGTCGAGGTGCATTACGTCGGCGTCTCGTGGAAGACCGGGCGGCAGTTCGACGCGTCTTGGGACCGTGGCAGTACCTTCAAGTTCGGTCTGGGTAAGGGCCAGGTCATCGCTGGATGGGATCAAGGTGTGGCCGGAATGAGGGTCGGGGGTCGTCGGCGGATCACGATCCCGCCGATGCTCGCGTACGGCAGGCGTGGCGCTGGCCGGGCGATCGGACCGGACGAGACCCTCGTCTTCGTCGTGGACTTAGTCAGCGTTCGCTGACGCGGTGCTCCTGGGCGAAGATCGGCAGGGTGCCGACACGCCATCTGCCGGCCTTCGCCGCAGATCGCCCCGGATCCTGGACGGTCGGCCGGCTGGGTCCGTGCACAGCCGTTACCGTCCGCTTACCTGTGGAGATGCAGTTCGTCAAGGCCGTCCGGTTTACCGACGACGCCCGTTCGCTCGATCGGTCCGGCTTCCCCCTGGGAGCTCCCGGCGATCGCCCAGCTCGCCGAGGGCATTGAGCTTCATCCCAGGGTGACCTACCTGATCGGCGAGAACGGCACGGGCAAGTCAACGCTGCTGGAGGCGATCGCGCTCGCCGCGGGCATGAACGCGGAGGGCGGCTCCTCGAACTTCGTCATACCCACCGACGATTCGGGCCGGCCGCTGAGCCAGTACGCGTTCTCCGGGCGAGAATCACACGCTGAGCTATCACGGTCGATCCGACTCGAGCGAGGACTTCGTCGGCCACGAACCGACTTCTTCCTGCGCACCGAGAGCCTGTTCGTGACCGCGACCTACCTCGAGGATTTCCCGCACGATCCACTTCGTGGCTACGGCGGTACCTCGCTGCACGAGCAATCCCACGGCCAGTCGCTGCTCGCGATCCTGATCAACCGCTTTGGGCCCGACGGGTTCTACCTGCTCGACGAGCCCGAAGCCGCGCTCTCCACTCAGAACTGTCTCACGTGCCGACGGCGTATTCACGAGCTCGTTCGTGACGGTTCGCAGTTCGTCATCTCGACGCACTCGCCGATCATCCTCGCCTACCCCGACGCCACGATCTACCAATGCAGCGACCACGGGCTCGAGAAGGTCGCGTACGACGACGCCGAGCCAGTCCGTCTCACCCAGAGCTTCCTCACCGCGCGTGACCGATTCCTCCAGCGACTACTGAACGACTCCCGACGAACCTCGCCCCAAACCGACAATCCTGCTGGTCTTCGATCAGAGCGGTTATCTGCGCAACCCATTTCAGGTCCTGCCGGACTGCCGGATTTTTCGCGAACCCCCGAGTCTCCGGCCGACCCCTCCAGGACTTCCCTTGCGGACGAGACGTTCGTGAGTTCACGTCGGGCGTCGGCCGGACACGAGGTAGTGAATCCCGCCGCCAGCGGTATGTAGCCGGTTCGCCGCCAGCTCGCGCGCGGTCTCTCGGGACTCCTCTAGCCGGCGCTGCCAGCGCGGCTCGAATTCGTTCTCAGGTCCACCACCGGCCACGAAGTAGCGCTTGGCTTCTTCATGTGACCACACCCACCGGTCGCTCTCAGCGTTGGCGATGATCACGTCTCTCAGCGCTCGCTGGTCGTCGGGGTCATACGGTGGCCTGAGCGCGAACGTCTTGTCGTTGAGCATGCACTGGATGTCGATCAGTCCGGCTTCGGCCAACATGCCGGGGAGGAGATCGCCGACTGAGCTATCGCCTTCGCCGAGCGCCGCCTTGCCGCGCTCGCAGATCAGCGCGAACCCGATTCGCTCTATAAGTTCTGCGACCGACTTGCTCGCGGTCGTGCTATCGGCGACCAGCATCCCGGCGAGATTGTTCGGCTCAGACAGCAACAGGAACCCACCGGGCCGAACGACACGTCGCATTTCGCTGATCACGGCGGCGGGGTCGGCGACGTGGATCAACAATGTTTGGCAGGTCGCCAGATCAAAGCTCTCGTCCTTGAACGGAAGTGCTTCGGCGACGCCCTGCACATAACGGCAGCGACCGGTCAGCCCGAGCTCGTCAACGCGTTCTCCGGCCTGGATCACCCAGCGCGGATCGCGCTCAACACCGACCACGCACGCTTGCGGTGAAAGCACTTCCAGCAACGTGCTTCCCCAATGGCCAAGTCCAGCACCAACATCGAGCACCGATCGGACGTGCTCGAGTCCGATACGCCTCGCGACCAGTCGCAGAAAATCATCGTTCCACCAGAAGTCGCGCTGCTCATCAAAATACGCCGCCGAATGCCGCTCGGCCGACGGATCCACAGACACGCGCCAATCCTACGCACCCAGCCGCGCGCTCCGTGTCGTATTCGCTAAGCACTCCCGAGCGGACGCTCGGCGAGAGCCCCTCTGGACGTGTTGCGGGCACTCGAACCCTGCCTTTCCAACCCTGCTTCGCGCGCTGAAACCGGTGGCCCTCGACACGCGCGGAAGCCAGGCCGCTCGGTGCCTTCCGACGAGACTTCCCCTTCGTCGCCGACAGGGTCTGGTCGTGAGGTTGCCGCTCTCGCTGTCCGCCAGGCCGAAGCGGAGTCAGATCGCCGGCGCCACCAAGCTCGACGCGACCGGTCGTTCGTGGAGGGGAAGCGGCGCCGATCGACGCTCAGGGCTGTGATGCGTCCGCGGCTGACTGCATACACGGTGCTCAATCTCGGCGAATGGGATCAGTTGGCGGGCTTGTCCGAGGCGTTGGACGACTGTGACGGACCCAGGCGGCAAAGGCCTCGATCCCGTCGATGACCCTCCCCAACCGCAGGGAGCGAAACATGTCAAAGACGTGTCCCGCGCCGGGCAACTGCGCATAGACGACGGGGCTGGCGGAGATGCCTCGCAGTTGTTCGGCGAAGTGTGCGGCGGCCTCGAGCGACGCGACGGTGTCGTTGGTGCCGTGCGCAACGAAGAACGGGGGCGCATCGGCGCGCGCGTACGCCAACGGCGACGAGGCCAGCGGTCCGGTGGAACCGCGGCTGCCGTAGTAGCCGTAGAGGCAGACGGCGGCGCTGACGGAGGTGTCCTCGTGCGCAAACCCAGGCTGAAACGCGGGGTCGTTGGGTGTGAGCGCTGCCATTGAGGCCAGGTGCGCTCCCGCGGAGCTGCCCGCCACGAACAGCACCACCGGATCTGCGTCATAGTCCGCTGCGTGTCGCCGCGCCCAGGCGATCGCCTTTTTGGCGTCAATCAAGGAGTTCGGAAACCGGCCCGCCTCCCGTAGCCGATAGTTCGCGCTGGCGCACACCCAGCCCTGGCCGGCGAGCCGGTAAAAGATCGCGCGGGCTTCGCGGCTCTTGGCGCCCATCCGGAAGTGTCCCCCGTGGAAATGGATGAAAACCGGGGCGCCGGCGGGATGAGAGCGGTGGCGATAGAGATCCAGCCGATTCGCCCTCCCGGCGTCCCCGTAGCTGACGTTCGCGATCCTCTCCACGTCACGGCGCCACAACGGAAAAGGTGTCAACAGGACGCGCGCGAGCGAACGCCCGCCCGGCAGCCGAAGATGCTCCCGGGGGTCGGACGCCTGGCGCCGGCCGGTGCCGAGCTCGCGGCCTAGGGCCTGCTCGATTGCCGGGCCGGCCTGCACCCCCCGCCAAGCGACGGCCGCGAGGCCGGCTGTCGTCAGCGCAGCGACACCGAGCGCCGCCAAGCCGCCCGCCGAGCTTAGGTCACCCTGCGCGAGCGCCAGCAACGTCGAGGCGAGCAGCCAGTAGAAAGTGACGAACGGAAGCTCGTTGACCACGATGCCGAAGAAGAAGCTCAGCTTGGCCATTGGCCACGGGTACCAAAGCGGTCTCAACGCCAAGAACGTGCCCAGCGCGACAACCCCGACCGACCACAGATACCCGACCGGCACCGTCACGTGTGCACGGTCGACGTCGTCAAGATCACAGCCATCAGTCCCTCGTACCTACCCGGTCCCCGCCCCGTCAACACGACGGCTTGGACCGAAGCCGACGGCGCGCAACTCAGCGGCGAGCACAGCGACACCATGAGCCCGCCACCGACCCTCCGGCCTAGTCGATGACGATGCATGACGTGCGAAACCCCCGTCTCGTCGCCAATCCAGTCGATCGCCATCCCATCGGCGATCGCACCCGGTGCCGGCGGACGCTGCATCGTCGCCGACGCGGGTCTGGCCGCGGCACTGCCGCTCTCGTTGTTCGCCAGGCCGGAGCAGAAATCAGATCGCCGGCGCAATGCCGGTCTACGCGCCCGCTGGTTCTCCGCACGACCTCACGGCGCGCCCCGTCTGGGGCTTCGCGCGAGGATTGCGAGAAGCATCGCGATATCGCCGTCGTCGTGCGTGTGGCCGTGGATCGAGACGAAGTAGCTGACGCCGTCTTCGGTCGCGAACGCGGCATCGTGTCCTTTGAGTTTTCCGTCGTTATCGGGGAATCGATAGAGGCTGATCACGTGGCCGAGGCAGTCGCGCTTGCCGAGCAGCCGAGCCGGAGGGGTGCTCGCAGGCGCCGCCCAGTTGCTGCGGTCAAAGACCCAGAGTTGGGCCTGTGGACCTCTGATGGCACCGAACTCCCAGTGCATCCGACCGGGGTTCTGTCCGTTGTTGATCGAGACCGAATACGAGCGTCGATCGACGATGTGTGAACCATAGAGCTCGGCGTTACTGACCACCCCGCCTGCTGGCACAAGTGGCGTGAGACGCATGCTCGCCACGCGCACGGCACGGTCGAGAAATCGCATGCACGCGTCGCTGTCGCCGCGTGCGCGGCATTCGGCGTATGAGGCGTGTGCCCGCCGTCCCCTGCCCCCACGCTCGACGATCTGGCGCGCTGCCAGGTCACTTGGGCTCAGCCGTCAGCAGAATCGCCCACCGCGTGACGGCCATGGCCGGGCATGGTTCTCGGCCGCAGGTCTTCCGGGTCACACCCGTGTAGTGAGCGCAGCTGCTTGTCCCCTCGCCGATCTTTGACCCTGTCCGTCGAGGCGGCGACCGAGCTCTCGCGCGGTCCCCGACCGGATTCCCGTTACGCCTAAGCGCTCACACAGGCTCGCTCCGCTGCCCGTGAATGGTGTGAGCCTAGACTCCGGGCCGTGGATACCGCCGCGCGCAGCCTGGCCCATTGGAGCGAGGAGAGCCGTGCCGAAATGGACGCCTTCTACGCGCTCGCGGGGCGGGACTATGAGCGTCTAGCTCGAGGCTTCGTCAACCATTCGGCATGGCTACGGCGCGTTGCCGACGGACGCCGACGCATCACATTGCTCGATGTCGCCTGCGGCTCAGGAAAGTTCCCGGAGGCGCTGCAAGACTTCGGCGCTGTCGGCGCCTTGTCCGGTGAGCTGCAGATTGACTACGACCTGCTCGACCCGTCTCCCTTCTCGCTTTTGGAGGCCGCGCAGGCGCTTCGCCTGCCGTTCGTCGCGACCGCCCGCCATGAAACCCTCGTGGAGGAGCTCGACGACGCCGTCGGACCGTTCGACGTCGTCTGGGCCACCCACGCCCTTTACTCCCTCACGCCTAGCGCGGTCCACGCGGCGGCCGCACGCATGCTCGCCGCACTCGCGCCCGGTGGCGCGCTGCTCATCGCGCAGGGCAGCCGGGAGGGCCACTACCTGCGCTTCTACCGCCGCTTTCTCGACGACCTCCGCGACGGCCAGGGCACGTTGTACGCCGCGTCAGAGGATCTTGCCGAGGCGCTGCGCGCCTGCGGCGCCGACCCTCGCGCGGTCCGCCTGTCCTACGACCACACCATCGCATTGGAGAATGCCGTCACCGTCGAGGGCTACCTTCAGCGATGCGCCTTCGACGATTCCGTCTCGCTGCAGGAGATGATGGCGGCTTCGCACCTCGGTGCCTACCTGCGCGATTGTCGCGACGAGGATGGGGGCCTGTGGCGGTTTCATCAGGAGGTCGATGTGCTGCTCCTTGGCCGCGCCTTCGACGGCGTGATCGAGTAGCCCTCTCCTACCGCCCATGACGCGCCAATCCGCCTAGCACCCGCCAGCGCAGTGACGGCCTGTCTGAGGCTTGGTGCCGCCGGACTCACCCAGCAGGCCGATCGCGCGACTACCGGTGCCTGGCGACGCCAGCGCGAGCATCAGTTAGACCTTAGGTCTGGTGTTTCTCAGCTCGCGGAGCTCTCGCACCGCCTCGGCGAGCTCGACGTCGCGACCGGTTGCATAGCTCGCCTGGAAGGCTTGATCGTTTTGCAGCGGCGTCACGATCCGCTCGAGTAGAGCGCGCTCGGCAGCGACCATGTGGATCTCGCGGCGATTCTCCGCTGCCTCAACTACGCCCCAAAGGCGTCCGGCCGAGTGAACATCTCCTCTGAGAGCCGCCACACAGGCCATGCCCGCCACCGTATACAGCTCGTCGCGTTCGGAGTGATACGCGCTGGTCACGTCGAAGATCGCGCGGTAGTGACGCTCGGCCAGCTCGGCATCACCCTCGAAGAGGGCTGCGACAGCCAAGCTGTCCAAGTCCGCTGCCATGGAGTAGCGGTCGCCGCGTTTGGTGTGGATCTCGAGCGCTTCCTCAAGGGTTGTTCTGCTGCGTTCCAGTTCGCCGGTCAGGAGAAAACAGCCGCCGAGGAAGTTCAGCGCCCGCGCGATATGCCGCGCGTCCCCAGCGCCGCGGGCGACGACGAGGGCCGCTTCGTAGAGTTCGATGCCGCGTGCCAGCGATCCTTGGTTGGCGAACTGCATGCCGAGCAGTATCAGCACCGATGCCTCGCCCGCGGCGTCCCCCAGCTCTTGAAATAGGACCAAGCTCTGTTCGAGAGGTTCGCGCGCCCGGTCGTACTGATCGCGGAAGTTCAGCGCTGCGCCGAGCGTCTTCAGGCCCGTCGCGCGTGTGTGAGCGTCGAGGGTCGCGGGCGTTGACAGTGCGCGTTCCAGCCACGAGCCGAGTCCCCGAAGCTGGCCCTCCATCCTCCATTCCCAATAAAGCGTGCTGGCGAGTTCGATCGCTCCGGCGGGGTCGTGCTCCGAGCACCAGGCCAGGACTGCGCGGAGGTTGTCAGTGTCGGCGTCTAGACGCGCGAGCCAGCGACCCTGCTCGGCTGATGCCAGGTGTTCGTTGGAGTGTTTGGCCAGCTGCAGGAACCAGTCGGCTTCACGCCGACGCAATCCCGCCTCCTCTCCCGTGCCGTCGAGTTGTTCAAGTGCGTATTCGCGAGTCAGTTCCAGCAAGCGGAACCGGCCGCGTGCGTCGCTCCGCAGCAGGCTCTTGTCGATCAACGATTGAAGATCGTCGAGATCCGCGTCACAGACGCCTTCGGCCGCTTCGAGTTCGAAGCTTCCGGCGAACACTCCAAGGCCCCGAAAAAGCGCCTGTTCGCTTGCCGGTAGCAGGTCGTAGCTCCAGCCGATCGTGGCGCGCATCGTCGCCTGCCGGTCCGGGGCGTCGCGCCTTCCCTTGCTGAGGAGGTCGAGTCGGCGCTTGATCCGGTCCAGCATCTGGCTAGTGCTCATCAGTTTTACGCGGGTGGAGGCGAGCTCGAGCGCGAGCGGCAGACGATCAAGCCGCCGGCAAATCTCCCCGACGGTCTCGTCTGGCTGAAAGTCCGGCACAAGCTGCCGGGCACGAGAGATGAACAGCTCCTCGGCTCCCGCGTCATCCAGCGGCGGCACCGGGTATTCCTGTTCGAGTGAGATCGCGAGCCGCTCGCGACTGGTGGCGATCACGCACAGGTCGGGCAGGCCGCCGAGCAGATCAGCGATCAGCGGTGCCGCACTGAGCACCTGCTCGAGGTTGTCGAGCAGCAACAACACTCGCTTGCCCGCGAGATGTTCTCGCAGCTCACCGTGCGCACCCAGGTTCTGAGCGATCGTCGCCGGCACCAACTCCGGATCAGTGACCGTCGCCAGCGGAACCCACCACGCCCCATCCCGATATCGATCAGACAGTTCCCCTGCGAGCGCAAGCGCCAGCCGCGTCTTGCCCGAGCCTCCGGGGCCGGTAAGTGTGAGAAGCCGGTTCGTCGTCGCCAACCCCAGCAGCTCGGCCAGTTCCTTCCGCCGGCCCAACAATGGGCCGGGCTGCACCGGGAGATTCGTCGGACGCAACGTCCGAGGCGGCGGAAACTCACCGCTGCCGAGCTGAAACAGCCGCTCGGGCGCGGTCAGATCCTTAAGCCGAAACTCGCCGAGCTCACCCAATCCGCCCCCCACCAGATCACGCGTCGCCTGCGATACCAGCACCTGACCGCCATGGCCCGCCGCGCAGATCCGCGCCGCCTTATGGACATCCAGACCGACATAGTTCCCCGCGACGATTAGCGGTTCCCCGGTGTGGATCCCGATGCGCACGCGGATCGGGCCATCGCTCAGCGCCGCCTGCGCGTCGCCCGCGGCGCCAAGCGCGTCAGATGCGCGAGCGAACGCGATAAAGAACGCGTCCCCCTCGGTCCCGAGCTCGAACCCGCCGTGAGCGGCAACGGCGCGACGGACCCGCTCGCGATGCAGCTCAAGCTCCGCGCCGTAGCGCTCGGTGCCCAGCTCCTGCAACAGCCGTGTCGAGCCCTCGATATCAGTGAAAAGAAAGGTGACCGTGCCTGTCGGCAATCCAGCGGGCCCGATGTGAGCCATCCCCGCCAGCCGACCAAGTTCGCTCGTCTCTTGGCTTCGAAAACTCGTCAAACCACGGTCCCCGATACCACCAACGCTAACAGGCGCCCAACCAACCACCCGACCACGCCCAGATCGGGTCCTGTCGCTGGTCGATCATTCCAGAAACGTGCCCGTCGCGCTGCGCGCGCGCAGATCCTGGGCACGGCGGGCCGATGTGTGGTTATCCTGCGCGGGCGGTGATTATCGCCCGGGATTGGCGGTGAATTGGGGTTCAGATCCAAGGAGGGGCTGTCTTGTCAAGGCTACGGCGATGGTTGACCCGTGCGAGCGTCGCGAGGATTGGGCTACGGGCACGGTTTGTGGGCTTAGCAAGTTGGGTCGCGCTCGGTGCGAGTCGGTCTGCGATCAGGATCACGCCGAGGATCGGGGTTCCGGTTGTGCGTGAGGCGATGCGGCGCCGAGCGGTCGCGTTGCTCGTGACCGGGGTCGCGGGGGTCGTGCTCGTTGGCTGTGGGGGCGGGGGCGTCCGGACTGTCCAAGCTTCTCCGTCCAGGAACTCGCTCTCGGTCCCGCTGATCGGGCACCGCGACCACAACGCCGTCGCGGCATTCGTCGGGGTTACGCTCGCGGGTCACTTGTACTACCTCCTCGTCGACACAGGCGCGGCGAGTACGATCATCGACACGCGGGTCGCGAGGAAGTTGGGGCTGCGTGACAAGGGCTCCCCTCGCGAGTTCGCCTCGCTCGGCTGCAAGGTCCTCGCGCAGCCGGTGGCCCTTCTAAGGTGGCGTCTCGGCGACGTGACTTTGCCCGCGACCACTGTCTTCACGCAAAGGCTCCTGACTCCCGGCGCCCCCTAGGGCCTCCGTTTCGGCGGCCTGCTCGGCTCGGACTTTCTCTCCCGCTTCGGCACGGTGACGATCGACTTCACCCACCGGCACCTCATCCTCGGAGGAACCGCCCCCACAGGCGGCCGCGCGGTCCCGATCAACGTCCTGCGACGAGCGGGCAGCGTCTTGGCGACGACCCAAGTTGATTTTGACAACCACAGCGCTCGGTTCGTCATCGACACCGGCTCGGCGATCTCTCTGATCGACTCAAGTGTCGCGGCGCGAGTCGGGCTCAGACCCGTAGGGCCAGCCGCGACAGCGACGGGCGCGGTATGCCGAGCCAGCGTGACTCCGGTGCTTGTGCGCGATTGGAGCATCGCCGGCTTACGTTTCCCAGAGGCAGTGATCGGCCGCGGCCCAGTCGTGTGGCCCGCGAAATATGCCAACGCCGGGATCGTGGGCATCGTCGGCACGGTCACGTTGGCCCGCCGTGGCAGGCTGACGATCGATTTTCCGCACTCGCGCATGGTCATCGGCGGGACCGGAGGCTGATCACTGTCCCTCTCCATCGAGGAGCGTTGCGGTTAACGAGCGTTACAGGATCGACGACTCTCGTTCGATCACATCCCCGGATCCTCGCATCGGGCTACGTGCGAGTGCGGCTCGGCTTCTCGTGGTCGATCGGAGCGGCTATCTGCGCGACTCATTTCAGCCCCTGCCGGACTTCTGCGTTTTCTGGTCCTCCCGCCATCGGAGCGCGCTTGCAGGCGTCTCAGTCAGGATGTAGCGTGGCGGGCAACCTTACGCAACGGGAAACTGATCAACACCAGATACGCGCGAGTTCTTCACCACCGGCGAGACCGAGACGCTCGTTTACTGCGCGATTCTGCGGGTCCGCGATGCCCTCTCGCACCTCGGAAGCGTTGCGACCGTGGTCCGCGGTGGTCAGCCGGTGCAGATGCCACAGGATCAGTGAGGATCTGGGCGCCCAGGGCGTGCCTCGGCTGATGGTCGAGGGCGGCGGCAAGGTGCACACCAAGTTCCTGACCGCCAACCTCGTCGACGAGCTGCACCCGCGCGCACTACGTTCGTTCGGCGCGAGACCTGGTTCCTCGGCTGGAGCGCAGAGATCGACGGCCGTCCAACGGCGATCCACAGCGCTGACGGACTGTTCCAGGCTGTCACCGTGCCAGCCGGATCGCACCACATCACATTCAGCTTCGTGCCGCCGGGCATGAACTGGGCGCTGCTCGGCTGGCTGGCCGGGGACGCGCTGATGTTGATGCCCACGGCGAGGAGCGCGTCCTCGTTCCGGGTCCGGAGATGAGTCTGGGGCGCTACCTGATCGGCGCCGCTGCGCTGGTGTGCGTGCTGGGCTCGGTCGGTGTCGGCGCGGCCGCCATACGGCGCTATCTCCTCCCGAACTGGCGCGGCGCCTATGCCCGCCTGGCCGAGATCGTCACCGGGTGCGCGCTGCTGGTCGGGCTCATGGAGGTTCTCGGGACCGTCGGGCTGTTCAGGCTGGTACCGATGGTCGTGGGTTCGATCGCCGTTGGGTCGGCGCTGAGACTCGGGCTGACATCGCGCTCCAATGCGCGGGTCGTTCGCCCCCGGGCCACCCGGCCGGGGGTTACCGCTGCCGTCCTCATCCTCATATCGGTGGCCGGTCTGGTCGTCGTGCTGCTCCTGTGGACGGGACGGAGCCTCCAGTCTTTCGAGCACGGGATCACCTCCGCTGATTCGATCGAATACCACCTGCCGCACGCGGCGTCCTATGCCCAGACCGGTCAGATCCGGGGGATCCGCTACACCGATTTCGACTATCTGAACGGGCTGTACCCGGCCACCTCGGAGCTGTTCCACGCGCTCGGCATCGTGCTGATGGGCAACGATGTGCTCTCGCCGGGCATCAACCTCATATGGCTTGCGCTCACGTTGCTTGCGGCCTGGTGTATCGGTTCTGTCCGGGGATTCGGCTGGACGTCGATGCTGGCGGCGGCGCTCGTGATGGCGACGCCGATGATGATCGGCAGTAATGCCGGAACCGCCCACAACGATGTTCTTGGCGTGTTCTTTTTCATTGCGGCGGTCGCTCTGTGGATGCGCACCGCCGACATGCCCACGACCGACACGCGGGCGTACCGCGGCGGCAGCATCATCGCCGCTGTCGCGGCCGGGCTGGCGGTGTCGGTGAAACTGAACCTGCTGGCTCCAGTGGGGGCACTTATGCTCGCCGCGATCGTGTTGACCCCCAGCGGCCGGCGCCGGAGCGCGACCGGGTGGTGGATCGGGGGGCTGGTCCTCGCCGGTGGTTACTGGTATGCCCGCAACCTCATCGCGATCGGGAACCCGCTCCCGTGGTTCAGCTTCGGCGTACTGCCGACGCCTCACCCGCCGCCGCTGCAGCAGGGCAACTACTACTCCCTGGCCGACTACGCGACCTATCCCCGGATCCTCCGCCACTGGCTGATTCCGGCGTTGAACATGAACCTCGGGCCGTGGTGGCCGGCGTTGGTCGCCGCCGCCGTGGTCGGTCCTATCGTGTGTCTCTTCTCCAAGCGCGACCGAGTGATCCTGGCGGCGGCTCTGATCGCGTTGGCCTCCCTGGTCGCGTACACATCAACTCCGGTCACGGCGTGCGGGCCGTGGGGACATCCCTACTGCTTGATGTACTCCATACGTTACGCAGCTCCCGCACTGACGTTATCGCTGGCCGTCACGCCGCTGGCCCTGCTGTTCAGGAGCCAGCTTGGCAGCTTGGCGGCGGCGGCCGGACTCACGGCGCTGTTCGTGGCCACGGTGGCCCTGCGCCGCCTGTGGACACCGGACTACAACCTGGGCGGAGCTGCCGCCGCCGTGGTCCTGGTCCTCGTGGTGGCGGTGATTGTGGTCCTCAGACCGTGGTCGCTGATCCCGCTCCGGCGCCCACTCGTGCGCGCCATAGCCGCGACGCTGGCTCTCTCGCTCGTGCTGGGCGGGGTCGCGGTGGGCTATTCGGGTACCCGGGATTACCTGAGGCACCGATATGCCGACAAGTACGGGCCGCTCGCCGTCTACAAGGTGTGGCGCTGGGCTCGGGGCCTGCACCACGCGCAAATCGCCCTGGCGGGCACCTTCGGCTTCTTCTTCAGCTATCCCCTCTGGGGTCTCGACGATTCCAATCGCGTCGCGTACATGGGCCAGCGCGGTCCCCATGGCTCGTTCCGGCCCATCAGCAGCTGTCGGGCCTGGCGCACGGCGCTGAACCGAGGGCATTACCAGTACGTGGTCACCACCGCGCGGGCGATCACCTTCACCAGGCAGCTCGTGCACTCGCCGGAGGTCGACTGGACCCGGACCGACCCCGCGGCCAGGCTGGTGCTCTCCCCGAGCTGGGCGATCCAGGTCTTCCGGCTCACCGGGCCGCTCGACCCGGATCGCTGCTAAAGGATTGTCGCGGACGAGGCGTAGGACTTACTCGCCCTCATCCGCGCGGCCACCACACCCAAGGCGACCAACGCGGGCGCTGGCGGTGACCCGGCCCAAGCCGCCCCCCGGCCACGAGTGTCCTGCTGCAATCGCAACCGCCGAATGGAGCGCATGGCGAGAGCGGCACTCAAGCCGGGCTACCACACCCGCAGAACAGGAGACTCCATTGACGCTCACGCCCCCAGTTCGAGGAGCTTCAGCCGGACCGAAGCGGAGCAAACCGGGCCGACATCGTGGCTGGTGGTTCGTGAAAGCATCCGCTCTGGTGTTTCAGGGGCAAGCGCGAGTTGCGTGTCAGGCTAGGCCGGCGGCCGCCACTATCTCCGGGTCGGGCTCGACGGTTCCGTGGGGCCCGAGTAGCTCCGGGTAGGTGGGCCGCAGGCCGCGCCGGCGAGCGACCGCACCCAGCACCGCGAAACCGGCGCGCTGGATCGCTGCTGGGGGCTTTGTCATCTGGATCACGTCGGAGAACTCCGAGGCGGTTAGGGCAAGCTGCAACGGGGATGGCAGCCCTTTGGCGTTTGTGCGGCCCGTATTCGCCAGGCCGAACAAGGTCGCGACCATCGCTTCGAAGCGCGCCAGGCGGCCGACCGGGCTCAGCTCGACGATCACACTGGCCGGCGTGTCGCCTGCGTTCCACCAGTCATGCGGCGTCCCTGCGGCAGCCAGCGCCTCTTCGCCAGGGCACAACCGTCCAGCGATTCCACCGATCCGTGTCTGCAGTTGGCCGCTGACGACGCGAAACCGTTCGTCCATGGCGGGATGAACGTGCTCCCCCACCACCGCGCCGCCGGGCCTGACGGTGAGGTGGACGAGACCCGGCAGGCCGCCTCCGTCGACATCTCCGCGAAGGACGACTGCGCGTTCGCCGGTCACCCGATTCTCGTAGAGATCACCCCGGCTTGCCATCAGGCGCCGCAGTGTAGGCAGTGACGGGCGTAAGCTGTGACTCGGGCGCGCCGCGAAGCGGGCTATGCCCTCGACCGCAGCCACCATTGCCGCTGATCACCGACGGGGCTGCGATGGCTCGACTGCTGTTCGGGGAGCTCGTCGGCTAAAAGCGGAACTCTCCGGTCCGGCGTTCGTGCCCGCCAACACGGGCGAGGCTCCGTGAAGGCAGCCGAGAAGGCTCCATGAGTCCCGAGCCCACCACGACCGGCCCGCCCGATCTCTCTGATTACGTCCGCTCGAACCTGGCCTGGCATGGCGTGCAGCTGCCCTCGCTGTGGGCCCAACCCTGAAGGAGTCCGCGTCACGCGTCGGCCTCAACCCGCTGTGGCCGTCGAAGGCGGCGCCCCCGGCTGACCGTTCGCGCGGCGCGCCGCGCGAGAAGCGAGCTGCTCGTCATGCCAAAGATCGTCTGGGGTCGGTCGGGTTAGGTGAGCAGCTCCTCGGCAAGCAGAACGCCGGCGAGAACGATCAGCGTTGCTCCGGCGAGGCGTTCGGCCCCCTCGCGTGCGCGCTCGCTGAGCCGATGTCCCAGTCGCAGTCCGAGTTGGGTGACGATGAAGGCTTGTGCGGCGATGAGCACGATGACGAGTGAAGCGGGGAGCCGGAGCAGGCCTAGCGTGAAGCCGATCGCGAGCTCGTCGAGGCTGATGCTGATGCCCAGAAGGACCGCTCTTGCGCCGTGGAGTTGAATCAGCTGGCTGAGGCGTTCGTCGTCCTCTTCGGGGCCGAGCAGCGTGTAGAGACCGAAGGCGAATAGCACGCCGATCGCGACGTAGTCGGCGGCACTACCGAGCGCGCGGCCGAGCGGCGCGCCGAGGGCCAAGCCAATCAGCGGCATTCCCGCTTCGAAGCCAGTGAACAGCAGCGAGACCCGCAGCCGGTGCTGGTCGGAGACTCCCAGGGCGCCGAGGGCGGCGGAGACAGCGAACGTATCCAGCCCGAGTGGGAGGACGAGGGCCATCAGCTTTGCGGCCACCGGCTGAGCCTAGGCGCTTCGCCGGTGATCAGGCCAGGCTGCCCTGCGCTCGATTGAAAGGGGACCGTACGCTGAGGGCATGGAGGACGGATGACCAGCCGCGCCAACGTCGGGTCTGATCAGGAGCTCCTGCAGCACGGGGTGATGCTTGAGTACGCGACGCTGTTTTGGAACGTTGTCGGAACCGTCGTCCTGATCATCGCCGCTCTAGCCGCTAGCTCCGTGGCGCTTGCCGGCTTTGGCGTCGACTCGCTCATCGAAATCGTGGCCTCCGCCGTCGTTGTCTGGCAGCTCAAAGGTGATGAAGGTTCGGGCCGCGAGCGGCGGGCTCTGCGCGTCATCGCGGTCGCGTTTGTCCTGCTCGCCATCTACATCGCGATCCAGAGCGCGGTCGCGCTCACCTCACAGTCGCATCCCGGCCACTCGACCCTGGGCATAGTCTGGCTGGCCGCCAGCGTGCTCGTCATGTTCGCTCTCGCGGCCGGAAAACGGAACACCGGCGAGAGGCTCGGCAATGCAGTACTACAGACAGAATCGCGCGTCACCCTGATCGACGGCACGCTCGCAGCAGCCGTGCTGGCCGGCGTCGTCCTCAACGCGGCAGCCGGGTGGTGGTGGGCCGATCCGCTCTCAGCCCTCGTCATCCTCATCTACGGGCTGCGCGAGGCGCACCACGCCTGGGCTCAGGCAGGCTGACGACCAGCGTCTCGCTTAGCGCTACGTGCAGCCCGTGTCCATCGGTGAGATCCACGACGATGTGTTGCGACGAGCATCTCGCTAGGCGCGGAAACCACGGCTCTCGCTGCCGCAGCGACTCTACTCGCAACATTCAGCTTGGCCGCACGTTCGACGGCCGTCTCGGCAGGAGTTCGACAATACTTCCTCCATGGATACGTTCAACCTCTTTCGCGACGAGACGATCGGCGACGACGGTGATCCGCCCGGATACCGTGCGCAATCCGCGCAACTCGCGCCAAGGTTCGGAGCGTCTCGCCTCGCGATGACCCTGTATGACCTGCCACCGGGGCAGGCAATTTGCCCCTATCACTTCCACTGGGGCGATGAGGAGTGGCTGGTCGTGGTATCCGGAACGCCTACGGTTCGGACGCCCAACGGCGAACAGACGCTGGAGCCGGGCGATGTCGTCTGCTTCCTGGTGGGTCCGGAGGGAGCGCACCGGGTCCACAACGCGAGCGAGGCCGCCGCCCGCGTCGCCCTGTTCTCCAACAAGCACGAGTTCGGGATCATCGAATATCCCGACAGCGACAAGATTGGCGTCTGGGGCCGCCATAACGAGTCGCTCGACCACGTGATCCGGCGCAGCCCGGACCTCGAGTACTGGGACGGCGAGCGGCCCTGAAGACAAGGCGGCGGCGGTACGCAGACCCCGATCCGCGCCGGCACCCGGATCACCCGGGACGTCGAAGTCTCCAGCCGCTGCCCCGGAACCTATCGGGGCACGGTCGTCTACGAGCCGAGCCTCGGCCCGGCCGGCCAAGGAGGCACGCGCCTGCCGCAACGCGCCCCGGGCACATATCTCGTCGGGCGCTTCTCGATCGTCGTGCCGTGATCTGCTCCACACGAACGTCGCAGCCTCGCCGCAACGCAGTGCGCCCGAGCAGCCCCGAGATCGGCGCTCCTGCTTCGGCTGGCGGCCGGCCCTATGAGAAGCCAGAGCGCGGACCGCGGCGGTCGCTAACGTGGCCGGTGGTGTAGGTAGTCGAGGTGATCGTCGCGGACGCGCTTTCACGCGCTCGTGATGGCGGCGCTGCGGTCGGCTCGGGCATACGGCCGCCGGAGCGCCGTGTCGCCTACAGATGGTGTCGGGCTGACGAGGGTCGTTGGTCGTTGGGCGAAGCGCGGGCGGTCACGGTCCATCGGGAGCCGCTCGAGCCGTCGGCTCTCAAGCTGCTGCTCGACGCCACGGTCCGAGGTTGAGCGTTAGACGGACCCGGCAAGCGGGAAGCTCGACCATGTTGATGTTGCCGGGCGAGCCCCGCCGGTCGGCGCGTCGTCATCATCACTACGATCCCGGGCCGACCCCCTTACCAGGAGAACGATGTGGCCAGACTCGAGTTGTCGGATATCGCCCGCAGCATCAAGGGGCGCATTCGGGAGGTGGAAGAGCAGCTCAAGGACCACAAGGCTTTGAGCGACGAGCTCGAGCGTCTCAAGGGTGCGTTGACTCGGCTGGAAGGCGGAGTGCGTTCTCGCGTCGACGGCAGGCAACGTCGCGAGCAGCCGGTCACGCAGCGCACGACGGCCGCAGCGCCGAAGGACACCTCGGCGGGGAGGAGCGCCAACGCCCGCGCGCCGCGCGGTGAGAATAAGAAGAAGATCCTCGCCGCGCTAGAGGGCGGGCCCAAGACCGCGTCGGAGATCGCAAACGAAACGGGCATCAAGGCGAGCACCATCAGCGCGTCGTTGAGTAAGCTCGCGACGGCTGGCGAGGTGGTTAAGGCCGACCGGGGCTACGCGCTCCCAAGGTAAGCACGAACGATCGGAAGTGAGCATTGGCCTTTGAAGTCGGTAAGCGCGTCGTAGCGGAGTCCGAGTCAACGAGCCGCCGACCCCGCTGCGGCATCGTTGAGGAAGTGTTGCGCGGCGACCCCTCGCCTCGGTATCGCATCCGCTGGGACGATGGCCATGAGAGCATCTACACGCCCGCGAGCGGAGCCCTCCGAGCCGAACCGCGCCCGAAAAGGCAACGACGGTCGACGCCGCGGAAACGCTAACCCAAGCCCGGGCCCCACAACACTTCTTCGTCGCCGCAGCGACGCCCGATGCCTCGACTGCTGCTCGGGGCTCGACGGCCCGGAGCGGCACTCTCTGGCCCGGCGTTCGCGTCCGGAGACACAGCTCAGGAATTCGTGGATCCGGAAGTGGCTAGGCTCGTCGGGTGGCGGTGGGATCAGAGCTTCCGCGTCTGGATGGGTATCCGTTCGAGGTGCGCTACAGCGATGGAGCGCTGGTGCGGGCGCGGGCCGCGGCCGATGTCGCCGCGGACGCCTACGTCTACTTCAGTCGGTTGTTCGCAGCAGTTGAGCCCGACATCGCCGTCATCGTGGCCGACGAAGCGGACTGGTCAGGTAATAGCCCGTACGGGCTGCCGTTCTTCAACGATGATGCCGGCGAGATCCGGCCCGGCGTGGTGGTGATGCCCGCCGGAGGTGGAGACTTCTGGATCGCGATCGCGCAGGACCTCCGCGCCGCGTCACCCCGCGGGTATGCGAAGTTGCTCGCGAGGTATCCGGACGGCGCCGGTGGTGTCGACCTGCAGCCGTTCTTTGACCTCATCACGATTCATGAGCTCGGCCACGCATTCGAGACGCTCGGAGATCTGCGGCTCCCGACGTTCTGGCTCAGCGAGATCTTCGTCAACCTGGCCATGCACACGTTCGTCGCAACCCAGCTGCCGGCGAGCCTGCCGGCGCTCGAGACGCTTCCAACCGTAGGAGCGGGAAGTCGCAAGCTTGCCGCTCGAATGCGCGCCGAGGGCTACAGCACACTCGAGGAGCTGCAAGCCCACTACACGGGTTCTGATCATTCGATGAGCCCGTTGAACTACGTCTGGTTCCAGTACCGGTGGCTGCGGCTCGCGGCGAAGATGTTCGAGGTCGACGGTGAGGACGGACTGGTTCGATTCTGGGATTGCTTTCACGCGACCGATCGCGTCAATATCGGCGCCGCAGCGGCGTCACTGGCGCCTCTTCTCACAGCCGAAGTCAGCCCGAACCTCGGACGGGCGGTCCGAGATTGGCGTTAGCTCCAAGCGGCGCTCGCACGACCCCTCCTTGCCACGCGGGACGCGGGACGACCAAGACCGATCATTCAGAGTGCTGCTCCCTCGCGGAAGGGGTTACGCCACCCTGGCTGCTGCTCGGTGCCCGGATCGCCCGAAGGAGAAGCCGCGAGCGACGCGTTTGAGGTTAAAGGGACCCGGGCCGTGCCGCCGAGCACTCGTTCTGAGAGCATCCTCGGGCGAGCGGGCCAGCTGATGTAACACCCGCCGGGAAACTCAGCAACTAGTAGATATGAGCGCAGCAACCGGCGCGGAGGTCACCATGCGAGACGGCTCGAGTGGCTCGGCGCTCGGCGAGTTTGAGCGGATCTACCGAGGCAACGTCAGCGCCGTAACGTCCTACTTCGCCCGCCGCTGCACCGATCCGCAGACGGTCGCCGATCTCACGTCTGAGACGATCGTGCGTGCAGCCGCGGGGTTCGGCGGCTTTGATCCAGGCCGAGGCAGCGCACGCGCGTGGCTGTTGGGGATCGCCGGGCACGTCTACGCCCAGCACTGCGCGTACACATCCAATGGCCGGGATGTGGCCGCCCGCCTGGCCGGGCTCGCCGAGCTTCCGGCTGATGAGATCGATGAGCTGACCGAGAGGATCGACGCGGAACACGCTGCTCGAGCGCTGCTCGAGCGCTGCGCCGAGCTGTCGGCGCTCGAGCGAGCGGCGGTCGAGCTGGTCGACCTGAACGGCTTGACACCGAAGGAGGCGGCGACGGCGCTCAGCGTTCCGCGGGGAGTGCTGCGCGTGCGCTTATCGCGCGCGCGGGCCCGACTGAGAAAGGAGCACCACAACGATGAGTAAGTTCGAGGATCACCTCTGGCGAGAGTTCGTGCGCGAGCACGGGAATGCGCTGGCCCAGATGAGCACCCCGACGGCCAAGCACATCTGGCGCGGGCCACGGCTGGTCGCCGCCACAAGCCTCGGCCTCGCCGGGGTTGGCGCGGCGGTGGCGCTCGTGCTCGGCGCGACGACTACCTCGCCCGCGTTCGCGGTGACCCGCAACCATGACGGCACGGTCACGATCTCGATCGAACGCGCCAGCGGCATCGCCGGCGCAAACGCGAAGCTGCACCAGCTCGGGGTCAGGGCCAAGGTGATGCAGCAGGTGCCGGCGGGCTATCGCTGCACGTCCGCGGTCGCCCAGCAAGGACAATCACTGAGCGCCGGCGCCGAGCCGACGCGTTCGACCGCGAATGCCCACTGGACGATCGATCCGCGCAAGGTTCCGGCAGGCCGGACCCTGGCGCTCACCCCGCCCCCTGCGCCTCCAGGGGCCAACCGCGGAAACAGTGGCTCCGGCGGCCAGGTGTGGTGGAGCTGCGGAACGGAGGGCCCGGGTGCCGGCGGTCCGCCTCCTGCGCCCGCGGGTGGCAACAGCGGCAACAGCGGCAACTCCGGTAGCAGCTGATCCTTGGCTGGCTGACGCCACGTGCGTTGCCGTTTCCGACCCGAACAAGCAGCACTCTCGCTACCACCGGATCCAACGCAGGACACTGCCCCTTCAATCAGTTGCGCTTGCGTTCTCCGTCGCTGGCGCACGGCCCACTCGACTGAGAGCTGTCTCCGAGCCTAACTGAGCCGCCAGTACAGCGTGCGCGAAGCGCACGGCGAGGGCGCCGTCGCCTACCGCGCCCGCCACCCGGTTTGTCGCCCCGGCGCGCACGTCACCGGCGGTGAACACTCCTGGACGGACCGTTTCGAGGAGATGCGGCTCGCGGTCCTTCAGCGGCCAGGAAAGGTGCCCGTCGCAACTCGCCGCTCCGCTGCCGCACAAGAGGTACCCCGCCGTGTCGACGGTGAGCATCCCTTGTGCCGCCTCGTTGCACGGGACCGCGCCGATCATGACGAACACCGCTGTCGCGGCCACCATTGTGGCGGTGTCGGAGCGGCGGTCATGGAGGCTCACGGACTCTACTGTCGCTGTGCCGTGCACTGCGGCTACCTTGGTCTCGGTCATGACTTCGATCCGGGGCGAGCGCTCGATCCGGTCGATCAGGTAACGCGACATCGTCGAGCTGAGTGCCTTGCCTCGCACGACGACTCGCACGCTGCGCGCCCGCGAGGCCAGGTGTACCGCCGCCTGGCCGGCAGAGTTGCCGCCGCCGACGACGATCACGTCCTCGCCCCGGAAGCGCTCGGCGTCGGTGGGCATCGCCGCGTGGTACACGCCGGCGCCGCGAAAGCGCTCGATGCCCTCGGCGTCGAGCTCTCGCCAGCGTGCTCCGGTCGCCATCACGGTCGAGCGGGCGAGCACGTGCTGGCCGTCGTCAAGGTCGACGCGTAGGAGGCCCTCGGGTCCGTCGGCCATCTCGACGACGCGGTGAAAGCTCGATAGCACAGCGTCGAACCGACGCGCCTGAAGCGTCGCGTTGCGCGTCAGTTGCGTGCCGGAGACCCCGGTCGGAAAGCCGAGGTAATTCTCGATCCGTGTGCTCGTCCCGGCCTGACCGCCCGGCGCCCAGGCCTCGGCCACGAACGTCCTCAGCCCCTCCGAGCCGCCATATACCGCAGCCGCGAGGCCAGCTGGGCCACCACCAAGCACGACCAGGTCGAAGCGCTCCCCGTCCACCTCGGCCCGGAGGCGCAGCGAGCGTGCGACCTGCGCCGCGGAGGGGTTGCGCATCACGTCGGTCGCGTGAACCAGGACGGGCGTCTCGGACCGCGGGATGTCGAGCCAGTTCAGGAGCGAGGCGCTCTCCTCGTCGGTGTCGACGTCAAAGAAGCGCACCGGTAGGAGGTTGCGCTCCAGCAAGTCGCGGACCTCGAAGGCCCGGCGTGACCCGCGCGCAGCGATAAGTCTCATGACGCCCTGCCCCCTAGCCTCGTGCCATGCCCTCCGTTCTAGCAACGTGGCGAAGATCTGCTCGCCGAACTCTGGCCACTGGGCGACCATCTTCCGTAGCTTGGACTGGTCGAACTCGATGATGTCCGTCGATTCGACGGCCACGCACGCGCTGATCGTGGGCTCACCGGTGAACACGGCGATGTCACCGATGAAAGTGCGACTGTCGGCTTGGGCGATATACACATCCTTGCCTGGCCTGCGATCGATGAACTCGACCAGCCCCCGCTCGACGATGAAGAACGGGGCGTCGCGAACACCATGCTCGTAGAGGACCTCACCGGACGTCACCGTCCGCCGGCGACCGCGCTTACCCAACCACGCCAGCTTGGCGTCAGACAGTCGCGGGAAGAACACCTCGTCACTGAGGTCAGGGAACTCCTCGCTGCGAATCACCTGCGTCGTCGCCATGGCACGAGCCTAGCGCCGAACCCAAGCGCGACCACCAACATCACGCGACCATCCGAAGAAGCAGCTCGGCGCCCCGCGTTGGCGCCGGCCAGCGTCGCTGGCGAAAGGCGTGCATCGCGTGAATGATCGCCTTGGTTCGTATGCGGCCCCGCCGACGCCGCGATCCCTGCGTCGCGACGGGGGGATCGCCCCTTTATGCCCCTTCGGCCACCTTGGCCGGTTTCGACGAAAGCGATTGATCAATACGGGTGGCGTCGCGCTTGTGATGGCGCTGGTCGCCGGCACGTTGGCGGCTCATGCGTCGGGACCGGGCCGCGTCGAAGCGGCCCGGTCCGGGCGCGGCGGGTTTGACGCTCAGGTGCTACGGGGTGGCGAGGAACCCATCGGTGTTGCCGGACGAGTCGGTGTAGAACCCGACGAGGCGACCGTGGTCGTTGATGCCGTTGACCGTTGTCGCGCCGATGCCGTTCGGGTCGTCGACGTTCTGGAATCCGAACCCCGGGGCCCAAATGAATCCGTGTGAGACGGCGTTATCGCCAGTCCCGACCTGATAGGTGCCGACGACGACATCGCCGTCGTTGATGCCGAACGCCTGGGTCATGCTTGAGCCCGGCACGTTCAGCCGGGTCACACGACCATCGTTGAGCTTCAGGAAGCCCTCCACGGTCCCCGCGGAGTTCGTCTCGAATCCCGCTATGTCGTTGCGGTTGTCGATCGCCGCCGCGGTCACGCTTGTGGCGCCGGGGACGGTGATCCGGTGGTAGCGGCGGCTCCTGATCGAGTAGCTGTAACCGTGGCTGTTGCCCTTCGAGTCGTTGTAAAAGCCGACGGCGATGCCTTGGTCATTGACACCGAGCAGCTGGTCAACAGGCGGGCTAGCTTTGTCGCCGGTGGGATAGTCGGCGTTGTGGTAGTGGCCTCCGGACGTGCGATAGAACCCGAAGTTGGCTCCCTTGGCGTTCGCCCAGAATCCGACTGTGGTGCCGGTGTCGTTGAGCCCGGTGACCTGCGTCTGCGCGGATCCTGGGAAGTTCTCATTTCGATAGCCGCCCTGCCCGTCGTCTCGGAGCAGGTAGCCCTTGTTGGGATGGCCGGCCGCCCCGGAACCGAAATAGCCAGAGATCAGCCCGAACTGGTTGATGCCGAGCAACTGGTTAAAGGTCGGGTCAGCATGATTGTCAAACGTCTGGAAGGTGTAATTAGTGCTCGCGTCGGGCACCGTCATGGCACTCGCGGTCGCAGTCAGCGTACCGGTGCAAGCGATCGAGGCCGCGGCCACGGCCACCAGGCGACCGGTCCGGCCAGCTCGCCTAACAGTTGCCTGAGAAAACCGACTCATCTTTTACCTCCGATTGTGAAAAGGCCGACGTCCGGCCCAACCGGGTGACGATGGTCACCCGGCCTGGTTGATACGGATCCCCTGCTGCCCCGAGAAGACGCAGCCCCTGACCGGCCTATTCCATCGGAACTAAAAAAAATTGCCGGCGGGTGAGACCGCCGGTCAGGCGGCTTCGAGCGCGGCCGCGATCTGGCTGCGAGCTCGGTGCAGGCGACTCATGATCGTCCCCTCCTTGACGCCCAGCGCGCGGGCGGCATCCCGGTAGGAGAGCCCGACCACGTCGACCGCGACGACCGCCTCACGGAGCGGTTCTGTAAGAGCGCGCAACGCCTCATAGACGGCGCCTCCCTCGACGACCTGTGCCACCACCGGATCGACGCCGCTGAGCGCCGGATCGAGCGCCTCCTCGTCAAGCGGGACGGCAACCACCCGCCGGATGCGCCCCGAGCTGATCCAGGTGTTTCGAAGCACTCGCATCAGGTACGCGAGATCCTGGTCGCGGCGGACGAACCGCGGCCGGCGGAGCACCCGTTCAAACGTGTCCTGCACGAGGTCTTCAGCGTCCTGGCGCGACCCGCAGAGGCCATACGCCGCTCGGTACAGACGACCGACGTGGTCGCCAAGGAGCTCGGGGTCCAGCCGCGTTGAGCGTTGGCCGGCGGCGTCGGTCGGCGGCGAGGCGTCGGCGCTCATCGAACCCGGCGCAGGATCAGCGAACCCGATTGCTCGCCCACGCTGACGAGTATCCCAGCGACGTGCCTCGCGCGTCTGTTGCGAATGGAATAAAGCGGGCGTGGGAGGCGTCGCTTAGTTTGATGGCTCTGTCACGGGCGTACCATCGTCCCTCGACCGCGGTGACCGCGCTTCAAGATGACCCCACCTTTCAACCCGATATCTGACGAGGCCGAAGAGCAGGCGATCACTCGCCTGGTCGATGGGACGGTGAGCCCCGCGGAGCGCCACGGGCTTGAGCAGTGGGCGCGCGAGCGGCCAGACGTTCAACGCCGGGTCGCTGAGCAGCGTCGGGTCATCGGCGAGTTCCGCCGCGGCGAGCCGGAGGTTCCGGGCGGTTTGGTCGAGCACGTCCGCCAGCGCGTTGAGCAGACCTACGGCACTGGTTCTGCGCGTCGACGCGCCCGGCTTGGGGGTTCGATCCGTGGCTGGAGGCCCGCGATCTCGGTTGCCGTGGTCGCCGCGGTCGCGGTCGCGCTCGTGATCGTGCTCACGGGCGGCGGCGCAAGCGGACCAAGCATTACTCGCGCGGCTCGCCTCGCGTATGTGCCGGCCACCTCGCCCGCTCCACCCGCGCGGTCCGCGACGCTGTTGGATGTCTCTTACGGCGGCGTGACCTACCCGAACTACAAGCACGAGTTCGATGCAGGTCCCAGCGGACAACTCCGAAACAGCATCGGTGGCCGCCCCGCGCTCACGGTGTTCTACCGGCTGAGCAACGGCGCACGCCTCTCATACACGGTGTTTTCGGGCAAGCCAGTCCCACCCCCCGGGACCGCGCGGGTGGTGGACTACCGGGGCGTAAGGCTCCGGGTCTTCAACACGGGCAAGCTCGCGGTCGTCACTCTCGTCCGCCATGGCCGCACGTGCGTACTAGCCGCCCCGACCACACAGGACATCGTGCTCGCGCTCGCGAAAGCCCCGCTTCGAGCGCAAGTGGCCTAGACGGGCCAATCCGGGAATAGTTCATCTCGTGAGGTCGGCGCGCCGGATGCCGTTCCGTCCTAACAGCACCGGACGCCAACGCGCACGTCCAAATAAATATGCATGGCTGTTTATGCGATGATGCATGCATGAGTCATGGTTCAGAGCCGGATCTCGCTTTTGTCTCGAACGAGACGGCCAGGTCGGTCGCGGAGACGATGCAGGCGCTCGCGACCCCGAGCCGGGTGCGGATACTCAGTCGCCTCGGTGCCGGGCCATGCTCGGTCGGGGAGCTCGCACGCGAGATCGGTATGGGACAGCCCGCCGTGTCCCAGCAGCTTCGGGTGCTCCGTCATCTCGCCTTGGTTGTCGGCGAGCGTGACGGGCGTCAGGTGGTCTATGCGCTCCACGACGATCACGTCCGAGCGCTGCTGGCGGAAGCCGTCTCGCACACCGAGCATCTCCGCCTCGGGCTCGCATCGAGCCTGGCGCAGCAGGCGGTCGGGGTGTGAGCGGTACTGGTCCTGCGTTGCTCGCAGCCGCAGCGGGGGTCGGTTTTGGGCATGCGATCCTGCCCGATCACTGGGTGCCGCTCGCGGTGCTCGGTCGCACCCGGCGCTACCCGCTCTCGCGCATCGCTCGCCTCTCCGGGCTGGCCGGGATCGCGCATGTGCTCGTCTCGCTCATCCTCGGCACGGTGATCATCGCGATCGGGCTGCGGTTCCGCTCGACGATCGAGGGCGCGCAGGACACGATCATCGGCTGCGTCCTGATCGCAACCGGGCTCGGGTTTGCCGTCTTCGAGCTCACCGGCCACGGGCACAGCCACGATCACGAGCACGGTCACGATCATGGCCACCACGAGCACGAGCCGGGGGCGGATGCCCATCAACAGCCGCGGCGTGGCCGTATGCAGAACCTGGCCGCGGTGATGGTCCCGTTCGGCGCAGCCGCTTCTCCGGACCTCACGATCCTGCCCGTGTTCCTCGCCGCGACGACTGTCGGCGTTGCGACCGCGGTCGGGTCGCTCGTGATCTTCGCGGCGGTCACGATCGCGACGATCGTCGGGCTGACGCTCGCAGCTGCGCGCGGCGGCTACGAGGTCCGCGGCGAGTGGCTCGAGCGCTGGGGCAACGCGATCACCGCGCTCGTGCTCGTCGTAATCGGCGCGCTCGTCCTAACCGGCGCGATCTGAGCTTCCGGCATCCCACCATCACCCTGGTGACCGCAGCCATCACTGGAGCGGCTGTGGGGCCTCCCCGGAGACCGCCCGCGGCCGATCTATCTACCCGTCGCAGTCAGCGGGTCGGCAGGGGTGGCAGTGCGAACGGCCCGACGACGGCATCGGGGTTGTCGCCGTAGCTGAGCCAGCTGGCGATCGGCGCCCGAACGCCGACGCCCCGCCGGTTGTAGTCGCAAACGCCGGTCGGGAAGGCCTGGCGGAGCTCGGCCTTTTCGGTCGCCGTGAAGGTCACCGGGTAATCGCGGAAGTTCAACGGCTTCAGGCTGCACTTCAGGGCCGGCATCGTCAGTGGCTCGCCGGCCACCACGCGCGGGTTCGAAGCCACCGGGTAGGTGGTGCCACACTGCCCGGTACCCGGGTCCGTGAGAGCCTGGTGCACCAGGTCAGTGGCCGACAAGAAGCAGCCGTCAGTCAGCCCGGCCGGCTTGTCGTCGAGCACCTTCCTCCGCGCGCCGTGATGCGAATGATCGTTCTCGATGTTCGTCAGCCAGGCGTCCATTTCGGCCAGCTCGTAGGTGTTGGCCGCGTTGACCTCCTCGGCCGTCGGCATGTTCTCGATGATGACCTGGTTGCCGTCGGTCCCGTTGGCGGCGAGCATCCGCGCTCGGATGATGAACGACCAGTCAGTTGTGTGGATGTCGTTTCCGAAGCCGAGGAAATCGAGGTCGTCGCGCTGGTCGATGACCGGCGTCGTGCGCAGCCCGAGTGACGCGCTGTTGACCAGGTCGTCTGCGTAGACAGCGCGCAGCGCCTTCAGGCTCGCCTCGGTGCGCTGCGGAACCAGGCCGCCGGCGAAGTTCATCCCGCCGATGTTCGCGTTGAGCGTGGCGAACTGAGCCGGCGTGATGGCCCCCGAGTCCAGCGCGGCGAGCCCGTACTGCACGCCGACGTTGTCAAGCGGGCTGTTGGGGAAGCCGGTGCTGGGATCGACCCCGAGCTGGTTCACGATCTGTTCGTCGGAGTTGCAGATGATCCCGTTCGGGTTCGTCGCGCTCCACTGCTCCGCGGGCGGGATGATCGTCGGGTCGCAGCTGCCGGTGGCCGTCGCCCGGTTCGCGAACGTGTCATCCCACGACACGCACGAGGTGTAGTCGTTGAAGCCGGCGATGGCAGTCTGCTGCGCGGTCGTGAACGACGATCCGTTCGGCCCGGCGAACAACGAGTCGAGCAGCCTGCAGTCGGTGACCGGCCCGGCGGTCGTCAGCGGGTCGGGGAACGAGATGCTCGGGATGATGCCGTCCAAGATGCCGGGGTAGGAGTCGGCGATCTCGTACTGCTGAATCGCGCCGCCTGAGCCGCCCCAGCCGATGGTGAACCGCACCGGCCCGTAGGTGTCGATGAAGTGCTCCTTCACCATCATCGCGGCCTCGGCCGAGATGATCGTCGAGCAGTTGTTGTCGAGCACGTTGAGGGTGGACGATGCGACGGCGTAACCGAGCGATAGGAACTGATCGCTAAGCACCCCGCCCGTCGAGGTGCCCTGGTGGTAGCCGGAGTTGCAGCCGCCACCGAAGGTGTAGATGAGCTTGCCGTTCCAGCTCGTGTCGGGCCGGAGCGGCGACGGGGCCTGCCCGTCGTATAGCGCTGCGGTCTGGTACACGGCCCGGTCGATCACGCCGGTCTCGACCCGCACGATGTACGGCACGCTGTGCCCGTTCACCGTCGCCGTCGCTGCGTCTGGCGGAACGCTCGTCGGATCGGCCAGCGGCACGAAGGCTCCGGCGGTGTTCTTGTACACGTACGCGACCACGGTCGGCGCGAAGCAGGCGGGCGGGCTCGAAGGTGCCAGAGCGAAGGACGTCGTCTGGCAGACGAACGGAAGCTGTTGCTTGCCAGAGAAGACCGGCCCATTGATGGAGTGGTCGATGACGTCAAGCGACGATGCGACCCGTCTCCCAACGGAGGCGACGACCCGGTTGCGGCCGATCGTCAGGCCGGTGACCAGTCCGAGCAGGCTCCCATCTGACTGCACCTGGAAGCTGGACGTGACGTCCTGACCATCCGATGTGACCTGCACGGCAGCCGGGTTTATGTCCTTGCCGACATCGACTCGCACCAGCACTTCGCCGCCGCTGACCAGCTCAGGGCGGGGGTTGGACACGCTTACCAGAGCGAGCCTCTTCGGCGCCGGCCGTTTAGCTGGCGCGACGGCCGCAGCGGCGGTCGGCGCGAGCACGAGTGCGAGCGCAATCACCGAGTTCGCCGCCAGCCACCCCAGGGGCCGGCCTCGCATCAGGCGTGATCTCACAGAGAACCTCCTCACCGGTCGCACGTCCGTTCCCGCACGCTCCAGGCTTGGCGAACCTGCTGCGCATCACGCCCGTCGCGAGTCAGAACGCCCCCGCTCGCATCTCGTCGATGAACGGCTGGAGGTCCGCCGCGCTGCCGCCGTAATACGGACCTCCCCCGTGAGTGACGAGGTAGTAGTCCTCCGCGATCTGTGCTTGCTGCTCACGGTTGAAGTCCTTGTAATGCTTACCATCGGCGTGAGCTTTAGCCAGGTCGCCGTAGTTGTAGCCCATCTCACTCGCCTGCCCGTGGAGTGCCTGGGGCATGTAGACCGCGCCGACGTGCTCGTACTGGGCGACGTGTGTGAGTTCGTGGACAGCCGTCTCGATGTCGAGCACCTCAGGCGCATGGATGATGTGGAAGGTGGTGATCGCCCGCTCGCTGGCGTTCTTGTCGCCGAAGAGCTGGTTGACCCACTTGCCGAGCCTTACCAGGTACGAGTGCTGGTCCACGCGCGTCTTGCCGTACGGGATCAGGTGCTCGCCGTGCACCTCCTTGGACGCGTTGATCTCATCTTGGGTCAGCTCGCGCGTGTGAAAGATCATGCCCCAGATCAACTGGAGGCCATCGACGATCCCCGTGACCTCAAGAGCTTGGACGAGGAGGTCAAAGGCCCAGAACGCTGCGTCCATGAGGGCCTGCTTGATCCACTTCCAGCTGATGCCCTGACCGATGCCGGCGATCAGCCGGGTCAGCGCGGAGCTCACCGAGTCCCACTGCTCAATCACCAGACGGACAACGCGCACCGGCAGCAGCGAGACAAAGTCCCAAGCAAGCTCGCCGAGGAGGGAGAGCTTCTCCCAGATGACGGTGCCGATCTCCCTGATGATGTCCCAGGCCTTCGGGCCGACCCACTTGATCGCATCGACGACCGCGCTGCCGGCTTTGCTCAGCCAGTCGACCGCCCAGCCACCCACCTTCTTGGCGCCATCCCACATCCAGTCGGCAGCGGCTGACACTGCGCCCGCGACCCTCGTGGCGGCGCTCGAGACCGCGCCAGCGACCGCTGTCGCTGCCGTCTTGATGCCCGACCCCACGGCGGACGCGGCGTGCTTGACCCCACTCCAGAGGCTCCCGAAGAAGCTTCGTTGCACCGTCTGCTCACCGGCAGGCGAAAGCTCCGGGGGTGGCCTCCGAGTCTGGCAGCCGAGCGGCGCGGCGGTCGCGGCGGCGCGGTCGCTCACAGCCTGCTGGAGGGCGCGCTGCCCGGCGGCGGCCATCGACCCCGAGGACTGCGGGACGGTCGTGACGGCCATCGGCCGGGGAGCGTCCGCTCGTGCCCGTGCTCCGGCTGGCGTTTCAGCATGCGCTCGGAGGAGTCGCCCGACCGAGGCATTCCCGAGCTGTCGCTGGAGCGCCAGGACGTCATTTGGCCGGGGTGAGGCCCTAGCGGCGGCTGAGACCACCCCGGTGCCGGGGTCGGCGGCCGCCCGCGGTCGCGTGTGCTGGCCCGGTGGCTCCTCGATCTCCTGGACATCCCGATCGGCAGCCACGGCGTTGAGTATTTCACGGGACCGATCGCGTGTGGCCAGAATCGGCCGTCCTCCGTGAGACAACTGGAGAGGACCGCGCCGCAGAGGCGGCTGTACCGATTCACGCCTCATCAACAGGGGCGTCCCGGCCCCGCGCGTGCGTGCCGCGCTCGCTACTAGGCTTCGACCTCGCGCCCATCCTCGCCCCACATCACGTGGTAGGTTCCTTCTCGGTCGACACGCTTGTAGGTGTGCGCGCCGAACAGGTCACGCAGGCCCTGGATCAGGCTCGCCGGCCCGCGAGCGCGACGGTAGCCGTCGTAGTAGGCCAGAGACGATGAGAACGCCGGCGTCGGGATCCCGAGCTCGGCCGCTCGTGCGACCACCCGGCGCCAAGGATCCTGAGCCTCCTGGAGTGCCTTGGCGAAGAAGTCGGCGAGCATCAGGTTCGGCAGCGCGGGGTCAGCGTCGTAGGCCTCGCGGATCCGGTCCAGGAAACGGGCACGGATGATGCACCCCCCGCGCCAGATCGTCGCCATCGAACCGAGATCGATATCCCATCCCTCCTCGCGGGCTGCTGCCGCCATCTGGGCGAATCCCTGCGCGTAGGAGACGATCTTTGACGCGTACAGCGCGTGCTCGAGGTCGAATGCCAGTGACTCGTCCCCGCCCCCGTTGGCGGGCGGACCGGTGAGCAGGCTGGCGGCGTGCTCGCGCTGTGACTTGAGCGCGCTTAGCGTCCGCGCGAACACGGCCTCGGTGATCCCGGTCAGCGGCACGCCCAGCTCGAGTGCGTTCTGAGCTGTCCAGCGACCGGTGCCCTTCTGCTCGGCGGCATCGAGAATCACATCCACCAGGGGCTGGCCAGTGGCATCGTCACTCTTCGCTAGCACCCGCGCGGCGATCTCGATCAAGAACGACTCCAGCTCGGAGTCGTTCCAGGACCTGAAGCGCTCAGCAATCTCGGGCACGTCCAGTCCGATGCCGTGACGCAGCAGGTCGTAGCTCTCGGCGATCAGCTGCATGTCGGCGTACTCGATGCCGTTGTGGACCATCTTCACGTAATGACCGGCGCCGTCGCGCCCGACGTAGGTGCAGCACGGCGTACCGTCGACGTCGGCGGCGATCGCCTCAAAGATGTGCTTAACCGACTCGTCGTAGGGCTCGCGGTCGCCACCGGGCATGATGCTCGGCCCGTTCAACGCTCCCTCCTCGCCGCCTGAGACCCCGACGCCCAAGAAGTGGACCCCCTGCTCAGCGAGGTTGGCGTGGCGGCGCTGAGTGTCGCGGAAATTGGCGTTACCGCCGTCGATCAGCACATCGCCCTCGTCGAGGTGCGGTGCGATCTCCTCGATCACCGCATCGGTCGCCTGGCCGGCCTGGACCATGCTCATCAGCACCCGCGGGTGGGCGAGCGCCGCGACCCACTGCTCGACCGACTCCTGCCCGGTGATCGGACCCTCCGAGCCGTGCTCCTCGAGGAACTTCTCCGTGCGGCTGGCAGTGCGGTTGTGCACGACCACGGGAATCTCGTGATGGGCGACGTTGCGGGCCAGGTTGGCGCCCATCGTGGCCAAGCCGGTGAGGCCGAAGTGGGGGTCCGAGGTGGAGGTCATGCTGACAACTTATCGCTCACTCATTCGCGTCCGACAAGGACGGCCCTAGTGTTCGCGCACCGGTTACCTCTACGCCCGGTCGCGGCCCGCGCCAACGCTGGCCGGCCAGCGAGTCCCACAGAGCGGCTCAACCGCTCCTTATCGGGGGCGAAGGCGAGCGCGCAGTGTGGAGCCTCGGCCGAACGCAAGACGGCCCGCACGGATGGCGGGCCGTCGACAGTTGCGACTCGTCTGCTCTAGATCGTCTGAACGTTCGCGGCGGCCGGGCCCTTGGGGCCCTGCTCGGCGTCGTAGGACACCTTCGCGCCCTCGGCGAGCGACCTAAAGCCGCTGCCAGCGATCGATGAGTGATGCACGAAGAGATCCTTGCCCTGGTCATCGGGCGTGATGAAGCCAAAACCCTTCTCGTCGCTGAACCACTTCACGGTTCCAGTTGCCATGTGTTCCCTCCCGGGAGATTGTGTGCTGCGAAACGCGAGAGGTGCTGAAGGCAACAACTACGAACGCTGGCACTACTTTCGCCGGGCACCTAGCCCGACCGTTGACCAACAGTGTAGCCCCATCAGCCGGACAGTGGCCGGTCGTCCGCGGCCAAAGCGGCGGGCTCGGTGCTGACGTCCCGCTCGTGCTTGTCGTTCAGAGCGGCGGTATCGTCGAGCCGCGCTGAGATTGCCGCACCGGTAGGCGACGCGAGCGCTCGGCCACGATGCCCTGGGGTGTCGGAGCGACCGGTCGCGCACGGGTATGCGATTCCGGCGAGAATCCGCCCTGTGTCCGAGATGCCTGAGACGCGCTACGCGAAGACGAGCGACGGAGTTCATATCGCATATCAGACGGTCGGTGAGGGGCCGTTTGACCTGGTGTTCGCCAATAGTTGGGCATCGCACGTCGAGTTCTCGTGGAGTCGCCCCGCGATCGTTCGCTTCTATGAGCGGTTCTCGGCGTTCTGTCGGTTGGTGCTGTTCGATAAGCGGGGTACCGGTCTCTCCGATCCGGTCACCGGCGTTCCGACGATCGAGGACCGAATGGATGACGTCAGAGCGGTTATGGACGCGGTCGGCGCCGAGAGGGCGGCCTTGCTCGGGACTTCCGAGGGCGCGTCGACCTGTTGCGTATTCGCGGCGACCTATCCGGAGCGCACGCGGGCGATGGTCTTGTTCAGTCCGTTCATCGTCGGCCTGGCTGACGAGGAGTGTCCGTGGGCATGGACGCAGGACTTCTGGGATCTCCTCAGCACGGCGATGGAGACGAGCTGGGGCACACCGGACGGGAGTGGCGTGGAGTTCTGCACGCCCAGTCTGATCGGCGATGAGCGCGCGCAGGAGTGGTACGCGCATTATTGGCGCTCGGCTGCCAGTCCTGCCGCTGCGCTTGCGCTGCTTGGCGTCAATACGAAGATCGACATCCGTCCGGTGCTTCGGACTGTCCGCGTCCCGACGCTTGTGATCCACAGAACCGATGAGATGTGGGTCAACGTCAACTATGGGCGGTTCACCGCCACGAGCATCCCCGATGCTCAGCTCATCGAGCTGCCCGGGACAGATCATTACCCGTGGGAGCAGAACGCCGACGAAGTCGTCGGACTGATCGAGGAGTTTCTGACAGGCACGCGGACCGAGCGGGAGACCGATCGTGTGCTCGCCACGGTGATGTTCAGCGACATCGTCGAGTCGAGCGAGCAAGTCAGCAAACTCGGCGATAGGGCTTGGCGGGAGCTCCTCGACGCCCACGACAGCATGGTCCGCCGGCAGCTGGATCGATTCGGCGGTCGAGAGGTGAAGACCACCGGTGACGGCTTCCTGGCAACGTTCGACGGCCCAGCGCGAGCGATCCGTTGCGCCCTCAGCATCAGGGACGGAGCCTCGCGCCTCGATCTTCCTGTGCGCGTAGGGCTCCATACCGGCGAGCTCGAAATGCGCAATAGCGACGTCGGCGGAATAGCCGTGCACATTGGCCAGCGGGTCATGGCTGCGGCCGAACCAAACGAGGTGATGGTCTCCTCGACAATCAAAGACCTCGTCGCAGGTGCGCGACTGGAGTTCGATGACCGCGGCGAGCACGAACTCAAGGGCGTATCCGGAAGCTGGCGCCTGTTCGCCGCACGGGCGTAAACCGACGCCGTCCAGGCTGGGAGCGGCGACGTGGCAACCGTCACGCAGTGATAGCCCCAAGGCGTCGAGAGCTCCCGGAGATTGGCGACGAGCCGACTCGCGATGCCCAACGAGAGCTACACCTTCCCGACTCCGATCATCGTCGTGAGGATCGTCGCGACGTGGCGTTCCTCCTCGCCCGTCCCGGCATAAGCGTCCCCCCGGCAGACCGTGAGCGTGCGCCCGGGCCGCATGACCTGCCCCCGCGCCAGCAGCCGCTCCCCGCTCGCGACCGAGAGCAGATTGACCTTGAGCTCAACCGTCAGGACACGAAAATCCGGCTCCATCAGAGTGAGGGCGGCGTAGCCGCAGGCGCTGTCCATCGCCGCGATCACTACTCCGGCGTGCAGGAACCCGTCCTGCTGAGTCAGCCCTTCCGCGAAGGGCACGACGATCTCTACGAACCCGGGCTCGACTTGGTCGAGCTCCGCGGCGAAGGTCGACATCAGGCCTTGCTGCGCGAAGCTCGCCCGGACGCGCTCCTCGAACTCGGGATCGCGCGCCTGCAACTCGGAACTCATCGCCGCGAGTATGCCGGGCTACGAATAGGCATCAGAACTAACGCTGCCCCCGGACTCGGCCGTCTGCCCCGCTGGCAACGAGGTGTGCGGCGACGGATTCGCCGAGGTCGTCGCGCATGTCGCTCAGCACGACGGCCGCGCCTTCTGCCGCGAATAGTGTGGCGATTGCGGCGCCGATGCCGCGCGCCGATCCGCTGATCAGTGCTGTTTCCCCTGCAGTCGATTGGTCATGACGGTTCTTTCTGTGATTCAGAGGTGCGTTATCGCGAGTCGTTCATTGCGCGTCGGCGTGTTCACGCGAGGAAGCAAGGGTCGATGAGGCCGTCGAGTCCCATTAGGCACAGGCTGAGGCGGTTGTGGTCGTGAGGTTCTCCGAGTCGGAAACCGCCCGCGGCCTCGAGGTTTTCGGCGTCCTCATCGGTGAGCTCCAGGCCGAGCGCGTCGAGCAGCTCAGCCATCTGGCTGGCACCGTCAGCGCCGACAACAGGAATCACGGCGGTCGGGGACCGTCGCGCGCGGCGCAGGACCCATGCAAGCCCGACTTGGGCGGGATTCGGGCCGATGCGGTCCGCGAGCTCGATTACCGCCTGGCGCACGGCCAGGTCTGCGTCGGTGGGGCGTCCGTTCTCTTTTCCAGTGAGGCATCCGCGGGTTCGCGCCGGTCAGGAATCCGCTGGAGAGTGGCGACCAGGAGGCGAAGCCGATCCCCAGCGCCTCGGCCATCGGCAGGAGCTCGCGCTCGGCCGAGCGCTCTGCGATCCCGCACTCGGTGTTGATCGCGGTGACGGGCTCCCAGCCGTTTGTCCGAGCCAGTTGGTGGGCGCGGGCGGCGCGCCACGCCGGCATGCTTCCCAGACCGCCGCAGCGGACCTTGCCCGCTTGGATCAGGTCATCATGGCCCTGGAGCATCTCTTCGATCGGTGTCACTCCGTCAACGCCGTGGGCCCAGTACAGGTCGATGTAGTCGGTCTGCAGCCTGCGAAGCGAGCCGTCGACCGCGGCCATCACGGCCCTGCGGCCGTTTCCGATCCGCGTACCGGCTTCCGCCTGGTTGATCCCGACTCCGTACTTGGAAGCGATAACGAAGTCGTCACGCCGCCCGGACACTGGCTCGCCCACGAGTCGCTCGGACTGCCCGGCCGCGTAGCCCTCGGCGGTGTCGATGAACGTGCCACCCGTGCCGACGCTTCCTGACCCCGCGCGATCGCTCGCGGGCTCGGCGAGCGCTCCGCCACAGAAACGACGGCGACTCGCGCTCAAGTCGCACTTGCGGTAGCGTCGCGGCATGGCGACCGTCAAGCGTCAGCCTCGAGCGGGTCATACGACCAAGCCGATGCAACTCGACAAGCGGGGCTACGAGAAGGAGCTCGGGCGGCTGCAGGTGCAGTTCGTGCGCCTGCAGGACTGGATCGTCCACAAAGGCCTGAAGGTCGTCGTGATCTTCGAGGGGCGAGACACCGCCGGCAAGGGCGGAACGATCAAGCGGATCACCGAGAAGACCAACCCGCGCGTGGTCCGGACCGTGGCGCTCGGGACGCCGACCGAGCGCGAGCGGACGCAGTGGTACTTTCAGCGCTACGTCTCCCACCTACCCGCCGCCGGCGAGATGGTCCTGTTTGACCGCAGCTGGTACAACCGCGCCGGCGTCGAACACGTGATGGGCTTCTGCACGCAGGACGAGTATGAGGAGTTCATGCGTACGTGCCCGCAGTTCGAACGAGACCTGCTGCACTCCGGGATCGTCCTCGTCAAGTACTGGCTGTCGGTCAGTGACGAGGAGCAGGAGCGGCGCTTCAGAGCGCGCCTGAAGGACCCGGCGAAGCAGTGGAAGCTCAGCGGCATGGACCTCGAGGCGCGCAGGCGCTGGGTCGATTACGCGCAGGCCAAGGACGACATGTTTGCCTACACCGATACGCCAGATTCGCCGTGGCACGTGGTCGAAGCCGACGACAAGCGCACGTTGCGCCTGAACCTCATGAGCCACCTGCTGAGCCAGATCCCCTACGAGAACATCCAGCACAAGAAGATCAAGCTCCCGCCGCGGCAGAACAGGGCATACATCCGCCCGCCGCAGAGCGAGCAGAACTACGTGACGACGCGATATCAGGTTAGTTAGCCGCGACTGACCCGCGCAAGGCTATGAGGAAGTGGGCCTTGCCGCCGGCTCCGGCGAGCGCACATCAGCGGGACTTGGCCCGCAGTTCCTCGGGCGGGGAGCGCAGAACGATCGGCTGCTTCTTGGTCTTCTGCAGCAGGACGAACGCGACCGTGCCCCAGATGGCCGGGACCCACAGCGAAATTACGTGGTAGACGAGCGTGGCCGCCGTGGCCACCGTCCCGCCGACGCCGTAGAGAACGAGCACGCCGATCAGGCTGCCGTCGAGGATGCCGATCCCGCCCGGCACCGGGATGAAGTTCGACAGGTAGCCGATCTGGTATGCCAACACCACCGGGGCCAGCGGCGGCATGTGGCCGGCGGCGGCAAAGCACGCGAACAGCACCGCGATGTCGAACCACAGGTAGCCGATCGCGCCGACGATCCGCCAATCGGGATGAAACACGAGTCGCTTGGTGTCGCGTACGCTGGCCGCCGTCTCGGTCAGAAACGCCTCAAGCCGCCCGGGCCGCACGCGACGGAGAATCCTGTCGACGTAGCGCGGCAATAGAAGGAACAGCACCAGCACGACGGCGCCGACCGCCGCCGGCACAATGCTGAGCAGAGGGTTGCTGGGACCCGGGAGGCCGAGGAACAGGCCCAGGCCGGCCAGGATCAGCGTGATCACGTTGATCGCGCTCGTGTACAGGAACAGCACCGCCGAGCGCTCGGCGACCCGCCGCGCAGGTGCGCCCCGCTCGACCATCAGCCACGCGCCCACCGCCAAGCTGCCCGCGCCGCCCAGCGACACCGCCGCCCCGAACGCCTCCTCGGTGAGCGCCACCCGGGCCCCGACCCGCAGCGGCGCGCGCTCGAACACCTGAAGGAAGGCCACCACGTAGCTGGCGCACGAAAGAACCTCGAGCAGCACCGCGACGGCAACCCACTGCAGCTTCATGTTCGACACCGTGGTCGCCACGCCCTTGAGCCCTGGGACTGCCAGCAGCAGCCCAACAGCCAGCGCGAGGGCCAGGACCAACGTGATGAAACCGTTGCGCAGGCTACGGCGCGCCTTGGATGCGTCCACCTGCTCTAGTTGGGACGGCTCGTCCGAGCTCACGTTTCAAGCACCACGCAGTGAGACGATGCGGGATGACGCTCACAACCCTATTAGGAGTACACGGGCGTGGCGTCGATATAGCTGCGGTACTCGGCAACTAAGTCGTCTCGGAGCCGGAACACGTTGCAGCAGGGAAGGGTGAACTCGCACCCGTCGAGGCGGGTGTAGTGCACGTCGAACTCGGCGATCAACGCGTCCCCGTCGCTCCAGACGTTCAGCACCTCATGCCGAAAGCCGGCGACAGAAGCGACGAACGCGTTGACCGCCTCGACAAACGCGGACTTGCCCTGGAGGTTCCGCGTGCGGATCTGATCGCTGGGCGTCATGACGTCAGGCGGCCGTTTCGTCGAAGCGCTCCATCGCGCGTCCGACGGCGACCCCACCCTCCTGTGATCAGTTCGCCAGGGTTTCGTCGAAGTCGATCGTCGCGTGGGTACCGTCGCAGAACGGCCTATTGGAAGACCCTCCAACGGCACATCGCCATGGGATCGGGATGCTCGACGTTGCGAGAGCGGCGACCATCCCAAGTATCGAGGCCGCGATCAGCCGGGTGTGCGCGGGTCGGTGGCCGCTCACGGTGAGAACCGGCGAGAACCGCTGCGCTTCAGCTTGATCTCACGTTCCCGCACGAGCCTGACGTTGCCCAGACGACTGGGCCCGACAGCATCACGGGTGACGGGTCGCGGTGATGCGATATCCGATGCCGGGTGTGTTCTGGATGATCTGGGGTGGTCCGAGCTTGCGGCGCAGGCGGCCGATCGTGACGCGTACCGTGTTGGTGAATGGGTCGGCGTTCTCGTCCCAGGCCTGCTCGAGCAGTCGTTCGGCGCTGAGCGCGCCGGGGCTGGCTTTGAGCAGCGCTTCGAGGACGGCGAACTCTTTGGCGGACAGGTCCAGCTGCGTGCCGTCACGGGTGGCGGTGCGGGCGAGCGGGTCGAGTTCGATGCCTGCCGCCGTGAGGGTGCGGTCTCGGGCGGCGGGTTTGCGGCGTGCGAGCGCTCGTATGCGGAGGACGAGCTCGGGGAAGTGAAACGGCTTTGGGAGGTAGTCGTCAGCGCCGAGTGCGAGCCCGGCGACCCGGTCGGCTGGGGAGCCGGCGGCGGTCAGCATCAGGATCATCGCGGGATCGTCGGAGTCGGTGATCGTGCGGCAGAGCGCGTCGCCGTGCACGCCAGGGAGGTCGCGGTCCAGGACGACGACGTCGTAGGGATTGAGGTTGAGCCTGGAGGCGCCGGCGAGCCCGTCGTAGGCGACGTCGACGGCCATGCCCTGGTCGCGGAGGCCCTCGGCGATCAGGTTCGCGAACTCCGGCTCGTCCTCGACGACCAGAACCCTCATGCGGGTACCGGGATCGCGGCGGGGGCTGCAATGGCGGCTGGGAGCGTGATCTGCACACGCAAGCCTCCTTGCGGGCGGGGGTGGAGCTCCAGCGCCCCACCGTGTGCGTCGGCGACGGCTGCGACGATCGACAGTCCCAGCCCGTGACCGTTCTGGGAGCGGGTGCGCTCGACCCCGAGGCGCCTGAACGGCTGGCCGAGCTGCGCGACGCCCTGCTCGTCGAGTGCCGGTCCGCCGCTCTCGACGACAAGCCGCGCCGCTCGGTCACTGGTCTCGCAGGCGATGTTGATGAAGCCGTGCGGCTGGTTGTGGCGCACGCTGTTCTCGATCACGTTCTCGACCATCCGCGCCAGCAGCGTCTCGCTGCCAGTGACACCGACCGGGGCGAGGGTTGTGCGCACCTCGAGCTGCTGCTCAGCGATCTGGTCATGTCGTGCCGCGAGCGCGTTGGTCACGAGCCGGTCGAGCGGAACGATCGTGCGGTCGGTGACCATGCCGTGTTGCGCGCGCGCGAGTGCCAGGAAGCTCTCCAGCAGCGTCTCGGCGCGGTCGAGGTCTTTGCGCAGACCCGCGTCGAGCGCTCGGGTCTGTGCGGGCACCCCGTCGGGTTTGGCGATCGCGACGTCGAGCCGTGTGCGCATCATCGCCAGCGGGGTGCGCAGCTCGTGCGAGGCGTTGGCGACGAACCGCCGCTGGGCGTCAAACGCGGCCTCCAAGCGTGCCAGCAGCTCGTCGATCGTGTCCGCGAGCTCCCTCAGCTCATCGCGCGGCCCGGCCAGCGCGAGCCGCTCGTGCAGGCTCTGCTCAGAGAGCCTCCTCGTCCTGGCCGTGATCGTCCGCAACGGCGAGAGCACCCGGCCCGCGACCACCCAGCCCAGCGCGACCGAGATCGCGGCCATCACCGCCAGCGCGATCGCCGACTCGATCAGCAGCTGGTGCAGGTCAACGCGGTTCTGGTAGCGCAATGCGGCCACGATCCGGCCGATCTCGATGGTGCGCTCACCTCGCCCCAGCCCAGCGAATGGATGACCAGAGACGACCCCCCCTGCAGGCCGGTGACGGGTGCTATGGCTGACGAGCAGGTAGGTGATCACCAGCAAACCGGCTCCGCAGAGCACGAACAGGACGCCGTACACCGCTGCGAGCCGCAGGCGCACGCTCCGTCCCGGCAGCCCACCGCGCTGAAACCTCCCAACCAGCCTGCCGGTCAACCACATCTCGTCCCCAGGATGCCTGACCGCCAATAACAACCGTGTAACGGCCTCCGTAGCGCTCCTGTTATGTGCGCTCCGGTACAACCGTACGGCACATGACCGAGCCGAACGAGAGGAGCGACGGCATGAACACAATCAAGCGCCACGGCCGCCGGGCCGCGATCGCCCTTGTCGTGATTGGCTCCGCGCTCACGATCGCTGCCTGGGGGCCCTCGAGCAAGCAAAGCGCCCCGTCGCGCCACAACGCGATCCTGGCCTTCAAGCGGTGCATGCGCGCGCACGGCGTTCCCGTGGACTCGGGCTCGGGGACCAGCCCGTCCTCGCCCTCGTTCGAGGCGGCGAAGGCAGCCTGCGACAAGCTGTTGCCGGGCTTTGCGGAGGCCAAGGCCCAAATGCTCAAGATCTCGAAGTGCATGCGCCAGCACGGCATCTCCAGATTCCCCGATCCCACCCTCTCGCTTCCGTCCAAGTCCAACCCGGCGCGAGCGATCGCCCGTAGCGGCGTGATCCTCGCGATCCCGTCTTCGATCAACGCACGGTCGCCGGCGTTCAAGCACGCGGCAGCCGCCTGCAAGTTCCCCCCCGAAGGCAGTTATCCGTTGCACGGGGGCGGTCCTTTCGCCGGTACTGGCCACGAGTACTCCTGATCGCGCAGCCCCTATCTCGATCGGACCCCTTTGGAGGTTGAAGCCGGTGTCCGGCAGCAAGTGCGCCTCGAGGTTTGAGCGGTTTGACCGTCGTCCAGCGGCTCGTCAGCGACGGCACGATCACCGAGGCAGAGGGTCAGGCCGTCGATCGCGAGATTCTGGCCGGCTCGGTCGATACATAGACGCTAACGTCCAGCGGGTTCACCGAGACCCAGCTCCAGGCGGTCGAACAGGCGCTCTCCAACGCCAAGCGCGCACTCTGATGACCCAGGGTGGCTGGCTCGACGTGCGTAGTGTCGGCTACGGTATTTCCCGTGGCGACAAGATCGAAAGCGCGCTGATGCCCGACGGCGAATATGACCCGCAGGCGATCCGGGCCGGGCTCGAGAGCCAGCGGGATCAAATGCGCGAGCGGATCGGGGTTCTGTCGAAGCGGCCGGAGCGCGTCAGCGAGCTGGGGTTTGGCAAGCGGATCGGCGACGGAACGACCGAGGCCGTGAGCCGGCTGACTGACATTGGCGTCGGCGCTTCGCTCCAGCAAGGGCTGGCGCGCACCGAGCGGGCGCTCGCGAAGCTCGATGACGGCACGTACGGGCTTTGCGACAACTGCGGCGAACCAATTTCGCCTGGCCGCTTGCGAGCACTCCCCGACGGTGTCCTGTGCCTGACTTGTGCATCGAACGCACCGCGCCGGTTCCACGGGTGAAATTTCGCGCCGGAGACCCCCGGGCGGGCCTCAAGAGCTAGAACGCCGACCGTGAGCCGCGCCGCCTGTTCTCAGCCTGAGCGTCGCAATCTCGCCGCCCTCGACAGGCACGACCCCGCCCTTTAGCGCTGACCCTCCGGACTCATCGAGCCGCACCCGCTCGACCCCAACCGGCCCGAGCACCCGCGCGGTGGTCGCCTCCGAGCTCGGATTGAAGATTCGCATGACCAGTGAGTCGCCGTCCTCGGCTCCCTTCAAGCACGAGTACACGACCTCCCCCTCGAGTCGGATCGGCGGATCGAACTGCACCCCCGGTGGGACCACGAGGAAGGGGCAACGATAGTCCTGGGATTCACGGAGCAGCGCGACGTGGTCCAGTGCGTCGGCGTCGAGCCGCAGCGCGTACTCGAGCACGTGGCGCCCGAAGCACTGACCCTCGGGCGTCGCCGTCCGCGGTCCGGCTGCGTGCGGGCGCGTCGAGATCTCATCCTCCCCGCGCGAGATAAGACCGACGCTGCGCAGCATCGTCAGGCACAGCTCGGATCCGTGGGGACGAGTTCGCGCCTCGTACTCGGGCAGGCCGCGAGTCAGGAGTGCGAGCGGACCGAGTGCAACGGCGCCGATGGCGTGCTGTGTCGGGTCCGGCGGCTCGCGCCATGGCACTCGCGGCTCGGTGGGCACGAGCGGCCGATGGACGACCGCGAACTGGCCCTCGGCGCGAACCGGTCCCTCCTCGTCGCCGACCGGAAAGATGACCCGAAGCCGGTGGTCTCTCGCCGTATTGTCGATCGTTGTCTGAAATTCGATCCGGCCGCTGCCGCGCACCAGTCGAACGACGGTCGTGAGCTCCAGCGCCACGGTCTCGGACTGTGGGCGCAAGTCGTCGTCGAGGCCGGCCGGTCGGTCGCCGCGATAGGAGATCTCGAGCTCCCAGCAGACGGGCCCGTCCGACAGGATCCGCGCCGAGGCGCTCGTGCAGCGCCACCGCTCGGCATCCGCGACGGGACAGAAGTTGTAGAGGTCGCCCATGTCGAGCTCATCTTCGATCGCGTGTAGCCCTTCGAACCGCCGGCGGTTCGTCAGGTCATCGATCGAAAGGGTGCCGTCGTCGGCGAGCTGGACCCTGAACCTGTCGCCCTCGATGAGCCGACCCTCCCTAGGGGCAGCTGGCGTAGCCGGGGCCAGTGGGAGCGTCCGCCCCTCGAATCCGCGCAGCTCAACCAACGTCAGTTCCACCCCGTCGAGCCGCAGCACCCCGGAACGCGCGAACGGCAAAGGGTTCACGAGCCCGATCTCGCCGGCGGTGTCACTTCCGGCAAAGCCCTCGAGCGCGTCCCAGCTGAGCATGTCGAGCGTCCGGTGAAGCGACGCATAGCGATCGAGCATGTCCCGGTGGACCTCGTCGCAGGAACAGCCGCAGATCGAATCATGCGGCTGGCACTTGAGTAGCTCGCGCCACGCGAACGTGAAGTCTTCCTTCGGAAAGCGGCCACCGTTTCGGAGTGCGCGCAGCGCGGCGAGCGTCTCGACGCTCAGCAGCCGCTGCTCGGCAAGTTCGTTGGCCTGCTTGAGGTATAGGCGCGCGGAGTTGACACCGCGCAGAACGTTCTGGAGCCGGCTGCCGAGCAGCTCGCCCATCCAGGAGGGAAGCTCGCCGGTCCGCAACATCGACACGTAGTCGCCGTAGCGGGCGATCGCAAATGACGAGCCGGATAACCGCCGCTCCAGTTCGGCGCACCAGGACGGCATCTCGGGCTGAATCCGCCAGTGGTCGGTGCCGTTGCAGAGCACAACCTCGCGGACACCCGCGCGGTCGAGCGCCGGCGCGAAACGCTCCATCAGCCCAAGGACCCGCGCTTCGCCATCGTCCGGGCCTGAGACGTTCGCGAAGTTGCTGTAGTCCGCCAGAAGCTGGACTGCGCGAACCGAGCTGCCGTCCGGCGCGAACCAGTTGAAGCAGACGCCAAGATCATCGAGCTGGTCGCCGAGCCCGCGCGAGAACAGGAAGCTCTCGATGCCGAAGCCGGCGAGGATCTGCGGCAGCTGGAGGGGATGACCGAAGCTGTCGGGAAGGTACCCCGCCGGCGAGGGCCGACCGCCAAACCGCTCGCAGACGGCCCGGCCGATCAGAAGATTGCGTATGAGCGGCTCCCCACCGACCAGAAACTCATCGGGCAGCACATAGCTCGGACCGAGCTCGATCCGGCCTGCTGCGATCAGCGCCCGCAGGCGAGCCTCGTTCTCCGGTCGGACAGCGAGGTAGTCCTCGAGCACGATCGCCTGGCCGTCGAGCGTGAACGACGTGAAATCCGGATCGCGCTCGAGCGTGTCGAGCACCTCGTCAACGACCTTCCCGAGCATCAGCCGGAAGTGCTCAAACGGGCGATACCACTCCCGGTCCCAGTGCGTGTGCGGGACGACGAAGAAACGCGTGACGGTCTCGGACATCTCGGGCGCTCAGCATATGCCCGGCGCTCCGTGATGACGCAGAGAAGTCGCGGTTACACCGCGGCGACCGTAGCGGCTGCGTGCTCGCCGTAGGCGTGCGGGCCCGCAGGAACCGCGCCGAGGAAGGCGTCGACCACGTGCGCGTCGAACCGCGTTCCAGCGCACCGACGGAGCTCGGCTCGGGCAACCTCTGAAGCCATACCGGAGCGGTAGGGACGGTCGGTGATCATCGCCTCGTAGGCATCGGCCACCGCGAGGATGCGCGCCTCCAGAGAGATCTGGACGCCGCGGAGCCCGGCCGGATAGCCCCGGCCGTCGACGCGCTCGTGATGGCCTCGCACCCAGCTGGCAATGTCGTGCATCCCGGCGTGCTCGAGGATGCGCGCGCCGACCTCCGGGTGGCGTCGCATCTCGCGCCACTCGCTGTCGTCGAGCGGCCCCGGTTTGTGGAGGATCGCGTCGGCGATCCCGAGCTTGCCGAGATCGTGCAGAACGCCGGCGGCATGAACTCGCGTCACGTGGTCGGGAGCGAGGCCGAGCGCGAGCGCCGTGTCGCGCGCGAGTTGTCCGACCGTGGTCGAATGCAGCGCCGTGCTCGGATCGCGTAGGTCGAGGGTCTCGGCAAGCAGCATCACGGCCGCCAGACGGAGCTCGTCGGACTGCTCGCGCATGGCCTGTTCCTCGCGGTGGGTCTGGTCAAGCGCCAGGCCGGCGTGGTCGACCACCGCCATCAGCACGCCGATCTCCGCCTCGGTCGGACGTCGACCCAGCACGGGTTGATCCACCGACACGATCCCGAGCAGCTCGCCCCTCGAGGATCGGAGCGGAAGCAGGAGCATGTCCTCCGGATGCCACGCGTCCGGGAACAGGGAGGCGACCTCCGGTGGCGTCCATACGGCCCCCTCCATCTCGTACTCGTATGACCCCGCCGGCAGCCAAGCAGCGCCGTGCACGACCTCGCCCGCGGCAAACAGACCCTCCCATTCGGCGAGCGTGTTCGTGCTGTCGAGCAGCGCGCTCCGCGCTTCCTGGTCGCCGAGCACGAGGACCACGCGGAACACCTCGCCCCACTGTTCTCGCAGGTTCACGGCCACAACCTGGAAGGAAAGCTCGGTGTGAATCGCCTCCGCCAGCGCCTCGAGAACGGGCATCGGGCCCTCGCGTTCGGCGGCGGCTCGGGAGACGGCGAGCATGCTCCGCAGGTGCCTGGCCACAGGCTCGTCGGTCGTTTGCGTGCGCTGCCAGATCGGCGTCGGACTCGAACGGCTCTCGGACGAGCAGATCACGCGATTGCGCCCGAGATGCTTGGCCTGGTAGAGCGCCGCGTCCGCCTGCGCCAGCAACTGCCCCGGATCCGCATCAGCGCAGGCGACCCCGATCGACACTGTCAGGACGCCGTCCTCGCCCTCGGGATGCGCGAAGGCGGCCCGCTCCACGGCGCAGCGAACCCGCTCCGCCACCCGCACGGCTTCGGTGTCCGACACATCCCGGAGCACGAGCAGTAACTCCTCGCCGCCAAACCTGTATGCCGCGTCCGATTCGCGGAGCGCTCCACGGGCGATCGCGGCGATCATCCGCAGCGCCTGATCGCCGGCGAGGTGGCCGATCCTGTCGTTGTAAGACTTGAAGTGGTCGACGTCGCAAAGGGCGAAGGCGAACGTCTCGGCGCGGTCGCGATGGAGCGCTTCGAGCAGCGGGAGGTCGTCGGCGAGCGCGCGGCGATTGCCAATCCCTGTCAGCGGATCGCGTCTGGAATCCTCGATCAGTTGGTGGTTCAGCTTCGCGAGCTCCGACTCGCGCTCGGCAAGTTGGGCCATCGTCGCCCGTTCACGACTCAGCGAAACGTGCATGTAGCGCCCGAGCAGGGCCGAGCGCGCGATCAGCGCCGCGCCGCAGAACATCAGCCCGGTTTCGAGCGTGATCGTCTCGCGGGCGGGGACCTCAACCAGGCGCGAGGTCACGAGCGCGACGAGGAGGACGAGGAACATCCCGGCCGGGAGGACAACGCCCCTTGGGCCGGGCTCCTCGAACCGCGCGACTGGTTCGGGCGTGCGCGCGGCGAGCAGGCCGCCGATCCCGATCGCCGTAAGGCCGAGGACCCACAATGGATCCAGCAACGTGTGCCCAGGGGCATAGTTGCCCTGGAGCAGCTGACTCGTCCACAGACTGAACGCGAGCGCCTGGGCCGCGAGACCACCGAGCACCAGCCGCAGCGAGTTGGTCCGCAGTCCACGCAAGGTGCCACTGGCCATGGCCTGGAGCGTCAGCACCGCCGCCGAGATGTACAGCGCCGGATACGCGAGGTCGGCAACCTTCGGAGCGAGTGCCAGCTCTGAGGCCCCGGCCTGAGACCACTCCATCGCCAGCGATAGGGCCACTGCGGCGAAGATCAGAGGCAGCGTCTCGAACACGAGCGCCACCTGAACGGGCCGGGGCGATCGGGGGAGGCGGAGCATGCTCGCCATCACCAACAGCGCGAACCCGTACCAGCCGAAGTCGGCGACGTTCGGGGATGCCGGGAAGCCGATGACGCCGAACAGGTCCCATCCGAGCTGCCCGACCAGCCAGGATCCCACGGCGATCGCCCACAACGTCCAGCGCAGGCGGTTGGCGGGCCTGGCGCGGCTGCGCGCGTGCACCATCGCCGCGAGCGCGCCGAGGGCGGCGAGCGTCCACGCGACGTCGAAGCAGAACGCTCGGGGCAGCCCCGCGTAAGCCGCGAGCATCGCGAGCAAACCGATCACGAGCGGTGCGAGCACTGACGCCACCGTCGAGTGGCGGAGGGGCTTCCGGTCCACTTCCATTGATCGCTTATCGGCTGTGAGCCGGAGCGCGCTGAACTGGATCCGGCCCGATCTGAACGCCTCGGCAGCCGACAAGGCGCGCACATCGAGCAACGACCTTCGACCTGATTTGCGGGCGGCTCGGAAAACGGCGCTGGGGAAGAGGGCGGGAACGGGGGCGACCGCGGGCCGTTTCGATGGTGCACAACACGACAATCTTGCGCCGAATGGCGAGCCCTGGCGGGTTATGCACGAAGAGTGTGCTCAAGTCGACAGGGCTCGGATCTGGCGCCGGTGCTGACGCGCTATGCACCATGCCCGTGACACTCTCGACACGCTCTCGGCACAGAGTCGCCACGAAGACCCGCGTGAGCGCCCAACCAGGCCGACCAAGCGCTCCGGCGAGCTGCAGCCGCCTTGACCCAACCCTCCTTGCTGCCTTTTATCGAGGGCCGCCCACCAACACGAGCCGACCGCCGCCACAGTCGGATCGCCATGTCGCCGCCAGTCGCGGTCGCAGCTTATCCGGGCCGCGACAGCTAGACGATGGTTCGACCGCCGTCGATGTACAAGGCCTGACCGGTGATGAAGCTCGCGTGGCGCGAGCACAGGAAGAGGACAGGGCCGACGACCTCCTCGAGCGTTCCGAACCGCCCCGCTGGAATCAATTCGATTAGTGCGCGGCGCCTGTCAGGGTGCTCTTCGAGGTAGCGCCGGGTGAGCGCCGTGTCCATGTATCCGGGAGCGACGGCGTTGGCGGTCACGCCGTGCTCCGCGTACTCGTGTGCGAGCACGCGCATCAGCTGGTTGATCGCGCCCTTGGTCGCGGCGTAGGGCGCATGGAGCTTGTGGCCGCTGCGCCCCGCCACCGAGGAGAAGAAGACGATCCGGCCGTGGCGCTGGTCGCGCATGCCGACCGCCGCTTCGGTCGCGGTGTGGAAGGCGCTCGAGAGGTTGATCGCGAGCATCCGGTCCCACTCGTCGCCGCTGTAGCTCTCGATTGGCTTGCGATCGTTGACGCCGACGCAGTGCACGAACGCGTCGAGGCCGCCGAGCTCGTCCCGGACGTCCGCCACCGACCGGCGCGCGGCGCCGCCGTCGCTCAGGTCGACCTCGCGCATCGCGGAGACCCCGCGGTCGACGGCCTCGGTGCGCAGATCGATCACCGCGACCGTCGCCCCCGCCTCGAGGAACCCCTCGACGAGCGCGGTACCGATCGTCCCGGCGCCGCCCGCCACCAGCACCCGCCGGCCGGTGAGCCCCAGCCACTCAGCCATCCGGTGGCGCTTCGCGGTGCGTGAACACGTTCAGACTCACCGCTCCGGGACCTGGCACGGTCGCCGAGTGGGGCGTCCCGCCGGGAAGGGCCGCCAGCTGTCCGGCCTCGAGCCGGACCGGCTCGCCGGCGACCACGAAGTCGACCACGCCTTCGAGGACCGTCGTGATCTGGTCCTGCGGATGTTGGTGCTCCTCCCAGCTCGTGTCCGGCCCGTACCGGTAGAGCGTCGCCGTGAGCTGCGGCGTGTGAACGGTCGCGCCGAAGATGCCCGGCCGAACCTCGCTGAACTCCTGCTCGCTCCAGTCGATCTTCTGGGGTGTGTCCATAACTGCCGTCGGCGTCGTGGGTGCCGATCAGCCGGTCACATGTCCATTCCGCCGTTGACCGCCCAGACCGCGCGTGCCAGCGCGGCCCGGGATGAAGAACGCGCCGGAGAGGTTGACGGCGATCACCTTGTACCGGTCCTCGTCGGACATCTTCAGGACCGTCTCGTCGCTCGTGATGCCGGCGTTGTTGACGAGGATCTCGAGCCGTCCGTGCTGACCGACATGGCTACTCCTCTCTCAGCGGTCCGACCGCTCGGCGAGCCAGGCGGCGAGATCGGGCCAGATTTCGTGTCTCGCGTTCGAACCGGCCATCAGCCCGATGTGCCCACCCGGCCGGGCGAGGTGGGTGACGTCCTTGCTCGAGACGAGATCGATGAGCGGGACGGTGCCCTCAACCGGGGCGATGTGATCGGATCCCGCGGTGACGACCAACAGGTTCTGGTCGATCGCGCGCAGCTCGACGCGCTCGCCACGCAGCTGCAAACGTCCATCGACCAGGCGGTTCTCCTGGTAAATCCACGTGATCCACTCCCGAAAGGCGCGCCCCGGGAACGGCGGGTTATCCGCCACCCACTTGGCCATCGCCTGGTAGCTCTCCCGCACGGGCTTTCCCTCGACGAGGTTCTGGAACAGCCGCCGGTAGGTCGAGACGTAGTTGGTCACGGGTTTCATCAGCTTGTTCGCCCAGTCGATCAAGGCGCCCGGAATCGAGCCGTAGCTGTCCGCGACCAGCTCGGCGTCGAGATTCTCAACCCAGCGCGCGTATAGGGACGAGCCGGGGCCTATCGGCGTCGTCAGCAGCACCGCGTTTCGGACGGCCGACTGGCCGGTATGCAGCGCGCAGTACATCGCGCACAGGGTGCCCCCGATGCACCAACCGAGCAGCGTCAGCTCATCCTGACCGGACGCGAGCAGCGTCTCCCGGACGGCCCAGTGGAGCTCGTCGCAGGCGAACTCGGCGAGTCCCATATCCGCGTCCTCCTCGTCCGGCACGCCCCAGTCGACCAGGAACACGTCGAACCCCTCCTCGAGCAGGAACTCCACGAATGAGTTGCCGGGTCGCAGGTCGAAGATCTCGGGCCGGTTGATGAGAGCGAACACGAGCAGGATCGGCACGGGGTGGACCGGGCTCCGCGAGCGATACCGGTACAGCGTCGTGTTTCGGTGCGTCCAGACGACCTCCCGGGGGGTCTGCCCGATCGGCGCGTCGGGAGTCGTCAGCAGCACGTTCGTGAATTCCACGGCCACGCCGGGCGTTCGTCGGATCCGCTCGGTGACGTTCATCGCTCCGCCGGCCTCCGGCTCGGCGAACGGGCATTCCTCTTCGCCGGGGCATTCAGCTCGGCGCGCAACCCCTCCACCTCCTGGAGGACTCGTTCGAGTTTGTCCTCCGTGCGCGCGAGCTGGTGACCCAGTCGGACGATGTCCCGCCGGCTGGCGAGGCGGAGGTTCCGGAGGACGAGGTCCATCGTGTCCGCGCCAAGCCTGGTCACGGCCGCCACGTTCTCCGCCATGTTCACGAGCAGGGCACTGAAGCCTCCGCTGGCGACGAGCGTCTCCATCGCTCGCGCCGTCGCGGCCTCGGCTTCTTCGTAGAGACGCGCTGCTTGCTGATCGGGGCTGGCTGGTTCGCCTGGCATCTGACCCTATCCTCCTTGACCGTATCCTCGCTCCGTAAACGGTGACGCCGCGAGCCGCACGTTACTCCTGCTTGCCCGTTTGCACAATTCCTGCTAACCTGCTAGCAGTCGTACCTAAGTCGCACGCGAATAAGGAGCAGAAATGGCTACCACCGCGAAGAACGGGACGCCCCCGATGGATGAGGCGTTCACGCAGATCAAGGACCTCAACGAGCAGTTTCTCGCCGCCAGCCGCAAGGCCGGCAACCTCTACCTCGACTCGTACGAGAACGCGGTCGACCACGCCATCGACCTCGAGGTGAAGCTCGCCGGACTGAGCCAGCAGGAGTGGCTCAAGACCGTGATCGAGGCCCAGGCCGAGATTGCGCGTGAGCTCTCCACCACGTACGCGACCACCGTCCGCAGCCTGCTCAAGTAGCCGTCCCATCAATCTGACGAAGCGGCGAGCACCGATGGACAGCCATCGGTGCTCCGTCGTCTGAAGGAGGCCGACCATGGATGCGTTGCTGGGGTACCCGCCTGTTCCCACCACTGGGCTCGGGCTGTTGGATAACTGGCTTGAAGCCTGGAGCGCCGCCGGCGACGGCGTCGCCGACTGCACCGCGAGACTGATTGCGAGCGGCCCCTTCGGCCTCGACATACCTCGCTGGCTCGGGCTTACTGCCGCGCGGCGGGCCCCGTCGTGGACGACGCCACACGAGGTGATGTTCGAGGCGCCGATCGCGCGGCTGCGCGACTTCTCCACTTCGCGCAAACGGGGCCTCGTCCCGACGCTGGTGGTCCCACCGCAAGCGGGTCACGACTCATGCATCGCGGACTACTCCCGCGAGCAGAGCCAGATCGGCGCGATCCTGGCCTCAGGGCTCGAGCGCGCTCTCTCGCTGGACTGGATCGGCGCCACGTGCGAGACGGCCGGCACCTCGATCGACGACTACCTCGACATGGTCGACCTCGCCGTCGAGCACTGTGGCGGCCGCGTGAACCTGATCGGCGATTGTCAGGGCGGATGGCTCGCGGCGGTCTACGCCGCGCTGAACCCGGAGCGCGTGAACACCCTCACCATCGCCGGCGCTCCAATCGATTTTCACGCTGGCGAGCCCGTGATCCACGAGGTCCTCCGGCGGCTGGCGCCGGACGGGAATCTGTTCTTCTACGAGGCACTGGTCGCTGCCGGCGGTGGCGTACTGAAGGGCGAGAGCATGCTCGCGGGGTTCGTCATGATCCAGCCGAGCGCGGAGATCTCCCGGCAAATCGGGCTCCTGCTGAACCTCGACGATCCGGCCCATGTGACGCGCTACCGGGAGTTCGAGGATTGGTTCAAGCACACTCAGGACATCCCCGGCGCGTTCTACCTGTGGATCGTCCGCCACCTGTTCCGCGACAACGAACTCGTTGGCGGCGCGCTCAGGATCGGTGGCAAGCTCGTCGATCTCGCGAGGATCGACATGCCGCTCAATCTCCTCGCGGGCGCGACCGATCACATCACACCACCTGACCAGGTGTTCGCGCTGGCCGATCGCGCATCGACACCTGCCGAGCTCGTGCACCGGGACATAACCGCCGGCGGTCACCTCGGCCTGTTCATGGGTCACGAAGCGCTCGCTGACCACTGGCCGGCGCTGCTGGCGAAGGTGCGGCGGCATTCCTGAAGGCGGGACCGTGCCGGAATCCCTTACCGGGCGGTCCAACCCTGGTCCATCGTCACCGGTACGCCAGTGAAGGCGCGGCCGGCGGGGCCGGCGAGGAACGCGACAACCTCGGCGACCTCGGACGGCTCGATCAGCTCCTTGACCGCGTGCGGCGCCAGGATGACCTCCTCGAGGACGCGGTCCTCGGGGAGCCCGTGCGCGCGGGCCTGATCTGCGATCTGACCTTCGACGAGCGGCGTTCGGACGTACCCAGGGCACACGGCGGTCGCGGTGATCCCGTCGCTCGCACCCTCGAGTGCGAGGGTCTTGACGAGTCCCAGCAGCCCGTGCTTGGCCGAGACGTACGCGGCCTTGAACGGTGAGGCGACGAGCGCATGCACCGAGGCGATCGCGATGAAGCGCCCGCTGTCGCTCTCCTTCAGCGCCGGCCACGCCGCTCGTGCCAGCAGGAACGGACTCGTCAGCATCAGGGCGATGATCGTCTGCCAGCGATCGACTGGAAACTCCTCGACGGGTGCGACGTGTTGCACCCCGGCGTTCGGAACGACGACGTCGAGCCGGCCGAAGCGCTCGAGCGCCGCGGCGACCGCGGCCGCGTTGGCGGCTACGTCGGTCAGATCGGACTGGTGGGCGGTGCCGGGGCCATCGGGGTCGGGACGCAGATCGACGGCGAGCACCTGCATCCCGGCCTCCTCGAGCCGGGTGGCGACCGCGCGTCCGATCCCGCTCGCGGCGCCGGTGACGAGCGCCGCGCGCCCCTCAGTGCTCATGTCGGTTGGCCAAGGTCAGCCGGAATCTACCCGTCCGGGCCCGGTTGACAACGCGCTCGTTCAGCTGAGACGCCACGGCACGATCTCCGTTGAGACGATGAACCGCGTCATCCAGGAGCTGGACCTGGAAGAGTCCCGGCTCGAAATCTGAGTCCAGAAAGGGATCACGCGGTGCGTCCAACATTTATCGGCGGTCTTCTCGCGAGCGCCATCTCTGTCCTGCTGATCGTCGCGCCGGCGCAGGCACGGCTCGACTACTCGGGACCTGCGTTCAACATCCTCGCTCCCGGCGAGTTCGGCGGCCTTCCCGCCGACCAGTACTCGACCGATCAGGGTCAGCTCTACGACGCGCTGACGCCGCTCGAGGGCCACGTGACGATGGCGGATCTGAGCCGCTTCTACCTGTCCGAGAAGTTTGGCGTCCAGGGGCCGATCGTGCGCGTCGAACGCCCTAAGCCCGGCCTCACGATCTACCGCGACCAGCACGACGTCCCCCACATCTACGGGCGCACCCGCGCCGACGTCATGTTCGGCTCGGGGTGGGTGGCGGCCGAGGACCGTGGGTTGCTCCTGCTGGAGGGTCTCGGCCCGGCCTACCTGGCGACGCTCGACGTCCCCGGCATCAACCCCTTCGGTCTCGTCACATCGGCCCGCTCGTTCACGCCGAGCCAGCAGACGATCAATTTCGTCGCGCGCCAGGAGAACGTGCTCAGGCGCGCTGGGAGGCAGGGACGGCAGGTCCTCCGCGACCTGCAGGACTGGGTCGACGGAATCAACGCCTACGAGGCATCGACCGAGCAGGCGGGGCCGAAGCTGCCCAAGGCGAAGCTGACCGATGCGATCGCCGGGTTTGCGTTCATCGGCTCGATCTTCGGCAACGGCGGCGGCAACGAGGTCGCCAACTCGGACTTTCTTGCGCGTCTCGAGCAGCGGCTCGGGGCCAAGGCCGGCCTGAAGGTGTTCCGCGATCTGCGCGAGGTCAACGACCCCGAGGCGCCGACGACGATCAAGAAGCCGTTCCCCTACGACGGCGTTCCGAAGGGCCCCACGCCAGGCGCGATGGTCGTCGATCCCGGATCGGAGAGCGCCGCCGAAACGACGGCGATGGCCACGCAGGAGGTCTCGCACAAGCTGGCCTCGAACTTCATCATCGCCGGCCACAAGTACTCGGCGAACCACCATCCGATCGCCGTGATGGGCCCGCAGCTCGGCTACTACTACCCCGAGATCGTGATGCAGGGCGACCTCCACGGCGGAGGCATCAACGCCGAGGGGATCATCGCGCCGATCGCCCCGTACGTGTTCATCGGCCGGGGCCGCGACTTCGCCTGGAGCCTCACCAGCGCGGACTCGGAGAACGAGCAGCAGTTCCTCGAGCAGCTGTGCAACCCGGACGGGAGCCCGCCCACCCGCGACTCGCACTTCTACTTCTACAAGGGCCGGTGCCGTCCGATGAAGTTCTTCGACGCAGGGCTGCTGGGCGCGGGCGACGGCCAGCCCGCGCGCGAGCTCACTTACTACGAGACCGTCCACGGTCCGGTAAGCGGCACGGTGACCGTGCACGGGCGCCCGTACGCGGTCACGCTCGACCGTTCGACGCGCGGCGACGAGCCGACCGGCGAGATCGCGCTGAGTGATCTCGACTCGGACCGGGTCCACAACCCACAGGAGTTCTTCCGCGCGGTCAATCACTTCGGGACGACGTTCAACTGGCCCTACATCGACAGCAAGCACATCGCGTACTTCTCCTCGGGCCGGCTGCCGATCATGGCCAAGGGCACCGATCCGAGCCTTCCGGCGCTCGGAACCGGCAAGTACGACTGGCGTGGCTGGCTCCCGCTCGACCGCCACCCGCACATGATCGAACCGCGCTCCGACATCCTCACCAACTGGAACAACAAGCCCGCGCCGGGGTGGGGAGCGGCATCCGACAACTACGCCTACGGCCCGGTCCATCGCGTGCAGCTCTACCGCGGGTTCCAGAAGGGGATGCACGAGAACGACGACGTCTCGATCATGAATCGCGCCGCCACCGAGGATCTGCGCGCGATCGAGGTGTGGCCGATCATCAGGAAGGTCCTCGACGGCGGGCCGGCTCCGAGCCAGTTGGCGGCCGAGGCCGCCGGTCTGATCGACCAGTGGCGCGCGGACGGGGCCAGTCGCATCGACCTCAACCTCGACGGGAAGATCGACGCGCCCGGCGCGGCCGTGATGGACACGGCGTGGAACGGGATCGCGCTCGCCGTCATGCAGCCCGTCCTCGGCCCGCTGACCGCGAACCTCGAGCAGATGATGCCGACCAGCAGCACACCGTCCTTCGACCCCGGCTGGTACGGCTACGTGTCGAAGGACCTCCGGACCGAGCTGGGGATGAAGGTGCGTGGCAAGTTCAGCCGGCGCTACTGCGGCAACGGCAGCCTGACCGCGTGCCGGGCCTCGCTATGGGCGGCGATCCAGGCCGCGGCGAACCAGCTCGAGGCGACCGAGGGTCCCAACGCGGACGCGTGGTACTCGAGCGCCACCGCCGAACGGATCCACTTCGTGCCCGGATTGATCCCGTTCACGATGCGCTGGACCAACCGCTCGACGTTCCAGCAGGTGATCGAGTTCACGGGGCACGCCAAACCATGAGCGTGCCCCTGGGGCTCTGCCTCGAGGGCTGACAGCGGGGAGCGCTGTGTATCGCCTCGCTAGAGCTAGAACTTGTCCGGCGTGTCCAGCTCGCGCCAGAACACGGGCGTGGGCCGCTCCGTGACGCCCGCCTCGGCCATCATCTCGCCGACGTCAGGGTTGCTCTCGAAGAACCGCATGAACGAGGCGGCATCGGGCCACTCATCCACCACGAGGACCTCGCCACCGGCCTCGTTGGCGAAGAACTGGTGGTGGATGCACCCGGCGTCTCGGGAGCGCTGGGCGATTCCCTGCAGCCGTTCGGGATCGCTGTTGAGAGCTTCCTGTACTCGCGCTGGATCGGCCGTGACCCGCAGCGCCATGATTACCGACATCTCGTCTCCTTCGGTCTGATTTCGGGGACGATTCGACCAGGCCAGACGACGCGGGTCAAGCGGGGCGCGACGAGCCGCCGCTCGGGATCCGGAACATCGAGATCAGCCTGGCCGCGAGCATGATGTCGCCGGACAGACCGAGTCGTCCCGTGAAGTACGCCTTGAGCGCGTCGGAGTGGCCCGTGATCAGACGCAGGAACTCCACACGGTCGACGGTGATCGTGACCTGGGGCTTCGCGCTCCCCCCGCCTCGGCTGACCTGGCACTGGCCATCGCTGATCGCGAGGTCGTAGACGTCGACGTGGCGGTCCTGGTGCCCGGTGATCCGCCACCGGGCGGTCGCGCTCAGCCGTGCGGCGCGCGACCGGTCGAGGTGCTTTGGCATCTGCCAGAAGATCGCGTCGAGGAGCGGGCGGCGCAGCGACGTTCGCATCAACCACTCGAGACGCTCCGCGGGTAGGTCGCCGACGACCCGTGCGAACCCGTCGGCGAGTTGGCTGATGCCCAGGTCCATGGCCGGCGGCGATGGTAGTCGGTCGTTGCGGCCGGCGGCACCTAGGGTGAGCGCTTACTAACTCTGTACAGGGTTAGAGATTGAGTCGAGATTGCGCGTGGCTCCATCTTCAGGTGCATAGCGCAATAAAGCACCCACAGGCTCGTCTCGGGTTTACGATCAGTTAACTTGATTGGACAAGCCAAGCGCCGTCTGCGACGGTAACGACGCCGGGGAAAGCCCCAGCAGTTAGCGATCCAGGCGGTGCCCGAAGGTGAGCGCCGATGAGAGAGGAGTGTGCAATTTGAGTACTCGTTGGTTCGGAGCCATTGTGCTCACGTCGGCGATGGCGCTGGTGGCCGCCGGGTGCGGCAGCTCGTCGTCGTCGAGTACCACCAGTACCTCGACAACGTCGAGCTCCACCAGCTCGTCGACGCCGAGCATCTCGACCACCGCATTTACGAATGATTTCTCGGCGATGGCCGGGCTGAAGTCGCTCGCTGCCGCCGGGCACGGGAAGATCGCCGCGATCCTTCCCGACACCACGAGCTCGACGCGCTACGTCGAGTTCGATGCGCCTGACATCAAGAAGGCGGCCGAAGCGGCGGGCATTTCGAGCTCGGACATCACCGTCCAGAACGCCCTCGGGAGCGACTCGACGTTCGTGACCGACGCCGAGAGCGCCATCACCAACGGCGCCACGGTGCTGCTGATCGACCCGGAGGACTCTGGTACGGGTCTGACCGTCACGCGCTACGCCAAGGCCCACGGGGTTGCGGTGATCGACTACGACCGGCTCACGCTCGGGAGCCCGCCCGGCACGAAGTACGTCAGCTTCAACAACGTTCGCGTCGGTCAGCTGATCGGCTCGGGGTTCGTCAGCTGCGTCCAGCAGTGGAAGGTCGCGCATCCGAACGTCGTCGTGATGCACGGCGATGTCACCGACAACAACGCTACGCTGTTCGCGCAGGGCTACTACAGCGTGCTGAACCCCCTGTTCGCATCCGGGAAGTACAAGCTCGTCACCAAGACCGCCGGCACGTGGAAGCCTCCGCAGGCGCTTACGGAGTTCCAGGGCGCCTTCACGGCACACTCCAACATCAACTCGGCGGTCATTCCCAACGACGAGACCGGCGCGCCGATCATCAGCTACCTGCAGAGCCACGGCGTCAAGGCAAAGACGTTCCCGACGACAGGACAGGACGCGACGCTGACCGGTCTGCAGAACGTCCTCGCCGGATACCAGTGCGGGACGGTCTACAAGCCGATCTACCTGGAGGCGCAGTCGGCGATTGCGCTGGCGCTCTACCTGCGGGCGGGCAAGCCCGCGCCGTCGGGACTCCTGAACGGAACGACCACGGATACGGTGACGCATGCGGCGGTTCCGTCGTCGCTGCTGACGCCGATCTGGGTCACCCCGGCGAACATGAACAGCACGATCGTGAAGGACAACTTCGTGCCGACAGCGCAGCTGTGTGGTGGCAAGTATGCGGCGGACTGCAAGGCGGCGGGGATCACGAGCTGATCCGAAACGACTAGTGCGATAGTGTGCGTGGGTCCCTTCTGATCGATCAGAAGGGACCCGTGCAGCGAGGGAAGAGATGAGCACTTCGGACAGTCCGGCGACCACAGCGTCAGATGGCGCTGGATCCAACGGGACCCCGCTGCTGTCTCTGCGCGGGATCGCCAAGCGCTTCGGCCCCGTGCAGGCGCTGTCGCGCATCGATCTCGACGTCCCGCCAGGGAAGGTGACGGCGCTCACGGGGGACAACGGGGCCGGCAAGTCGGTCACGATCAAGACGATCGCCGGGCTGTGGGGCCCCAGCGAGGGACAGATCCTGTGGGAGGGGAAGCCGGTCCACTTCCACGGGCCACGCGACGCGGAGGCGGCCGGCATCACCACGATCTACCAGGACCTCGCGCTCTGCGAGAACCTCGACATCGTGCAGAACATGTTTCTCGGCCACGAGCCGCTCCGCCATGCCCTGCTCGACGAGGCGACGATGGAGATCTCGGCACGGGACACGCTCAACCAGCTGAACGTCAAGACGATCCGGTCGATCCGCCAACCCGTGGCATCGCTCTCCGGCGGTCAGCGGCAGTCGGTGGCCGTCGCCAAGGCCGTCATGTCGAAGGCGAAGCTCGTGATCATGGACGAGCCGACGGCGGCCCTGGGCGTGGCGCAGACGAGGATGGTGCTGAGCCTGATAAAGCGACTCGCCTCGCACGGGGTCGCGGTGCTCGTGGTCTCCCACAACCTCAACGACGTGTTCGCCGTCGCGGACCGGATCGTGGTCCTATATCTCGGTCGGATGGTCGCCCAGGGTCCGGCTTCTGAGTTCGATCCGAGCTCGGTCGTCGACTACATGACCACCGGGCGCTCCGAGCGCGCGACGAGCGAAGCCGGGATCCCGGCCGAGACCGGACGGGAGGGCTGATGCCGGACGAGTTTTCATCCACCGGAACCCCGTCCGAACTTCAAGAGCCGCCGCTCTCGGTCGAGCAGGACGAGGACCTGACCGCAGCCCCCGAAAGCGACATCGACCTGACGGCGGTGGCACCCGAGGTGCTGGCCGACTCGCTCCCAGAGTACCTGCGGGCGTTGGGCCGGCGGATCCGAAGCGGAGAGAGCGGTGCGCTGCCGATCATCGTCGGCCTCGTCGTCATCATCATCTTCTTCCAGATCGAGCGCTCCAAGTTCGACTCGGCGATCAACCTCGTCAACCTGCTTCAGCAATCTTCGATTTACATATTGCTCGGTGCAGCCGAGATCTTCGCCCTGGTGCTATCGGAGATCGACCTGTCGGTCGGCTTTGTACTCGCCGTCGGTGGGTTCGTGATCGCCGAGCTGGCCGCCTCTCCCGTCAACTTTCCGTGGTGGCTCGCGGTCATCTGTGGTGTCGGCGTCACCGCTGCGATCGGCTATGCCCAGGGGTCCCTGATCACCCGGCTCCATGTGCCGTCCTTTGTGGTCACGCTGGCCGGTCTACTGGTCTGGGAAGGCGTCATGATCGAGCTGGCCACGATCGACAAGACGGCCGTCGGTGGCGTGATGTCGGTCGACAGCAACAGCCCCATCTTCAAGCTCGTGAATGCCAACATGAGCCCGGCTCTGGGATGGATCGTGCTGGTGGTCGCGCTGGCGATCTTCGCGGCGGTGTCGCTCTCGCGCGCTGCGCGCCGGCGGGCCAAAGGCCTGAGCGCGCCGCCGCTCAGCATCACGCTGTTTACGATCGGCGTCACCGCGATCGGCGGGATCGTGCTCGTATACATCTGCAACCTCAACCGCGGCCTGCTGACGCCGCTCAAGGGTGTCCCCTGGGTGGTCCCGTTCATCGGAATCGTGCTGTTGGCGTATTCGATAATGCTGGCGCGGACGAGGCTCGGGCGGTACATGTACGCGATCGGCGCCAACCCAGAGGCGGCGCGCCGGGCCGGCATCAAGGTCCAGGGAGTCCGGAGAATCGCGTTCACCTTCAGCGCAATGACCGCGGGTATCGCCGGCCTGGTCTTCATCTCGCAACTTGGCTCGATTTCGACCTCCACCGACGGCGGCACGTACACGCTGTATGCCGTGGCCGCCGCCGTGATCGGTGGGGCGAGCCTGTTCGGCGGGCGCGGCAAGCCCATCCACGCCCTGCTCGGCGGGCTGGTGATCGGTGTCGTGTTCAACGGCCTGGCGCTGATGGGGATCAACGCCGCCGGGCAGTTCATCGCCACAGGGATCGTGCTCCTGGTGGCCGCGAGCATCGACTCGCTGGTCCGCCGCAATCGCTCGACCGGGACGCTCTAGCGCCCAGCGAGCGGACGGCCGCACCAAACAGCGATCAGCGCGCCGACGAGGCACAGCCCTCCGCATACGATCGTCGCCAGGTCCCAACCGCTGAGGAGCTGGTGTGGCGTCTCGGCGCTCCCGCCGGTTGCCACGAGCAGCACGACCAGGGCGACGCCCGCGGCACCGCCGATGTACCTCGCGGTGTTGTTGGACCCGCTTCCGAGGCCCGTGCGTTCCCTCGGGACGGATTCGACGGCGAGCCTGCCCAGTGCCGGGTTCGCTAGGCCGCTGCCGATGCCCGCGATTGCAAGTCCGGGTATCAGCGCCGCCCACGAGGAGCCAGTCCCTAGGCCACTGAGCGCGAATTCGCCGATCCGCAGAGCGCCAGGCCGATGGCGAGCGCGGCCGGCGAGTCGATCCGGACGAGCAGCCTGCGAGCCATAATGGCGACGGCCATGCTCGTCGCCGACCACGCCGTCAGCACGAGTGCGCTGTCGACCGGGGTGATGCCCAATCCCCGCTCCATCAGCGTCGGCGAGAAGCTCATCACTCCGATTACGGCCAAGCCGGTGAAGAGGGCCCCGCTGAGCGAGGCCACGAACAGCGGTCGCCGAAACAGGTGCAGATCGAGCATCGGCTCCTGACGGCGGAGCTCGATCGTCGCGAATAGCGCGAGCGAGAACAGGCCGATCGCGAGAAGCGCCACCGTCAGCTGGCTCGTCCAGCTGGACCGCCCCTCGATCAGGCCGGCGGTGAGCGATGCCATCCCGCCCGTCAGCGCGACCGCTCCCGGCACATCGATCCGGCGTCGCTTTCCGCTCCGCGACTCGGCGATCCGGGCCGCGGCGGGGACGAGCAAAGCGGCGCCGAGCGCCTGCAACCAGTAA